>NZ_BMCP01000001.1 GCF_014635245.1 Agaricicola taiwanensis | reverse complement strand
ACTGCTGAGGACGCTCGCGGGCGGCCAAGTGCGGCAATCGGCGGCGATTGGCGTGCCCAGAGGCGGACTGAAGTGGCGGAGACGGAGGGATTCGAACCCTCGAGACCCTTTTGGGGGTCTGCTCATTTAGCAAACGAGTGCCTTCAGCCTCTCGGCCACGTCTCCGGCGCGGCAAGCTATGCCGAGATCGGCGGGAATGGTCAAGGCATTGCGCGTGACTTCCGCTATCTTCCCCGCATGTTTCCGCCAAACCGAATCGTCTGCCTGACCGAAGAAACCGTCGAAACGCTCTATCTCCTGGGCGAGGATCCAAGGATCGTCGGCGTGTCCGGCTATGCGGTGCGCCCGCCGCGCGTCCGGCGTGAGAAGCCGCGCGTTGCGGCGTTCATATCGGCGGATATCCCGAAGATCCTCGCTCTGGAGCCGGACCTTGTCCTGACATTCTCGGATCTGCAGGCAGATATCGTCGCGGCCCTGATCAGGGAAGGCGTCGCGGTGCACGCCTTCAACCAGCGCGACATTGCCGGCATCCTTGCCATGATCCGCACCCTCGGGCGGCTCGTTGATGCCGGTTCCGCAGCCGATGCGCTCGCCGAAGAGCTCGCAGCGAAGCTGGAAGCTGGGAAGATGCGGGCGGCTGCCCTGCCCCGCCGGCCTCGTGTTTATTTCGAGGAGTGGGACGAGCCCATGATCTCGGGCATCGGCTGGGTGTCGGAGCTGATCACCATCGCTGGTGGCGACGACGTGTTCGCCGATCTTGCCACACAAAAAAGCGCGAAGGACCGCATCATCGGCCTTGAGGATGTGGTCGCGGCGAAGCCCGATATCGTGATCGGCTCATGGTGCGGCAAGAAATTCGTGCCCGCGCGTGTCGCGAGCAGAACCGGTTTTCATGACATCCCCGCCGTCCGTGACGGCGAACTTCACGAGGTGAAGTCCACCATCATCCTGCAGCCGGGACCTGCCGCGTTGACCGACGGGCTGGCGGCGCTTGAAGCCATCATCCAGACATGGGCACGCCGGCAGAACTGACGGTCAGTGGGTCGTCAGCCATTCCCGGGCGGCGCGCTGGGCCGCGGCGACCTCTTCCGGCGCCATCTCTTCGGACAGCTCGCGCCGCATGCGAGCAGCGTCGCGTTCGCCCTTCAGCGCCGCGATGTTGAACCACATATGGGCGGCGACCCGATCAAGCGGGACCGAACGGCCGCTCGAATACATCAGGCCGAGACGAATATACATGTCGCTGCCGGCGACCATACCGCCAATGGCAGCACTCTCAGTGGACAGAACATCAAAGCGGGCCATTTTCATCCCCCTATCATTTGCACCGCGTCCTGCGGCTGGCGGATCATCTCTCCTGATCCGGCATCAGCTTGCCGCAGCGCCTTGAACGCCCTCTTAAAAACTTGCCTTAATAAGGCGAAAACAAAGATCAAATGCCCGGTAAATTTATCTTTTTGCTTACCTATTCTGACCCTGCATCTTCAACAATTATTCGATTTCGTCCGCAGGAGCACTTTTCGTTTCAGGTAAGACTTCACCAACCATAACTTCCGAAAGGATCCGTAGCAGACTGCCTTTGGCCTTGGGGCAGCTGCCGCAAGGTTGATGAGGAGCTGGGCGCGCAGGCCCAACTCCTCACAGGTTTCAGCGCGCCCGTTGGTTGAACAGGACCTTCTGCGCGTCCTTGTCGGTGGCAAGATCGGTGCGCAGGTCAGCGCCGATCTCCAGTCCGCGTTGCACCGCGGGCTTGGCAAGCATGCGGTCCAGCCAGGCCTTCAGGTTCGGAAACTCCGAAATGTCCTGGCCCTGCTTCTCCCATCCCTTCGCCCAGCCGATGCAGGCGATGTCGGCGATGGAATAGTCACCGGCGAGATAGTCCCTGTCGGCGAGGCGCTTGTTCATCACGCCGTAGAGCCGGTGCACCTCGTTGACATAACGGTCGATGGCATAGGGGATCTTCTCAGGGGCATAATTGCGGAAATGGTGGGTTTGGCCCGCCATGGGTCCGAGGCCGCCCACCTGCCAGAACAGCCACTGCTCGACGTCGACCCGCTCACGCTCATCGGCCGGATAAAGCGCTCCGAACTTTCGGCCGAGGTACTGAAGGATCGCGCCCGATTCGAAGATGGAGATCGGCTGGCCGCCCGGCCCTTCCGGATCAACGATCGCCGGCATGCGGTTGTTGGGCGAGATGGCGAGGAACTCCGGCTTGAACTGATCACCCTTGCCGATGTTCACGGGGTGCACCTGGTAAGGCACGCCCGCCTCTTCCAGATAGATACTGATCTTCCAGCCGTTGGGCGTGGGCCAGAAGTAGAGGTCGATGGGCTTCGATTGCGTCGCCATGTGAAAGCTCCGATGGAAAAAGCACGCGAGACTCGCGGTGCGTCGCCCATGAAGCTAGGAACCCTGCCCCTCAGGGGCAAGGACGACAGGTGCATTTCACGCGAACGATCAGTTGGGCCGAACCGCGATGTCTTTGAAGAACAGCCCCAGAATGACCCCTTCGGGGATCAACTCGTTTTCTGAAAAAGCGGCGGCTTGGAGAGCCACCGCTTTTTCTGGTCAGTGGCTGTGGTGGTGATCGTGGGACTGGGCTGCTTTGCCGCCCTTCGATCCCATGCCCGCTACGGCAAATTCCACCTCCACTGTGCCCGCTTTTTCAAACACGAGCGTGCCTTTGACCCGCTCGTTTTCAGAGAGGCGGTTCTTCAATTCCTGGAACATGATGTGCAGTCCGCCAGGGGCGAGCGTCACGGTATCCCCAGCGGGAATGGTCAGTCCGCCCGCCAGTTCGCGCATGGTCATGGTGCCGTCGGTCACCTTCATCTCGTGGACTTCGAAGCGCCCGGCACGCTCGAAGCTGCCGCCCACCAGCCTGTCCGGCTCGGTACCGGTGTTGGTGATGGTTAGGTAACCGGCGGCCACCCTGGCGCCGGCGGGGGTCGCGCGCGACCAGGGATGGCCGATCTTGAGCGAGCCGGCCTCATAGCCATGGGCGAAAACCGCGCTCGTGGTCATGGCGAGAACAGCGAAGGCGAGCGCCAGCTCGCGGCGAGACATGCAAAACATTGGATCATCTCCGGGGGCATCAGCCCCTTCTAAAACGGGAATCGAAAGCTCAGGTGCCGGTCGATCCCGCAGGAGGCGCACGGGGCGCGAAAGGCGTAACGGATCGCTGACGGCTCGGTCCCCTCCCCTGGTAGGCCGCGACGTTTACGCCGATAAGCCGAGGGCTGTGTTCAACCGCCAGAAACGTCGCAGGCGGGGGCGGAATGGTCCCGGCGAGCGTCGCGCACATGGCTCCGCAGGGACAATCGGCGCCGCCGTGGGCAGGTTCATCCAAAGGCGCGGCAGATGCTCCGGAGCACAATGCGAGCGGAACGTGTGAACCGCCGATGTGACCCGCGGCATGAGCCGCGCCCACCAGCCCTGTCAGAACGGTCTGCAACAGGACGACATAGGTGAGCGCGACCGCGAGGGAGCGGCGGAGCATCAGCAGGACGGGCGGTCGGGCGCGGATCATAACTTCAGCTTGAAGCCTTCGTGACTGCGGGCAAAACCCAGCCGCTCATAAAAGCGATGGGCATCGCCGCGCACCTTGTTGGAGGTGAGCTGCAGCATCCCGGCCCCCTGTCTCTCCGCTTCGGATCTTGCGAAGGCCATCAGCCGCGCGCCAAGGCCCTTGCCCCGTAGCGAAGCGTGAACACGCACCGCCTCCACATCCGCGCGCGTCATCCCGCGCTGGGACATGCCGGGGATCAGCGTCAGCTGAAAGGTGCCGACCACCTGATCTCCGAGGAGGGCGACATAGAGGGTGCTGGTGGGATGTGCGGCGATTGCATCGAAGGCGCGTTCATAGTCAGCCAGCCCCTCGGAGGACGTATTTTCGCGGCTCGCCCCCAGCTCATCATCGGCCAGCATCTCGACGATGGCAGGCACATGGTGCCGCTCCGCAGGCCGAATATCGATTGTCACATCGCCGCCCATCATCAAGGCCTCCTGTACAACGGGAGGCTTCTAGCCGGTTTTGCTGGTGCGCACCACGGGGTATGCGCGCCTCAGCTCATCAGCGCCAGAATCGCTTGGCATCCACGAGCGCGTCGTAGCCATCGGCGGCGGCATCGAGAACCCGGTCCCTACCCTCTCCCGCCAAAAGGAGCGCTGCAGCCGGTACATCGTGCAGACCCAGTTCACCAAGGACCTCAGGAGCGGTCGCGAGATCATTCAGTTCTCCGAGATGATCCTGCAGCTGCTTCAGGGCATCGACGAACTGCCGGTAGCGACGCTTTTCGCGCTTGCCCTTATAGAGAGAGGCGTAAAATTCGCTGGCGTAGCGGAGCTTCTTGGCGGCCTTCCTGAGTTCATGGCGTTCCTCATCTGACGCTTCCGCCAGATGCGCGCCCAGCTTTTTCACCTTCTTGCGCAAGCGATCCAGAGCCTCGGCCGCGAACTGGCTGATCGGCAGATGGCGCACGTCCTCGCCGTCGGCCTGTTTCAACCAGCCTCCAGCAGATATCCACTCGGCGAGGTCGATCATGAGGTCACGGCTGCGCTGTGCCATCAATGTGGTGACAAGGGAAGCATAGGCTTCGGCGCGCGCCCCTTCGAGCTTGCCTTCTACGGAATTTCTGGGAACGCGATCGATCAAGACGTCGAGATTTCGTACCTCGCCCAATTTGGCGGCCAGCCACCGAAGCTCTCCGCGCAGGTGATCGGATTGATCGTCAGCCAGCATGGCTTTATGAATTGAAAGGGCAGATCGCAGTCGCCGCAGAGCGACGCGCGCCTGATGCACCACCTCGGCATCATGCCGTTCGAGAAGCAGCGTCTCGTTCAGGCGGAACTGGCGCAGGCACGATCGGGCAAGATGCTGAAAGGCGGTCGCCGCATCCATATCGGCATCGAGAGACATCGCCTCGGCCTTGATGTGCCGCGGTGCCGGGCCGAGCAGCCGATAGCCGCGCTCCGATTTGCTGAGCACGTTGAGATGCACCGGCACATGGAGGTTCATCTTGCGGGCCGTGGCGAAAAGCGCGGCCGCCGAGCCCGCCTTCTGTTCCAGCTCCACCTCGCAAATGGGCGATTGGCGTTCGCCGGGCACCGCAACATGCCCCCGGTCGAGCGCGATCTCCATCGTGGTGCCGTCGTCTTCCAAATCCCAGACCCGGCGTTCGATGATGATCTCGAAGATCGGTGTGAGCTTGTCGGCCTTGTCGCCCAAAAGGGTTCTGATGGGGGTGGAACTATCGAGAACCGGCACGTCCCCCTTCACGCTTTGCTCCCATTCGGGCCGCACGAACAATCCCGCGGCCTTTCCGCCGTCGGCTTTTACGGTCTGTACCGTCTTCTCCCCGTCCGTGCGGATGCGAAGCGACAGTCCCGCCTTGGACAGGTCGTGATCCGGTGTATCGAAATAGAGCGACCTTTGCCGAACGGTTCGCGGCTCTGCGGAAAACAGCCCGGCCCTTTCCAGCTTATCGGCAGCGTCAGGCGACAGCTCCAGCTTCAGTTCGATTTCATCGCCCACACATGTCTCCGACGCTTACGCATGTGACCAGCTTGTAGCCTTGTAGTTTGACAGAAATTAAACGTCAGGCGCCGCCAGCTGCGTGACGGCCCCGCACCTTAGACCTGAATCCCTGCAATACTTTGTAACGGAGTGCTGCCAATCCGATTCAGCGTATAGGATCGACGTGACAAAAGCGTGAGGACGCCCAAAGCCATATGAATCCTGCCCTGCTTGCCGTGCTTTCGACGGCGGTCGCGCCCGTGTTCTGGGGCACGACCTATATCGTTTTCACTCAGACACTGCCGATCGAGCACCCCCTGCTGGTTGCTGCCCTACGCGCCCTTCCAGCCGGAATCCTTCTCATGCTGGCAGGCGCGGGATTGCCTCCCCGCGACAAGCTCCTGCCGCTCGCGGTGCTCGGTTTTGCCAACATCGGTTTTTTCTTCGCTCTGCTGTTCTTTTCAGCTTCGCGGCTGCCCGGCGGCATCGCGGCAACGCTCAGCTCGGCCCAACCCCTGATCGTGACTTTTCTCGCCTGGCCGCTCCTGTCGCGCCGGCCCGCTCCCGTCCAGATCGCAGCCGCTTTCGCAGGCATGATCGGCGTTGCGCTGCTCGTACTTGATCCGAATGCGCGGCCCGATTTCATGGGCGCGCTTGCCGCTCTCGGCGCATCGGCCTCCATGGCTGTCGGCACGGTACTGACCGAACGATGGGGTCGCATGGGGACCGCCCTGCAGCTGGCAGCCTGGCAGCTGACATTGGGCGGTGCGCTTCTCATCCCGGTCGCCCTCGCCATGGAGGGGCTGCCGCCCGTCCCCGAACCGCAGAACCTTCTCGGAATGACTTACCTCGTTCTGGTCGGGACGGCTCTTGCCTATTGGCTGTGGGTGCGGGGGATTTCACGGCTCGGAGCCAACGTCGCCTTTCTCGGCCTGATCAGCCCGATCGTCGCCACCCTGCTCGGCGCGGCGATGCTGGGTGAATTTCTGACTGTCTTGCAGGCTTTGGGCATCGCTCTGGCTCTCGGCTCATGTTTCGTTGGAACGATGTTCGCCAAGCGCCCGCGCCCATCGAAGTAATTTTATCTGACGATCGATCAACGATGTTAAACCGCAGATGGGGGAGACGAGATGTTTGCTTATGCGATGCTTGGGACCAATGATCTTCCGAAGGCGCTCCGGTTCTATGACGCACTAATGGCGCTGCTCGGACAGGAACGATGCTGGACCGGAGAAAATGAGGCGTCCTGGGGCGCCCTCGACGCGCAGGGTGTTGGCTTTTGCGTCACGCGTCCCTTCGATGGCGAGGCCGCACGTGTCGGCAACGGAGTGATGCTCGCCTTCAAGACGCCGACGGCCGAACTGGTGAAGACCCTTCATGAGACGGCGCTTGAGATGGGCGGCACGAGCGAGGGAGCGCCAGGACTGCGTCCCCACTACGGAGATGGATTTTACGTCGCCTATGCCCGCGATCCTGATGGCAACAAGATCGCCTTTGTCTGCTATGACGCAACGGAAGGCGCTTGAAGATCTTTCGGTGTTCAGATCACGGCCACCCTTTTCTGGCGAACGGCAAGATCACAATGCGCGGGCCGGCACCTGTCCGGGTGTCGGCCGCGAAGGTCGTGAACTGAAACAGGCGGCGGCAAAATCTTAAGTTCGCCGGCCCTCTGTCACGCCATGACCGGATAATCCGTATAGCCCTCGGCGCCGCCGCCATAGAGCGTGGCTTTGTCGAGCTCGTTCAGCGACGCTTTGCGCTTCAGGCGTTCGACGAGATCCGGATTGGAGATGAAGTGCCGGCCGAAGGCGATGAGATCGGCACCGCCCGAGGCAATGGTCTCGGCCGCATTGGCGAGGTCGTAGCCGTTGTTGGCCATATAGGCATTGCTGAAGGCGCGCCGCAGCGAGGCATAGTCGAACGGAGCAATATCACGTGGGCCGCCCGTCGCCCCTTCGATCACGTGAAGATAGATGAGGCCGAGCCTGTCGAGCTCCTTCACGATGTGGTCGAACAGAGGCTGCGGATTGCTGTCGGAAATGCCGTTCGCCGGCGTCACGGGCGAGATGCGGATGCCGGTACGCTCGGGGCCGACCTCATCGGCAACAGCCTCCGCGACCTCCAGCATCAGCCGGGCACGGTTCTCGATCGAGCCGCCGTAGATATCGCTTCGCTTGTTGGCGCCATCCTTGGCGAACTGATCGAGAAGATAGCCATTGGCGCCATGGACTTCGACGCCGTCGAAGCCAGCCGCGATGGCATTGGCCGCGCCTTTGCGAAAGGCCTCGATGATGCCGGGAATTTCGTCGAGCTCCAGCGCGCGGGGCTCCGATGTTTCGACGAACTCATTGTCGACATAGGTCTTGGCCTCGGCGCGGATCGCGGAGGGCGCCACCGGCGCGCCACCCTGCGGCTGCAGCTTGGTGTGGGATATGCGGCCGACGTGCCAGAGCTGAAGGAAGATGCGGCCGCCGGCAGCATGGACGGCCTGTGTCACACTCTTCCAACCTTCCACCTGCGCATCCGAATAGATGCCGGGCGTGTCCTGATACCCCTGGCCTTGCTGGGAGACCTGCGTCGCCTCGGCAATGATCAGCCCCGCTGTGGCGCGCTGGGCATAATATTCCGCTGTGAGTGGTCCCGGCACAAAGCCCGGCTGCGCCCGATTGCGGGTGAGCGGCGCCATCACGATCCGGTTCTTGAGCGTGATCGGTCCAAGGTCAAAACTGTCGAACAGCCGTTCGTTGCTCATGGCTGAGCCTTTCTGATGGAAGACAGGAGGAGGTTGGGGATTACAGATCAGCGGCGATGCCGCGCAAGGCGCTTTCGAACGCCTCGGGCGGCTGACCGCCGGAGATCAGGTAACGTTCATTGATGACGATGGCCGGCACAGACTGAATGCCACGCGCCTGCCATAGATACTCGGCTTGCCGCACCTCTTCGGCGTAGCGGCCGGAGGACAGGACCTCACGTGCGGCCTCGCCATCGAGCCCGGCATTGGCGGCCGCCGCGACCAGCACATCATGATCGGACGGATCCAGGCCGTCAGTAAAATAGGCTTTGAACAGCCCGTGTTTCAGCTGCGGTTGCCGCTCCTGCAGCGCCGCCCAATGCAGCAGGCGGTGCGCGTCGAAGGTGTTGTAGATGCGGCTGTTCTCGTTCATCGCCATGACGAAGCCGACATCAGCCGCCCGCTCCCTGATCATCTGCCGGTTTGCCGCCGACTGCTCGGGCGAGGAGCCGTATTTCTCGCCGATATGCTCGGCGATGTTCTGCCCTTCCGGCGGCATGGCCGGGTTCAACTCAAACGGCTGGAAGATGATGTCGGCGGTGACGAGATCCGCCGTCCGGGAAAGCGCTTCTTCAAGCGATTTAAGGCCGATGATGCACCAGGGGCAGGAAACGTCGGAAACGAAATCGATTCTGATCGGTTTTGGCATCGGGTGACCCTCATTGCTGAGGCTGATGTAAGGAGGAAACTTCGGTTTCCTATACCTCTTTAGTCGTGGAGAGGCACCGGTGGAACAAGCGCGTTCGGATTGAGTTAGCCCTCACAGGCACAGTCCGACCACCCGGAGAAGCCCTATGCATCACATCGCACCCGAGATGAAAGCCTGCATCGATCAGTGTCTCGACTGCTATTCGACCTGTCTGTCGACCGCTATGGGCCATTGCCTGGAGATGGGCGGTCCACATACGGAAAAGGCCCATTTCACACTGATGATGGCCTGCGCGGAAATCTGTCGCACCTCTGCGCATTTCATGCTGATCGGAACGCCGCATCACAAGCATACCTGCGCCGAATGTGCTGAAATCTGCGCGGAATGCGCCAGCGACTGTGAACGGATCGGCGATATGGACGCCTGTGTCGACATCTGCCGACGCTGCGCGGACTCGTGCCGGAAAATGGCGGCCTGAACGGTCCCTACACGGAACGCGCTGGCGGAGAGACGCAGGAGACAGAGCGAGCAAAAGGTGGATCAGATATGCCGGATCAACCTCGCGCACGTCGGCAAATGGTGGAAGACCAGATCGCGCGGCGCGGCATCACGGATGTCCGTGTGCTGGATGCCATGCGATCCGTGCCACGGGAAGTGTTCGTCGAGCCCGGCTTTGAGGATTTTGCTTACGACGACGCGCCTCTGCCAATCGGGCACGGCCAAACCATCTCCCAACCCTATATCGTCGCATTGATGGCGGAGGCTGCGGAGATCAAACCCTCGGACCATGTCCTGGAGGTGGGTGCGGGATCCGGCTATGCGGCGGCGGTTCTCAGCCTCATGGCCAGGCAGGTCCATGCCATCGAGTGGCACAGGGGTTTGGGCGAGGCGGCTGAACGGCGGCTGCGCAAGCATGGCTTCAATAATGTCGAGTTGCGCGTCGGAGACGGCACCAGCGGCTGGCGCGAGGCTGCGCCCTTCGACGCGATCCTCGTGGCAGCCGGAGCACCTGCCGCGCCGGAGGCCCTGAAGAAGCAACTCAGGATCGGCGGACGTCTGATCATTCCAGTGGGCTCTGAGGAACGCGAACAAAGCCTGCTGAAGATCACCCGGATAGGGCCAGATGACTTTCAGCAGGATGATCTCGGCGAGGTGCGCTTTGTGCCGCTCGTCGGCGAGCAGGGTTGGGCGATCGGCAGTTCGACGCCTCTGTCTGGTTCGACAAAACGGAAGCCGTGACGCCCCTCGGGCCGCAGCATGCACGGAGCGGCCGGCGGAGACCTATCCCTTCAGGCTTTGACGCCTTTCGCCATCGGTTGGTTTCATGAGCACCAGCCACTTGCTCGGACCTCGCCTCCTTATCCGTGCCATTCCAGCGGGTAGGCAGGCAAAGCCCTAAGCCATCAGGCGCGCAGCTCCCGATGTGACGATCCTCTCGACGCATTCACGAGCGTCCTTGGGGTTCTTCGCTGCAAGCGCATCGTAAAGCCGCTGGTAATTGACCTCCAACGTCTCATCACGCGAGCTAAAGGCATAGAAAAGCCTGAAGGAAGGCGCGCACTGCAACCAGAGGCCTTCAATCACGCGCACCAGCGCCGGCATTTTCGATGCGGCGTAGACGCCGAACCGAAAGTCGCGACCAACACTCATGGTTTTTCGGAGCTCATTCGCCTTTGAAGCAGCCAGGAAGGTCGTCAGACAACGCTCAAGCTTGGCCAAATCGCGCTTCGTCGCATTCAGGGCTGCGCGTTCCGCGGCAAGACCTTCCACAGCGACACGGATATCGCACAGCTCACGATAGCGAACCGGGTCGAACAAAGGCACCCGGGCGATCTGTCCAGGAATCAGTTCAAAGGCGTGTTCTGCTGCCAGGCGCGACAGTGCTTCCCTGACAGGCGTGACGCTTGTGCCCAATGTCGCGGCCAGCGAACTCAAGGAGATCCGGTCACCCGGCCCGAACCTTCCATCCAAGAGAGACATGCGGATTTGCCGCTCCACCTGCGTGGAAAGGTTCTCCCGCGCACTTCGCTTGAGACGGTCAACGGGAACCAGCTGGATTTCACCAAGCGTACTTATATGGCCCATCAGCCCTCACCTTCTCTCCTGCAACGGAGGCAGCTCATCGAAGCAAAAGCACCAGTCACGGGCGCCATCATCACCTGGACGTTCCAGAGGCGAAGATGCGATTGCCATTGGAAGCTGCATATCTGCTACCACTCGCTAGGGTAAGAAGACCCGGTTATTTATCTGTTCAACTCAACGCACGACCGTTAATGGTTGCATCTGAAATCTTCCGATGCAGGTATTGGCCTGCTCCAGCTTTGCCCCTCATCTCCCCCTTATCGACGACGACGCTGCCCCGCAGCACCGTCAGGCAGGGCCAGACTGCCACCTCGAAATCCTCCCAGGGCGAGTAATCGCTCTCGTGCATTTCCGCTGCTTTGAGCCGCCGCCGCAACGCCGGATCCAGAACCACTATATCGGCGTCGCTGCCAGGTGCGAGAACGCCCTTTCGCGGGTAAAGGCCCAGTATCTTGGCGGCGTTGGTCGATATGAGATCGGCAAATTTCGATAAAGCATAACCCCGTCGCTCTACCATTTCCGTGTACATCACGGAAATGCGTGGCTCTACGCCAGCATTGCCGCCCGTGGTATCGTCGATGCGGGATCCCTGGAGCTTCTTCTGGAGGGAGCAGCAGAGTTCATCGGTTGCGATGGTATCGATTGTTCCATCATCCAGCCCCGTCCAGAGGGCAAGCCGGTCCCCCTCCGACTTGAGCGAGGGGTAGGTGTGATAGATCTGACCGTTTGCCCTTTTGTAGTCCTCGTCACTATACATGACATACTGATGCAATGTTTCGCCATATATCGGCAATCCATTGCCTCTGGCGCTTCGAATAGCCTCAACGCCGGTTCCGGCGCTTACATGCATCATATAAAGAGCCGTGCCCGGGGTCTGCTGTGCCAGACGAATGATGCGCCGGAACGACAGGTCTTCCGACAACGCATTGTGCACCTCGGACAAAAACTGGAAATGCGTGCGGTTCTCTCTAAAGAGCTTGTCATACATATGCATGACAATGTCGTTGTCCTCGGCATGAATGACGCCAAGTCCACCCTCACGGGATAAAACCTTGAATATCTCCCATATACTTCCGTAATCGACCATTCTTCCACGACGGCTGGGTGTTATGTCCGTGGTGAATATTTTTATCGTTGGATATCCAGCCTGTATGGCCTCCGCGACCTCTAATGGAAGGTGCGGCGGCAGCTTGCCCTCCACCATGATGTGGTAGGAATAGTCGCAATAGCATTCTCCCACCCATTCGCGATCACGCTGTTCAATAGTTTTCTGGATGGTTTGATCTGCTACGCGTCTTGCAAAATCGATAATTGTCGTCGTCCCGCCATGCAGCGCCGCGCGACTGACGACCGCGGGGGGGTCGGAAAGGCCAGCGGTGCCGTCCGGATTCGGGATAAACCAGGAACAATGGACATGCGGATCTATTCCACCGGGCAGTACGATTTTACCGGTGGCGTCTATGAAGCGAATGCAGTCGCTTTCGTTGATCGAACCTGAAGCTCCCACCGCAGCGATGGTCTCTCCCTTGATTGCAATATCGAAGGCGCCGGTTCCATGCGCGGTAACGGCACAATCAGTTCGAATTACGAGATCGAACACAACATCCTCCGACCCATGACCAGGATGTCTTAAGCCTAGCTCCAATCCGCTGCGCCAACAATCTCGTATATAGGAGACGATCTCATCTAAGGGCCACACCGCTTGCTTTTCTATGTTTAACTAACTGATTTATATGTGCAAAAAGTATGCACACTGTAAAAAGTCGGATATACGATATATCGACTGTTGACAATCTGGCGGACCTCACCAATGCTCAGTTGCAACAAAGGGGCGCGGGTTTTCTAGCCGCAGATCCAACGACTAAAGTCGGTGAGGTCGCCTGACCTACACGGCTACGACGGGGACAATAAAACCGTAGGAGATCACGTATGGATGTACGTGAGCCGGCTGCAGGGCCGTGCCAAGGTGCAGCAACCGATGTCACCGCACTGCCCGGACACAGGGGCGGCACCGAGGTATTCTCCTTTGCTGATCCGACGCTTTTCCGCCTCGGCGATACCGTGCCGCTCGACGGCAGGATCAGTTGGGCGCCGCGGATAGAGGGGCACTTCCAACCGATCAACTGCTACTTGGTAAAAGAGGGAAGTGTCGGATATCTGATCGATACCGGTGTGGCCGCTCACCGGCAAAGGATTATCGATCAGCTTCGGCGTGTAGACAGCGACATAAAAGAGATAAGCATATTCTTCACGAGAGCGGAGCTTGACTGCTCGGGCAACTTTGCAAGTCTGTATAAGACCTTCAACGTCACCGAGGTCATATCTGGCGCAATTCGAAATCCTTTCGATTCCTACGATGAACTTTCCAAGCTGTCCAACACCGAGATAAGACGTCAAAACCTGCCTTTATCAGGCGTTGAGGACATGCAGATTGGTTCGTCCTCCCGGCTGCGCTTGATCCCCGCACATATCCGGATGCTCACGACCTACTGGGCTTACGACAGCGTGTCCAAGACGCTGTTTTCTTCCGACGTGTTCGGCCACACCTCTTGCAAGGGTGAGCAGGACTCCATCATCCTGGATGAAGAGGCGGCGGATCACACAACAATCAACTCCGTCGGCGCTCACCTGTTGGAGAAATTCGGTTGGATGGCTCTCGCCGACAACAGGTATATGCGCAACTGGGTCGAGAAACTGTTCGCAGACTACGACATCGAACACATCGCTCCGACGCATGGATGCATAATATCCGGAAAGCGATCGGTGATGAAGCACTTATCATATCTGATGGATGCTCTTGACCAGATCGGTCTCAAGGAACAGCACTGATTAGCGGGAGGTGCGAATGGGTGGCGTGCATCACAACTATCCTCGAGAGATAAACGAGAACTTCGCCTGGTTAGGCGCTTGTCTTGAGACGGTTTTCCATGGCCAACAATACCATCTTCATATGGGAGTTTACCTTCTCGTTGGCCAACAAAAGACAATGCTCATCGACACCGGGACGCCAACTTACTGGCCCGCGATATCCGCACAAATCGAAACGGTAATCGGCGATCGGCCGATCGATTTTGTGTTTCCCACCCATCCGGAAATTCCTCATTCGGCTGCCCTCCCCCTGCTGCTTCGCAAGTATGAGAAAGCGCAGGTTCTGTGTGATGCCAGGGATTACCACCTCCTTTATCCTGAGTTCAGCCAAAGGATCATACATACGGAGCCTGGTGATGAGGTCGATCTTGGCGACTTGAAAGTAGAATTTCTCCCCGCCCTGATCAAAGACCTTCCGAACACGCTCTGGGCGTTCGAACATAAGCACAAGATCATGTTCGTCTCTGACGGATTCTCGTTTCTTCACCGAGGATCACGCCCGCTCGACGAGGATGCCGGTCACAAGGAGGGCGAGTGCACAATGCTGACCTCCGAGTTCGGCGAGCCGCTGAACCCGCAAAATGCGACGTATCTGCTGCAGGCGGCATTGTACTGGACCAAGTTCGTAAATGTATCAAAGCTATTTGGGCCAATAGACGAGCTGATGGAAAAGTATCAGCCAAGATATATCGCACCGGCGCATGGCAACCTCATCGATGATGGATCTGAGGTTGCCCCCGTTATACGGCAGATGCACAAAAATACCTATGATAACGCAAAAAAGAACAGACTAGAGACATCAGTCACATACGCTGTCTAGCGTTCGCCAGTACTTTTAGCGCGCCAATTGTCGTTCCGCGATCGCTGCTCGCGACCGGACGTCCGTCCTGCTCAGAGAAGGAAGAGGTGATCACGTGCGTAAGAGCTGCAACATTATGAACCTGCAGAAAAATTTCGGCAGTTTCACTGCTGTCGCTGATCTCACGCTCGACATCGATGAAGGTGAGTTCATCGTCATGCTGGGACCGAGCGGCTGCGGAAAGACGACGACGCTCCGCCTGATCGCGGGACTTGAGAAGCCGGATGCGGGATCGATCACCATCAACGGCCAGGAAATGTTCAATGGGGCGCGCAAGACCTTCGTTCCCCCGGAACGTCGCGGCATCGGCATGATGTTCCAGTCCTACGCGATCTGGCCGCACATGACCGTGTTCGAGAACGTGGCCTACCCTCTCCGGGTGCGCAGGCTCCCGAAAAGCGAGATTGAGGAGCGCGTCAAGGGCGCGCTTCGGGTCGTTGGGTTGGAAACGGCGATGGAGCGCTCCGCGACATTGCTCTCCGGCGGCCAGATGCAACGGGTGGCGCTGGCACGGGCGATTGTCTTCGAGCCGCAGTTGCTTCTCTTCGACGAGCCGCTGTCCAATCTTGATCTGAAACTGCGGGAGCGGCTGCGCCTTGAACTGAAGGATCTGGTCAGACGGACCGGCCTCACCAGCATCTATGTGACGCATGATCAGCTGGAAGCGACCGAATTGGCGGATCGGATCGTGGTGATGGATGGCGGTCATGTGGTGCAGGTCGGCACCCCCGCCGAGCTATACAGAACGCCGAAGACCCGGTTTGTCGCCGAATTCATCTCGTCGGCCAACATCTTCCCGGCGACCATCTCCTCAAAGGCGGCCGACGGTCTGCAGCAGGCATCAACGTCCTGCGGGCGCATTCTGACCGGAAGCGCCGAAAGATCCCTACCAGTCGGGCAAAACGTGGATGTCGTCATTCATCCCGAAGACTGCGAACTTTCCAAAACCGCCACCTCCGAGCGATGCGTGGAGGTCAAGATATCGACGGTCCGCTATCAGGGGACGGCGACCCGCTACTGCGTGGATTGGCAGGGCAGCCCCTTTGAGGTCGCGGCTCAAGGGACAGTCAGTGGTTTTGCAGACGGCGAGCGCGCCTATCTTCATCTGCCGCCGGTGAACGCACGCTTCATTCCAGCGGAGTTGTGAAATGTCTGTTGCAACTCGTCTTCGGACCGAGCCGGATGGGTCAACCGGAACGCTTTCCCTCCGACTGACACCGGCGAGCATTGCCCAATGGGTTCTGCTGCCCCTGTTTCTCCTCGTATTGGCCGTTCTTATCCTGCTTCCGGTTCTTGTTCTGGTGGTCGGATCTTTTCTGGCAGAGCCGCCGCGCGCATTTCAATTCGACCTGAGCACCGCCAGTCTGGCGAACTATTACGAAGTTCTCCGGGATCCGGAGTTTGCCGAGATGGTGTACAACACTATCGTTGCGGCCATTATCGGGACTGTGGGAGCGGTCCTCGTTGGCCTGAGCCTCGCCTGGGTGTCTTCCAGAACCAACACGCCGGGACGGAAATTCATCGAATATTCTGCCGTTCTTCCCATGATGGTTCCACCGCTCGTTGGCGCTTTTGCCTGGGACATATTAGGATCGCCGCAAAGCGGCATGCTGAACGTCCTGCTGAGATCGGCAGGCATCGATATGGGGTTCAGCATCTACACGATGTGGGGCATCTGCCTCGTATTCGTGATCTACTATTCCCCTTATGTCTTTCTTTTCACAAATGCCGCATTAAAGAACGCCGATGCCAGCCTTGAAGAGGCTGCCTCCATGTGCGGCGCCAGCCGGCTTCGCGTCATCCTGCAGATCACCCTGCCGCTCGTGCTGCCGGCGATTCTTTCCGCGGCGCTCATGGTTCTGGTGCTGCTGATCGAAATCTTCGCCATACCTGCGGTGTTGGCCGAGACCGCCAACATCAAGTTCATCTCCGTGCAAATCTGGAAGATGATCGGTTTCGCGCCGCCCAAGGTCAATCAAGCGTCAGCGCTCGGTGTGATGCTCATCACCATCACCGTTGTCCTAGTTCTGATCCAGCAGAAACTGACAAGCAAACAAAGCTTTGTGACGGTTTCCGGAAAAGGCTCACGGCCGCGTGTCATGGAGTTCGGCTGGACGAAGTGGATCTTCACGATCCTGTCGCTGACCTATATCTTCATCGCCGTCGTTCTTCCGCTGATTTCCCTGCTCTATGTCTCCGTCAAGGGAAGCCTCTTCTTCTCATCCGCGGAGCAGATGCTCGACACGTCGGATTTCACGACCACCTACTACTCCGACGTCCTTGCCGATCCGGTGATTTCGCATTCGATGATCAACACGCTTCTGGTCTGCGGCGGCACCGTAGGACTTGGCGTCTTTCTCTATTTCGCGGTCGCCTACCTCATTCACAAAACCAACCTCAAAGGCAGGCGGATGCTGGACATCATCTCTGTCCTGCCGGTCGCGGTCCCGGGGATGATTATCGGTCTCGGCTATCTCTGGTCCTGGATCAGCATTCCCATAGGTCTCTATGGGACGCTGATGATCATTATTCTCGCCTACATATCCCAGTTCACGCCGCAGGGCTCGCGAGCGATCGGTGCCTCCCTGGTCCAGATTCACAGGGAGCTCGAGGAGAGCTCGCGGATGTCAGGCGCGGGTTTCACCTATACGCTGCGGCGCATCGTATTTCCGCTCGCGCTTCCGGGGATCTTCGCGGCCATCACGCTGTTGCTCGTGCTGTCATTCCGCGAACTGGCGACCGCCCTATTCCTCTACACAGCTAAAACGCAGGTCTTCTCTCTGGTGATGCTGGATTTGTGGCTAAGGGGATCCACGAACTATGTCGCCGTTCTTGCAATACTACAGGTGTGCGTTCTGCTTGTAATTTATGTATTGGGCAACGCCCTCAAACATAAATACGAGAGATGAGCATTTGTTTCTTTCTCTACCCCCCTCGAACTCCGCGAGAAGGACAAGTCATGACATTCAAACGACTGCAGAAATTTACAATGACCGCCGTTCTGGCCGCGGCCCTTCCAGGTTACGGCTTTGCACAGGAGGCAGATGCTCTCAACGTTGACGGCGAGATGATCGGGACGCCCGAGCTCATGGCCGCCGCCTGCAAGGAGGGTGAAGTTGTCTACTATACCGCTCAATCCGATGGAGACGAGCGTCAGATCGTCAAGACTTTTCAAGAACGCTTTCCTTGCATAAGCGTCTCGGTGGTGTCCGCCGCGACGGGCCGGCTCTATGAGCGCGTAAAAACCGAGGCGCAGGCCAAACAGACCTTCGGCGATGTGCTGATCCTTTCCGACGAAGTGCTGGCCCAGAACCTCGTCGATGCCGGTCTCGTCCGCGACTGGACCCCGCCATCCGCCGCCAAATACGATGAAACCTTCAAGGTGGAAGGGAAATGGTACTCGGGCTCAGGTCAGTTGATGTACCCTGTCTACAACAAAAACCTGGTGAAGGGCGACGATATTCCCAAAAGCTGGAAGGATCTTGCCAATCCGAAGTTCAAGGACAAGTTCGCATTCTTCCCCATATCTGTCGGAGGCACATCATGGATGGTCTACGCCTTCCTCCTCGATCACTATGGTGAAGACTTCCTGAAGGAGCTGAATACGCAGTCTCCCAAGATGTTCACGACCTATAACACGGTGATGCTGAACGTGGCGCGCGGGGAATCCGAGATCGGCGTATCTTCGTCGGTCAATGAGTATGTCGTACGCGTCAAGCAAAAGGCGCCGGTCGTTCCGATCTATCCCGCCGAGGGCGTGCCTTTCGTGAAATTCCCGATGATGCTTTTGGAGGGCGGGCAGAACCCCAGTGCTGCCGAACTGTTCGGGAACTGGTATCTCTCCAAAGAAGGACAGACCGCTCTCGTCAACGTTCGCGGAGCAAACTCAGCGCGTCCTGACGTGGAGTCAGCCCCTGAGAACCCGCCGCTGTCGGAGGTGAAGATCTGGGGACTGTCGAATAAAGTACTGAGAGAGCGTTATGACGGCGTCATCTCTCAGGTGCAGAAAATCATCAACTGATCCTCACTCGCCATTGGTATCGGCCCTCATCTCATGCATGGGGGCCGATGCCTGCTCGACAACCGTCGCTCCGATAACCCAACGGCCCCGCCGGATATCAAGATCATCGGTGATCATGCAGCCAAGATCAGATGCGATGGGTGCCGGTTCCGCCGAAGGCCACCTTCAATCGCTCGACCAGACGGCCGCGGAGAACCCCGCCGATCACAGGCGCCATGCCATGGCAACCCTGATGACAGGGCTTGCCGCGGTGACCCTGGACACGGCAATGGTGTCCTCATCCCTGCCGATGCTTGCACGGGATTTCGGGATAGCTGCCGACACCGTCGTCTTCGCCATGAGTGCCTATCAGGCCGCCATGGTCGCGGCCCTCATTCCCCTCGCGACCCTGGCGGACAAGGTCGGACATCGCCGGATTTACATGGCGGGGATGCTTGTGTTCGTTCTCGGCGGGCTGCTTTGCGCGCTCTCTTCTTCCTTCTCGATGCTCATCATGGCCCGGGGATTCCAGGGCCTGGGCGCGGCAGGCATCATGAGCGTCAGCATCGCGCTGGTCAGGCGGGTCTATCCTGTTGCGCGGATGGGGCGTGGCATGGGCATCAATGCCCTCACGGTGTCCGCCTGCCTCTCCATAGGCCCGAGCCTTGCCATGCTGATCGAGCAACATGCGTCGTGGCACTGGCTGTTCATCTTCAATCTTATGATTGGAGTTGCAGCTTTCACAGCGGCGATGCGAACCTTGCCTGCTTCGGCGAAAGCCGCGGTTCCGATCAAACTCCGTTCGCTGCTGCTGGTCTTCTGCGCGCTTTCGATGCTGGCCATCATCGTCAGCGGCGCGATCGGCAACATCCTGCTGAACCTGACGATGGCAGCAGTTGCTTTGGGCCTTCTCGCGGCGACCGCCCGGATGGATATCCTCGAGAGCGCTCCAATCCTCGCAACCGATCTTTTCCGATGCCGATCGTTTCGCCTGTCCTCCATGACAGCGGTAATGGCCTTTGCCGTTCACGGCGTCTCGCTGGTCGCCCTACCCTTTCTGCTGCAAGAGCGCCTGGCGGGACAGCCCGAGATCGCTGGGTTGATCCTGGGGCTCTGGCCGGCTTGCATGGCGATTGCAGCCCCGGTTGCCGGGTCCTTGTCGGATCGCATTCGCCCGGCCATCATCGGAAGCGGCGGGCTCTGCATCCTGGCGCTGGGATTGGCGGCGGTGGCCCTGTCCCCGCTGGATATCACCGCCCTGGACTTTGCGTGGAGGATCGCGCTTTGCGGCCTTGGCTTCGGCCTGTTTCAATCCCCCAACCTGCGCGCCCTGATGCACAGTGCGCCGCTTGCAAGGAGCGGCGCCGCGAGCGGCATCGTCGCAGGAAGCCGCCTTCTGGGGCAGTTGAGCGGCGCTGGGCTGTGTTCCTATTTCTTCGCCGTGCAGATGAGCGGCGTTGCAATGATTTTCTGGATCAGCGTGGGACTGACCATCGTAGGCTTAATGCTGAGCCTGGCCCGGCTTGCATCCACGCCCCGCACGCGTTGAGGTCGGACAAACATCCGGCGGCTGTGCCGGCCGCCGGATGTCTCCCTTCCCTCAATGTGTTTGGAAGAGGCGCTGGATTTCGTCGGGATCGTTTGTCTTCGTCAGCGCGAGCGACAGCAGCACCCTTGCCTTCTGCGGATTGAGGTTGTCCGCTCCGACCATGGCCTTGTCTTTCAGATAGGTCCTTCGCGCGACGCGTCCGCTTCCGGCGCGGTTTGACTGCACGACGACCACGCCGCTCTTTGCAGCCTGTTCAAAGGCGATGCGCTCGACGGGCGAGGTCAGGCCGGGAGCCATGCCTGCGGAAACCAGTCCCTTAGCTCCCGCTGCGACGAAGGCATCCACCGCAACTCCGTCACAGCCGGCATAGGAATAGACGATGTCGACGCGGGGGAGTGAGGTGATGTCCTTGATGTCAAAGGCCGATGCGTGGGTGTGCGCGCGCAGAGGCTGGCGGTACCAATAGACGCCGTCTCCATCCACATGGCCGAGGAGGCCGAAGTCCCGGCTCTGGAAGGTCTGCAGCCTATATGTCGAGGTCTTGGTGGCATCGCGGGCGCTGTGGATCTCGTCGTTGAGCACCACGAGAACGCCTTTTCCGCGGGCGTCCTCGCTGCAGGCGGTGCGAACGGCCGAGACCACATTCATGCCCACGTCCGTGCTCAACGCACTGGCGGGGCGCTGGGCACCCACGACGACGACAGGCGTGTCGACCTTCAGCACGAGGTGGAGGAAGTAGGCGGTTTCCTCCAGCGTCGCGGTGCCATGGAGAATGACGAAACCATCCATCTCGGCCGCGTTCGTCTTGATGAGGTTGGCGAGCTCGATCCAGTCCTGCGGCCCGATCTTGGTGCTGCCGACAGCGCGGAACGGAAGCGGTGTCAGGTCCGCGAACTGCGCGGCCTCCGGCACCCGCTCGATGGCCTCGTCAGGCTCCATCTTCCGGCTGACTTCGGGATAGTCCAAGACCTCAAGCGAATGGGTGCCGAGCGATGATATGGTCCCGCCGGTGCCGATGATCGCGATCCGAGGTTTGGTGGTACTCATGTGTCGTCCCTTTCAGAGATGCAGCAGCGTCTAATACTAATCGGCGTTGTCGAAGGCCGGCGTCCTGATCTTGATGCCGAAAACCCGTTCCAGCAGCGCGCGTTGCAGCCCAATGGTCACGATCAGCAGGACCGCGATCCATATGCCGACGGCGATGGGGCTGGTGTAGAACACCGAGATATCGCCGAGGCTCATGAACAGGGCTTCCCGCATATGTTTTTCCATGAGCGGCCCGAGCACGAAGCCGACGACCATGGGAGCGAGCTGAAAATCGAACTTGCGCAGGATGTAGCCGACGCCACTGAGGATCAGGAGCAGGTAGACGTCGAGCATGCTGTTGCGCACGCTGTATGAACCGATCACCACCAGCACCAGGATCATGGGCAGAAAGATGTGATAGGGGATCCGCAGCAGGCTGACCCAGATGCTGATCAACGGGATGTTGAGGACGAGCAGCATCACGTTGCCGATCAGCATGGACGCGATCACGCCCCAGAAGATGTCCGGATGATTGGTCAGGAGAAGCGGGCCTGGCTCGATGCCGTGCACCATCAGGGCCGCCAACATCAGCGCGGTGGTCGCGCCGAAGGGAATGCCAAGCGCCAGCAAAGGCGCCATGCCGGAGGTGGCCGCCGCATTGTTCGCGGTCTCCGGCCCCGCAACGCCTTCAATGGCGCCCTCGCCGATTTCGTGGCGGTATTTGGATACCGATTTCTCAAGCTTGTAGCTGGCGAAGCTTGAGAGCGTCGCCGACGGCCCGGGCAGCATCCCGAAGACGAAACCGATGATCGTGCCGCGCCCATAGGGCGCCCAGGACCGGCGCATTTCCTCGCGGGTGGGAAGCATCTCGCGAAGACTGACGGGCTGCGGCTTCATCTGCCGGCGCAGCTTTTCCACCATGTCCATGATCTCGGCCACGCCGTAGAGGCCGACTACCAGCGCGACGAGTTCGATCCCCTGCCTCATGTTGTTGAAGCCGAAGGTGAAGCGGTTTTGCGCCGTGACCGGCTCCTCGCCGATGGTGCTGATGACGAGGCCCAGCGCCATGGGCAGGATGCCGGCGGCAAAAGAGCCGCCAGAAATGCGTGACAGGATGAGAAGCCCGCCCGCCGTCAGCGCGAAGAATTCCGCCGGCCCGAACAGGATGCCGAAGTCGGCCATGATCGGCGAGAACAGCATCACGCCGACGACGGAGACCGTGCCACCGATGAAGGAGCCGAGCGCGACGATGGAGAGGACACCCCCTGCCCGCCCCTTCTTCGTCAGCTTGTAACCGTCGATGCATGTCATCACCGAGGTGGATTCGCCCGGCATATTGATCAGGATCGCGGTCGTGGAGCTGCCGTACTGCGAGCCGTAGTAGATGCCGGCCATCATGATCAGGCCAGCCGTCGGATCGAGTGAGAAGGTGATCGGCAGGAGCAGGGCGACGCCGGCGACAGGTCCGAGGCCGGGCAGCACGCCGATGGCGGTCCCGAGAAAGGCCCCGATCAGCGCCGCCAGCAAATTCTGAAGAGTGAAAACAACGCTGAGCCCGAAGCCCAGACCTTCAACCGCGGTCATCTCAACAGCCTCTGTTAGAGAAAGATTCCTCTAGGCATCGGCAAGCCCAGCAAATGTACGAAAATATAATAGACCGGCACCATCATGATGACTGATCTGATGACGATCCCGACAAGCGACAGCTTCGACAGCATCTTCATGAGGACGATGCAGAACAATATGCTGGCGATGAGCTGGCCCAGCCATGAGAGGGCTATGAGATAGCCGATGAGGGCCGCGATCAGCGCCAGGAGACGCCAGAGATCATCGCCGATGGGCAGTTCCGCCGTCTCCGTCGGCTCCATCCGCCAGCCTTCCCAGACCGCGGAGATGCTGCCGATCAACAGCAGGCTCCCGGCGATCAGAGGAAAGATGGCGGCGCCGGGGCTGTTCAGGTGGCCCATGGGAAGCTGAAGCGAGAGGCTGAGATAACCGGCGGCGAGGAAAATGCCCACGCCGCCGATCACCAGATAGCTCCTGCGCTTCTGAATTGAAGCGACAGTCATTTTCCAGCCTTGGCCTCTTTCTCGTCCATCCACTTCAGGAGGCCGGTCATTTCAACCGACAGGTCCTTGAGCTCGGCCCTGGCGTCATCCGGGCCCTTCGGATCGAGCACGAAGCCGCTCTTTGCCGCGAATTCCTTCATCTCCGGCGTCTCGATCGCCTCCTTGGAGGCCGCCGCCAGCTTGTCGAGGACATCCTTGGGAAGATCCTTGGGCGCGATGATCGTGTAGCTTGCGGGGATATAGGCCGCGAAGCCCGCATCATCCGGAACCGAGATGGCATCGGGCACAGGCGGATAGTCGCCCTTGGCGAAGACCGCGAGAACCTTCAGCTTGCCGGCATTGACCTGCGCGATGGTGTTCCCGCCATAGCCGATCGCGGCCTCGATCCGGCCGCCCATGACGGCCAGAAGCGCCTCACCGCCGCCGCCCGTGAAGGGCACGGTGGCGATATCGACATCGGCGGCGCGGTTCAGCTGCTGCACGACGAGATCGGAAATGGACCGTACGCCCGACACGCCGGCGCGCAGCTTGCCCGGGTTCTTGCGGGCATCCTCCAGGAACTCCTCGAAGGTGTTCCACTTCGCATCGGCCTTCACCACAAGCATGCCGGGCACGTCTGCGAGCTTGGTGATGACCGTGTAATCGTCGGTGCTGTTGTATTCGAGGTTCTTGTTGACCATGGGCTGGTAGATCAGCGCCGCGCTGTCGCCGAGGCCGATGGTGTAGCCATCGGGAGCGGCGGTCACGACGAGGTTCGTGCCGATGGTCGCCGATCCGCCCGCCCGGTTCTCGACGTTGATATTGCCCTTGAGCGTCTTCTCCAGCTGGGCGGCAAAGGCGCGCGACAGCGGATCAGACGAGCCACCCGGATTGAAAGGAACGATGAAGGTGATATCGCGCGAGGGATAATCCTGCGCCTGGACCGGAGCGGCAACCGCCAGCGTTAGAGCCGCGGCTATTCCGGCCATGAAATATTTCTTGATGGTCATGTTTCTTCTCTCCAATTCAATTGCCCGCATTGAACAGCAATACGGCAATCGCCCCTTATTGAAGTGTTTGCTAAGCTTAGCGTATTCACGCTCACGCCCGCACGGCACCCCTCCGGCTCCGCTTTTTTATTTTAAGGAGCCAAAATTTTCCTGCATTGATCCGGAGCCTAAGCGCCCGCCGATTGCATTGTCAACAGTATATCGTATATCGGAAGGACTTATCCCTTCCCTGGCTTTTCAACGCGCACCACACCACCATAAACTGCTCAATAATGAAGAAAAAAGCGCTTCAATCGGTGTGTAAAAGAACCTGTGCCAATCAGCCATTCCGACGGATTTTGTCGGCAGGATCGACCATCATGAAGGGTATCATGATCTCTGCCGCGGCGCGCAACAAGCCCCTTGCAGCAAGGCGATTTCAGCCCGCTAGTTCGAGGAGGCGAGGCATGGGTCCAGCATGATCCGGCGCTCGCCCGCCCTGATGTAGCCGCCTGCGAACATCACCCGGTTTCCGACCTCACGGCCTTCCTTGCTGTAGGTGACGCACATCACCTGGACGCCAGGCTCATCGCACATGATGAGATAGGCCAGAACGCCGTCCCAGTGGACGGCGACCAGCGCGCCCTCGATGGCAAAGCTCACGCGGTCGTCGGTCGCAGGTGCATGATCGATCCAGTGCCTCGCCGTCTCGCAGGTTGCCGGCACCTCCGGATGCGCTTCCCCCATGGTGAAGGGGCTGTCCGGCCGCTTCCATTCCTCCGCAAGCGCCGGGGAAAGCGGCAGAGCGGCCACGGCCGCCAGCACAACGGCGGATATCATTCGGGTTCCTCCGCCCGTGGCATTCCCCCGACACCTGGCCGCCATCACGATACCCTCGCGTTTCACCGGCACCATCGAAGCCGAACATTGCGCCCAAGCTGAGGAAGGTGCCCGAGATTGGCCTTTCAGCCCTGCCGGCGCGGCGGATGCCCGCTCCCGGAGCCCTCTCCAACGGCAATGTCGTAGTGATAGACCTCTTCCCGTGTCCCCAGGCCCTCGTAGAGCGCCACCGCGGGTGCATCCGGCGGGTCGGCCTGGACGAAGATGACATAGGCTCCGCGCTCCGAGGCGATGCGCTGCAAAGCCTCGATCAACCCCGTGGCCACACCCCTGCGCCTGTGGTTCTCGGCAACCGCGAGGTCATAGATGTAGATCTCGCTGCGCTCCCGCTCGAATTTCATGAGCTCATAAGCGGCGAGGCCGCCCACGACATCGTCGCCCGATATGGCGGTGAGCGCGATGAACTGCGATCCAGCCAGCAGCCGAGCGAGATAGCCATCGGACGGAACAGCATCCTGATAGGTGGGAAGGTCGTCGAAAGCCTCGCCGAACAGCCGCAGCAGAGCCTTGAACAGCGTCAGGTCGTCTTCCGACAGCTGGTGAAATGTATATCCAGGAGCTGTGTCGGTCACGATGATCCCTCTCGTCGCGATGCCATTCTGTGACGATGTCGGCGGTGCTGTCACCTCGCTATCGGTGAGCCGAAGCGGAGAGCCTCGTCGGCCGCATCTTCCCGCGCGACCGTGGTGGTGGTGGCAAGCCCCACTCTTCCCCGCCTATCGCCAGGCGAGACGGTGCGCTCGCTGGCCGATGCCCGCCCCTGGACCGGGACGACATCAGAGGGCCGCAAAACCTTGGCCATCGAGCCCGTGCTCGCCCTCTCCTCCCTCATCATGGTGCGCGACGCCGCCCGCACCGGCCTCGGCGCCGCCCGCCTCCCCATCTCACTGGTCAGCCACGACCTTGCGGCGGGCACGCTGGCCCACTGGGGCGACATCGACGCGCCGGAGATCACCCTGTGGACGCTCTACCCCTCGCGGCGGCTGCTGAGCGCGGGTCTCGGCGTTTCTTGAGTATCTGCGGGAGGTGTTTCCGACCAGGACGGCGGAGGAGTTGGCTGGGTTTGTTGGGAGGTGAGTCTAATCGAACAGGGGCAATCTATGGGCCGATTGCAGACTGGCCGCTTGTGACAACATAGCGGTAGAAAGTGGACAACCGGATGACCATATCGTTAGCCTTGGATCGTACCGCCGACGTGGCCTATCTGTTCCCGCAAACGACCAGATCATCAAAGAGGGGACACCCGTTCATGCAGGTTGTCCTATGAGAACAGCCGCCGCAACGGTCCGATGCAAAATAGCGCCTGAACGAGCGGACATTTTCAGATCGGTGCCAGATGTCGAGAAGCGACCTATCGTCGCTCAACATGTCCCCCTCCACAAGGCCACTTTGAAAAGAGCAAGGGTACACTTTCATGTCTTCCGCGACATAAAGCGAAAAGCGGCCAGCATCGCATGCATCGACGAGCGCGGTGCTGGCGTTGGTTCGGGCAAAGACACCACTCACACAACAAGCATCGAAGCCGACCTTCAATTTGACGTCGGTGGAGGTAGCCAATTCGAAGAACTCATCGAGCCTATCGCTGTGCCGGAGCAGCTTTTCCTCGAAGACCTTCCGCCCGGAAGGCTTGTAGTTGAGGAATATCAGCGCGTTGATGCCCGTAAGAAATTCCGGAGGTTCGCGGAGCCAGTCGATCGCAGTATTGACGCTCTCGCTGTCGATGATGAAATGCACATTGGTCTTGATGCTGTTGCCAGTCAGAAGGCGAATCGTCTCTGCCGTTTCGCGATAAGGAGGGTAAGCAGACACTGCCACTGCGCCGCAATTCCTCAGCGTCGCCGCCAGTATGTCGTCCGTCAGTCCGCGCCCGTTCGTCGTGTAATTCGGCACGATGCCCTTTGACCAGGTATAGTCAAGAATCTCTATGAAATCGGGATGCTGGTTCGGGTTGCCGCCGCCGAGCGCCACTTGAAAGGTGCCCATGCCGGCAGCCTCGTCGATCACTCGCTTATAGTCAGCGAGCGCCATGTGCGACCCGTGGCGGGTCGAGGATTTGTAACAGAAAACGCAGCCTTTGTCGCACCAGTTGGTGATGGAGATATCCATCAGCTCCGGACCATGCGGAGACCAGAATGGCTCGCGTTTGCCGGGCTCAGGAACGCGCGCGAAAAAGCCGGTACGCGCATTGAAGAAGGTCGAATATCCTAGATCTTTATAGCGATTGACTCGAAGATCAGCTTCACCAGTAATTTTCATAGGCATTGATAAAGAACCTTTCGGATTCGATTTCAAAAATTTCAGTGCAAAGGGTCATCTCGGCCAGATTATTCTCGCTGCTGAACCTACCGATTGTGACAGTCTGACCCTGCTCCAAGGCCTTCTTCATACGTCCGACGACTTCGCTTGTGAGTCGCTCCCGATTATCGAGACTATCGATGTCTTCCACACTCGTTAGGCTTTCGCCCTGCTCGATCCGCTCCATCAGCTCATGGAACATGCCCTCGAACAGCGAGGCAACAGGGCTGTCCGCACCGACTCCGGCCGCGGCCAAAAAGTCCTGCTTCGATAGCATATCCCGCGCGATATAGACGAAAGAGGTCGACGAGCTGTTCGAGACAAAGTCCATCTTAACTTTCATGGCCACCCTCTAACTTCTTTATGCAGTCAACAACTCTATTCATGACATTTTCATCATAGTCTTCATCCAGCACACCGCCGGGTGACTTGATCTTCAGAATATGTGTTTTTCCAATCTCTGCTGGATCAAGGTAAATTTCGTGCGCCAACTCAAGATAATTCGCGAACGTCGGATACTCCACGCAATAATATCTCTCGTATTCTACGCGCAAATCCTCCGACCAAGAAAAAAACTGATTGTAAACCGCCGTGAAGAGCTGGGCAGCGAAGCTCGCCGGTTTAATGTGAAGAATGTCGAGGAATTCTTTCACCGAGGGAATGCGGCTCGTTGGCAGGATGAGGTCCCTGTCGCTCATTGCCCAACATCCTCCACGGACTCGATATCCGCCAGCAGAACCCGCATCGTCTCAGTCCGCGCCGGGCGGACCATTTCAACGGCGTCACGGCAATTCGTTGCGTCCATCGCCTTGCGGAACATTGTCGAAACGCGTTCCCGCTCCGACCAGTTCGCTAGGGATGATACGTGCAGGAAGAAGGCCAGCCACTCGGGATCGTATCGCGCCAGTTTCTCCTCGGCTTCTGCAACATCATGTATGAGCCCGTGGAGACGTTGCTGCCACTCATTTCTCTCGTAATCGTAGCGGCGAGCGAACATCGCGCCGACAAACTTTGCGTGGTCCGCCGTTTCCAGCCCATTGAGATGATCGCGAAGAATTGAGATATTCAACGCTTCAGTAGTATCTTGACGATGCACTAGGAACCCGGCGGCGCGGCGCAACCGCTCGGGCGCAGAACTGTCAGCCAATAGCGCTTTCACCCGCTCAACATCGTCGCGGGTCTGCACGCTTGGCGGCAAAAGGTGCACGTTCAGGCTGAAATGCTCGACGAAATCCGAACTACTCTCGCAGGCTGCGATAGCCGCAGCATAGTTCGACTTGCGAGCAAGCAGGTACACATAGCGGTAGACCCCTTCGTAGATCGGTCGTCCCGGCAGCGTGACCAATGCCGCTTTCAAGGCCCTCGTATCGCCAGTGGCATCACCGAGGACCAGCTTATAGGCGATTACGAAATCTCGGAGTTCATCATAAGTGAACGATATTGCGAGGTCTCCAAGGGTGGAGAGGCCCTCTGCCCCAATTTCTTGACGCAGTATGACGTCGTCTTCGACGAAGCGTCGAACAACCTTCTGTTCCTCGGCGGTGAAACTACGGACTGAGAGCTTCGCAAAGTCGTCTGTATCGAGCATCTCAGTAACGATGCGGTACAAGGTAGGCAGCGCCTTCACCTGCAGGTGCTGCGGGAATGATTTGATCTTCTTGAGCAGATATTGCTCGAACAAGTCGCCTTTGTAGATGTCGGCCACATAGCCAACATTACTTCCCTCATACCGCTCGCAGAATATGCGAAGAAGCAGTAGATCACTCTTAAGGAAGTTCTTCGCGAGCTTGGAAAACTGTCCCTTGATACTAAAATATGAAAAATACGACGTCAGGAGCCTATTTTTACTCCGCTCAGTCATCTTCAATCGCAGATCGTTGATGCGATGGATATGAGCCGCAAACGGCTCGTCGAGTATCGACGCATATTTCTCGTCGAAGAATTCGCTTCGGCACGTGATAATGACCTTGACCCAGTCATACTGGCAGGCGGCGTTGCAAAAAGCCTTCAGCTCGTCGCTAAATGCGTTCAAGTCTGCAACCTCGTTGATGCCGTCGATGACGATCAGGAACGGCTTGTTGGTTGCGAGGGCGACATTATTGAACAAATCCAGATACTCGTGGATCTTCGTGACATCCGGGGAGTATCGGTTGTTGGAAATGTACTCGAACAGGCGCTTACCCGGGGTGTAGCTGTTCAATTCGCGGGCGGGAATGAACAGGCAAGGAATCGCAAATGACCGGAACTGATTCTCGACTAAGTCGCAGACAAAGTTGGTTTTCCCCTGTCCCGCCATGCTGGTCACCAAGAAGATTTTCTTCCGGATCAGACCGATCAGACCAAGTGCGTCCTGCAAACGCGAGGTCAGGCCACTAGCCACACTCTCTGCCGGGAAGCGGACGATCTCCCATTCGGGCGTATTCCCATTGACTGGTTGGTACGGCTCCTCGCCTTCATCACGCCGCCATGACAACGGGCGTACCTTCGCAAGTTCGCGAGCGACTGCTTCGCCCACACGGTCCAGCCAGTCTTTCAGTTCCGCAAAGGTCGATGGCGTTTCGGTTAGCAGCGCCTGGTCGAGGTCGAGAACAAACTCGGGCTCTCGTGCAATTCTCATCCGCGAATTGAGATGGCTGTAATCGAGTCTGAGCAAATTATCCTGGATCTTGCGGTAGAAAAACAACGGATTGGCGAACAGGCGGACCTCCTCCTTGGTAGAGTGGGTCTCGACAAAGATCGAGGGGATGTATTTCCGAGACCTCTTTTCCAACTCGATTTTGTTCGTCGAAAATTTCAGGAATTTGTCCAGTTGTTCTCGAAAGCGCACGTTCCGGTCACGCTCGGCCCACCCCGACGCCAGATAGGCATCGATGCGTTCGAGATCGCTCGTGTCCAAGCGCCGAGTTTGGGAAAGGAGATCGGTGACGTCGATGATGTGCTCGGTTGGATTAAAGGGGATCGTCAGGTCTGCAATCGAGCAGGCCAGCGCGCCTGCCTTGTAGGCGGACTGCTTCTCGGTCAGGGCGAGGATGTAGACGCAGTTAAACAGCTTATCCAGATCGTGCTCGTGAAACTTCTTCAGTGTTTTCTCGACCTTGCCGCTTGAAGCGTCGGTGGTGACTTGGAAGGAGATCCGGGTAGTGCGACATCCAAGATCCACTGCCGGAAAATTCATTAGAATCTCATTTTGATTCCGCAAATCCGGGCAGGTGAACGCGACCTTCAAAACCGGGATGAGAAAGTCCTCAGCGACGGAATTGATGTCGAAGCGTCCAATCGCGTTGAGCGCCCGTATCTCGTGCGTCAACCGCCCGAAATGTTTGGCGATATTGTTGAGATGGTCGTCTCTATTCATCGTTGCCCAGTCGTGCCGTGGATATCGCAGGCTCTGCAAGCCTCGTAGCACATCTGTCCGCCTGTCACACAAATTCGTACCGCTCAAAGGCTGCGCGGACCCCGCTGTATATGGACAGATAAACTATACATGGTCTGGCGCGCTGCCCGATCACCAGCATTGGTCGGTGGCGTCGACGTATCTAGCGACTGGCAGCTTCAGGCTTCCGCGGTGGCAGGATCTCCGTCAAGAATGGGGCGCTAAAGCTGCCATGCCATATGCGCTTTCACACGCAACAGCTCTGGCAGTTTTTCTCTCCCCATTCTACTGAAGACGGAACGCATAGGTGTCGCTTCTCAACACTGAATATTGATCATGCTTGAAGTCGTTGCTCTTTATCGCTTTGTGCCACTCGACGGGCTTGAAACCTTGCGCGCCGAGTTGCTGCGCCTGTGCCGCGCCCATGGCCTGCGCGGCACGATCCTGCTTGCGCGCGAGGGCATCAATGGCACGGTGGCCGGGTCCTCCTCCGGGGTTGCGGCGCTGCTCTCGGCGCTCGAGGGAATCTGCGGGATCGCGCAGGGCGAGGTCAAGCATTCGCAGGCGGAGGAATGGCCGTTCAACCGGATGAAGGTGCGCATCCGCGAGGAGATCATCACGCTGCGGGCGCCGGAGGCTGACCCGTCCCGCCAGGCGGGGACCTATGTGGCGCCGGCGGAGTGGAACGACCTCATCGCGGCGGAGGACGTGCTCGTGCTCGACACGCGCAACCGCTACGAGACGAAGGTCGGCACCTTCGAGGGGGCGGTCGATCCCGGCATCGACAGCTTCACCGACTTCAAGGACTTCGTGGAGACGCGCCTGGACCCCGCCGTGCACCGCAAGGTGGCCATGTTCTGCACCGGCGGCATCCGCTGCGAGAAGGCCTCCAGCTACATGCTGTCGAAGGGGTTCGAAAGCGTCTTCCACCTCAAGGGCGGGATCCTGAAGTATCTGGAAGAGGTCTCGCCGCAGGACTCGCGCTGGAACGGCGAGTGCTATGTCTTCGACAAGCGCGTGGCGGTGGGGCATGGCCTCAGCCCCGGCACATGGATCGCCTGCCATGGCTGCGGCGCGCCGCTGAATGAGGCGGAGGCGCGGTCGGAGGCCTATGAGGCGGGCGTGTCCTGCCCTTACTGCATCGACGGGCTGACGGAGGAGCGGGCGCGGGATTTGCGGCAGCGGCATGCCGCTTTCGGGGCGGGGACGGCTGTTCCTGACGTGGAGGGGTGAGCGCTTTGCCTTCGCGTTGTTGCAAGGCGCGCGCCTCGGGATCGCCGTGTTGGCCGCGCCTCTCCGCAAAGGAAGGAACTCGTGGATGACAAGACCAAGTCTTGTCATGACGCGAGTGGAGGCGGTGGTGCCTCGTTCCCGGTCTTACTCCACCACAAGCACCGCTAAGGCGTGGATACCCGCCACAAGGGCGGGCATGACGCATGCGGGGGACCTGGGGCTTAAACCCATCCCATGGCCGCCTCGTGTTGAACCGGGCGCCTGCCTCGGGCGTTGATCGTTTTCCGCCCATCAAATGCGCCATGCAGGACGAGGAGTGCCCGTGAAGGTTCAGAAAATCACCATGACCGACGCTTCGTTCGAGCGCTCACCCGGACAGGATGGCGAGGTGTTCGCGGGAAACGTGATCGACCAGCGCCACGGTGGCCCGATCACCATCGGCTACGGCCGGTATGGACCAAACCAGAGCATCGACGAGACGCTGGCCGTTGACGACGTCATGGTGGTGCTGGAGGGCCGGCTTTCGATTTCGACAGAGGCCGGCACGGTCAGCGCCGGTCCGGGCGAGATCGTCTACATGCCCAAGGGCGAGCGCGTCACCATCCGCTCGCATGAGGAAGGGGCGGTCACCGCTTACGTCACCTATCCGCACTGGCAGGAAGCGCTCGCCTGAGCCGCCTCGTTTCACTCGATCGTGCAGTCACGCCATTTTCCGCGCAAGGCAGTTCCGGGTTAGCCGAGATCAGCGGCTGGCGGCGACGATCCCGATGGTGAGCGGCGCGCCGCCGGCGGCGATTTCCAGAAGCCGGTCGACGTTGGGATGCGCGCCCGGGCGGCTCTTTGCGTCCGCCGTGTGCTCGGCGAAGACGGCAAGCCCGTGCTCGGCGGCTTCGGCATTCAGCGTGCCGAAGGCGAGCTTCAGGTATTGGTAGACCGCCAGCGAGCCCTGCTTGCCCGGCTGGTTCTCGATGCTGGCGACGACAGCGCTCGCCTGGTCCATGAGGTCGATGCGCTCCACGTCATCGATCGGCGGCAGCTGGCGGAGATTGTCCTTGAAGGTCGCGCCCGGATGAATTTTTGCCTGCATGGCGTTCACTCCCACTCGATGGTGCCGGGCGGCTTTGACGTCACGTCATAGACCACGCGGTTGATGCCGCGCACCTCGTTGATGATCCGTGTCGCGGTGCGGCCGAGGAAGTTCATGTCGTAGGGGTAGAAGTCGGCCGTCATGCCGTCCACCGAGGTGACGGCGCGCAGCGCCAGAACGTGGTCGTAGGTGCGGCCGTCGCCCATGACGCCGACGCTGCGCACCGGCAGCAGCACGGCGAAGGCCTGCCAGATGACGTCGTAGAGGCCGGCCTTGCGGATCTCGTCGAGATAGATGGCATCGGCCTGGCGCAGGATGTCGAGCTTTTCGCGGGTGATGCCGCCGGGGCAGCGGATGGCGAGGCCCGGGCCGGGGAACGGGTGGCGGCCGACGAAGGCCTCGGGAAGCCCGAGCTCGCGGCCGAGCGCCCTCACCTCGTCCTTGAAGAGCTCGCGCAGCGGCTCCACCAGCTTCATGTTCATGCGCTCGGGCAGGCCGCCGACGTTGTGGTGGCTCTTGATGGTGACGGAGGGGCCACCGGTGAAGGAGACGCTCTCGATGACATCAGGATAGAGCGTGCCCTGGGCGAGGAACGCCGCGCCGCCGATCTTCTTGGCCTCGGCCTCGAAGACGTCGATGAAGAGCTTGCCGATGGTCTTGCGCTTGACCTCCGGATCGTCCACGCCCTCAAGCGCGCCGAGGAAGGTATCGGAGGCATCCACATGGACGAGCGGGATGTTGTAGTGGCCGCGGAACAGGGAGACGACCTCGTCGGCCTCGCCCTGGCGCATCAACCCGTGGTCGACGAAGACGCAGGTGAGCTGCTCGCCGATGGCCTCATGGATGAGGACGGCAGCCACGGCGCTGTCGACGCCGCCGGAAAGGCCGCAGATGACGCGGCCCTTGCCCACCTGGGCGCGGATGCGCTCGATGGCCTCCTCGCGGTAGGCGGCCATGGTCCAGTCGCCCTCGCAGCCCACGATCTCACGCACGAAGTTGCGAAGCAAGCGCGCGCCATCGGGCGTGTGCACCACTTCCGGGTGGAACTGCACGGCATAGAAGCGACGGGCCTCATCGGCGATGGCGGCGAAGGGCGCGCCCTCGGACACGGCGATGGCCTTGAAGCCCTGCGGCAGCGCGGTGACGCGGTCGCCGTGGCTCATCCAGACCTGATAGCGCTTACCCTCGTCCCAGACGCCGTCGAAGAGCTTGGAGGGCGAGACCACCTCGATCTCGGCGCGGCCGAACTCGCGGTGGTGACCCGCTTCCACGCCGCCGCCCAGCTGCTCCACCATGGTCTGCTCGCCGTAGCAGATGCCGAGCACCGGCACGTCGGCATCGAACACCGCCTGCGGCGCGCGGGGGGTGCCCATCTCCGTCACCGAGGCGGGGCCGCCGGAGAGGATGACGCCCTTAGCGCCGAATTTGGGGAAGATCTCATCGGCCTTGTTGAAGGGCACGACCTCGCAATAGACGCCCTGCTCGCGCACGCGGCGGGCGATGAGCTGCGTCACCTGCGAGCCGAAATCGATGATGAGAATGCGATCGTGGGATTGGGGCGCGGTCATGGGGTCTCGGGGGCTTTCGGGCGTTGGCGTGTTCTGCGGGCTCAGGCGGGGCGGGTCAAGCCATCCGTTCGGGCAGGTCCTTGATGCGGGTTGATAACAGCGGATGCGCCATGGCGCTCGGCATGGATGGTGAGGAGATCGAGTGCCTCGGCGAGCCTCTCATCCACGACGTGGAGGTACTCGCGCCAGTCATGGGCGCCGGTCAATTCGCTGCGGCCGTCGCTGACGCCGCGCAACCCGATCAGCGGCAGGCTGTAGCGCTGCGCGGCGCGCAGGACCGCATAGGTTTCCATATCCACCATGTCGGCCTCGATGAGGTCGTAGGCCGCGCCCGAAATCACCGCGCCGCCGGTGGAGAGGCTGGCGGCGGGAATGCCCGGCACATGGGCCGGCAGCGGCACCACGGCGGGCAGGTCGAGGAAGGGCACCCTGCCCTTTTCGACGCCGAGGGCGCTTGCGTCCATATCACGGTAGGAGACCTGGGCGATCTGATACACGGCGGCATGCTCCAGATTGCGCGATCCGGCCGAGCCGAGGGAGATGATGGCATCGGGCAGAGCATCCTGCTGATGCAGGCTGGCGAGCGCCGCCGTGGTGGCGACAGCCGCTTCCACCGGGCCGATGCCCGTGATCAGCGGCGTGATGCGGCGGGCGAGATGGTCACCATACTCCAGCTCGGTCGCCATGACGCAGAGCGCCGTGAGAGGGCCGAAACGCGTGATGTGCCGCCGATATTCCATCAGGCCTTTCGCTTCATGACCGAGATGAAGAAACCGTCAGTGCCGCTGCGGCGGGGGCTGAGGAGGATGGCGTCGCCGGCGGTATTGGCGAATTGGGCGACCGTGGGCAGGCCCGCCGCGATGGCGGCCTGGGCGGGGCTTACCGGCTCGAACTCCGGCTGTGCGGCGCGGAAGGCTTCGAGCCGGTCCTCGTTCTCCTCTGCCAGCGCGGAACAGGTGATGTAAACGAGCCGTCCGCCTGATTTCACCAGCCGGGCGGCACCGGCCAGTACGGCGTCCTGCTCGCTCTGGCGCTGTTCCAGCGCGCTTTCCCGCATGCGCCATTTGGCATCGGGGTTGCGGCGCCAGGTGCCCGTGCCCGTGCAGGGCGCGTCGACCAGCACCAGATCGGCCTTGGCCTCCATGTCGGCCATGACATCGGCGTCGCCCCTGGGGGCGCGCATCTGGAGATTACGGACACCGGCGCGCGTCGCCCGGTCATGCAGCGGCGCGAGGCGGCGGATGTCGCTGTCGTGGGCATAGATCTGGCCCTTGTTGGCCATGCTGGCGGCGAGCGCGAGAGTTTTTCCGCCGGCTCCGGCGCAATAGTCGACTACCTGCTCGCCCGGCGCGGCGGTGGCCAGCATGGCGGCGATCTGCGAGCCCTCATCCTGCACCTCGACGAGGCCCTTCAGGAAGGCAGGCTCCGACTGGACGGGCGGGCCGCGCCCGTCGGACAGCAGCGGAACGCGCAGGCCGAGCGGCGACAGCGGCGTTTCCGCCGCCTTCAAATGTTCGAGTCCTCTCAGGGCCTTGTCGCGGTTTCCTTTGAGGGCGTTTGCACGCAGGTCCAGCGGCGCCCGTTCCGATTGAGCGGCGCCCTCGGCGGCGCGGTCGTCTCCGAACACGCGGGCGAAATGGCGGTCGAGCCACTCAGGGTAATCACCCAGCACCCAGGCCGGCGCGCCGTCGAGCGTTGCCGACAGGAGGCGCTTTGCCTCGCCTTCCGTCGGCGCGTCGGGCGCATGGGGGCTGGCGGCGAAGGAGGCCGTCATGGCATCGGGCGCCATGCCCCTGACAAAGCCGAGCGCGCCGAGCACGAGGGCGCGCGGCGTATCGGCGCCCATGCGCCAGGCGATCGAGGCACGCTGGCGCAGCGCGTCATAGACGATGCTGGCGATGGCGGCGCGGTCGCGCGAGCCGGCGAAGCGGTGCGACAGGCCCCAGTCCTTGATGGCATTGGCCGCCGGGCGCGGGCGTGCCTCCATCTCGGCGAGGATCTCGATGGCGGCGAGGGCGTGGGCGGCGGGCTGCATCAGAAGGCCAGAAGAATGCGCAAGGCATAGATGATCCACATCACCATCAGCAGCACGGCACCGACGACAAAGACCTTCATGCGCAGCGGAACCCGATTCGAGGTGCAGTGGACCCAGGCATGCACCAGCCGTGTGATCACGAAGATCCAGGCTAGGATGACGAAGAGGATGTCGTCCTTCTGGCTGACGATCGCGAGGACCGTCAGCACATAGAAGAGAACGGGCAGCTCGAACTGGTTGTGGTAGGCGTTGCTCGCCTGCTGGGCGCGGGCGGGCCAGACCCGCTCGCCGAGGGCCATGTCGCGGATCTGGAGTTCGCCGGCCCGGATTGCGCCGACGCGCATGCGCCCCATCCAAATCATAAGTGCGAAGGTCAACCCGACCTGGACAAAGAGAGGCAGCAAAGCAGCCTGTATGGTCATTTTGATGCGTCTCGCTTCGTCTGGTGCGGCTGATGATCAGCCGCGGCTGGGGTAGTTCGGGCTTTCGCGGGTGATGGTCACGTCATGGACATGGCTTTCACGCAAGGATGCCCCGGAGATGCGGACGAATTCCGCCTTCTCCTGGAATTCCGGCAGCGTGGCCGCGCCGACATAGCCCATGGCGGCACGAAGGCCGCCGGCGAGCTGATGCAGCACCGAGGACAGCGGTCCCTTGTACGGCACCTGGCCCTCGATGCCCTCGGGCACCAGCTTCAATGCGTCCTTGATGTCCTGCTGGAAGTAGCGGTCGGCCGAGCCGCGCGCCATGGCGCCCACGGAACCCATGCCGCGGTAGGCCTTGTAGGAGCGGCCCTGGTAGAGGAAAACCTCGCCGGGGCTCTCGTCAACGCCGGCCAAAAGCGAGCCGACCATGACGCAATCCGCCCCTGCGGCCAAGGCCTTGGCCAGATCTCCTGAGTATTTGATTCCGCCATCGGCGATGACGGGAATGTCCTGCTTCTTGGCGGCTTCCACCGCGTTCATGATGGCGGTCAGCTGGGGCACGCCGACGCCCGCGACGATGCGGGTGGTGCAGATGGAGCCCGGGCCGATGCCGACCTTCACCGCATCCGCGCCGGCATCGATCAGCGCCTGCGCACCAGCGGCGGTGGCGATGTTGCCGGCCACCACCTGAACGGAGTTGGACAGCTTCTTCACGCGGGATACGGCCTCGAGCACCTTGATCGAGTGGCCATGTGCCGTATCGACCACTAGCACATCGACGCCGGCGTCGATCAGCACCTCGGACCGGACAAAGCCCGCTTCGCCCACGGTGGTCGCCGCCGCCACCCGAAGGCGGCCCCGCTCATCCTTGTTGGCATTGGGATTGGCGACCGCCTTTTCGATGTCCTTGACCGTGATGAGGCCGACGCAGCGATAGTCGCCGTCCACCACCAGAAGCTTCTCGATGCGGTGTTGATGCAGAAGCTTCTTGGCCTCCTCCTGGCTGACGCCCTCGCCCACCGTGATGAGGCGCTCCTTGGTCATCAGTTCGGAGACGCGCTGCTGCGGATTGTTGGCAAAGCGCACGTCGCGGTTGGTCAGGATGCCCACCAGCTTGCCGGAGCGGCCGTTGGAGCCCCCCTCCACCACCGGAATGCCGGAGATGCCGTGGCGCTGCATCAGCTCGAAGGCATCGGCGAGGGTCGCATCCGGGCCGATGGTGACAGGGTTTACCACCATGCCGCTTTCAAACTTCTTCACCTGCCGGACGTGATCGGCCTGCGCCTCGGGCTCCATATTGCGATGAAGCACCCCGATGCCGCCCGCCTGCGCCATGGCGATGGCAAGCCGCCCTTCGGTGACGGTGTCCATGGCCGAGGAGATGATGGGCAGGTTGAGCGAGATGCTGCGGGTCAGCCGCGAGCGGATGTCGACGTCGCCAGGCATGACCTCGCTCGGCCCCGGCTGCAGCAAGACATCGTCGAAAGTGAAAGCTTCGCGGGCGAGCGCCGCGTCGGTCAGCCGTGCCATGCCAACATCCTATGTCATTCCGGCGGCAAACCATCATGCCGCATCGGGGAGTTGGCGGCGGTCATTAACATGCGGAGTGGTCGCGGGAAAGCGCAATTCGACGATATTTCGACAGCTCCAGCGGCGATAAATATCGATTACATTTGCAACTGTATTCAGACAGAAAATGCGCAGTCACGGAACCTTGCCAGGACTAAATATTTATTTAATACTGCTCATAAGCGTTCAGCGTCATAAAATCCTTAAGCAGATGGGTTTGGTTACGCGTTGACGAAGTCTGTGTGCAGCGCATGGAGAGGAAATTGCTATGGAAGCACCTCCGGTAGAAACGGTTAACCCGGCAAGCAACGGCTGGCTTGAGGTTTACAACGATCGCCTCGAGCGGATGAACAGCGCCGAGGACGAAGCCCTGCGCGCGCATTTCGAGGCCGAGGTCAATCTGATCAAACTGACCCTCGCACAGATGGGGATCACACCGGAGGGGACGCCGCCCGGTTCCAACGGCGCCGAGATTACGGAAGGCGAGGAAGATCCGCTCGATCCTCCATACGAGCCGCCGGGCCGTAAACCGCCCAATGACGAAACCTACGGCGGCGGGGGAGAGTTCAGCGGCACCTTCCCGCCTGTCCTTGAGCCCTACCGCGACATCATCATGGAAGCGGCCGCCCAGACCGGTGTGCCTCCGGAGCTCCTGGCTGCGCAGATCCTGCAGGAATCAGGCGGCGACCCCAATGCCGTTTCCATCAACCCGCAGATGGGAACGACCGACCGCGGGTTGATGCAGGTCAGCGAGGCGGTGTTCGAGGGGCTCAAGCAGACCTATCCGGAAATCTTCGGCAACCGCAGCCATGACGAGATCAGCACCGATCCTGAACTCGCCATCATGGCCGGCGCCTACCACATGAAGGACCTGTACGAGCAGTTTGGCGACTGGGACGTGGCGCTACGCGGCTATGTCTCCGGCACCAACGGGATCAACGTCAATGATGCCCACGATAGTTCCTACAGCCCCGGCACCGACCCCAATTATGTGACCCTGGTCAATCAGAAGCTGGCTGCGATAGAAGGCGCCTGACCGCCCGGAAGCCACATCGTGCAAAGAGGTGAACGCGCACCTCCAAAGCGACTAAGATCGGGCGCCCTGCTTCTGCGCGGCGCCCTCCTCTTGCTCGCGAAGTCAGCAAATATCAGGCTGCGCCGATCTCGCGCAGGTTGTCGGTGTAAAAGACGACGCAGTTGCGGCCCTGCCGCTTGGCGGCATAAAGCGCCGTATCGGCGCGCGCGAGCGCGTCGGACAGGGTGTCTTCCGATACGTCGATCCCTGATATGCCGATGCTGACGCTGAGAGGCATGTTGCCCGCGCCTTCGATTTGCAGTGCGCTGACAGAAGATCGAAGTCGCTCAGCGACAGCCACGGCGGCGAGTTCATCGGTTTCGGGGAGCAGGATGGCAAACTCCTCGGCTCCGAAGCGGGCCACGGAATCCTGCTGCCGCAGGCACTCGCGGCACAGCCTGGCGAAGGCGCTCAACACCCAGTCGCCCGTCATATGGCCATAGGTGTCGTTGATCTTCTTGAAGTGGTCGATATCGACCATCAGCAGACTGACCGTCCGCCCATAGCGTCGCGACCGCTCCATCTCCACCTCGGCCACATGAGTGAAGTGACCGCGATTGGAGAGACCCGTCAGTGAGTCCGTCGTTGCCAGTTGCTCCAGGCGGCGTTCGAGAGCCTTGCGGCTGCTGATGTCGACGGCACTTGCGATCACCGCGCCATGTCCGGCGTAATTCACCGGTGCGGCGGACAGCAGGACATCCCTTGTCGATCCATCGGCAAGCCGGACGGCCGTTTCGAAGCCGGAGACCCTCCCCTGTTCGGCGAGTTCATTGAGGAATTTCGTTCGGGCGTCGGGCTCCACATAAAGGTCGCGCACATAAGTCAGGTCGCCCCCTTCCTTGCCGAAGTAGGTTTTGGCGGCGTCGTTGAACTTCAGGAGTTTTCCGTCCTTCCGGGAGGTAACCAACAGGGGCACCGGCACCGCCATGAACATCTTCTCGAACATGGCGCGGCTCTCCGCAAGTTCGTCCTTGAGGCGGCGTTCTGCCTGGGTCGCCGCCCATTCCATGCGCCGAAGCCGGTTCGAGCGCGACACCACGAGGATCAGAGCCACGTTGAGCATCAGCATGGCCAGGATGAGCCCCGGCGCGGTGGGACTATCGGGCTCCGGCAGCAGAAAGCCGGCCAGCATCATGAGGCTGCAGCCGATGCCCGAAATCAGTGTCCAGCGGAAAGAGGTCGGTACGGCGAGGTAGAAGATCGCCGGCAGCACCACCACGACGAAGAGCGCGATCTCGCTGTGCGATGAAACAAGCAAGCCCACTGATGCGCCGCTGATCACCTGCCAGAGAACCATGACGCGCTGGGCCTGCCGGAACGACGCGGTTCGCGCGACCAGGGCAAGACAAAGAAGCGATATGGCGACCACGGCCGACCGCGCCGGGCCCGCGATCCAGAAATGAGGGTCCCCGTAGAAGCGCCAGTCACTCAGAAAGAAGAGAGTGTTGAGAACGGCGGATGCCAGGAACAGTAGCCTGGCATGCCGAAGCGTTTCGGGAAAGCGCTCCTCTTGGAAGGCTTTCTCGGTCGCAGGGCATGTAAACTCGCCGCCAAGGGAAGAGAGACGGAAGGGCTGCATGCGCAAGTCATATAAAACTTAAGTGAGCGGCGCGTTAATGCTGATCCACTTGTTCCTGTCCCTTGAAACCAAGCGCAAGAACATAGAGTTCGGAAGAATCAGCCCGGCTTGCTGACGGCTTTACGTGCTTTACCGTGCGATAGTGCTGCTTCAACAGGGTGAGGAGCTCGTTCTGAGTGCCTCCCTGCAGCACCTTTGCCAGAAAGACGCCTCCAGGCGCGGTGATTTCGATGGCAAAAGCCAAGGCGGCTTCGACCAGACCCATGGTTCTGAGATGATCGGTCTGCCTGTGCCCTGTCGTATTGGCGGCCATGTCAGACAGCACAATATCCGCCTTGCCGCCCAATGCCGATTTCAACTTCTCGGGCGCGTCTTCATCCAAGAAGTCGAGGTGGAAGAGCTCAACCCCCGGGATAGGTTCCATCTCCAACCGGTCAATCCCGACAACGCGGCCTTTACCCTCTACCGATTGACATCGCGCAGCGGCGATCTGGCTCCAGCCGCCGGGGGCGGCCCCCAGATCGACCACCCTCTGACCCGATTTCAGGATGCGGTGCTTCTCGTCGATCTCCAGAAGTTTGTATGCCGCGCGGGACCGATAGCCCTCGCGCTTGGCGCGGCTGACATAGGGATCGTTGAGTTGCCTCTCCAGCCACTTCTGCGAGGAGGTGGTGCGCTTCTTCGCGGTCTTGAGCCGCACGCCCAGCGGCCTGGACTCGCCGATCTTGTCCTTGGTCACGCCGCATCCGTCCCGCGGATGAGCCGCCAGGCACCGTCGGCCCTCATCAGCTCCAAGAGAATACCTTCACGAAGGCCCCTGTCAGCCACGCGCAGCCTTGCGCAGGGAAAGGCGCGCCGGATGGCCTCGAGAATCGCACAGCCCGCGAGCACCAGATCTGCCCGTTCCTTGCCGATGCAGGGGCTGGCAATTCGCTCCTCATAGCTCATCCGCTGCAGATCAGAGACCACATCGGTGATGGCGGGATCATCGAGCCAGATGCCATCCACCTTGCCGCGCTCATAGCGCTCAAGGCCGAGATGAATGCCGGCAATGGTTGTAACGGTACCGGAGGTGCCAAGAAGATGCAGCCGCGAAGCGGCCTCTGCCAAGGTCAGGCGCTCGGGGAAGGAGGCGATCAGAAGCGTCACCTCCTCCACCATGGCCTTGAACACATCGGGAGTGACCTGGATCCCGCCGTAGCGTTCGGCCAGCGTGACTACCCCTGCAGGAAGCGACACCCAGGACCTGATCCGCGGCGATCCCATTGGCGCATGGCGGCGCACACGGTCGACCCAGACGAGTTCGGTGGAGCCACCGCCGATGTCGAACAGCACCACGCCATCGGCCTGCGGATCCACGAGCGGAAAACACCCGCAGGCTGCGAGCCGCGCCTCGGTGGCCCGGTCGACGATATCCAGTTCGAGGCCGGTCTCTTCCTTCACCCGAGCGACGAAATCCGGACCATCCTCGGCCAGCCGGCAGGCTTCCGTCGCGATGTAGCGTCCACGAATGACGCCGCGCGCAGCGATCTTGTCGGCACAGATGCGCAGAGCCTCGATGGCACGATCGGCCGCGGCTTCACCAAGCCGGCCGTTCGAGCAAACGCCCTCGCCCAGCCGGACAATCCGTGAGAAAGCATCAACAACGCGAAAACCACCGGCCGCGGGGCGCGCGATCAGCAATCGACAATTATTGGTACCGAGATCCAGCGCCGCATAGACCCTGGAAGAAAACCCGCGACGGGGAATGGCGATCGCGCCTGCGTCAGCATTGCCCGGCTCGACATGACGGCCGAAGGCGCCACGCTGCGGCAAAGCGGGACCAGGCGCCGATCCGCGTGTCGGGCGCAAGCAATCGTCCACCGTTACAACCTCTTGTGCGATGTCCGCTCCACGTGGAAGCGCACCGCTTTGTTCGCAAGCAGTGTAACAGGCTATACGGGCGCGGCAAACTCTCTTCAGCCGGCGGCGGTATCCAGTCGGGGAAAGGCACCCGCTGCGCGCGCCGCATTTTCGCGTGGCAGCGGCCCGAAATAACCGCCGATCTGGATGAAAGGACGCGGCCGCGCGACGACCGATTCAAGCCGTTGCAACAGGTCCTTAGCGGAAAACGGCTTGACGATGATCTCGTTGACGCCCGCCTGAATGGCCGCATGGATCTGATAGCGCTGGGTATGCGCGGTCATGACGATGATGGGCACGGTGGCGAAAGGCGATGTCTTGGGATTGCGGATCAGGCGCACCATCTCCTCGCCGTTCAGCATCGGCATTTCCCATTCGGTGAGGATCGCATCGGGACGAAACTGATGGACCATCTCCAGGCCCTGGGCACCATCGCTTGCTTCATAGACGCGGCCGACCGGAAAGCCGGTCAGCAGGCCGCGCGCGATCTTCCGCATATGCGGATCGTTGTCGATCACGAGGATGGAAAGTCGTGCGAAAGGACCCGACGCCACTGCTGCCTCTCTACGCATGCCACAAGGCACGAGCGCTCAGCCTAACGTGGCATCGGTTGAGAATCTGTCACCGGATCCATAAAAATTACATCGAAAGCGGTGGTCCGTGCCGTCGTGGCAGATTTGACGCATTTGCCCCTTGCCCTTCCCGGCGCACCTCGCTATGTGAACGTGCGTTGCGCAGGCGCTGGCCTGCCCACCTCTGTTGGGGAATAGTTCAACGGTAGAACTGCGGACTCTGACTCCGTCAATCTAGGTTCGAATCCTAGTTCCCCAGCCATTCACTTCCAAGCCATTGAGATCGCGCAAGCCCCTTGCAAAATCAAGGGATTCATTGCAATACTCTGTCCCGTTCAGGTGTCCCATTTGGCACCCCAGCCGGGGGCATCACATGGCGCTGAACACCTATCTCAAACGTCGCGGATCAATCTACTATGCGCGCATGGTGGTGCCGACCGATTTACGGGCCATCATCGACAAGAACGAACTCGCCGAGTCGTTAGGCACCCGCGACCAGAGAGAGGCAAAGTGCCTCCTCGGCCGCTCAGGGAGGCCTGGGAGCGATTTCGACGAATTCGTGCTCGGCGGGAAATCAGCGCTGCTGAAGGTCATCCACTGATTAGGATTGAGAGCCCCTGTGGCATCGAGCGCCGCTTAATCAAATTACACACAAGGAACGGAAGACATAGAATGAAACAGGATACTGCGGTTACGACGAAGTCAAAGAGCTTCAACACCCCGGGTTTCCGGGCAGGCGATTGGATCGCGATCTCAGGTCAGACCGGACGCATCGGTGAAACTCTTGTTCCCGGGGGCTTCGAAGCAGAGTGCAGGCAGGCCTTTCAGAACATCGCCGATATCCTGGAGCGCAACGGCTTGCCGCTGACTTCGATCGCCAAAGTCAACGTCTATTTGGCCGATATGGCGGACCGCGATGCGCTCAACACCATCTATATGGATTTCTTCAAGGGGCATCTTCCTGCCCGCACCACGGTGGGAGTGAATCAACTCTCGCGCAACGCCCGCGTCGAAATCGAAGGATGGGCTTACGCTGGCCAGCCTTCAGCCTGAACCGCACCTATTCCGTGAGTCTTGCAGTTTTCTAATAAGTGTTCGGATCGTGTTTGCGATACGATCTTCCCGGTGGGTTCTTACATCGGAGCGCGCCGCTTGCTACATCAAAGGGCAGCCGCCTAGAATGACAACCCGATGAGCAGAACCCACGCTCGGATGAGCCCCCCGCTCATCCGAGAATCCTGACGATGGTCAGCTGACGGCATTCATGAATCTCAGATCACTGGAAAGTCTCTGCAAAGTGGTCGATTGTGGCTTGAGCATCTCGGACGCTTCGGACAAGCTCAACCGCTCCCAGCCTACAGTGTCCCGCCAGATCCAAGAGATTGAGCGCGACGTTGGTGTAAAGATCTTCGATCGGCAGCGTAACCGGCTCCTGCGGCTCACCCGCGAGGGCGAGCAGATCGTCGAGATCGCGCGGCGACTGCTTCGCGACCAGCAGAGTCTTCAGCGGATCGGTGAAGATGCGCGGCACGGCAATATCGGTGAACTGACGGTCGCGACCACGCACACGCAGGCGTGCTACAGTCTGCCCCCGGTGGTACGCAATTTCATGGCGAACTACCCGCAGGTCAATCTGACACTGCGCCAGGGCGATCCGGTGCAATGTCACGAGCTGGTCGCGCAGGGGCTGGCTGATCTCGCCGTCTGCACCGAAGCACGTGATCCTCCCGACGGCGTGATCTTCATTCCCTGCTTTCGCCTCAACCGCAGCATCGTCACGCAGAAGGACCACCCGCTGACCAGGACCGGCGGGCTGACGCTGGAAAAGGTGTCCAAGTATCCCCTCATCACCTACGGCGAGGCCTTTAGCGGCCGCGACGCCATGGAACGAGCCTTTGCCTCGAAGGGCCTCACCCCGAAAGTTGTGATGAGCGCGGTCGATGCCGACGTCAGCAAGGCCTATGTCGGATTTGGGCTCGGCATCGCCATTCTCGCGACAATCGCATTTGATCCTGCCCGCGATACCGAACTGAAGCGGCTCGATGCACGCCATATCATTCCGTCCAGCGCGCTCGGCATCGTCGTGCCCAAAGCGAGTTATCTCAGACAATACATGACCGACTTCATCATCGGCTTTGCCCCGCATGTCACGGAGCGCCGTCTCAGGCGCATATTGCTCGACGGCAAGAATATCGCGGTGGGCGACTGCCCCGAGATCTGAAACAGGCTGCGCGCCTTGGAACTCACATCATCCGTCGCTCAGGCCTCAAGTATCGCGCGTTCCTTCTGGCTTCGAAGGCTCGGGATCGTCAGGACCAGCATGATCAGGAACATAAAGACCAGGAAGCCGAGGCTGATCGGACTGGTGAAGAACACGGACGGATCGCCGCGCGACATCAGCATGGCGCGGCGGAAGTTCTCTTCGATCATTGGACCAAGCACAAAGCCGAGGATGAACGGCGCCGGCTCACAATCCAGTTTGACGAAGATATAGCCCGCCAGCCCGAACAGCGCGACGAGCCAGATATCGACCTCGTTGAACTTGAGCGAGAAGACGCCGATGCAGCACAGGACGAGAATGCCCGGAAACAGCACCCGATAGGGGATGCGCAGCATGCTGGTCCAGACACCCACCAGGGGAAGGTTGAGGACGACGAGCAGAAGATTGCCGATCCACATGCTGGCGATGAGGCCCCAGAACAGCGAGGGATGGCTGGTGATCACCTGGGGACCGGGCACAATCCCTTGAATCATAAGGGCGCCGAGCACGAGGGCCATGGTCGCGCTGCCGGGAATGCCAAGCGTCAGCGTCGGAATGAAGGATGTCTGCGCCGAAGCGTTGTTGGCGGCCTCTGGAGCCGCAACGCCCTCGACGGCACCCTGACCGAAGCGTGACGGGTCCTTCGCGATTCTCTTCTCAAGCATATAGGCGGCAAAGGTCGCGATGGTCTGCCCTGCACCCGGCAGCACTCCGAAGAATGAGCCAACAAGCGTGCCGCGCATGATCGGCTTCACCGCCTGCCTCATTTCATCCCGGTTCGGCATCAGCCCTGAGATCCTGCCCGTGAAGACCTCGCGTTTCTCGACCGTCTCGAGATTCTTGACGATCTCGGCAATGGCGAACAGGCCCATGGCCGCGACGGCAAACTCGATGCCCTCCACAAGCCCGGATGAACCGAAGGTGAAGCGGCGCACGCCGGTGTTGATGTCGACGCCGGCAAGCCCCACCAGTATGCCGAAAAGCGCCATCAACACGCCCTTTGCCATCGAGCCGTGCACAAGGGCGGATGTGAAGACCAGCGCCATCAGCATCAGCGAGAAGTATTCGACAGGGCCAAACTCTAGGGCGATCTTGGTGAGAGGCGGGCCCGCCACCACGATCAACGCGGTGCCGAAGCAGCCGGCGACGAAGGAACCGATGGCGCAAAGCGCCAGCGCGGCCCCTGCGCGCCCCTTGCGTGCCATCTGATAGCCGTCGATGCAGGTGACGACCGAGGAGGATTCTCCCGGCAGATTGACGAGGATTGCGGTTGTCGAGCCGCCGTAGGCCGCACCGTAATAAATGCCAGCCAGCATGATCAGCGCGCCCTCCGACGGCAAACCGAAGGTTAGCGGCAGCAGCATGGCGATGGTGACGACCGGACCGACGCCGGGAAGAACGCCAATGAAGGTGCCGAGCGTTACCCCGATCAGGCAGTAGAGCAGGTTCCAGGGGTCGGCCGCCACGCTGAAGCCGAGGGCGAGGTTCGACAGAATGTCCATCAGATCGGCCCCAGTTCGATGTTCAGGCCAAGGCCGTAGATGAAGATCCCGACGCAGACGGCGGCAAGGATCAGCGACATGACCACGGTCTCCAGCCACCCGCCGTCGGAATTGGCAAGGCGGCTGATCCCCACAAGAAGGAAAATGGCTGGGATGAGCCCTAGCGGCCGGATCGCGAGGCCAAAGCTAACGATGGCGGCGAGAACGGCGATCAGCGGGCGAAAATGGAACCGTTCGATCGGCGCGGATGCGTCTGACGCCATGAGGGACCGGACGGCGACAAAAGCGCCCCCCGCTGCGATGGCCACGTTGAGCATCGCCGGAAACATGCCAGGTCCCATCTGGGCGAGCGTTCCCATTCGGTAGGAGGTGCTGATGATGAGCCCGCCAAGTCCGAGCAGCGTAAACAGCACGCCCGACGCCAGATCCTTGCTGATGTGCATTGCTTCCTCCCTCAACCCGATTGGTCCGTTTGACGGACGCACTTCTGTCTAGCGGACGAGAAACGGCATGATGCCGCCCGCACGCGCATAGAGAATTTCTCGGTCCGTCTCGATCTGGAGCCGGACCGGAATCCTATCCTCGCCTCTGGACGAGCGGATGCAGAGCTCCAGTTCGACTCCGGGAGCGAGATCCTCGCGTATGCCCCCGATCGTGAAGGTCTCCGTGCCTGCTAGAGCAAGCGAAACAGCCGACACTCCGGCGGGAAGCACGAAAGGCAGCACTCCCATTCCGACGAGGTTGGTACGATGGATGCGCTCAAAGCTCGACGCGATGACCGCGCGGACGCCCAGAAGCCGCGTGACTTTCGCCGCCCAGTCCCGCGCGCTCCCGGTGCCGTATTCCGCGCCAGCGAGGATGACCAGTGGCACCTTCTCGGCGGCGTAGCGTTCGGCGGCTTCGAAGATCGACATCACCTCGCCGGATGGCTGGTGGGCCGTGATGCCACCCCCGGCGCCGACCATCAGGTTGCGCAGCCGGGCGTTGGAAAACCCACCGCGCACCATCACATCATGGTTCATGCGGCGCGCGCCGTAGTTGACGAAGTCCTTTGGAGCAACCCCGAAGGAGGCCAGATATTTCCCGGCTGGCGAGGAGGCCGCGATGACGCCAACCGGTGAGATATGATCCGTGGTGATGCTGTCACCGAAAAGGGCGAGCGGGCGTGCATCGACTATGTGTGTCAGCGCCGACCGGCGGAACGGCTCATCAAGGAAAGGCGGTTCCTTGAGGTTGGTGGACGCGGGATCCCAGCTGAAAAGATCACCTTTCGGCGCTTCAATGCGCTTCCAGAGAGGACTGACCTCCTTCGCCATCTGATCATAGGCGTCCGCGTAGCGCGCAGGTGTCACCCATTCCGAGATCATCGCCTCTATGTCACGGCGGCTCGGCCAGATATCGCGAAGGAAGACAGGCTGGCCGTCGGAGCTTGTTCCCAGCGGCTCTTTTTCGAGATCGATATCGGCCCGTCCGGCAAGGGCCATGGCAACCACAAGCGGAGGGCTCATCAGGAAACCCAGCTTCACCTTAGGATGAATGCGCCCTTCGAAATTGCGGTTGCCGGAGAGGGCTGCCGCAACAACGAGCTCACTTGTCTCAAGCGTGCTCTCGACCTCCGGCAGGAGGGGCCCGGAATTTCCGATGCAGGTCGTGCAGCCAAAGCCGATCAGGGAGAAGCCGAGCCGGTCGAGATGGCGTTGAAGTCCGCTCGCCTCGAGATAGCCGCTGACCGCGCGCGATCCTGGTGCAAGCGATGTCTTTACCCACGGCCTGGCTGAAAGGCCCTTGGCTACGGCGTTCTTTGCGAGAAGACCCGCCGCGATCATCACCTCAGGGTTGGACGTGTTCGTGCAGGAGGTGATCGCGGCAATAACAAGAGAGCCGTCCGAAAGCCCCATCGTCTTGACCGGCGGGCGGGAAATCGCCTCCGCCACGGTCGGCTTGAGCTGACGGAGCGGCACCTTGTCCTGCGGGCGCTTGGGGCCGGCGACGACCGGTTCGATCTCGGAAAGGTTGAGCGTCAGAACGCGGCTGTAATCGACATCGCCCGGCTTCGGTACGCCGAAACAATCCTGTGCGCGGTAATAGGCTTCGACCGCCGCGACCTCTTCCGGCGAGCGGCCGGTCATCCGCATATAGGCGAGCGTCCTCTGATCGACCGGAAAGAACCCGACCGTGGCGCCATATTCAGGCGCCATATTGGCGATGGTCGCGCGGTCAGGGACGGACAGCTCGTTGAGCCCCTCACCGAAGAACTCCACGAACTCACCGACGACCTTGTTCTGGCGCAGCCAATTGGTGACGTGAAGAACGAGGTCGGTGGCCGTGACGCCGTCCTGCAAGATTCCCGCGACGTCAACGCCGGTGACTTCGGGCGCACGCAGCACCACCGGCTCGCCCAGTATGGCGGCCTGCGCCTCGATACCGCCCACGCCCCAGCCAAGCACGCCCAGCCCCGTGATCATGCAGGTGTGGCTGTCCGTGCCGACAAGGCTGTCGGGGAAAACATCGCCGTTGCGGGAGAGGATTCCCCTGCTGAAGCGCTCAAGATTGATCTGGTGAAGAATTCCGAAGCCGGGCGGCACAATCTCGATGCCCGGCATCGCCTGCATCGCCCATTTAACGAAACGGAACCGCTCTTCATTGCGCGCGATCTCAATTTCGAGATTGCGCTCGGACGCATCGGGATGACCGTGATGGTCGACCGCCAAGGTGTGGTCGATCACCATGGAGACGGGAATGCGGGGAGCCAACGCATCGGGCTCGCGGCCGGTCCGTGCGAAGTGAGCGCGCATCGCCGCCATGTCACCCAGCAAGGGAATCCCGGCGATGTCCTGGAGGACAAGACGCCCGGCATAGAAGGGCATCTCGGTCTCGCGCTTCTCCTGGGGCTGCCAGCGGGCCAGCGCATCAAGGCTGTCCAGGCTGGCGTCTTCGGTTGCCGCATGCCGAAGCAGGGCTTCGAGGATAACGCGCAGCGAGCGCGGCATCCGTGCGATGCCGGCGTAGCCAAGCCCCGCCAGGGTCGGAAGCGACCAGAAATGCCCTGAGTTACCTGGCGCCGCAAAAGGACGCCGGGTAACCTGGAGGCTCTCACGCGTGAGACGCATCGCAGGCACCAGACGTTCAGAGATCATTGAGCCTTGGCGCCGGAATCCTCGACGACCTTCGCCCACTTCTCAGCCTCGCTCCCGATGTAGGCTTCGAACTCGGCGGGAGTGCTGCCGACCGGCTCCGCGCCGTCGCTCCTGATGCGCTCGATGACGTCAGGCATCTTCAGGACCTTGGCGATCTCCTGCTGGAGATAATCGCGAACACTGTCGGGCGTACCGGCGGGAGCGAGGATGCCGTACCAGCCACTCACCTCGTAGCCGGGAAAACCCTTTTCCGCGATGGTAGGCACGTCAGGCATCAGCGGCGAGCGCTCAAGGCTCGTCACGGCAAGCGCGCGGACATTACCCTGGGCCGCCTGCGGACCGCCTGACACAATAGTTGGGAAGAAGGCATCAACCCGGCCACCGATCGTGTCGGTGAGAGCGGGCCCGGCACCCTGATAGGGAATATGCGTGCCCTTGAAGCCGGCGCTCGTCTTCAACAGCTCCATGCCGAGATGGCCCAGAAGACCAACACCCGAAGAGGCATAATTGATGCCGTTCTTCTGCTCCTTGGCGTAGGTGATAAACTCCTCGAATGTCTTGGCCGGTGACTTGTTCGGAACGACGAGCAGATAGGGTTGGCTCGTCAGTTGTGTGATCGGAACAAGATCCTTGAAGCTGTCGTAGGGGATGTCGTCGAGAAGGCTCGGATTGGTCGCATGAGCCGCGGTCACCGCGGCCAGGGTGTAGCCGTCCGGCGCCGCCTTCGCGACCAGTTCGCCGGCGATCGTACCGCCGGCGCCCGGGCGATTGTCGACGATGATCTGCTGGCCGACGGAATCCTTCAGCTTGTCGGCGATGATGCGAACGATGGTGTCCGTGCCGCCACCGGGCGTGACCGGAAGAATGATGGTGATGGGTTTTGTCGGGTAAGAACCCTGAGCCAGGGCGGATGTCGAAACCGCGCCAACAAATCCTACTCCAAGTATAGCTGCCAATATCTTGTTCATTTTACGCCTCCCCTTGATTGTTTTGTGCTGGCTTTTACGTCTGCACGATCTCGCTATGCAGCGTGTGATGTCGTAGTCGTTCTTCATCAATCGCGACACCAAGCCCCGGCCCTGTCGGTACGGTGACTTGCCCATTCTTCACGACGAAATCCGTCTCCGCGACCAGGGGATCGGGTGCCGTGGTATTGAGGCCGAACAGGAACTCGGCCCCGCCCATCGTCCGCTTCAGCGGGATGCTGGCTCCGAAATGAGCGCCGGCTGCAGCCTCAAGCTGCGACTGGATGGCAAGACCGCCGCAGTTGAGGCGGATATCGGATGCCTCGGCAATGGCTGCCACTTTCCGCGCGACGCTGATGCCGCCCATCTTGTAGGGCTTGATGCAGAAGACGTCGGCGGCGCCGGCACGAGCGATCGCATAGGCGTCTTCGACCGACATCAATGCCTCATCAGCCATTATCGGAATGCCGGCGGCAACGCGGCGCAGCTCCGCCATTGCTTCAAGATTGCGGCGCGCGACCGGCTGCTCGATGTAGGCGACGTCAAGCTCACCAAGGGCAAGGATGGCCGCTGCACTGTCGTACACGCTCCAGCCCGCATTGGGATCGACGCCGATCTCGACGTCCGGTCCCACCGCCGTGCGCACGGCTTCGAAATTCGTCACATCTTGCCGCCAGCCGCGGCGGTCGGCCGCCTTGATGCAGAGCACGCGGATGCCGAACTCGTCGACAGCGCGCCGGGCCTCGGCAACCATCACGGCCGGCTCGTCCGCAAGGCTGACCGACCATTCCAGCGGCAGCACCGGCTGACAGCAGCCGCCAAGCAGCGTGTGGACCGGAACCCCGAGCGCTTTGCCGACCCAGTCATGGAGCGCGATGTCGATGACGGCACGGGCCGCGGGATTGGCGGCGAGGCGGCTGTCGAACAGCTCGGAAAGATGGCCGATATTGAAGGCCGATTGCCCAAGCATTATCGGCCCGAAGATGTCCCGGATGGCAGCAACGACGCTCATCGTCGTGTCCGGCACGAAATGGCCGGGAGAGATCGCGCGGATCTGTGCCATGCCGACGATGCCGTCTGCGTGGATCTTCACGAGGACAGGCTTGCCAAGCAGCTGGCCGGGCGCGCCGGTGTCATAGTTTCCGCTCGAAAAGATCCGCCGCACCCGCGTCGGCAGATCGGTGACGAAAATCTCGATCCGCTCGATCATCTGACGTGCTCGAGCAGGCTGTAGAGCACGAGGCCGCCGAAGACGAGCACGGCCGCGGTCCATGCCGATGCAGCGGCGCCGGCAAGGACCGCCTTCTGGCCGCGCGGCGCAATGCGGCGCAGGCCGCTGTAGCCATGGACGAGAATGATCAGCAGCAGAAGGCCGAGCATCACCGGATGGCGTGACCAGGAGACACCCCAGACATGCAGCAGCACGAGCGGAGCCAGAAGCAGCCCGGATGCGCGTTGTGCCAGCCAGAGCCATACCGGCGTGACGCGGAACGGGCGCCCATAGACGATGCGTTCAGAGGCCGGCATAGCGTGAGATCTCCCGAAGGGCGAAGAGGGCCGAAATACCGGTGATGACATAGAAGGAGGTCCGGTAATGCGTGGTGTATCCGAGGTCACCTGCGATCAGCTTGAGGCTATAAAGCGTATGGAACGCGATGCTGAAGTAGAGCACGGCGTGAACCAGCGGCACGTTCTGGATTGAATAGAGCCAGGTGTGCTGACTGTAGGTTTCCCGCCAGCCCTCCACATGCAGCAGCGCCTGTACCACCACATGGATGAGAACAAAGCCGATGATCACAATGCCCGAAAAACGGTTCGTCAGGCGGGACATGCGGCCATAGAGCAGCGTGTCGGCCTGATGCGTTCCGTTGCGCGGGAGGGTGGCGCGGCGACTCATGCGGTCCTCCCGGTTCCGAAGATCATGTCCTTGCGGAACTCGCGGATGGCCTCGGCAGGGCTGAGGTCGGCGGGGCAGAGTTGAGTGCAGAGATCACAACCAAAGCACTCGACCATGCCGGCGCCGACGGCCTGCTGGAGGCGATCCTTGTCGTCAGATGGATGGATCGCCATCTGGCGCAGCTTCAGCATGAAGGCAGGGCCATCGAACGCCCGCTCCTCGACGGCGGGACAGGAGGAGACGCAGACCATGCAGGCAAGGCAGGAGTCGAGTTGGCAGATGTCTCCGGCAAGCTCCGGGTCAATCGCATCCGGCGTGCCCTCGTGCTCCGTGGCGCGCTGCGGCGTCAGCGCCAGCGCGGCATAGCGCGCCTCAACCTCGGTGCGGTCGATGACGAGGTCCCGCAGGACGGGGAACGGCTGCAGCGGCTCGATCTTCATGTGCGGTTTGCACTGCTCCTGGCAGGCAAGAACCGAGACGCCATTCACCCGCACCGCGCAGGTGCCGCAGCGACCGATGCGGCAGGCGAACTGATAGGCAAGGTCGCCTGCCTGGTTTTCATAAATGGAGCGGATGACATCAAGCACCCGCATGTTCTCCATACCTTCCACCTCAAAGGTGTCGTAGTGGGCAGGCTCGCCACTAGATGGGTCATGGCGGCGGATTTCGGCTGTAACGGTTACGGTTCTTGTCATTGGGCAGGCACCAGGGAGGATTGGGTTGCCGGTTTGGGCGCAAGCGTGGTGTCGACCTCTTGCGTGCGAACTTCAAAGACCTGCCCGACGCGGCGGATGCAGATGTTCCGCTGCCAAGCCGGATCGATGTCTGGATGATCCTGCCGATAATGTGCGCCGCGCGTTTCCCTGCGATGCAGGGCGGCGGTTGCCATGAGCTCGGCCACGTCGAGCATGTTTTCAAGCTCCAGCGCCTCCATCCACTCACGGTTGAGCACCCGGTGGCGGCTGGTCACGCGGACGCGCGGCATCACCTCGCGGCGAAGATTGGCGAAGACGTCGAGCGCCGCCTCAAGCTTGGGGCCGTTGCGGACAAGGCCGACATCATCCCACATCAGCTTCTGGATGCGTTTCTTGACCTCGATCGGACGGATGCCCTCGCCGGGCTGGAGGGCGCTCTCAAGCCTTCCGGCTGCGCGACGGGCGGCATCGAGCCCTTCGTTTTGATCGAGCCCCCTGCCCTCGGCATAGCCTGCGGCCGCCACGCCGGCGCGACGGCCGAACACCTGAATGTCCGGCATGGAGCTGCCGCCGAGACGGTTGGCACCGTGCACGCCGCCGGCGGCCTCGCCCGCCGCATAGAGGCCCGGAACGGCAGACCGGCACCAAGGGTCGATCTTCACGCCGCCAAGCGTGTAGAGGGCGCTCGGCATGACCTGGATGGGAGCTTCGAAGCGGGCCTGGGGCTCGCCGTAATTCTCCAGAAGGCGCTTCACATAGATCGGCCGCTCATGAAGGAAGTGGTCGAACACCTGCGGGTCCGGCACCATGAGAACGCCGCCTTCCGGCGTACCGCGTCCCTCCAGGATTTCGAGCATGATCGCACGGGCAAGAACGTCGCGCGTGCTGCCTTCCTTGCGCACGGGATCATGCTTCAACACGAAGCGCTCACCCTGCGTGTTGAGGAGATGCGCGGCATCGGCCTTCGGATCGTAATGCCGCATGCCGTAGTGAGCCGGCTCGGTCAGCGTGTAGCCGCGAATACTTGGCGGATAGACGAACGAGATCGGGATGAACTGCATAAATTCGATGTCGACCATCTCGGCGCCGGCGCGCAGGGCGATCCCGATGCCATCGCCTGTGTTGATGGCCGGCCCAGAGCTGGTCTCGTAGAGCTGCGAGGTTCCCCCGGTGGCGATGACGAGCGACTTGCAGGCGATGTAGCGCCAGCAGCCACGCGCAAGATCCAGCACAAGGCCGCCTGTAACCTCACCCTTGTCGTTCTGGACGACCTCGGCAAGCATGTGGAAGTCACAGATCCGGACGCCGCGCTTGTGCAGCTGGTGGACCATGACTTCGGTGATGCCGATTCCCTCGTCCGTCGATCCGATGGTGCGGACGTAGGTTCCGCCACCGGTCATCGAGAGATTATAGCGGGTTGCTTCCTTGCGGTCCCAGGTGAGTCCATAGTCTTCGAGGTCGTAAGCACGATCCATCGCCTCATAGGCAAGGATCCTCGCTAGCTCATGATTGTTGATGTAGGCGCCGGACTCCAGGGTGTCCTGGAAGAAGGCATCGGGCGAATCCTGAGGGTTGAGCCCCGAGACCGTGTTGTAACGACCACCCGACATGCGGGTGTGGTTCGCGCGATGAGGGCCCTTTGCCAGAACAACGACGCGCTGGCCGGCGTCGTGGGCCGCAATCGCGGCACGCATGCCCGCGGCACCACTCCCGGCGATCAGCACATCGGTAGATTCAAGATGAAGATCGACACTGTCCGAATCGACCGGCATGGCTTTCTCCTAATCGACGTAACGGACTTTTCCTTCGAGCTCCTTGTCGATCCAGCTGTCGCCATAAAGGATCTCAAGGGGCTTCTTGCCGGCACGGATATCGGCGGCCTGCTGGTATTCCATCTCCATCCGCTTCTGCGCGATGTCGAGAATTTCAGCGACGCGCTCGAAGGGGATGACTGCGACGCCGTCGTCATCGGCAACGATCACATCACCAGGGGCAACAACGATGCCGCCAACAGTGACCGGTACATTGATGGAGCCTGGGGTGTTCTTCTGCGCGGAGCGGGGGTTCACGCCGCGTGAGAACACCGGAAACTTCTCTTCGCGCAGCAGACGCACGTCGCGGATGCAGCCGCTGGTCACGAGCCCGACGACACCACGGGCCCGCGCCTGCAGCGACATATTATGGCCGAAGGAGCCGACCCGCGCCTCGGCACCCTCGTCAATGACCAGAATATCGCCCGGCTGGGCCATGAGAATGGCCTTGTGGGTCGTGATATTGTCATTGGGGTAGTTGGAAACAGTCAGGGCGGAACCGATGAAGCGGGCGCCTTCGTAGATCGGTTTGATGTCTGGATTCATGACCCCGTGCCGCCCCATGCTGTCGCAAAGGGTCGAGGTCCAGATTTCCTCAAACTTCGCCAGAACATCCGACGGTGTGCGTCGCGTATGTGCTTTGATGGTGGCGTACACCACACCCCTCCCATGACTTGATCTTCACTGGAGTGATAAGCAACGATGATTGCAGGGTAAAACTCGTATTCTTCAGATAGCATACGAAAAATGCATACTGGGATCGTGGCGCCGCGCGAACGAGCTCCTGGGTGGCGCCTCCCCGCCTAAGCCGCCTGAAGTAGTGGACAAGCTCGACGGTATATCCGTCCCGTGGCATGATCGGTTGGTAAGGCTTGGCGTTGCATCCCGTCCTGGGAGGTTGGTCATGGCCATGTTCTCGCAGTCCCAGCTTGGTACGCATTCCTTCCCCGGAATAGCGGCGCACCCATGACCTGAAATCCGAGGGGCGAAACATGGCCGCGTCGCTGCACCCCGCCGCACCCCATCATCTGCCGGCCTTCATCGCCGGCCCAGGCGAAACCGACGTGTTGATGACCACGATGGCCGTTTTCCTGCTCGTCACCGTCATGGGCGTCGGCATCCTTTTCCTGCGTCTGCACACCCTGCCCGAGCGCATCGCCCACAAGTCGAAGAAGATCCAGTTCGAGATCGTGGCCGTGCTCGGCCTGCTCGCCCTGTTCACGCATATGCACATCTTCTGGGTCGCAGGGCTTCTTCTGGCACTGATCGACATCCCGGATTTCGGATGGACATTCAACCGGATGGCCGGGTCGCTGGAGAAAATAGCCAGGATACCGCCAGGCAGGGGAGCCGCCGGCGTGCCCGATGACCCCGTAGCGGCGGACGCTCCGGAAGAGCCTGAGAAACCGCCAACGTCGCAGTTCGTCACCGCTGTCGGGGAGAGATAGTCATGCTCGAACTTCTTCTCTGCTCGCTCGTGACGATCGTTCCGGACTACCTCTACCGCCGATACAGGCAGGGAAAGCGGTTTGGACGCGAGATTACCCTCTATTCCGTATTCTTTGAGCTCCGGTGGGGGATCACCACCTGCCTCATGCTGACCATCGGACTGATCACGGTGATCTTCTACAACCATCCGTCAACGACCAGCGCCACTCTCTATTTCCGGACCGTTCCGATCGTATCGGAGACAAACGGGCGGGTCGCCGAGATCTTCGTGGACGGCATCAGCCAATCGATGAAGCAAGGCGAACCGATCTTCCGGCTGGACAGTTCGGCACAGGACGCCGCCGTCGAGGGCGCCCGGCGCAAGATCGCCGAGGTCGAGGCAGCCCTCGTCGCGGCGAAGACGGATGTCGCCGCGGCGGATGGCAGGATGCGGGAAGCCAGAAGTGCGCACCAGCAGGCGCTGGACGAACTGGAAACGAAGCAGGAGCTGAACCAGCGCAACTCGGCGACCGTCGCGGCTCGCGAGATCGAGCGCCTCGAAAACCTCGTCGAGGGGCGCGAAGGCGCAATCGCCGCCGCGCAAGCAGCCAAGGAAGCCGCCGAGGTGCGAATCTCGACCCTCCTACCGGCCGAGATGGCGAGCGCCGAGGCCGCACTGGCACAGGCTCGGGTCGATCTCGACAAGACTGTCATCCGTGCCGGTGTCAGCGGCCGCGTGGAGCAGTTCACCCTCAGGGTCGGAGACATCGTCAATCCGTTCGCACGGCCGGCCGGAATCTTGATTCCGGAGGAAGCCGGCCGGCGCGCCATCGCGGCGGGTTTCGGGCAAATCGAGGCGCAGGTGATGAAGCCCGGGATGGTTGCCGAGGTGACCTGCATTTCCAAGCCCTGGACGGTAATTCCAATGGTGGTGACGAGCGTCCAGGATTTCATCGCCGCCGGCCAGTTCCGCGGTGGGGAACTGCTCGTGGACGCGCAGCAGGTGGTGCGGCCAGGCAGCATCATGGTGCTGCTGGAACCGCTTTACGAAGGCGGGCTCAAGGGCGTGACGCCGGGCTCAAGCTGCATCGCCAACGCCTACTCCAGCAACCATGACGTGATCGAATCCGGCGAAATCGGCTTCTGGCGCGGGCTTGCCTTGCACGGCGTGGACGCCGTTGGCCTCGTCCACGCAGCAATCCTGCGGATGCAGGCGCTGATCTTGCCCGTCCGGACCCTGGTGTTCAGCGGCCATTGAGGTGGAGCGCCGGAAGCGCACGATGAGGAGGCACACAGCTCACCGTCCGTGGGCTTTCTCCGACTCCTTGGTTTCTCCTGAACCTTTCTCCTTTACAGCACTGGAAGCCTTGGCCGAAACTGCCATGGGGCATGCCTCATGCCCTCATTCCAGAAAGGACGGTGCCGACAATGACCGAACGCGTATGGGACAAATATCTGACGGAGAAGGAACGGGCCTGGCTGAAGACGCGCCCGGTTCGTGATTTCACGCTGGGGAAGCGCGCCGCGCTTATCATGATCGATCTCTATCGCGGTGGATTCGGCGATAAGCCCGAGCCGTTGGAGGTATCACTTAAAACATGGCCCTGGAGCTGCGGCCTCAACGGCTGGAACGCGCTGCCCAGCGTCGTGCGGCTGCTGGAGACGGCCCGGGCGATCAAAATGCCGGTCATCCATATCAACATGCGCGATCCCAGCGACGGCCTGCTGGGCTGGATCGAGGCGCGGCAGAAGACGGGCCCGGGTGCCTTGACCAGTTCCGCGGCGGATGAAGACATGCGCTATCGCTCCACGCGCATCATCGATGAGGTTGCTCCTGGCCCGGGCGAGGCGGTGATCGCAAAGGCGGCACCGAGCGCCTTCTGGGGCACGCCGCTGGTCGCGCATTTGAGGCAGCTGGATGTGGACACGCTGGTGGTGGCCGGCATGACGACCAGTGGCTGCGTTCGTGCAACCGTGGTCGATGCGGCGGCCAATCGGCTGAATGTCGTGATCCCGGAGGAATGTGTGTTCGACCGGATCGAAGCCTCGCATGCCATCAGCCTGTTCGACATGCAGAGCCGCTTCGCCGATGTCGTTCCGGTGCAGCGCGTTCTGGAAGCGATGACCGGAAAGGTCGCGACCGCCGCGTAAGACCGATAAGCCCGGCGCGATGGCGCCGGGCTCAAAGCTTCAGCGCACGCCGAAGACCGTGCGCCAGTGGTTCACCACTTTCTTCTGCAGTTCGGGATTGATGATGCTCTCGCCGTCGACCATGACGTTCTTGAGATCCTTCGTTGCCGGCAGATGTTTTCGCGGCGGCGCATCCGGGTGCGTGACCGGCAGGCCGGCATGCTCCTGAAGCGCCGTCTGCCCCTCAAGCGACAGCAGCCAATTGCCAAGAACCTTGGCGGCATTGGGGTGCGGCGCGTGTTTGGCCACGAACATACGGTTCACCGACAGCGGGAAGCCTGAGTCCGGATAGACGAAGCCGAGCGGCGCTCCATCCTCAAGCATTCCATAGACAGAGAGGTCGGTCAGTTCGGCTATGGCGACGTCGCCACGCACGACCGCCTGGATGATGCCGGCGGATCCTTCGAAAAAGCGAACGTTGTTGTCCTTGAACATCTGCGCGGTGTCGCCCAGCTTCAGCTTGTCTTCCCAATAGACGATCAACTGCTGGGTGGGGATCGAGCGCCAGGGCGGATTCATCGCGACCTTGCCCTTCCACTTAGGATCGAACAAATCCTTCCATTCCTTTGGCTCCTCGCCGGGCTTCACCAGGTTGGTGTTCCAGATGATGACTTCGCGCAGCTGCTGCGTCGTGAAGAGCATGTCGTCGACGATCCATTCCGGCGCGTAGCTCTTGGCCTCGGGAGGAGACCATTTCTCGGCCCAGCCGGATTCGATGCCCTTGTAGAAGTTCTGGTCGGCGATGGTGATGACGACATCGGCAAGATGGCGGCCGGCGTTGTATTCCGTGCCGAAGCGCTCGTTCAGAGGATTACTGCCCAGACGGATGTGCTCCGTGCTGATATCTGGGTAGCGGGCGCGGAACTTCCGAAGGATCGGTTCGATGCCATCGGGCTGGAGGTTGTTGTAGAAAACGACCTTTCCTTCCTTTTTGGCGGCTGCAACCACCTCATCCCAATTCTCCTGCGCATGACCGTATCGGGCGGATTTCATCAGTGCCGCAAGCGACACCCCTCCCCCCGCGAGCCAGGACAAGAACGTGCGACGTGTGGATGCTGGCACTGTGACCTCCCTTGATCTGGACGCTGATTTCCGCGTCCCTTTTGCTGTTTACTATCGACAGCAACCATCTTCGGACAGGTGGTTGCGAACCGCAACAATTATAGGGGTTAGTGGACCCGCCTGCGGAGAGCAGAGCTGACTTTCCCCATCCTTGGCCCCATTTACGGGATGTTGACGCCAGGAGCGTGTCGGTGCCAGCTTCCGACCACACCCTTTGTCTTCGCCGAAAGTTGCAATATAGGGCGTAGTATATCCACCGCATAGGCTGTTTGGAATTCTTCTAATTCCAATAAAAGACTCTTTTATTGACGATCTTTTAGCAAGGGTTTAGGCCAACGGCGAACCATCACTGGAATGGTCCCGGCGTAGAACAGCCGCAAGCTTTAGCAGCCTGAGCATGAATGCTTTGGATGATGTTATTCGACTGACCGTCGAGCGGTTCGTCTGACTTCTGGAAAGGGTTTCGCATGCGTGCGAAAGGTCGTCTTCTCGGTTCGATCCTCGGTGCGATCATGGCGGCGGGCAGCTGCTCCGCCGTCGCTCAAGAGGTTACCCAACCGACACCGCCGGCCGCGCAGGTCAGTGAACCGCAAAATCCGCCGGCTGTGGCCGCTCCATCCGCTCCGGCGGCACAGGCACCTTCCCAGTCTCCCGCCGCTCCTGCCCCGGCACAGGATGTTGCGCCCACCGCCCAGACCGCCCAGCCCACCCCCGAGCCTGCGAACGCCACACCTGTGGAAACGCAGCCCGCACCCACTGCGCCGGCCGCATCCGGCATCGAAACAATCCCGGCGCTGCCCCACAACCTCTCCCCATGGGGGATGTTCATGGCGGCCGATATCGTGGTGAAAGCCGTGATGGTCGGGCTTGCCTTCGCCTCCCTTGTGACCTGGACCATCTGGCTCGCCAAAACCATCGAGATCGCCGCCGCGAAAGCCGCCGTCCGGCGCGTCACCAACGCACTGGTGAAAGCACCTTCCCTCTATGACGTCGCCGGTGCGGGCAAACTTCGTGGCTTCGGGCGCGACCTCGTGCGGGTCGCCGCACATGAAGTCGACCGCTCGGAAGGGCTTCCCGCCGACGGCATCAAGGAGCGCGTTGTCGCCTCGCTGACCCGTACCGAGGCCGGCGCGTCGCGCCGCATGACCCGGGGCATGGGAATGCTTGCCACCATCGGCTCCACCGCGCCTTTCGTGGGCCTCTTCGGCACGGTCTGGGGCATAATGAATTCCTTCATCGGCATCGCCGAATCCCAGACCACCAATCTTGCCGTCGTGGCGCCCGGCATCGCCGAGGCTTTGCTTGCCACGGCCATCGGCCTTGTGGCCGCCATCCCCGCAGTGGTGATCTACAACGTGTTCACGCGCTCCATCTCCGGTTACCGCGCTCTCCTCGCGGATGCTTCAGCGGAAATCATGAAGCATGTGTCGCGCGACCTTGACCGGATGCGCCACGGCCGCCATCTCGCAGCCGCCGAGTGATCCGCCATGGGAGTGAAGCTGACTGAAACCGACGACGATCTGGTCGAGAACCACGAGATCAACGTCACGCCGTTCATCGACGTCATGCTGGTGCTGCTCATCATCTTCATGGTGGCAGCCCCCCTGGCAACGGTCGATGTCAATGTCGATCTGCCGGCGGCCGCCGTGGAGCCGCAGCAGCGGCCGGACAAGCCTCTCTTCGTCACGGTCCAGCCGGACCTGTCGCTCAACCTCGGCAACGACACGATCTCGCGCGATGCCCTTGGTGCCACCCTCGACGCGCAAACCAATGGCGACAAGGAGCAGCGCATCTTCCTGCGCGCCGACAAGACCGTGCCTTACGGCGAACTCATGGAAGTGATGAACGAGCTGCGCCGCACCGGCTATCTCAAGGTCGCGCTGGTGGCGCTTGAGCAGGTCGCTCCCATCGGTGAGACCACGACGCAACCATGAGCCTTGTGATCCCGTATCGGCATGAGAACGGCCTGACGCGCGACCTTGGCCTGTGGGGTGGCGCGGCAGCCGTCGTGGTCGCCGCGCACCTTGGCATCGCCGCCGCGGTCATGGCTTTCCGCGACGAGCCGGAAGCCGGCGGAGCGCCTGAAACGGCCATCATGATCGAGCTTGCGCCGCTTACCACATCGATCGACGCGCCGGAACTGGCGGAGCCGGCCGATATAGCGGCCGAGCAGCAGCTCGAAGAGCCGACTCCTGATGCTGAGCCGGAACCTGAGGTTCTTGAACCTCTCGAACCACCGCCGTTGCAGCCGCTGCCTGAACCCATCATCGAGATGCCAGAGCCGGAAGTCGTTCCTGTGAAGCCGGAGGCTGTTCTTCCCGTCGCAAGGCCAAAACAGCCTGATGCGAAACCCGAGGAAAAGACAAAGCCCGAGGAACTCAAGAAGGAACGGCCCAAGCGGAAGAAGGTCGTCACAAAGCCGAAGTCTGAGGTCTCCAGCCAGCGGTCGGCAACCAATGCACCCCGAGCCGAACGGTCCGCGGCAGCGGAAGCGAGCACTTCCGCGTCGAACGCAAATGCTTTGGCGGCCTGGCAGAACCGGGTGAGTGCCAAGATCCGACGCTTCAGGCGCGCGGGGACAGGAGTGGGAACCGTGAGGGTGCAATTGGTCATCGACGCGAATGGAAACATTCGATCTTCCCAGGCTGCTTCAGGCAATCCCATACTCGACCGAGCTGCTCTGGATATGGTTCGTCGCGCCAACCCTCTGCCGGCGCCGCCGCCCGAGAGCGGCATGGCAAATAAGCCATTCATCGTCCCAATCTTGTTCACGAGATAACTGATCTGGCGGTTGTTTGTCTCTTCTGAAAATGCTTTCTCGGGCCAGCTCGGAGAAAGTTTATGCCTGCACCGCTTGAAGGCCTGCGCGTTCTGGAAATTGCCCGCATTCTCGCGGGGCCCTGGGCAGGTCAGATCCTGGCGGATCTCGGGGCCGACGTCATCAAAGTCGAGAGCCCGAACGGGGATGATACCCGCGGCTGGGGGCCGCCCTTCGTCGAAGGACCCGAAGGGCCGGAAAGCGCCGCCTATTTTCACGCGTGCAATCGCGGCAAACGTTCGATCGCGATTGATTTCTCCAAGCCCGGGGGCCAGCAGATCGTCCGGGACCTGGCCGCCAAGGCCGACGTCGTCATCGAGAACTTCAAGGTCGGCGGGTTGGAGAAGTTCGGCCTCGACCACCGATCCCTTCGCGCGCTCAACCCACGCCTGATCTATTGCTCCGTCACCGGCTTCGGCCAGACCGGTCCCTATGCGCATCGCGCCGGGTACGACATCATGATCCAGGGCATGGGCGGCATCATGGACCTGACCGGGGAACCCGACCGCGAGCCGCAGAAGATGGGCGTTGCCTTCGTGGACATCTTCACCGGCGTCTATAGCGTCGTCGCCATCCAGGCGGCCCTCGCCCATCGTGACAAAACGGGCGAAGGTCAGCACATCGACATGGCACTGCTCGACACGCTGACAGGTGTGCTCGGCAATCAGGCCCTGAATTATCTCGTGTCCGGCACGGCGCCTCGTCGTCTCGGCAACGCGCACCCCAGCATCGTGCCCTATCAGGTCTTCCCCACCTCTGACGGCCACTTCATCGCCGCGGTGGGCAACGACGGGCAGTTCCGCCGCTTCGTCACTGTTCTTGGCGCACCAGAGCTGGCCGACCACTCAAGCTACGCCACCAATCCTTCCCGCGTGACCCATCGCGAGACGCTTGTGCCGCTCATCACGGCGCTGACGGCCAACTTCACACGTGACGATCTGCTTGCGCGGCTGGAGGCGGAAGGAGTGCCGGCAGGGCCGATCAACACGGTTGCCGATGTCTTCGCCGACCCGCAGGTTCTTCACCGGGGCATGCGTATGGACCTTCCCGCCGACGACGGGACGGTGCCCTCCGTGCGGACGCCGATCCTGATGTCGGCCTCTCCGCTTTCCTACACGAAAGCAGCGCCACAGCTGGGCGGGGACACCGCGGCGGTTCTTGCCGAGCTTGGTCGCAGCGCGGAAGAGATCGCGCAGCTGACGGCTGAGGGAATTGTAGCCGGCCCCGCACGATAGGGCGCCTCACCACACCGGTGCGTCATTTCCAAGCGGCACCGGTGGTCTTGCCCAGCGCCAAGCCGCATCCTGCAGCGGCGGCTTCAGCGCACCGACCACGCCGAAGGCTGTGGCATAGTCCTGCCGGAGATCCGCCACCTCGCCACTGGCGGGATTTTGTGCCGGAAAACCCTGCTCCTGGCCGAGTGCCTCATAGGTGTCCCACATCCATTCCGCCGTGCGAGCAAGCGAGAGCGCCACGGACCAGGTCCCGCCCTCATCCATCTGCCTGAGAAGGCAGAGCATGATGCCGAAGGCTGCGAGATAACCGCTCAGATAGTCAAGCGGCTGGCACGGCAGGTTCTTCGGCGGAGAGCCATCGTCCCGCCAGCACATGCCTGATGTAGCCTGCACCAGACTGTCGTAGCCGCGCCGCATGCGCCAGGGACCGGCCCGGGAAAAAGCCGTGAGGTCAACATGGATGATGCCCGGCCGCGAGGCTGCCAATTCATCGGGCGAATAGCCCTTTGCGGCCAGCGCGCCCGGACGATAGGCGTCCATCAAGACATCGGCCGAGGCAAGGAGATTGCTGAAGGTGCTGCGTCCTGATGCCTGCGAGAGATCGATGGTGGCCGACCGCTTTCCGAACCCGGTGTCGATCACGAGCGACTGGATAAAGGGCAGCTGAGGACCTGACACGAGGAGAACCTCTCCGCCATGCTCGGCGAAGGTGCGGCCTGCCATGGGGCCGGCGATGACACGCGACAGATCGAGCATCCGCAACCCGCCGAGCGGCCCTTCGCCCGCGGGCATTCTGCGTGGTGGCGCGTCCCCGATCCGCCTGATCTCCAGGAGCGGCAATGCCCGCACGGCCGCCGCCTGCAAGGTCCCGAGCCATTCCGCACGGCTCCGGACGACGCCGGCACACCAGTTACCGGCAATGGCATCGGCTTCTATTCCAAAGGCATCGCGTTCGCGCGCACGGGCTCTCACTCCTTCAAGATCGGTGGCACCGAGCATCCGCATCAGTCCTTCGCGGAGGTGCGGGAAATTGCCATGGAGGAAAACGTGGCGGTCGTCCGCCGCTTCATAGATGCCGGTGAAGGGATCTCGGAACTTAGCCGCTGTGCCATCCACCGTCAGATAACTTGAATTCGCCATGGCGAGCCCTGCCTGCCGCGTGTCGAGCCGTACGGCCGTCTGCCCGCCACCACGCTGTTCCCGCAGGCACGAGCTCGCGAGCCCCACTGCGGCTAGAACGGCCAGTGCATTTGCGGTCACCGGCCAGGGCGTCGCCAATGCGAGGCCGTTGTCGGTGACTTCCAGGCGCTCTACGGGCGCATCCTCCCAGCCAACAGAGGCCAGCAGATCGTGCAGCGTCGGCATCATGCGATCAGGATACATCAGACTTCTTTCCTCGGTTGCCCCTGTTGACGCGGGAGTTGCGGCAAGCCTTGCCCGTAACTTCACGCGCTGCAAGCCTGCGCGGTTGCCCGCGAGCCCGACTGCTCATTTCCCTGAGGCTCAAAATGCTTTAAGGGAGCGCGCCATGACCATGACCGATCTGCCCACCTCCAAGCTTAATACCAACTACGCCTCGCGCCGCACCTTTGCGATCATTTCGCATCCTGATGCCGGTAAGACGACGCTGACGGAAAAGCTGCTGCTTGCCTCCGGCGCCATTCATCTGGCCGGGCACGTCAGGGCACGCGGCGAGCGCCGGCGCACGCGGTCGGACTGGATGGAGATCGAGCAGAAGCGCGGCATCTCCGTCACCTCATCGGTCATGACCTTCGAGCGGGACGGTGTCGTTTTCAATCTGCTCGATACGCCCGGCCACTCCGATTTTTCCGAAGACACCTATCGCACGCTTTCGGCCGTCGACGCCGCCGTCATGGTGATCGACGCCGCCAAGGGCATCGAGGCGCAGACCCGCAAGCTCTTCGAGGTCTGCCGCCTGCGCGATATCCCCATCATCACCTATATCAACAAGATCGACCGCGAGGGCCTGGATCCGCTGGAGCTGATGGATGCCATCTCCTCCGGTCTCGCGCTCGACCTGACACCGGTGACCTGGCCTATCGGCATGGGCACCGACTTCCGCGGCGTCATCGACATCACTCGCAAGCAGGTGCTGATGCCGGAAGGTGGACGCGGCGGAACACAGGGCCAGCCGATCGCCTTCGACGACGTCAGCGAGATCGGTGCGAAGACCGGTATCGAAGACCGCATCCTGGAGCCGGCGCTCGAGGGATTGGAACTTGCGAGTGGGCTGTTGCCCGCCTTCGATCTGGACTCCTTCCGCGAAGGTCATCTGTCGCCGGTGTTCTTCGGCTCAGCCTTGAAGGAGTTTTCCGTGGCGCAGCTCCTCCAGGGTCTGGGGGACTGGGCGCCGGGGCCCCTGCCCCGCGCCGCCACCACCCGCACCGTGACGGCTGACGAAAGTGCGGTGTCCGGTTTCGTCTTCAAGGTCCAGGCCAACATGGACCCCAATCACCGCGACCGGGTGGCCTTCCTGCGCCTCTGCTCCGGTCGGTTCAAACGCGGCATGAAGCTGTTCAACGCGCGCGAGGGCAAGATGATGACCATCGCCGCGCCGATCTTCTTCTTCGCGCAGGAGCGTGAAACGGTTGATGAGGCGGTGGCGGGAGACATCATCGGCGTTCCCAATCACGGTACGCTCCGTGTCGGCGATACGCTGACGGAAGGCGAGAAGCTGACCTTCGAGGGCATTCCGAGTTTCGCGCCTGAGATGCTTCGCCGCGTAATGCTCGACGATCCGATGAAGGCCAAGCAGCTTCAGAAGGCCCTGAACGATATGGCCGAGGAAGGCGTCACGCAGGTTTTCAAGCCCATGCTCGGCTCTCAGCCGATCGTTGGCGTCGTGGGGCCCCTGCAGCTCGATGTGCTGGCCTCCCGTCTTGTGGGCGAATATGGCGTACCGGTGCGCTATGAGACGGCGCCCTACGTCACGGCGCGCTGGGTGGCCGGCGACAAGGCGGACGTGACGCGCTTCCTTGACCTCAACCGTTCGTCCTGCGGCGAGGACCGCGACGGTGCCCTCGTATTCCTGGCGCGCAATGCCTGGGCGTTGGATCAGGCGATCAAGGATTTTCCATCGTTGAAGTTCCTGGCGGTGCGCGAACGCAGCTGACGGCTTCGGATTCTCCCGCACACCTCAGGAAGGTGTGGGCTCGGGCGTGGTTTGATCTGCCTGTTCAACGGCACCCCGACGCTGCAGCCAAAGCGCCACCACCCAGCAGGCCAGAGCCCATGCGGCGCCGATGGACCAGCCCGCCAGGACGTCCGTTGGCCAATGCACGCCGAGATAAAGCCGGCTGCAGCCGATCATCACCGTCAGCAGAACGGCGATGGCGAGAATATAGGCCCGCAGCCGCGTCCGTGGCGAGACGCGGGTCAGCAGCACGCCAAGCGTCAGGTAGGTGACGGCGGCAAGCATGGCGTGGCCGCTGGGAAAACTCAGCGTGTAGACGTGCACCTCATGAGGCACGAGATCGGGACGGGGCCGATCGAACCCGATTTTCAGGAGGCTCGACAGCGCCATCCCGCCAAACACGGACACCGCGACCAGCAATGATGCGCCGCGCTTGCGGCTCATCAGGAGATAGCCGATCACGACGAGCGTCACCATGGTGAGCACAGGGATGCCGCCCAGGGCGGTGATGTCCCGCGCCATTTCCTGCATCCAGACGGGCCCCCGCGGATCGGTATGATTGGTGGGGTCCCGCAGGGCCAGCAGTACCCATTGGTCGAAGGCGGACGTCTCGCCCTCGCGAACCTCGTCGGCGATCGAGAGAAAGGTCCAGAAGCCGCCGGCGATCAGCAGCAGTGTCGCGATGAGAATGAGCTCACGCCGCGCCAGCGTGACAATCTGCTCGAGAGAGAAGCGGAAAGGCAGCCTGAATCCAAGCGCCATGGCTATTCCGCGGCGGGTTCGCCGAACAGGGCCTCAATACCGATGCGGTGTCCGGCGCGATCCCGCTTGGCCTGCAGGTACCGGACGTTTTCTTCCGTGGGGCGGCCGAACATCCGCAGGTCCTGGACGACATCGATGCCTGCGGCCTTAAGCGCGGCGATCTTCTCTGGATTGTTGGTGAGAAGGTGCACCCGCGCCACGCCCAGAAGCCGGAGCATGGTGCCAGCCATGGCGAAATGACGGCTGTCGAGGTCCAGCCCCAGAACGCTGTCGGCCTGATAGGTGTCCAGTCCATCGCACTGCAGCTTGTAAGCGCGCATCTTGTTGGCGATGCCGGATCCCCGACCCTCCTGATCAAGATAGAGCATAATGCCGCCGCCGCTTTCAGCCATCCGCTTGACGCCGCCGCGCAGCTGATCGCCGCAGTCGCATTTGAGGGAGCCGAAGAGGTCGCCGGTGAGGCAGGCCGAATGAACCCGCGTCAGAACGGGCTTTGAAAGATCCGGATCACCGACCACGATCGCGACCTGATCGCGCATGCCCTCGCCGCCCCGGAACACGACGAACTCACTGTCGCGGGCTTCCGCCAGCGGCACCGGAGAACGGGACACGATGCGCATCTGCCGGGCGGCGATATCGCGGAAGTTAAAGATCGCGGTCGCCTCAACCTCGAGGGCGCCGGCTTCCACGAGCCGCGCGGGATCTTGCGCCTCAACCGCGATGACCGAAGGAATGAGATAGGCAAGCTGTGCCAGTTCGAGGGCCGCCTCTTCCACCGGCGAGACGCTCTCGCCGGTGTCGGTCATGGCGGCGTCGGTCATGGCGGCGTCGGTCTGCCGACTCAAGCGGTCGATCAGATTGCGATCCAGCATCGGGAGCGGAAACCGCCGCGGCCCCACGCCATTGGCCACGCCCAGATGATGCAGGCGAGGCCGGGTCAGAACCAGATAGGCGCCGCGCACCGCCCACTCCAGCATCATGTCCCCGGCCGGACCGTCAACGGCCTCCGTGGGCATGGCAAGGACGGACCGCACACCGCCGGAAAACAGAACCGGGCGACCGGATCGGAACTCCGCGATGGCGCGTTCCACTCGCGTTTGATGGGGATCACCGAAGAGGCTGAAGGCGGGCGAGCGCGACGGTGTGCTGGTCAGCATCAGAGCTCAACTCCTCTCAAACGGGCTGCTCCTGCGGAAAGGAAGGGCATCGCCGCGTCGAACAAAGCTGTTACGTCTGTCGTCAAGGGTTGGATCATCCCGCCAGATATGGGCTGCTACGCCGCAAATGACAATCGCGAGCCGCCCTCATCTGTTCCCTGACGCTTGCGTGAAGGGGAAAGATTCCGCAGTCTGGAACAATTCCATGATGGAGAACGATATGCGCTCGGCGAGGATGTCTTACCCACCCCTGGCGAAATTGCTGCACTGGCTCGTCGCTGTCCTCGTCATCGTCCTGATCGTTCTTGGCTTGCTGCTCGGCAGCTTTCCTGAAGGCGCGGTGCAGAACACGGCTTACGATCTTCACAAGTCGCTTGGCTTCACCCTGCTCCTGCTGATGATCGCCAGACTGGCCAATCGCCTCATCGCCGGCGTGCCCCCGTCCGAACCAACCATAGAACGCTGGCAGATCGCCGCTTCCCACGCAGTGCACGGGCTACTGTATCTGGCACTCTTTGCGCAGCCCATCATCGGCCTGATCGCCAATTCCGCCTTCGGCGCGCCACTCAATCTGTTCTGGCTGATCGAAGTCCCGCCGCTTATCGATAAGAACGAGGAACTGGCGGATCGCCTCTTCGACCTGCACGAGACCCTGGGCTTCATCATCGCCGGTCTTGCGGCCGTTCACATCGCCGCCGCGCTGTACCATTACTTTATCCGCAAGGACGGTGTGCTGCAGCGGATGGCACCCGAGGGCTGGGCCTAGCACATCGCGTCGTTTGTTCAGCCCGGCAGGCCCAGCACGTCGGTGTGACCGATGCGGGTTTCATCGCCCTGCAACCGGGCCTGGAGCCAATCTTCCACCACCGATCCGTCGATCTCGCCGATCTCGTGTATCGCATTGGCAACGCCGCGGTTCAGTTCGTCAGCCAGTGGACGCGCATCGTCAGTCAAGAGCCATGGGCTGCTCGCGGTCTTGACGTGAAATCCCTGTGCCGAAAGACGGGACGTGAGCCGCTCCGCCGCTTGAGGACCGCTGGCCGGTCCAAAACCCTTGTCACTGCCCTGATGGCGGTTGAAGCACCCCAGGATGTCCTCGTCGGCGGGATGGGCCGGCTCCCAGATGGCTCGGCCATCGTAATTCAGGCTGGCGTAGACGGGTACGCGGGCTGTGACCACGGCCTTGGCAAAACGATCGATCCATTCGGCAGAAACGAGATCGAAAAGCGCCGATGCCGTTACGAGGTCAGGGTGCGGAGCCTCCCAAGGCGTGGGGTCGGCAGCAAGATCCGCTTCGATGAAGCGCACGCGAATAGACCTTCCGGCCTTTTCCAGAAGCAGCGCATCGCCATGGACACCGGCACTGTCGGCCCAAGCCGCCAGTTCATCGCCTGCCGCAGCCAGCAGGTCCGGATCATTATCGATCAAACGCCAGCTCTGCCGCTTCGGCAGAATGTCCTGCAGGGCGCGCAGCGTCGAGCCGGTTCCTGATCCAAGATCGACAATATCGGCATAGTCGCGGCTCGAGAAAAAGCCTTCCAGCACCTGCAGCAGTTCCGGTGCGCGTGCCTTCAGGTCCGCGGGTTCACGTAGGGCAAGCCAGGAGGACGAAAAACTCAAGACAGGGTCTCCAGAACCTTTGAAACGCGTAACGCCGCTTCCTGCCATGTGGGAAGGCCCGATGCATGTGCCCAGGCGGCATCCGCCAGCCGGCGCCGCTCCTTCGGATCGGTCAAAAGGCGCCGCAAGGCAAGCGAAAAGCCCGTCGCATCGCCCGGCCCGACAAGAATGCCGGCGTCAGCGGGCACGGTCTGGGCGGTCGCGCCACCCGCGCAAGCGACGATGGGCAACCCCCGCGCAAGCGCCTCGGTGAATACCATGCCGTATCCCTCAAAATGAGAAGCCAGCACGAAAATGTCAGCCGAGACATATTCGTCGGCGATCTCCTGATCGGAAAGAGCCCCCACCAGAGTGATCCGGCCGCCGAGACCCGCTTCTTCAATCTGCCGCGTGATTTGGTTTGCCGTTTCGGGAGCGCGGTCCGCTGCCCCCGCGATGCGGCACGTCCACGGCAAGTCGCCAGTCTGTCTCAAGGCCTCGACCAGAACATCATAGCCCTTGCGCGGTATGAGAGAGCCAACCGCCAGAAGACGAGGCGGATTTCCGGAGGAACTGCCCGCCGCGCGTGCGCTGCGCTCAACTCCGGGAACCGCCACGGTGATCCTTTCGGAAGCCGCTCCGAAATCGGCCGCCAGAATCTCGGCCGTCGCACGGCTTGTCACGATGATGGCGGCGGCCTGCGTCAGGGCAGCTTTCTCAGTGACGAGAAGCTGCCTGGATCGTTCCACCGTGAGGCCGGTTTCGAGGCCGAGCGGATGGTGCACCAGCGCGGTGAACGTCCGCTCTGCCTCGCGCAGGGCCTCCGCCGGCATGGCGCCGAACGCCAGACCATCCACCAGGATCGGCACCGCTGGCGGAACGTCCGCGAATGTTTTGAGCGTGGCAGCGACACTGGCTTCCGACGGTTCCGGAAAGTCGCCCGGCAAGGCCAGGAGCCTAACATTCCATCCCAACCTCGTCAGTTCCGCGATAATCCTGCGATCATAGGCGTAACCACCCGTCGGCGCATTCAGATCTCCCGGGACTGCAAAGGCGACGTCAGGCACCGGTGATCTCCGCCTCATACCAGGCACGAGCGACATGGCTTTCGTGCAGGGTGACGCGGATTTTCCTCACGTTTTCGGAGCCGGGGCCAAAACCGCCGCCGCGCACCGCTTCCGCCATTTGGTCGAAGATGTAGCGCGACAGGAACTCGGTTGTCGTGACCTGGCCTTTAAGATCCGGCAATTCATCGAGGTTGGCGTAGTTGAGCGGCCCCAGGATCGCCTTCAGTGCCTCGTGCACGCGTGCGATGTCGACTACGACGTTCTCCGGCACCAACCTCTCGGCGAAGAAGGCGACATCGACCACGAAGGTCGCGCCATGGAGCTTCTGCCCCGGGCCGAACAATTCGCCCTTCAGACTGTGAGCAATCATGATGTGGTCACGCACTTCGACGGCGTACATAGGACCTCGCTCGAGCTGGAGAAAAAAGAAGCTGGGGCGGTATGATGAAGATCAGAACGCATTCCCGCTAGTCATAGCGAACAACGGTTGCAATGCCTTCCGCCTCCCGCGCAAGCACGCTGCCCAGGGACGGCGGCAGGTCGGAAAAGGCGATCTCCTGCGAAATGAGCGCGTCAAAACGGTCGTCGATCAGAAGCCGCAAGGCCGCCGACAAGCGCCGCGCGTTGGTCCAGCGCGGACGGCGGGAGGGGGCAACCATGCCGACCTGCGATGAGATGAGCCTTAACCGGCGGGCGTGAAACGGGCCGCCGAGCGGCAGGGATACCTGCCTGTCGCCGTACCAGCTCATTTCAACGATGGTGCCCTCGGTTCCGGCGATGTCGATAGCCTGACAGAGGCCGGCTTCGCTGGCGCTGCAGTGAAAGACCACGTCAGCCTCGTCGGGCGCATCGTTCACCCAATGAAACTCGGCGCCCATGGCGTGCGCCGCCCTGGCGCGATCCGCCACATCCACCACGGTCACCTCGGCGCCGGGCAGGCGCGCGGCGAGCGCGGCCACCAAAAGGCCGACCAGACCTCCGCCGACCACGACAATACGGTCGGCCGGTCCCGCGCCCGAATCCCACAGCGCATTCAGCGCCGTTTCCATATTGGCACCGAGAACCGCGCGGCGCGGGGGCAGCCCTTCCGGCAAGGGCATGAGGCGTTGGATATCAGCAACGAAGCGCTCTTCATGGGGATGAAGCACGAAGACTTTCTGGCCCAAGAGATCATCGGGACCGTCCTCCACCTCTCCCACCACGGCGTAGCCGTACTTCACCGGAAAGGGAAAAACGCCCTCCTGCCCCGAGACCCGCATTCGGCTCCATTCGCTTTCCGGCAACCGCCCTTCGAAGACCAGTCTTTCAGTGCCGCGGCTGATTCCGGAAAAAAGGGTTCGTATCAGTGCGTTGTTCGGCCCTACTTTCGGCAAAGTCGTGCTGCGTAGTTCGGCAGTGTGCGGTGCGACATAAAACAAGGCGCGACTTTGCGCATCCAATTCGGGCATCTCGGGCATATCCATGTTGGAACTGGGCAGTGGGCACTTAGTTAGCGGCCTTAACGCTCAGGACGAGCTTTTTCTTCGGAGCACGGAATGAACGACGACGGTGACCATTTGGTTCTTGATCTTCCCGCACGCCTGGAAGCTGGCAGGCAGGAGGGCGACGCCAAGGCATCCACCTTCTTGCGTCGCCGCATCGTTATGCTGGCATTGATATCCACCAGCTTTGCCGTCCTACTGCTCGGCCTTGTCAAGGTGCTCGGCTTCGCTGGGTGGTCCTTGCTCGATATAGGCCTCCTCATCGCCTTCGCATTGTCCGCCCCATGGACGATCCTTGGGTTCTGGAACGCCGTCATCGGGCTCACTCTCACGCGCCTGACGGCTGATCCGCTTCGGCATGTGGCACCCTATCTTGCGCATGTGCAGGGACAAGCTCCCGTCACGAGCCGAACCGCCATTCTGATGACCCTGCGCAACGAGCCGCCTGCCCGGGCGCTCGAGAGGCTGCGGATCGTCAAAAAGAGCCTCGATGCCACCGGCCAGGGCTCGTATTTCGACTACTTCGTTCTATCCGATACGTCGGACGCGGAGATCGCTGCTGAAGAGGAACATCAATGTTCCCTCCTTGCCGTGGAGTTCGGCCGCGATCGCTTCATCTATCGCAGGCGCAGCATCAACATCGGCTACAAGGCCGGCAACATCCGCGACTTCTGCGAGCGCTGGGGCGGTGCCTACGACTTCATGTTGCCTTTGGATTCCGACAGCCTGATGTCAGGCGACGCGGTCCTGCGCCTGGTGCGGATCTGCGAGACGAATCCCAGGATCGGCATCCTGCAAAGCCTGGTGGTCGGCACACCGGCCCGCAGCGGCTTTGCTCGGATGTTCCAGTTCGGCATGCGGCATGGCATGCGCTCCTACACCATGGGAAGCGCCTGGTGGCAGGGCGATTGCGGGCCCTATTGGGGACACAACGCCCTCATCCGTGTCCGGCCGTTCGCCGATCATTGTGATCTGCCTATCCTTCCCGGCTCGCCTCCCTTGGGTGGCTATGTGCTGAGCCATGACCAGATCGAGGCCGTGCTCATGCGCAGGGCCGGCTATGAGGTCTGGGTGCTGCCGGAGGAAGGCGGCAGCTGGGAGGACAACCCGCCGACGCTCATCGATTTCAACAAGCGGAACCTGCGCTGGTGCCAGGGCAACATGCAGTACTTCAAGCTGCTTGGTCTTCCCGGCCTCAGGCCCACCAGCCGTGTTCAGATCGTTTTGGCGATCCTGATGTATGTTGGTGCCGCCGCATGGATGAGCTTCATCGCACTCGGAGCCGCCAAAGCCTATGAGGTGACGGTCAGCAATGAACCCTTTCCCGTCGAGATCGGCCTCGCCCTCTTCATCGGCATGTATTTCATGAGTCTGGCTCCCAAGTTAGCCGGACTTGCTGATGTTCTGCTGAATGCCCACGAGCGGCAGCGTTATGGCGGGACGCTGCGGATTACCGGGGGCGCGATCGCTGAGTTCGTGTTCGCCATGCTCCTTGCGCCCATCGTGTCCATGAGCGTGGCGCTTTTCATGATCGGCCTCTGCTTTGGCAAGACCGTCGTGTGGGATGCCCAGGACCGGGACGATCACAGCATCCCCTGGTCAAGCGCCTTCTCCGGTCTGTGGCCGCAGACGCTCGCGGGCCTGGCATTGCTGGGCGCCATCGGTTACGCGGCCCCTGCGACCCTGCCCTGGGCCGCGCCGGTGCTGTTGTCGTTCCTGCTCGCGGTGCCCTTTACCGTCGTCTCCTCCAAGCCGGCCTTTGGCACGTGGTGCCAACAGCATGCCGTCTGCGCCATTCCCGAAGAGCTGGCCAGGCCTGTCGAAATCATGGGCCTGAGCCGCATGGCTCCTGAGGTCGCGGCGTCACAAGCGGCATGAGCTTGGCCGATCATCTGAAAGCAGCCCGCGGGATCGCCCGATCCTGCCGCATCTACTACGGCGACCGCGACCGCTCCGCGCGAATGGACGCTCTCTACCGCCGCTTCATTTCACCAGGCGCACTCGTCTTCGACATCGGCTCCCATGTCGGCGACCGCATCGCCTCCTTCCGGCGGCTTGGCGCTCGCGTGATCGCGGTGGAGCCGCAGCCCGCTGCCGCGGCCTTTCTTCGCCTCGCCTATGGATGGCGCCGGAACGTGACGGTGATCCAGGCCGCGATCGGGCGTGCGGAAGGTCTGCTGGACCTGCATATCAATCTGTCGAACCCGACAATCTCGACGGGCTCCGCAGCCTTCATCGCGGCAGCGGGCGAAGCACCCGGCTGGCACGATCAAAAATGGGACAGGCAGCAATCAGTGCCGCTTCTGACGCTTGATAGCCTGATCGCCCGCGAGGGCTGCCCGGGTTTCATCAAGATCGATGTGGAGGGATTTGAAGCGGAAGTGCTGGCTGGGCTGAAAACGCCGGTCCCTGCCCTCTCCTTTGAATTCACCACCATCCAGCGCGATGTCGCGGAAGCCTGCCTTGCCCGGCTGATGGATCTTGGCTCTTATCGTTTCAACGCGGCGCTTGGGGAAAACCACCGGATGGAGTTTGCGGAACCCATTGATGGCGGAGCCATGAGAAATTGGCTCGGCGGGCTGCCCCACCAAGCCAATTCCGGCGACATCTATGCCGTCTTAAATTCGGGCGACCCCGCGGCCGGAGGGGCCGAACAGCGCCCATAGGATCAGGCCCACCAGCGGCATCACGAGGATCACCAGGATCCAGACAATCTTGGCCAAGGTCGATGCCGCAGAACCAAGAATGCGAATGATCGCGTAGATATCAAACGCGAGGATGATCAGGCCTATCAGCCCGACTTCGATACCCATCTCAGGCCTCCGAAAACAGCTACCTTTTCAAGAAGGTCAACGCGCAGAAGCCCGTTTGGTTGCCAATAACGCGCCGGCCTGACGTTCATCACGCGTCACGACGAGTACAGCAGTGACGCCTTGTGCTGGTCCACCAGCACCTTCAGCGCCTTCTCCACCCGGCGGACGCCGGATCGGGCCCTGGCGCTATCATAGGCCTCCTGCAGATCGCCGGAGACGAAGCCGTCGACCACCACGGCATGAACATAACTTTTGCGCACGATCGCCGGCGTGTTCGCAAGGCGCTCCGAAACATCCTTCATCACACTGGCGATCTGGCGGCGCTGCTGGCTCTCGCTCTCGGCAGGATCGATCTTCACCATTTTCTCGGCAGCGGCGGCACAAGCGCCAAGCGCGCGCAGATCCTTGGCCGTCACCGGACGGCCGGCGATCTCGGACAGATAATCATTGATATCCTCAGCCCGAATCACCCCGACCGCTTTTCCCTGGCGGCGGTACTTCAGCAGCCGGCGGCCCGGCAGTTCCATCAAGCGCGCCAAGGCGCGGGCAAGCCGGGGCGATTCCACGCAACATGAGATGTCCTTGCCGCCCTTGCCCCGGAAGCGAAGAGCCACCTGGTTCCGGCCGACCTCGACATGATGCTTCATCAGCGTCGAGACACCGAAGCTCTTGTTGGCCTTGGCATAGCGGTCGCAGCCAATGCGCATGTGGGTGGCATCGAGCAAGGCCACACCGGCGGCGAGAGCCTTCTGCCGGTCCAGCGTTCGCCGGGAGAGGTCCTGGCTCACGCGCCGGCGTATGGCCGGCAGGGAGCGCAACAAAGCGTCAAGTCGCTCAACCTTCATGCTTTCGCGCACACGATCCCACTTGGGATGGTAGCGGTATTGGACCCGGCCAGCCGCATCACGGCCCGTCGCCTGCAGATGTGCCCGTGCATTGGGCGCGAGACGCACATCCTCATAGGCGGGCGGAATGGCAAGCGACTGGAAGCGCTTGATCAACCGTTTGTCCTTCACAGGCTTACCGTCTGCCCGCAGGAAGATGAAACCCTCGCCGGCCTTTCGCCTGGAAAAGGTCAGATCGTCAGGCCCCACGATGATAAGGCCAGCTTCCCGTGCCGCCAGTTCCACCGCATCCGACGTTGAGGTATCGACCATCAATGTTCCCGCAGAGCATAGAGAAGCTGGGCTTTGGTCATTTTCGAGCGGCCGTCGATGTCCAGTTCCACTGCCCGGCGGTAAAGCTGGTCCCGACTCCAATCCTCCAGAGGATGTTTCGCCTTTGCTTTGCCGACACTTGGCCGGTGCTGCTCACGTTCTGATTCACGGGCGGTGCGCCGCTCCAGACTTGCCATCTTCCATGCTCCCGGAACGAGATGTTCTGGTGAAGCGAACGCCGGTTTTGTCAGCGAAGTTCCGCAGACAAGCTTCTGGAATCCTGTTTCGTCACATGCAAAAAGCGCCCCGGTGATCGGAGCGCTTTTGTTCCCGTCAGGAAAAGATTTTTATGCCACCTGGCGCTGAGGATGACGGCCTTCGGCGATCTCCTCGATCAATTTCGCGCAGAACGCGGGCAGATCATTCGGATTGCGGCTGGTGATGATCCCATCATCGACCACCACTTCCTGGTCGACCCATTTCGCCCCCGCATTGATCATGTCGGTCTTGATTGATTTGTAAGAGGTCGCTTCCAGACCTTTGACCACTCCGGCTTCGATGAGCACCCAGGGACCGTGGCAGATCGCGCCGATCGGCTTTTTCGCCTTGTAGATCTGGCGGACAAAGTCCACGATCTCGGCACTCGTGCGCAGGACGTCCGGGTTGATCTGGCCGCCCGGGAGGACGATTGCGTCATAGTCCGAGGCCGAAACCTCCGAAATAACCTTGTCTACGTCGACGCTGTCGCCCCAATCCTTCTCGTTCCAACCCTTGATCTGCCCCTTCTCGAGGGAGACCACTTCGGTGGTCGCATTGGCTTGTTTCAGCGCCTTCAGGGGCTCCAACAGTTCCGACTGCTCGAACCCGTTGGTGGCGAGGATAGCAACTCTCTTTCCCTTTAGATCATGTGCCATTTTTCTATCCTTTTATGGTTATGCCACCGCCCGGCAATCCTGTGCGCAACGGCGGCAGGCCTTGGCGCACTCACGGCAATGGTCGTGGTCGTGCCTTCCGCATTCGTCGGCGCACTCGTCGCAAGCGATGGCGCAAAGACGGCATGTTTCCTTGATCAGACGCGATTCAGTCGGCAGGACTTTGAGGCAGTTTGCGCACATCTCGATGCAGTCGCGGCAATTGCGGATGCAGGCCGCCATACCTTCCATTCCCGCGCAGGCATCCAAGCATCGGGCGCAGGCCGTCAGGCATTCGAAGCAGGATTGCAGACAAGCCTCACGTTCGCTGGTCATTTGATGCATATTCTCAGCCTCTCCCGTTTCGGCGTCTGCTTGATGTGCTCTGTTCTCGTGGTGCCAACGCGGCACGCCAAACGTTGTTCCGGAGACGACGCACTGAAGAGGTGGGATAAATTTTGTCTTGACGCGTTCGGCATATCGAACATATTTCCCACTATCCGGACACACGCCGGATCGCGGTGATTTGATCCTTCAGCTTGCGCCGCGTCACCAAACGCTAAAGCGTCACGGCAGCGTCGTGACCGACGATTGGAGAGCCGTGATGAACGCCCTCACCGACCCTCTAGCCGCCCTGAACGTATCGCCGGCGATCTCATTCAGCGGTGTTTCGAAGCAGTATCTACCATCCGGTGGCGGCCATGCCGTAGCTGCGCTGAAGGACATAGACCTTCAGATCCGCACCGGGGCGATCCTTGGCATCGCGGGCGCTTCGGGGGCTGGCAAGACCACTTTCCTTGATCTCATCACCGCGCGAACCCTTCCGACGAGCGGCAACATTGCGGTCGGAGCGAGCAAGGCTTCCTTTGTTCCGCAGACAATCGATCTGCGCGCGGCACGGACGGTCCTTGAGAACATCCTGCTTCCGCTCGACAATCACAACCTGCCGCAGTGGCAGGGCACTTCCAGGGCCCGCAATCTCCTCGAACGTCTTGGGCTTACCGATATTGAAACGCGCTTTCCGCGCGAGCTTTCCGCCGGCGAACGTCAAAAGGTGGCCATCGTCAGGGCGCTCGTAACCGAACCTGATCTTCTGTTGCTGGACGAGCCCTTTTCGGTGCTGGATCAGGAAAGCACAGCCGAGGTCGTCACCCTGCTCGACGAGATCAATCGCTCCAACGGCACGACCATCGCGGTGGCCAGCCGCAGCCCGGCTACGCTCAAGGATCTCGCGCATGATCTCGTCGTGCTCGAGCGCGGCCGGATCGCCGAACAGGGCCCCGCCTTCGATGTGCTGACGCAGCCTTCCTCGGAGGCAACCCGGGCACTGGTCGGTTCGGCCTTTTCCGCAAGCCTGCCGGACTTCCTGCGCACGAGACTGACAGCAGAGCCCTGCCGCAATGGGCAGGCTATCGTGCGGCTGACCTTTGTGGGCGAAGCCGCCACCACACCTGTCATCACGCGCCTTGCCCGGGACCTCGGGCTGGATGCCAATATCCTGTTAGGATCGGCAGAAACCGTGCGGGGGCGGCTTTACGGTGTGCTGATCGTCGGCGTGGCGTCGGGGGAGCCCTATCTCACCGCCGCGCTGGACCACTTTGCCGAGGCGGGCTTGCGCACCGATGTCATCGGCTATCTCGAAGGCTAGAACTGCTCACCCTCTGGGACAGGCGCAGGCTCAGGCTCGGAACCGGCGGCCTCACGCGCATCATGAGCTGCCTTCAGCCGATGGTAACGCATATAGGCGAAGGGAATGAGCATGAGATACCCGATGGTCACGAGGGACATGACCTCCCACGGGTAACTGACCAGAAGGCCAACCGCGATGATGGCGCCCACGAACAATGGAGCCACCCATTCTCGCGCGATGCTTTGGCTCGCCTTCTTGCCGGAGTAGGTCGGTATCCGGCTCACCATGAGAAGGCCGACAGCCAGGCAGAAGACGATGGCAAAGGCGGCGCCAAAGGGCGGCGACGGCAGGCCGAGCTGCGCCAGATAAACAGGCAGAAGCACAACCAGAGCACCGGCGGGCGCCGGAACACCAACGAAATAATCCTGCGCGAAGGCCGGGCTCTCCGGCCCGTCGAGCGCCGCATTGAAGCGCGCCAGGCGCAGCGCCGCGGAGAGCGCGAAGGCAAGTGCGGCGAGCCAGCCGATGGACCGCGCATCACCAAGTACCCAGACATAGAGCAGCAGGGCCGGCGCGACGCCGAAATTGACGAAATCAGCGAGGCTATCGAGATGGGCGCCGAAGCGGGAGGTTGCCTTGAGCGCGCGCGCCAACCGGCCGTCGATGCCGTCGAGCGCGGCGGCAACGACGATGGCATAGATCGCAAGTTCGATGCGGCCCTCGATCGCCATTCGGATGGCGGTCAGACCGATGCAGAGGGCAAGCAGGGTGATCAGGTTCGGGATCAGGATGCGGACCGGCACCGGACGAAAACGCCTCACCCGGGGCGTTGCCGGATCGGGATCAAAGGGCGAGAACAGCCATCGCATCAAAAACACCTCATGCACGCGAGGTTAAGACCATAGCGCCCGCAAGGGCTTAGTCCACCCCTGCTCCTCAGTCGTTACGCCAGGTGGTGGATGGGCTGCCGTCGCCGAGATCAGCGATGATGGTCTCTCCGCCGAAGGCCAGCTGACCGAGACCAACGCGCGGAGTGGTGCCTTCCGGCAGGTAGAGGTCGACCCGGCTGCCGAAGCGGATCAGACCGAAGCGCTCGCCCGTCGCGATCTGGCTGCCCTCGATGGAAAAGCAGAGAATGCGCCGCGCGACGAGACCCGCGATCTGCACGACACCGATCATTCCGTAGGGTGTCTCGATCGCCAGGCCGTTGCGCTCATTGTCCTCGCTGGCCTTGTCCATATCCGCATTCAGGAATTTGCCAGGCCGATAGGCGATCCGGGCGATCCGGCCTGCGATGGGGCTGCGATTGATGTGGACGTTGAAGACGGACAGGAAGATCGCCACGCGCGGCAAGGGAGCCGTGCCGAGGCCGAGTTCCACCGGCGGCACCGCACGATCCACCAGCACGACCTTCCCATCGGCCGGAGAGACCACCAGCCCCGCCCGCATGGGCACGATGCGCTTGGGATCGCGGAAGAAGAAGGCGACCCAGCAGGTGATGATCAGGCCGATCCAGAACAGGGTCGTCGAGAACAGCGCGAAGGCCAGGGTGATCGCCGCGGCGATGCCGATGAACATGCGGCCTTCGCGGTGGATCGGGAACATGGCTCCCTTGATGGATCCCATGACGTCATCGATGGTCGACATATGCTCTCGCTCGCTGGTTGCTGCCCGACGCTGATAACCCGGACATCGCGGAAAGGGAACATCTGTCGCGGGATTGTGCCGCGGGGGACGAAGGTTCAGGCGGTGACCCTTGCCGCCCGACCCCGCGTGTCGAGCATGGCAACGCACCAGATCGCGAAGCCGCCGAGCGCAAGACCCGCTCCGACCCAGCCGGTGGAATGAAGCCCCCAACCCGCGGCGATGGCGAGCCCTCCCAGCCAGGGGCCCAGGGCATTGGCCACGTTGAAGGCGCTGTGGTTGAGGGCCGCGACCAGGGTCTGGGATTCGCCGGCGACGTCCATCAGGCGCGTCTGCACCACGGTCGACAGGCCTCCGCCGCATCCGATCACGAAAACCACGGGCGCCATTAGCCAGAGGTTTCCCACAGTCTCAGGATAGATCATCAAAGCCGCGGCGTTGACGAGCAAAATGGCGGCCATGGTCGGCATGAGCGCACGATCGGCCGCCCAGGCACAGATGATGGTGCCAACGGTCATGCCAAGGCCGAAGACGCCAAGAAGCAACGGCACGAAGATGGGTGCGGCGCGTGTCACCTCCAGGATCGTGGAAGCGAGATAGGTGTAGACGCAGAAGAGACCACCGAAGCCGATGGCGCCAATCCCAAGCAGCAGCCAGACCTGCCGATTGGCAAGGCCGCTGATTTCCTTGATGCGGCTGGCACCCGGGGGCGCCGCCTGTATCGGGGCAAGGACATGAACAAGCACGGCCGTCGTGGTGGCGAGCGCGGCGACGATGACAAAGCCCCAGCGCCAGCCGAAATTCTGCCCGATCGCGCTTGCCAATGGCACACCGATGATGGTGGCCACCGTCAGCCCGAGGATGACGCGGGAGATGGCTTGTGCCCTTCGGTTCGATGGCACGAGGGAAGCTGCAAGAAGCATGGCGACGCCGAAATAGGCGCCATGAGGCAGACCGCTGAGAAAACGGAAGACGAGCATCCATTCATAGGTCGGTGCTAGGGCGCTGAAGCCGTTTGCCACGGCGAAGAAGCCCATCAGCCAGACCAGGAGCGTTCGGCGCGGCATCCGCGCGCCCAACACCGCGATGAGAGGGGCCCCGAGACAGACACCGAGAGCATAGATGCTGATCACGTTGCCGGCCGTGGGCTCGTCGAGGCCGAGGTCCGTCGCGAAATAGGGAAGCAGCCCCATGGCGGCGAACTCGGTGGTGCCGATGGCAAAACCGCCTGTCGCCAGCGCCAGAAGGATCAGCACCGGGTGATGAACGCGCTCAAACGTGGTCATGCGGGGGCTTTCGTGCAGTCAGTTCACCGAGGTGCCGGGCTTGCTTGTATGGACGCATTACCTCTTTCGCAGGGTCTTGGGCAGTCGGCGAAGGTCTAGTCAGTCGGAGGTGGCGAATTCCGGCGGCAGCCTGTTGGGTGCGGCCTCGTCCTCGGCAATCTGGGCAAGGCGTGCCCTCGCCTCGTCAGCCTCGCGCTGCCTGTTCCACAGGCTGGCATAAAGCCCGCCACGCGCCAGCAGTTCGCCGTGCGTTCCTCGCTCGGCGATGGTGCCGGCATCAAGCACGATGATCTCATCCGCCGTCACGACGGTGGACAAGCGATGGGCGATGACCAATGTCGTGCGCCCCCGCGAGACCCGCTCCAGCGCATCCTGGATCTCCTTTTCGGTATGGCTGTCGAGGGCCGATGTCGCCTCGTCGAGGATAAGGATCGGCGGGCTTTTCAGGATGGTGCGGGCGATGGCGACGCGTTGCTTTTCGCCGCCCGAAAGCTTCAGGCCGCGCTCGCCCACCTCCGCCTCATAGCCCTGCGGCAGCGCGCGGATGAAATGATCGATCTGGGCGTTGCGCGCGGCTTCTTCGATCTCGTCGTCCGAGGCGTCCCAGCGGCCGTAGCGGATGTTGTAGCGGATGGTGTCGTTGAAGAGCACCGTATCCTGCGGAACCATGCCGATGGCCTGACGCAGCGAGGCCTGCGTGGCCGTGCGGATGTCCTGACCATCGATGGTGATGCGCCCCTGGGCAATATCGTAAAAGCGGAACAGCAGGCGCGACAGGGTCGATTTCCCCGCGCCCGACGGCCCGACGATGGCCACCGTGCGGCCGGCCGGAACCTCGAAGCTGATGCCCTTCAGGATCGGTCGCGAGGCGTTGTAGTGAAAATGAACGTCCTCGAAGCGAATGGTGCCCGCGCGGATGGCAAGCGGCGTCGCGTCGGGCGCGTCCTTGATCTCCGGGTCCCGTTCCAGCAGGCCGAACATCATCTCGATATCGGTCACGGCCTGTTTGATCTCGCGGTAGAGCGTGCCCATGAAATTCAGCGGCACATAGAGCTGGATCAGCATGGCATTGATGAAGACGAAATCGCCCACGGTGTTGGTCCCGGCACGAATGCCGGAGGCCACCATGACCATGCAAATCGTCATCCCGATGGTATAGATCACCGCCTGGCCTGCGTTGAGCCAGGCAAGCGACGTGTAGGTCTTGACGGCCGACTTCTCGTATCCGGCCATGGCGCGGTCGAAACGTGAGGCCTCCCGGGCCTCATTGCCGAAATATTTGACGGTCTCGTAGTTCAGCAGGCTATCGATCGCCTTGGCATTGGCGTCATTGTCCTGCTCGTTCATCTCGCGGCGGATGGCGATGCGCCATTCGCTGGCCTTATAGGTGAACACGAGATAGGCGGCGATGGTGAGGCCGACGACGGCGACATAGCGCCAGTCGAACTGCCAGCCCAGGATGCCGAACACCAGGATCAATTCCACGATGGTGGGCAGCAGGGTCAGCACGGCCATGCGGACCAGCGTCTCGATGGCCTCGCGTCCCCGTTCCACCACCCGCGACAGCGCGCCGGTGCGCCGCTCGAGGTGGTAGCGCAGCGAGAGCGCGTGGACGTGCTCGAAGGTCTTCAGCGACAGGCGGCGCACCGCATGCAGCGCCACAGCCGCGAAAAGCCCGTCGCGTACCTGCGCCAGCAGCACCATGGCGACACGGCCGAGGCCATAGGCGAGCACCATGATGAGAGGCGTGGCCAGCGCCCAGGCGGTCCAGCTGTCGCCAAGGGGCGGCGCCTTGCCCTCCGCAATCAGCGCCAGCGCATCCGTCGCCCATTTGAAGGCATAGGGAACCAGCACGGTGATGATCTTGGTTGCAAGGAGAAGCGCGAAGGCGATCCAGATCCGGCGCCTCAGATCACCGCGCCCATGCGGCCACATGAAGGGCCACAGACGGAACAGCGTCGCGATGAAACCCTGCTCCGCGCGGAGAGCCGCGCGGCTTGATTCGGAAACGGACATTCGGCCTCAGTTCGGCGACGGTACCACGAAGACCTGATTGGGGTAGATCAGATCGGGATCGCGGATCTGGTCGCTGTTGGCGTCATAGATGACGGAATAGCGGATACCCTGGCCATATATGTTCTGGCTGATCCGCCACAAGCTGTCGCCGCGCTTTACAGCCACCGTATCGATACTGGCCACCACGGCGTCGGCCGCGCTGGCGGGCCTCGTTGCAGCCTTGGTTTGTGCTGCTGCGGGTGCCGGAGCGCCTGCTGCCTGCACCGCCTGCTCGCCTCGAGCCGCAGCGGCCGGCGGTGATGGCTGAGGCGAAACGCGTACCGATTGCTGTGCCTGCGCGACCTCGGTTTCACTGTAATCGAAGGGAACCTCGGCGCGGGCGGTGACCTCCCCCTTGCCATCGAGCTGATCAATGCGCACGCGATAGCTTCCGGGCGTCATACCGCGCTCGATTGTCAGGCTCCAGTTGCCGTCGTCCCCCACGGTGGCCTCCGCAACAGGAGCGTCATTGAGATAGATGCGGACCTTGGAGCCGCTCGGACCAGTGCCCTGGGCAAAGAGCCGGCCATTCGCGGCCTCCACCGCGCCGATGCGCAGCGACTGCGCGGCCGCCGGCTCTGCCGCGGCTACCGCATCAGAAGCCTCGGCGCGTTCCGCTGTCGCGGAGCCCACACCCTGGGCCTGAACGGGAGGCGAACCAGGCGCAACCTGAGCCATGGCGACCCCGGAGCCTTGCGACTGCTGCAGGATCTCGACCGGCTTGTTGGGCTCGCTGGCGACCACCAGCACTTCTCCTTTGCCGCCCTCGGGTACAGAGACGACGACCGATCGCTCCGATATCTGCCTGTCCTCACCGCCGACGCGAAGCTGAAGTTGATGATTGCCGGCGCTCAACCGTGGCGGCGTCATGACAAACTCGCCCGCCTGATTGGCTTTCTCGGTGGCGATGACGTCGCCGTTGCGCAGCAGTTCCACCGTTGTGCCCGGAGCGGCACGGCCAGCGATAACCGCATCTCCGTTGGGTTCCACACGAACGATATCAAAGGCGGCGCGAATTCGTTCGTCAGCGGGCTCTGCCGGCGCGTTCGATGCCTCGGTTCCCTGCCCCTGCGGATCCGGAGTCGTTTGTGGCTCCGGCGTCGCGGGTGCGGCTGCCGGCGGCGTCTCGCTCGCGGGCGCCTCAGGGATCGCGGCCGTCTGCTCGCTCCTGTCCATGTCGGCTGCCCGGTAGCCTATCCAGCCGAGAAGGGCGGCGATCAAAAATGCAAAGCCGATAACGAGTGACTTGATCGTGTTCGGCGTCATGACTTTCCTTCCGCTTCCCCTCACCGCCCTAGCCGGCGGAAAATTCAACCTTATGTTCTTCCTCTACAACGGAAACCGTATCGATGCACGCAAGTGTAATACTGGTGTTTAGAAACGAACGGCATATTGTAGAAGTTGTAACCACCGGCCTGAGCTCCTCCGAATTCGCGGGAGGCCTCAGGTCCAAGAACAAGAGGAAAACTTTATGCAGTCAATTCAGTCTGTCTGCGTCTATTGCGGCTCCAGTCCGGGAGCCGACCCCCGCCACGCAAAAAATGCCCGCGCTTTCGGAAAGGCACTCGCCGAGAACGGCGTGCGTCTCGTCTATGGCGGGGGTGGTCTTGGGCTCATGGGCACGGTCGCCCGCGGCGTCCTCGACCATGGCGGTCAGGTAAAGGGAATCATTCCCCAGTTCCTGGTGGACCGCGAAGCCATGCTGCTGGAGGTCCAGGACCACGTGGTAACCAACGACATGCATGAGCGAAAAAGGCTCATGTTCGAAGAAGCCGACGCCTTCGTGGCTCTGCCCGGCGGCATCGGAACGCTGGAAGAATTGGTGGAGCAATTGACCTGGTCGCAGCTCGGCCAGCACGCCAAGCCGATCCTCCTGGCGAACTTCAACGACTTCTGGTCGCCGCTGCTGACGCTTTTTGATCACATGCGGAGCCAAGCCTTCATCCGGCGTGATCTTCCGATCGGCTATCTCGTTGCCGATACGGTGGAGGATATTCTTCCCATGCTGGAGAATGCGGCCCATCGGGTCGAAGCGACGCCGGGTCTTCGCCCTGAGGGCAAGGAACGGGAAGTCATCCAAAACATGTAAGGACCGGCACATGAAGGTATGTGCCTGACATCACCGCGCTAGGGCGGCCAGTCTTTCCAGACCGCGATGGTCTCCAAGGACAGCTGCCTTCTCGCGCGGGGTGAGATCCTTCACCGCCGCTTCGATCGATGCGGCCTCTTCCATCTTCACAAGACCGACCAGCAGATCAGCGTCGATGGGCCGCTCGCCCATGGAACGCGGGGGCGGCAGCATGCGCCGGTGCGCGTCGCGCAGCGAGGAATCAGCGGCAAGATGTTCCATGGCCTCGGTCGGCACGTCCTCCAGCGGAGCCAGTTGCCGGTAGAGTTCATTGGCGCGCCTCAATTCCTCAGGCGTTGCATATTCCTCCGGGATGCGCAGGAGGCCCAGCTTGCGCAAGCTGAGGCCGAGCGACCGGCTGCTGGTCAGCATCGCCAGAGGAATAGCAAGCACCAGGCCAATCAGGACCGGTGACATCCAGAGAAACAGTGACACGGAGACCGCATAGGCGCCGGCCGCCAGCAACAGACCGAACAGCGTGTGCGGTCCATATCGGTGCAGGACCTCGCGGAACGGCAGGCTGCCATCGTCGCGGCGCTGCGGGTTCCAGCCGGAATCACGCCCGGTGAGGATACTGACGACCGCCATCGACTGCGTGAGCATCGTCACCGGCGCCAGCAGGCCGGCAAGGACCGATTCCAGAACCATGCTGACGAAGGAGCGGATCATGCCGCCGCTGCCGCGCCGGTCGGCGCCGCGCGTCAGGAGCGCAAGCCAAGCCAGGATCTTCGGGATGAAAAGCACGGACATCGTGAGCACGAAGACCCAGATGGCGCGTTCCGCGTCCTGTGCCGGCCAGACCGGAAACAGAGAAAATTCCGACGTGAAATATTCCGGCCGCACGAACTGCGCCTGCAGCGAGATGGCGATACCTGTCAGAATGAAAATCAGCCACAACGGCGCCGTGATATAGGATCCGATGCCGGTGAGAAGATGCAGACGGCTTACCCAATGCAGCCCCCGCGCCGGTAGAACGGCCGCATGCTGCAGGTTGCCTTGGCACCAGCGTCGATCGCGTATCGCGAGATCCGTCAGCGAGGGCGGGCTTTCCTCATAGCTGCCCGACAGCGCCGGGATCATATGGATCGCCCAGCCGGCACGCCGCATCAGAGCGGCTTCGATGAAATCATGGCTGAGGATGTGGCCGCCGAACGGTTTACGGCCGCCAAGGTGCGGCAGGCCGGCCTGCGCGGCAAAAGCCTCAGTGCGAATGATGGCGTTATGGCCCCAATAGTTGCCTTCCGAGCCATGCCACCAGGCGATTCCATGAGCGATCATCGGGCCATAGATCCGGCCGGCGAACTGCTGCATGCGGGCGAAAAGACTGGACCCATTGACGATGATGGGCAACGTCTGGATGAGCCCTACGCCGGGATGGCGTTCCATGCCCGAGGCCATGCGGACGATGGTGTCGCCGCTCATGACGCTGTCGGCGTCAAGCACCAGCATCTGCGGATAGGCTCCACCGAAACGGCGCACCCAGTCGGAGATATTGCCTGCTTTGCGCTCGGTATTCTTGGGACGGCGGCGATAGAAGATGCGGCCGTGCCCACCGGTGCGCTCGCGCAGGGCAAGATAGGCCGCTTCCTCGGCGATCCAGGCGTCGGCGTCAGTCGTGTCGCTCAATATGAAGAAATGAAAATGGTCTAGGCGGCCTGTCGATTTGATCGATTCATAGATCGACTGCAGTCCGGCCATGATCCGCGCCGGCGCTTCGTTGTAGACGGGAAGCAGGATCGCGGTGGAGGTCGCCAGCTCCGGCAGGGGTGCGGCAGGATCGATGCCGAGCCCCTTGCCGTTGCGCAACACCAGAGAGACGAAGCCCGCGCAGGAGGAGATGAAGGAAAAGGCGATCCAGGCGAACAGGGCCACATAGAGACCAAGGACGAGGCTTTCCAGCAGGGTCAGCCCGGCCACATTCAGCACCAGGAACATTTCCTGGGCAGCGAAATAGGTCATCACCGCGGCGCCGCCGATCACGATCAGGCGGCGCAGGAAAAGACCTGCCGGCCGTGTCTCCACAGCGCGTCGCTGTGGCTTCCGCCACAAGGACTGCACCGGCATGTCCAAGGGAGCGTCGGCGGGCAGAGCCGGCGCGAAATCCGCGCCGGCCGGTTTGGTGTGTTCGATCACGCTGTCCAACGGTAGATCCACGTCTCCGACAGGGACTTGGTGCCATCGGAGAGCGAGGCCCGAAGCTCGACCACGTCACGCTCGTTGAAAAGGTTGAAGCTTAGCCGCCAGCCACCGCGCTCCGGATTGGGCTGGGTCACGATATTCTCGATACGCCCGCCCGATGCGGTGACCTCGCCGATGACCTTGGCGTCCGGCGGCAGGTCCTTCAATGCATCGCCAATCGCCTCCAGCACGAACACGCGGCTCTTGCTGCGCAGGCTGCGGCCGCTGCTGGAGACGCGCCAGGTGGCGAGCCCCGTCTTCCACGGATTATCCCAGGACCAGTGCATGCGGTAGGTGTAGCGATACTCCCCCTTGGGGCGCAGCGGCTCGCGCGGGCGCCAGAAGGCGACGATATTGTCGTTGATCTCGCTGTTGGTGGGAATTTCCAGCAGATGTACTGCGCCTTCCCCCCAGTCGCCGATCGGTTCGATCCAGAGCGACGGACGCTTCTCATAGCGCGCTTCCAGGTCGTTGTAGTCAAAGAACGCCCGCTGGCGCTGCATCAGGCCAAAGCCGCGCGGATTGACGTCCGACAGGACACTGATCTGCAGGTTGGTGGGGTTCGACAGCGGCCGCCAGAGCTGCTCGCCGCGGCCGGTCCAGATGGCGAGACCGTCGCTGTCGTGCACGCCGGGACGGAAGTCATCGATGTCATTTCGATCTACGGCATCGAAATAGAACATGCTGGTGAGCGTCGCGATGCCCGCCTGTGTGATCTCGACCCGCGGATAGAGCGAGAGTTCGACATCGAAGACGGTCGCCTCGCCGGGACGGATGGTGAAGCGGAAGGCGGCGGCGGCGCTTTCGCTGTCCAGCAGCGCATGAACGACGATCGAGCTCGTGCCCGGCTTTGGCCGCTCCAACCAGAACGAGGTGAAGAGCGGGAACTCCTCGCCCTCGCTCGATCCCGTCTTGATGGACAGGCCACGTGCGGAGAGACCGTAGATCTGGTCCTTGGCCACCGCCCGAAAATAGGTCGCTCCGAGAAAGGTAGCCACCTCATCGTAATAGTCCGGCTTGTTCATGGGCGCGTGCAGCCGGAAGCCGGCGAAGCCGAGGTCCCCTCCATCCGGCCGGGCAGCCTTGCCGAAGGTGAAAAGGTCCGTGGAATAATCCACGTGGCGCGCCTTGCCCTCATCCACCACATAGATGTCGACGCGGTTGCGGAAGAGAAAGCCGCGATGGAAGAACTGCACCTCAAAGGGCAGCTTGTCCTGACGCCAGAGAGACTTATCCGGTGAGAAGCGGATGTCGCGATAGAGATCGTAGTTCATCTCCGCATAGCCTTCCGGGAGCTTGATCTCCTGGGGCTTGAACGGCTTCTGCGCCAGCCCCCGCGCCATCTCGCGCACGGTGGAGGCGTCGAACGGCGTGCCTTCAGCGTCCTGGGCGACGGCAGCCTGCGGTCCGAGCACGTCGCTCAGAGACGTCAGGAAGGGCAAGGAGATGCCAGCTAAAAGCAGTTCACGACGACGCAAGTAACCCTCCGCTAAAATCGCGCAATTCGATGACGAACCTTCGAGCCCGCCGTCATTCCCGATCGGATGTCATAAGGCAAGGTGATCAAGGCAATATCCGGGCCGACGCCTCCCAATCGTGGGGCGGTGAGGAAAGTTCCAGCTTAGGGAAGGTTTGGCCGCCACAAACACGCGCCCGACAGTCACATTTTCGTTGGAAAGCTACGCGCTCTGCCGCGGCGCGGGAGCCCCCGCCTTCAGGAACTTATAGGTGATGGAATCCTCCAGTGCCTGGAAGGAGGCATCGATGATGTTCGAGGACACACCGAGCGTCGTCCACACCTCCCCGGCACTGTCGGTGGATTCCAGGGCGACGCTCGTGACGGCCCCGGTGCCGCCATCCAGAATGCGGACGCGGAAGTCCGTCAGCCTCAGGTCATCAATGTAGGGCTGGTACTTGCCGAGGTCCTTGCGGAGGGCAAGATCGAGCGCGTTGACCGGTCCGTTGCCTTCCGCCACCGACATCAGCACCTCGCCATCGACGGCGACCTTGACGACCGCTTCGGAAACCGTGGCCAGTTCGCCCAGCGCATTGTGACGGCGCTCGACGCCGACGCGGAAGCTCAGTACGTCAAAGAAGCGCGGTACGCCGCCCAGCATCCGGCGGGCGAGGAGCTCGAAGGATGCTTCGGCACCCTCGAAGGCCCAACCGTTGGCCTCCCGCTCCTTTACCTCCTCCAGAAGCCGCATCACGCGCGGATCCTTGGGGTCGACCTCGATGCCGACGCGCTTCAATTCAGCCAGCACATTGGAGCGTCCGGCCTGGTCCGACACCAGCAGTTTGCGGGCATTCCCGACCGCTTCGGGCGCCACATGCTCATAGGTGCGCGGATCCTTGGCAACCGCGCTGGCGTGAATGCCTCCCTTGTGAGCAAAGGCATTGGCGCCGACATAGGGCGCGTGCCGGTTCGGCTGCCGGTTGAGGATCGCGTCCAGCGTGCGGCTGATCTGGGTGAGCTGACGCAATCCCTCGTCCGAGACTCCGATGTCGAAGGCCTGCGCATAGGCCGGCTTGAGCTTAAGGGTCGGAATGAGCGACACGAGGTCCGCGTTGCCGCAGCGCTCGCCCAGGCCATTAAGGGTGCCCTGGATCTGGCGCGCGCCAGCCCTCACCGCGGCAAGGGCGTTGGCCACCGCCTGCCCGGTGTCGTTGTGCGGATGGATGCCGAGATGGCTGCCGGGCACATGGCGCACCACTTCGGCCACGATGGCCTCCACCTCTTCCGGCAAGGTGCCGCCGTTGGTGTCGCAAAGGACGACCCATCGCGCGCCCTCCTCATAGGCGGCCTGCACACACGACAGAGCATAATCGGGATTGGCCTTGTAACCGTCGAAGAAATGTTCGCAGTCAACGAGCGCCTCGCCTTTCACCCTGGCCGAGCGCACCGTCTCGCGGATGGTGTCGAGGTTCTCCACCAGCGAAATCCCAAGCGCCACTTCGACGTGGTAGTCCCAGCTCTTGGCCACGAAACAATAGGCGTCCGCCCGCGCATCGAGTACCGCCTTCAGGCCAGGATCGTTGGCCGCCGATCGCCCCGCCCGCTTGGTCATGCCGAAGGCCGTCATCTTCGCTTTGAGGGCATGATCGGTGGCAAAGAAGGCGCTATCGGTCGGATTGGCGCCGGGATAGCCTCCCTCGATGTAATCTATGCCGAGCGCGTCAAGCATGCGCGCCACCGCCACCTTGTCGTCGAGCGAGAAGCTGATGCCGGCGGTCTGCGCGCCGTCGCGCAGCGTCGTGTCGAAGAGATAGAGCCGCTCGCGTGTCACAGGCCTAGCTCCTCGCGCTTCATTTCGATCTCCAGCCAGCGGTCCTCGGCTTCTGCGAGGTCTGCCCGCGCCTTGGTGGCGGCTTCCGCCGCGCGATTGAAGGCGGCCGGATCGCGGGAGAAAAGTTCGGGATCGGCAATGGCAGCGTCCAGCTTTGCAACCTCCGCCTCAAGCGTCGCGATACGCTTCGGCAGCGTCTTCAGAGCATGCTGTTCCTCAAAGGACAGTTTGCCCTTCGCTTTGGCAGCAGGTTTTGCAGAGGTCTCCCCCCTCGGTTGCTTCGGCGCAGAAGCGGCTTTCCTGGCGCCTACCCCCTCACCGCGCTGTGCCAGCATGTCGGAATAGCCGCCGGCGTATTCGGTCCATCTGCCTTCTCCCTCCGACACGATCACGGAGGAGACCACGCGATCGATGAAGTCGCGATCATGGCTGACGAGAAGCACCGTTCCGGGATGGTCGGCCAGCATCTCCTGCAGGAGATCCAGCGTCTCAAGATCAAGGTCGTTCGTCGGCTCGTCGAGAACAAGGAGATTGGCCGGCTTGGCAAGCGCCCGCGCCAGCATCAGCCGGGCCCGTTCACCGCCGGAAAGCACCCGAACCGGCGTGCGGGCCTGTTCGGGCGCGAAGAGAAAGTCCTTCATATAGCCGATGACATGTTTGGTGCCGTCGCCCACGTGAACGAGATCGCCGTGCCCTCCCGTCAGCGTGTCCGCCAGAGACCTATCCGGATCAAGCGCTTCACGCCCCTGGTCCAGTGTCACCATCTCGATATTGGCACCGAGCCGCACCGTGCCTGAATCCGGCGATAGAGCCCCCGTCAACAGGTTGAGCAGCGTCGTCTTGCCGGCACCATTGGCGCCGACCAGGCCGATGCGATCGCCACGTGCGATGCGGGTAGAGAACCTGGAGACGATGGCGCGATCGCCGTAGGACTTGGAGACGTCGACCGCTTCGATGACAAGCTTGCCGGATACCTTCTCCGTTTCGGTCACTGTCATGGTCACCGTGCCCGTGGCGCGGCGGCCTTCCCTTCGCTCCTGACGCAGGGCGGCAAGCTCGCCGACGCGGCGCATGTTGCGCTTGCGCCGCGCTGTCACGCCATAGCGCATCCAGTCTTCTTCCGCCGCGATCTTGCGATCGAGCTTGTGCCGGTCGCGTTCTTCCTCCTCGAGGATGGCATCGCGCCAAGCCTCGAAATGGGCAAAGCTCTGCTCGCTTCGGCGCGTCCGACCACGGTCGAGCCAGACCGTGACGCGCGACAGGGTCTCAAGGAACCGGCGGTCATGGCTGATGATGACAAGGGCCGACTTGAGGCTCGCAAGCTCCGCTTCCAGCCAGGCGATGGCCGGAAGATCGAGATGGTTGGTTGGTTCATCGAGCAACAGCACGTCGGGCTCCGGCGCCAGCACGCGTGCGAGCGCGGCCCGCCGCACCTCGCCTCCGGAGAGAGCCGCCGGGTCTTCCTCGCCGGTCAGGCCGAGTTCATTGAGCAGATAAAGCGCGCGATAGGTGTCGTCGCCCGGGCCGAGACCCGCTTCCACATAAGCACGGGTCGTGGCGAAGCCTGACAGATCCGGTTCCTGCGGCAGGTAGCGGATGGTCGCGCCATTGCGCGCGGTTCGTTCGCCCCGGTCAGGCTCGACGAAGCCGGCGGCAACCTTCAGGAGCGTGGACTTGCCCGAGCCGTTGCGACCGACAAGCGCCACCCGCTCTCCGGCACCGACGCTGAGATCAGCACCGGTCAGCAGCGGACCACCGCCGAAGGTGAGGCCGATATCCTGGAGGATCAGCAGAGGAGCGGCCATATCACCTCTCCATCGCTGAATTTAAGAGCAAGATCATCATCGCGCCGGCTCCCAGCTGGTCCCCTCGGGACCATCCTTGAGAAGGACGCCCTGTGCCGCCAGTTCGTCGCGGATGCGGTCCGCTTCGGCGAAGTTCCTGCTCTTTCGGGCGGCCAGACGCGCGCTCACCAGACGTTCGATCTCTTCAACCGGCAGCGACAGAGCGTGCGATGATCGCGCTTCCTGCCACCGGGCCAGCAGATCGGGACGAAAGCCCAGGAACGCCAGGGTGCCAGCCAAGGCGGTTCCCTCCTCCCGGCCACGAAGCCCATGAATCTCGGCGATGGCTCGTGGCGTGTTCAGATCATCGGAAAGCGCAGCGATCACTTCTGGAGCCGGGCGCGGCTCGGCGGTATCCGAAGCGGCCTCAAACCATGCGCTCAAAGTCCTCTCCGCCTCTTCCAACCCCTTCAACGTCCAGTTGATCGGCTGGCGGTAATGGGTCTGCAGCATGGCGAGGCGGATCACGTCGCCCGGCCAGTCGGCCAGAAGCTCGCCGATGGTGATGAAGTTGCCCAAGGACTTGGACATCTTCTCGCCCTCCACCTGCAGGAAGCCGTTGTGCATCCATACGCTCGCCATGCGTTCCATGCCGAAGGCGCAGCAGGATTGGGCTATTTCGTTTTCATGATGGGGGAAGACGAGATCGATGCCGCCGCCGTGGATGTCGAAGGTATTGATCTGCGCATCATCGCAGCGGAGCCGGCCCGCGAAGGCATCGATCAGGTGCTTCCAGGCCATGGCCGAACATTCGATGTGCCAGCCAGGCCGGCCCGGCCTGGTGATACCGGCGGGGCTTTCCCATGCCGGCGTCCCTTCCGGCGAGGGCTTCCAAAGGACGAAATCCATGGGATCGCGCTTATAAGGCGCGACATCGACACGGGCGCCAGCCAGCATCTCATCGATCGAGCGGCGCGCGAGCGCGCCATAGGACAGACCGCTCTTCCTGCCTTCCATCGCCTTGACCGAGAAGAGGACGTGATCTTCGGCCACATAGGCAAAGCCCCGCGCAATCAGACGCTCGATGATGGCCTTCATTTCATCGATATGTTCGGTCGCGCGCGGCTCGACCGTGGGCGAGAGGCAGCCGAGATCGGCAACATCCTGCCGGAACACGGCCGCGGTCTCTTCCGTCAACTCACGGATCGAAATGTTTCTTTCCGCCGCGCGAGCGTTTATCTTGTCATCAACATCCGTAATGTTACGGACATAGAAAACATGGCTCTCACCGTAGATGTGACGAAGCAGTCTATAGAGTATATCAAAAACAATGACTGGCCTCGCGTTGCCGATATGGGCCCGGTCATAGACCGTCGGCCCGCAGACATACATCCGCACGTTGTGAGCATCGAGCGGGATGAAGCCATCCTTGCTCTTGGTCAACGTATTAAAAAGCTTCAACGTCATCTTTTCCCGTCGCCTGCCATGCGGCCGGGGCTGTCGCGTTTTTCTGAATTGTCAGGAAAATACGGCCACGGCCAGCGTTGTCGCTAGCCGCAAATGAAGATCGCCCTTATGTGGATCAGCTTTGCCATCGCGGGAGAATGCTTGGTGACGGCGGCGCCGTCAAGCACCCTGCAGGCACAAGCTTCGGTTGCATATTCACCATTAATTTTAGCGATAAGAAACGCTAAAATTTTCCGATAGTTGCAAGACGCCTAATGATCCTTTAATCACTCAAATACAGATTTCGCAGGTTACTTTCCGTTAAGAATGTCTGCGAAAGCACATAGCACTTGGGGGCAAGTGAATGATGGTTTATCGTGAGCGGTCTGCCGCCGCACCGATGGTGCGTGCGTCCTTTCCTACGAATGACAATGGCGCTTTTGAATTGCCATTGGCCGAATACTTCCCTGACAGATTTGGTCTTGTCGCCATGCGCGTGGTGCGCGAAGCGGAACGCCAGTGCCTGAAATCTCATGATATCGGGCTGGCGGAGTGGCGAATTCTTTCGCTTCTTTCCGAACTGGGCGTGACGACGGCGAAAACCATCGGTGAAGTCACCGATATGCATAAGACCAAGGTCAGCCGTGCCGTCGCCGACCTTGAGCGGCGCCGCTTGATTGCGCGCAGGCCCAATCGAAACGATCTGCGCGAATCACTTCTTTCGTTGACGGAGGTGGGTCAGTCGCTGGTCACCCAGATCGCGCCGGAATGCCGCGCCTTCTCCCGCAAGATCTGGAACAGCCTCGACGAGAGCGAACGCGCCCTCCTCAAAAACCTTCTGGCGAAGTTGGACCAGAGCGTTTCCGGGCGCGCATGACAAAGCTGTGAAGCGGTCTCAAAAAGAGCGCTTCACAGTTCAGCCGGAATTGCCGGGCAAGAGACGCACTCTTATGGTGCGGCAGATCATCAACGGCGGTTCATGCGGTACAATATGCGTTCTTTTGCGATCGGCATCGGCATCATGCTGTTTTCAGCCGGTGCCGCGGCGGCTCAGGCATCCCAGACCTGCGTTCAGCTTGAACGGCAGCTCGCGTCGCTCGACCAGAACAGCGTGTCGCCACAGCAGATCCGCCGGGCGGAAGAAAACGTCGCTCGCCAGCGCTATGAGCTCGACCGTACCATAGCCTACAGCCGCAGCCTTGGGTGCGGCCGCACCTTTCTGTTCGGCCCCGCGCCCTCTCCCGAATGCCGGGGTATCGATGCGCGCATCGACCAGCAGCGCAACAACCTGGATCAGCTGATGGTCCAGGCGCAACGCGCCCGGGCGGGCGATCCGAACCGGGACGTGCGCCGCAACCAGATCCTCGCGGCGCTCGGTCAGAACCAGTGCGGCCCGCAGTACGCCAATGCGCCTCAACAGCCGAGGCGCGGCGGCATATTCGGCCTTCTGTTTGGAGGCGGCGCTCAGGAAGAGATCATCGAGCCCACTGTCCCCTACAGCGACGACTCGCGCCCAAACAACGACAGCTTCCGTACGGTCTGCGTGAGGATGTGCGATGGCTTCTTCTATCCCATCAGCTATTCCACCACGCCGTCCAACTTCGCGCGTGATGCGGCCATCTGCCAGCAGACCTGCCCCGGAACCCAGGCCGATCTCTTCACCTATCCCAATCCGGGCGGCGACATGCACCAGGCCGCCAACATGAACGCCGAGTCCTACACCAACCTCGAAAACGCCTTCCGCTACCAGAAGGAGTTCGTGAAGGACTGTTCGTGCAAGCCGGCGGGCCAGACCTGGGCGCAGGCTCTTTCGAACGGACAGGATCCGACCATCCGTGAGGGTGATATCGTCATCGACGAGGATCGGGCCCGGGAGATGTCGGCCCCGAAGAAGCCCGATCAGCCTCAGCAATCTCAGCCGTAAACCGGCGTCAGGTTTCGCTCCGGCCGAGACGAACCTGCGCCCGCTCGCGGCCGATGAAGGGCAGAAAGGCGCTCATGTCCGGTCCTGCATCACGGCCCGTCAGGGCTTTGCGCAGGGGATGGAACAAGGCGCGCCCCTTCAGGCCGGTCGCTTCCGCGACGGCGCGGGTCCAGAATTTCCATGTCGTATCGTCCCAAACGCCACCCGGGAGGCTGTGGCGCGCAGCGATTATGACATCGGCATCCGTGCCCTCGACAGCCACAGGCTCAAGATCTCCCGTGGCGATCCGCCACCATTCGGCCGCTTCATCGACTCGGGACAGGTTGGGCCGCACGGTCTCCCAGAAGGCCGCACCACCACCAATGCCGAGCCCATGAAGGCGCTGCGCCACATCATCATAGGAGAGCCCGTGGACGACCTTGGCATTGAGCGCGGCAAGCTCGGCCTCATCCACATGCGAGGGCGCGCGGGACAAACGAGCAAGATCCACCAGCTCGGCAAGTTCAGCGAGATCCCTGACCGGCCGCACGGCTTCCGCCGAACCGACCAGTGTCGCGTAGGCCGCAAGCGCCTGTGGTTCAATCCCCGCGCCGCGAAGGCTGGCAATGGAGAGCGAGCCCTCCCGCTTGGACAGCCCTGCGCCTGAGGCGGCAATCAGAAGATTATGGTGGGCGAAGGCGGGCGCATCGGCGCCGAGTGCTTCGAAAAGCTGGATCTGGACCGCGGTGTTGGTCACATGATCTTCGCCACGGATGATGTGAGTTATCCCCAGATCGGCATCATCCACAACGCTGGTGAAGGTGTAGAGCGGCGTTCCGTCCTCGCGCACCAGAACGGGGTCGGACAGGCTCGCCGCGTCGATGGAATGGTTTCCACGCACCAGATCGTCCCAAACCACCGGCTTGTGATTGAGCAGAAACCTCCAGTGAGGCCTGCGGCCCTCTGCCTCCAGCCGCGCTCTTTCCTCCTCAGACAGCTTCAACGCCGCGCGGTCGTAGATCGGCGGGCGGCCCGACGCGCGCGCGAGGCGCCGCTTCCTGTCGAGCTCCTCTTCGGTCTCATAGGCCGGATAGAGACGTCCTGCCGTCTTCAGGACCGCCGCAGCCGCGCCATACATCAGGCCGCGATCCGACTGGCGCACCGTCTCATCGGGTATCATCCCGAGCCATCGAAGATCGGCCGCGATGGCTTCGGCATATTCATCCCGCGAGCGCTCGCCATCGGTATCGTCAAAGCGCAGGATGAAGCGCCCTCCTGCTTTCTTGGCAAGGCACCAATTGAGCAAGGCTGTACGGACATTGCCGAGATGAATGAGCCCGGTGGGTGAAGGCGCGAAGCGGACGACAGGTGATGGAGCCATAATAAGGTGCCGGTAGCATATCTTTCCACGTCATCCGAACGATTTCATCACGGGCGTTTCAGGACGTTGCGGGCGGTGCCGAGACATCGAGTCAAGTTGTCTACAGTCTAACATTGACTTGAAGACAGGGGCACGCAATCCTCCCGCTCGATCAAAAGCCCGCCGCATCCGGCCGGGCAAAATCAAGGAAGGGAGAGAACGTATGCGATCAGCAACTTGCTTGCCTGCCGCACTTACCACCACAAAACGCAGGGGCATTCTCACGGGGTTCCTGGCCCTCGCCGCCGTGGGTGTTTCGGTGTTTTCGGCGAGTGATGCGCGGGCTGAGAAGTTCCGCATATCGCTCGAAACCAATCCCAACCACGTCAAGAACATCACCATCGACAAATACGTCGAAGCCGTGAAAAAGCGCATCGGCGACAAGCTGGAATTCGAGATCTATCCCAGCTCCCAGCTGTACAAGGACCGCGATATTCCGCGGGCGCTCCGCCAGGGCGCCGTCGAAATGGGCGTTCCGGGCACCTGGCAGCTCGACGGCACCGATCCCAACTTCGCCATCACCTCGCTGCCGACTTTCTACGGCATGCCCGAAGATCTGATCCTTGACGTGACGGACGGCCCGGTTGGCCAGGCCATCAACAAGAACGCCGAGGATACCATTGGCGTGAAGGTCCTTGGCCCGTGGATGAGCCTGGGCTTCAACCATTACTTCATGGTCGGCAGGAAGGCCGAGAAGATCGAGGACCTGAAAGGCCTCAAGTTCCGTATCCCGGGCGGCACCGCCAATGCGCGGCGGGTGGAGATCATGGGCGCAACGCCCAATGCGATCCCCTGGGCCGATGCTGCGCTGGCGCTGCAGACCAAGGTGGTCGATGGACTCGTCAGCACACATGAATCCATCAATGTCGCCAAGATGTGGGATTCCGGCATCAAATACGCCTTCGAGGACCGCCAGTGGTTCAGCCAATACGTGCCGATGGTCTCCAAGCGCTTCTGGGACAAGCAGGACGCGGACGTTCAGAAGGCGCTCGTGGAGGCTTGGGCAGAGGTCATTGGTCAGGCCCGCGAGGATGCCCGCGCGTCGCAGGTCAAAACCCGCAACGGCAACATCGAGAACGGCATCGAGGTCATCACGGCCTCGGATGACGACCTCAAAGCCTTCCGGCAGGAACTGCTCAAGCATGAGCAGGCCTTGATCGACACCATGAAGATCGATCCTGATCTCGTAAAGATGGCGCGCGAGGAGTTTGCCAAGCATGAATCAGGCAACTGAGCTCACCCATGACGCGGCGGCCGAAAGGCCGCCGCGATCAGGGGTCGGGCATGTGCTCGACCTGGTTGAAAAGGGCATCTCCGGCGTCCTTATCGGAGGCGCTCTCCTGCTGGTGACCGTCACGGTGCTGATGCGCCTGTTCGTGCCGGCCATGGCGCCGGCATTCTCCGAGGAGGTCACCGTTTACATGGTGGTCTGGGCGGTTCTGATCGCCTGCGGCGGCGTCACTCGCACCAGGTCGCATGTGCGTGCTGACCTTGTGGTCGGTTTCATGTCGCCGCCGTGGCAGCGGATCTGCGACATCGCCGCCAACCTGCTGGGCTTCGCCTTTGCGGCATTTCTCGTCTGGTACGGCTTCCAGGTGGCTCAGGAGGCCTATACCTACAACGATTTGTCGGCGAGCCATGTGCGGTTCCCGCTGTGGATCTACTATTCCGCCCTACCGGTGGCCGCCGTGCTGATGTGCGCCGCCCATCTAACCACGACCATCGGTCTGATCACCGGGCGGCTTGCACCGGCGAGCGCCGAAACCATTGATGAGGACGAGGTGAAACGATGGGAGGCCTAGGCATCGCAACTTTCGGCAGCCTGCTGGTCATCGGCGCGCCGATCTATCTCGTCCTCGGCGCCACAGCCGTGCTGCTGCTGTGGCTGACGGGCACACCGATGATCACGGTCGCCCAGAAGCTGGCGGACGAACTCAACTCGCAGACGCTGGTGGCGATCCCCTTCTTCGTCATCGCGGCCACTTTCATGGAGCGCGGTGGCATCGCCCGTGCCCTGATCGATGCCATCACCACCTGGGTCGGCTCGATCCGGGGCAGTCTCGGCCTGGTCTGCGTGCTGGCCTGCACCATGTTCGCGTCCATGAGCGGCTCGAGCGTGGCAACCGCACTCGCCATGGGTGCGATCCTGCTGCCGACCATGCTGCGCAACGGCTATGATCGATCTCTTTCCACCGGACTGATCGGTGCGGCGGGCACCGTGGGCATCCTGATCCCGCCGAGCCTTGCCATGGTGGTCTATGGGCTTTTGGCCGATGAATCGGTGCCACGCCTGTTCCTCGGAGGGGTCATTCCCGGCCTGCTGCAATCGGCGATGATCGGCGGCTGGGTGATCTATCAGGCGCGGAAGCGCGGATATCCCACCTTCAAGGTGCAGAACCGCGAAGAATTCTGGGCGATCAACCTGCGGGCGGTTCCGGCCTATCTGATCCCGCTGATCGTTCTCGGCGGCATCTATGGCGGCATCGCCACGGTGACGGAGGCGGCAGCCCTTTCGGCCATCGCCGCAGTGCTTGTCAGCGTCTTCATCTACCGGACGACCAAGGTCTCGGAGATCGTGCCGCTGCTGGCCGATGGAACCCGGCACGCCGCCGCGATCATGATCATCGTGGTCTGCGCCCTGGTGTTCGGCCATTGGGTCACAGAAAGCGGGCTTGCCCCCGCCCTGATCGAAGCAGCTCAGGAATGGGGTATGACGCGCTGGCAGTTCCTGATCGTGATCAGCCTGCTGCTGTTCGTGCTGGGAACATTTCTTGAGGTGTTCGCTGTCCTGCTGATCGCCATGCCGGTCATCATTCCTCTGTTGCCGGTGTTCAACGTCGATCCGATCCATTTCGGCATCATCGTAACCATCAACATGGAACTCGCGCTGCTGACGCCACCGGTAGGCATGAACCTCTTCGTGCTCTCCTCCATCAGCAAGGCGCCGCTGCTGGAGGTGATCCGCGGCACGACGCCGTTCACGATCCTCATCGCCATCCTGATGGTGCTGGTGATCGTCTTCCCGGAACTGTCGCTCTGGCTGCCACGGCTCGTCTACGGTTAGCCGACAGCAAAAGTGCAAATCGGCGCCCGGACATCGTCCGGGCGCTTTTTTCTTTTGAGTACCGAAAGAGGATTTTTCGTCGCCCCGGGGATGCGCCTGGGCGATAAACCTCCTATCTAGCGGAGACCTTCACCCCTCCCTCGGCGTCATCCCATGCAACCGGCCATTTCGATCCGCGACCTGTCGAAGACCTATGAGTCCGGCTTCCAAGCCCTAAAAAACGTCAATCTGGATATCGGGCATGGCGAGATTTTCGCCTTGCTCGGCCCGAACGGGGCCGGAAAGACGACGCTCATCAGCATCATCTGCGGCATCGTCAAGGCATCGACCGGCACGGTTACAGCCGACGGTCACGACATCATCACCGACTACCGCGCCGCCCGGTCCAAGATTGGTCTCGTCCCGCAGGAACTCACCACGGACGCGTTCGAAACCGTCTGGGCAACCGTCAGCTTCAGCCGTGGGCTCTTCGGTCATTCCGCCAACCCCGCTCATATCGAGCAGGTCCTGCGTGATCTCTCGCTGTGGGAGAAGCGCGATGCGAAGATCATGACTCTGTCCGGCGGCATGAAGCGGCGCGTCATGATCGCCAAGGCGCTGTCGCACGAACCACGCATCCTGTTCCTTGATGAACCGACCGCCGGTGTCGATGTCGAATTGCGGCGCGACATGTGGGAGCTGGTGCGCCGGCTGCGCGAAGGCGGCGTCACCGTCATTCTCACCACGCATTACATCGAAGAAGCCGAAGAGATGGCGGATCGGGTCGGCGTCATTCGCAAGGGCGAGATCATCCTTGTGGAGGAAAAGCGTGAGTTGATGCGCAAGCTCGGCCAGAAGCAGCTCACGCTCCAACTCCAGAACCCGATCACCGTCGTTCCGACAGAGCTTGCCGAATATCGCCTGACCCTGTCGGAGGATGGCGAGGAGATCACCTATACCTATGACACGCAGAGCGAGCGCACCGGCATAACCTCCCTCCTCCAGGGACTGAGCGAACGCGGGATCCGTTTCAAGGACCTTCAGACACGGCAGAGCTCGCTGGAAGACATCTTCGTCAGCCTCGTGAGGGAGCAGGCATGAACCTCCACGCCATCCGCGCGATCTATGTATTCGAAATGGCCCGCGCCTTTCGCACCCTGACGCAGAGCATCATCTCGCCCGTCATCACTACATCGCTTTATTTCGTCGTTTTCGGCTCGGCGATCGGTTCGCGCATCACCCAGATCGACGGCATCAGCTACGGCGCCTTCATCGTGCCCGGGCTCATCATGCTCTCGCTGCTGACCCAGAGCATCGCCAATGCATCCTTCGGCATCTACTTTCCGAAGTTCACCGGCACGATTTATGAGGTCCTGTCGGCGCCGGTTTCCTACATCGAGATCACGATCAGCTATGTCGGGGCTGCTGCCACCAAATCGATCATGCTGGGGCTCATCATCCTGGCGACAGCCGCCCTGTTCGTGGACCTTCAGATCCAGCATCCCTTCTGGATGCTCTTTTTCCTGGTGCTGACCGCCGTCACCTTCAGCCTGTTCGGCTTCATCATCGGCATCTGGGCTGATGGGTTCGAGAAATTGCAGCTGATCCCGCTGCTGGTGATCACGCCCCTCACCTTCCTCGGCGGCAGCTTCTATTCCATCACCATGCTGCCGCCGCTGTGGCAGACCATCTCGCTCCTCAACCCCGTCGTCTATCTCATCAGCGGGTTTCGCTGGGCCTTCTACGGCACAGCCGACGTCAGCATCGGCATCAGCCTGACGATGACGCTTGTCTTCCTCGGCCTGTGCATCGCGGCCGTCGCCTGGATCTTCAAGACGGGCTATCGGCTGAAGAATTGATGTATCACCGGTCGCGGAAGCCGTTGGTGATGGGGTAACGGCGATCGCGGCCGAAGTTCTTGCGTGTCACCTTCACACCGGGAGCCGACTGGCGGCGCTTGTATTCGGCGATGTAGAGCAGGCGCTCGACCTTTCGCACCACCTCCTCGTCATAACCGTCGGCCACGATGTCGCGTACCCGCATCTCGCGCTCGACCAGGCGTTCGAGAATGGCATCGAGGATCTCATAGGGCGGCAGGCTGTCCTGATCCGTCTGATCCTCGCGCAGTTCCGCCGAGGGCGGCTTGGTGATGACGCCATCAGGCATAACGGCGCCATCGGGGCCTTGGGCCCCTTCAGGCTTCCATCGGTTGCGCAGGGCCGACAGGCGGAAAACCTCCGTCTTGTAGAGGTCCTTGATGGGATTGAAGCCGCCGTTCATGTCGCCGTAGAGCGTGGCATAGCCGACCGACATCTCCGACTTGTTTCCGGTGGTCACCAGCATCGGCCCGAACTTGTTGGACACCGACATCAGGATCGTCCCGCGTGTTCGCGACTGAAGGTTCTCCTCCGTGGTGTCGCGCGGCAGATTGGCAAAAAGAGGCTGGAGGCTCTCCTCCAGCCCCTCGACAGCGCTGGCGATAGGCAGAACGTCGTAGCGCAGCCCAAGCAGATCGGCGATGGCCTTGGCGTCCGCCAGGCTCTCCCCGGATGTGTACCGGTAAGGCAGCATGATGGCATGCACCCGCTCCGGGCCGATGGCATCCACCGCCATGGCGGCGACGAGCGCGGAATCGATCCCGCCGGACAGTCCCAGCACCACTCCCGGGAAACGGTTCTTGTTGACGTAGTCCTTGAGGCCGAGCATGCAGGCGCTGTAGTCGGCCTCATCGGTCTCGGCAAGCTGATGCTGGGGACCACTGACACAGGCCCAGCCGTCGTCGTTCCGCCGCCATTCGGTCACCGCAACCGCTTCCGTGAACTGCGGCATCTGGGCGGCCAATTTTCGGTCGGCATTGAGGACGAAGGAGCCGCCATCGAAAACCAGTTCATCCTGGCCGCAGATCTGGTTGACGTAGACCAGCGGCAGCCCGCTCTCCACCACCCGGGCAACCGTGATGTTCAGCCGCTGCTCCACCTTGCCGCGATTGTAGGGTGAGCCATTGGGCACGATCAGAAGTTCGGCACCCGTCTCAGCGAGACACTCGATGACATCGGGGCTCCAGATGTCCTCGCAGACGGGAATGCCGAAGCGAACGCCGCGCAAGGAAATCGGGCCAGGCAGTGGGCCGGGATCAAATACGCGCTTCTCGTCGAAAACATCGTAGTTCGGCAGGTCGGCCTTGAACGTGCGTGCGACGACCTCGCCGGCATCCATCACGACCGCGGCGTTGTAGACGTTGTCTCCTTCGCGCACCGGCGCCCCGATGATGACGGCGGGACCGCCGTCCCCCGTAGCGGTGGCGAGTTGAACAATCGCGTCCTCGCAAGCATCAAGAAAGGCGGGCTTGCGCACCAGATCCTCCGGCGGATAGCCGGCGAGGAACAATTCGGAGAAGACGACAAGATCAGCTTGCTGCCTTGCCGCCTCATCGCGGGCTTTCCGCGCCTTGTCGAGGTTGCCGGCGACGTCGCCGACGGTTGGATTCAATTGTGCGAGGGCGATGCGAAGCGTGTGGGGTGATGTCATGTCGGGGATGTAGTTCGAAGCGGCGTCGAAGCCAGATGGACGAAGGAAAACGAATTATTCGGCAGCTATGCCTGCCGGAACCTCCTCCAGCCTTCGGCGATAAAGCTCGCCCCAATCACGCATGGCCCGGACAATCGCCTCCAGCGAACGCCCGAGATCCGTCAGATCATACTCCACCCGTGGCGGCACCACAGGATAGACGGTTCTTCGGACGAGGCCCGCCGATTCCAGCTCGCGCAATTGCCGGGTCAGCATCCGCTGTGTCACGCTCGGGATCTGGCGCATGAGTTCGTTGAAGCGCATCGTGCCGTCGAGGAGATGATAGAGGATCACCCCCTTCCATTTGCCGCCCATGACGGCGAGCGTCTGTTCGACCGGGCAGCCCGGAGCACAGCCGTAAGGCACGTTTTTCATCACGCTCTGACCTCACTTACAGGCACAGTTTGTATCCTGGCGGACGATTCTGTGCGTTCTTGAAACCGGCTGCCGACATCTGATCTTGTGACGATCGATCCGACGCCGCCGCAGCATCGACACGCATCATAGGGATTGAATCATGAAAGCCATAGCCTCGACATCGAACCAGCCGATCTCCCACGCCGAGGCACTGAGCGATGTCACCCTGCCCGCTCCCGCCGCCCCTGAGGGCCATGATCTTCTCGTCCGAGTCCAGGCCGTCTCCGTCAATCCGGTCGACACCAAAGTGCGCAAGCGCGCGCCGGGAACGCCTGAGGCGCCCAAGGTGCTGGGGTACGATGCTGCCGGCGTCGTGGAGGCCGTCGGGCCGGAGGTCACCCTCTTCTCGCCGGGCGACGAGGTGTTTTATGCCGGCGATATCTCGCGCCCCGGCACCAACAGCGAGCTTCACCTCGTCGATGAGCGTATCGTCGGCATCAAGCCGAAGACCCTGGACTTCGCGGAAGCGGCGGCCTTGCCACTCGTCTCAATCACAGCCTGGGAGATGCTGTTCGACCGCTTCCGCATCACTCCGGGCGGCGGGTCCGGCGAGAGCATCCTCATCATGGCCGGTGCCGGCGGCGTCGGTTCCATCGCCACCCAGCTTGCGCGCCGTCTGACACGCCTGACCGTCATCACGACGGCGTCACGCCCCGAGACCGCCGCCTTTGCCAGGAAGATGGGCGCCCATCATGTCATCGACCACAGCAAACCGATGGCCGAGCAGATCAAGTCACTGGGTGTTACCGCCCCACGTTACATCTTCAGCATCACGGGAACGGCGGTCCATTTCGACGCCTATATCGACATCATCGCGCCCCAGGGCCTGATCGGCGTGATCGACGATCCGGAAGACGTCATCGATGTGCGCAAGCTCAAGAGCAAAGCCGCCGGCTTCCTGTGGGAGCTGATGTTCACGCGTCCCGTACAGAAGACCGCCGACATGATCGAGCAGCATCGTCTTTTGATGGAAGTATCGTCTCTGGTGGATGCTGGCCTTCTGGTGACGACACTGACCGAACGGGTGAAGGGGATCAACGCGGCCAACCTGCGGGCGGTCCACCAGAAAATTGAAAGCGGCAGTTCGATCGGCAAGACCGTCCTCGAGGGTTTCTAAGGAACCATCGGTGGCAGGCCTCTGTTTTCCTGACAAGAGATTGCCGCGTGAAAATGCGGCATCCAGAACAAAGGGAGCGATGCCATGTCACCGGAACTTCTGTGGGGGTTGGGCACTGTGGTGCTGTTCGCGGCGCTGATCTGGGGTGTTGTCCAGTACAGCACGCGAAACCGCGCCAACGATCGGATTACCGAGAAGGCGACCCATGAAATGTACGAGCATCCGGAATCCTATCCGGAGAGGCGCGAATCTCTGAAGAAGGAAGTCCGGCCCTCCTAAGCAGACCAGAAGCAGAAACGCCCGGCCAGGCCGGGCGTTTTTGTCGTTCCTTACTCGGCCGCAACAACCCGCGGTCGTTCGCGCGTCAGCCGTTCCTTCTTCAACTCTTCCGCCACCATGAAGGCGAGCTCGATCGCCTGTTCCGCGTTGAGGCGCGGATCGCAATAGGTGTGGTAGCGATCGGACAGATCCATATCGGTGATGGCACGAGCACCGCCGGTGCATTCGGTGACATTCTTGCCGGTCATTTCCACATGGATGCCGCCGGCATGGGTGCCCTCCGCGCGATGCACGGCGAAGAAGGCCTGAACCTCCTGCAAGATGCGCTCGAACGGTCGGGTCTTGTAGCCGCTGGTCGCCTTGATGGTGTTGCCATGCATCGGATCGCACGACCAGACCACATTGCGACCTTCAGCCTTCAGGCCCCGCACCATGGCCGGCAGATGATCGGCCACCTTGTCGGAACCGAAGCGCGCGATCAGTGTGATCCGGCCCGGCTCGTTGTCGGGATCAAGAAGATCAAGGAGGCGCTTTAGCTCGTCAATGGCGAGCGAGGGGCCGCACTTGATACCGATTGGGTTCTTCACGCCGCGGCAGAACTCGACATGCGCGTGGTCCGGCTGCCGCGTGCGGTCTCCGATCCACAGCATGTGTCCTGATGTGGCGTACCAGTCGCCCGAGGTGGAATCGACGCGGGTCATGGCCTCTTCCACATTGAGAAGAAGAGCCTCATGGCTGGTGTAGATCTCGGTGGTGCGCAGTTCCGGATGACCTTCCGGATCAACGCCGCAGGCCCGCATGAAGTCGAGCGTCTCGGTGATGCGGTCCGCCAGCTCCCGGTACTTGCTGGACTGGGGGCTTTCCTTGACGAAGCCCAGCATCCAGGAATGCACATGGTCGAGATTGGCGTAACCACCAGTGGCGAAGGCCCGCAGCAGGTTCAGCGTCGCCGCGGACTGCCGGTATGCACGCAGCAGACGCTGCGGATCCGGAAGGCGTGCCTCCGCCGTGAAGCCGATGTCATTGATGATGTCGCCGCGGTAACTCGGCAGCGTCACGCCATCGACGGTCTCGGTGTCCGCCGAACGCGGCTTGGCGAACTGGCCCGCGACGCGGCCCACCTTCACCACAGGTGACGAGGCTGCGAAGGTCAGCACCACGGCCATCTGCAGGAACACGCGGAAGAAATCGCGGATGTTGTCAGCGCCATGTTCGGCGAAGCTCTCGGCGCAATCGCCCCCCTGCAGCAAGAAGGCCTCGCCGGCGGCGACCTTGCCCAGCGCGCGCTTCAGCTTGCGGGCCTCACCTGCAAAAACGAGCGGCGGAAATGTCGCGAGTTGCTCCTCCACAGCCTTCAGGACTGCGGGATCGGGATAGGAAGGCACCTGGACGATCGGCTTCGACCTCCAGCTGTCCGGGCTCCACAACTGCGCCATTGTATATTCCTTCCACGCGTTCACGTTTGCATCGCGCGCCTTATAAACCCGCTGATGCACCGGGCCAAGCGTCAGCTTGACAGTGTGCTAAAATGAACCGGGCTCGATTCTCCGGCTTGCAGATCACGCGTATGTAGGTAGGAGCCCGCGAAACTCCCACAGATGGCTGGCAGCCATGCAGGAACGTCAGCCCTGTAGCGATTAAACGCTGCCCGGATTGGGGACGTGCATTTTTTCCCGGAGAGTGACGAGCTCTTCCGCCGCTGTCGGATGAACCGCCATGGTGCGGTCGAAGTCCGCCTTGGTCGCCCTCATCGTGACGGCGATCGCCACCGTTTGGATCATCTCGCCCGCATCCTCGCCGAGGATATGGACGCCCAGCACGCGATCCGTCTTCTTGTCGACGACGAGCTTCATGATGGTCCGCTCATCGCGCCCGCTGAGAACATGCTTCATGGGACGGAACAGCGTGCGGTAAACGTCGATGTCGATTTCCCTGGCGCGGGCCGCAGCCTCCGTCATACCGACGGTTCCAAGCTCCGGCGTGCTGAAAACGGCTGTTGCGATCAGGTCATGATCAACGGTCCAGGCCATCTCCCCGAACAGGCTGTCGGCCACGGCATGGCCTTCGCGAATGGCGACAGGCGTGAGATTGGCACGGTCGGTCACATCACCGACGGCATAGATGGAGGGGACGCTCGAGCGCGAGGCCGCGTCGACCTCGATGGCCCCTTTGGCGTTCATCTTCACGCCCAATTTTTCCAAGCCCAGCTGCGATGTATTCGGCCGCCGGCCGGTTGCCATCAGAACAAGGTCCGTCTCGACCTGATCACCTGTTGCGAAGGTCGTGAGGAAAGATTGGCCTGATTTCTGAATCTCTTCGACCGTGTCGTTCATCTTTAGATTCACGCCAGCGGCCTGCAGGGTGGCCATGACACCGATGCGCAGATCTTCGTCAAAGCCGGCGAGCAGCATGGGGCCGCGGTGCACCAGCGTGACCTTGACCCCCAGGCGCTGCAGCAGCGCCGCGAACTCCACCGCGATGTAGCCGCCGCCGATGATGGTCATGCGCGCCGGCAGGGCCTCCATCTCGAAGATGTCATCGGAACTGATGGCGAACTCCCCTCCGGGGATGTCCAGCATGTGCGGTCGCCCGCCGGTGGCGATGAGGATATGCCTGGCCTTGATCACCGTCCCATCGGCGAGGCGAACCGCGTTGGCATCCTCTAGGACCGCCCTCGTCTTATGCACCTCGACGTCGGCACGGTGCATGTTGCGCTCATAGACCTCGGTCAGGCGCTGGATCTCCGTATCCTTGGCCTGCTTCAACACCTTCCAATCGAACGCGATGTCGCCAACGCTCCAGCCAAAGCCCCTGGCATCTTCGAAGGCGTCGTGAAAGCGGCTGGCGTAGACGAACAGCTTTTTCGGCACGCAGCCCCGCACCACGCAGGTGCCTCCGAAGCGATATTCCTCAGCGATGGCGACGGAGGCACCGTGTTGCGCGGCGATCCGCGCGGCACGTACTCCGCCTGATCCTCCGCCGATGACGAAGAAATCGACTTCCGTTTTCATCTTGATCTTCCGGGACAGCAGGTGCGGATGGAAGGCCGCACCATAGCGCGACCGTCTGGGTTCAGGTCAGATATTGTGCCCGCGCTTTTCCATCTCCTCACGCAGCCGGATCATGACCTCAGAGGATACAGCCTGACCCCAGTTGCGCGCCTTGACGTAGCTCTGCTCCAGCACCTTCGGCGTCGTCTCGGTGAGCTTGCGGCCAATGGCGGATTGATAGAAGGCGGCGATCTGCTTCAGCTCATCCTCGGAGAAGGATTCGGCATAGGTGCGGGCGATGTCGTTGAGAAGATCATCACGGCGCTTTTCGAATTCCTGCTCCAGCTGCGGCACGACCGCGGCAAGATCGCTCTGAAGCGCCGGCTGCGTGCGCAGGATCAGCGCCTGCGCGTCAGCCAGGATCTGCGGAACGATATTGTCGAAGCTATTACCGGCTCCGGTGAAATCGATGACCGCCCGCGCAAGCGCCAGATGTTCGGGTGAGATCTCGGCCTGAGCCTGGGTCGTGGTCGGCGCCTGCGCGAATGCGGCCGATGCCGGAAGCACGAGGGCCGCCGCCAGCGCAATGGCCGACAGGGAAGACGTAAGGGACTTCATAGGGATCATTCCTCCGGTAAACGAACATCCCGCTTCAGGCGGGCGACGCCAGGCGCTCAACTCCGGTTGGACCGGCGATCAGTGCCTCGCTGGCAAGACCAATGAAAAGACCGTGTTCGACAACGCCGGGAACGGCGGCCAGATTGTCGGCAAGGGCGCGCGCATCGGGTATCCGTTCCAGTGCGGCGTCAAGGATCACATGGCCGGAATCCGTGACCAAAGGATGGCCGTCAGCGGCAAGCCTCAAGCGCGTCGGCCCGGTGCAACCGGCAGCCTCGATGGCTTTGGCGACAGCGATCTTCGTCGCGCCGAGACCGAACTGGATCACCTCGATGGGCAAGGGAAAGCGGCCCAGCGTCTCGACCTTCTTCGAAGCGTCGGCGATCACGATCATCCGGGCGCTGGCGGCGGCGACGATCTTCTCGCGCAGAAGGGCGGCTCCGCCGCCCTTGATGAGATTGAGATGAGCGTCCAGTTCATCGGCGCCGTCGACCGTCAGATCGAGTTCCGGCGTCTCGTCCAGGGTCGTGAGCGGAATGTTCAGGCTCTGCGCCTGGGCGCGTGTCGCCTCGGAGGTGGGAACGCAGATGACCTGAAGGCCGTCGCGCACCAGCTCCCCGAGGAGATCCACGAAATGCTTTGCCGTCGATCCGGTCCCGAGACCGAGGCGCATTCCCGGCCGTACAGCTTCAATCGCAACGGCCGCGACGGCCCGCTTTGCTTCGTCCTGCGTCACGTGCCGAGACCTCCGACCAGCATGTATTTGATGTTGGTGAATTCATCGATGCCGTGGTGCGAGCCCTCGCGCCCCATACCGGACTCCTTGATGCCCCCGAAGGGCGCAAGCTCGGTTGAAATCAGGCCGGAGTTGATGCCGACGATGCCGTATTCCAGCGCTTCGCCAACCCGGAAGATGCGGCCGACGTCGCGGGAATAGAAATAGGCTGCAAGGCCGAATTCCGTGTCGTTGGCGTAGCGCACCACCTCGTCCTCGGTACGGAAACGGAAGATCGCGGCCACGGGCCCGAAGGTCTCTTCATGGGCAATGGCCATGTCCTGAGTGACGTTGGCGAGGACCGTGGGCTGGAAAAAGGTGCCGCCGAGCGAATGCCGCTTGCCGCCCACCATGACGCGGGCGCCCTTCTCCGTGGCATCGGCGATATGCTGCTCGACCTTGTCCACTGCCTTGGGTGTGATCAGCGGGCCCTGCTGCACATTGGCTTCCGCACCATTTCCGACCTTCAGGCCCTCGGCGGCCTTGGCGAATTTTTCGATGAAGCTGTCGTAGATGCCATCCTGGACATAGATGCGATTGGCGCAGACACAGGTCTGGCCCATGTTGCGGAACTTGCAGATGATAGCGCCGGCAACGGCCTCGTCCAGATCGGCATCATCGAAGACGATGAAGGGGGCGTTGCCCCCGAGTTCCAGCGCGACCTTCTTCACGCCTTCGGCCGCCTGCTTCATCAGGAGCTTGCCAACGGGGGTCGAGCCGGTGAAGGCCACCACCCGCACCGCCGGGTGCGAGGTGAAGACCTCGCCGATGGCCTTGGCATCGCCGGTGACGATGTTGAACACGCCCGCGGGAACGCCGGCCTTTTCAGCCAGCACGCCGAGTGCCAGCGCCGTCAGCGGCGTTTCTCCGGCAGGTTTCACCACCACCGTGCAACCGGCCGCCAGCGCCGGCGCACATTTGCGCGTGATCATGGCCATGGGGAAGTTCCAAGGCGTGATCGCCGCCACCACACCGGCCGGCTGCCGCAGCACCAGAATACGGGCGTCGTCGCGGTGGCTCGGCAAGGTCTCGCCGTTGATGCGCTTGGCTTCCTCTCCGTAGAACTCGACGAAAGAGGCGGCGTAATCCGCCTCGCCACGGGCCTCAGCCAGCGGTTTGCCCTGCTCGCTCGTCATCAGGAGGGCTAGATCCTCCCGATGCTGTACCATCAACTCATACCAGCGCCGCATCACCGCGGCGCGTTCCTTTGCCGTTTTCGCCGCCCAGGACGTGAAGGCCGCCTCCGCCTTGCCGATGGCAAGCGCCGCCTCCTCACTGCCGAAGCGCGGCACGCGGGCCAGAACCTCACCGGTTGCGGGGTTGGTGACTTCGTCCGCAGGCTCGCCCAGCCATTCGCCACCGACGTAGCACTGCTCCTTCAGCAGGGACTGGTCGCTGAGTTTCATGACGGCGGCTCCTTACATTGGCGTTTCGGCGGGACCCGCGTGTAGCACGCCCGCTCGCAAACTCGCTAGCCTGCCGGCCTTATCGCGAGGACGGCGTGCAAACGACGGTATCGGGCGGCAGGACATAGCAGACGCTCATCTCGCCCGTGCGACGGTTGACGCGAAAGATGCCGCCTTCACGCTCATGGCTGGAGGCGACCAGATCGTAGTCGCCGGGCTCGCTCTGGGGACCGGCGCCCTCCCCCGTGGCGTAGCAGAGCGTCACGCCCACGCTGTTGTCCTTCAAGGCATATTGGCAGGCTCCTACTTCGCCGGTCAGCCGGTTGACGCGGTAGACGCGGTTGATGTCGGTCTGCGGTGCGGCCTTGAAAATATATTCATCGGCCGCGGCGGATCCAGCCGTCGCCATGGTGACGAGAGCCAGGGCGACCGCCGAGAGGCATCTTTGGGATTTCGTCATGGCAAGGCTCCCTTCCCCGAATCGACAGCATCATACGCGGCGGCTATGGTCCGCGCCGAATTCAGACCCCGCTTTCTTGTCACACCTTCGTTAGAGCCATTATGCGCGACGTCACACTGGTTTTCGATCTCGACGGCACGCTTGTGGATACGGCTCCCGATCTCATCGGGGCGCTCAACAAGGTGCTGGCCATGGAAGGGCTGGCCCCGGTTTCGCTGGGCGATGCCAAGCATCTCGTCGGCGCCGGTGTGCGCGCCCTCGTCGAGCGGGGACTGCGGGAACATGGACACTGTGTTCCTCCCGAGCGTTTCGATGAGCTGATGGCGGCCTTTCTGGACCATTATGTCGCCAACATCGCCTTCGAGAGCCGCCCCTTTCCCGATATGGTGCCGGTGCTGGAGTCACTCGCCCTCGAAGGCGCGCGGCTTGCGGTCTGCACCAACAAGCTGGAACGACTGGCCAGGATGGTGCTCGACCAGTTGGAGCTCTCACCACATTTTGCGGCCATCGGCGGCGGCGACACCTTCGGCGCGTCCAAACCCGACCCGCGCCACCTTCTCGGCACGATCGAACGTGCCGGCGGAGATGCCAAACGCGCCGTGATGATCGGAGACAGCCTCACCGACCTTCGAGCCGGGCGCGAGGCGGCGATCCCGGTCGTGCTGGTCGATTTCGGCTATACTGACGTTCCTGCGGCAGAACTTGGGGCAGATGCTGTCATCGGCAGTTATCGTGAGCTTCGGCCCGCACTCAAGCAACTTGGCTTCGGCTAACCCTTCACCCGCCGTTAAATACAACCTGCAATCGTCACTTCGGACAAGATGAAGCTCAAGCTTCACATCCGGAGGGGACCGATCATGCTGCCGATGCCGTCTCGGGAAGATGCCGCCGTTCCGCCCATCCGGGAGAACAGCCATGTCACATCGGCCGATGAGCAAAGCGCGCTCGACGGCGTGCGCGAAACGCTCGACCTCGTTGAAGATGATTTGAAGGCGACATCTGCCGCCATCGGCGCTGCCATGAGCGCTGTTTCAGAGGAAACCAGGGAGATCACCGACGCGCTGCGCGGCATCCAAGGCCAGACAGGCAGCCTCGGTGAGATGGCCGCCGGCCTTGGCAATACCGGCAGCGACATCGCCGCGGCTGCCGAGCGGCTGAGCGAAGCAAGCGCCGATATCGACAGCCGTGTTGCCGAAGCAAAGGTCTTCACTGAACGGGCGGCACATGCGGCCCGGGACACCCGGCAATCCGTCAGTGACCTCACCGCGTCAACCGTGGAGATCGGCGAGGTCGTCAGTCTCATCGCCAATATCGCGAGGCAGACCAACCTCCTGGCGCTCAATGCCACCATCGAGGCGGCGCGAGCGGGTGAAGCCGGCCGCGGCTTCGCCGTCGTCGCCAGCGAGGTGAAGAACCTGTCGCTGGAAACTCAGCGCGCGACGGAGGAAATCCGCCGCAAGATCGAGCAGCTCAACAGCGTGACGAAGAACTCGGTCGACGCCGTGGAGCGCATCGGCTCGGCGATCGACACCATCGAGCCGGTGTTCGCCGCTGTTTCGCAATCGGTGGATCTTCAACGCTCCGTCACCGGAACGCTCGGCACGCTGGCCGCTCAGGCAGGCCGCGCCGTCGATGTGGTGGCACAATCGGCGGCCGAGATCGATGTGTCCGCCGCCAATACCACGGCGATCGCGAGCCGCATTGAGGAAAACGGTCAGCAGGCGGCAAGGCGCGCGAACGACCTGGAGCGCCGCCTCACGCTCTTCCTGCGCCAAACGGAAGCCGGCGACCGGCGCACGCACCGCCGCAGGCCTGCCAGCCTCAAGGCGGAGGTTCGCGCAAGCGGAGGGCGCTATGCCGGAACGACCTTTGATCTGTCGGAAGGTGGCGTGCTGATCACGCTCGGTGAGCACGAGGTCAAACCGGGAGCCCGGATCGAAGCCGACATCGACGGCATCGGTGCCGTCGCGCTTCAGGTTCGGGGCGTCAGTACCGCTGGGCTGCACTGTTCGTTCGAGGCGCTATCAGAACAGACGCGGGCGGCACTGGGCGCGACGCTCTCGCGGCTCGACGAGAATTATGCCGGCTTCGTGGAACGTGCGCTGCGCGTCTCCATGGAGGTCGGTCAGGCCATGGAGCGCTGCATCGGCGAAGGCCGGCTCCGCATGGAGGAGTTGTTCGAGACGACCTACACTCCCATTCCCAACACCGATCCTCTTCAGCATGACCACCCTGCCCTGGCTGAGCTTGATCGTGTCCTGCCGCCGATCCAGGAGGCGGCGGTGGCCGAGGATCGGCGGATGAGCTTCTGCGCCGCCGTTGATCGCAACGGCTACCTGCCGGTTCACAACACCATCTACTCCCAACCGCAGCGTCCGGACGATCCGATCTGGAACGCCGCGCACTGTCGCAACCGCCGTATCTTCGACGATCGGGCCGGCCTTGCCGCCGCCCGCAACATGCGCCCCTTCCTGATCCAGTCGTACAAGCGCGACATGGGCGGAGGCCGGATGGTGCTGATGATGGAGGTGGACGCGCCGATCCGCGTCGGCGGGCGGCATTGGGGCGCGGTCAGAACGGCCTATGCCTTCGATGGCGCCGCTTGACAGGCACGCGGCGCGCTCATAGGAACGGCGCACCGGGCGGTTAGCTCAGCGGGAGAGCACACGCTTCACACGCGTGGGGTCACAGGTTCAATCCCTGTACCGCCCACCATTCCCCTCACATAACAGCGGTTTTAGCTTCGATAGGAGCTCAGGCAATGCCTGCGGGACGAGCCCCTGCCCTGGCCTGCCACAGGAGCGGCACGAGCACGGCGGCCACGATCGGGAATATGGCCCAGTTGAGAATTTCCCAGCCCACCGTCGATAGCAGCGTGCCCGACGAGAACGAAGCCACGGCGACCGACCCGAAGATCAGGAAGTCATTCATTCCCTGGACCTTGCCCCGCTCCTCATGGGTGTGGCAGTCGGTGACCATGGCGGTAGCGCCGATGAAGCCGAAGTTCCAGCCAAGGCCGAGCAGCACAAGCGAGAGCCAGAAATGCGTCAGTGCGATACCTGACAGCGCGACCGCGGCGGATGCCGCGATGAGCAGCAAGCCGAATGCCATGACCTTCTCCTTGCCGAAGCGCGTAATGAGCCGTCCGGTGAAGAAGCTCGGCATGAACATGCCCAGCACGTGCCATTGAATGCCAAGCGCCGCCTCTCCCACGGTGAAGCCGCATCCCACCATTGCGATTGGCGCCGCCGTCATCATGAAGCTCATGAGGCCGTAGGAGACGATGCCGGTGGCAACCGCCAGGATGAAACGGGGCTTCAGCATGATCTGGCGCAACGGCCGCCCGGCACTTTCCAGTTTGACACCAGGCGTGGGCCGTGTGGCGCGGAAGAAGGCGAGGACAGGCAGGGCAAGAACGGCCAGAGCAGTCTGGCTGATGAAGCTTCCCGCAAAGGGGACACCGGGGATGGCGTCACGCATCCAGATCACAAGCTGCGGTCCGATGACCGCGGCAACGAGGCCTCCGACCATCACGGATGAAATCGCCCTCGCCTTCAGCGGCCCCGCCGCCTCATCTGCCGCGGCGAAGCGATAGCTCTGGACATAGGAGCCGTAGAAGCCGGCGATCAACGTGCCTAGGCAGAAGATGAGGAAAGCCGAGCTGATGATGCCGAAGGTGGCGATCAGCCCCGACAGCATTCCCAAGGTGGCGCCGAGCAGATAGCCGCTGCGGCGGCCAAGATGGCGCATGATGAAAGAGGCAGGAAGAGCCCCGAGGGCCAAGCCCATATGATAGCAGGTCACCGGTAGGGTGACCAAGGCACCGGCCGGCGACAACATCTGACCGACGATTCCGCCAAGCGAGATGATGATCGGACCGCTCGCGCCGCCCAAGGCCTGTGCAACCGACAGGACCAGGACGTTTCTACGCGTCACGGCCTCTGCAGACGTGGTGGGAGATACCGAAGCGGTCATGCTGTGAACAATACACAGCCCTGTGCGCCAGGCAATCGCACCTTTATCATCTGCCCTGCTCTACCGCTTGTCCGCCGGCTGACTGGGGCTGGCGACATACTGCGGAACGAGGGACAGACGCTATTCGGCGAGCGAGAGAAGATAGGCGTTCAGCAGCGTGTTACGGCATTCGCGCGCCTGACGACGTGCCTCCTCCGTGTCCCAATTGCGCAGCACATCCGCTAGGTCACGTATGGCCACATCCACGGCAGTCATCAGGTCGATCTGAGGGTCTTCCTGGTCCGCAGCAGCTTGCTTCGGGAACTCAATTACAATGCCCATGCATCCTCCGCCAGCGGCGAATCACCTTGTCTAACGAGGGTCATGAAGCAGCGGAATCGGTTAGCGGAACGTAACCGTGTGGGGGCAGCTATCTCCCTTCTGTCACCCAAGCCACACATATGTCGAAAATACGCACCGCCGCGGTCTCTGATTGCCGCTGCAACCGTTGCGGGGATCCCTCGCCGCGAGGATAAGCGCATGGCGCATGGCACATGCGCGCCGTCTTACGAGAGATAGAGCCAGCGATGACGTTGAGCCATTACGTTCTGCGCGCGACATTGGTCGCCGCCGCGCTCGCAGGGGGGATGACCTCTGCCGACGCCTATATGATTGATCCCGTGACCCGCGAGCCGATCATCGCGCAGCCCAGCCGGGCCCGCGGCTCGTCCATTCCCCGCGAGATCATCGACTACGAGACAAAGCACAAGCCAGGCACCATCGTCGTCAACACGACCGAACGGCGGCTCTATCTGGTGATGCCTGACGGCAAGGCGCTGCGCTACGGCATCGGCGTCGGTCGTGATGGCTTCCAGTGGGGCGGAGCGCACAGCATCAGCGCGAAGCGCGAATGGCCGGATTGGCGCCCGCCCGCGCCCATGCTGAAGCGACAGCCGGACCTGCCACGCTTCATGCCGGGGGGCCCCCAGAACCCGCTGGGCGCCCGCGCTCTCTATCTTGGGTCGAGCATCTACCGCATCCATGGCTCCAACGAGCCTTGGACCATCGGAACGGCGGTGTCATCCGGCTGCTTCCGCATGACCAATGAAGATGTCGCCGACCTTTATGAACGTGTGAACGTCGGCACCCGCGTCGTCGTGATGCGCTGAGCCATTCATCGCCAGATCGGAGGCCGGCGACGAGCCGGCCTCTTGCTAGGGATCGCGGCGTGACCCGGTTGCCTCCAGCTCCGCAAGATAGCGAGCCCATCGCTCGCCATGGTCGTCGGCGAGCGTTCGGAGATAGTTCCAGGTGAAGATGCCGCTGCTGTGGCCGTCGTCAAAGACGAGTTTCACCGCGTAATTTCCGACCGGCTCGACAGCCTCAACGCGGACCTGGCGTTTTCCGGCCACGAGCTTCTTCTCTCCCGGCCCATGCCCCTGCACCTCGGCGCTGGGGCTTTCAACGCGCAGGTATTCCGCATCGAGCCGATCACTGCGGCCATCGTCCCACATGACGGTGAGGTGATCGCGGCTCTTGGCGAGCCGTAGTTCCAGCGGCCACAGGGCTGTCACGCCTTCGTTTCCTTTGTGCATCTTTACGTCGTAACCTGATCTTCCTAGTTTAGAGGTGTGGTTATCGTTTCGCGAGCGATGGCTTCGGCGAGAGATGGATATTTAAGCGATTGGCAGCCCAGCTCCCATCTTTGATAGATCCTTTCGGGCGCGCGATCTCCTATCTCCGCGTCTCCGTAACCGACCGCTGCGACTTTCGCTGCACCTACTGCATGTCGGAACACATGACCTTCCTGCCCAAACGCGATCTTCTCACGCTGGAAGAGCTGGACCGGCTGTGCACGGCCTTCGTCCGCCGCGGCGTCAGGAAACTGAGACTGACGGGAGGCGAGCCGCTGGTTCGACGGGGCATGATGGATCTTGTGCGCGCGCTCGGCCGTCACCTCGACAGCAGCGCACTCGATGAACTGACGCTCACCACCAACGGCAGCCAACTCGCCCGCTTTGCCGGCGATCTCTTTGCGGCCGGCGTCCGACGCATCAATGTGTCGCTCGACACTTTGGATCCGGAGCTCTTCCGCCGCGTGACCCGCTGGGGCGATCTTGATCGTGTCCTTGCCGGCATCGATGCGGCGCAGGCTGCCGGGCTCTCGGTGAAGATCAACACCGTTGCCCTGCGCGGCACCAATGAAGATGAACTCGCGGACATGGTTCAGTGGGCTCATGGCCGGGGCTTCGATATCACCTTCATCGAGACCATGCCCATGGGCGACATCGAAGGTGACCGAACGGATCAATATCTGCCGCTTTCTCTGGTTCGCGCGCGGTTTTCCCAGCGCTACCGGTTGGATGACATCCCCCATAAGACAGGCGGTCCTGCACGCTACGTCCGGGCGGCGGAAACAGGCGGCCGGATTGGCTTCATCACACCGCTGACCCATAATTTCTGCGAAGGCTGCAACCGAGTGCGGCTCACCTGCACCGGCACGCTCTACATGTGCCTTGGGCAGGAGGATGCGGCCGATCTTCGGGCGCCGCTCAGGGCGAGCACAGACGATAGCCTGCTCGACGCCGCGATCGATGAAGCGATCGCGCGGAAACCCAAGGGGCATGACTTCGTCATCGCGCGGGACCGTTCCCAAGGTGCGATGCCCCGGCATATGTCCGTGACCGGTGGCTAGTCGCCAGCATTTGGTTGCAGAACATCTTGATCCGTGCTGAACCAGGGCATCCTCGCGCAAACTGCGTCGTGAGTTCCTCCTGCGTGTTGCCATGTCGCTGCCCTTCTCCGGCACCTCACTGCCCGTTCTTTCCGCCAATCAGCGGGGCATTCTCGCCATGCTGGGCGCCATGGCCTTGTTCACGGTCAACGATGCCCTGGTGAAGCTCACGGCAGCCTCCCTGCCGGCTTCGCAAATCATGACCATAAGAGGCGGTTTCGCCATCGCCTTCATGATGGCGCTGATCCTGGCCTCGGGAGCCTGGCGCAGCTTGCGGGCCCTTGCCTCCCCCATCGTCGCGCTGCGCGGCTGCGCCGAAATGATCATCGGGGTCAGCTATGTGTCGGCGATCGCCTATATGGCCTTGGGTGAGATCGTTTCAGTCGTCCAGGCGACGCCTTTGATTTTGACCGCCCTTTCCGTGCCTTTTCTCGGCGAGAAGGTCGGCTGGCGGCGGTGGGCGGCCGTCCTCACAGGCTTCGCAGGCGTCCTCCTGATCCTCCGGCCGGGGATCTCGGGGTTCAACATGGCAGCGCTGCTGGCGCTCGGGACCGCCGTCTTCATGGCCATCCGGGATCTGATGACGCTCAGGATCAGCCCGCTGATACCCGCCCTCGTCGTCGGTCTCGGCTCTACGCTCGGCAGCTTCAGCGGCGGACTTCTCCTCACGCCTTTCATGCCCTGGGGCATGCCATCTTCGGGAGACGTCGCGCGGCTCGCCATTGCCGCCGTGGCACTAGTGTTCGGCAATTGGTGCATGGTCATCGCCTGCCGCGGCGTCGACCTGCCGACGGTCTCGCCCTTTCGCTACAGCGTCGTGCTCTGGGCATTGCTGCTGGGCTTCCTCATCTGGGGCGATGTTCCTGATACCTTTGCCCTTCTTGGCACAGGGCTCATCGTCGGCTCCGGCATCTACACCATCCATCGTGAAAACCGTCTGCGGGCGCGCGCCGCAACGACCGCGCCCGTCGTCCAGTCACCTCCGGGTACGCGATGAGACGTCCCGGGCTTTTCGTTCTGGTGGCGATCTCGGCGATCAATCCGCTTTCGCTCAACATCGTGCAACCCGCCATTCCGGGCTTTGCTGTCACCTTCGCCACAGACTACGCGACCGCGCAGCTGACGCTTACGGCCTATCTGCTCTCCTTCGCGCTGTCCCAGCTCCTGCATGGTTCCTTGTCCGACCGTTACGGCCGCCGACCGGTTGTTCTCGGCGGTTTCGTGGTTTTTCTGATCGGCACGCTGGCCTGCGGATTTGCAAATTCCATCGAAGAATTGATTGCCTCGCGCGTTCTCCAGGCCGCCGGCGGCTGTGCCGGCTTTGTTCTGGCACGCGCGATCGTGCGCGATATTCACGGCCAGGCGAAGGCCGCGAGCCAGCTTGGCTACATCACCACTGTCATGGTGGTCGCTCCCATGCTGGCACCGGCCATGGGTGGTTTCCTTGATGCCGAGCTGGGATGGCGCGGCATCTTCGCCTTCCTCGGGCTCGCCGGCGGCGTGGTGCTGCTGATCGCCCTTTCGCGCCTGCACGAAACGCGTGCGCCGGTCGCCCCCGGCACCGGGCCGGGCTTCATCGGCGCCTTCGGCATCTTGATGCGCAATCGCCTTTTCGTCGCCCATTCGGCAACACTCGCAGCAACGGCAGCTACCTTTTTCTCCTTCCTTGGCGGCGCGCCCTATGTCGTGGTCACTCTCCAAGGTCAGCCGCCGAGCACCTACGGGCTTTATTTCATCATCGGTTCGTTCGGCTATATGGTCGGCAACTTCATCGCCGGCCGAACGGCGGAGCGCGTCGGGGCGCTGGCCCTGATCCGATATGGGACGGCGCTCGCCGTTTTCGGCGCGGTTTCCATGGCGGCGGCGCAATGGATGTGGCCCCAGTCGCCTTTGGCGTTGTTCCTGCCCATGCTGCCCCTCTCCATCGCCCAGGGGCTGACCCTGCCGAGCGTCACCGCCTCGGCGGTTTCGGTGCGTCCCGACCTTGCCGGCGCCGCAGCGGGTTTGTCCGGCGCGGTTCAGCTCGGTTTCAGCGCCTTCTGTGCCTGGACCGTTGCCCATCTGCTGGACCAGACGTCCTGGCCTCTGGTCGCTGTCATGCTCATCACCACCATCGGCGCCCTGATTGCGGGCAAAGTCGCGCACCGTTTCGCGGAGAGCGATCCACGGGGGCGCGCCCGGTCTGAGATCAGCCGGACACTGCCTCCCCAATAGGCCAGAAGTCGAAGGGGAGAAGGGCTTTTCGGAGTCGCGCGCGAGGCCAAGCAATGCTAAATATTGATAGGTATGCACTTTTCGCATAGGTGCCATGCGCCGCACTCACATCATTTGAGGGTTCTCCGTGACCGCGTTACTTGCCATCAGCCGCGTCATCGATGCGGTGAACACTTTCATCCACAAGTGGATACGCTGGTTTATTCTGATTGCTGTCATCGTCAGCGCTGCCAATGCGATGAGCCGCAAGTTCCTGAACGTCAGCTCGAATGCCTGGCTTGAGGTTCAGTGGTATCTGTTCGGCGCCGTCTTCATGCTCTGTGCCGCCTATACTTTTTTGAAGAACGAACACGTGAGAATCGACATCGTTCTTTCACGATTTTCCCGGCGCACCCAGAATTGGATCGAACTCGTTGGGCACCTCATCTTCCTCATGCCCTTCGTCATCTTGCTCTTCATCGAGTCACGTCTGTCATTCCTGTCCTCCTATCGCTCGGGCGAAATATCTTCCAACGCCGGCGGTCTGATCATCTGGCCTGCCAAGGCTTTCATCGTAATCGGTTTCGCCATGATGTTCTTTCAGGGTGTCTCGGAAATCATCAAACGTATCGCCGTCATCCGTGGCGTGATCGAAGATCCGCACGCCGTCACCGATGACGAGCCCGCCGAGGTCAAGCTCGAAGGCGCCTGACCCTGACCCTGATGATCATCCCGCCCCTGCGCGACGGAGAATTTCAATGACGCATTTCCTCGCCGAGAACATGGCGCCCATCATGTTCGCGAGCCTCCTCATCTTCCTGTTGATCGGCTATCCCGTCGCCTTCTCGCTTGCAGCGGTGGGGCTGACCTACGCTCTCATCGGCATGGAACTGGGACTCTTCGGTCAGAACTTCCTGCAGGCCCTGCCCGAACGCGTCTTCGGCATCATGCGCAACGAGACACTGCTCGCCATCCCGTTCTTCACCTTCATGGGTCTCATTCTTGAACGAAGCGGTATGGCCGAGGATCTGCTGGATACCATCGGCCAGCTGTTCGGGCCTATCCGCGGCGGCCTTGGCTATGCCGTGGTCTTCGTCGGCGCGCTCCTTGCCGCCACCACCGGCGTGGTTGCGGCATCGGTCATCTCCATGGGGCTTATCTCGCTGCCGATCATGCTGCGCTATGGCTACGACCGGAAGGTCGCCTCGGGCGTGATCGCCGCCTCGGGTACATTGGCGCAGATCATTCCGCCAAGCCTAGTGCTCATTGTCATGGCCGACCAGCTCGGGCGTTCCGTTGGCGACATGTACAAGGGCGCCATGATACCCGGCCTCATGCTGGCGGGCTTTTACATGCTCTATGTCTTCATCATGAGCATGATCCGGCCGAACAGTGCGCCCGCCCTTCCGCCGGAAGCCCGCAGGCTGCGCGAGCCGGATGGATCGAGCGGCGTGATCTCGGTGCTGGTCGTGCTGGTCGCGGTGGTGGCGCTGTCTATGGGCGCCTATTACAGCTTCAAGGCGGTGGATCCGAGCCATTCGGAAAGCAACGCCGGCATCCTGGCGGCAGCCTTCGGCTTCGTCGTTGCCTATGTGATCGCTCTGGCCAACCGCTACCTGAAGCTCAACATGCTGTCACGGCTGGCCGAGGCGGTCGTCATCGTGCTGATCCCGCCGCTCGGCCTCATTTTCCTCGTACTCGGCACCATCTATCTTGGCATCGCCACTCCAACCGAAGGTGGCGCCATGGGCGCCGTCGGCGCGCTCATCATGGCAATGGGGCGCGGCAAGCTGCCTTTCAGTCTGCTGACACAGGCGGTCGACTCGACGGCCAAGCTCTCCGCCTTCGTCATGTTCATCCTTCTGGGTGCTACGGTGTTCTCGCTGACCTTCATCGGCGTCAACGGACATCATTGGGTCGAACATCTGCTGACCAGCACGCCGGGCGGCGTCATCGGCTTCCTGATCGTCGTCAACATCCTGATCTTCTTCCTGGCGTTCTTCCTCGACTATTTCGAGCTCGCATTCATCGTCATTCCGCTGCTGGTGCCTGCCGCCAATGCCCTGGGCATCGATCTCGTCTGGTTCGGCGTGATGCTGGCGGTCAACATGCAGACGAGCTTCATGCACCCGCCGTTCGGCTTCGCGCTGTTCTTCCTGCGCTCGGTCGCACCCAAGAACGCCTACAAGGACCGCATCACGGGCGCCCGCATCGAGGGTATCAAGAGCAGCGACATCTATTGGGGTGCCCTGCCTTTCGTGGTGATCCAGATCGTCATGATCGCGCTTGTGATAACCTTCCCCAATCTCGTGATGCACTACAAGGGCACCCCTCCTGCGATGGCGCCGCAAGAGATCCAGATGCCGACCTTCGGCGGCGACAGCGCGCCGGGCGCACCGAGCTTCGATCTTCCGCCTCCCACGATCAACTGAGGCGGCAACGTAAAAGGCCCCGCTCTTTCCAAGCGGGGCCTTTTACATTTTCAGCGTTTGGGATTTCAGCCGGCAAGGCTGCGCCGCGCCGGCTCCGGTGTGCGCTGCACGGGCGTACCCTTCAGCATACTGAGGTAATCAGAGCACCACTGTGAGACATCGTAGTCCAGCAGCCGCTCCATCATGGCGTGCCAGCGCTCGCGCCGCGCCTTCAGCGGCATGGCGAGCGCACGACCGATGGCATTGGCGATGGAATCGACCTCATAGGGATTGACCAGAAGGGCGCCGCAGCCAAGTTCCCGTGCCGCACCTGCAAAACGCGACAGCACGAGCACGCCCGGATCGCTCGGATCCTGAGCCGCGACATATTCCTTGCACACCAGGTTCATGCCATCGCGCAGAGGCGTCACCAGGCCGACACGCGCCATCCGGTAGAGGCCGGCGAGTGTGTTCCGGTTCAGAGCCTTGTTCACATAGTGGATCGGCGTCCAGTCCACGTCGCCAAGGGCGCCGTTGACGCGGCCTGCGAGCTCTGCCACCTCCCGTTGCATCTTGCCGTATTCAGGCACTTCGGAGCGCGACTTGGGCGTGATCTGGAGCAGCGTGACCTTGCCCCGGCTGGCAGGATTGTTCTCGACATGCTTGGCGAAAGCTTCGATGCGCTGACCGATGCCTTTGGAATAGTCCAACCGATCGACGCCAATGATGAGCTGACGGTCACCCAAGTTGGTCTTCATGCGCTGGACAATGGGATTTTTCTTGGCATCGCTCGCAGCTTCCGCGAAAGCACGCGTTTCGATGCCGATGGGAAAGGCTCCGACCTGGAATTTATGCCCGTAGGCCTCGAAATGGCCGTCGCCCAGATTGGCCCCGATGCCCTCACGCAGAAGGCAGCCGGCGAAATTCTCGACGTCGTGCTCCGTTTGAAAGCCCACCACGTCGTAGGAAGCGAGATTGCGCATGATCGTTTCATGCACCGGCAGGGCGAACAAGATATCCGCCGGCGGCCAGGGAATGTGATGAAAGAAGCCGATCCGGTTCTTGAACCCTCGTTGGCGCAGCTCCGCTGCCAAGGGTATGAAATGATAATCGTGCACCCAGATGATGTCGTCGGGCCGAACCATCAGCCCCAGCAGCTTGGCGAAGAAGCGATTGACCCGGAAATAGCCAGCCATGTCGTTCCGGTCGAATTCTGTCATGTCGAGGCGGTAATGGCACAGAGGCCAGAGCGCCCGGTTTGCAAAGCCGGTGTAATATTCGTCGACATCCTTGCGGCTGAGATCGGTCACCGCATAGGTGATGCGTCCCTGTTCGTTGAACTCGATATCTTCAGGCTCTCGCACGCCGCTTGTCTTGCCCGACCAGCCGAGCCAGATGCCGCCTTGAGCTTCGAGTGCTGATTGCAATGCGACGGCGAGACCGCCAGCAGATCCGGCGGCCTTGCTCGGCACCGGTACGCGATTTGAGACAACAATCAGGCGGCCCAAAATTTCTCCTCCGATGTGAGAACAGGGGGGTTCGATCTGAACCGCCCTCTTCTCTGTTGTCGTGTCTGGAACGGCTTTCCCTTAAGGATAGCGGCGCCGCCGAGCCGCACTTTCGACAAAATGCGACGGAGCCCTGTATCGTTCCATGCTGGTGGAAAGATCGGAGCAAAAAGACGACTGACCGTCAGGCGGCGATCCGCTCCAACCAGTTGCGAACGTCTTCGGCTTGGTCAACCTCGGCGGTGGCAACGGTGGGGCGATCAGGACGGCCGACACGAACGGCCCTGCCACCATAGGCGTTGACGACGACGAACATGGCTTCGTCGGTCAAATCGTCACCGATAGCGAGAGGTTTGCGCCCCTGGAACGGCGGCTGGGACAACAGGGCGGTGACAGCTGTTCCCTTATTCGCTCCGGCCGGCCGCACCTCCACAACCATCTTCCCGAGCTGGACTTCAAAAGCACCGGCGCTTGCCTCGGCAAAATTGGTGAGCTTGGCGATCAGACCATCGCCAAACTTCGGGGCAAGGCGGTAGTGGATGGCAACCCCTGCCTGCTTATCCTCCAGCACAAGGCCCGGGTTCAGCGCAGCCAGCGAGGCCAACTCATTGCGGAGCGGATCCAGAAAGCTAGACCGTGGCGCCATGTGCATCTGTCCGCTGGCAAAGCGAATATCGGCACCGTGAAGGCCAGCGACCGCGAAGCGATGCGGAGTGAAAAGCTCGTCCGCATTTTCAAGCGCCCGGCCCGTCACCAGCGCCAGCGCTCCATCAAGCCGCCGCGACAATCTCTCGAGGGCCCCGGGCATCCATTCGGGCACCACCACCTCCGTCGGCGCCGCCGCGAGGTCCAAGAGCGTGCCATCAATGTCGAGAAAAAGTGCCCAACCTGTCAAATCTTCAGGAAGGGGGCGTGAGTGGCAGTCGGGATCGGATTTTGCGACGGCATCTTCGGCCGTGTCGATCGTCATATCAGAAAGCTGGATCTCGGCGTTTCGATGTGAGGACGGAGCATGGCCCCGCGAAGCCTCATTTGTGTGACTACAATGTTTTTATCGGCGGATTTGTTCAAGGCGGCAACAAAAAAGCCCGGAACCGAGGTTCCGGGCTGCCAGATGGGTTTCAATCTCAGTCAGAGCGCCTTTGCCTGCTGCTGAGCGAACATGAAGCGGTCGTAGAAGCCTTCCGAGAACTGGAACCAGAAATAGGCCTCGCCGCGATAGGCCTTCATGCTCTCGTAGATCTTCTTGAAAGTCTCGTTCTTGGCCGAGATTTCATCGTAGACCTCATTTGCCGCCTTGAAGGCCGCCTGCATGACGTCCTGCGGGAAGGGGCGAAGCTGAGCGCCGCTGGCGGCCAGGTTCTTCAGCGCCGGTCCGTTCACCATGTCGTAGCGCGCCATCATGTAGATATCGGCCTGCGCAGCCGCTCCGCGCACCACCGCCTTGTAGATCTCAGGTAGCGACTCGAACTTCTCCTTGTTGATGAAGAGGTTCAACATCAGGCCGCCTTCCCACCAGCCGGGATAATAGTAGAACGGTGCAACCTTCTGGAAGCCGAGCTTCTCGTCGTCGTAAGGTCCGATCCATTCGGCCGCGTCGATGGTGCCCTTTTCCAGCGCGGGATAGATGTCGCCGCCGGCGATCTGCTGCGGCACGACGCCGAGCTTGGCCATGATCTGTCCGGCGATGCCGGCAATCCGCATCTTCACGCCCTGCAGGTCGGCGACGCTCTTGATCTCCTTGCGCCACCATCCGCCCATTTGGGCGCCGGTGTTGCCGGCAGGAAGGCTGAAGATGTTTTGCTTGGCGTAAAATTCATTCATCAGGTCGAGCCCGCCGCCCTGATAGATCCAGGCGTTCATCTGGCGGGAGTTGAGACCGAATGGGATCGTGGCGCCGAGAGCATAGGTGGGATCCTTACCAACGAAGTAATAGGCCGCCGTGTGGCACATCTCGACAGTGGCGTTGGTGACGGCATCCGCGGCCTGCAGACCCGGAACGATCTCGCCGGCGGCGAAGACCTGGATCTGGAACTTGCCATCGGTCATTTCCGAAACATGCTTGGCGAACACCTCGGCCGCGCCATAGATGGTGTCGAGCGACTTGGGAAAACTCGAGGTGCAACGCCATTTCAGTTCAGGCGCGGCCTGTGCCAAGGCAGGCGCGGCAAGAGTGGCGGTTGCCGCTGCGGCTGCGCCCGAGGTCTTCAGAAATTCACGACGCTTCATATCGGTCTCCATCGACAGAGCCACAATGGCCTGTAGGTCCAGATTTCATGCGGCGCGGGCAAGCCCGCCCCGCACAGAGTCAGAGGGCTTTCGCCTGCTGCTGCGCGAACATGAAGCGGTCGTAGAAGCCTTCTGAAAACTGGAACCAGAAATAGGCGTCACTCCGGTAGGCCTTCATGCTCTCGTAGATTTTCTTGAAGTTCTCGTTCTTCGCCGAGATTTCCGCATAAACGTCTTCGGCGGCCTTGAAGGCGGCCTGCATCACGTCCTGCGGGAAGGGTCGGAGCTGTGCGCCCTCTGCCGCCAGCTTTTTGAGCGCCGGCCCGTTCTGCATGTCATAGCGCGCCAGCATATAGATGTCGGCTTGCGCCGCAGCCGCGCGGACGGCCGCCTTGTAGTTGTCCGGCAGGGCATTGAACTTGTCGGTGTTGATGAAGAGGTGGATCATCGGTCCGCCTTCCCACCAGCCGGGGTAATAGTAATAGGGAGCGACCTTGGCGAAGCCGAGCTTCTCATCATCATAGGGGCCGACCCATTCAGCCGCGTCGATGGTGCCCTTTTCCAGCGAAGGATAGATGTCGCCGCCCGCGATCTGCTGCGGGACGATTCCAAGCTTGGCCAGGATCTCGCCGGCGATGCCCGCGACGCGCATCTTCACGCCCTGCATATCGGCGACGGACTTGATCTCCTTGCGCCACCATCCGCCCATCTGAACTCCGGTGTTTCCAGCCGGCATGGCAACGAAGTTATACTTGGCATAGAACTCATTGAAGAGATCGATGCCACCGCCCTGATACATCCAGGCGTTCTGCTGCCGTGCGTTCAGCCCAAAAGGAATGGCCGTGGCGATGGCGAAGGTCGGATCCTTGCCGACGAAATAGTAGCTGCAGGTTTGGCACATCTCGACAGTCGCATTGCTGACAGCGTCCACCGCCTGCAATCCCGGCACGATCTCTCCCGCCGCGAAGATCTGGATCTGGAACTTGTTGTCGGTCATCTCCGCGACGCGCTTAGAGAAGACCTCCGCCGCGCCATAGAGAGTGTCGAGCGACTTCGGAAAGCTGGACGTGCAACGCCAGTTGATCTCCGGATTTTCCTGGGCGAGCGCTGGAGCTGCCAAAGCCGTGGTCGCCGCAGCGGCCATGCCCGATGTCTTCAGGAAATCGCGACGCTTCATATCTTCCTCCGTCGGCCGCTGTCGCGGCACCGATTGATCTCGGCGCTCTTGCTACACGAAGAGCGGGGATTCTCGGAAGAGACAGGCGCTCGGAAAAAGCGATGATACGGACACCCGCAAGGTGTCAGTGCTCATAGTCCGGTTCATCAACTGTTCCTCCCCAATGCCGCTGGCGTCTTCGCGCCTTGGGATTTTCATCCGCTCGTATCAAGCGCAATTCTCACAACGAGCGCAATCGAAAAGTGCGGCAAGAGCCTAGTCCTAAGGTCGAGTACTGGCGGCTCTTCAGTTTCCGTCTCAATCATCCGCTGCGAGAGACTGCGCCTTACCTCCACATCACTGTCAACAGTTGACGCTACACGGCTTGTATGCTCGTTTCCCGTGCCGTAAGCCCCGTAGAGGGTGGGGGGCACAACAGACGATCGGAGAAACGCACCATGAAGAAATGGATCACCACGGCTCTGGCGGCCTTCAGCCTCAGCACCGTATCAGCTCTGGCCCAAGACGCCTGGCCTGAACGGGCCGTCACCATCGTGGTGCCCTTTTCTGCAGGCACCGGCACGGATGTTGTTACCCGTGTCTTCGCACAGGAGCTTGAAAAGAAATTCGGCCAGCCCTTCGTCGTGGAAAACCGTCCGGGCGCCAACGGGACAACCGCGTCAGGGGTGGTCGCGCGCAGCGAACCCGATGGCTATACGCTCGTCATCGGCGGCACCACCTCCCACGCTGCCAGCCATTCCATCCTGAAGAATGTAACCTATGATCCGGTTACTGATTTCGACGCAGTGGCCGGCCTCGGGGAATACCCGTATTTCCTGCTTGTCAACGCCAAGGACCCCTACCCTGATCTCAAATCTCTGGTTGAGGGCATCCGCAAGACGCCAGGCGAACTCAGCTATGGCTATGGCAACTCACTCGGCCAGTTGATCTGCGGCATCCTGAAGAACCGCTATAATCTCGACATCACCGCAGTGCCCTACAAAAGCAGCCCGCCTGCGATCCAGGATCTGCTCGGTCAACGCATCACCTATATGTTCAACGACCTGACAGCGGCCCTTCCCCAAGTGAAAAGCGGCGCGCTTCGCATTCTTGCCGTGTCCACGGAAAATCGATCAGACCTTCTGCCGGAGGTGCCGACATTGACCGAAGCCGGCATGCCCCTGTTCCCGGCCGCTGCCTGGAGCGGGGTCTTCGCGCCAAAGGGTACGCCCGAACCGATTGTCGAAAAGCTCCGCACGGAGATCGGCATCATCGCCAAGCGCGACGACATTCGGAAAAAGCTGGGCGACATGGGCTTTGAAACCATGCAGGACCAGGAGAAGCCATTCATCGAACATGTGAAGGCCGACGTGGAAAAATGGAATCGCCTGGCCAAGGACGCCGGCATCACACCTCAATAGGGTGACCGCCGCAGCAGCGAAGGTCTCGCTGCTGCGGCACCTCCCACTGACATGATCATTGCAAGTTCCATCTGCTGATGGGAAACGGGGAGAACCGTGGGTCTTCAGCGGTACGGTGCCAGAACTTTCAGAATTTACGTCCCATGATAAGTCGCCTGCTCTTTGCCTTTTTCATTTTCCTCGCCGCCGTGGCGGGTTCCCACGCGAAAGAATGGACGACGGTGCGCATCGGCACGGAAGGTGCCTATCCCCCGTTCAATTTCATCGACGCCGATAACCAGATCCAAGGCTTTGACATCGAAATCGGCCGGGCGCTGTGCGCCGAGATGAAGGTCGAGTGCGAATTCGTCATACAGGATTGGGACGGCATCATTCCCGCGCTGCTCGCTCATCGATATGATGCCGTCATGGCGGCGATGTCGATCACTGGGCAGCGCAAGCAGCAGGTGGCCTTCAGCGACAGATATCATGTCAGCACCGCCTCATTCGTTGCGCGCAAAGGCAGCACGATAAGAGACACCGCTCCGGACGCCATGAAAGACCTTACGCTGGGCGGGCAGTCCTCCACGACATATGCCACCCTGCTGCAGGAACTCTATGCAAAGGCGGGAGCACGCATAAGGCTCTATGCCACTCAGGATGAGGCCAATCTTGACCTCTCCAAAGGCCGTCTCGACGTTGTCCTCGCCAACAAGACAACCCTTCTGCAGTGGTTGAAGAATTCCGAAGAAGGTGGTTGCTGCACCCTCGTCGGTGAAGACATCAACAACAGTGCCTATCTCGGGGAAGGTGTTGGTATCGCCTTTCGCAAAACCGATCCAAGGCTCAGGGCGATGTTCAACGAAGCGCTCAAGACCATACGAGAGAACGGCACCTACCAGGACATCAAGGACAAGTTCTTTTCTGCCGAAGCATTGTGATCCAGTCCTGAGCCCCGATGCCGCGCCAACAAAGAGCGAAGATCCGCCTTTTTGTGTGGACGCGGCACCCCACGGGGACTATCCGCAGAACGTCTGGCCATCCGGCAGTCCCGGAGTTCTCCTCGTGCATGATTACATCCGCAAGATCCTGTCCGCGCGCGTTTACGACGTAGCGATTGAAACGCCGCTTGATCCCCTCCCCCGCATCAGCCACGCGCTGGGCCGTCCAGTGCTCCTGAAGCGGGAGGATCTGCAGCCGGTATTCTCGTTCAAGCTGCGAGGCGCCTTTAACCGCATCGCGCAGCTTCCGGCCGATGCTGCCGCGAAGGGCGTGATCTGCGCCTCTGCTGGCAACCATGCGCAGGGCGTGGCCCTGGCCGCGCGCGAACTCGGCATAAAATCAATCATCGTGATGCCCCGGACAACGCCCCAAATCAAAGTGCGCTCCGTGAAGAGCCTCGGCGGCCAAGTGGTGCTGCATGGCGACGGTTTTGACGAAGCCCATGCCCATGCCCGCGAAATCGAAGCGGCTCGGGGGCTGACCTTTATTCATCCCTATGACGATCCGGATGTCATCGCCGGCCAGGGCACGATCGCGGTGGAGCTGCTCAACCAGCATTCAGGCGCCATCGCAGCGATCTTCGTGCAGATCGGCGGCGGCGGCCTCGCCGCGGGGGTTGCCAGCTACGTCAAGTTCCTGCGGCCGGAGATCCCCGTGATCGGCGTGGAAGCCGAGGACTCCGCCTGCATGAAGGCCGCTTTGGATGCAGGCGAGCGCGTGGTGCTCGATCAGGTCGGTCTTTTCGCCGACGGCGTCGCCGTGCGCCAGGCGGGCGAGGAAACCTTTCGGCTCTGCCGTGAGCTCCTTGATGATGTGATAACGGTCACCACCGACGAAATATGTGCGGCCATGAAGGACATCTATGACGATACGCGCGCCATATCGGAGCCTTCGGGCGCTCTTGGCCTTGCCGGTCTCAAGAAATATGCCGCCGCCCATAAGCTGAAAGACGGTGCGCTAATCGCCATCAACAGCGGCGCCAACATGAATTTCGATCGGTTGCGCCACGTGGCCGAACGTGCCGAGATCGGGGAGCGACGGGAGGCATTGCTCGCCGTTACCATACCGGAAAGGCCCGGCGCTTATCGCGCCTTCATCCAGGCGCTTGGAAAGCGATCAATCACGGAATTCAACTACCGTTATGCCGGGGGGCGCGATGCCCGCATTTTCGTCGGTGTCCAGCTTTCCGAAGGCGAGGAGGAGAAGCGCCAGGTGATCGAGGCGCTTGCCGCCAAGGGATACCCCGTGCTCGACATGAGCGACAATGAACTCGCCAAGCTCCATGTCCGCTATATGATCGGTGGTCCTGCGCCCAGTATCCAAGATGAGGTCCTGTTGCGCTTCCAGTTTCCCGAGCGGCCGGGCGCGCTGATGCAGTTCCTGCGGAGCCTCGATCCGGCATGGAATATCTCGCTGTTCCACTACCGCAATCACGGGTCGGCCTATGGCCGGGTGCTTGCGGGCATCCAGGTGCCGCATGCCTCGCGCGCCGATTTCTTCGCCCGGCTTGTCTCCCTCGGCTACTGGCATGAGGAGGAAACCGAAAACCCTGCCTATCGGGCCTTCCTCGACGGCACGCAGCACTAAAAGGAGCTTACCTCATGAGCAAAGTTGCCTTTATCGGCCTCGGCGTCATGGGCTTTCCCATGGCTGGGCATCTTGCCGCCAAAGGGCACGAGGTGACGGTCTACAATCGCACGGCGCAGAAGGCCCAGGCGTGGAGCGCGAAGCATGGCGGACGCGCCGCGGCAAGTCCGGCCGAAGCAGCAGAAGGAGCGGAATTCGTCTTTTCCTGCGTCGGTAATGACGATGACCTGCGCAGCATCGCGACCGGACCGGATGGTGCTTTTTCAGGCATGGTGAGCGGCGCCACCTTCATCGATCACACCACCGCCTCCGCTGAGGTGGCCCGTGAGCTTTATGCCGCAGCCCAGGACAAGGGCTTTCATTTCCTCGACGCTCCTGTCTCGGGAGGGCAGGCCGGCGCGGAAAACGGTGCGCTTACGGTCATGGTCGGCGGTGACGAGGCCAGCTATGTCGCCGCCGAGCCGGTCATCCGTGCCTATGCGCGCATGATCGGACACATGGGTCCTGCCGGCGCGGGTCAACTGACGAAGATGGTCAACCAGATCTGCATCGGCGGCATCGTGCAGGGCCTGTCGGAAGCCATCCACTTCGCCCAGCATTCAGGGCTTAACGTGCAGAGCGTCGTCGAGGTGATCTCAAAGGGCGCTGCTCAGTCCTGGCAGATGGAGAACCGCTGGAAGACCATGGACGAGGGCCGCTTCGACTTCGGCTTTGCCGTCGACTGGATGCGCAAGGATTTTTCCATCGTGCTCGATGAGGCGCGGCGCAACGGTGCCGCGCTCCCGCTGACGGCCATGGTCGACCAGTTCTACGCCGAGATACAGGCCATGGGCGGCCAGAGATGGGATACGTCGTCTCTCATCGCGCGGCTGCCAAAGACATAAGACAAATGGCCGGCGCGACGGCCGGCCATGTCCCGTTCAGGTGCGGGAAGTCTTATTTCGCGTCCTTTGCGCCGCGGCGCTGCTTGTGCTCCGCGCGCATCTTTTCGCCGGCCGCGTCGAACTCCGCCTTGGTCACCTTGCCGTCCTTATCGGCGTCGGCACGGTCGAGCATGCGAGACATATCGGCCGCCAAAAACTCCTCCTTGGACACAGCTCCATCCTTGTCGGTGTCAAGGGTACCCAGCCGCTCCTGCCGGCGTTCGTCGCGCTTTTCCGCACGCTCTCGCGCCTTCTCGGCACGTTCAGAGAACTTCGCTTTCACGACGTCGAATTCTTCACGCGAGACCGATCCATTCTTATCGGCATCGGCCTGTTCGAACATACGGTCGAGCCTTTGAACTTGCCGTTCGCTACGCTCGACCCGCGCCTCACGACGCTTGCCTCCACGTTCCGCGATCGTCTTGAGTTCGGCATCGTCAAGCTTGCCGTCCTTGTTGGTGTCCATCCGCTCAAAAGCACGGGTGCGCTGCGCATCCCTGTCGCTCTTGTCAATGACACCATCACCGTCCACGTCCATGCGCTCGAAAAGACGCTCGGCCCGGGGCTGTTCGCCGTGCGCCTTGGGCGCAGCCTGAGCACCAACAATGGCCGGCAGCGCGAGCGCCGCTCCAACAGCCGTCATGGTCAGAAAGCGGGGAAGCTTGAGAGACATTGTTCACTCCATCCGTGAGTATCGAATGCCATTACAAACGTCGGGCCTCCGACGATCCGGCGCGCAATGATCATTAAATTTCGTCCATGTTCGATCTCATCGAGAGCGGCAGGACCAAGTTACACGCCAAATGTTCTTATTTTGTTCTAGTCCTGTCAAGAGGCAGCCAGCTTGTCACCTGTGAAAGCGCGGCGATCGCTTTTCCTGAAAGGCCATGACGCCTTCGGCAAAATCAGCTGTGCGTCCCAGTTGCGCCTGCGCGTTGCGCTCGTGATGCAGCTGCCCAGCCAGATCATTGGTGGCGGACTGCACCAGGGCGGTCTTGATCGCCTTCATTGCGGACAGCGAACCCTGGGCCAGCTTTTCTGCCAATGCCGATGCTTCCTCCATGAAAGCTGCGTCTTCAAAGACCCGATAGACCAAGCCCAGTTGCTCGGCCGCGGCGGCGTCCAGACGATCGCCGGTCAGCATGAGCGCAAGCGCGCGTTTGAGGCCGATGATGCGCGGCAGAAGCCAGGTTCCACCTGCGTCGGGCATCAGGCCGATCTGGACGAATGCCTGCTGAAAATAGGCGGCGCGCGAGGCAACTATGATGTCGCAGCCCATGGCGAGACTTGCGCCGGCGCCTACAGCGGGTCCGTTGACGGCAGCAATCGTCGGTTTGGGAAAGCTCTGCAGCCGCAGGACCAAAGGGTTGTAATCGCGGTCCAACATGCCGCCGATGTCGAGTGCCCCTTCCGCATCGCGCGGCAGTTCAGCAGTCAGATCCTGTCCGGCGCAAAAGGCCCGTCCCTCCCCCGTGAGCACCACGCAGCGGACATCCGGTGCCGCTTCGCATTCATCCAACGCCCGCTGGAGGGCGGAAAAGACCTCGGGTGTCAGTGCATTAAGGCGCTGGGGACGATTGATGGACAAAATGGCAGCAGCGCCCCGGTGGGTCGTCACAAGCACGTCTGACATCATGTCATCCCCCCGGCGTCAGTTGCGCAGCATCAATCCCATTGTCTTGAGAAAAATTCAAAAATCCACGTCGGGATCAAAAACCCAGCGTTAGCACAGGTAGGAAAGATCGGGCGGCAACCGCCAGAAAACGACTGATTTTCTCAGGATTCTTCGGCTTAGTTGCAAATGGCTGATTTTACTCAACCTTTTTTCGCAACCTTTCCTCCACCATCCCCGTGAATCCGTCCTTAACGTTTCCAAGTCATTGTCGTCCACTCATGAGGGCTAGGTGTACGGCATGACCGACGGTGACGCAGAAGCGTCCATCGACAACATAACGGCCACATCGTCGTTCGACACAGCTGAACTCGTTCGCGAGATCAGAGAACGCATGTCCGCCGTCCAGGCTCAGAAAGAGCAGGTTGAGAACTTCCGCCGGCGCGACGTCGCGGTCCAGGTGCGCGAAGCCCGGGAGCGCCTGACGTCGACCACCGGCACCCGCCGCGCCTTCGATCTCGAGTTGATCCGCGTCTATGCCCGCAATCGCTTCGCCTCCTCGGTGGCCATCATGGCGCTGGCGATCTGCGTGGCGTCGATCGCTTATCTTTGGAGCGACCCGCGCATCGTCACCGCCTGGTTCCTCGCGCTGGTGGCGACGCTTGTTGGTACGGGCTATATGGCCCGTCGCTTTCTTGCCCAGAAGACCGAGGAGAAATCGGTCGGCACCTGGTGGGGCCGCTTTACGCTGGCGGAGCTCGTGCATGGCCTGGTCTGGTCGGTCATCATCGTTCATCTGGCCGGCATCGACATCGAATCCTCCAAGATCTTCGTCTTTTTCGTGATGCTGCTCGTCATCGCGCTCAGCACCATGATGTCGGCGACCCTCCCGGCAGCCGTTTACGCCACGGCACTGCCGGTGAGCGCCGCGGTCATCGGCTTCTACACGCTCCGGGGCGATGCCCTGTCCACCTCCGTGGCACTGCTGACGCCGCTGGCCCTGGCCTACTTTCTGGTTCTTGGACGGCAGCTGTTCTATGGCGGCCTGATGCAGCTTCAGCATCGCGCCGAGAAGGACGCGCTGATCGCCGAACTGGAACAGGCGAAGGCCAACTCGGACGAGGCGCGGCGCCGGGCGGAAGAAGCCAATCTCGCCAAGTCCCGCTTCCTCGCGACCATGAGCCACGAACTCCGCACGCCTCTCAACGCGATCCTCGGCTTCTCCGAAGTCATGAAAAGCGAGGTGTTCGGGGCCCATGCCGTGCCGACCTACCGCGAATATGCCGGCGATATCCATCAGAGCGGCGAACATCTTCTCAATCTCATCAACGAGATTCTCGATCTCTCGCGCATCGAAGCTGGCCGCTATGAGCTCAACGAAGACGCCGTGGCCCTTGCCTATATCGCGGAGGATTGCCACCATCTCCTGAAGCTTCGCGCGCGCAATCGCGGGGCCACCATCCGCGAGAGCTTCGAGCTAGGGCTGCCCATGCTCTGGGCGGATGAACGCGCCATTCGCCAGATCACGCTCAACCTGCTGTCGAACGCCATCAAGTTCACACCCCAGGGCGGCGAGATCCTCATGACGGTGGGACGCACGGGAGATGGCGGCCAATTCCTATCGGTGCGCGACACCGGCCCCGGCATCCCGGAAGACGAGATTCCCATCGTCCTGTCCTCCTTCGGCCAAGGCACGCTTGCCATGAAAACCGCCGAACAGGGAGCGGGACTGGGCCTTCCCATCGTGAAGGGTCTTGTTGACCTCCACGGCGGCAGCTTCGAGTTGAGGAGCAAGCTGCGTGAGGGCACCGAGGCGATTGTCCGGCTGCCTGCTTCCCGTGTGATGACGGCGCTGGCGCCCGTCGCTCCGGAAGAAAAACAGACGCTTCAATCCTTCGCCGTTCGCCGCGCCATCTGATCAGCCCGCTGTCACGGCAGCCTGTTCATGGGTCGCCATGCCGCTGTGGCATTGGACGGCCGCCTTCACCAGCCCTACGGCCAATGCTGCTCCGGTGCCCTCTCCAAGCTTGATGCCGAGATCAAGCAGCGGCGCCTTCGCAAGTTTTTCCAGAAGGCGTCCATGCGCTGCATCGGGTGATCTGTGCGCGGCGAGGCAATGATCGAGCACGGCCGGATTGATGGCGTGCAGCACCGCCGCCGCCGCGCAGACGACGTGCCCGTCGAGCAGGACGGGGATGTACTGGTGGCGCGCCGCCAGGATCGCTCCAGCGATGGCCATGACCTCGCGGCCGCCCAGGCGCCGGAGCACCTCCAGCGGATCGCTCAGGTGACCGGCATGAAAGGCAACGGCCTCCCGAACAAGGGAAGCCTTGCGCCCCAGCGACGCCGCGTCGTCGCCCGGGGCAGCACAGAGCCAGTCTTCCGCCGCGCCGCCATACAGCGCGAGGCAGATCGCAGCCGCGACGATGCCGTTGCCGATGGCGAGATCGCCAAGGATCAGGAGATCGGTGCCTCCGGCTATCGCCTCCATGCCGAAAGCCATGGTAGCAGCGCAATCGGCCTCCGGAAGCGCTTCGGCGCTGGAGATATCAGGGGTGGGATGATCGATAGCGAGATCGAAGATCTTGAGGCCCAGTTCATGGGCAACGCAGAGCTGGTTGACTGCCGCGCCGCCCGCCGCCAGCGCCTCCATCATGCGACGCGTGGCCTCGATCCTGGGAGCAGCACCATCGCGCAGCGCAACGCCATGGCTCGTCGCGAAAAGGGCGACCATGGGACGGGTCACGGCCGGCGCACCTCCCGTCTGCCACGAGGCGAGCCAGGCGTTGATCTCTTCAAGCCGGCCGAGGCTCCCCTCCGGCTTGATCAGCTGCCGGTTACGTTCGGCCGCGTGGGCGGCGGCATGCTCCTGCGGTTCCGGCAGTGATCGCAGCAAGGCGCGTATATCATCGAAAGGCAGGCCAGTGGCCGCGGCGTTGGTCATGACGTCGGCTTCCATTATCTGTTGTCGGCCGGAGGTATAGCCCTGTCGGCCAAGCCTCGGAAGGGCATTGACCATCCTGCGCGCGGCTCATGTTCACAAAGTGATTCAACCCGCTCACATTCTGATTCAACGCCGCTGCAATTTTCCTTCTGCGGCAGACTCTTATGATCTCCTCTTGAGGAGGCATTGCGTTCGTCGAGCCGCAATCTATGTTGCTTTCATGGAAGGTCCCCAGATCGAAACCCCGTGCATCCAGGTGTGCAAGATCGACCCCGCAAGCGGGCTGTGCACCGGCTGCCGGCGCACCCTCGACGAGATCATGGGCTGGCTGGCGATGACGCCGGAGGAACGCCGGAAAGTCATGGCGAGGCTTCCCGACCGCGCCACGGAAACGACCATGGAGCCGTCATGAGCGGGCCGCCTCTTTTCGCTCTTCTGATCGTTCTTGTCGGTGGCGCAGCTCTCGTCATTGCCGATGTTTTCGGCTTCGCCGATGTCACCGATGGGCGCATTGCCAGCCTCGTCGCACTGCTGGCGATCGCGGTGTGGGTCGGCTCCGGCTTCCTCGGCCGCTATAGCGGACGTGGCTCAGAGGCGCTTCGACATCTGGCGATCTGGCTCGCGATCGCGACCCTCATCACGGCGATCTACGTGTGGCAGGCGCCGATCAAGGACATGCTCGGCATATCCTAGAGTCAGGCCAGAAGATCGTAGGCAAAGCGCAGGGAGACCAGCAGAAGAAAGCTGCCGAGGGCGATTTCCAGCCTGCGCTTCGACCAGCCGTGCGCGAGCTTTACGCCGAGGGGCGCCACCAGCACGCTCACCGGGGCCATGATGATGGCACCGATCAACGAGACATATCCTAAGGATGCCGGCGGCAGCTGGGCCATCTCGGGCCAACCGGCGATCACGTAGCCGATGGCGCCAGGTATGGCGATGAGAACGCCGAGTCCGGACGAGGTGGCGACCCCCTGGTGCACCGGCCGGTTATGCATGGCGTAGATGAGATTGCCGAACGACCCGCCGCCGATGCCCATCCAGGACGATAGAAGCCCGATACCCAGGCCGTAAGCCGTCATGGCCGGTTTTCCTGGCAGATCGTCGGAAAAGCGCAGGGTCGAGCCGGACAGCATCTTGAGCGCGATCAGCGCCCCTACCGTCATGAAGACGCCCTTGAGAAAGGCCGAGGGCACGAAGCCGGCGACGAGGCTGCCGACGACCACCCCCAGAACAACCGGGATGGCCCAGATCTTCAATGCATCCATATCCACCGCCCCGCGGGCGCGATGGGCACGGAAGGAGCGGATCGAGGTTGGAATGATGATGGCAAGCGAGGTGCCGATGCACAGGTGCATGCGCACTTCCTCGGGCACTCCCAGGAGGCCGAAGATCTCATAGAGAACGGGCACGATCACCGCGCCGCCGCCCACGCCGAAGAGGCCTGCGAGAACCCCGGACACGACACCAGCGGCAACGATGGCGAGCGCCAGCCAGGCGAGAGCCTCGACGGAAAACTGTGCGATCATGACATTTCCTTAACGGCAGGTCAGGCGGCGGCGGAGGATGTGTCGTCGCGCAGAAGGGAGAGAGCTTCGATCAGAACCTCGGGTCCGGCTTCCGGCCTCGGGGCATGAATGGAGAGATGGCGGCGGAAAGCGCGCGCCCCCTGGACACGGGGAAAGGCGCCGAGGACGTGCTTGGTCACATTGGAGAGCTTGCCGCCGGCTGCCAAGTGGTCCGCGATATAGGGCAGGATCTTCTCGATGGCTTCACGCGCGCTTGCGGAGGGGGCCGGCCGCTCGTAGAGATCCGGATCGACGGCGAGGAGCAGCGCCGGGTCCTGATAGGCGGCACGTCCGAGCATGACGCCATCGACATGGCCGAGATGCGCCTTCGTCTCCTCCAGTGACCGGATGCCGCCGTTGATCACGATGGGCGTATCCGGCAGGCGCTGCTTCAGACGGTAGACACGGCCATAATCAAGCGGCGGCACTTCGCGGTTCTCACGCGGGCTGAGGCCCTTCAGCCATGCTTTGCGGGCATGGACGATCAGCGCGTCGACACCTTCGGCGACGACAGCATCCGCGACGTTATCGAGGGCCGCCTCCGGATCCTGCTCATCAACACCGATGCGGCATTTCACAGTGACCGGCTTCTGCGTCGCCGCCTTCATGGCCGCGACGCAGCGAGCAACGAGCTCGGGCTCCAGCATGAGGCAGGCGCCGAACTTTCCGCTCTGGACGCGATCAGAAGGGCAGCCGACATTGAGGTTGTATTCGTCATAGCCAAAGGCTTCAGCGATGCGGATCGCCTCGGCAAGATCCGCCGGATCGGAACCACCCAGCTGCAGCGCGACCGGATGTTCCTCGGCGGAGTAGCCGAGCAGTCGCTCGCGCGGGCCGTGGATGATGGCGCCCGTGGTGATCATCTCGGTGTAAAGCAGCGCCTCAGCCGTCAGCTGGCGATGGAAGAACCGACAGTGGCGATCGGTCCAGTCGATCATGGGGGCAACGGCGAACCTGCGCGCGCGATCCAGGTCTTTCTTGGCCATATTTTCTACGCGTTGCACGATAAGGTGTGCGCTCCATTCCACGACCGATTCCGATCTCAACGCCGACGCCCTAGAGCGGTTCGGCTTTCCGCAGCGATCGCCTCAGTCGAGTACCGCCTTCAATCGCCTGATATAGCGCGCCTTCAACTCCGAGATCCGATCCCGTTCCCCGGGAGCATTTCCGGCGTCATTAAGTCCATAAACCCAGCTGGAAGCCGACATAGCAGGGTTCAAGAACACGCAGCAAGTCCATGCTGTTCTCTCGCTTCGCTTGCCGCCCTACTCTTTCGGCCAATGCAGCCCTTTCGTTTTCAGACAGATCAAGTTCCACCGCGGCCCCTGCGATGTCCCAGGCGATATCCTGGCATCCCACGAGATCATCCGCAAAGCCGCTCCGCCAAGACCGCACGGCCACCAGTCCCAGCATCAGAAGTAATCGGCCGGTGGCTTGCCGTTCCGATGAAATGCCGTCGATACCCGTGGTCTCGAATGCGGCATCGGCCAGTCCTTGCGCCAGTTCTCCGGCCCGGATCGTTGCGTGAATGAGCAGACTATGACGTCGCAGCCCCGGTTCGAGGCCGGTGTAAGTGGCCAGATCGCGATGGATCGCGGACCTTACGCGAGCAATCTCCTCAGTCCGCTCCATATCGCCATGGACCAGCATCTCGGCCCTCTCACTGTGAATTCCCCGAAGGCTAACCCCTTAGCGGCTGGCGCACATCAGGAACTAAACGCAGCAGGTGTCGTTTCATTGCGGGATCGTAGATGCTGAGCGGGAGGGCAGATCGTGAAACAAAAGAAAATCCGGATCGGCATCTTGGGGGTCGGCAACTGCGCATCTTCGCTGGTGCAGGGGCTGACCTATTATCGCAACGCTTCGGGCAACGAGCCGATCCCGGGGCTGATGCACGTCGATCTCGGCGGTTATCAGATCAATGATATCGAGATCTCCGCCGCTTTCGATGTCGCAAGCAATAAAGTCGGCCGTGACGTCGCCGAGGCGATCTATGCTGCCCCCAACAACACCCAGCGCTTCGCAGAGGTCGCTCCCACGGGCGTCACGGTCGAGCGCGGCCCAACCTTCGACGGCATCGGAAAATATCTCATAGACACCGTTGAGGAATCCGACGCGCCAGTGGCCGACGTGGCGAAAATCCTCCGTCACACCAAGACCGATATCCTGATCTCTTATCTCCCAGTGGGTTCAGAAGAAGCTACCAGGTGGTATGTCGAACAGGCACTCGAGGCCGGTTGCGGTCTTATCAACTGCATTCCAGTCTTCATCGCATCGCGCGACGAATGGGAACAGAAATTCGCGGCCAAAGGCCTCCCGATCATTGGCGACGACATCAAGAGCCAGGTGGGCGCCACGATCGTTCACCGCATGCTTGCCAATCTCTTCGTCGAACGAGGCGTGCGGGTCGATCGCACCTATCAGCTCAATTTCGGCGGCAACAGCGACTTCCTCAACATGCTTGAGCGCGAGCGGCTGGTATCCAAGAAGATCTCAAAGACACAGGCCGTCACCAGCCAGCTCGACGTGCCGCTTGCCGCCAACGACGTCCATGTCGGCCCGAGCGACCATGTGCCCTGGCTCGACGACCGCAAATGGGCATACATCCGCCTGGAAGGCACGACCTTTGGCGGCGTCCCGCTCAACGCCGAGGTGAAGCTCGAGGTGTGGGATTCTCCCAACTCAGCTGGAGTGGTCATCGACGCCATCCGTTGCGCCAAGCTGGCGCTCGACCGCGGCATCGGCGGCGCGCTTATCGGCCCATCCAGCTATTTCATGAAATCGCCGCCCCAGCAGTTCACCGACGACGAGGCGCGCCGGCTGACGCAACGCTTTATCGCCGGCGATGTGGGACGACTCGCCGGAGCCGCCGAGTGACAATCACTTTCTTTCTGATCCGCCATGCCGCGCATGATAACGTCGGCGGCTATCTCGCCGGTCGCTCTTCCGGGGTGCGTCTGGGTGAAGCCGGCCTCGCGCAGGCCGCACGGCTCGGGGCCCGCATGACCCGCGAGTGTTTCGACGCCATCTATGCGAGCCCTCGTGAGCGCACCCAGGAAACCGCTTTTGCCATTGCCTCGGCGAGCGGCGGCATGGCGGTGGAAATCACCGAAGCGCTAGACGAGGTCGATTTCGGCACCTGGTCGGGAAACAGCTTCGAGACGCTTAATTCCGATCCGCTCTGGCGGCAGTGGAATACCATTCGCAGTCTCACCCGCACTCCCGGCGGTGAAAACATGCTCGATGTGCAACGGCGGGTCTTGTCGCTCATGGAAGAACTGGCGGTCCGCCACGACGAGGGCGCCATCGTGCTCGTGAGCCATGCCGACGTCATCAAGACCGCAGTGAGCCATGTCCTTGGCATGCCGATCGACGCCTGGCCGCGTTTCGATATCAGTCCAGCATCGATCACCACCGTCGTCAGCGGGACCTGGGGCGCCAAACTGCTGACACTCAACGAAGTCATTTCCTAGGCACCCCGAAGCATACCGCCGACCAACTGAACAGGAGCAGCCATGAACTTATCGGCCAGCGAAATACGCAAGCGGATCGAGGCGCTCGGCCCCTGGTTTCACAATATTGATCTGAGGGGAGTGCGGACCGCCCCGGACCACTTCCTTGGCGACTATCCGCATATGAAATGGCGTAAATTCGCGGATGCCATTCCCGAGGATCTTTCCGGCCGCACCGTGCTCGATATCGGCTGCAATGCCGGCTTCTATTCGATCGAGATGAAGAAACGTGGCGCGGAGCGAGTTCTCGGAATCGACTTCGACGACATCTATCTCAATCAGGCCCGCTTTGCCGCCGAAGTCGCCGGCGTCGACATCGAGTTCGAGAAACTTTCCGTCTACGATGTGAGCGCGCTCGGAGAAAAATTCGACGTCGTGATCTTCATGGGCGTCCTTTATCATCTTCGCCATCCGCTGCTGGCCCTCGACCTCATCCGGGAACATGCTGCCCGGGACATGCTGGTCTTCCAGTCCATGCAGCGCGGCAGCAGCAAGGTGCTGGAGCTTGAGGAAAACTATCCTTTTTCCAACTCCAAGCTTTTCGATGATCCGGCCTATCCGAAGATGCACTTCATTGAGCATCGTTATGCCGACGATCCCACCAACTGGTGGGTGCCCAATGCCGGCTGCGTGGAAGCCATGCTGCGCAGCTCCGGTTTTGAGATCGTCGGTCACCCGGAAGACGAGGTCTACATCTGCCGAACCGCCGCACGATCGGAGTACAGCAAGCCTGTTTACCCGGCGAAGGGAGCACGCGCATGATCGAGGCCGCGATGATCTGGAACGAGCCCAACAACAAGTCGCATTGGGATCCGGAAATCGATCCGGAATGGCAGCTGTTCGGCAATATGGCCAATCTTGCCGCCGATGCCATCGCCGCGGCCAACCCCGGCATAACGAAGGTGTTGGGCGGAATTTCCCCTATCGATTGCGGCTTCATGAACCGGATGAAGCACTATGGCGTCCTGGATCGGGTTGATGCCGTTGCGGTTCACGGTTTTCCGCTCGACTGGAACCTGTGGCAGATCCACGAATGGCCCGCCAAAATCGACGATATCCGCACGGTCACCGATCTGCCCATCTGGGTCAGCGAGGTGGGCGTCTCCACCTTCGGTGCCGAGGAGGTCCAGCTCTGGGGGCTGCAACAGACCGCGGAATTGCTCAAGGGCAAAGCCGAACGCATCCAGTGGTACAGCCTCTATGATCTGCCGCGCACCTGGGAAGCCACGACCCGCCATCGCGAGGCGGAAGGCTCGTCCTACTACAGGCATTTCCATATGGGCCTCTTACGCGAGGATGGCAGCCCTAAGCCCGCGGCCGAGGAATTCGCCAAGCACACTCCCGCGATGGGGCTCGTGCAGTGGTTCCACTTTGAGGACCATCGGTTGGACGATGCCGTTGCCTGGATGAAACACCTGGGGGTGAGCTATTTGCGCACCGGCCTATCCTGGGCGGACAGCTTCCGCCCCAACGCGCTCGATTGGTTCGATCGTCAGATGAAGGCACTCGAGGACTTTGACGTCACCGTGACCTTCTGCTTTACGCCTGAACATCGCGGCATCGCCCCCCATCACACGAGCCCGCCACAGGTCCCGGAGGAGTTCGCCGCCTTCTGCTCTCAGATGATCGAACGTTACGCGCCACGGCAAAGACTGGCTCAACCGCAGAGCCATACGGCATCGGCGGTCTGACGGCCGTTCAGCCTTCGCGGCCAGCCAGAACATCCGATGGCTCCGGGCGCTGATCAGCCTTCACCCAGAGCTCCCCCAAATACCGGTGAGCTGTTGATGAGGTGGTGCAAAGCATCCTAAAGCACGGAGTGAGCTCTCCCAGCGGCCGGTCATGACACAGATTATCAATCTCCGCGGCCTGAAGTGCCCCCTGCCCGCTCTCAAGGCGCGCAAGGCACTGCGCGCAACGGCTGTGGGCACCGAACTCCTGGTGGAGTGCACCGATCCCATGGCGGTGATCGATATTCCCAACATGGTCCGCGAGCTGGGGGACCTGCTGGAGGAAACCATCCGCACCGATGACGCGGTCATCTTCCGCATCCGGCGCGCGAATGGAGCTGATCAATGAGCATAACCACTTCCGATGTGCTGAAGGCGCTGGAGGCCGTCAACCTTCCCGACGGCGGCCCCAATCTCGTGCGTTCCGGCCGCCTTAGCGAGATCGTCGTCGACGGCGGCAGGGTGGCATTCTCCATCGCCATCAGCCCCAAGGAGGCCATGGCGCTGGAGCCGACGCGGGCTCAGGCGGAAGCCGCCGTGGCGGCGCTGCGGGGGGTCGATCAGGCGCTCGTCATGCTGACGGCCGAACGCAGCCAGACGCCGCCGCCTCGTGCCAAGACGGCCACCACGCCACGCCACATCCCGGGCGTCCGGCACATCATCGCGGTTGCCAGCGGCAAGGGCGGCGTGGGCAAGTCCACGACTTCGGCGAACCTCGCTGTCGCGCTGGCACAGCTCGGCCAACGTGTGGGCCTCCTCGATGCCGACATTTACGGCCCATCCATGCCGAAGGTGTTCGGGATCACGGAAAAGCCCCGACTGATCGGACCACGTACGCTGGAGCCGGTGACGGCCTATGGCGTCAAGGTCATGTCCATCGGCTTCCTGGTCGATCCGGAAGCGGCGATGATCTGGCGTGGTCCCATGGTGATCTCCGCCATCACCCAGATGCTGCGCGAGGTGGCCTGGGGCGATCTCGACGTTCTCGTGGTCGACATGCCGCCCGGCACCGGCGACGCGCAGCTGACGCTGTCACAGCAGACCCCGCTTTCCGGCGCGGTCATCGTTTCAACGCCGCAGGATCTTGCTCTCATGGATGCCCGTCGCGGTGTCGCTATGTTTCAGAAGGTCGAAGTACCGATTCTCGGCATCATCGAAAACATGAGCACCTTCATTTGTCCCCACTGCGGCGGGCGGTCGGACATCTTCGGTCATGGCGGCGCACGGCAAGAGGCCGAGAAGCTAAAGGTGCCGTTCCTTGGCGAAATCCCCCTGGCCATGCAGATCCGCACCACATCCGATAGCGGCGAGCCGATCGCGGCGACCGATCCCGAAGGGACGCACGGCAAGGCCTATCTGGCCGTTGCCGATCAGGTGCTGCGTGCCCTTGAGGCGGGCAAGACGCGCCCTGCGCCGCGGATCGTTATCGAGTGATCTTATTGCAGCCATCCGGTAGACGTATGTCACCGGTGATTGTTATCACCGCAAGTACTTGTCCTCCGCCACAAGCCCCGCGAGTTCCATGCGCTCTGAAGACGCCCGCCCCGTTCGCCTCGCCGATTATCAGCCGCCGGCGTTTCTGATCGACACCGTCGAACTTGGGATCGATCTCGACCGACACAGGACGCGGGTGCGTTCGGTTCTGCGGGTCCGGGCCAATCCGGAGCGGCAGGCTCCTGCCGCACTGGAACTCGACGGCGACGAACTGAAGCTCCTATCGGTCAAGCTCGACGGCCGGCCGTTGCCGGCAGACGCGCACGAGGCGACGGCACAGAAGCTGACGATCCTCCAGCCACCTGCGGAGAGCTTCACCCTCGAGATCGAGACGGAACTCGACCCTTCCGCCAATACCAAGCTGATGGGGCTCTACCGCTCCGGATCGGCCTATTGCACCCAATGTGAAGCGGAGGGTTTCAGGCGGATCACCTATTTCCCGGATCGCCCCGACGTCATGGCGGTCTATACCGTCACACTCACGGCTGACCGCGACGATGCGCCTGTGCTGCTTGCCAATGGCAATCTTCAGCAAAAGGGCGAGATTCCCGAAACCAACCGCCACTTCGCCGTCTGGCACGATCCGCACCCGAAACCGTCGTATCTTTTCGCCGTGGTTGGCGGCAATCTCGACAGGCTTTCGGACAGCTTCACCACCATGTCCGGCCGAAAGGTCGAACTCGGCATCTATGTGGAGCCCGGCAAGGCTGGGCGTGCCACCTATGCCATGGATGCGCTGAAGCGCTCCATGGTCTGGGACGAAAAGGTGTTTGGGCGCGAGTACGACCTTGATGTCTTCAACATCGTCGCAGTGTCCGATTTCAACATGGGCGCCATGGAGAACAAGGGTCTCAACGTCTTCAACGATAAGTATGTTCTGGCCAGCCCCGAGACCGCGACCGATGCCGATTATGCCGGCATCGAAAGCGTCATCGCCCATGAATATTTCCACAACTGGACCGGCAACCGCATCACCTGCCGCGACTGGTTTCAGCTCTGCCTGAAGGAAGGGCTGACGGTGTTCCGCGACCAGGAGTTCTCGTCCGATGAGCGTTCACGCCCGGTCAAACGCATCGCGGACGTACGCACCCTGAGATCGCATCAGTTTCCCGAGGACAGCGGTCCTCTCGCGCATCCTGTGCGGCCGGACACCTATCGTGAGATCAACAACTTCTATACGGCGACCATCTATGAGAAGGGCGCGGAGATCATCCGCATGCTCAAGACACTGATCGGTGCCGATCTCTTCGCCAAGGGAATGGACCTCTACTTTGATCGGCATGATGGCCAAGCCACCACCATCGAAGCCTTCATCGCCTGTTTTGCGGACGTGTCGAAGCAGGATTTAAGCCAGTTCATGCTCTGGTATGCCCAGGCCGGCACGCCGGAGGTTCAGGTCCAGACCCGCTATGACGCCGAGGCCAAGACATTGCACCTCGATGTGGCGCAGAAGGTGCCGGCGACACCCGGCCAGCCGACGAAGAAGCCTATGGTCGTGCCGCTTGCCTTCGGTCTCCTCGATCAGGATGGCCGTGATCTGCCGATCAGACTGGCCGATGACGGTTGGGCTGAAAACGGCGTCATCGTCCTCGATCAGGAACAGAAAGGCTTCACCTGCACCGGCGTGTCAGCGCGCCCGGTGCTGTCGGTCAATCGCGGCTTCAGCGCGCCGATCCGTCTTATCGCCGACATCACGGAAGACGATCTCTTTTTCCTCGCGCGGCATGACAGCGACTTCTTCAATCGCTGGGAAGCCTTGCAGAAGGTCACCCTGCGGGAGTTGGTCAAATCCGTCGATGCCATTCGCGCCGGAGAGACACCCGCGACCGACCCGCGTCTCATTTCGGCTTTTGCATCCTCGCTGGAGGATCAAAGCCTGGAGCACGCCTTCGCGGCCCAGCTTCTGACTCTGCCAAGCGAGGTCGAACTCACACTGGAGATCGGGCGTGATATCGATCCCGATGCCGTGCATGCCGCTCTTCTGTCGCTGCGCCAGGAAATCGGCGCCGGCATTGCCGCACAGGCCCTGGAGCGATACCGATCGCTTCAGGACAGTGGCCCATTCGTACCGGGTGCGGCCAGTGCTGGCCGACGTTCCCTGCGCGCGGTCCTGCTGGGGCTCCTGACCGCCAGCCACGGCAAGGAGGCGGCCGAGCTTGCGGCCACACATTATCGTTCGGCGACCAATATGACCGACCGCATCTCGGGCCTCGCTGCCCTGTCCCGCATTCCGGGCACGGAACGGGAAGAGGTGCTCAAGGATTTCCGCGCACGCTACCGCAACGACGCTCTTGTCATGGACAAATGGCTCTCGATTCAGGCGGCCATTCCCGAAGAGGACGCGCTGGACCGCGTAAAACGCCTCATGAAGGAGCCGGACTTCAGCCTCTCCAATCCCAATCGTGTCCGAGCGTTGATCGGCAGCTTTGCCGGCGGAAACCCGACACAGTTTCATCGGGCCGATGGAACTGGCTACCAGTTTCTTGTGCGCATCATTGATGAGCTGGATGCCAAGAACCCACAGGTGGCCGCACGACTGCTGACCGCGTTCCGCAGCTGGCGCACTCTCGAGGCCGGTCGCAGGGCAAGGGCAGAGGCCGCTCTGAAGCAACTGGCCGGCGGCGGGAATCGCTCGTCGGACGTCGCGGATATCCTGACACGCACCCTTGGATAACTTTTTTCGTGGGACTAACCCCTTCAACTGACTCTGCATTTCACAGCAAGAAGAATTTACTCGCCGAAGCGGCCTGTTGGGGTGCTGGACAAGGCTCACGGCAAGGATTCAAATAAGGACGATTCGAGGCTCTTTTGCGGCTTTCCTCGGATCTACGGGCACATATCACTATCCTCGCGGAGGTCTAAATGGCGCGCGCTCACGCAGCCATAGCGTCTGCACGCAACTATGACTTAAAAAGTCTGGGGCGTTCTTTCGCGAGGCAAAGCTTTCATCGCCTGCTCGCAAACGATCGCCTGCTGCGCTCCGCAGTGCCGATGCTGGTCGGCGTCTTCCTCATCGTCCTCGCCCTCGTCGTCTTCCTTCACATCAATGTCTCGCGCGAACGCGCCGTCGCCGCCGCCGGATCTGATCTTGCGCTGGTCGCCAGCGTACTGGCCGATGATCTCTCCCGTCGCTCGGCCGGCGGGTCCGTCGCTGACGCCGATGCTCATTTGCGCGCGGTGCTCGACGCGCCGAGCCTGCCGCCTCTTGCCTTGGCCGATCGTCAGCTGCTGATCAGCGACCCGACCGGGCGGATCATCCTGCGCAGCGGGGTCGCACCCACCGGCAATCCTGTTAATCTGGTTGACATCCTGGGCACCGGCCAGGTGTTGACCACCTTCGCGGAACGGGCCGGCGTGATGACGCTGCAACTGCCCGATGGTGCGCAGGCGCTGGCAACGGTCCGCACGCTTGGCGCGCCTTACGGGCAGCTTGCGCTGCTCACGCCGCTCGATGCGGCCCTCGCACCTTGGAAGCGCGAGACGCTGCTGGCGACCTCGCTCTCCTTCATCACAGGTGGCATCGTGCTTTTGCTCACGGTCGCCGTCCGCTGGCAGACAGCACGCGCCCGCGAGGCGGATAGCCTCAGCATCCGGGTCCAATCGCGCATCGACACCGCGCTTGCACGCGGCAAGTCCGGACTGATCGACTGGGATCTGGCGCGCGGCCGCATTTTCCTGTCGCGATCATTCCATGAATTACTTGGCCTTGACCCCCGCGACACACAGGTCGGCTTCGGTGAATTCGACAAACTTGTCCATCCTGACGACATCGATCTCTTCGCCCTGGCAGATGCGCTTTTGACCGATGCCACCCGGACGCTCGACAAGGTGTTTCGCGCCCGGCATGCCTCCGGTGACTGGATCTGGCTGCGCATCCGCGCTGAGATCGTCATGGATGATCTCGATGGCTCCAACCATCTCGTCGGCATAGGCGTCGACATCACCGAGGAAAAGCAGACTGCCGAGCGCACCGCCACGGCTGACCTCCGGCTGCGCGATGCCATCGAAACCATTTCCGAGGCTTTCGTGCTGTGGGACGCGGAAAACCGGCTGGTGTTGTGCAACTCGAAGTACCAGCAGCTTCATGCCCTTCCCGGTGATGCCGTTGTCACCGGCGCTCCCTATGAAACCCTGATGCGCGATGCGCGGCATACGGTGGTGACCACACAGAGCGTACCCGACGGCCGGCGCGAGGCCGGTGCGCGCAATTATGAAGCGCGCCTCGAGGACGGGCGCTGGATGCATGTGTCCGAGCGCAGGACCAAGGACGGTGGCTTTGTCTCGGTCGGCACCGACATCACCTCGCTGAAGCGGCATGAGGAAAAGCTGCTGGACAGCGAAAAACGCTTGATGGCGACGGTGGCGGATCTCCGAAAATCCCGCCAGACGCTCGAGCTGCAGGCCGAACAGCTCGCGGATCTCGCTGAGAAATATGCGGAGCAGAAGGCCTCCGCCGAATCCGCCAATCGCGCCAAATCGGAATTCCTGGCCAATATGAGCCACGAGCTCCGGACGCCGCTCAATGCCATCATCGGCTTTTCCGAAATCATGGAATCGGGCGCCTTCGGTGGCCTCGGCTCGCCGAAATACCTGGAATACACGCGCGATATCTCTGACAGCGGTCGCTACCTCCTCGATGTCATCAACGACATCCTGGACATGTCCACGCTGGAGGCCGGGCGCGTGGAGCTGAAGCGCGAAACGGTGGAAGTGGATGCGGTGGTGCTCGATGCCCTCCGCGTTCTGACGCCGCAAGCGGAGGAAAAGGGTCTTGCCCTGCGTGCGGAAGCGGCCACCGGCGTCACGATCGAGGCCGACAAGCGCGGCCTGAAGCAGATTCTCCTCAACCTTCTCTCCAATGCTGTGAAGTTCACGCCATCAGGCGGCCGTGTGACGGTGCGGGTGCGTGCGCTCGGCGATGCCCTCAACATCTATGTGGAGGACACAGGCATCGGCATCCCGAGAGAGGCGCTGCCGAAGCTCGCACGCCCCTTCGAGCAGGTGGAGAACCAATTCACCAAGTCGCACAAGGGATCAGGTCTCGGCCTCGCCATCGCCAAATCGCTGGTGGAGCTTCACAATGGCTCCATGCGCATCCGCTCCTCGGTGGGCGCCGGCACCGTCGTGCTTGTCCGGCTGCCCATGCGCGAGGGCGATGTGCTGGAACAGATGCCGGAGATCGAAAGCCTTACGGCCAGCCATTGATGCGCGGTCAGGCCGAAACCACCCGCTTGAAGATCTTCCGCACCGCGACCTGATCGTCTCTCAGCTCTGCCTGCAGCGCGGCGAAATCCGGCAAGCCCGCGGATCGGGCCAGAAGGCGCAGGAGCCCCTCGCCGGCCGTGCCGGGGTCGAAGCGGCCCTTCAGGCAAAGGCGCAACACCTGCATCAAGGCGTGATAACGCCGATGCGCGCTCTTCAGAACCTCCCAATCGCCAACCGAAAGGAGATCGTGGCTCTTCAGCACGTCGAGCGCCGCGCCGGTCGATGTCGTCAATATCTCCGGCCGGGCATTGGCGTGCACCAGTTGAAGGTATTGGATCAGGAACTCGATATCGAGCAGGCCGCCCTTCGCCAATTTTAGGTCCCAAGGGTCCGCATCGCCCTTCTCCTGGGCGATCATGGTCCGCATTTCAGTGACGTCCCGCGCGATCTTCCTCGGATCGCGTTTGCGGCACAGGATCTCGCGGATTGCCGTTTCAACATGCGCGCGGAAGGCCTCCGAGCCGGTGACGACGCGCGCGCGGGTGAGCGCCATGTGCTCCCAGGTCCAGGCCTCCTCCGCCTGATAGCGCTCAAACGCCGTGATCCTGGTGGCCAGGGGTCCTGCCCGTCCGGACGGACGCAGACGCATGTCAACTTCATAGAGCGCCCCTTCCGCCGTCTGCGCGGTCAGGGCCGATACGCTGCGCTGGATCAGGCGAGAGAAATATTGCGTCGGTGATAGCTCGCGTCTGCCGTCGGAGCCCTGCACGTCGTTGTCGTGGTCATAGAGCAGGATGAGGTCGAGATCCGACGAGGCGGTCATCTCACAGGATCCGAGACGCCCCATGGCCAGGATGGCCGCCTCACCACCTGGTACGCGACCGTGCACGGTCACGATCTCACTTTCAGCCGCTTTTGTAAGCGTCTGGATCATGAGGTCGGCCAGTCTCGAAAAGGCGGCGCCTGCCTGTTCTGGCGGCAGCGTGCCTGATAGCACCCTGACGCCGATCAGAACCATCTGCTCCTGACCGAAGATGCGGGCACGGTTCAGCACATCCTCGTAGCTCTCCGCCTCGTTCAATGCGACCGACAGGCGCGAGGACTGCTCCTCCAGGGTCGGAACAGACGCGAAGAAGGAGGGCTCGATGACCGCATCGAGAACATGCGGCCGCCGCGCCACCGCCTCGCCCAGACGCGGCGCTGTGCCGAGCACATCGGCGATGAGGCCGAGAAGACTGGGATTGGAACGAAGCAGAGCCATGAACTGCACACCGGCCGGCATTCGTCCCAGCACATGGTCGAAGGCGATAAGGGCGGCGTCGGGCCGATAGGTCTCGGCAAAGGCCTGCAGCAGCGCCGGCATCAATTCCGTCAAAAGCTCGCGCGCTCGCGCGCTTTTCATGGATTGATACCGCCCGTGATGCCAGCCGCGCACCAACTGGAGGACCCGCACCGGATCCTCGAACCGCATGCGGGACAGGGTTGCCAGCGTTTCCGGGTCGTCGTCCTCTCCCGCGAACACAAGATTTCCTGCGGTCGAGGAAAGCGTGGGGGCATCCTCGAACAGATGGGCGTAGTGTTCCTCCACCCGCTCGAACCGCTGCATCAGCGCCGCCGCCAGCTCATCCCGGCTGCTGTATCCACAGAAGCGGGCAAAGCGCTCCATGCCCTCACGGCTGTCCGGCAGGACGTGGGTCTGCTCATCCGCGATCATCTGCAGCCGATGCTCGATGCCGCGCAGAAACCAATAGGCTTCCACCAGTTCATCCCGCGCCTCAGGCGAGATCCATTTGGCCTCTACCAGAGCGCCAAGCGCGCTCTCGGTGTCTTTGATGCGCAGCTCCGGATTGCGTCCGCCGGCCACCAGCTGCTGGGTCTGGGCGAAGAACTCGATCTCGCGGATGCCGCCACGCCCCAGTTTGACGTTGTGCCCTTCGATGGCGATGGCGCCATGGCCGCGATGCGCGTGAATCTGGCGCTTCATCGCGTGAATGTCGGAGATGGCGGCATAGTCGAGATATTTGCGCCAGATGAAAGGCGCGAGCTCGGCGTAGACAGCCTCGCCGGCCGCGATATCGCCAGCGCAGCAGCGCGCCTTGATCAAGGCGGCGCGTTCCCAGTTCTGGCCGACCGTTTCGTAGTAGACCAGCGCCTGCTCGACCGGAATCGCCACGGAGGTTGAACCTGGATCAGGCCGCAGTCTGAGGTCGGTGCGGGCGACATAGCCGTCGGCTGTCCGGTCCTGCAGCATCCGCACGAAGTGCTGCGTCAGCCTGGTGAAGAAGGGGCCTGGTTCAACGCCGTCTGCCAACGGGGCAATGGCCGGATCATAGAAGACGATGAGGTCGATATCCGAGGAATAATTGATCTCGCGGGCGCCGAGCTTTCCCATGCCCCAGATGATGAGGCCTGACCCTCTTTCCGGATCGGCAGGGTCTTGCGGATGGAATTGGCCCCGCGCGGTGGCTTCCCACAGAAGTTGCCGTATGGCGGCCGAGATGGCGGCATCGAACATATCGGTGAGAAACGCTGTGACGCGCCGGCCCGGCCAGACGCCGCCGAGATCACAGATGCCGGCCAGCAGTGCCGCGTCGCGCTTGCCTTGCCGCAACTGCGCCATGGCAGCGTTGCGATCGGTGTCCGGCCCTGCCGCGGCCGCCATGGAGGCAAGGATGGACGTTGCCATCTCATCCGCATCGGCGCCAAGGAGCGTGGCGAAGCGATCCGGGTCCCGCTCCGCCAGGGACCAGAGATAGGATGAGCCGTCGAAGACCCCTTTGAGGAAATCTGCAAGAGGGGGACGCTTGTTGACGAGCTTGGAGAGCCTGGAACTGGCGGCCAGCATGTCTCCCAGGCGCCGTTCCGCCTGGTCCGCATCGACTACGCGGGGGCCTTGCTTCAAGAGATCTGCAAGCACAGCCAAGGCTTCCTCCATATCTTATCGTTATGAACTGGAGTGCCATGAAGCACGGCAAGCCTCAAGCTGTCGCCATTCGTATTGGCTGGGCTTATCCGTCAGGTCTTTGCCTGGACCAGTGGAATGTCGACCACGATCCTCAAGCCTGGTGCATTGTCTTGCAGCTCGATGTCGCCATCATGCAACCGAACAACCGCGGCGGCCAAGCTGAGGCCGAGGCCGGAGCCGGGGCGTGATTTACTCTCCTCCAGACGCACGAAGCGTTCCAGCACGCGCATCCGGTCTTCTTCGGGAATGCCCTGCCCGCGGTCGGCAACAACGAGGCGCGCCTTGTCCCCCAACCGCTCGACGGTGACCGAAACCATGGAACCTCCTCCTGCCGCACCACCATGCTTGATGGCGTTGTCGAGCAGATTGGCCAGCGCCTGTCCCATCAGCTCCCGATGGCCATGGATCTCGACGGGGCCGCTCGCTTCCAGCTTCAGCTCCAAATCAGCCTCTTCCGCGACTGGCTCGTAGAGCTCGACCACATCCGTCGCCATGGCGGCAAGATCGATCGTCGTCATATGGTCACGTACGGCTCCGGCCTCGGCGCGAGCGATCAGAAGGAGGGCCTCGAAGGTGCGCGTCAGCCCTTCCGATTCCTCGATGATGCCTTCCAGAGCCACACGCCAGCCGGCTTCGTCGTGAGCCGTACGAAGCGCCTCCTCGGCCCTGTTGCGCAGGCGCGTCAGCGGCGTCCTTAGGTCATGGGCGATATTGTCCGAGACCTCCTTCAATTCACTCATCAGGATACCGATGCGATCGAGCATGGCGTTGGTGGCAAGCGCGAGTCGGTCGAATTCATCGCCGGCTCCCGTCACCATCAGCCGCTTCGTCAGATCACCCGCCATGATGCGCCGGCTCGTCGCCGTCATGGCATCCAAGCGATAGAGCACACGGCGCGCGACGAAGAAGCCGCCCAGGAGGCCGACGATGACCACCAGGGCAAGAGCGCTGAGCACCGAGCGGGTGATGACTTCCGCCACACGCCGACGTTCGCCGAGGTCGCGCCCGACCAGAAGGCGGAAACCTCCCGACAACACCTCGACACGGACATAGGCATCATCGCGGGCCACAATATCGCTGTCCGCGCGGCTATAGGGCACCTCGCTGACGCCTGCCTGATTGATAACGCCGGGAGGGATGGCGCCGATGTTGCCGATCAGCGGCTCTCCCATGGGCGAGGTCAAAAGGTAGAGAAGGGAATTGGCCTGCTTGGCGCGGTCTTCGACCACGACGACGAGCTGGCGCAGCCCGCCGAGGCGATACTGCTCGCGCAGCACGGCTATTTCCGCATCGACCGTCTCGGCAATCTGGCTCTGCACCAGGCGGCTTGCCTGCCAGACGCCGTAGCCGAGCGCCAGGACGGCCGCGAGTGCGAAGACCGCGAGAAGGCCGAGGGCCAACTTGAAGGCAGTGGTGCGGAGAAGCCTACCGAGCGCTTTCACGGACCACATATCCCGCGCCGCGGATGGTGTGCAGCAAGGGACGATCGAAGCCCTTGTCGATTTTGGAGCGCAATCGCGAGACATGGACGTCGATCACATTGGTCTGCGGATCGAAGTGGTAGTCCCAAACATTCTCCAGAAGCATGGTGCGCGTCACCACCTGCCCCGCGTAACGCATAAGGTATTCCAGAAGCCTGAACTCGCGTGGTTGCAGGATGATCTCCTGTCCATCGCGTGTGACGCTGTGCGACAGGCGGTCCAGCTCCAGCCCACCGACGCGGTATGTGGTCTCGGCGGCCGCGGGTGCGGTTCGCCGCGACAGAGCCTCGACGCGGGCCAGAAGCTCGGAAAAGGCATAGGGTTTGGTGAGATAGTCATCACCGCCGGCGCGCAGACCGGCCACGCGGTCATCCACCTGCGCCATGGCGGAGAGGATCAGCACGGGTGTGCGATCTCCCTCCTCCCGCAGCCGTTCGACAATGGTGAGGCCGTCAAGCTTCGGCAGCATCCTGTCGACGACCAGGACATCGAAGCTCTCGCCTCGCGCCAGGGCTAGGCCCTCTTCACCATCGGCGGCATGGGTGGCGGTATGGCCGGACTCGCGCAGGGCCTTGACCAGATAGGTCGCCGCAGGCGCGTCATCCTCGATGATGAGAATCTTCATGGTGCGGAAATACTCCTCCGACGCGGGCGGCGATCGGCCACCCGCGCCGGAAGCAAGTCTTAGCCGTGATCGGTGGGAATGGCCACGAAGCGGGTGCTGTCGCCCGACTTCACGCGCAGGAGCACCGCCTTCTTGCCATCCGCCTTGGCGGTCGACAGGATTTCAGCAACCTGCGAAGGACGGCTCACCTTCTCGCCGCCCACCTCGAGGATGATGTCGCCCGACTTCAGACGATCGACCAGCGCGCTGTCGGTCGCCACATCGGTCACCACGACGCCTTCGCTGCCGGCACCCGGCATGTTGCGGGCGGAGTCGAGCTCCAGGCCATAGTCAGTCAAGGCACGCGAGCCTGCACCCTTGTCCTGATCGGATCCGCGCGGATTATCGGCCTTCGCCATCTGCGGGTCATCCGGCAGGGTGCCCAGCTTCACGGTGATGGTCTGCTCCTTGCCGTCACGCCAGACGGTGAGCGCGGTCTCCTTGCCCGGCTCCAGATTGGCGATCTGGCGGGACAGTTCGCGGGGGCCTTCCACCACCTGACCATCGACCTTGGTGATGGCGTCGCCAGCCTTAATGCCGGCCTTGGCCGCCGGCGAGTCCGCCTGCGGTTCGGCCACCAAGGCACCCTTGGTGTCTTCAAGGCCGATGCTGGCCGCGATGTCTTCCGTGATCGGCTGAATCTGGATGCCGAGCCAGCCGCGCGTGACCGTTCCATTCTCCTTCAGCGAAGCGACGACGTGGCTGGCGACCTCGGACGGCACAGCGAAGGCGATGCCCACATTGCCGCCCGACGGCGAGAAGATTGCGGTGTTCACACCGACGACCTCGCCCTGCATGTTGAAGGTCGGGCCGCCGGAGTTGCCGCGGTTCACCGCCGCGTCGATCTGAAGGAAATCATCGTAGGGGCCGGAGCCGATGTCGCGACCGCGCGCTGAGACGATGCCGGCGGTCACAGTGCCGCCGAGACCGAACGGGTTACCGATAGCCACGACCCACTCGCCGATCCGCGGCGCTGCACCGGCCAGCTTCACGAAGGGGAAGTCCTTGCCGGCTCCATCAACCTTCAGCAGCGCAAGGTCGGTGCGAGGGTCGGTGCCGATGATCTTGGCCTTCAGCGTATCGCCGGCGTCCGTGGTCAATTCGACCTCGTCGGCATTTTCAACGACGTGATTGTTGGTGATGACATAGCCGTCAGCGGAGATGAAGAAACCGGAGCCCTGCGCCATACCGAAACGGCGGTGCTGGCGGGGTCCCTCCCCGCGCGGTCCGCGGCCGAAGCGGTCGCGGTTCGGGCTGTCCTGCTGAAAACCGAAATCGTCGAAGAAGCGGCGCAGCGGGTGATCCTTCGGCAGATCGCGGAAGAAGGGCATGTCTTCCAGGGTCTGGCTGGTCTGCGTTTCACGCTCGGCTGTCTTCACGCGAACGCCGACAACCGCAGGCTTCACTGCCTCGACGATGTCGGCAAAGCTCGGCGGCTGGTTGACGGCCGGCGCCTGGATGGGATTTTGGGCAAATGCCGGAGCGGAGGGGCCGAACACGGGCTCGACCGCCACAGCACCGGCGAGAGCCACAGCGAAGACGGAGCCGAGAAGGGCAATACGGCGGCGGTTCAGAACGCCTCCCTTGGAAGCCTTCGGCGCGCCTGCATCTTGATTGGTGGTCATGTTTGTTTTCTCCAAACCGAACTGGGCGAAACGCCCCTATTGGTTGGAACCATAAATGCTCCTGCCCGCCTTACGGCTCCATGACTTCAACATGAAATCTTCGTAAGGTTCAGGAGATCGGACCTTCATCACGGCCAAGCAGAGCCTTCAGCCGCTCTTCCTCGTCCTCGCTCAAACCCATCTGCCTGCCAGAGAGATGGCGACGGCGGCGCATGGCACGCGCGGACAAGGCAAGGCCCCCGACGAGGGCGAATACCGGGGCGCCCCACAGCAGCAGGGTCTCCCACGTCAGTCTCGGCCGCAGCAGGATGAACTCACCATATCGCGCCACCAGAAACCGCTTGATCTCCTCGTCGCTGTCCCGCGCCTCTATCCGTTCGCGCACCAGGGTGCGCAGATCCTCGGCGAGCGGAGCGTTGGAATCGACGATGGACTGGTTCTGGCAGACAAGGCAGCGGAGTTCCCGGAACAGAGCCTGGGCCCGCGCCTCCTCCGCCGGATCGGCCAATGGGGCGGCCATGACAGTGCCGGCTGAAAGGAGCACAAACAGCGCCATGCCGGGGAAAAGGCCGTTTCTCATTCGGCGGCCACCGGCACGGAGCGCGCGGCGGCACGCCGAGGCGCACCCAATCGCAGACGGCGATCCGCCAGCGACAGCAGGCCCCCGGCGGCCATGATGAAGGCGCCGCCCCAGATCAGAAGAACCAGCGGACGCCACGACAGGCGCACGTCGAGCGTTGTGCCGCCAGACCTTTCCCCGGTCACGACATAGAGCTGGCCCAGACCGAACGTGACGAGACCCACCTCCGTGGTTTCCATCCCGCGCGCGATGTAAATCCGCTTGGCGGCTTCCACCTCGCCCTTCTCCACACCGCCGCGCCGGATCGAGAAGACACCGGCAAGGTCGCGGTAATTGGAGCCGTTTCGCTGCTCGATCCGTTCAAGGGTCACGGTATAACCGCCGGCCTCGATACTCTGGCCCTGCGTCAGGGTGGCGCCGTGCTCTTCAAGTCCCGCCGTGGCGGCGACGATGCCGATCAAAGTAAGGCCGACCCCAGCGTGACCGAGTGCGCCCCCCCAGGCAGAGCGCGGCAAGCCAACCAGGCGGCGAAGACTTTCCGCAGGCGAAACCCGGCCGAGCCTGGAGCGTTCGACCAGTTCCGAAAAACCGCCGACGGCGACATAGGCACCCAGCGCGAGAGCCAGCATCGCCGGAATGGACGCGCCATCGACAAGGGCGATCAACACCATCGCAAGGAGTGCGGCGGCGATCATGAGGGCGAGGAGACGTTGAGCCGCCGCTCCGATGTCACCGCGCTTCCACGCCAGCAGTGGCCCGAACGGCAGCGCGATCAGGAGCGGCAGGAAGAGCGGGCCGACAGTTGCGTTGAAGAAGGGCGGGCCGACCGAAATCTTGTGCCCTGTCACCGCCTCCAGCGCCAGTGGATAGAGCGTCCCCACGAGAACCGTGACAGTAACCGCCGACAGAAGCAGGTTGTTCAAGACGAGCCCGCCTTCGCGGCTGATCGGCGAAAACAGCCCACCAGGCTTCAGCGCCCCCGCCCTTGCCGCGAAAAGCGAAAGCGATCCGCCGATGAAGACGGCGAGGATGATCAGGATGAACAGTCCGCGCTGCGGATCGACCGCAAACGCATGAACCGAGGTAAGGACGCCGGAGCGTACGAGGAAGGTGCCCAGCAACGACAGCGAGAAGGTAAGGATCGCGAGCAGCACGGTCCAGATTTTGAGCGCATCGCGCTTTTCCACGACGAGTGCCGAGTGCAGGAGCGCCGTGCCCGCGAGCCAGGGCAGCAGCGAGGCGTTTTCCACCGGATCCCAGAACCAGAAGCCGCCCCAGCCAAGCTCGTAGTAAGCCCAGTAGGAGCCAAGCGCGATGCCGAGCGTGAGCGAGATCCAGGCCGCCAGCGTCCAGGGCCGCACCCAGCGCGCCCAGGCTGCGTCGATGCGACCTTCGATGAGGGCCGCCACGGCGAAGGCGAAGGACATGGAGAAGCCGACATAGCCGAGATAGAGCAGCGGCGGATGCAGCGCCAGGCCGATGTCCTGCAGAAGAGGGTTGAGGTCCTGTCCCTCAATCGGAGGCGGGCTGACCCGCGCGAAGGGATTGGACGCCGCAATGATGAAGACAAGAAAAGCGGCGGCGATCCACCCCTGGACCGCGAGCACGTCGGCACGCAGCACCGGCGGAAGGCGCCTGCCGAAGATGACCACCAGAGCGGCGAAAAGCGCCAGGATCAGGACCCAGAGCAGCATGGAGCCTTCGTGGTTCCCCCAGACGCCCGAGATCTTGTAGATCAGCGGCTTCGCCGAATGCGAGTTCTGAACGACATTGAGCACGGAGAAATCGGAGGCGACATAGGCCCATGTCAGGGCCGCGAAGGAGGCGGCGATGAAGAAGAGCACACCCAGCGCGATCGGCCCCGATGTTTCAATGAGCGTGCGATCATGGGCGCGCGCGCCCCAGAACGGCAGGACCCCCTGCACGATACTGAGGACCAGCGCGAGAACGAGCGCGTAATGGCCGGCTTCGATGATCACCTTTCGCCCTCGCCCTTCCAGACGCCCTGTGCCTTGAGGGCGTCCGCCACCTCGCGCGGCATGTAATTCTCGTCGTGCTTGGCCAGCACCGTATCGGCCCGGACCGTGCCGCCGGATTCCAGCACGCCTTCGATCACCACGCCCTGGCCTTCGCGGAAAAGATCGGGCAGAAGCCCGACGTAGGACACCGGAACCGTGCTGCCGCCATCGGTCACGCTGAAGCGGATCGCGAGATTTTCGCCGCGCTCGATCGAGCCTTGGCCCACGAGCCCGCCGAGCCGCAGGCGCGAACCGCTGTCGATGCCGCCCGAAGCCACTTCGGTCGGCGTGCGGAAGAACACGATGGAATCGCGCAGTGCCGTGAGCACCAGCGCGAGCGCCAGCGACAGCACGGCGCCCGCCGCGCCGATCAGGATCAGCCGCCGCTGCTTGCGCGTCATGGCCGGGCTCCTTCAAATTCCTCGATCGCGCGCTCCACGAAAGAACGCCAGGGGGCATCCTCCGAACCTTCCGCAAGCAGTGCCCTCATATCCGCCGCAGCCCCTGCCCGGTCTCCATCCTGCGCCTTGGCGCGCGCCAGGAAGTAGCGCGCCCGGGCGTTTTCCGGATCTTTCTCAACCGCCCGCGAAAAGGCGGCTCTCGCCTCCGGGGTGACGATACCCTTGGCTTCGATGGTCAGGGCCTCGCCTCGTCCGGCCTCGCGCTCCGGGGACGAGCCGAGGAGACGGATGGCGTTGTCATAGGCCTTGGCCGCGTCGGTCGCCCGCCCCACCCGGAGGTAGACCGGCGCCAGCAGGTCCCAGCCCCGGCCATCATCCGGCCGCTGCTCAAGCACCTTTTCAACGCGGCCGATGAGGGCGGATGTTTCGTCGCCCATGGCGCGCTGCATCCGCTGGGCGCGCGGCCTATCGGGCATGTCGGGATTGCCGAAGGCGCCATAGATGACGGCCGCCGCAATGGGAACGCCCACGACGGCGATGACCGCCGCCAGCCGGCGGCGCCAGAGCGCGTCGCTCATGATCGGTCCGGCGCGGTCCACCGCCTGCAGAAGACGCCGCGCGACTTCGGCACGAAGGCCCTCGCTCTCTTCAGCGGCGACGGTGCCTTGAGCGCGCGCCCGCTCAACCTCCGCAAGCTGCGCGCGATAGACATCCACGTCGCTGATGGCCATGTCATGCTGCCGCCAGCCGAGCGGCAGCAGCACCATGAACATCGCCGACAGCGTCATCAGGCCGAAGATAATAAGGGCGCTCAATGGATCCTCTCAGCGCGGAGATACCCGCTTCAGGGCCGCCGCGCGAGTGACATGGGGTCGCGCGAAACGGTCCGAGGGGGCTATCGTCCGCCTGAACCGCCGGTTAGTGTTGTCGCCTGCATGCTCGTTTTACCCTTTCCCGCTTAACGACGCCCCACCGTGACGCGCCGCTATTCCTTTCTTTCCATCATGCGAGAGGCCTTGCGAAACCACCGCGGCTGGAAGCCGGCGTGGCGCAAGGCCGATCTGCGCGACCGCTACGACGTCGTGGTGATCGGCGGAGGCGGTCATGGCCTGGCGACAGCCTATTATCTCGCCGCCGAGTTCGGCATCACCAACGTCTGCGTGATCGAGAAGGACTGGATCGGCGGCGGCAATACCGGTCGCAACACCACCATCATCCGCTCCAACTATCTGCAACCGGAAAGCATGGCGCTTTATGGGCTTGCGCATAAACTCTACGAGAACCTGACCCAGGAACTGGGCTTCAACGTTTTGTTTTCCGGGCGCGGCCTCGTCAGCCTGGCGCAGACACGGCACGAACTCGATCAACTGACGCGGATCGCCGACGCGAACCGCCACTTCGGCATCGACAGCTGGCTGATCCCACCACAGGAGATTCGCAAGCATGTGCCGATGCTGGCGGAGGATTCGCGGAGCCGCTATCCGATCCTCGGCGCGCTTTATCAGCCACGAGGCGGGACCGCGCGGCATGATGCGGTGGCCTGGGGCTATGCGCGCGGTGCCTCGCAACTCGGCGTCGACATCGTGGAGAACTGTGCCGTGACCCATCTCGTCTCCGAAGGCGACAAGGTCGTCGGTGTCGCCACGACGAAGGGCACGGTCCTTGCCGGCACCGTCGCCGTGACGGCTGCCTCGGCCAGCGCCGAGATCACGGCCAGTGCCGGCGTGCGGCTGCCGCTCAGGGCGCAGACACTGCAGGCGCTGGTTTCGGAGCCGATCAAACCCGTCCTCGATGTCGTGGTGATGGCCGGCGCCGTGCATGGCTACGTGAGCCAGTCCGACAAGGGCGAGCTCGTCATCGGTGGCGGGACCGACAGCCAGATCGATCACAGCCGCAGGGGAGCGCCGCCCCGGATCGAGGAATCGGCGGCCGCCATGGTGGAGCTGTTCCCCTCCTTCGCGCGGTTGAAGATGATGCGGCAATGGGCAGGCACGGTGGACATGACCTCGGATCGCTCGCCCATCATCGGACCTGCGGGGCCTGCCAACCTCTGGCTCAACTGCGGCTGGGGCACGGGCGGCTTCAAGGCTATCCCTGGTTCGGGCTATGTCTTCGCGGCCTCCCTCGCCAACGGGCGTCCTCATCCGATCGCGGCTCCCTTCGGCATCGACCGCTTCCAGGACGGCCGCGTCATCGATGAAGATGCGGCCGCCGCCGTGGCGCACTGAGCAGGCTCTCCACATGCTCCTCCTCACCTGCCCCGTCTGCACGATTTCCGCCGATGAGCACGCCTTTACCTGCGGGGGCGATGCTCATGTCACGAGGCCGCAGAGCCTTGACCCCTCCTATGTATCGCCGGAACGGTTGGGCGAGTACCTCAACCTCGTGCCCAGCGCACGCGGCTGGTGCCGTGAGCAATGGCTCTGCCATGGCTGCAACAGCTGGTTCGTGCTGCTCCGCCATTCCGAAACAAACGAGATCGCATCGGCCTATCGGATCGGCGACGCTCCGCCAGCCTTGCCGGAGGGTGCGGCATGAAAGCCCCTCCCCACCGCATCAAGGATCAACCGGGCACGCGCTTCGGCCGCCTGATCGACCGCAGTCAGCCACTTGACTTCCGGTTTGACGGCCGACGCCTGACGGGTGTTGCCGGAGATACGGTGGCCAGTGCCCTCCTCGCCAACGGATTGAAGATCGCCGGACGCAGTTTCAAGCTTCATCGTCCGCGGGGTACGCTCGGCATCGGAGCGGAGGAGCCCAACGCCCTCGTCACGGTCGAGGAAGCCGGCCACCGGACACCGAACCTGCGGGCCACCATGGTCTCGGTCACACCGGGCATGGTGGTGGAAAGCCAGAACCGATGGCCGAGCCTGAGGCGCGATATCGCCGGCTTCACCAATCTGATGAAGCCGCTGCTGCCGCCGGGCTTCTACTACAAGACCTTCAAATGGCCGGCCAAGCTCTGGCCCTTCTATGAGCGCCTGATCCGAAAGGCAGGGGGGCTGGGCCGGGCGCCGGCGACAGCTCCTGACGATCGCTACGAACATGTCCATCTTCATGTCGATGTGCTGGTGGCGGGCGGCGGGCTTGCCGGCATCTGTGCGGCGGAGGCTGCGGCGGCCGAGGGCCTGACCGTCCTCCTTGCCGAGGAAACGTCGCGCCTCGGCGGCATCGCCGATGGTTACGACGGCTCCATCGATGGTCTTTTTCTCCTCGACTGGATCAGGGCGCGGGTGGCCGCGCTGGCCGCCCTGCCGAACGTGCATATCCTGACGCAAGCGCCTGTGGTCGCCCTCCACGAGCACGGCTATTCCTGGCTGGTTGAAAAGCTTTCCGGCCCAAGCGGCCCCGACGTGCCGCGCGAGCGGCTGTGGAAGGTGCGCGCGCGCGAAACCGTCGTCGCCACCGGCGCGCATGAAAAGCCGCTCGTCTTCCCCGACAACGACCGCCCGGGCATCATGCTGGCAACCGCCGCGCGGCTGAACCTGCGGCGCTACGCCGTGGCGCCCGGCCAACATGCCGTGGTGGTGACCTCAGGCGATGAGGGCTATCGCACCGCGCTCGATCTTAACGCCGCCGGTGTCGACGTCGAACTCGTGGTCGACCTCCGGCTCCGACCGGATTCGCCCATGGTCGATATCGGGAAAGCCATGGGCCTTCGTGTGTCTCACGGATCGGCACCGGTCGCCGTGGGATCCATCTGGGGCGGCGCCAGCATCGACAGCGTCACGGTTGCCAACCGGTTGGTGATCGAGGGCCCAGCGCTCAAACGCGAGATCTTCTGCGACACGGTGTTGATGTCGGGAGGCTGGAGCCCGGCGGCGCAGCTCATCGGCAACCTCGGCACTCGGCTGCCCTTCGATGCGGCGCTCGGCGCCTATCGGCCCGGCGATCTTCCCGCCGGTGTTCATGTCGTGGGCGCGGCCAACGGAGCCTTCAACGCCGCCGATGTGGCGGCGCAAGGCTGGCAGGCGGGCGAGGCTGCAGCGCTCAGGTTGAAGGCTGGAAAGAAGAGTCCCTTGAATCGGATAGCCGCTGACATTGACGTGACGCGTGATGATCCCGCTGAGCCCGTCGGCATGCTCCCCGACACCGCCAGGAGATCGGAAGAGGCGCGTGCCTTCGTGGACTTCCACAATGACGTCACCGTCGGGGATCTCAGGATCGCCGTTCGCGAGGGTTATCGCGATGCGGAACATGTGAAGCGCTATACCGCGCTTGGCCTCGGGCCGGATCAGGGCAAGACCACGCATGCCAATGCCGCCGTGGTGCTAGCCAAACTGACGGGCATCGACATTGAACGGCAGCCGCATGTGACCTTCCGTCCGCCCTGGACGCCGATATCCTTCGGCGTGATCGCCGGGCCTCGGCAGGGTCGAGGATTCCGGCCGATCAGGCGCTCGCCGATCGAAACGTTGATCGCGGGCGAGACCTCCCTGCGGGATTCTTCCGAACTGTGGCAGCGGCCGTCCTGTTACCCTCAGGTGGGCGAAGGTGAGGAAGAGGCGGTCCGCCGCGAGGCGCGCATGGTACGGTCCAATGTGGGCGTGATGGACGTCTCGACGCTCGGCAAGTTCCTGATGGCGGGATCCGATGCCGCGCGCTTTTTGGACCTGATCCTCTCAACCGATGTGGGGGATATGTTACCCGGTGCGGCGCGTTACGCGCTGCTGCTCGACGATGGCGGATTTGTCATCGATGACGGGGTGGTCGCCTGCCTGGCTCCCAATCGCTATCTGCTCACGACCACCACGGCTCGCGCCGAGAAGACCAGAGCTCACCTGGAGCGCTGGCGGCAGACTGAATGGCCGGGCCTCGATGTTCATGTGATCGATGAGACGGAGCGCTGGGGCCAGTTCCTCCTGTCAGGGCCGCAGGCGAGAGAGGTCCTGGAAACGATCGAGGGCGGCGCCGAACTCCTGGCCGGTCGGTCCGTCGCGGAAGGTCTTTTGGCGAACTCCCCAGCCCGCGTTCTTCGCACGCGCTATACCGGAGAGCGGTCGTTTGAAATCGCCGTTCCCACGGGTCGTACGCCCGCGCTCTGGTCTCTTCTGCGAGAGAAAGGTGCAACCCCCTTCGGGCTGCAGACGCTGGAACGGCTTCGGCTGGAGGCCGGCCATATCGCCATCGGGCACGAGACCGACGGCACTGTCACGCCATTCGATCTGGGGCTGGGCCATCTGGTGTCGGCGCAGAAGGCGGACTTCATCGGCAAGCACGGCCTGATGCGTGCCGATCTCACGAGGGCCAAGCGCAAGCAGCTGGTTGGCCTCATTCCGGAGGACGCCACCGTCGTGCCCGCACCCGGCACGCAGATCGTGGAAACACCAGCCGCCTCCCCGCCACGCCGGACCTCCGGCCACATCACCTCATCGGGATTCAGCCCCGCCGCTGGCCGTGCCGTGGCCCTCGCGCTGATTGCCAACGGCCGTTCCCGCATCGGCAAGACCGTGACCTTTTTCCATGCCGGTGAGGCGCGGCAGGCACAGGTCACCGAGCCTGGGTTCCTGAAAGCGAGGCCCTGATGCTGCAATGGACCGAAACGCTCGACGGACCGCGCTCTCTGGTCACCGGACAGACGATCGCTCTGGTAACGATCGAAGATCCCGGGTTTATCGAAATCCGGGGTCAGAGAAGCGACCGATCCCTGAGCAAAGCGATCAGGGCGCTGACCGGCTCCCCCCCACCTTCCGAGCCTTGGAGCAGCACGGGCAATGATCACTTGCGCCTGATCTGGCGGGGCCCAGACCGCTGGTGGCTTCTGCTGCCACGTATCGAGGCAACGAAGGTCGCGGCCGATTTCACCATGACCTGCGGCAAAAAGGCGGTCATCGCCGAGCTGACGGGTGCGGTGGCGGCGCTTCGGCTGGTGGGCGCCAGCGCCCCCGAGGTTCTGGCGCGTCTTTGTCCGCTCGATCTTACAGCTGTTGCCCCGCTGCAAGCGCGGGCCACCACGCTGAATGACATTCCCGTCACTCTCTTACGTGAGGCAGCAGGCGTGGTCTCCTGGCTGGTGCTGGTTCCACGATCGTTCGCTTTCGACGTCGCCCAGGATCTTGCGTGGGCCGTCAAAACCACCGCTCCGCTGGATCTGTTCGGAAAGCGGGAACCGCCGCCTGTCTGAATGGGACTTCCTCAGGCCGTTGCCGCCTTACGCGCCGGTGCTGGCGCATCGGCCACCTGGACAGCCTTGAGAAGCAGCCCCGCATATTCTTCTCCGAACAGCCTCTTGGAGATGCGGGCGATGGCATCGAGCCGCTCCCTCATTTCGTGGCGGCCATCCATTGGCAGGGCCCGCAACCGATCGATCAGCAGGGGCATGCCTGTGTCGAGCAGATCCTTGATCTCGTTATAGACGCGCAGCGTGTCGGCTTTCAGCGCAAGGTCATCCGCGTAGTTGCGAGCGGCCATCAGCACAGCGATATCGCCATCGAGGCGATCGACCTCCGTCGGGCTCAGCAGGGGCATCAAGCCTTTGGAATCGGCACGGGGCCGAACCAGTTGCTTCACCCGCTGGGCAAGATCGGTCATCCTTCCGGCCAGGGTTTCAGACATGGTCTTGCGGAAGCCGATGATCCTTTTTGCAAGGGGGCTGCGGCTGTCGAACTCCAGTTCGGAGTTGATGGCGCGGAGCGTGGCGCCGAAAGCCTTGATGGCCGACACGAGGCTGGCGGTATCGGCCGCCGCCTTGGCCTCCTGTGCCTGCGTGATCGCCCCTTCGGCATCGGAAATGACGAGCTCGATCATGGCGCCATAGGGGCTATCCAGAAGGAGTTCGACTTTCGAGATTCCCGCCAGGGCAATCAGGAAGCGGACAACGGCGCCGGGTGCACCCAGCTTTGACTTCAGAAGATTGGCGGCCAGAGGCATTGCAGGCCTCGCCTTCTTCATGAAGGTCGTCAGGCGCTGCTTCACCGCGGCGATCGCTTCCTCAAGCGCCAGCTTGAGATCGCCAGCCAATTCCTGCGCCAAGGCGTTCAATGCCTTTTCGTAGCGCAGTGCCGCGCCGATATCCTGAAGGTCCTCGGCGGCACGGTCATGGCCAAGTTGCGCTGAAAGCTTCCGCAAGCCATGCGGCTCTTCGGCAGCCACGCGCGCGGCCTCAAGGATCGCCTTGGCGCAGGCCGTACGAAGCGCTTCTATGGCTTCGGGGGTCGCGCGGCCCAGAGGGTCGGCATCCACTCCCTTGCGGAATCGGTTGACAGCGGACGGAGCGCCATCCGTCTCCAGCCAGCGCCAGACGCGCTCGAGCGAGCCTTGAAAAATGACGCCGGGAATCTTGCCGCCCTTGTCCGATGCCGCCGTGAAAGCCTGGCAAGGCAGGAAAACGACGGAGGCCATATCCTCCAGAGGCACGATCTCGCCGTTGTCGCGCATGGCGCCTTTCAGCGCGCCGAGAATGATGTCCGCATGCGGCAGCGCACCTCCCGCCTTGGCAAGGCCGGTGGCAAGCATGAGCCGCGCGTCAGGCGCGAGATCGCGAAAATAGATACGAAGCTTATCCCCAAGCTCTCCGTCAGACATCGCCGGCTCAAGATTGATTTGAAAGACAATAGGATAACTAGCAGGAGCGCCTTAACGTCCGGTTGCCCTTACCGGATAGGAATCCAATTACCGTCTTCGTTGCGGCAGGCAACACCGCGCGCTGTCTGCGGTTGTCCATCGACGTAGACCGTATGGGTATATTCCCGGCAGCGCTGGTAGCCGGCCGTGGAATAGAATGGACCCGGGACGACCGTCCCGTAATAGGCCTGCTCACGCCAGGCTACCGGCGCGCCCGCCACACCATACTCCAGCGCCTGAAACTGAGCCGCCGTTGCCCGTTGCTGGCTTGTTTGATCGAGCGAACGTCCAATCTGGTTGCCGAGGAACCCACCGACGGCCGCCCCCGTCAGGGTGGCTGCCACATTGCCCGTGCCGGCGCCGACCGCCGAGCCGAGCACGCCGCCAAGCACGGTGCCGCCAAGCGTGCCCGCGGTCTCGTTGGGGCCCGCGCATCCCGCTGTCAAAGCGGCGATAACGCCAAGGGATATCAGGATCCTTACCCGTGCCACCCGGTTCCTCGCTGGTTGAAAGATCGCGGCATAAAGTCAGACTTCGCGGCCATTAGAAAGGGATTCGGGCGAAAGCTTGGTAAATTTAGGCGGCGGGCAGCTTTACTTCCGCGCGCAGGCCGCCGGACGGCGCATTGCCCAGAAGCAGCCGGCCGCCGTAGAGGGTGGCGAGATCGGAAACAATGGAAAGTCCAAGCCCCGAACCGGGCTTGGTTTCGTCCAATCGCCGCCCCCGTTTCAGCACCTCTTCACATTGCGCCTGTGTCAGTCCGGGACCATCGTCGTCAATCATGACGCGGAAGACCGGCCGCGCGCCAGGCGCTGGTGCCCGTTCGGCCAGGACGCTGATAACGACGCGCTGAACCGCCCATTTGCAGGCATTGTCGAGAAGATTTCCGATCATCTCCTCCAGATCCTGCTGCTCTCCGCGGAAGCGCACGGCGTCGGCCCTGACCTCGATGATCAAATGACGGTCCTGGTGCACTTTCCTCATGGTCCGCGCCAGCGCCTCCACCACCGGGCCAACATCGGTGACGGCGCCGATCATGGCGGTTCCGGCTGCGATGCGCGCCCGCTCCAGGTGATGGTCGATCTGGGTCCGCATGGTCCGCGCCTGCTCCGCCACTTTGGCGGCGAACGCGCTTCTGTGCGTCGCCGCCTCGTTGGTAATGACCGAGAGCGGCGTTTTCAGCGCGTGAGCGAGATTTCCGACGTGCGTACGCGCACGTTCAACAATCTCCCGGTTGGACTCAATCAAAGCGTTCAACTCCCGTGCCAAAGGAGCAACCTCTGTCGGCACCTCGTCCGAGATACGATCGATCCGACCGGCCCTGATGGACGCGATATTGTCGGATATGGCCTTCAGGGGGCGCAGACCCCATCGCACCTGAACCGCCGCCACGAGGACTAGGCCCAAGCCGAGCAAAGCGAAACTCACACCGAGCGCGAGATTGAACGAACGGATCTCGGCCGTGACATCCGCCGCCTCGCCTGCGACGGCGACGAGATACTGATCGCCTCCCGTCATTGTGACCACGCGCTCCACCTGGCGCAGCCTCTGGCCGTCCGGCCCCTCAACGTAAGCTTCGCGGGCAACCGCCGTGTCCTTGTCCTCGTCCATATCGAGGAGCTTGGGCAGCGTCTGATCAAAGAGCGAACGGGAGGCCTTGTATTCATTCGATTGACCGCCATACCGGCTGACCTGCCAATACCAGCCGGAAAGGGGAAATTCGAAGCGGGGATCACCAATGTTGGCGACGTTCACCTGGGCAAGATCGCCATGCGAAGCAAGGTCGAACACGAGGGTGCGCAGGTAAAGGTGCAGGCGCTCGTCATAGGCGCGTTCCGCGGCGGCGCGGTAATATTCCGAGAGCATGAAACCGACGCCAAGGAGCACAACCAGCGACCAGAGCGCGGCCGCTGCAAACAGGCGCCCCGCGAGCGAACGCGGCGCAATCATTCCGCCGACACGTTCATCATGACATAACCGAGGCCTCGCACGGTTTGCAGCACTTCGGTACCAAGCTTGCGGCGGATGCGGCCGACGAAAACCTCGATGGTGTTGGAATCGCGATCGAAGTCCTGATCATAAAGGTGCTCGATGATCTCACTGCGCGGCACCACCCGCCCCTGATGATGCATCAGATAGGCCAGCAGACGATATTCATGAGCCGTCAGCTTGACCGGATTGCCGTCGACACTGACCCGGCCTGAACTGGTGTCGAGGGAAACCGGGCCGCAGCGGATTTCACTGGTTGCGTGGCCCGCGGCGCGTCGTACCAGGGCACGTAGGCGGGCCAGCACCTCCTCCATATGGAAGGGCTTGGCCACATAGTCATCGGCTCCGGCGTCAAAGCCCCTCACCTTGTCGCTCCAGCGATCGCGCGCCGTCAGGATCAGAACCGGCATGTTGCGGTCCGCGGCACGCCAATCCTCCAGCACACGGATTCCGTCCTTCTTCGGCAGTCCTATGTCCAGGATCACCACATCATAGGGTTCGGTGTCGCCGAGATAGTGGCCCTCTTCGCCATCATAGGCCCGGTCTACCGCATAGCCGGCGTCGGTCAAGGCGGTGGCGATTTGCCGGTTCAGGTCGGGATCATCCTCGATAACGAGTGCGCGCACGCCGCAACCTCACCTTTTTCCAACGATGCGCCCGGATTTGGCATCCACGGCGGTATGGGTCACACGGCCACTGTCGGTCAATGTGCTGACGACATAGACGAGAATCCCATTGTCAGCGCAGAGACGCACGCCCAGAAACTCTCCCGCGTTGCGCAGCCGCCGCGGCACAGCCTCATCATAGGCCAGCACCCGCCCATCCCGCACGGCATCAACAGTTTCCGCCTGCGACAGGCATCCCACCTGCGCAAGCGCGGGAGATGACAGGAGCAGCACGCCGATAGCGGCGCTCATGAGAAGAGAAAAAGGCCTGCACATGAAGGCCGTTATAGCAGGACAGCCCTGAACCTAAACTGAACATCGCCCCTTACGTGGGTCTACGCCACGGGAACCGCCCTCACCAAAAGAAGACGCTCTTGTTCCAGTAAACGTCATGGTTTCGAACTGCGTGGAAACAAATCCAAAAGTTTTGGAACTGCTCTTGGTCGAGCACGTTGAACAGGCAACACCATTTCAATGGAGGATACAATGAAGATTGCAGCACTTCTTCTTGCCGGCGCCATGGCCCTCGGTCCGACCTATGCCTTTGCTCAGTCGAGCGGCACAGGTGGCACCGGTGGTACCAGCGGCAGCAGCACGAACACCGGCGTTGGAAGCGAGGCGCAGCGCAGCGGCGGATCAATGGCTCCGGGCGGCTCCATGTCCACGCAGCCGTCGACCGTTCAGCCGGGCATGTCGTCTGGCCGTGCCAGCACGACCAATCCGGCGGCACCCAATTCCGCAAATTCGCCAAGCGTCAATCCCAACTGTGATAATCAATCCATGGCGACAGTTGGCTGCGCTGGCGGCCGGGCCGATGGAAGCAACGACGCCTCCGGCGCCGCTGGAACCTCCGGTACCGGTACCGGTACCGCCAACTAAGCTGCCTGCATGAAGTCGAGGCGGGGTCTCTCAGACCTCGCCTTTTCCATGCTTCGTGACGTTGCAGCGCAACGGTGGCTTGCCACTACTGCCCCGTGCTAGAGGATGATGCGGGCCTGTTGAAGGATATCACCGCCTTGAGGAGCGGTATCGATCCACCCTTCGGCGCCGAGTGGCCACTCCTCCAAGACCTCGTCTTCTTGCCCGGACCCGCCCAGCCATTCGGCGACGCGATTTAGCAGGTTCATGTCGCCGCCCGTCTTCTCTTTCTCCATCATGGAATATTCCTCACCGTGCCGGAGGATGTCGAACATCCGCCTCTGAGCGTTAAATCGGGCACGGTAAAGTTTGGTTCCCGTTTGTTTCAGGCCTGTGAACCTGCGTGGAGTGTCAGATCCGCGGCAGCATCGCGAGATGTTCGACGGGCGCTGGCGTTTCTTCCGTGACAAAGGCCGCGGTCGTCAGCACAGTATCTCTGCAAGTTGCTCGATACACCGCGATTGCGCTACCGGGGCCGCCACCGGTGTGCCCCACAGGTCGCCCGGGGAGCGCTTGATCCGTCATGAGACCGAGGCCGTAGGCGGGCTGCCTCCAGGGGCGTTCGGGATAGGTGCCGCCGACGGGATGGGTGCGAAGCATCTCATCCAGCAAGCGGCGCGAAAGCACTTGGCCAGCCATGAGACGGTCGAGGAGAAAGGCCGCATCGCGCAACGGCCCGACGACGAGGCCGTGATAGACCCATCCTGGATGATATCCCTCGGCCTTTCCCAAGGTCACCCCGGTGAGATCGCCAACCGACCGGGCCAGATGAACCCGGTCGAGCCCGAGCGGGTCAAAGACACGCTTGCGGAGCACACGGTCCAGTGATTGGCCGGCACGGGTTTCGATGAGTTCGACGGCATGGTGGTAGCCGATGTTGGAATAGGACCACCCCTCGCCCGGCCGATAGCGCGGCTCATCCGCATTCACCCACCGCAACATCTCCTCGACCGGCCATGGATCGTCCCCTCGCGCGACGGCAGCGCGGTAGTCAGCAACAGCGCCGTAGTCGCCCAGCCCGGCGCGGTGCTGCAGCAACTGCCGCAGCGTGAAGGGCCGGCCTGTGAGGGGCTCATCAAGATCGAGCAAGCCGTCCCCCGCCAGTGACAGCGCAGCTGTGGCGATGACCGTCTTGGTGAAGCTCCACCAGGGAACGAGGGTTTCCTCGCCGTTGCCGGCGTTGGCTTCGCCATCTTCAAAGCGTGCGAATAGGATTTCGGTCATGCGACGGCGTCAGCGTCCTTTTCGCGGCACCCTGTTGGGCCAGTTGGTCACATAGTCCACGAGATCCAGAAGCGGCACGTCATCTTCGTTCGCGTCCACCCGGCCGCGCACCGAGATGCCTGCGGCATGAACCGTCTGCGGATCGCCTGACACGAGCGGGTGCCACCAATCCAGATCCTTGCCTTCGGCCAGCCGGCGATAGGCGCAGGTGACCGGCAGCCAGCCAAGTGCCCGCACCGTCTGCGGGGTCAGCCTTACGCAATCGGCGACCTTGGCCGAGCGATTGGCATAGTCGCGGCAATTGCAGGCATGTTCATCAAGGAGTGTGCAGCCGACCGAGGTATAGTGGACCTTGCCGGTGTCTTCGTCCTCCAGCTTCACGAGACAGCAGCGGCCACAGCCGTCGCAGAGGCTTTCCCACTCCGCCTCGCTCATCTCATCAAGCGCCTTTTCCTGCCAGAAGGCCAAGGTTAATATCCCCTGAAGGTTGTCGAGAGCCCTTGCGTCCGGCTTATGGCCGCGCAATGAGTTAGGTGCAAGATCACACAAACACAGGCTGGGGTCCTGTGTCTTGTGCGGACATGGAGCTTCGGGGTTGGGCGACGGCGGTTTGAATGTAAAGCTTTCGCGACTGAAGCGCCGGCTGCTCGCTGCCGATGCCTGGATCGATTCCTCCATCTACGAGCTCTGGTATCGCCTGTTTTCAGGATGGGAAGGCGTGCGCATCGCCTTCGACCGTTTCCGCTTTCGAGGCTGGAAGCGTGGTTTTTTCGAGCTTGCGTCCGAAAGTTTCACCTGGGTGGTGATCGGTGCCGGCCTGATGCTGGCGCTGGCGCAGCCGGCGTTTCGCGTCGAGACCGACGATTTTCTGGCGAAGGCCGACCTTGCCGTGACATTCCTGGACCGCAACGGCAATGAGATCGGCAAGCGCGGCATTCTGCAGTCCGACGCCGTGCCGCTAGATGAATTGCCCGATCATCTCATCAACGCGACGCTTGCCACCGAAGACCGCCGCTTCTGGAACCACTTCGGCATCGATGTCCCGGGCACTTTCCGCGCGCTGATGGAAAACGCCCGTGCCAACGGGGTCGTCCAAGGCGGCTCCTCGATCACCCAGCAGCTTGCCAAGAACCTGTTCCTGACAAACGAGCGCACGCTTGAACGCAAGATCAAGGAACTGTTCCTGGCGTTCTGGCTGGAAACCAATCTCACCAAGCGCGAGATCCTGAAACTCTATCTTGACCGTGCCTATCTCGGCGGCGGCGCCTTCGGCGTCGAAGCGGCCTCGCAATATTACTTCGGCAAGTCAGCGCGCGATGTGACGTTGGCGGAAGCGGCCATGTTGGCAGGCATGTTCAAAGCGCCGACGAAATACGCGCCGCATGTGGATATCGCCGCCTCTCGCGCCCGGGCAAACCAGGTGCTGTCAAACATGGTCGACGGCGGTTTCATGACCGAAGGCCAGGTGCATGCCGCCAGGATCAATCCGGCGACACCGGTTGCCCGCGCCCGGGGCGCGTCGCCGGATTACTTCCTCGACTGGGCCTTCAGCGAAGTTGAACGCATGGCCAAGGAAGGCGCCTTCGGTTCCGAGCGCACCCTTGTCATCCGCACCGCACTGGACAGCGGCTTGCAAAGCCATGCTGAAGCCAGCGTCGAAAGCATCCTGCGCCAGTATGGCACACAATATGGGGTTGGGCAGGCGGCGGCGGTGGTGATGGAACCGTCCGGTCTCGTGCGGGCCATGGTGGGTGGCCGGGATTATTCCGTCAGCCAGTTCAACCGCGCCACCGCCGCAATGCGCCAACCCGGTTCGTCGTTCAAGACCTTCGTCTATACGGCAGCCTTCATGAACGGCTACGAGCCGTCCACCATCATCGTCGACGCGCCCATCACACTCGGCCGCTGGTCTCCGCAGAATTATGGCCGGTCCTACGCGGGCCGGGTAACGCTGACGACCGCGCTGACGAAATCCATCAACACCGTTCCGGTTCGCCTTGCCCAAGCGGTCGGACGCGACAAAGTCATGGCACTCGCACAGAGCATGGGCATCAGAACACCGCTGCGCCCCATACAGGCCATCGCGCTCGGGGTATCCGAAGTCACCGTCATGGACATGGCTTCCGGCTATGGCACGCTGGCAAACAACGGCCGATTGAACGTTCCTCACACCGTGCTGGAGGCCTGGACCGCGCGTGGTGAGCGTGTCTGGCGTTATGATGCCGAATCCCAACAGACGCCGCAGATCGTACCAGCCAAGACCGTCAGCCAGATCAATGGCATCCTGGTCAATGTGACCGAGAACGGCACCGGACGCCGGGCCCAGTTGCCCCGGGGCTTCCGCGTCGCCGGCAAGACCGGCACCAGTCAATCCTATCGCGATGCGTGGTTCGTCGGTTTCACCGGCGATTTCGTCGGCGCGGTCTGGTTCGGCAATGACAATTTCACGGCTACCAAAGAGATGACGGGCGGCTCCCTCCCTGCCATGACGTGGAAGGAAATCATGACCTTCGCCCATCGCGACATCGAAGCGCCAACGCCGATTGCAGGCGTGTCCGATCAACCAACATCCTCCGGCGCGGCGATTGCGCGTGTCGAGGCCGATCTTGGGCCTCTGCGTGGCGCTGCCCTGTCCCGCGGGTCGGTCGATGTCCTGCGCGACGTCTCTAATCGCATGCGAACAGCCTTATCGCAGCAGGTCAGCGAGCTTGATCTCGGCGGCGGTGTCTCCTCCGCGCAACTGATGGGCGGTACATCCGCGCCCGTGAACGCAAGCCAGCAGCGGCCGTAATTCAGGTGCGTTACCTCCTCAATCTGCTGATCTTTTTTGGTCTTGCCGGAGCCATAGGCCTGGGTCTGACGGGGCTTGCCGTCAACCGCAACATCATGTTGGGCGAGGTGCGGGTCGGGCCCTGGGTCGCATTCCCGTCCATCGGAACCAGCGAGCCGGATCCTTACGCCCGCGCCAGCATCGCGCGCCGGGGGCGTATTCCTCTTGCGGTGGGAGACGGGCTGGAGTTTTCCGCCGCTACCGATAGCTCGGGCGAGCCTTTGCGAGGCACCTGCCGATACGCTGTCGAGGGCGCCAGTGTGCCCGCTCGCTACTGGACAATCGCGGTTCAGACGACCCGCGAATTCCTCCCGCAGGCACGACACGCACTGACGAGCGTCGAGCTGCTGCGGCGGGAGAATGGGAATTTCATCGTCAACGTCGCGAACGGCGCTCAGGCGGGAAACTGGATCGCGACACCTGAGAGTGGTCCATTTCTGCTGGTGCTGCGCCTGTATGATACGCCATTGGCGGCTGGCCCGTCGGCCGGCGCGGTCGCATTTCCTCAGATCCGGCAGGTGGCCTGTTCATGACGCGGACGCTGCTCTTCATCGCCGCCGGCGCTCTCTTCGGCCTGATGATTCATGTGATCACGCTGTTGACCGTGCCGTATAACGCCAGCCGCGACGGCTTCAGCCGGATTGCCGCCGTGGCACAGGCTGGACGTTTCGTGGAGGTCGGCCCGAACCCCCAACAGGGCGGACTTCCCGCCCTCGACCCGACGTTTCTCCATGCGGCGTGCATGTTCGATCTTGAGCAGGGGCCCATGCGTGTTCGCGTGCCGGAGCTTTCCGGCTATTTCACCCTGAGCTTCTATGACCGGATCGCCCGGCCGTTTTTCGTCATCAACGATAAGGCTGCCATCGGTGGTGCCGTGGAGGCGCTTTTGATCGATCCGGCCCATGGCCTCATCACCACTCCGTCTGGCACCACCCGCGTCGAAACCGCCGAAACCACAGGCTTCGTCCTGATCCGAGGTGCTGTTGCGAACCCCTCCGAGCGTGACAGGGTTCGCGAGCAGATCTTGCAGGCTGCGTGCGATCACGTTCCCGCACCGGGGCTCTGACGGCTATTTGCTGACGGCAACCGGGGCAGCTTCGACGGCCACGCCCGCGTCTCCATAGGGGCCGACAGCGGCAATGTCCCGCTGGAGAGCCATCAGAGACCGTTCCACCACGATGGCCGACCGGTCCGGGGTCTCAATGAGAAGACGCTCAAGCGCATAGGCATAGCGGCTTGCTCGCTCCTTGAAGGCCTGGTGGGTCCACCAGATCACGATGCGGTTTTCGGCGATGCGTGCCATGGCGTTTTCGCGCTCACGCGGCGAGACCACCGCCATGGCGTCCAGAGTGCGCTCCCGAATGGTGTCCATCTCCATCACATCGCGCGCCGTGGCGAAGAAACCCGCGATCAGCGCCCGGTCCTTCTCGATGTCATCGCGCAGGCGCATATAGCGTGTGGTGGCCGACGCGTGGGGTTCCCTGGACAGGCGGATGGCATAGGTTGTCCGATCCAGCTGTGTCCAATGCGCCGGGAGCAGGCGAGTTCGCCGGAGCTCAACGAGCGCGCGCTCATAGTCGGGCCGTGGGCCGTTTGGCATGACGATGACCCAGGAGCGATCACGCAACTCCTTCTCATCATCGGTCATATTGTAATCGGAACGCGGCTCGTGCCGTTGCGAGGCCGCGATCTTGCCGAGCCTCGGCATAAGGTCGTCATGAATGACAGAGGGTCTGGCGCGGCCGAAATCGCCCGTCGGCGGCACACAGGCCGACAGGCCCACCGCCGCGAGGATGCCCGCCAACAACCTGATCGTTGTCACGCAAACCGACCGCACGCCGGGATGGACGCATCAATATGGCGCTCCCGCCGGACCCCGGTGAAAAACAGGATTTCCGCCGGCCCCTTCGGGCACTGCTCCTTTTCGGGACGAGGGCGGCTGATCGTATCGAGCCGAACAACGTTGCTCATCAAGGTATCCTTGAGGTTCTGACAGATTAACTGATTCTAAGTAACAGCCGTCCAAGGTTAACAGTCCGTCAATATTCATAGCTGTATTGTATGGCATTGTTTTTCGGTTAACTTTTCCCGCTTCTCTATGGTCGACGGATCACACCATCTCGAAGGCCTCGAGCGCCTCGCGCGCGAACGAGGCGTCGACACGCGCGCGACGGTGCTGCGTGTGGCCACGGATCTGTTCGCCGCCGCCTACAACCGCACACCCGCGGATATCGAGCGTTACACGGCCTTGGCCCTGCCGCTGATCAACGTCGCGGATCATGCAACCAAGGTCATGGTGGCGCGGCGCCTGGCTCCCGTTGCAGACGCCCCCGATGCCGTCGTCGAGCGGCTTCTCAGCGACGACGTTGAAGTGGCACGAGAACTGGTGCTGCTGCGCCCCGCCCTCAACCGTGACAGCATGCTGGGGATCGCTCTTGAGGGCGGCATCGTGGAAGCCAGCGCATTGGCCGAACGCAAAGACCTTGACCGGGGAACCACGAGAGGACTTTCCTCACACCCAAGCCGTGAGGTCCTGGAGACGCTGATCGCCAATCCCGCAGTTCCCCTTGATGGAATGACGCTTTCGAACATCATCGAGCGCGTTCGGCAGGACGCTCCCCTGGCGAATGCGCTCCTTCGCCGGCCCGACGTCGACGCTACGATGTGCGCGAGGCTTTATCCCGTCCTCGGAGCCGAGGAACGCGGGATGGTTCGCGCCGCCCTGGCAAGGGCCGGTCAGCGACCCGCGGCGCCTCTGGATCCTGATGCGCTTCACACATTCCGGCTCGCCGTGTTGCGTGGCGGCACCGAAGGCTTCGTGAAGGCGCTGGCGGATCTTCTGCGGGTGCCGGCGACGGCTGCGGCCGTTCTGGTCGATGACCCGACCGGCGAGCTTCCTGCCCTGGCGCTGATCGCCTCAGGTTGTGATCGCGAGGCGACCATAGCCGCGCTTCTCATCTGCGCGCCCGAAAGGGTACGGACATCCATCCCCCTCATCTTTTCGGCGGCGGCGCTTTATGACGATACCCCCCGCTCCGTCGCGCTGGCGATCGTGCGGGCCGTGCTGGGCGCCAGCACCCGTCCCGTTCATCAGCCGCTGCTTGATCCGGCAGAACCGCCGCAGCGGGCTTCGCAGGAAGGCCGCAAGGCAGGCTCGGTCACGGTGAAGGTGAAGGGCATGCGCTTCACGCCCAAAAAGAGCGGCTAGTCGTCAGGCGACCGTCTGAAGACCCGGATCACCCGCCTTGTCCTCGACTTCAAGGATCCAGACGTCAGGGTCGAAATCCGCCTCGCGCGCGAGGCGCTGTTCGATGCTCGCGCCGTCAGCCCTCGCCGGACCGACACGGACAAACTGACGGTCCAGGGCATCATCATCTATCGCGGATTGTGGCGCGGGCGCATAGAGATCGAAGGTGCCATCCAGCCGGTCGATCTTGATGAAGATGGCGCCCGCTTCCGCGGCGCCGCGCCGACGCACCACCCCGTAAGCGCCCCGCAAATGGCAGGAACGGATATAGGCGGAAACCCAGAAATCGGATCGTAACCTGCTGCTCACTGCAGCGGAACGCCTGATATGGCCGAGAGTTCGCGGACAAAGCGTGGGGAAAGCTCCCCCGTGGGCGGCAGGTTGCGGTGAATCTCGAAACGGAAGATCGCCGCCTTGGTTTCCTCACCTACGACGCCGTCGAGCTTTATAGGACCATAGCCTTGTTCGGCGAGCACCCGCTGGATGGTAAGGATGCGGTTGGAGGAGGCTGCGGCGGCAGACGCGGCAGGTGTTGCCGATGCCTCACCGCCTCGAGGGCTTGGGGTTGCCGTCGGCACCCGCGTCGCCTTCAAGGCTTCCAGCATGTTCTGACTTGCTTCGCCGGTGGGGGCCTTGCCCGTGGCGCGCTCATATTCGCGTATCGCGAATTCCGTCTTTGGTCCGTAGAGGCCGTCCACCGGGCCGTCATAGCGCCCAAGCCGGGCGAGTTCCGCCTGTACACCAAGCAGAACGTCCTTCTGCGACGGCCCCGCGCTTCCGGTTATGGCCGGCACAGCCGGCGGCGTAGCCGTCGCGGCAGGACCTGAAACATGCGTCTGGCGCTGGGGCGGCATCGGCACGGCAGGCACCGCCGGCGTGGGTGCGGCGGCTGAGGGCGAGAAGATCGGGGCCGGATGCGTGCCGTTTTGGAGCGCGAGCGCGTTCACGACGATGGCGATGGCCGTTGCAGCCGCAACGGCCGATGCCAAGCTATCCAACGGGCGCCGCATCACTGAGCGCAAGAGGGTGCTCAGCACACCTGGCTCGTCGTCGAATTCCATCATGCGGTCGCTGGGCGAAGGCAACGCTCTATCCTTTTCAGATCATCATGCAGTGAGACGGGCGGGAAGATCTCCGTCCACCGGCTGGTGATCAGCCGGGGCCTTCGCCGGCACCGGCGTGACGGATGTGGACTCTGTCGGCAGCTCTATGGTGACCACAGTTCCTTCACCCACGCGGCTCTCGATCTTGAAGATACCGCCGTGAAGGCTGACCAGTCCCTTCACGACCGAGAGGCCGAGGCCCGTCCCCTCGTAGGGACGGTTGTAGGATGACCGGGCCTGGTAGAACGGCTCTCCAAGGCGGGACAGATCTTCGGGCGAGACGCCAATGCCGGTATCGGCGACGGAGAGCGTTGCAAAGCCGCCGTTGCGGCGGGCGCTGATGGTCACCGTTCCACCTGCCGGAGTGAACTTCAGGGCGTTGGAGAGGAGATTGATCAGGATCTGGCGGCAGGCGCGGCAATCGCCATAGACATCGGGCAGGCCCTCCTCGATATCCACCTCCAGCCTGACCTGGGCCTGGGCCGCCTTCAGCGTAAAGAGCTGCCGGCTGGTGTCGATCAGAGGCATCAGCTCGAAAGGCTCCGGCGTGATCGAGAAATTACCGCTCTCGATACGGGACATGTCGAGGATGCTGTTGACGACCGCCAGCAGGTGCAGCCCCGATTCATGGATCAGCTTGGCATATTCCATCTGCCGTTCATCGCTCATGCGCGGCATGTCGGACGTGGACAGCATCTCGGAAAAGCCGATGATGGCGTTGAGCGGGGTGCGCAATTCGTGGCTGATGTTTGCCAGGAAATGGGTTTTCGCCATGCTGGCACGGTCAGCCTCCTCGCGCGCGGCGAGCAGTTCGGCCTCATGGGCGACGCGTTCCTCGATGTCGCGGGTGACGGACACAACATGTCGCCCGCCCTCATCTTCGATCAGCGTGTCGTCCTCGATCAGAGCGCAGCGCATTTCAACCCAGCACCAATCGGGTGTCAGGCCGGCAGCAGGACTGTCGCGGCGCAGCCGGAAGCGGACGGATGTCTCGGTCCCGGTCGTGGCAGTGGTGGACAGCGCGGTCAGGTAGGAAGGCCGGTCGGCGATATGGACGCGGTCGAACAGCCCCTGCCCCATCAGCGCCGCAGGCTCCGCGCCCGTGATCCGCGTGGCGGCCGGTGACGCAAAGGTCACGTTGCCCGAGCGGGTATGACGGGTGATGAGGTCGTGCATATGTTCAGCCAGCAGGCGATACCGCGCCTCGCCGCGTCGTGTATCTTCCATGCTGAGACGGCTGATGTTGTTGGCACGCACAGCCAGCAAGGCCGCGTAAAGAGCAGCCAGAGCTCCACTGGCGAACAGCATCGATTTGGCCGCCTGGGGAGATAGTGCGGAGGCGGGGAGCCAACCGGCCAGGTCAATACCGACAAGCGCGACGGCCACGACAAGCGCGGAGACCACGCCCGCGCCGATCGCCTTGCGGGACCCCGAGAAGGCTGTTTCCAGAGGGATGATGATCAACCAGGGAACGGCAAAGGACATGATGCCGCCGGTGGCGACAGCAACCGGGAAGACAAGCAAGGCGACCGAGACGGCCGAGAGTATGTGAGCACGCACCATCTTACCGGTGCGCGACAGATCAAAGGCCACCAGAAGCGGCAGCAGCAAGGCCGCGAAGGCCATGGCCTCGGGCGCGGTGGGCGCACCGCGCAATGCAAGGTAGAGCGGCAATGCCGCCAGCGCCGTCACGCCCGCCGCCAGATGGGCCGCGATGAAAGAACGATGACGTACGGCTTCCGGTCGGCCAGCACTGACGGACTCATGCACCAGTCCTGTCACGAATGTCTGGAGACGCTGTATCAACTCGCCACTACCCAACTCGGACCGCGCGCATGTCCGCGCCTCCTGCCATAAGCTTCCAGCACCATGGCACAGTCGGCTTAAGCGAACGCTAAAGAGATGCTGGAAGCCATAGGGCTACCAATTAAAGTCTTAGCAATTTTCTTGACCGTTTCGTTTCACCCGCGACGCTATCGGTCAGATCATGACGTCGCCTGTAACCATTGTTCTTCTGACCCGAACTGTGATCTGGCTCGGCCTTCTCGTCGCGCTGGGTGTGGTCGCACGGTTCTAGCCCAGGGAAAGGGGTCGCATCCTTGCGCTCGGGCGCCTATATGAAGCGCAAGGAGATGCCATGACCCTCGACGAAATCATCGATGGCTTTGAATTTCTGGACGATTGGGAAGACCGTTATCGGTTTCTGATCGAGCTCGGTCGTACGTTGGAACCGCTTTCCGACGACGAACGCAACGCCGCGACGAAGGTGGAGGGGTGCGCCAGCCAGGTCTGGCTCGTCAGTCAGACCCAGCGTGGAGCGGATGGGTCTCCCCGACTGACCTTTCGTGGCGATAGCGACGCGCATCTCGTGCGGGGCCTCATCGCGATCCTTATCGCGCTTTACTCCGGCCGCAGCGCCCAGGAGATCGCGCAGACCGACGCGCAGGCGCTGCTCGACCGATTTGGGCTGGGCACGCATCTGACACCGCAGAGGTCGAACGGCGTTCGCGCCATGGTCAATCGTATTCGATCGGAAGCGGCGAGGATTCTCGCATCCGCATAACTGCCCCGTTGCGATAGAAAAGCGCCGCCCGGGATCCCCGCGCGACGCGCCTATGGTCCAGACTATCGCCTGTTCAGCGCTTACGGCGCTGCTGCCCAAGCCCCATTTGCTTGGCAAGGGCGGAGCGGGCCGCGGCGTAATTTGGCGCCACCATTGGATAATCGGCAGGAAGACCCCATTTTTCCCGATATTCGTCCGGGCTCAGGTCGTAGTGAGTACGCAGGTGACGCTTCAACGACTTGAATTTTTTGCCGTCTTCCAGGCAGATCAGATAGTCGGGAGCTACCGACTTCTTAATGGGAACCGCAGGTTTTGGAAGCTCTGCGGGAGTTTCGATAGGCAGACCGCCTACCCGCAGCAGGGCGTAATGCACGTCCCCGATCAGGCGGGGAAGCTCACTGGTCGCAATCACGTTGTTGCTGACATAGGCTGAAACAATGTCAGCAGCCAAATCAATGAACTCTGAAGCGGGGGTTCTGTCATCCATATAGGAAACTCTCTGAGATAATCAGTCATGCACCAAGGGTGTAAACAGCAGTCAAAGCCACATAGATTTCAGAAGAAACCGCTTCTCACCTGGCAGAAGAATGTTTTTTCGAATCCATGAGCAGGCCGCAACCTTGATTAGTCCTATAACATCTTCCTTGCAAGCATGATCGACTGAATACCTTGAGGAAAACTGTTTGCATCTCCTGCCAGGCCATGCATTGCACCGTCATTATGGAACTAACGGGAGCAGGCAACCATATAGATTTGCAGGTAAAGAACCAAATCTCGGCAATTATGCCGTTATGAAACAATAGGGCCTCGTTCCGCTAAGCTCAGCATCACCCACAACCACTTCGAGGACAATTGAAATGACTACCGCGCCAAAAGTAACACCCGAGAAACAGGATTTGCGGAACCGATTGACCGACGAGCAGTACCGCATCACCCAGGAACATGGGACGGAACGAGCCTTCACGGGCCCCTACCTCGACGAAAAGGATCCGGGTCTCTATCGCTGCGTCGTCTGTGACGCCCCGCTTTTTCGTTCGGAAACGAAGTATGAGTCGGGGTCCGGCTGGCCGAGCTTCTGGGAACCGGTAACACCTGACGCCGTCAAGGAGATCGAGGACAGGTCACATATGATGACCCGGACTGAAATCCGTTGCGGCGCCTGCGATTCCCATCTGGGGCATGTGTTTCCCGATGGCCCGCAGCCGACCGGGCTGCGTTACTGCATGAATGGAACAGCCTTGAACCTGGAAAAAGATGAACAGACCTGAGCCTTCGCAAGCAGGGCTGCTCGTCGCGGGCAGCTCTCTTCTTCTGGTCGTCGATGCTCAGGAACGGCTAGCGGCGGCCGTTCCCGATATCGAGGCCGTCGTCGGCACGACCCGGTTCCTCCTCGACGTCGCCAGTCTGATCGGGGTTCCCACGATCGCGACGGAGCAACATCCGGAGGGCCTCGGACCAACGATCGCCACGCTCCGGAGCGGGCTCGGGCTCATCATACCCAAACTCGCCTTCTCGGCTCTCAAAGAGCCCGTCGTCCTCGAACGTATCCTCGAACTCAATATCGAGGGCCGGCGCCAGGTCGTGATCTGCGGGCTCGAAGCTCACATCTGTGTCCTGCAGACCGCGGTCGACCTCATCAAGAGAGGGAGCGATGTCGCGATCGTTGCCGATGGTGTCGGCTCGCGGCGGACGCACGACCGGGATATCGCGTTCGACCGGCTCGCCCGCCACGGCGCCCAGATCGTCACGGCCGACATGGTCGTTTACGAGTGGCTCGAACGGGCGGGGAGCGACCTCTTCCGACGCGTCCTTCCGCTGGTCCGCGGCCGCGGCTGAGACGGGAGAGGCCTCCGGCCCGCGGCGTGCAAGGATCTCCTCCCGCAGCTCATCGACGGACGCATAGCGATGCGGGCCATCCCGGCCTTCAGCCTCGACGGAGCCATCGGAAAAGAAGCGGTAATTGACCCCGTTGAGCGTGCCCTCTCTCAACAACGATGGCTCCCCGCCGCCCTTGTTATCGTCGGGCCTCGGTGGTGTTGCCGCAGCGGATGCTGCTACGGCCGCCCCTGCCGCAGTGGCCGCCACCGCGGCCGGGCGCCGCGTCAGAAAATCCGGTACGGGGCGCTCGGCAAGCTCCACGCGCGGCGGCGCGAAAGGCGACCGCTCGGATCGTGCCTCTGCGGACGCAGATGGAGCCGGCGCCACTGGGCCTGCAGCAACGGGTACCCTGGGAGCCATGGGCGCAGGAGACTGTGTGGGTGCCTGCAACGGCGGCACCGGTCTTTCGACCGCAACGGGAGGTGGCGTGATGGGTTGGCTCTTTTCCTCCGGCAGTTCAGGCGCAACGCTCGGCACGTCCGGCTCAGGCGACAACACGGAAAGCTGCGGCTCCGCATGAGGTTCGGCGGCTTTCACGAGGTCGCGGCGCAATCGATCGACGGCTCGCGTGATCGCAGCGAACCCCAGGACCACGGCCGCACCCACGATAATCCGAGAGCCCATATCAACGGCTGCAATGCCATCAAACAGGGCCACGACGTAAAATCCCCAGAGTGCCAAAAGGACGCCGATGGCGGTCAGCACAACGGTCATGATATTGCTCCCTTATATGGATATGCCGTGTTGCCGACGACAGGAACCTTGCCTATGTAGAGCATGTTACCCGCCCGTCCGGCGAAAGCCCCGGTCCATCCGCGACTCCCGGAGATTTTCCATGACTTTCAAACTGCCCGACCTTCCCTACGCATATGACGCGCTTCAACCATATATGTCGGCTGAGACGCTCGAGTTCCATCACGACAAGCACCACAATGCTTATGTTACAACCGGCAACAAGCTTCTCGAAGGGTCCGAGCTTGCCGGCAAGAGCCTCGAAGAGATTGTCAAAGGCTCCTACGGCAAGAACCAGCCGCTGTTTAACAACGCCGGCCAGCACTACAACCACCTGCACTTCTGGAACTGGATGAAGCCGAACGGCGGCGGCGCCGCGCCGGCAGCCATCGCCAAGAAGATCGAGGAGGACATCGGTTCCTTCGACAAGTTCAAGGAAGACTTCATTCAGGCAGGGGCCACTCAGTTCGGATCCGGCTGGGCTTGGCTCGCCGTCAAGAACGGCAAGCTTGAGATCATGAAAACGCCGAACGGCGAAAGTCCGCTGGTGCACGGCGCAACACCCATCCTGGGTGTCGACGTTTGGGAACACTCCTATTACATCGACTATCGCAACCGGCGTCCCGATTACCTCAAGGCCTTCATCGAGAACCTTGTGAACTGGGAATATGTCGAAAAACTGTACGGCGAGGCCGTCTGAATCGGCGCTTGAAAAAACGGGGCTGAACGCCCCGTTTTTTATTTATCAATCTGATTGCGGCGACCACCACGCCGGCACCGAAGCGCCCGGCTCGTAACCGGCGCGGCATTGATTGTAGACTGGGTAAAAACCGAACTTGGACTTCATGGCCCGTAGCCAGGACAAGCAGGCGTTTCGGTTCGGGAAACACCCTTCGCTGGTCTGCATACGAACGCCGGCGTTGCGACCTCCATCACCGCTGCCACCGGCAAACCGCCCCCACCAAGCCTCGCCCGGCGCGGTGCGGCAGTCGTTCACGCCGCCGTAGGAACGCGGATCCGGCACGCCTTCGGCAGGACGGATCGTGATGAAATTTTCCACGGCTCCTCCGATGGGGTTGCTGGCGGCCGAAGCGACGCTCGGCAGCAGCGAAGCGACCACAGCGGAAGCTAGGATCAGGTGTTTCATTTCAAATCTCCTCGCGTCACTGCCCGGGAGCATACCAAGGCTTGACCGGCACACCCGGCTGATAGCCCCGTCGGCATTCGTTCCACTCTGGGGCAAAGCCATAAGCACTCTTCAGATCATAAAGCCAGCGCTGGCATTGCGCTCGGGTGGTAAAACAACGTTCCTCGGTATAGCGCTCGAGAGAATCGCTGTCGAAGGAGGAGCTTATCTCCCGGCCGCCGGAGAAGCGGCCCCACCACAGGTTCTCGTCCGGCACCTCGCACATCATCCCCTCGCGAGGCGCAACGGACGAATTGGTCTGGGTGCATGCCGTGCCGCCGGCCAGCAACAGGCCAACGACAATGAAGGCCGAGGTTCCATGTCTCATCTCACGCTCCGCATTTTCGCCTTCTATAACGCCGAATGCGGCCGTTCGGATGCAGCATGCGGCGCAGGTGCGGGTAAAAACGCGATTTCCTGGATCAGCTTGCGCCGGACCGCCTCCTTGAGGCCCGCCCGGTCGCGGGCAATCTCGACGAATGCGCCGGGTCCGCCGATGACGTTGTCTCGGTAGTAGTCCTCAAGCGGAACACGGCGGGACGACCAGGCGGTGGTGCTTCCTTCCGCCCGGATCGCAAGGGCATTGATGATAATGCCCTTGGCAACGGCCTCGTCCCTTGCCTCGTGTATCGCGCGTCCCCCGATGTTTGGCCCATCTCCGGAAACATCGATCACCTGACGCTCGGCCTGGGGCGCGCGGGCGAGGAGCTGCATCGCCACGCCGATCGCGTTGGAGATGGAATTGTAACCGGTGGTCTTCTTAGGAGCGGCGCGTAATTTGTCACCAAACGCCTTGGCGCTCGCTTCGCCGTCGATGATCGTCCAGTCCAGGACCACGTCCTGTGATTGCGGGCCTCCCCAGTCCACGAAGGCCACGGCAATCCGGCCGTGGGCGTTGGATGCGATGGCGCTCAGCACATCCGGGCTTGCGATGGCATCGGCATAGCCCGCGCGCTGCAATTGAAATTCTTCCGGATCGATGGACCCCGATCCGTCGGCGAGAAGCACAAGGGCGACATCCACGGCCGGCTGCTGCGCTCGGACAGGCGATGAAGCAAGCGATACGAGAAGCGTGAGAATAACGGTCAGCAGGCGGATCATGGCAACCTCCGACAAGACGGGCGGTCAGGATAACCGCAATATGCGCGATCGCCGCTTCACCGTCGCGTCAGCCAGATATGCACTTGCCGTCTTCAGTGGGCACAGATCCTTTGAGACGCATCCTTCATGACGAAAGTGAAAACGGCCGGCTTGCAACAGGCCGGCCGTGCTTTCCTCAGATGAAGGCGCTCAGGCCGGGTATCGCACCGACAATGCGGCCGACCTCATCCTCGCCAAGCTTCTCGCGCGCGAAATCGATCACTGTCCGGGTGACCGTCTGGACCTGCTCCATGGAAAGGCCGGCCGCGGTCATTTCGTTGAGGGCGCCCATCGCGCCGAAGCCGCCGAGGCCGAAACCGCCGCTGTCCTGCCCCACGAGGGGCTTGGCCTCAGGGAGCGCTTCCAGAAGCTTTCCCACGGCGTCCTGCGGGGCCTCCTTGTTCAGGAAGTCGAGGATGATGACCAGTGCTTTTTCCGCCAACGCGCGGTCGATGCCCGCATTGCCCATCATACGCTCCAACAGTTCCTGCATGCGACGTCTCCCTTTCACCTGCGGGCTCGATCGCCCGGCGCGATACTGAGCGTGGAACAGGGCAAAACACAAGCGCGGGGCCATAGCGATGTTTTATGGCTTCGCCTATAAACACATGCATCGGTTCTGGGAGGGAGATTCACGGGTGATGGATCGGGACGACGCGATCTTTATCGGCAAAAGTACCAAGGCCGAGTTTCTCAATCTGCCGCTCGCCAACCGGCATGGCCTGATCACCGGCGCCACGGGAACGGGCAAGACGGTGACCCTTCAAATCCTCGCGGAGGCGTTCTCCAACGCGGGTGTTCCTGTTTTTGCGGCTGACATCAAGGGCGACCTGTCCGGCATCGCCGCGGTGGGCGAGGACAAGGACTTTCTCGTCAAGCGCGCTCAGGAGATCGAACTTTCGCCCTACGTCCACGACAAGTTCCCGGTCATTTTCTGGGATCTGTTCGGTGAGCAGGGCCATCCCATCCGCGCCACCATTTCGGAGATGGGCCCGCTCCTTCTCGCGCGCATGATGAACTTGAGCGAAGCGCAGGAAGGCGTCCTCAACATCGCCTTCCGCGCGGCCGACGACCAGGGCCTTCTCCTGCTTGATCTCAAGGACCTCCAGTCGATCCTCACCTATGTGGCGGAAAATGCCGGTGAGCTATCGAAACTCTATGGCAATGTCGCCAAGGCTTCCGTCGGCGCCATTCAGCGGCAGTTGCTCGTTCTGGAAAACCAGGGCGGGCAGAAATTCTTCGCCGAGCCGGCTTTGCAGATCAGCGATCTCATGCGTGTCACCAACGACGGCCGTGGCATGGTCTCGATCCTGGCCGCCGACAAACTGATGCAAAGTCCCCGGCTCTACGCCACGTTCCTTCTGTGGCTGATGTCAGAGCTCTTCGAGCAACTGCCCGAGGTGGGCGATCCGGAAAAACCGAAAGCGGTCTTCTTCTTCGATGAAGCGCATCTCCTTTTCGACGAGGCACCTCCCGCCCTTCTTGAGAAGGTCGAGCAAGTGGTGCGACTGATCCGCTCCAAGGGCGTCGGGATCTATTTCGTGACCCAGAATCCGATCGATGTGCTGGATACGGTCGCGGCGCAGCTCGGCAACAGGGTGCAGCATGCGCTGCGGGCTTACACGCCGCGGGAACAGAAGGCGGTCAAGGCGGCTGCGGAAACCTTCCGGCCCAACCCGGCCTTCAAGACCGAAGATGTGATCACGCAACTGGGCGTTGGCGAAGCACTGGTCTCGGTGCTTGAGGTGAAGGGCGCGCCTTCCGTGGTGGAGCGCACGCTGATCCGTCCGCCGGCGGCCAAGCTTGGCCCGATCACGCTGCAGGAGCGGCAGGCCCTGATGGCGAACAGCCCGGTGGCCGGCCACTACGATGATGAGGTCGACCGGGAATCCGCCTATGAGCTCCTTGCGAAAAAGGCGCAGGATGCTACCGTTGCCGCGCAGGCCGAAGAGGAGGCCTCGACCAGCGGCATCGGCGGCCTGCTTGGCACCCTGTTCGGCATCAATCGCAAGCGCGGCGAGCGGCTGACCCCGACCCAATCCATCACCCGCGACGTTACACGGATCGTTGTCAATCGCACGGCAGGTCAGGTTGCGGCCAATGTGGGTAAGCAACTTGCGGGTTCTGTCGGCGGGTCTGTCGGACGTGCGATCGTTCGCGGCGTCCTCGGGAGCATGTTGCGTCGATGAAGTCTATCGCGGCTCTGGCGTGTTTGTTGATTGTCCTGTCGCTCGTTCCCGCACAGGCGCAGGAACGCGCACAGGTGGTGGATGTGCCGTCCTGGGACACGCTCAACATGCGCGCGGAGCCCAAGGAGGATGCACCCATCATCCGCGCTCTTCCTTCCTACGCTTCCAACATCGAGGTCATGGAACGGCGCGATGACTGGGTGAAAGTCCGCTACTTCGACAAGGAAGGCTGGGTCGCCGCCCGCTTCCTCGGTGCGTCACTCACCTATGCCGGCAATGAGCCGCCGATGCCGCTGGAATGCCGCGGCACCGAACCTTTCTGGTCGCTGGTCTTTGACAAGAAGACCGCGCTCTATCGGGAGATCGGCACAGACATCGACGAGCGCCTTCCCATCACGGACGCACGCGCCAGCCGCAACAATCTCACGGCCTGGGCCATGACCTTCGGACGGGGCACCGTGGAGCGCGTCGTTTTGGCGCGGGACCCGCTGTGTTCCGACGGCATGTCCGATACGAATTTCCTGTTCAACGTGATCGTCATCAGGCGCGATGGCGAGGTCCGCTCCGGCTGCTGCAATCCGCCGAGGTAGCGACGTCCGTCCGCCATCATCGAGCCCGCATCCTGTCCTGCGGCTGATATCTTATCATTCGAACCCACGGAGTTCGCCCATGTCCGCACTTCCCACGGTTCTCGCCGCCATCGACCAGGAGCTTGAGGCCAGCCTTGCCCGGCTGATGGACATCCTGCGTGTTCCATCGATCTCGGCCGATCCCGCCTATAGGGCGGACTGCCGCAAGGCTGCGGAATGGACGGCGGCTGAACTCAAGACCATTGGCTTCGATGCCAGGCTGGTCGAGACCTCGGGGCAGCCGGTGGTGGTCGCACATCATCGCCCGGCGGGAGCCACGCGGCATGTGCTGTTCTATGGCCACTATGATGTGCAGCCGCCGGACCCGCTGGAGCTTTGGACCTCATCGCCCTTCGAGCCACAGATCGTGGAGGGACCGCGCGGCCAGCGGATCGTTGCGCGTGGGGCCTCGGACGACAAAGGCCAGTTCCTCACGTTCGTCGAGGCGGCCCGCGCCTGGATGACCACCGCCGGCAGCCTTCCCTGCGCGGTCACGGTGATGATCGAGGGGGAGGAGGAATGTGGAAGTCTCAGCCTTCCCGACTTCTTCAAGACTCACGGCGATGAGATCAAGGCAGAGATCGCGCTTGTCTGCGACACCAACCAGTGGAACGAGGACACCCCCGGCATCACGACCACCCTGCGGGGCTTGCTCTATGAGGAGGTGGTCGTCACCGCCGCCAATCGTGACCTGCACTCGGGCCTTTATGGCGGACCGGCGCTCAATCCCATCAATGCGCTGACCCGGGCGCTCGCGGCTCTTCACGACGAGAACAACAGCGTCGCGGTTCCGGGGTTCTATGAGGGCGTGCCGGAACTGCCCGCCGATGTGGCGGCAAATTGGGAAGGGCTGAACTTCGACGTCGCGAGCTTCCTCGGCGCCGTGGGCCTGACCTCTCCCGCCGGCGAGAAGGACCGCACCGCCCTGCAGCAGCTCTGGTCGCGGCCGACCTGTGACATCAACGGCATCGTGGGCGGCTACATCGGCGAAGGCTCCAAGACGGTGATCCCGAGCAAGGCCAGCGCCAAGGTTTCCTTCCGCCTTGTCGGCACCCAGGATCCGGAAAGGATCCGCGACAGCTTCCGCAGCTTCATCCGAAGCCAGTTGCCTTCCGATGCCACAGTGGAGTTCCGTAATTTCGCCTGCGCCGCCGCCCAGCAGCAGCCCCTGGATGGCAGCGACCTGCGTGCGTCCGCCCGGGCCCTCAAGGAGGAATGGGGCAAGGACACCGCGCTGATGGGCTGCGGTGCCTCCATCCCGATCGTTGCCGATTTCAAGCGAGAGCTTGGCATGGATACCCTCCTCATCGGCTTCGCGCTGGAAGATGACGCCATTCATTCGCCCAACGAGAAATATGAGCTGACGGCCTTCCACAAAGGCATCCGTTCATGGGCGCGCATCCTGGAAGCACTGGCCAAGGCATGAGCCACCGCATCCTGCGCGCACGCGACCGGATCATCAGCCTCGATCGCACCTTGGTCATGGGGGTGGTTAACGTCACGCCGGACTCCTTTTCCGACGGCGGCCGTTATGCGAGCCATGATGCCGCTGAAGCCCGTGCGCTCGCTCTCGCGGCTGAAGGTGCCGATATTCTGGATCTCGGAGGGGAATCCAGCCGCCCCGGGCATATGCCCGTTGCCGCCGAGGAGGAAATCGCCCGTGTGGTTCCGGTTATCGGGCGGCTGGCGGAGAGAACTCATGTGCCGCTCTCGATCGACAGCTGGAAGGCCTCCGTCGCAGAGGCTGCCCTGGCAGCCGGCGCTGATATTGTGAACGACATCTGGGGTTTCCAGCGGGATCCTGATATCGCAAGGGTGACCGCCGACCAGAAGGCGGCTTGTGTTCTCATGCACAATCGGCTGGCGGCCGATGCCGGGATTGACATCATGGAAGACATCATCGGCTTCCTCTCGCGCTCGGTGGAGATCGCCCTCAAAGCCGGCGTTGCCGAGGACAGGATCGTGCTCGACCCCGGCATCGGCTTCGGCAAGACCATGGACCAGAACCCGGTCGTGATCACCCGGCTCGACAGGCTGATGGCGCTTGGCTATCCGGTTCTCGTGGGCGCCTCGCGCAAGCGGTTTATCGGTCATCTGACGGGCCGCAATGATCCCGATGACCGCTTGGCCGGAACGCTGTCGGCTCATGTGGCGGCGGCGCTTTCCGGCGCCCATATCATTCGGGCCCACGATGTGGCCGCGCATCGCGACGCACTCACGGTCGCCGACGTAATTTCGATGAGGACCACATGACCGATCGCCTTGCTATCACCAATCTCGCGATCTTCGCCCATCACGGCGTCTACGGTGGCGAAAACGAGATTGGACAACGGTTCTTCATCGATGTCGCCGTCGATACGGACATTCGGGAGGCTGCCCGCACGCGCAGCCTGGCAAAGACCATCGATTATGCCAGACTTGCCGAAGTCATCACCCAGGCCTTCCTTGAGAAGAACGAGCAGCTTCTCGAAACGGTGATCGAGCGCATCGCGACGCGCGTCCTCGAGACCTTCGACCTTGCCCGAGCTGTTGAGGTGACCATACGCAAGCCGAGCGTGCCCATCGACGCTATCGTCGATCATGTCTCCATCACGATCCGGCGCAGCCGGGATGCCTGAAGCGGCGATTGCCTTCGGCTCCAACCTTGGTGACCGACGCGGCACCCTGATCAAGGCGCTGGCACTTCTTGAGGCGGACGACGCGATCCGCGTTCTCCACATATCGCCCTTCTATGAGACCGAGCCTTGGGGCGATCCCGATCAGGAGCGCTATATCAACGGCTGCATCCTGGTGGAGACCGAGCTTTCGCCGAGCTCTCTGCTCCAGCGATGTCTTAAGGTGGAAACGAGCCTCGGGCGTGTTCGAGATCCCGCCCGGCGTTATGGCGCCCGTACGATCGATCTCGACATCGTGTTTTACGATGATCTGAGGGTGGACCAGCCCGATCTCGTGCTTCCGCATCCCCGCCTGTTCGAGCGGGCATTCGTCCTGGTGCCGCTGATGGATGTGGCAGGGGACCGCGAGATCGCCGGCCGGCGCCTTTCCGAGGCTCTGGAACAGCTTGATCTTTCCGGCGTTCAGCTGTGGGAGGGCTAGGATGAGCGAAGACACCCTGATCACCGGCGGCTGCCAATGCGGTGCGGTTCGCTACGCTTTCTCCGGCAGTTTCGAGGCCATGGTCTGCCATTGCCGCATGTGCCAGCGCGCGAGCGGCGGCCCCTATATGGCCTATGCGACACCCTCACGGGAGCGCTTGCGGTGGACGCAGGGGAACCCCGGGCGTTACCAAAGTTCCGACAAGGCCGAGCGGCTTTATTGCCGGGCCTGCGGCACTCCACTTGCCTTCCGTAATCTCGCCCGGGGCACCGTCGATCTCACCGCGGGCAGCTTGGACAATCCTGAACTGGCGCGACCCAGCTGGGCGCTGGGAATCGAAAGCAAGCGTTTCTGGGTCGATCACGTCGGCGAGCTTCCCGGCCGCACGACGACGGATTGGATGGCGGATAATGAGGCGCCACCACAATCATCGACGCCGGACAAGATCTGACTGCCGATATCAGGCGACAGGGCCTGCGCCAATGTCTGCTGGATGTGAGAGGCCGAGCAAGGCTTGTCCAGCCAAGCGAACGGCCCGATGGCTGCGGCACGCTCACGCGTTCCCTGGTCGTCCTCACTGGAGAGGAAGATCACCTTGGTGCCCTGTTCGGCCATGATCTCTTCAGCAGCGGCGATACCGTCGCGCCGTCCGTCCAGCCGCACGTCCATCAGCACGATATCAGGGTGGCTGTCACGAGCCATGCGGCACGCGTCATCGGCCGTCACAGCTGGCCCCACCACCTCATACCCGAGCGCCGCCAAAGTATCTGCAAGATCGAGCGCCAGTATAACTTCGTTCTCAACGATCAAAATGGCCGGCATCGCACATACTCCACAAACGATGCTACACTTGATTCCTTCACGAAGGACTAGTGGTTCAAGCGCGGAGAGCCCCCGTATTGTTCCCTATTTATCCGGTTTAATGTAAAATTGTTGGGATTATGGTTTATAAATACTTTCAGGCGGAACCATCGGTGCTCCGCTGAGGCTAGAGCCGTCACGCGCCAGAATCGGGGCCCATTACTGTCACGTCGAGATCCGTGACCAAGCCGTTGGCGATGGAATAAACCCAGCCGTGGACAGCCAGTTCCTGTCCTCGTGCCCAGGCATCCTGCACGAAGACGTCGGCCGCCACGTTCTTCACCTGGTTCATCACGTTGAGTTCGCACAAGCGGTCCAGCCGGGCGCGCTGATCGGCAATTGCGTCCAGCTCGGCTCGATACGCCTGATAAACCTCGCGGATTGGATGCAGCCAATGATCGACGAGACCACGCCGCTTACCGTCCACCGCAGCCGCGATGCCACCACATCCGTAATGGCCGACGACCAGGATGTGCTTGACCTTCAAGACGTCGACGGCGAACTGCAGCACCGAGAGATAGTTCGCGTCCTGCGGAGGCGCCAGGTTTGCGACATTGCGGTGGACAAACATCTCGCCCGGGTCGAGACCGACAATCTCATTGGCGGGGACCCGGCTATCGGAACATCCGATCCAGAAATATTCGGGTGCCTGCTGACCGACCAGCCGCTCGAAAAAACCGGCGTCAGCCGCGATTTTTTGCGCGGCCCAGTTGCGGTTGTTATCTTTCAAATGCTTGAGCATCGGCTTGCCTCATAGCGCCTCCCGCGGCGGCGCACAAGGAGGGAAAAGCTGTCTGCGGCAACCGGAACCCGGAAGCCCCGGCTGGGGTTTTGAGCGACAGGCGAAATCATAACAGCCGGAGATGAAGATGGACGAGAACGAACGCATCCGCCAGAGAGCCCATCAGATTTGGATCGAGGAGGGTAAGCCCGAAGGCCGGGCTGAGGACCATTGGCAGATGGCTCGGCAACTTGTCGCCATCGAGGACGCCCCCGGCGACGATCTAAAACCCAACCCGCTTACCGAACCGCATTCCGATGAAGCCCCCGTCGAAGAGGCCAGCATCCAGGAGAATCTGGGAGAGTTTCCGACCCTGACCGACCAGGGCGAAGAACAGACGGTGCCAAAGCCCCGATCCAAAAAGAGTTCTGGCAAAGCCAGCGACAAGGCCTCCGGCAGCAAGAAGACCCGCCAGAAAACCTAAACGTTGGCGGCGGCGATGGCAGCCCCTTCGGCGCCCTCACCCTGCCCGCTCAAGAAATCGCGGCACAGAGCGTCGAGGCGCACCCGGTCCGACGCCAGACGTTCGACCGCGACCCATCTGTTCCAATCCGGCCCAATGCTCCACCCAGGCTGATCGATGCGCGACAGGGGCAGCCTGTAGTGAAAGACAGGGCGCGGCCGTATCTTCTCCCACGGCAGCGCCGCCCGGACCTGTGCCTCGTCAACGAACAGGAACAGCGGCAGCAGGTCGAGGCTGCGTTGGCGGGTGGCGTTCTGCGCCAGATGTTCGCGCATCAGGTCGGGCAATGACGGCCAGTAGTCCGGTGACAGCACCTGGGCCACATAGGCGGGCGGAAAAGGCGGGGGCATCCGAGGAAGATATCGGTTGCGGCCGCCGAGAACCGACGTGCGCAGAGCGCCCTCGAGCAACAGGAAGGCTTTCAGGACACTGGCGATGCTCTCCCCCGCCAGGGATGGTACCTCCGGATTGAAATGAAGCCCGAACTGCCGCCAGCCGAAATCGCGCGTGCCGCGCGCGCCGAGGCTTCGCAGCTCGGCCGCGATGCGGTCGATGCTGGTCAAACGCTCGGGCGTCAGCGGCGCCGTCACGAGTTCGGTCGGAATAGCCCAGCCGGCATATCGGCCGAAGAGATCCGCCGTGCGCTCGCTCAGCCGCAGCGACAGCTCATGGCCGTATTTCGCTGGGTGGGCATGACGCACATCAAGTTCCACCGTCACAGAGCCGATGGCTGTGCCGACCACGCGGAAGGCATGAGCGCTCTCGGTCACCACCTCGCCGCCCACGGCGGATACCAGGCTGTCGGCCGCCGCTCGCGGCGTCAAACCACCGAACTCCAGTTCAACACCTACCCCTCGAGGACGGCCGTCAAAGGTCAGAGGCGTGGGCAGGGCATCGAACATCATCACCGCACTTACATAGATACGGGGCAATGCGTCCACAACGCGGGGATCGGACCAAAAAGAAACCGCTGCGGCGAGAGCCCAGCGGTTTCGGTAGTTCTGTGACCGTCAGCGCACAGGGCCTGGCTCATGCCCCCCGTTTACCCCGCCTGCCCTATGTCCTCAGGTGACTTGCAGCGGGCACCTTGTGCTGGTCTTCGCGCCGGGCTTGTTGCTTCAGCCCTTCGCAAAGGCGCCGGCGAATCATCACCGAACGCTTTACAATTTACATGTTTACACAACTGTCATCAATGCCAGCGCCGTCGTCCATTGGTCGTAACTGCTTGGTTAACAGGACCTTTCCACAAGGTTTCCTCTTAGTGGAGGGAACTTCCACGCGGTGACGCGCTTTTAGCAAGCTCAGCCACTCCAGCCAGCGGACCTTGTCTTTCATGCATGGGATCGACGACGGCGCCCCTTTGCCGCTTGGCGCAACCTTCGACGGCAAAGGGGTGAACTTCGCCCTGTTTTCCGAACACGCAACCCGGGTAGAACTCTGCCTGTTCGAAGCCAATGGAAAACGTGAGATCGCACGCATCGCTTTGCCCTGCCGCACCGAAGACGTCTGGCACGTTTATGTGGAGGGCATCGCGCCAGGCCAGCTTTACGGCTACCGGGTCTACGGCCCCTATGAACCGCAGCACGGCCACCGCTTCAACCACCACAAACTGTTGCTGGACCCCTACGCGCGCCAGCTGTCGGGGAAATTTCGCTGGCACGATTCGCTGTTCGGCTACCGGGTCGGTTCTCCGCGCGCCGATCTCAGCTTCGATCGGCACGATAGTGGCCGGGTCATGCCGAAATGCGTGGTTGAGGATACCGCCCATTCCTGGGGCGACGACCGGCGCCCCTGCCGCCGTTGGCAGGACACGGTTATCTATGAAGCGCATGTCAAAGGGCTGACCGAAGCCCATCCCACGATCCCGCCCGCTATCCGGGGCAGCTACGAAGCGCTCGGCCATCCCGCGATGATCGAGTACCTCGTGAAGCTGGGCATTACCGCCGTCGAGCTGCTGCCGATCCACTCCTTCGTGGATGATCGTTTCCTGGTGGAAAAGGGGCTGAAGAACTACTGGGGCTATTCCACCATTGGTTATTTCGCGCCGGAACCCCGCTACCTCGGCCCGGCGGGCGTCAATGGGTTACGCGCCGCGGTCCGCTCGCTGCACGATGCCGGCATCGAGGTGCTGCTCGACGTGGTCTACAACCATACGGCTGAGGGCAGCCAGATGGGTCCCACGCTGTCGTTCCGCGGCATCGACAACAAAAGCTATTACAAGCTTTCGCCTGAAAACCCTCGGTATTGCTACGACACCACTGGCACCGGCAACACGCTCAACGTCAGCCATCCCAGAGTGCTGCAGATGGTGATGGATTCGCTGCGCTATTGGGTCGAAAAATATCACATCGACGGCTTCCGCTTCGATCTCGCCACCACCCTTGCCCGCGATCCTTACGACTTCGATCTGGGTTCCGGCTTTCTTCAGGCAATCCGCCAAGACCCGGTGCTGAACCGCGTGAAGCTCATTGCCGAGCCTTGGGACGTGGGCGACGGCGGCTACCGCGTCGGCGGTTTCCCAAAGGGCTGGAGCGAATGGAACGATCAGGTGCGCGATCCGGTTCGTGCGTTCTGGCGCGGCGATCTCGGCCAGTTACCCGCACTCGCCCATGCGCTGGCTGGTTCGGCGGAGATCTATCGCGCCTCCGGCCGGCATCCCTGGGCAAGCATCAATTATGTCTGTTCGCACGATGGCTACACGCTGCACGACCTGGTCAGCTACAACCATCGCCACAACCAGGCCAACGGCGAAGACAATCGCGATGGCCACAATCACAACCTTTCGTGGAACTGCGGCGTCGAAGGCCCGACCAAAGACCCCAGCGTGCTCGCGCTGCGCGCCCGACAGAAGCGGAACATGCTGGCGACGATCTTCCTGTCTCAGGGCGTGCCGATGCTTCTCATGGGGGACGAGATGTCCCGCACGCAGGGCGGCAACAACAATGCCTATGCCCAGGATAACGGCACGAGCTGGATGGATTGGCAGGCAGGACCGGCGATGGATCCGGACTTGCTAGAGTTCGTGCGCGCATTGATCCGGCTGCGCCAGAAGTACGACGCCTTCACGCGCCGCACTTTCTTCGACGGACAGCAACAGCACGAGACCGGCCTGGAAGATATCTACTGGCTTGCGCCTGATGGCCGGGAGATGGCGGACGAGGACTGGAAGGACGAAAAGAGGCGCGCTCTCGGCATGCAATTCGGCAATGACAGCCGGGACGGCCAGCGCTTCCTGATCCTGATGAACAGCGCACCGGAAAGCATCGACTTCCGGCTTGCCGAAAATCTTCCCGGCGACATTTGGGTAGCAGTGCTGGAAACGAGCCTACCGCGCGGCATCGTAAGAGAAGAGCCCGCGACCTTGGAGCCAGGCCAGAGCATAGTGTTGCGAGGACGCACGCTCGTGTTGTTGCAGCAGGCGCGCCGCGCCCAGGAGGGGAATTGATGCAGCGTCTTCACCGCATGCCATTCGGCACCGAACTTGTTGAGGAGGGCGTTCGCTTCGCGCTTTGGGCGCCATCCGCGCAAGAGGTGGCGCTTGTGCTCGGTGAGCGGACGATCGGGATGCCGGTAGAGGACGGCGGCTGGCGTCGCCTGACCGTGCGGGAGGCCAAAGCGGGCGACCGTTACGCGTTCCGGATCGACGGCAGTCTGAGCATTCCTGATCCGGCCTCCCGCTTTCAGCCTGATGACGTGCATAAGCCGAGCCTCGTGGTCGACCCGACCGCCTATCGCTGGAGCGACAGCAATTGGACCGGCCGCCCCTGGGAGGAGGCCGTAATCTACGAAGTGCATGTGGGAACCGCGACGCCCGAAGGCACCTATGCGGCACTTGCCGGCAAGCTTGAGGAGCTTCGCGACGTCGGCATCACTGTCATTGAGCTCATGCCCGTTGCCGATTTTCCCGGCCGCCGCAACTGGGGCTACGATGGTGTCCTGCTTTACGCGCCGGACGCTGCCTACGGCACGCCTGATGACCTGAAGCGTTTCGTGGATCGCGCCCACTCGCTCGGCCTCATGGTCATGCTCGATGTGGTCTACAACCACTTCGGCCCATCCGGGAATTATCTCCATACCTACGCGAAGAGCTTTTTTACCGAACGCCATCCAACGCCATGGGGCGCGGGCGTCAATGTGGACGGCAAGAACGGCGGCCAGGTGGTGCGCGACTTCTTCATTCACAACGCGCTCTACTGGCTGGAAGAATATCACTTCGATGGGCTGAGGCTCGACGCGGTACATGAGATCCGCGACGATCGCAGCGAACATGTGCTGGTCGAACTGGCGGAACGTGTCCGTACCACCCTTCCCCATCGCGAAATCCATCTCGTTCTGGAAAACGACTCCAATGAAGCAAGCCGTCTCGACCGTGATCCGTCCGGCGAGCCGCGACACTATACGGCGCAGTGGAACGACGACGTGCATCACGCCTGGCACGCACTGCTGACTGACGAGGATGAAGGCTATTATGCCGATTACGCGGACGAGCCGGTACGTTGGCTGGCACGCGCTCTGGCGGAAGGTTTCGCCTATCAGGGCGAGCCCTCGCCCCACCGGGATAATCAGCCGCGAGGTGAGGATTCCACCCATCTGCCGCCGGATGCCTTCGTCGCCTTCCTGCAGAACCACGACCAGATCGGCAATCGCGCTTTTGGAGACCGGCTGTCGGATCTGGTGGCACCGGAAAAGCGCGCTGTTGCCTACGCCGCTCTCCTGCTTGGACCTAATCCGCCCATGCTGTTCATGGGCGAGGATTGGGCTGCCAGCACGCCCTTCCAGTTCTTCGTGGATTTCTCCGATGATCCCGATCTCTCCAAGGCCGTGCGAGACGGCCGCCGCCGCGAGTTCGGCCGTTTCAGCGCCTTTGCCGACAAGACCAACGCGGCCAGGATCCCCGATCCCACACAGGCGACGACCTTCGAGGCCTCCCGCCTGGATTGGAGTGAAGCGGAGAGAGAGCCCCACAAAGGTATCCGCGACGAAATACGCCGGCTACTGGAGCTTCGCCGGCGGCATGTGGTGCCGTTGCTCGCCAGCCGCTTCCTGGACGCGGACTACAGCTTACCAAGGCCCGATGCCTTCGATGTGATCTGGCATTACGAGACGGGCGACCTCCGTTTCACGCTCAACACGGGGCAATCACCCCTCGCCATGTCCGATACCAGGAACGGCTGGACGCTTTTGTGGAAGAGCGACGGCGTCACAATCGATGGCGACAACCTCACACTCCCGCAGTGGGCCGGAGCCATTCTGATGAATGAAGCCGCATGAGCGACCACGACGATATTCTTGCCCGCCTGGCTCTCGCGCTGGGCATCGCCCCCCGCTACCGGGACGCCTTTGGCAATGAGGTAACGGTTCCGGCCGACACGGTACGGGCTCTTCTGACCGCCTTCGGGCTGGATGCGGGCACGTCGGCCGCCGCCGCGCGCGACAGCCTCGAACGTATCGAGCGGCGCCGGCTGGCGCTTCTTGCAAACATGATCGTAGTCGAGGCGGACGAGCCGGTGATCGTCCCTCTCCAGACGGCCGGCGCCCCTGATGGTGTTCTGTGGCGGCTGACGTTCGAGGATGGTGGTGAGCGCGAGGGTCGCGCCGTCGCGGAGTTTTCGGCCGCCGGATTCGTTCTGCGGCTGGATCCGATGCCGGCGGGTTACCACCGGCTGTGGGTCGACGCCGGAGGTGAAACGGCGGAGGCTATGGTTATCGCAGCGCCGGCCATGTGCTGGCAGCCGGATGACGCCCAAAGCGGCGGCAAGCTCTGGGGCACCACCGTGCAGGTCAACAGCCTACGGTCCAGAACGAACCTCGGGATCGGCGACTTTACCGACGTGCGCCGGCTTGCAATCCAGTCGGGGCGCCTCGGCGCATCCTTCGTCGGGCTCAGTCCCCTGCATGCCCTGTTTGGCTCCGACCGGTCGAAATATTCGCCCTACTCGCCCTCGTCACGCCTGTTCCTGGAAACGCTCTATCTCGACCCAGCGCGGGTTCCGGGGTTTAGGGGCAGTACAGCGGAAGGTCTGCTCGCCGCGCCCGCGACGGTCGAAGCCGTTGAAGCACTGCGGCAGGCCACACTTGTGGACCATCGTGCCGTCTGGGACGTGAAGCGGCCGTTGCTGGAAACGCTGTGGTCGGATTTTCAGAAGGCGTCCGATCCGGAATTCAATGCCTGGAGAATCGCTTCAGGCCTTCCGTTGCAGCGGCACGCGATCTTCGAGGCGCTGTCGGAGCATTTCCTGTCTCAAGGCCATTGGTGGCGCGGCGAATGGCCGGTTGCCTTCCATGACCCCGCCTCGGACGAGGTCGCGCAATTTGCAGATGCCCATACCGAGCGCGTCGACTTCCACGCCTGGCTGCAATGGCAGGCCGAGCGCCAGTTGGAACAGGCCGCCGATGCCGCGAAAGGCGCCGGAATGTCGCTCGGCCTTTATCGCGATCTCGCTGTCGGGCCGGATGGGGGCGGCTCGGAGGTCTGGGCTCACCCGGAAAGCTTTGCTGCGGCGCTGTCCGTCGGCGCGCCTCCGGACCCGCTCGGACCCCAGGGGCAGAACTGGGGCCTTCCGCCGCTCAATCCGCTCGCGCTTGAAGACAGCGGCCTGTTGGCCTTCCGTCGTCTCGTTGCCGCCAATATGAAGCATTCCGGCGCGCTGCGGATCGACCATGCTTTCCAGCTGCGGCGGCTTTTCCTCATCCCCTCAGGCGCGCAGGCAAGCGATGGCGGCTATGTCGATTACCCGTTCGAGGCGATGCTGGCGGTGCTGCGCCTGGAAAGCCATCGGCATCAATGCCTCGTCATCGCAGAGGACCTCGGCACCGCTCCCGAAGGTTTCTCGGATGCTATCATGGCGTCCGGCATCCTCAGCTATCGCCTGCTGCCGTTCGAGCGAGGGGAAGGCGGCCGTTTCAAGCGCCCGGGCGACTATCCGCGATGCGCCATGGCAGCGGGCTCGACCCATGATCTGCCGACCCTGCGCGGCTGGTGGGCGGCGGGCGATGTGAACATCCGCGAGATGCTCGGCGTCTTCGATCAGCAGAAGGCGGACGAGGAGCGGAGCTCACGTGCCTGGGATCGCGAGAAGCTGACCGAAGCGCTTCACGCGGAGGGCCTCTTGCCCGACAATGAACCGCCGCCGGAGGCGCCGGTCGAGGCGATCACCCGCTATCTCGCCCGCACCGATGCAATGGTGACCGGCCTTCAACTGGAAGACGCCGCCGGCGAGATGAACCAGGCCAATCTGCCGGGCATCAACGAGGGCCATCCCAACTGGCGGCGCCGGCTCAGCATCGATCTTGAGGTCCTGCTCGCCCCGGGCGGCCCGCTCGCCCGGCTTGCTGCGGCCAGTGCGTCCGAAGGGCGCGGCGCCATGCCCGCAGGGGGGCTTCTCGCATCTCCGCCACCGCGGGCGACCTATCGTCTTCAGTTCCACAAGGATTTCACCTTCGACGATGCCGTGGCCATCGTGCCCTACCTCACCCGGCTCGGCATCAGCCACATCCATTCCTCGCCCATCCATCAGGCGCGGCCAGGCTCCACCCACGGCTACGATATCGTGGACCACGCCGCCATCAATCCGGAGCTGGGCGGTGAAGAGGGTTTTCTGAGGCTTTCTGAATCGCTTAAGGCGCATGATCTCAAGCTCATTCTCGACATCGTGCCGAACCATATGGGCGTCGGCGGTGCCGACAATGCCGCCTGGCTGCGTATGCTTGAATGGGGCGAGCTGGCGCCGGAGGCACGTTGGTTCGACGTGGACTGGGGGCGCCTTGGAGCCAACGGCAAGGTCGTCATCCCTTTCCTGGGCGACCGCTATGGCGACGCCTTGGAGAAGGGCGAACTGAAGCTGACGTTCGACCCGAGCGAGGGAAGCTTCAGCGTGCTGCACTGGGAGCACCGCTTTCCGATCTGTCCGCTGGACTACCCGATGATCCTGGAGCGCGCCTTCGCGGCCATGCCGCAAGAGGGGGAGCAGAACGGCGAGCTTTTCGCGGTAACCGAAAGACTTCGCGCCATGGCCGGAGAACGGGAGAGCCGCGGCAGCGATCTTCCCGCCGAGGGCGACGCCCTGAAGAAGCGTCTGGCCGCCATCGCGGCCGCGTCCAACATCCAGGAAGCGATCAATCGCGCGGTGGAGGTCATCAACGGCACCCCGGGCGTTGCGGAAAGCTTCGGCGTGCTCCACCGCCTCCTGGAAGAACAGCCCTACCGCCTGGCGCATTGGCGCATCGCGTCCAGCGACATCAATTATCGCCGCTTCTTCGATATCAATGGCCTTGCCGGCCTGCGCATCGAAGAGCCTGAGCTCTTCGCCAAGGCTCATGAGACGGTCTTCCGCCTCGTCAAGGACGGCCATATTCACGGTCTGCGCATCGATCATATCGATGGCCTCGCCGATCCGGCCGCTTATACCCGTGCGCTGCAGGAGGCGCTCGGACCGGACTTCTACGTGGTGGTGGAGAAGATCCTGGAGCCGGGAGAAAAGCTGCGCGATTGGCCCATCGCCGGCACCACCGGCTACGACGTGCTGAACATGCTCGACGGCGTCTTCGTCGATCATGGCGCAGCCAAGGTCTTCGACAGGCTCTATCGCCGGATGACGGGCCGCGAGGGAAGCTTTCACGATCTTCTGCGCCGGGCCAAGCGTGAGATCCTGGAGACAAGTTTTGCCAGCGAGCTGGAGGTCCTGACCTCGGACATCAAGCGGGTGGCCGACGCCGACCGCCGGACCCGGGATTACTCAGCCAATGCTCTCCGGCGCGCCCTGATCGAGATCATCGCTCGCTTTCCGGTCTACCGCAGCTATCTCGATGCTGGACCCATCGCACCGGAAGATCGGGAGCTGATCAGTGGGACGCTCGTTCGCGCGAAGCGTGCCACCGCCCTGCCCGACACCTCCGTGCATGATTTTATTGGTGCGGTGCTGCTGGACGAGGGCAATACAGAGAACATTCGGGACGCCGCTCTAGTCCAGCGTTTTCGCACGCGGTTTCAGCAGCTCACCGGACCGGTTATGGCGAAGAGCCTCGAGGACACGTTGTTCTATCGGCACGTGCCGCTGATCTCGCTGAATGAAGTGGGCGGCGATCCCAGCCAATTTGGCATGCAGCCCTCGGATTTCCATGCCGCCATGGCTGAACGCGCAGAGGCCTGGCCGCGGGCCATGACGGCTACCGCGACCCATGACACCAAGCGCGGAGAGGATGCCAGGGCCCGCCTCAACCTCCTCTCCGAAATTCCCCGCGAGTGGCTGCGGACGGTGGGCCAGGCGCGCCGTATCTTCGATCGGCATGCGACAGAGCTCGATGGCGAAACCGCGCCCGACGCCAACGACCGCTACCTCATCCTGCAGGGCATCCTTGGAGCCTGGCCAATCGAGCTCATGGATGACCTGGACCTGAGTCAAATCAAGGACTTTCGGGAGCGTATTGAAGGCTGGGTGGAAAAGGCTCTTCGCGAGGCCAAGCGTCATACGAGCTGGATCAATCTGGACGAAGCCTATGAGACCGCGGCGAGGAATCTGGTGCGCGGACTGCTCGATGAGCAATCCGATTTCCTCGAGTCGTTCCAACCCTTTGCGCGGCGGCTTGCCCATGCCGGTGCAATCAGCAGCCTGGCCCGGACGGTCCTGAAATACACCGTTCCAGGCGTGCCGGAGATTTATCAGGGCACCGAGACCTGGGATTTTTCGCTGGTGGACCCGGATAACCGCCGCCCCATCGAGTACGATGCCCGCGAGGAGGGCCTGCATGAACGCGACATCGCCGACCTCCTGTCCCGCTGGCACGATGGCCGGGTGAAGCAGGCGCTGACGGCGCGGCTGCTTGCCCTGCGCGCCGACCTGCCCGAGCTTTTCGCGTACGGCGGTTACAGCCCTCTGGCAGCGAACGGCCCGCTCGCCTCCCACGTTTTGGCGTTCGTGCGGGAAGGCGAAAGCGGCCGTGTGGTCGTTGCCGTGCCGCGGCTGGTGGCGCGTCTGATGGAAGATGCCGACGCTCTCATTCCCTCCATCTGGGAGGACACGACCCTGGCCGTCCCAGCGGGTCGGTGGACAGACGTCCTCAGCGACGCGAACCTGAACATCGGCGATCGCGTTTCGCAGTCATGTGCGGAACTTTTCTCGCGCTTGCCCGTCGCCATTCTAAGGGAGGACCAGCCATGATCGATCGCCTTGAGACACAGGCCGCCATCCGGCTCCAGCCCCAATTCGAGGAACAGGCGACCGCCATGGATCCCATCGGAGATGGCCGCGTGGTGATCGAAAACGTGTGGCCGGAAATCGACGGCGGCCGGACGCCGGTCAAACGCGTGGTCGGTGATGAGGTCGAAGTCTGGGCCGATATCTTCACTGACGGCCACGACAAACTCGCCGCCGAGCTGCTCTATCGCGGGCCGAGCGACAGGAATTGGTGCCGGGTGCCGATGACCCATCGGGAGAACGACCGCTGGTCGGCCCGTTTTACTGTGATGGAGATCGGCCGCTACTATTTCACCATCGAGGCCTGGCGCGATCCTTACGCAAGCTGGCGTGACGAGATCACGAAAAAGCGCGATGCCGGACGCGACGTGACCCTGGAGACCGTCGAAGGTGTGGAAATCGTGCATACGGCGGCACGCCTGGCGCAGGGCGCTGACGCCATCGCATTCCAGCCGCTCATCAATGCGCTCGACAAGGCCGATACCGCCAAGAAGCTGAAGATCCTCCTCTCGGATGAAGAGGCGGATCTGCTCAAGCGGAATGCAGAGCGGCTCGCTCTATCCAGCTACAACCCCGCCATTGAGGTCGTTGTCGATCGCAAAGCGGCTCAGTTCTCCGCCTGGTACGAGCTCTTTCCCCGCTCGGCCTCCAACAACGCGACGCGCCACGGCACCTTCGACGATGTGATCGCGCGCCTTCCTTATGTCCGCGACCTCGGCTTCGACGTTCTGTATTTTCCGCCGATCCATCCCATCGGAAAGACGAACCGCAAGGGCAAGAACAACTCCCTTACGCCTGATCCCGATGATGTCGGCAGCGTCTACGCCATCGGATCCGAGGATGGCGGGCATGACGCGGTGCATCCTCAGCTCGGTACGTTGGAGGATTTCCGACGTCTCGTGGCGGCCGCCCATGAGCATGGCCTGGAAATCGCGCTCGATTTTGCGATCCAATGCTCGCCGGACCACCCCTGGATCAAGCAGCACCCGGAATGGTTCGACTGGCGGCCGGACGGAACGCTGAAATATGCGGAGAACCCGCCCAAGAAGTACGAGGACATCGTCAACGTCGAATTCTACGCCGGGGGACTGCCATCGCTGTGGCACGCCCTGCGCGATGTCGTCCTGTTCTGGGCGGAGCGAGGCGTGAAGATTTTCCGGGTGGACAACCCCCACACGAAGCCGCTTCCGTTCTGGCGCTGGATGATCCGGGAGGTGAACGCCCAGCATCCCGACGTCATCTTTCTGGCTGAAGCCTTCACGCGGCCCAAGATGATGAAGGCGCTTGCGAAAGTCGGCTTCCAGCAGAGCTACACCTACTTCACCTGGCGGAACACCAAAGCGGAACTCACCCAATATCTCGCCGAGCTTTCAAGCGGCGAGATGGCCGAGTTGTACCGTCCCAACTTCTTCGCCAACACACCTGATATCAATCCCTACTATCTGCAGACCGGCGGCCGGGCCGGGTTCATCGTTCGGGCGACACTGGCGGCGACGCTATCGAGCGTCTACGGCATCTATTCCGGTTTCGAGATCTGCGAGGCCGAGCCGCTTCCCGGCCGAGAGGAATATCTGGATTCCGAGAAATATGAGCTGAAGGTCCGTGATTACGACGCGCCCGGCAACATCAAGAACCTGATCCGCGCCCTCAACAAGGCGCGGCGGGACAATCCGGCGCTTCATGACTTCCGCAACATCCGCTTCCTCAACGCCTGGAACGACAACATCCTCTCCTTCGTGAAAATGACCGAGGCAAAAGACAACGCGGTCATGGTGCTGGTGAACCTCGACCCGCACCACCGGCAGGAAGCGGACTACGAAGTGCCCTTGTGGGAGTTCGGCCTGCCCGACAGTGCGTCGATCGCTGTTGAGGATCTCCTCAGCGGCGGGCGCTTCACCCTGCATGGCAAGGTGCAGCGCATCGCGCTGTGGCCGGAGGGCAATCAGGTGATGGTCTGGAAGCTGATACCGCCGTCCGCGACCGGATGATGGCTCGGGAACGAACCTTGCTTCCGCGTTCGGCGTTACCCCCGACCAACCACAACGTTTCATCCGCAGTTAAGGTCTCGACATGATCGACCGCAGCGAACCGCAATGGTACCGCGACGCCATCATTTACCAGCTTCACATCAAGTCGTTCTTCGACAGCGACAATACCGGCATCGGCGACTTTGCAGGCGCCACGGAAAAGCTCGATTACATCAAGGACCTCGGCGTCACCGCCATCTGGGTCATGCCGTTTTATCCCTCGCCCCTGAGGGACGACGGTTACGACATATCGGACTATCGGAACATCAATCCCGCCTATGGCACGATGAAGGATTTCAAGCGCTTCGTGAAAGAGGCGCACGCACGCGGCATCCGGGTCATCACCGAGCTCGTCATCAATCACACCTCCGATCAGCATCCGTGGTTTCAGAAGGCGCGGCTGGCGAAGCCCGGCTCCGCCGCCCGTGACTTCTATGTCTGGTCAGACACCGATCAGAAATACCAGGACACGCGGATCATCTTTCTCGACACCGAGCCGTCCAACTGGTCCTGGGACCCCGTGGCGAAGGCCTATTACTGGCACCGCTTCTTCTCGCATCAGCCGGATCTCAACTTCGACAATCCGAAGGTGCTCGAGGCGGTGCTCGATGTGATGCGATTCTGGCTCGACATGGGCGTTGACGGCCTCAGGCTCGACGCCATTCCTTACCTCATCGAACGGGAGGGCACCAACTGCGAGAACCTTCCCGAGACACACACGATCCTCAAGAAGATCCGCGCCACATTGGATGCCGAATATCCCGATCGCATGCTGCTGGCGGAGGCCAATCAGTGGCCTGAGGACACCGCTCCCTATTTCGGCGACGGCGACGAATGCCACATGGCGTTCCACTTCCCGCTGATGCCCCGCATGTACATGGGCATCGCCCAGGAGGACCGGCATCCGATCACCGACATCATGCGCCAGACGCCGGAAATCCCCGACAGCTCGCAATGGGCGATCTTCCTGCGCAACCACGATGAACTGACGCTGGAAATGGTGACCGACCAGGAGCGCGACTATCTCTGGTCCTTCTATGCCAACGACACGCGCGCTCGCATCAACATGGGCATCCGCCGCCGTCTGGCGCCGCTCCTGGAGAATGACCGACGCAAGATCGAGCTTTTGAACAGTCTTCTTCTCTCCATGCCGGGCACGCCGATCCTCTATTACGGGGACGAGATCGGCATGGGCGACAATATCTACCTGGGCGACCGCGACGGCGTGCGCACGCCCATGCAGTGGTCGCCGGACCGCAACGGCGGCTTTTCACGCGCCGATCCCGCAAAGCTCTACCTGCCGGCCATCCAGGATCCGATCTACGGCTATGAAGCGGTCAATGTGGAGGCCGAGTATCGCAGCCCCTCCAGCCTTCTCAACTGGTTGCGCCGGCTCATCGCGGTGCGCCGGGGGACCAGGGCCTTCGGCCGCGGGACGCTTCGTTTCCTTTATCCGGCGAACCGGAAAGTGCTGGCCTATGTCCGCTCCTACGAGGAGGAAACCTTCCTGTGCGTCGCCAATCTGTCACGGGCACCGCAGGCGGTGGAACTCGACCTGTCCGATTTTCGCGGCAATATTCCCACTGAGATGACCGGCGGCACGGCGTTTCCTGCCATCGGTGACCTGCCCTATCTTCTGACGCTACCGGCCTATGGCTTTTTCTGGCTGAACCTGAGCGCCGCGCCGCAGGAAGAGGATCGCTTCGGCCCGCGGTTCACGCCAGAGCTCTTCACGCTGGTGCTCCAAGGCTCGCCGCAATCGCTTCTGACCGGCCGCGAGCGCAAGGCGCTGGAAACCAACGTGGCGCCGCCCTTTCTGTCGCATCAGCGATGGTTCGCAGCAAAGAGCGCCAAGCTCAATGGGGTCTCGCTGGCAGATCACGCCATCATGAAGGATCGCGAGGGACGCGAGAGTTTCCCCCTTGCGCTGTTGAGCGCCAATCTCGCCGATGGCCGCTCGCAAGACTATTTCGTACCGGTTGCGGTGGAAGAAGCGGAAAACGAAGCGCTGCTTCCCTATGCCCTGGCCAAGATGCGCAAAGGCCGAAGCATCGGTCTTCTGGTCGACGCCTCCATCGCACCGGAGTTTCCCGCGTCGGTGGTCGCCGCCATGGAGAGAGGCGACATCCTGGAGACGGCAGAGGGTGCGCGTCTGAAGTTCCATTCCACCAACCGGCTGTCGGATGCCCTGACCCCGCCGGCAGGAGCGGAGCTCGACCTCACGCCGGAACGCTTCAGTGGCGAGCAGAGCAACTCTTCCGTGGTGCTTGGCAGCCAGATGGTGCTGAAACTCTATCGCCGGCTGCAGCCGGGCACCCATCCGGAGATCGAGGTCGGCCGGTTCCTCACCGAAGTTGCCGATTACGGTAATATTCCCCCTCTTCTCGGCTATCTCGAACATGTCGGCAGCGACGGCACTTCAACGGCCATGGCGGTGCTGCAGGGCTATGTGCGCAACCAGGGCGACGCCTGGGGCTGGCTGCTCGACGGGCTGAAGCGCGAATTGGAACTGGTGGCGCTTTCGGCGGAAGGCGAACAGATCACCATGGCCGATCGCTCCGCGCCCCACGCCCATTACACCGCACTCCTGGGGCGGCGCACGGCCGAGCTTCACCTTGCCTTTGCGACGCCGACCGATGATCCGGCCTTCGAAGCCGAGCCCTTCGGCAAGAACGATCTGAAGGAAGCGGTCGAGGATGCAAAGCGGCAGGCGGAGCGAGCCTTCTCCGCAGCCGGATCGCTTGCCGAAGCCTCCGAATTCATGGACAGGAAACCGGAGATACTGAAGCTCATCGACAGGCTGTCCAAGACCAGGGCGGCCGGTATCAAGACCCGCATCCATGGTGACTATCACCTCGGCCAGGTGCTGATCGCGCAGGACGACGTGGTCCTTGTCGATTTCGAAGGCGAACCCTCGCGCCCCGCCGACGAGAGGCGCATGAAGGCCTCTCCGCTGCGGGACGTGGCTGGCATGCTGCGCTCCTTCGCCTATGCCGCCGATGCCGCTGCCAAGGATGTCGCCGCGCGCTTCGGCGACAATGCCGAGCGCGTGCACGCCGCCGCCGAAGAATGGCGCCAACTGACGGTCAGCTCCTTCTCCGATGCCTATGAGGCGGTTGCGCGCGGGCAGCCCATCTGGATCGAGGACGACAGCAACAGGCACGCCCTGCTCCGCCTCTATCTCCTGACCAAAGCTCTCTATGAAACCGCATATGAAGCCAATGCGCGTCCGGACTGGATCGCAACTCCCCTCCGGGGCGTTCTCCAGATGCTCGATGACAAGGAGGCCTGATTTTTATGACCTGGACGAACACGCGCCCTGAGCTTCAGGCTGCTTCAACCGGAACCTCCGTGTCCGATGCGGCCATCGAGGCTCTGGTTCATGCCAATCATGCCGATCCCTTCGCCGTGCTTGGCGCCCACGAGGTTGCCCCCGGCGAATGGGAGGTGCGCGCGCTGCTGCCGGGCACCCGCAGCGTCAGCGTCATCGGCCGCCATGATGACGGCGTGCTGGCGGAGATGGAGCTCGTGCATCGGGAAGGGTTCTACATTGGACGGCTATCGGCCAATGAGAAGCCGCGGTACCGGTTGAAAGCTTCGACGGCAGGCCACGACTGGATCGCGCTCGACCCCTATGCCTTCGACTCCACGATCAGCGATGAAGAGATCGCCGCTATACGAGACGGCGGCGATGGCCGGCTGCCCAAGGTGCTAGGTGCACACCACGTCGAAATCGACAGCACCGATGGCTTCCGTTTCGCCGTCTGGGCGCCCAGCGCGCGCCGCGTCAGCCTCGTCGGCGACTTCAACGGCTGGGACGGCCGACGCTACCCCATGCGGCTTCACCGCTCAGGCGGCGTCTGGGAGATCTTCATTCCAGGTCTTATGCCGGGCGACCGCTACAAATATGAGATCCAGGGGCCGGATGGCACTGTTATCCCCCTGAAGGCGGACCCATTGGCCTTCGCGGCGGAACATCCACCCGCCACCGCTTCCGTGCTGCGCAAATCTGAAAAGCTGGAGTGGACCGACGGCGGCTGGATGAAAACCCGCATGGAAGGCGACAAGCGCAAGCTGCCGATGGCGATCTATGAATGTCACCTCGGCTCCTGGGCGCGTGTGCCTGATGAGAGCAATCGTTACCTGACCTACCGGGAGCTTGCGGATCGGCTGATCCCTTATGTGAAAGACCTCGGCTTCACGCACATCGAGCTCCTGCCGATCACGGAATATCCTTTCGACGGCTCCTGGGGCTACCAGCCGGTATCGTTGTTTGCTCCCACAAGCCGCTTCGGAACGCCGGAGGATTTCGCCTTCTTCATCGATGCGGCGCACAATGCCGGCATCGGCGTGCTGCTGGACTGGGTGCCCGGGCATTTTCCAAACGATCCGCATGGCCTCGCCAACTTCGACGGCAGCCATCTCTACGAACATGCCGACCCGCGGCAGGGCTTTCACCAGGACTGGGGCACGCACATCTACAACTACGGCCGTGAGGAGGTTTCAGCCTTTCTGGTCGCCAATGCTCGATTCTGGCTGGAGGAATATCACCTGGACGGCCTGCGCGTGGATGCGGTCGCCTCCATGCTCTATCTCGACTACAGCCGCAAACCGGGAGAATGGGTGCCCAACCGGCACGGGGGAAATGAGAACCTCGAGGCTATCTCGTTCCTGCAACGGGCGAATGCCGTAGCCTATGGGACAGATCCGGGCATCTTCACGGTGGCCGAGGAATCAACGGCCTGGCCTGGCGTCTCGGCCCCCACCTATGCCGGCGGCCTCGGCTTCGGCTTCAAGTGGAACATGGGATGGATGCACGACACCCTGCATTACATGCAGGAAGATCCCGTCAACCGGCGCCATCACCATCATCATATGACGTTCGGGCTGGTCTATGCCTTCTCCGAAAACTACGTCTTGCCGCTGAGCCATGATGAGGTCGTTCACGGCAAGGGCTCCATACTCGGCCGCATGCCGGGCGACCGCTGGCAGCGCTTTGCCAACCTTCGCGCCTACTACGGCTTCATGTGGGCGCACCCTGGCAAGAAGCTCCTGTTCATGGGCGGCGAGTTTGGCCAGGAGCGGGAGTGGAACCACGACATCAGCCTGGACTGGCATCTGACGGAAGATGCCCTTCATTCCGGCGTGCAGCGGCTGGTCCGCGATCTGAACCGGGTCTACCGCATGTCGCCGGCGCTGCATGAGCGAGACTGCGAAGAAACCGGCTTTGAGTGGATCGTGTCGGACGATGCCGATCACAGCGTGCTTGGCTGGCTTCGGAAGGGCGAGGATGAGAGCACCATCGCCGTGATCGCTTGCAATTTCACGCCCATCCCACGCGAGGGATACAGGCTGGGCGTGCCGTTTCCCGGCCTTTACGAGGAAGTCCTCAATACCGATGCACAGCTTTACGGTGGCAGCAATGTGGGCAACCTTGGCGGCGTCGAGGCCGATGAAGTGCCCTGCCATGGGCGCCCCTATTCGATCCTTGTAACGCTGCCGCCGCTGTCGACGGTCTATTTCCAGCGCCGGTGATCAGTCCTGGCGCTTCGGCTTCCGTGCGAGCGCGAGACTTGCGCCCGCGAGAAGAATGGACGCGGCGCCATAGAGCATCACCGCGGGAACGACCGGCAGCAAGAGACCGGCCAGAAGCGGCCCCGCGCCCGCGCCGATGTCACGCCAGCTGGCCTGGCGGGCCAGAGCGGGAATGCGTTCTGGCCCGGGATTGTCTTCGGCGACAACGGGGGCCGGCAAAGGCTGGATCAGCGCGCGCAGCACGATGGTGCCCAAGGCGCCGACCCACAGCAAGGCCCCGCCGATGCCCAGCAGCAGCATGCCCAACGAGGCGCAGAGCGAGAAGATGATCAGCATGCGCCGCGGTCCCACTTTCTGGGCAAGCGCTCCACCCGGCGCAGCGAAGACGATCTCGGCGAGATAGCGCATGGACATGGCGAGCCCCACCGCAAGGCCAGCACCCTCCTCCATGGTGGCGGCGGCCAGCACCGAAAGCCCAACGACGAAGAGACCATCGAGTGTGAGACCGGAGAAGAACGACCAGACGTCCATGGGCGCCGGGATCGAAAAGCGCGGTCCGGACAGAACCTTTCCCTCGGCAAAGCCCGGCAGTCTGCTGGCGAAGTAGAAGCCCGGCAGGGTCGCAATGGCGAGCAGCAGGAAGACAGGCCGCGGCCCCATGATCTCCGCCATGAAGGAGCCCGCCACGAGACCGGCGACCGAACCCATGGAGACGATGGCGCGAACCCGGGCACTGCGTCGTGCGGCGCCGTCCAGGATCGCAGTAGGCAGAGCCTGATTGGAGATGTTGAGCGCGCCGAAGGCGAGCCCCCACAGAAGCCGCGCGACAAGAAGCAGCCATAAGCCGGAGGCGAAAACATAAAGCGAGGTCGCAACGGTGGATGCGCCCACGGCGGCCAGGACGGCGACCCGCGGGCCTCGGTTGGCATAAAGCGCCGCGACCTGCCCGTAACCGAAAATCCGCACGAGCCGGTTCGCTGCCAGGAGGAGGCCGACCTCCGGGAGCGTGACGCCGAATTCCGCCGCGTGAAGCGGCAGCAGCAGGTAAAGAAGAACGTCCCCTGGCAGCGTGAACGCCATGGCGAGCGCGGCGGAGCGTGAATCCCGATCGACCTCGGCTTCGGTCGGGCGTTCGTCCGGAGGGGGAAGCGTCATTTTATGGCGAACGTCCTGAAGGACGATCCCTAGGGATGGGACCCATCGCATAGCACGTCCGACCCGGCACGAAAGACATATGGCGCCGAACAGTGCCAGACCGCGCGGCCAAATCGTCACAGGCTGCAGCGAATAGGAAGGCCTGACAAGGGCATAAAAAAACCCCGCACGACGAAGCGTGCGGGGTGTGAGGGAGAGGCATATTTTATTGAGAGATGCCGGTGCGTTCAGCGATGCCCTTCCACTTCTGCAACTCATCCGCCACAAAGGCCTGATATTCCTTGGCGGTCATGTTCGAAGGCTCGGCGCCATCCTTGGACAGGAATTCCTTGCCTTCAGGGCTTCCCATCACGGCGTTGATGTCAGCGTTCAGCTTCTCCACCACATCGTCCGGCGTGCCGGCGGGCACCATGATTCCCCACCACTGCTGGATCTCGGAGTTGGGGATTCCTGCCTCTGCCAGCGTCGGCGTATCGGGCAGAGCGGGCGAGCGCTTGGGGCTGGTGACTGCCAAGCCGCGCAGGTGACCGCCGCGGAACTGCGGAAGCATCTGGTTGATGCTGCCGATGTAGAGATCAACATGGCCACCGATGACGTCGGTCATGGCTTCCGAACCGCCCTTGTAATGAGCGACGTCCATATCGAGCCCGGTATTCTCGTTGACGAGCTCGGCCGCGAATTGGTTGACGCTGCCGGGGCCGGTCGCCGCGTAGATCAGATCCTTTTCCTTGGCGACCTTCAGGAATTCCTCGATCGTATCGACCTTCACCGAGGCGCCGACGCCCAAGACGAGCGGGGTCGATCCTAGCATGGCCACCGGGGTCAGATCCTTGGCCGGATCAAACGGCAGGTTCTTCTGCACCGCGGGGTTCATGGTGAAGGTCACCGAAGCGATCAGCAGGGTGTAACCATCGGGCTTGGATTTCGCCACATGGGCTGATCCGATGGCCGCACCGGCGCCAGGGCGATTTTCAACCACCACCGGCTGGCCCCACTTCTTGCTCAAGCCATCGGCAAGATAGCGACCGACAATGTCGTTGGATCCGCCGGGGGCGAACGGCACGACGAGGGTAACCGGCTTGGTCGGATAGCTCTGCGCATGGGCAACAGAACCGATCGCGGTCACCGCGAGGATCGTGGCCAGTTTCAAAAACTTCATTGGTTCCTCCAGGACGTTCTTGTCGCTCAAAGCCATATGGCCCAAGCGGCATTCAATCATGAGAGGACAGACATCGCCCGGGCAAAGGCCCGATTTAGCCCCGCGTTTCCTGTCCCTTACCCGCGCCTTCTTGAACGAGACACTAGGATGTGCAGCTTCCGGTGTAAGCTCGATAAAGGTCCAATAAGTTTTTAACCATCCGGCATAACGCGGATTAATGGGAATGGTTTTTCCGCACCTGCGCTTTCAGGTGCGTGACAAAATCCTTCATGGCCTTGGACTGAGGTGCATCCTTCAAGCGGATCATGAGTGTCTTCGCTTCGATCCGCGGCGCCAGAGGGCGGATGACGATATCCGGTATGCTCATGGATTCCACCAGCGCCGGCTCCACAAGCGCGACCCCCGCTCCGTAGCGGGCAAGCATGATGCCCGTGATGGCAATGCTGATCTGCACATTGATGGTCGGCGCCACGTTGGCAGCGCTCATCGCGCGATCGACATAGGGCCGAAAACTCACCTGCGGGAGGTAGGTGATGATCGGGTAAGGGCTGAGATCCGTCACCTCGACCTCTTCCTGGGTCGCCAAGGGGTGATCCTTGCGCATGACACAGGCGATCGTCGTGGTCACAAGGACCTCTGTTTCCACCGCCGGGCTGACGACGGGTTCATGGGCGACCCCGAGTTCGACCTCGCGGTTTATGACGCGGTCAAGCACCTGCGGCGATGTCAGCGATTGCAGCGTCGCGCGCAAATTCGGACGGGCCGACATGAACGTCGCCACCGCCTCGGCGAGATAGCCGTTGGCGATCGGAAAGGCCGCCGCAATTGACAGAGTGCCAAGCCGCCCGCCCGATAAATCCTGCGTGAGGCGCCCAACCGCCTCAAGGCGACCGAAAATGGCGGCGATATCGGGAAAGATGGCATGCGCCTCAGCGGTCGGCTGAAGACGGCCGGCGACACGGACGAAGAGCTTCATCTTAAGCTGCGTTTCGCAATGCTTGAGAACCGTGCTGACAGCAGGCTGAGTTACATTGAGCAGGCGGGCCGCGGCTGTTACCGAACCGGTCACCATGATGGCGTGAAAAACTTCCATCTGCCGGAGATTCATCATCGGCTTTCGTCCCATTTTTGGGGACATTACCTTATTTTATGGGGACGGCCATCAAAATGATTGGACGTTTATCTCCTGCCCCCCGACACTCGGCAGCAGCGACACCAAGATCGTAAAACGCCGGTGAGTTGGCATGCCTCGCGCCGGAGAATAATCGAGGGAGGAACATGTGCACATCCGCAACCACCGAGATGTCGCGGCCGGGATTCTTTATCTCGTGCTCGGGACGGCCTTTGCCATCGGCGCGCTTAACTATCCACTCGGCAGCGTCTCGCGGCTCGGGCCCGGCCTCTTTCCCCTGTCACTGGGAGTGTTGCTGACGATCTGCGGCCTGGCGGTCTTCGCAGGCGCCTTCCGTTCCTCCGCCGATGAGGAGCGCCTGGACCGCTGGCACCTGCGGCCTTTTGTTTTCGTGCTGGTTGGCGGTGCCCTGTTCGGCCTTCTGCTGCCTTACGCGGGGCTTGTCATCACCATCATGGTTCTCGTGATTGTCGCCAGCCTGGCGGATCGTGAGATGACGCCGGCTGTCATTGCGGCCACCGCTGTCGCCCTCGCTGCTGCAAGCTATCTCATTTTCATCTATGCGATCGGCCTCGTGCTGCCGGTCTGGCCGACTGTTTTCAGCGGCTGAGGAAAGACCTGATGGAACTTTTCGACCACCTCGCGCTGGGGTTCTCCACCGCGCTTTCGCTGCAGAACGTGACTTATGCCTTCATCGGCTGCCTTCTGGGCACGATGATCGGCGTCCTGCCGGGCCTTGGCCCGCTGGCGACCATCGCCATGCTGCTGCCCTTCACCTACGGGCTGGAACCGATCGCCGCCCTCATCATGCTGGCCGGTATCTACTATGGCTCACAATACGGCGGCTCCACTACGGCGATCCTGGTCAATCTGCCCGGTGAGACCTCCGCCGTGGTGACAGTCATCGACGGCCACCAAATGGCTCGCCAAGGCCGCGCGGGCGTTGCACTGGCAACGGCCGCTTTGGGGTCGTTCTTCGCAGGAACGGTGGGAACCCTGATCCTCGCCGTTTTCGCGATTCCCCTGACGCGCTTTGCGTTCAGCTTCGGCCCGGCCGATTATTTCTCTTTGATGGTGGTGGGTCTCCTCGGCGCGGTGGCATTGGCGTCCTCGTCCCTCATCCGCGCCATCGGAATGGTCCTACTCGGCCTGCTGCTGGGCCTCGTCGGAACCGACGTCAATTCCGGCACCATGCGCTATACGTTCGGTCTGCCGCAGCTCTGGGACGGCATCGATTTCGTTGTCGTCGCCGTCGGCATCTTCGCCTTCGCGGAGGTGATCGCCAGCCTTGAGAATAAGGAACTGCGCGAGGCCTTTACCGGCAAGATCACCAACCTCTGGCCGACGCGGGAGGATATCCGCCGTGCCTGCCCGGCGGTCCTTCGTGGAACGGCGATAGGTTCCGCCGTCGGAGCCCTTCCCGGCGCTGGTCTGTCGCTCGCCTCGTTCTTTTCCTACAGCCTGGAAAAGAAGGTTTCTCGCCGTCCGCAGGAGTTCGGTCACGGAGCCATCGAGGGCGTCGCGGGGCCTGAAGCCGCCAACAATGCCGCTGCCCAAACCGCCTTCGTGCCGACACTCGCCCTCGGCATTCCCGGCAGCGCCACCATGGCTCTCATGCTGGGCGCCATGATGATCCACAACATCCAGCCGGGCCCTCAGGTGATGACCAATAACCCGGACATCTTCTGGGGCCTGATTGCCTCCATGTGGATCGGCAACCTCATGCTCGTCATCCTCAACCTGCCGCTGATCGGCATGTGGGTAAAGCTCCTGAGCGTGCCCTACAAGATAATGTTCCCGGCTATTCTGGTGTTCTGCTGCGTCGGCGTCTATTCGGTGCAGAATTCTGTTTACGATATCTATTTCGCAGTCGCGTTCGGCGTCGTCGGTTATGCCTTCCGTAAGTTCGGTTGCGAGCCGGCGCCTTTGATGCTCGGCCTCGTGCTCGGGCCCATGCTGGAGGAGAACTTCCGCCGGGCGCTCGTGCTCTCGCGGGGCGATTACACCGTGTTCTTCACCCGCCCCATATCGCTGACCCTCCTCCTCTTCGCCGCGGCGATGCTGGTGGTGGTCCTGCTGCCGAACATCAAACGGCGGCGCAACGAGATCTTTGCGGAGGAAGAAGCGTAAGCATGCCATGCAGATCGCCGCATGCCGGCTGATCTGCAGCATCCCTCCCCTCCTTGTTGGCACCTTCGATCATGAAGATCTCCGGTATCGAGACGCTCGCGCTGAACGTCGCGCCCATCAACAACTGGTCCTTCATCCGCATCACGACGGATGAGGGCCTGCAGGGCATCGGCGAAATGACCCTGAACGCCTGGGAGCCCATGCAACGGGCGTTCGTCGACATGCTGACGCCCACCTTGCTGGGACGGACGGTCGAAACAGCCATCGATCGGCTCAAGGTCTACCCTCATTGCCAGGGCGGCCAGGCGGCCAGCTCGGTCTTCAGCGCCACCGAACAGGCGCTCTGCGACATACTCGCCCGCTCCGCCGGAAAACCCTTGTACGAATGGCTCGGGCAGCCGCAACGCCGGAAGGTTCGGGTCTATGCCAACATCGATCGCCGCACGCGGGACCGAAGTCCCGCCAGCTTCGCCGCCAATTCGAAAACCGAGGTGAACAACGGCTATCAAGCGGTCAAGATCACGCCTTTCGACGGCGTGATGCCTGGGCGCAGTGCTGCAGAAAACAAGACGTTCATCGAAGCCGGGCTGGAGCGCGTCTATGCGGTACGGGAGGCGATCGGTCCCGAGGTCGACCTGCTCGTGGATTGTCACTGGCGGTTCAATGAAGCGGGCGCCCACGAGCTGCTGCGGGAACTGGAAACCGCCCGCCTCTTCTGGGTCGAATGTATCGTATCGGAAAACCCGGAGCATCGCGGTGCACTCCGGCGGTTGCGGAAGAGCGCGCAAAAGCATGGCATCCGTCTGGCTGGCGCGGAACGTCAACTGGGGCTATCCGGATTCACTCCCTTTATCGAGGATGACCTGCTCGATGTCGTGATGCCTGATGTAAAGTATGCCGGCGGCTGCCGCGAACTGGTCAGGATCGCCGAGAAAGCCGCACGGCATCAGGTGGCGTTTTCTCCGCATAATCCATGCAGTCCCGTATGCTCGCTTGCCAGCATGCATGTCTGCGCCGTGACCGAAGATGCGCTGATACTCGAGCACCAGATCCCTGAAAACGAGGTCTATGCCCACGTCGTCAACGAACCGCTACCCCGTCTTGTCGATGGCTGCTGGGAACTTCCCGACCGGCCCGGGCTGGGTGTCACCCTGAACGATGCCGTCATCGAAGCCCGGCCCTTCGTGCCGATGACACTCGACGGCCGGATGGACCTCAGCCTCGGCTGATCCGGGCGGTCGTGCGGGTGATAGTCCACCCGTGGAGCATCCCCTACGCCATAAACCGCAATTATAAACGAGGGCGAGCAATTGATTGGACGTTTATCGCTGACATCTGGATTTTGTCGGTCATGAACGCGCTGACCCTCGGTATCATCGATCCCTTTCATTCCACCATCATGCAGGTCATCCGTGATGCCCTGCCGCGGGGCTGGCGGATGAGCGTGACGGCGGGCCCGGACAATGAGGCGCGCGCTGAAGCCCTGCGAAACGCCGATCTCGCCTTCGTTATGGCGGCCAAAATGCCGGCGGATCTCATCGCCTCCGCCTCCTCGCTCCGCTTCATCCAGAAGCTCGGTGCCGGCATCGACAACATCGACACGGATGTTTGCGCGGCCCGCGGCATCGGCGTGGCGCGCCTGCAGGCCGGCAATGCGATCCCCGTGGCCGAGCACACGCTGCTGCTGATGTTGGCGGCCTGTCGTCGGCTGCCCTATCTCGACCGCGAAACGCGCAAGGGAGGCTGGGATAAGGAGGCCGCCCGCGGTGTCAGCCGTCAGATCGGCGGGCGAACGGTCGGCATTATCGGACTTGGCGCTATCGGCCGCGAGGTCGCCAAGCGCCTGGCAGGTTTCGAAGCCCAGATCCTCTACTACGACCCATACCGCGCGCCCGCAGAGGTCGAAGAAAGCCTTGGCGCAAACTACCGACCACTCGACGAGCTTCTGGCCGAGGCGGATATCATCACGCTGCATCTGCCGCTCATGAAGGAGACGGCCGGCCTGATCGATGCGCGCCGCATCGGGATGATGAAGCGCGATGCCATCCTGATCAATTGCGCTCGCGGCGGTCTGGTCGACGAGGCAGCCCTTCATCAGGCGCTCATGGAGGAACGGATCTTCGCAGCCGGGCTCGATGCGTTCTCATCCGAACCTCCGAAGGATAGCCCCCTGCTCGCCCTTGATCAGGTCGTGGTCACGCCTCACACGGCCGGCGGAACACTGGACAACTTCAAGCCCATCGTCTCACGCGCCTTCACCAACGCGCAAACCTATCTGGCAGGCGGCGCTCTGCCGCCGGGTGACCTCGTGGTCGACCCGCGCCGCCGCATCGCCTGAATTCTTGAAACCCGAAGCGGGCCGGCCGATGCGCCAAGAAGCCCGCGCCACAGGAGGAGAAATGACATGTCGACCACCGTCGAAGTGATGGCCGATGCCTTCAAGGAAGCCGGCACCCCCTTCATCGTCGGACATCCCGGCGGCGAATCCGTCGAACTGATGGAGGCCGCGCGCCAGCGCGACATGCGCTTCCTGCTCATGAAGCAGGAGACCGCTGGCGCCATGCTGGCCGCAACCTGGGGCGAGATCACCGGCGCACCCGGCGTGTGCCTGTCCACGCGCGGCCCTGGCGCCGCCAACATGGTCAATGGCGCGGCTTATGCCTACCTCGACCGGGCGCCGTTGATCATGATCACCGACCGCTATTCCAATCCGGCCCATGAGATCGGCCTGCGCCAGCGCATCGACCAGCGTGCCATCTATGAGCCCCTGGTGAAGTGGGGCACCACCATCGATGCCCGCACCATCCGCTCACAGCTGCGCCGCGCCATGCGCACCGCGACGGCAGCGGCACCCGGCGCGGTCCAGTTCGACGTACCGCAGAGCGAAACCACCAAGGCCGCGGGCGAGCTGGCCGCCGAGCCGACACTGCTGCCGAACCTTCTGCATCCGGAGCCCGATCGGGCGGGCCTCAAGTCGCTGACCGATCGCATCAACAGCTCCCGCAAGCCTATCATCCTCGCCGGCCTCGGTGTCTTCTGGGACAAGGCCTCGGCCGAGCTGGTGGCGCTGGCCGAGCAGCTTGGCGCACCCGTCCTCGTTACCTCCAAGTGCAAGGGCGCGATCCCCGAGGATCATCCGCTGCGCGCCGGCTGCATCATCGGCGGGCTGATCGAGCGGAATCTCGTCATGCAGTCAGACCTCATCATCACGGTAGGACTTGATGCCGTCGAACTTCAGCCCAAGCCCTGGCCCTACACCATTCCCGTGGTCTCCCTCGCGGCCACCCCTTCGCTCGACGCGCTGGTCCCGGCCGAGGTGGAAGCCATCGGCAATCTGAAGATCCTCCTGAAAAGCCTCGCTGATTGGTGTTCCGCCGGCACCGGCTGGGGCGAGAAGTCGGCCGCGGTCTTCCGGCAGGATGTCGTCAATGCGCTGAACACGCCATCCAAGGGCCTGTCGCCGCAGCGGGCGATGGAAGTTGCACGCGCCGCCCTGCCCCGTGAGACCATCGCCACCTGCGATGCGGGGGCCAGCCGTCTGCTCGTCGTGCAGAAGTGGGAGTCCTACGGCCCGCGCGAGTTCCTCACCTCCAACGGTCTCGGCTCCATGGGCTATGCCGTGCCGGGCGCATTGGCCGCACGCCTTGCCCACCCCGACCGTCCCGTGGTCGCCTTCAGCGGTGATGGCGGTTTCCTCATGGCTATCGCAGAACTGCAGACCGCCAACCGGGAGGGCCTTCCGATCATCGTCATCGTGTTCGACGACGAGCAGATCGGCCTCATCCGCATCAAGCAGGAACTCAAGGGGCTGCCGCCGCATGGCATCCATGTCGGAGGCTGCGATTGGGCCAAGATCGCCCAGGGATTCGGCGTTGACGGCACTGTGGTCGACAGCGAAAATGGCCTGCAGGATGCCATCGCCGCGGCCCTCAAGTCCAGTCGCACCACGGTCATCGGCGTGCGTATCGATGGCTCGGGTTACGTCGATCAGTTCAACGCGCTGCGCGAGCTCTGACGGAGGGTTCCATGCATCTCGATCTCAGCGGCAGGACCGCGCTCGTAACCGGCGGCAGCGAGGGGCTGGGCAAGGCCATCGCTGCCCGCCTCTCGCAGTCCGGCGCCAATGTCATCATCCTCGCCCGTCGCGAGGAGGTGCTTGAAAAAGCCGTTGCCGAACTCGCGACGGGAGGCGGCCGCGTTGTCGGCCGCCCATGTGACATCACCGATCAGCCCAAGCTCGAGCAGGTCGCGAAAGCGGCGATCGATGAGTTCGGCGGCGTCGATATCCTCGTCAACAACGCCGGCAGCTCCTTCCGCCGCCCGTTCGAGGAGATGACGCGGGAGGACATGATCGCGGACATGGACCTCAAGCTCTTCGCCGCCGTGCGGCTGGGGCAGTTGGTCCTGCCCTACATGAAGAGCCGGCGCTGGGGGCGGATCATCAATGTCGTCAGCGCCCGGGCCAAGGCGCCAGGCCCCGCCAGCGGGCCGACGACCCTCAGCCGCTCGGCCGGCATCACGCTGACCAAGGCCATGGCCAACGAGCTGGCGCCGCACAACGTTCTCGTCAACGCGCTCTGCGTCGGCGTCATCAAGAGCGGGCAGTGGGAACGACGACATGCCAAGGCGGCGCCGGATGTCCCCTACGAGGATTATCTGAAGCCGCTCGCGAAAGAGGTGCCGCTGGGACGGTTCGGCGAGGCGGAGGAATTCGCCAATGCGGTCTGCTTCCTTGCCTCCGACGCTGCGTCCTACATCACCGGCACAGCGATCAACGTCGACGGCGGCCTCTGCCCTGTGACGTGAGGGCTTCCGGGCGGCGGCCTGATCTGACGGATGCGGAACGGCGTGACGGGATGACACGCCGTTCCTTTCATTTAGGCCACCCGCGCGATCGGCTCCTTGCCCGCCAGAACATCAAGCACCTGGCGCGCCACCAGTTCGGAGCTTTTCGCCTGGGTCTCCCGGGTGCCGCCGCCGGCATGCGGCGTGGCAACGACTGTCGGCAGCGACAGCAACGGATTATCGGCGGTGGGCGGCTCGACTTCGAAGACGTCCAGTCCCGCGCCGAACAGATGCCCGGCTTTCAGCGCGTGATAGAGCGCGCTCTCGTCGACGATGCCGCCGCGTGAGACGTTCACGAGGATCGCCGTATCCTTCATCAGGTCGAGCGCGCGGGAATCGATCAGGTTGCGCGTCTCGTCATTCAACGGCAGATGCAGCGTCAGAATGTCCACGCGCGGCAGGAGCTCATCCAGCGACGTCAGCCGCTCATGCGGGATATCCGCCCAGGCATCCGCCGGCGCGTAGGGGTCATAGGCCAGTATGGTCGTGTCGAATGCCCGCTGCCATTTCTTGGCTGTGCGCGTACCGATGTTGCCCATACCGACGACGCCGACGGTCTTCCCCAGCGCTTCCAGCCCCAGATAGTTGGAGCGCTGCACGGATTTGCCCGATCGAAGCATGCGGTCGAATTCAACAACCCGGCGCGAGACCGCCAGACCGAGCGCCAGTGCAAGTTCCGATACCGCCTCGCTGTTGACGCCCGGCGTGCGGCAAACCGTTATGCCGTGCGCCTTGGCCGCCTCCACATCGATGGTCTCGATGCCCACGCCCTGCTTGCAGATAACCTTCACGTTCTTGGCACGGGCCAGATCCTCGGCGCGGATCGGCGTCATGCGCACCATCACGCCATCGGCCTCCTCTGGCCAGTTGTTGACGCGGGGATCGTTCCACAGAACCACCTCGGCGTGCTGCCGGGCGTATTCGACGCCTTCATGGTGAAAGGGATCGATGATGAAGATCTTCATCGGTGTCCCCTCAGGCCGCCGGGACGGTGCGCGGGCCGAAGTTCTTCTCGCGCGCGTTGATTTCCGCCTGGTGCAGTTCGTGGGCGCGCTCCAGCACCGCTACCGCATCTTCCTTGGGGATCACGATGAGACCGTCGCCATCGGCGTAGATCACATCGCCCGGCCGGATCGGCACGCCGCCGATCGAGATCGGCTCGTTCATGGCGATGGTTTCCATGTCCCATCGGCTGGCGACCGGCGAAAACCCTCGGCAGAGTACGGGGAAGCCGGACTGCCTGATCGACTCGTGATCACGAATGGAGCCATGCACCACAAGCCCCGCCACGCCGCGGCTCTGCGCCATGAGCGACTGGTTTTCGCCCCAGGTGCCGATGCCGGTGTTGCCGTAGGCGTCGATCACGACGACGTCGCCCGCCTCCGCGAGCTTTGAGGAGGCTTCGCGCTGGCGCGTGAGATTGGCCTCACGAGGAGTACTGGCGCTTTTTCGTGCCTGCTGCACCGTATAGGCGGTGCCGACGAGGGCTGTTCCGGGCTCCCGGTTGACATAACGCCAGTCAGTCACCACGGCCCGGCGCAAGCCAAGCTGCTCCATGGCATCGCTGACAGGGCCGGTTCCAATGTGCCTCGCTTCGGCGCAACGGCGGCGCAAATCCTCACTCATGACGTTCTCCCAACGGTCTTCTTGTTAGGGGGGAGCTTCGTCCGGCGGCTTCATTACTGTCTAATAATGAGTGCGGGGCAGATCATAAACAGCACTTATGACACGGCGGCGCCAAATGATTGGACAGCTATGGCCTGGCCGCTGAAAGTGCGTGCCAACAATCTACAAAACCCTTGGGAGAAACGGATGCCGGTCGAACTGAAGGAAATCCTGCGCAACAATGTGAAGGAGAAGATGGCGCGGGGTGAGGTTGTCTCCTCCATGACGGTCCGGCTCGTTCGCCAGGTCGAGATCGTTCGCATCGCCAAGACCGCCGGCTTCGACACCATCTATATCGACCTTGAGCATTCCAGCTTGAGCCTCGACGCCACCGGGCAGATCTGCCTGATGGCTCTGGAAGCAGGCATCGCGCCTTTCATCCGCGTTCCCGCCAAGACACCCGAATATATTTCGCGCGCGCTCGATGGCGGAGCTCTCGGCGTCATCGCGCCGGATGTGCGTTCGGCCGAGGAAGCGCGTGCGGTCGTCGCCGCCGCCAAATATGCGCCCCTTGGCCAGCGCGGTATCGGAGGCGGGCTGCCGCACCTGCAATATCGCAGCTTTCCGGCCAAGGACTGGCTGCCGGCCATGAATGCGGCCACCATGGTGGTGGTGCAGTTCGAATCCGCCGAGGCCGTGGAGCGCGCCGAGGAGATCATCGCCGTGGAAGGCGTCGACATGGTGCTGATCGGCACCAATGACATGATGGCCGACATGGGCATCGCCGGGCAATTCGACCACCCGCGTGTTCGCGAGGCCTATGAGAGGGCCCTGGCCGCCTGCCGCAGGCATGGCAAATATCTCGGCGTCGGCGGCCTCTCCTCACGCGATGATCTCGTCGCCGAATTCGTGCGCATGGGCGCGCGCTATGTATCGACGGGCACAGACGTCGGTTTCCTGCTGGCTGAGGCGACCAAGCGCGCCCGGCAGGTCAATGAGATCGCGCCGTGATGCTCACCGAAGCGAAGACACGCGTTCTCGGCACCATCCAGAGCCGGCCGCATTTCCCCATGCCGGCCGGCGCCTGCGATTGCCATGTGCACGTCTTCGGACCTTTCGACCGCTTTCCGCTGTGGGCGGGGCGAGCTTACACGCCTGCCGCCGTGGAGCTCGATGACCTTCGGGCCCATCAGGCCGCGCTCGGCCTTGAGCGGGTGGTGCTGGTGCAACCGAGCGTTTATGGCACCGATAACTCCTGCCTTGTGGATGCCCTGCAGCGGCTTGGCGGGTGCGCCCGCGGGGTCGCTGTACTGGCAGAAGCCGACCAAAGGGAACTGGCGCGCCTGCATGAAGCGGGCGTGCGCGGGCTGCGTGTCAACCTCGGTACGCACGGCATCGATGATCCGAACATCGCGCGCCAGCAGCTTGCCCGGGCTGTCCACCTCGCCGAACCTCGCGGATGGCATCTCCAGGTCTATGCGCCGCTCCGCGTCCTGCTTTCCATTGAAGATACGCTTCGTGGCCTTCCTCTGCCTCTGGTGCTTGATCACTTCGCCATGGCCGAAGCCGCTGCGGGGGTGGACCAGGCAGGCTTTTCCATGGTGCTTGATCTTGTCGCCACCGGCCGCGCCTATGTGAAGCTCTCGGCACCCCACCGTGTCTCTCATCGTTCGGATTACGCCGATGTTGTTCCGTTTGCCCACGCCTTGATCGCCGCCAACGCCGAGCGCCTCGTGTGGGCCAGCGATTGGCCCCACCGCGATGGAACAGGCTTTCGGGCCGAAGACGATGGCTTGGCACTGAACCGGTTGGCTGAGTGGGTTCCCGACCCTGCCGTTCGGCAGCGGATCCTTGCCGACAATCCCGCCCGTCTTTATGACTTCTGAGGAGGAAATCCATGTCAGCCGCTGAATCGGTTCCACAACGTGTCTTCGCCACGGCGGCGGACGCGCGTGCCTTTGGTGAAGCCCTGCTGGTGGCCAACGGGCTGCCCCAGGCCGATGCCGCCATTGTGGCGAACTGCCTTGTGCGGGCGGATCTTCGCGGCGTCGATACCCATGGGCTGCAGTACCTGCCCCACTATCTGAAACGCGTACGGGCCGGCCTCATCAATGCCGCTCCATCGCTGACGATCGAAAAGGCCACTCCGGTCGCCGGCTCGCTCGATGGCCAGAATGCCTTCGGCTTCGTTGTGGCGACCAAGGCCATGGCCGAGGCCATCGACATGGCATCCACCTATGGCATCGGCATGGTGGCCGCGCGCCGAAGCACCCATTTCGGCATGGCGGCCTGCTATGTGCTCCAGGCCGTTGAGGCAGGCTATATGGCGCTGGTGTTCACCAATGCCTCTCGGGCCATGCCGCCATGGGGCGGCCGTGCGGCACTGCTCGGCACCAGCCCCTTCGCAGCGGGTGCGCCCAGTGGCAACAAGACGCCCTATGTGCTCGATATGTCGCCAGCGGTTGCCGCTCGCGGGAAAATCCGCCGCGCCGCGCGGCGGGGCGAGCAGATACCGCTGGGATATGCGCTCGATGCCGAAGGGCGGGCCACCACCGACCCCAATGCCGCACTGGATGGCGGCGTGGTGCTGCCCATCGGCGGCCCCAAGGGCTCTGGCCTCTCCATGCTGATGGATATCTTCGGCGGCGTCTTTTCCGGTTCAGCCTTTGGCGGCGATGTCGGCAATCAGTTCGAAGCTTATGACCGGCCGCAGGATGTCGGCCATTTCTTCCTCGCCATCAAGCCGGGCATCTTTGTCGGGGAAGAGGCCTTCCGCGCCCGCATGGATGTGCTTGTGGAGCGGGTCCATGATTGCCCCAAGGCCGAAGGCGTCGACGAGATCCTGATGCCTGGCGAATTCGAGGGCCGGCTGGAAGCCGAACGGCTGACATCAGGCATTCCCTATGGGCCGGTGGAAATCGCGGCGCTGCAGGCCACAGCCGCAGAAGCGGGTGTCGCTCCTCTGCCCGTTCGCGAGGCCTGACAGGCAGAAGGAGGATTGGCTGGGGCGGGAGGATTCGAACCTCCGTATGGCGGAATCAAAATCCGCTGCCTTACCACTTGGCGACGCCCCATCACGTCTCACGACGCGTCAGATGCGCCGGAATAGCTCAGGTCATCGTCCTTCGCAACATCCTCTCCAACAGGGCTTGCCGGTTCAAATCGCCATCGCTATAAGCACGGGCACTGGTGACGGAGTGTAGCGCAGCCTGGTAGCGCACCTCGTTCGGGACGAGGGGGTCGTAGGTTCAAATCCTATCACTCCGACCAGTCAGAATTCAGCGAAACCCGGCGCTGACTTTTCCACCGAAAATCTTGCACCGAATACTTCACCGAAAGGTTCGGATGCAACCGCCCTTCCTTCCGCACCCGTGATGGGAGCGTAGGCGATGGGGTATTGGGACAAGCCCGGCGCTTCCGATGAATGGTACACGCCGCCGCACATCTTCCAGGCTCTCGGGTGCCGGTTCGATCTGGACCCTGCCAATGCTGCCATTGGCGGGGCACATGTGCCTTGCGCGATGAACTACAGCGCCGACGGCCTCGATAAGCCTTGGCATGGCTTTGTCTGGCTCAATCCTCCATTCGGAGGGCGCAACGGCATCGTGCCGTGGCTCAACAAGTTCTTCGAGCACGGCAACGGCATTGCCCTGACGCCGGATCGCACGTCAGCACCATGGTTCTGGGATGCTTGGCACAAGGCCGAGTTGGCGCTGTTCACGCGCAAGATCCGGTTCATTCGTCCGGATGGCTCAGAAGGCAAGTCACCGTCGAACGGCACCGCGCTTTTCGCTGTCGGGCACGAGGGCTGCGAAGCTCTCCGGCGCGCCTTTGCTGCTGGTCTCGGCATCCTCGCCACCCCCACCCCCGGAGGCTCCAATGACTGAGAGCCAGGTGAAGTGGACGCGGTGGGCCGTCGAGCGGCCGGCTGACACCAAGGCTAAGTATCGGTGGCGGATTGAGCCTAGAGAGATACTTGGCATGCTGCTTCGTCCTGAATGGACGGACAAGCTCGCGCTCTGCGGCATGGGTTACGCCGACGCTGAGTGGTGGCCCTCGTTTTCGGATTGGAACGGATACCGGCGGTCGGTTCACCCGACACTTGAGTGGCGTCTGACAGAGGATGACGAAACGGACACCTATTGGGGCGGTCTGGAGCTTCTTCCGTCTCCGTTCACGGGCAAGCCTCCCGTGGTATCGGCATCTACGCGTTACATTGGTGCGCCAGAGTATTTGGTCGAAAGCCTCAGTCTATCGAGTTTCATGGTCAAGTCGCATGGTTGGAGAGATGCCGCCGCCATGCAGCGGGCCTGGAACACCCGCTCTGCCCTTCTCCCCACCACCCGCGACACGGAGGGCCAGATGTGGCGCTCGATTGATACCGCACCTGAGGATGAGCACGTCATCCTTGCGACGACTGGCGATCACGTTGGTGAAGCTCTGATGCTGATCGACAAGGACACCGGCCAGCAGAAATGGACTTGGGCTGGTGGCCCTGTTTCTAAGTTCCACATCCCGCTCGGCTGGCAGCCGATGCCTTCCGCCATCACGAAGCCTGTTCCTAGCGATAATCGCGCTGGCGGCTTCGATGGACCGACAGGAGCCGATTAAATGGCGATACCAAAAGACGTTATAGGTCGTCTCCCCAAGGCCGAAATACTATGGGTGCGGTGGAATACATGGTCACATTACACGCGCTGGTATGTCGCCCGGTTCAGGCTGGCGAATGCTGTCCGCTACGATATCGGGCCAATCACTATACTTCATCGCGCGCCGTGGCTTGAGGAGTCGGCTCGCAGCCTTCACCCGCATTTATTTGAGGGCGCGCTATGAGCATCACAACCACAACTCGCAGCGCCAGCGTTGACGAGATCGCGGCGGAAATGGATCGGCGTGGTCGTGTCATCGAAGAATTGGAGGCGAAGCTCACCACCCGCGACAGCCTCTTGGATGACATGGCGAAGGCGTTGGCTCTGCATAAGGCTTGGGCTGATAACGAGCGAGACGGGCCTAACTACGGCGGCCTAACGCGCGACAGCCACCCTGATGGCGAGCGGATATGGCGTCAATGGTGGGATGGCAACCTCGATCTCTGCGATCGTGCAAATCGCGCGACTGACGCAGCCCTCACCCGCTACAAGAACGAGGTGTCCGGCACCTCTCAAGGAGGCTCACATGACTGAGCTGACAGAGGGGGAGAAGGTCAAGCTGACGGCGGCGCAGAAGCGATACGGGGAGCGTCTGGTAGAGCATGGATTCGTCGAGCACCAAACAGGTTTTGGAACGTCTCAGTCTAACCGCTGCGGTTGGGCGCTCGTAAATCTCGGCCTGGCCGAATTTGATTGGGGCCCGAAAGGCAGCTTCCTTCAAACGCAAGGCTTTGTTCCGACCGAAGCCGGCCGCCGTGCTCTCTCAGGGGAGGCGTGAATGGAGCCAACCAAGCCAAAATCGCTTCTAACCGCACTTCCTGGATACCCTTGGCTGCCTTGCCCGATCTGCGTTGCCGAGGGCTTCGACGGCGTTGGTAGCTGCGATCATGCCGTCTCAGAAAGAGCCATGAGGGCGCACCCGACCTTGGTCCTGCCCAAGCCCGAGCAACGTGAAGGGGAGGCGTGAATGGAGAAGGTGACGGACATTGTTTCTGACGCCGAAATCGAGCGGGTTCACGGTGGCAACTTCGGTTCAATGACCAAGCGCGAAGTGGTCGATGAGGGAGTGCTGCAACACGCTTTCGGCTACTCCACCGGATACACCATGACGTGCATCCTCCTTGGGCATCGGCTCATCTGCCATACCGCTCCCGGAATGGGCAGCCGGGGCCTTACGCGGAAGGGCTTCCGCTATCTGCGCGCGATGAAAGCCGGAACGCCACTCCAGGCCATCCTCGATCTTTTCAAGGAGCCCCCAGCCATGACCATGGAAAAGGCCGTGGAGGCGGCCATGGCCAAACTGTTCGAGTTCGGACGCGTCGACAAGTTCTCGATGCATGCAGCCCTCACCGCCGCTCTCCCCGCCCTCATCAGTGATGCGAAGGCCGAGGCGTGGGAGGAAGCGGCGAACCGTATTCGGTTACATCGGAACCTCCTGAACGCGCAGTTCGAAGTCATCGATATCAGCCGCGAGGATGCGGTCTATCGGATTTGCGAAGACGCCATCCGCGCCCTCGCAACCAAGGAGCAAGGCTGATGGGTGACGGCCACGACAAGCTCGATCCTAACTGGCTGGCGGTCGAACTCGCCAGCGTTGTCGAAGACATAGCCAACTGGTCGCCGGGACTGCGCGAGAGCTACGAGAGCCTTTTCGGTCCGCTCGACCTCGACGCCCGCGCCCTCAACAAGGAACAGACATCATGACACTAGAACGTGCAGCGAAGCTTGAGAGGCTCGATATCATATCGGCGGTTCGCGAAGCGCTTCTGACCAGCGGCCTGTCCCAAGAGAGCGTCATCATTGCGGATGAAGCGGCAACTCGCGCCATCACCGCCTACCTATCCGCCTCCAAGCCTGCCGGGGACGTGGAGGCGCTCCCTGACCGCGAAGAGATCATTTTCAAAGCTGTTGGCCTGTGCAACCGGATACCCGGCGCAACGCATTGGAACGCTGCTGAGTTTGCCTACGACGCTATTGCCGCCGCCCTCGCCTCACAAGCAGTGTCTGAGCCATCGCCTCGCGTGGACGTGAGGAAGGAATGCGAGACCTGTACCGGGACCGGCGTCGTGGAAAATACGCGGGCCTATTCGGGAAGCAACGGTGGCTTTGACCCTTGCCCTGATTGCTCATCGCCTCGCGCGGATGATACGCAAGCGCATCGTGTGAATGCGGAGGTAGCGGGGCTGGTGGAGTTGGAAAGGGAAGTCAGGTCTTGGCTTCTACCCGGCATCCAAATCAGTGGCGCTTTGCGGAGCACATTGGAGGATGTTGCCGCCGCACTCTCACGCCTCGCAGCGCAAGAGCCGTTCATGTGGGTTCGTCATATCGCCGACATAGGACCAAAGGCGTATTTTCAATGCTGGAAGGACGACTTCGGCGCATTTCCCCTCTTCGCCCAACCACAGCCCGCGCTGGACGTGGAAAAGATCACCAGGGAACGGGATGAGTGGAAACAATGGGCCGAAGACTGGCACAGCATCTCGGAAGCAATTTGCACGATACTGGGGCTCGGTCAGCCAGACGCGGAGGATGTGGTAAGTCTCGTTCGCGGCAAGTTCGAAGCCGCCGAAGCCAAAGTGGAGAGGCTGGAGAAGGCGTTGGAGGCTAAAAGCTCGGCATTGCGGATGGCAGAAGGCGCGCTCCGGCACAGCCAGCCCAAGCACAAGCTCGACCCTCAGGCCAAAGAGAACCACGCTCGCGCCCTAAAGGACGTGCAGTCCTCCCTCACCGCCTCGGCCTCGGATCATCAGCAATGAACACGCCTGACGCTTTGGCGGCATGCACCAGGGCGAGCCTCGCAAGTTCAGGAGGCTCTTTCCCTTCCAACACCTCGCGGCAGATCAGTTCCGCCGCTTGCCGCTCGTCCGTCTGCTCGCCGGGCCATTCGTCGGTGAGGAAACGCAACGCTCTTACTGTATCGGCGATGACCAGATATCGGCCGATCTGGCGGGTCTGTAACGTCACGTCTCTGAATGGCTTTGTGTCCATTCAGGTGAGTCTAGGATTCGGGTTAGGATAGGGAATGGGACGCGAACTCAGGAGCAAGAAGGATGGGTGAGGAGGCACTGCGCCGGGAAAACGAGCGCCTGTGGCGGCAGATCATCGCCTTCAACGACGCTTTGATTGATTTGCCAGAAGTCCCGCCCGTTGCCGTTCTCGATCTTCTCTCCGATGCAGGTGCGCGAGGGCATATGCTTCAACCGCCGAAGAACTTTGGCGCGGCGGGCAAGATGATGCAGCGGCAATACGGGCTTGATGCGATCCCGCCGAACAGCGAATGCGAAGCTGGCGCAGGCTATTGGAAGCATCTTCGAGAGCGCCTGCTACGTCCCGATTGACTCTCTCCCCGCCATGAGAACAAATATGGAACATGGCAGGGATAGAGAAAACACGAATGAAGCGGGTCTACATCGTCAAGCAGGGCGATACTCTCAGAAGCATCGCATCTGATCTTCTTGGGGATTCCGCGCGGTCGAAGGAAATTTATGAGGCCAATAAGAGGGCTATCGAGGCAGACTTGGACCACCGCCGAAGGCACGCTAACAAGCTGGTGCGAAGCGTTTTGCCCCGAATGTCGGCAGGGTATTGGGTTGGACCTGGAACGGTGTTGGAGATCCCCGAGAAATGAGAACATGCATGGTAGTGACCCTGGCATGCATGCTGGCGTCACCGGCGCTCGCCCTGGAAGGGATCGTCACCCACATCCGCGACGGCGACACGTTCGTGCTTGAACAGCAGCCAGTACGCATCTGCGGCATTCAGGCCCCGGAAAGCCACCACAGGGCAGGACCGGCATCAAGCCGCGCCCTCTATCGCATGATCATGGGCAAGCGCGTGAGGTGCATCCCGGTCAGCCAAGGAAGCGTCTGCGATGGTCGCTCACCGAAGCGCAGCCGGGACCGTATCAATGCGCAATGCTTCATCGGCGGGAAGGATATCGCCGCTGAGATGGTACGGCTAGGTCAGGCGAAGGATTGGGCTCGGTTCTCCGGCGGGTATTATCGCCAGTAGCCCGACAGATCGGGCAGCGGCGGCACATCAGGAGCTGCCGAGGCCACGACGTAGCCCGCCAGAAACAGCATGACGCCCGCTAGAACCGTGAACCAGAAGCGACGGCGCGGAAGGGCTGACAACGCATCCTGCGGGCTCGAACACACAAGATAGAACCCGCACGCCTGCAATGCCTGATGGATAGGCCAGACCTGATATTGCGTCCACAACGGAGGACGGCCGGCCATGTTGAAGACGAGGCTGTAGAAGCTCGCGAAAGTCGCTCCTGCCGCGATCAGAAACAGCCCCAGGACTGCACGCCGCGCAGGGTCTATCTTGCCTTCCTTGACGACGCGGAAAGCGCCCTCCGACCACAACACAGCGGCAGCGGCGGCAAAGATCGCCATGGGGGAGGCCATCATAGCCCGGAACAGATCGGGCGGGATAAGAAGGCTCAGCACGACATAAGCGAAGATGAGCACTGACGCCCCGAGGAAGATCGGGTTATTCATCATCGCCGGACACTCCGAAACTGTATGGCTTCCGCCATCATGTTGATGCGGTCTTCAGCGGCCTTGCGCGCCTTGTCGTTCACAGCGGACGCAGCTTCTCGATATTCACGGCTCAGCCGTTCGGCCTCGTCCTTGGGGCTCTTCTTTGGCGATGAAAACCAGTCCCGAAGACCCATCATCGTCTGCGCCCCAAATCGCGGAGGGCATCGTCCATATCGCGCAGGCGGCCTTCGATTTCGCGCAAGCGCCCGTCCTGGCTGTCCAGCTTCAGGTTGTTCACCGTCATTTGCAGATCCAGCGATTTGAGCGTTTCGGTTCCGGCCTTCAGGTCTGTGATGCGCGCTTCCTGTGTCTTGTTCGATCCACGCCATAGGGCCACCACGCACGCGAGCAGGATCAGGATGGCGGCGCCAAGGAGCCCTTGGTCTAGGAATTGTGCTGCTGCCTTTCCCGCCAGTGCCTCCATCAGCGGTCACACCGCGCCTGGTGCGTCAGCCACTCCCCCCCCTTCCCGTGGCAAAGGTCTATAGCGTCCTCGGCTCGCCGTGCCGCTGCATAGGCGGTCTTGTTCTCGTCCGCCGTCTTGATCGCGCCTGCCTTGAAGCCTTCCCGATAGACCGCACGACGCTCTTCTAGGGATTCGCCGCGAGGCACACAGGCGATGACCAGACCGCACAGAAAGGTTGCCGCCACTCCGATGATGATAAGCGGCCTCATGGCTTCCACCCGCAGACTTTTGAGCCTTGCTGATTATGAGCGAGGATCTGAGCGACCAAGCCATCGGAGACATGATCAACATCGTCAGCCGTTGGGCGGATTGGCCTCCACCCGTCGCAGCTACTGCTTGCCGTCTGACACCCAGCCACGAAGACGCTCACGGCGCTGATCAGGAGAAAGGCGCGAAATCTCATCATCGGTTTTCACCCGTGTGCGGAGGTTTTCGAGGGACTGCTGGATTTGCTTGGCGGCTTCGGCATTCTTGCCCGCGGCGAAGATGCGCCACACGGCAACGGCGACGACCGCCGCGATGAGAAGGCCAGAAGCGACATACCGCCCGACAGTCGATCCGGTCAGCCAAGCGATGATCGCCGTCATATCGCGTGGCTCCGCTTGATCTCGATCCGGCCGGAAGCCACCAGCCAGACACCGACGCCGATCACCAGCACGAGCGGGATCATGATGGCCGCCAGGGAGAAGGCATTATCGACCTGCGTCAGGGCGCCCGCCCCTGCCGTCGCCACACCCCCGGCCATGGTCCACAGGGAGCCTGACCGAGAGGGTTTCACGTCATCGGGCTGCGCCAGCCCCGGAGAAACATCAGTTGGCTGCGGCGTGCTTGTTTCTGCGGCTTTGAGTGCGCCAAGGAACTGCTCGTAATAGCCGGCGATCAGCTTGGCCTTGTCGGTGCCGTTGATGATCTTCCTGGCACCCACGGGATTGGTCACAGCGGAGGGGCCAAAATAATCCGACAGCTTCTTGCCGGTGAACCATCCCTCAATCATGCCATCGTGCAGGATCTTGGATGCAATGTCCGGCTCCATGGCCCGATCCGGTTTCTTGATCAGGTCAACGCCGACGACCTGGGACGCCCGCTGATAATTGGCGCGCCCCGTGAGCTGCACATAGCCCCGCCCCGCGTATTTGGCCCCATCGCCGGGCGTCAGGTTGCCAAGCTCTTTGGCCTTCGCCGGCCGCTGGCCTTTAATGTCATACATCCGTGTGAAATAGGCGGTCCCACCGCGCTCCTTGATCGGCTGCATCGTCGCTGCCGTCTCATGGAACGCTGTCGCCATGGCATAGGCGGTGTATTCCATCGGCTCGTTCTCGAAGGCATCAAGAATAACCTCGACGCCTTCAACCTGCGCCTGTGTGAGCTTCCCGCCGAACGGAGCACGGCGGAGATAGGTGAACAGCGTCGTTCGGTTGATGCCCATTTGGCAGGCTCCATGAATCAAAAAACCGCCCGGAAGCGGATGTTGTGGCAAAGAAAAACCCGCCTCAGAGGGCGGGTTGTGCTGTCTTGAAGTGGGCTTCAAACCCCTTGAACGCTCGTCGTCGTCTTTGAACTTCGTCCGGCGGAAGGCCCGCGAAATCGAACATGGCCAGCATGTGCGATCTGGCTCGCTTAATCGGTCCCCATTGCATGCCTGTGGGAGCTAGCTCACCGCGCGCCATGGCTGGCGCAAGATCCGCGAACAGCTTGGCAATCGTCCTTTCGCCCACGGCCCGGTAATCATCGGGTGTGGCTCCGGCTGGCACATCTTCCAGCAGCGTTCCGACGATAGGCCCGTCATCTACCAGGGCCGTCATGACATGCGCAGTGGCCCCGAACTGAGTGGCACCCTCATAAGCGGCCCAATGGTGCGGATCTCGACCTGGAAAGCTGGGAGACGCGCCGTGGAGGTTATAGGCTCTCTTATATCGTGCCAGCACGTCGGGCGGGACAATTACGCCCGTCCCGTAGGCGATCAGACATTCTCCGCCAGTCAGGTCTTTGATGCCCTCCACAAGCTGCGCAGAAGGGAGTGCGGCATGAATGACGGCCCGGTGTTTGGGCTTGGACAGGACAGTTACCATTCTCCAATCATAACAGGCTGACAGAAACTTCAAGCGGTGATCTGCGCTGCCGCCGTGAAGAGATCATCGACTTCTTGGTCGGATAACCCGAGGGTTGCAGCCATGCTGGCGATTGTCGGACTGTCACGGCGAAATTCAACCGCGTATTCCCAGGCGTCCTGGGTTTGCTCATCGGCTGAGTTTATGGCCGTTTCTACGGCATCTAGAAGGCCTGCGAGGCGCAGGGCAGAGCGAGCCTGGAAAGCAGACACGCAGTCCGGCGCCGGTGCGTCGGCAAGATCCAAAACCTGCTCCGGGCCGTCTTCCCCCATGACGAAGGTGTAGCCAGTCACGATCTTGCCATCTGGCACTTTGGCTGGAGAGACGCGCCAAACATTGATGGCCTCCAATTCGTCGTCGGGCCATAGTTCAGTTATCATCCATGGATGCCGCGCGCCGCTAGACGTGATGGTGCTGCCCGGCTGAATCTCGACAAGTGAGCCGGCCTGATTCTGAACGATGAACATGGCGCCTCACGGAATGAAATGAATACGGAGGATTGGGTTCTTCATCGTCGTGTCTGTGTCCTCGGTCCATCCAGTCGTATTGCCTGACTGATCTCCAACTTTGCGGCCGTTTGCGACCTGTATGGTTGGGGAGTTAACTGAAATTCCAGAGGATGAAACATAGACGCCCGGATAGTAGGTGTCTGAGGACCCTACGAGATAGGGCGCAGTCAACTCAAAACGCTGCCAGCCTGCCCCCGCATGGGAAAATGCTTGGCTCAGCATAATCTCATACTGCCCGGCGGCCACTCGACGGGCGATCTTGAGAGAACCTGTTGTTGCGGCACTCGCATAAACGCTGATCGCCAAGATCTGTGCATTGTTCGGGATCGACCAGCCACGGCTGAAGGTGGTGAAGTTGACGTTGTTGCCAGCCTGCGGTGTGTAACCTCCGTCTAGCTCCCTCTCCAACATTGTGTGGATGGGCATGATTCCCGGCAGCATCAGGCTACTGCCTTGAGGATTCCGGTGATCACGGCGACCGTGGACGACCTGAAGAACCCTACAATGTAATCTTGCGCGTTTGCTGCGGTGGACAGAGCCGGCAGCACCGCTCCCGGTGCTTTCCAGTTGGTGCCATAGGAGATCGTCCGGCTGCCCGTGGCGTCCTGCTTGATCGCGATGATGAAGACCTGCCCCGGCTTACCGTTGGAGGGGTTTGCCAGCGTGAAATTGCCCGTCACCGGGTCGACGGATTTGTTGAAGTTGCCCGTTCCGAAATCGAGCGTGATGGTTGCGGCATAGGCTACGGCTTCAAAGTCCGCCTCGGTCCACACGACATCGGTGGTCAGGATGCGATCAGGCGTGTTCCCGATCCACTGGACTGCTGTCGCCTCTTTGGCCGTAAGCCCAGCCGGCGTAACGGCTCTTGTTGTGTCCGTGCCGGTCTGCACCTCCGCATTGGTCGCCAGTTCAACAACGCCCGTCGCTGAGGTCGTCGCGGGCTGCTTCAGAGCGGTGAAAGCGTCCGGTGCGGACGTAGCTCCAGTGCCACCGTTGGCGATATTCAGTGTGCCGGCTAGCTCGATGGTGCCTGTCGATGTGATCGGCCCGCCGCTCGTGGTTAGGCCCGTCGTGCCGCCTGAGACATCGACGCTGCTCACGTCGCCAGAGCCGGGAGGCCCCTGCGGTCCTTCTGGCCCTTCTGGCCCAGCACGTAACGTGAAATCAAGGATCGCATCGCCCGCCGTGCCGACATTCACGACAGCGGCTTGCCCCTCGTAATCGACGTCGGTGACCGTGCCAATGGAAACCGTTGCTGTCTGCCCGATGCCTACGGGATACCATGCGATCGCGAGAATATCGCCATCTTCAAAGTCCGCGCCACGGGCGATGAGGCTCACCGGAACCTTGCGGTAGGTTGCGCCAGACGTGACGGTGCTCGTTACCTGCACCCGCAGCCATTTGGCGGGATTGGTGGTGTCCTGAAGATGAAGTTGACCCCGGTTATCGGTGTTGCCCGTGTCATCGAGGCCGTCCCATATGGCCGAAACGACGGCACCGCTTTCCTCCAGGTCATCGAAATAAAGATACGCGATCGCGGCGAGGTTGGTGGTGTTCGCCGCCACATGAGAGCCGCCTGGATCCGCGTCCGTGACAGCCGCGGCGTTCCATATCTGGCTGATCGTTGCGGCCCGGCCCGGCACGCCGGCTGCTCCGGGCAAGCCACGACGACCCGTGGAGAAAGACAGGCGCAGATTATGAACGCTCATCGCGGGCCCTCGAAAATGGGAAGATCGCCCTCGTAGGGCTGGCTGGTGTCGGCGCCGTCCTTGAAGACGATGGCGAGGCGATAATTGCCCGGTTGAAGGCAGGCCAAGGCGTCGGCGCGGATGGTGATAGAGAACTCGCCATTTTCGGGAACCTCCTTCACCACGCGGCCATCAGAGGTTGATGCCTGAACCCTGGCGCATCCCAGATGATCCGAGAGGGTGACGAAGATCTGGCTATCGGTAATGTCGAGCGGCGTGCCGTCATCATTCGCAGCATCAACCGTCATGATGAAATCGGCGCGGTTCGACTGAGGAGGGAGCGGGCCGAACTGCGTCATGACGCATTCACGCTGTCGACGTAGCCGCTGCATGAGAGGATAGATGCAATGGTGCTGCTCGTCGGTACGTTGGAAGCGTAGTACAGATTGCCGTCTTCTATAGGGAAATCGAATGGCACAGCGTTGACGCCATAGCTTGTGCCGCCTGATCCTGACACAATGCACGGTGGATAATTCACCCCGGTATCTGCCGAACCGTAGCCGCTGTTGGGGGCGACCACACCGGCCTGGTTGGTGGAGAACGCCATCACGCGCAACGTTCCAAGAACCCTCTGCGCAGTTGTGGGGATAACCCCAGACAGTGAAATAGTTGAGAAGGTTGGTGTTGCGATGCTGCCTTGGGCACCGCTCGTGAGCTGCCTCATCAGTCCGAACCGGGCGACATTCCCGCGCTGTACATATTTGGAGAAGTTGCCAGATGCGTCGGTTTTCGCGGCTCCGACCCGAAGAAGATGGGTGTACCCACTCGGCAGCGTTGGTGCCGTAGGCGAAAGGCTGGACAGCCCTGCAACATCCTGCCCATCCCCCCAGATCAGAAAGTGGTGATACCAGGTGTTGCTGGCCCTGGCGCCCTCGTCCAGGCCGTTGACGCCGGTTGTGGTCGTGTTGATGGTTAGATCAACCCCTGAGAACAGGGCACTGAGGCCAGAGGTTGCCGTTGGTGCATCCCCCAGCAAAACGGCATAATCCGCCACGATATCGACGCTCGTGTTTGGCGTGCTGGCATTGTTGCGGACGACAAGACCTTTAGCTGCGGGAAGCAACGCCATCGTGTCCCGGAAGGTCTGCAAGTCAATCACATGGTCGGGTAGTATCTTAGGCATGATCAGACCTTCACATAGATGGGGCCGATGGCGCTGTAGTCCGGCAACGTAAGAGGCTTGTTGGCGCTCCAGTCAGCATCCGCCGTGGCGCCACGCCCGCCGATCACCTCAAGGGGCGTTTCGTCTGCCGATGAATTGTTCCAAAGGAACTTGTAAAGAGCCTCATAGGAAGCATTGGCACGATCAGCGCCGGAGCTTGCCGAGCCGATAGTGGAGCCGTCCAGCAGGACGCGGCCGACAATGGTTGCGGTCGAGTAGACCAGAACGATATCACCGGTCGCCAGCAGCGCCCCATCAGGGATATCTCCGCCACCTCCGCCGCTATCCGTTCCCTCCTGATCCGTGTAGATGATCGGATAGTCTTCCAGAACGACGCCGTTGCTGTCCTCGACACGAAGACGATAGGTATCGTTCTCCGCGAGATAGATCGCCGGAACCACGCCATAAGCGTCCGCAAGGACAGGATGGGTATGAGGAACCGTCAGCGCGTCGTCGGTATAGACGGCCTTTGGCGTTCCAGTATTGGCAAGGAAGAACGACAACCGAGCACCGGGGACATACTGCCCCTGCTTGGTGATCTGTGTTCCTGCCCTGGGGAAGAGATAGGCCATGGCGGCTCCATAGAAAAAGCCCCGGTTCTGGCCGGGGCTCGACTCTTATTTCTAAGGCTGATGTGATGTTCCCCTAACTAGCTGGGGAAGAATCAAATGGACGAGATTGAAGAACAGGCGAAGACCATCTGTGCAGAAAGAGCACGCCGTCTTGGCCCAGTAGACCACCAAGGAAACCCTTGGATCTGGACGCGAGAGCTAGTCGATGAATTGACTAGAATACGGCTGGAGCTGACCGCTCTTCGGCAAGAACGCCAGAAGGGCTGACTGCCCAATCCTCGACAATCCTCGCCGCCATCTGCAAGACTCTGCGTCCGGAATCGCGGTCATAGGCGAGTTCGGACGCTATTTTAAGGGCCTTCTGGCGTTCGCTCTGTGATATTAGATGGGCGATACCTTCCATGATATGCTCCTGTTTTTGGGGGGATGAATGCAGGCTCTTCACTACATCGCTCAGATTGCGATCTTTATCGGGTCCTCGTATTTCTATTACCGAGACATGCTCGATAATGGGTATCCGGCAGATGGCATGACCGCCGGCGCCTCCTTTATGGGCGCCACCCTCACCGTTCTGGCCTTTGCGACCGCCACTATGTGGATCAGCCGAGGACTATCGGCGCTCTCGCGTCGTCGTGGGGAGCGTCACGAGATTCCGCGTAAGGTCCTCAAGCGATAGTGGTGCAGCCTGGTTCTGGAGGACCTGATTGCCGAGATATTGGCGTCCGAGGTTTGACAGTGCGCCGCGCCCCACAGCCCATGGGATAGCCGCGCCAGCCAATGCGCCGGCAACGTACCCAGGACCACCGGCAATATGCCCGCCAACGCCTGCACCTGCGACTGACGCAAGCGTTGTTCCAAGGTTCTGCGCCCGCGTCCTCACCGAGGTGCCGCTGTCCGCCAGCGGCTTCATGACGACGGTTCCCGCTCGCGCCAACTCATTGAAATCACCCTTGCCGCGAGCGTAGTTGCGCTTGTTCCCCTTTGCCGCCGCAGCGCGTAGGGCCTGCGGGGTGATTAGGCCTTCCGCCGCTTGGGCACCCGCGCGAGATACGGCGTCCTCAATGACGCTCAGGTTGGCATACTCCCGCCGCGCTTCGCGCCACGCGCCCATGTCCTGCCGGTTCGTTCGGTAAATCGAGCGCTCCATTCCATCATCCAGCGCATCGCGGACCTTTCGGAGTGCTTGGGACAGGCTGGGATCCGACATTTTGAGAGCCTGAACATCCTTGGTGAGATCAGACCGAAGGCTCTGGTAGAAAGCGCCAGGGATGCCCTGTCCGTTGTTGGCTGCCGTGGATGCCGCAGTGACGATATCATTCAGGGTTTCGCTCACCACGGGTGACTGACGGCTCGCCGCGACCTTCTTCCCATACTCCTGCAGCGAGTCCGCAAGCTGTTTGGACAGCTTGTTGTCCACGAGCAACTGGTTACGGGCGGAAAGGTCCGCGAACTTCTGCCCGACAGCGGTAAAGGCGGCATCGATCACCTCAGGCGTGGCGCGCGGGGCATTGATCCCAGCCCTTTTCAACGCCGCTTGCGTGAATTGCTCTGCCTGCCTCTCCATGAAGTTTGCGCCAGCGGACCCGCCTAACTCGCTTTCGATGGCCTGAAGATTGCGGCTTCCCGTGCGCTGTCCCGCCGTTACTTCCACGCCCTCTTTGGCGAGCGTATTGACCATTGCCTCCCGTGCCGGGGACGATGGCGCGGGCGTAATTGCCCGAGATCCTGCCGCAGCCGTGACACCTCCGGCAATCCCCCCGAGGAAGCGCGCCCACGGTTCAAGATCAGTGCCTTTGGTCAGTTGCCCTGCCGTCTCGGACCCGATGGCAGGCGCGGCGACCTGAGTGACCGCCCTGCCGGCAAGGCTCGTGCCTCCACCAAGAAGGCCGGGGGCGAACTCGCCGACTGTACGGGCGTACTCGCCCACCGTGGTTTCAGGCTTGTGCAGGGTGGCGTCCATGGTCTGTCGGGCGCTGTCCTGAATACCTGTCAAAGCTTGGGTGACTGGCGAAGCCTGCTCAAGGAGCGCTTTTGTTTCGGGCGTGACAATGCCGACCGCCTCTCCTGCGCGATCGATCTGACGCTGCAAGAACCGCCCCGCCGTCACCGGAAGCATGGCGAATTCCGCAGCGCCTCGCACGAGACCAGAGCCGAACGACTGGGCCACGTCCTGCCCGGTGCTGGTTTCCTGCGGGCCGCCGAACTGCTTGCGCATCACGCCTGTGATCGTGGCATTGTCCGTTCCGTCCGGGAACTCGACAACCGTTCCGTCAGGACCCTCTACCTCGATCATTCAAGCGCTCCCGTTGCGGGATTGTATCGCAGCCTCTTCGGCGCCTGCTGTGACTGTGCCGCTGGCTGCTGCCCGGCGCGCTGCTGGGCTCTTGCTTTGCTTGCCTGAACGATGTCTCGCAGCTCTTTGAGCGCTGCGCGGTAGTCCTCTGCGCGCTGCGAGGTGCTGAGGCGGCCAATTGCCTGAGTAGCCTTCTGGCCTTCAACTTCCGTGATTTGACCGCCACCCTTCAAGCTCTCGAATGCCTGTAGGAACGCCTGCCCTTCCAGCATACGGGCGCGCTCGCCAAACCGATAAGCCTCAGTGCCGGGAACTGCCTGCCGCCAGGACATGATACCTGTGGCGCTCGACAATGCTGGGTCGTTCAACACACCGTCGATGGTGGAGATCATGTTGTCAGCGGTTGCTAAAGTGCTCGGGAGATTGGCCGTAGCCTCGCCTTCGGCCTTGCCCTCAGCCTTAGCCCGCTCCGCACCCGCGAGATCCTTTTGAACCTGCCCGATGGGCTGCCGCGATATGGGATCGAGGAGAACGAAATGCGTTCCCGCATCGAGCCGGATCGGCTCTTTGGACAGCGTGACCCCTTCCGGGAGCTGCGTCTGAACCGCGGTTCCATCGGCGCCGAGCTGCAGAAGAACAGGATTTCCGTTCGCATCCACCCCATATTGTGGATTGAGGCCACGATTGACATTGCCACCATTTGCGCCGGCGCTATGAGCAACCGTCACTGAGCCATCCCGGCCAATGCGCAAAAGGTCATTGCCCACCACCTTGTAATCAGCCTGGCCGCCGCGCATGTCCTTGAGGATTCCCATCGCCATGGCACGTCCGGATGGACCCATGTTGCCGAGCTCAATCAGTTGTTCACGGGTGACGCGGGGAGCCTGAGCGGCGATCTCCATGACCTGGGTGTTTGAAACCGGAGAGGCCGTGGTCATGCTGCTTGCGTTTGGGTCGATGCCAAGCAAGCGCGCCGCCTTCTGTCTATGGCCCGCCATCTGCTGGTTGACCTTATCGGCCACAGTCCCAGGAGCCCCGCCATTGTTCGCATCGGAGGCGTTGTACCGACCTACCCTGCCGGCATTGATGGCACTGTAGATATCGAGGAGTCCCATCCCGGGCTTTACGCCAGTCGCATCAAGATAACGCCCGATGGCACCATTTGCGCCGAGCTGGCTGTCAACTGGGTTGCTCCAGTCAACACCGTATTGTTTCGCTTGAGGTTCACCAAACTGAATGAACCCTCGATGCCTACCATACTGAGTGGTAGGGCCCGCTTTGGTTGGGTCGAAGGTGCCGCCTGTCTCATACGAAATGGCTGTAGCCATATCCAGAGGATCGAGCCCACGAGACTGGGCAAGTTCCATGATCCCCCTGGCGATGGCCGAATTGCTGACCATCTGCCCCCCTTGCGGCTGCGCAAAGGCCGCGTGGGCCGTGTTAACGCGCTGCTGCGGCGTGGGCGTTTCGGTGGTCAGTGACGCGGGGACAGCCGTTCCGAGATCTGCCAGCGGCGATGTCGAGATCGCTTGCTGCTCTGGGAGGAAGTAGTCCACGCCCTTGGCGAAGGCATTGCGGGCTTGGCGTTCATCTCGCCATCCTTTGATGCTCCCGCCCAGGGTTGCCCCGAGGTTCGCCAGTGGGCTGAAGTCAACGGCGGGAGGTCCGAAGTTGGGAACGCTTATGTTCATCACCGACCCCCAAAAGCGCCGGTCGGAGAAAACATGCCAGCGCCGCCCTGGCCTCCGAACATTCCCATAGCCAGATTGCCCAGCCCGGTCAGCGCGCTCATGCCGAAGTTAAGGCGGTTCGCCGCTGCCTGCTGACCTGCCATGAGACCTGCAGCACCTGCCTGGCCGACGCCTTGCGCAACCTGGAGATCCTGATTGCCCTTCTGAAGCGCGATATTGGCTCCGAGACCGGCAAGACCCGTATCAAGCCCGGCCTGCTGTCCGGCGACTTGCGCACCCATTGAGGTCAGGCCTGACATCCGGTTGAGCCAGTCGTCATATTCCTGATCAGCGATGCCCTGTGATCGATCAGCAAGAGCGATCATTGCGTTCCCGCTGTTCAGCATCCCGCCCGCACTTGCGGCTCGTGCTCCCGCCTTTGCGGCTGCGTCCTGCGCGAACTCGTACCCCGGCCCGGTCTGAAACGCGGCTACTGCCCTCTCGTTGCCACCAGGGCCATTAAGCCCCATGGCATCGCCGTAGATCCCCGCCGCCTGCGTTCCAAGCCCAGCAAAGGGCGAAAACCGCTCTTGGGCATCCCCATAAAGCCCCTCGGCCGTGGAGTAGGCATCATCGAGATACTTCCGGGCGCTGTTCCCGGCTGTGCCAAGCTCTGCGGCAAGGAAGTTGGCCGCCTTACGACCCGCCGTGCCAGAAAATGGAGATGCCATGTCAGGACGTCCTTTAAGGAGTAGGTTCTTCTTCAGGTGGCGGCGTCAGCGCAGCGACGGCCGCCTGCAGCTCACGGATGCGACGCTCAACGCTCGCGATGTACTTCAGAAACTCCGGCGTCTGCCTTCCTTCGCTATCGACAATGGAGGCGGAGGAATGAGGAGGAACGGAATCGAACATCACGCACCCAATTCAACTGGATCGGTCACGCCGCCGAAGACGCTGAAATAAACCGGGTCGGCATTCGCAAGGCGCCAGACGCGGCCCTTGCCCTTGGTCTTCCCGCACATCGCGACCATGACGCGCCTGGAGTATTCGCCTTGCTTTCCGATGGAGACGCGACGGGGCGGATTGAATGTGTTGCCGCCATCGTCAGACCAAGACACATCCATGATGGGGTTGGTCTCGATAGGGACTTGCCCGCCGGCCATTCCCTGCCCGGTTCCGATGTCGAAGTGCGCGCTCGGGAACAGCAGGTTTGACGGGAACGAGTGCTGAGGGGCGCTCTCGACAACGCCGACGATCTGCTCGCCATCCTCGGAGAAGACGGCATCGTTCACGAAATAGAGCTTGTCGCCATAGGCATCGCCCACGATCCAGCCATCAAATGCCTTGGCGCTCTGCGATGCCCGCCAGCGCGGCAGACCATAGCTGTGCCGCTCATGCCATTTCTGCGTGGTCAGGTTGAATTGGAAGGTCCAGTCCGGCGACGAAAGCGACCAGATGGCATGCGGTCCATGCGAGAACACCGCCGCCTCAAGTGTCGCCTTATCGCCCACCCTCTCGATAAGACGCGATAGAAACGGCGGCGAGATCCGAACCGGCGTGTTTCCATTCAGGATGTAGACGTTGTTATCGTCTGCGACCCAGATAAGTTCGTTCGTCCATCCGTTCTCATATCCGGCGACCGCATAGGGTCCCGCGAGACCACGAGGGATGACAGGACCGGCAGAGAACGGGAAGCCTTCGGGATTACCCGTGTTCTGATAGAACTGGATGGAGTTCTGCCCCATGAGGGCGAGGCGATCCCCAATGAACACCCCACGCAACAGGCCGTCCGGCCGCGCGTCGGCGGTCGTGAAATCAAGAGCATTCACCGTCACATCGTTGATGCCCGACGCGAAGCAGCGGCCGTCGCGAATGGTCCAGAAGAAGAACCCCGCCCCGTAAGTCACCGAATTTGTTTGCGGCAGGTTCTCCGGGTTCAGTTCCGTGACACTCGTAAGCGTCAATTGGTAGTCGCCAGACTCGCAGGTCAGGACCACATCAGGCGTTGGAGCCTTGTTGTTCCGCGAGATGAACACCTTGTCGGTGCCGGGGACAATCCCTTCAATTTCCGGCGCCCCGCCGTCAAGGATCGTGATGGAGTAGCCGCCGTCCGCCGAGACGATATAGATCGCCTTCTGGCCGAACACGCCAAATAGCCCGCCGTTCACCTCCAGAAGCCCCCGGCAAGGCCCATGCCCCGTTGCAAGGGCCCTCAGAAGGCCAGGAACGCGCCTCCGCAGCCACGACCAGCGGGCGCCCTCCTGAAGCTTCTCCGCATACATATTGATGAGGCGGCCGGCGCTCTCGTGCGGGCGCTCACCCGGCGCTGTCTCGATGGGGAAGATTATATCCGCCATCGGCAGTTCCCCCACCAGGGTTCAATGGTGAGATTCCGCTTGCCGGACTTGGCGCGCGCCGCACGGCGCAAGGCGGCCTCGGAACCGTCTTTCGTGACGCCCTTGGCCGCCAGAACCGTCAGCGGCATGGAGAACGGAGCCGCCGCATTGATCGCGATGCGCTGCGCCAGGGGGATGAACACCGCGTCATCAAAGCTTTCGGTGCTCGCCAGGGAAATCACGTTATCGGTGTTGAGGGTGGCAATGGTCGGGTTGATCTGCTCCTCAATGGCCTCACTCTCTTCAGCCGACAGGGTGCCCGCGCCGAACATCAACTCGTAAACATGCTTGATCAACTCGGTGCGGGTTTTCATGGGGTCAGCCCTCGGCCTTGATCAGGCGGATTGCATCTGGCTTGTTCTTCGGCGTCTCGCCGGTGCGGCCGATGCAGAGCTTCTTGAGGGCAAACCAGGGCAGGTCTTCCCACTTCTCGGGAAGTTCCGCCGTGTTCTCATCGATGCGAGGCGGCACGCGGTCAGGGTCGATATCCTCGCCCCGTTCCTTGGTCGCCTTCTCGTCCTTGGTGTCGTAGTGCGCCGGGCTGTCTGCATAGCCCGCCGGCAGCTTCTCGCCTTCCTTCAGGTGGAACAGCTTGGCTGTCCCGTCCTTGGCATAGCCATAGGTCGGCGTGGTCTTTTCCTGTGCCATGTCGGGGTTTCCTTCTGTGGCTGGATTAAAAAAGGGGCAGCAGATGCCGCCCCTTCGCTAATTCTCCACTCAGGCCGTGCCGCTAAGGCGGGTAGCCAGACGCCGGTCAATGGTCTTCTTGCCGTAGAGGATATCCAGGCGCCACGAGGACACATCGTTCACGCCGTCATAGACAGGGATGACGCGAACATTGAGACCCTTGTAGCTCTGCCGGCCCACATCGACCGCGCCCGGAGGCGAGACGAGCGGAACGGCAACCATTGCGAAGGCGTTCTTGTGGAACACCATGTTCTGACGATAGCCGGTCGATGCAGTGCCCATGAAGGTGAGCGCGGCATTGTCAGCCGGAGCGGCAGAAACGTTCTGGAATGCACCAGAGGCGACGATCGCGGGCGCAATCGTAATCGTCGCATTGCCCGAGCCATCAGAAGACGCGGCATTGACCACCGTGAACTTCTTCAGGAAGGGCAGAACCGCCTTGGTGACCGGGTTCACGTCATAGACGCCGTTGATGGTGAACACATCACCGGCATTGACGCGAGCGGCCGCAGCAGCCGTCCAGCCATCGGTCACGAGCGTCTGAACGCCTGTGTCCTTCACGCTGGCGTAGGTCACATCCTGATCCGCGCCGTTTACCAACGGAGTGCCACCAAGCGGGCCGACAACATGCGTCGGGACGTTCTGCGACATGTAGGTGTCGACGTCACCGATCATGCCGATGGCGCCACGGCGGTATGCCTGACCGTTGATGCTGTTGTTGAACAGCGCGGTCTGCGATCCAGCGAGTGCCCAGTGATCCGAAGGCGACAGGACGGAGTTGCGCGAGTCCTGCGGAACCGCGATTTCGTCCAGTCGCTCAGGACCCTTGGAGAAGTCGCTGAAGCTGTCGATGGTCTGGCCCGGCGTGCCGACCCAGTTGGGGACGTCCTTGTAAAGGGACATCAGATCCACATCGACCGCATTTGCCAACTGGATCATAGCCGGCCGGATCACGCGCTCGGACAGTTCACCGATGTTCAGGGTCAGTTCCTGCGAGGTGAACTTGAAGTCAACGCCCTTGCGCTGGTCGATGGTGAGGGAGGTCTTGCCTTCCGTGACATCCTGCGCCGCGAGAACGGCGCCATCACGAACGGTGAAGTCCGCGGGTTTGCGAATGGTGATGGTATCACCGATCTCGTACCCGTTGATCTTCTTCTCAAATTCATCCTCGTAGCCCCGGTAGACGAGCTTGCCCATCACCAGTTCGTTTTCGAGAATGCGCACCGCAGCCTTGGCCACGATGGAGGCGGTAAGCGTGGTATTCGCCATGGTCTGTCAACCTTGAATGGCGGCAGTCACCCGTAGGTTTTCTTCAGCCAGGCATCCAGGTCGGACTCGGGGCTCTTGGGAGCCGCGCCGCCTTTCAGACTGGTGCCGGGGGGTGGTGCCTTGGTTTGCTTGTTCGGGGTTGGCAAAGACAGGCGGGACTCAAGGCGACCGATTTCCCGCGCAGCGGCGCGTTCGGTCATGCCGTTCAGTTCGCGAACCTTCTCGGGATGCTTTGCGAGGTAGTACGTGAGGTGCGGGCCCTTATCGCTCTCGACAATCAAGAGCTTCACGGCATTCGACACCTCGCCTTTGAAAGAGGTTACAACCGCGTCGTAATCCTTGAGATGCTGGCGCACCTCTTTTTCGCGGTCGCTGTATTCTTCTCCGAGCTGGCGGTAATGCTCCTGCTGACGGGCGTGGATTTCGCGTTGCGCTTCCTTTGCCCGATCTTCGGCCGCCGCTTTCCGCATCTCGTAGACCGTCTTGGCCCGCTCATATGCGAAAAAGTCGTCTTTGAAGTCCTCTTCCTTCGGCTCCGGCCCAATGTCGACTGAGATCCCGCTGTCCTGGCCGCCAGCACTTGTTGAGCGCCGGTCAAGCTCTGCGCGGAGTTCCGCAATCTGACGCTTCAGGCGCTCCGTTCCAGAACGGCGGCGCTTGGGGCGGTCATCTTCCTCGTCTGCATCGTCGTCGGCTCGGTCTTCTGAACCTTCGTCCTCTGTCTTCGTTTTCGCCTCGCCCTCGCCTTCTTCAATCTCGGCTTCGGGTTTGGCGTCAGACTGTTCGCTTTCGGCCGGCGCTCCATTGGCGTCCTGCACGTCGGTCTGGATGTCATCCTCGTCTGTCATGTTTGGTCCATGAAAAAAGCCGCCTCAGTGGGCGGCTGCTCATCATCGCGGCTGGCACCTCGTGCGCCTGCCTGCGTGAAGCTCCTAAAGGACGGCTAGAACGTCCATCTGCCAGCTGGTGAAGTCGGTGTGGCCAGACACGCGCTGGAAAATCGCAACCATGTCGGCGGTCGCGCCCTTCGGGCACACGGGACGCGCGGCTCGGGCGGAATTGGTTCCGGTGTTCACCAGCTCGGTGGCCGTGAACGTCACGCCGTCAGCACTGTCGTACCGCTCCAGCTTGCCCGACCCGTCGGTGTACCGAGCGAGATAGACGCGGATGCCGTCATGCGGCTCCTGTGCGAAGTCAAAGCCGGGGAAATAGGTCGGGTTGTTCGTCGGGCTGAAGCTCGGCGTTGCCGCCACCACGTCGCTTTCAGTCCAGCCGCCCTCGCCTTCGAGGGAAACCTTGTACATCGGACTGCTGTTGTCGGCCGTGACGAAATCGCAGATACCAATGGCCTTGCCATCCGCACGCACTGAAAGCAGGCGCTGGGAATGTCCTGACTCTGGCGTGCGGACCAGTTCACACTCAGTGTCATCCAGCACTGGCGTGTTCGGCAGATCATCGTAGATGTTGCCGAGCACCGTCCCGGAAACCAGCACATCGCCATTGGTCAGGTCGAGATAGAACCGCTTGATCAGGTTGCTGCTGTTGGATGGATGCTGCTGGGTGTAATAGGTGACCACGCCGCTTTCGTCGGCCTCGGCTGGATAGATGTACCAGTTGCCGATACCGCTGCTGGCGCTGACGCCTTCGAATATGCGCTTGCGCCGCGTCCAGGTGTCGCCATCGTCGTCCGAGGTGAAAACATCCCAGTACCGATTGCTGCCGCCCTGCATGACGAAGAACAGGCGGCCGGCCCATTGGTGGAACTGGTCATAAGTTACATCAGCCAGCGCCGAAACTTCCACTTCCGCGCCGAGGTCGCCCACTTGGTTCGTGGCTGACCGACGGAAACGGGACACTCCATCCTCGCCGTGGCCGTTGTAGCCGGTAATCAGGCGACCATCGGGGAGGAAGTCGACCCAGCCGGTGGAGTGGTCATCGAGACCATAGACGCCGGCAGTCAGCCGGAACACGTCCTCCACGATTCCGCGCTGATCCATCTGGACGATGAACTGCGAGCCGGGCTCTCGATAGCTGATGCCGACGAAATAGGTTTTGCCGAGCCGCGTGATGGCCTGCGGGCGGTTCCACCATGAATAGCCCAAGCCCTTCACATGGCCGTACCCGGAAAGCATCTCGACTTCGACGTTGCTCAACTCGCGCTCGGTCCAGATCACGATGCGGTCAATGCTGCCGTTCCATGGGCGCAGGCCATCGAAGCGGTTGCCGAGGGTGAAACGGGTCATGGTCGCCAGCCCGCCCGCTGTATCGGTCTTCAGGTTGTCTATCGTCGGACCCGACACGCCAACGCTTGCCGCGAAGTCGTTAGCCTTGAACCGCGCCGCCACGTTGATCTGCATGCTCGCGAAGGCCGTGCCGTTGGGGTCGAGCGTGGCAACCGTAGAGCCGCCTGTGGTCACCGCAGTGCGGATCTTGGAGACGCTGTGCCGGCCGATGTAGACGAAGTTATCGGTCTCGGAGGTGTTGCCGTCGTCGGCACTGAACAGAAACTCCAGCGTCGAGATGGAAGCAGACGAGCTCGCCACACCGGTGCCTCGGACGCAGAAGCTTGTCATCCCGGCCGGCGCGGCAACGTTATAGCCGCCGCCTGTAACAGGCGTGAGGACACCCGCCGTTTCCGCCTCCGCCAGCGTATAGTTCACACCATCCAGGCGAACGCGGTCGTTCTGCGGGTCGAAATCCAGAAAGGCATTCGGCGTCCACCACTGGCTGATTGGCTCGGGATCAGGCGCCGCCCCTCCTCCACCATGCGCTCGCGTCACTGAGTTGAGTGCAAGGCAGGCCGTCAGCATCAGACTTCCTGCACCGTGCCGTAACACATACCGACGATGGCCGTTGCCGTGGTGCCCGTCGCAAGCACCTTCCGGCACTGGATCGGCAGAATGGACCCCGCCAGAACGCCCACAAACGTCACCACGTCGCGGTTCTGAGTTTCCACGGACACGTCACCCGCACCACCGATGTAAAGCGCCGCCGGACGACGCACGAACACGGCGGTATCGCTCGGGGTCACCTCAAAGGCACCCTGCGCCGTCACCGGCTCAAAAGGCTGTGGCATGGTCTGGCGTCCTTACTGAACGGATTGGGGTTGTGCGGACTGCATGGCGCTCGCCATCTGCCGCCGCTTGATGTCGAGATCCAAAAGCTTGATCTCGTATTCCACGTCTGCAATGCGCTGCTTCTGCGCGAGCTCTTGCTCCCGCGCAGCGATGTCCATCTGATCGCGCTGGGCATCCACCTGCGCTTTCATCATCTGGACTTGCATATCCAACTGCGTCTTCTGCGCGTCTGCTTCGGCCTTGGCAGCTGCGGCGACTGCGGCCGGGTCTTGCTGTGGCTGTGCAGCCGCCATCGCCTGTTGCGCGGCCTGCATGGCCTTCGGGTCGCCCGATTCCTGAGCCTCCTCCGCCTGAATGGGCGGGGGCAACATGTGCCGAACACGCTTGGCGAGTTGGTCGGCGTTCGGCCAATCCTGATTCTTCGCCATGATGTCCATGATGAGCGGCGCAACAGCCGGATTCGCCTGCATGAACGTCTGCATCCCTTCGCGCGCTTCCTCGCGCCGTGTCGAGAACGCCGGGCCTGTCTTCAGAACCACGTCATAGGAACCGATCGTCACGTCATTGAGGACGCGTGACACCTCCCCATCAATGGCCTGTCCTTCAGGCTGATTGATCTGCACCTGATCAATCTTGCCGTCCTCGCCAAGGATGCGGATCGTGCGGGCCGTGTCGTAGATCTTCGGGATCAGGTCCACGAGAATTTCGCCGGTATAGCGCACCGCCCGGTTGAAGTTGTCGATGTAGACGAACGAGCCTACATCGCCCTCGCGCTGCCGTGCTTCAATCGCCCTTCCGCTGGTCTCATTGCTCCTGGCGCCGAGCGAGGCGTCATAGATGCCGATAACCGACTTCATATCGTCGGAGGCGCGGAGAAGCCCTTGCTCAAGCCCCTGCGAGCTTACCGGAGGCGTCGTGCGCGAAGGCTGCTGACCACCGTTCGCCGGGTCCGGGGTGTACGGAAGATATGGCTGATTGGCGCTGTTGGCGTTCGCCCATTCGGATTCGAAGTTCTCAAAGTTCTTCTCAGTCCCGACAAATGGCGCCTTGGGCTGAAGCGCCACAATCTCGGTCTGCGCGGCGGCATAATAGTTGTACATGCGCTGCGGGTCTTTGGCGTAGCGCACCTTGCCATGGCGATAGCGGTCGCGGCCGATGCGAACTTCCTGACCGATGACGGGCACAATCGGGATATGCCTGCCAATCCAGTCTTCAGGCCCCTCGAGGACCTCCTTTGCCGTCAGGAGATAGCGGACCACCTTCGTTCCGGGGCGCTCTTCAACCCGCGCCGTCGTGTCCATCTGCATTATGTATTCTAGAGCCCTGCCACGGTCGTCCTTGTCCAGCGAGGTCAGGTCGTTGATGTCACCGTTCGAGCGGAGCACCAGAAGCCGCTTGATCGGCTTCTTCACCCAATACTCTGCAACCCTCACGTGATCGTCGCTGCACCATCCCTCCGGCACGCCTTCACCGAAGTCGACGGCGGAAGCATCGGGATACTGCTCTTCGAACGCCTCGCGGCTCATGTCGACGGGGACAAAGCACCATTTGGCGTCCTCGCGCGTCGGCTGGATCGCGTCAGGGTCCCAAATGACCGAAACGCCGTCCTCAATTCCCTCAATCAACAGCTCTTGTTCGAACGTGCTGTCGCTGGCGTACTCATGCTTCACGCGCCAGTGGCCAATACCGCATGCCACCTGACTGTCGGCGGCCGCGAAGTATGCCGCCTCTGATGAACGACGCCCTTCCACATAGCGGATGAGGCCTGCGAAAATATCGGCAGTCTCTTCGTCCGCCTGATCGTCAACCGGAACGATCTGGATCGCCGGACGCATCAGGCGCATATCGCCGGTAACCTGATTCAGGAACTCCGGTATTTTGTTGATGGTGAGGACGGGGCGCCCTTCTGCCTCCCTCATCTTCAGGGCTCGTTCATCCCACTGGTCGGAATGCGTGCGAGCGGCGCGAAACTTTAGATCCTCGTATGCCTCTTCGATGTTCGTCTGTTCGCGCTCATAGCCACGGTCATAGCGCTTCATGGCCTCGCGCACGATGTCGTCCCCGCCGTCCTTTGTCTTGGACTCGGGCTTATCGTTTACGGCATCGTTCATCAGGCACCCATCCAGCCGCCAGCGCGAACAAGCGCGGCTTTCTTCTTCTTGGCGGTCTTTGGCTCTTCCATCGCCACGGCGAAGTATCGAAAGGCGTCCGCCCCGTGCGAGGCTTCATCGTGAAGCGGATTCTTGCTGTATTGCTGCGTGTCAGGGTCCACGTCGTAGCGATAGCGACGCAGACAGGTCAGACCGTCTGCCGTCTTCTCTTCATCAAACCAGCATCGCCCGAAGACAGTGCGCGCGGCGTTGATGCCGTCGGCCACCCCGATCTTCGGAACGATGGACACCTTCCGTCCAATATCGCGCATCTGCTGTTCAATCGTGCGCTTGGCCCCGAGCTGCTCGTTCTGCGCGTCGTGCGGCAAGTGATCCTCGCCGTAGACGTATCCCCGCCCCTGCAGGATGCCGAGGTAATGATCCAGCGCGTAGCCTCTGTTCTCGTAATAATCGACCACGCGAAACTCGAAGCCGACCACCTGAATGAACCAGATGCTCGTCTTGTCGGCGCGGCCCAAGTCCCAAAAGGTATGAACCGGCACCCCAGGCACATAAGGCACGCGGCCAATGCGCCCTTGCTCTGTCGCTGCCCGGATCTCGTTCGCGTAAATCGCGCCATCGAGGACCTGCTTGCAGTGGCCTTCCCACACCGTCAGATAGGCGTCATGGTCTCGCTGCTTCAGGTCTTCCATTTCCTGCTGTAGAACTTCAGGGAACCATGGATTGTCGGACCAGTTGAGCTTTTCGACCTTCGCGCCGGTTGGGGGCGACAGGACAAACCTCTTATAAGTCTCGTCGCTGTCCAGTTCCGGGTTGAACGACACCCAGATTTCCGACCCCGGCTTGCGGATCGTCGGTATCAGCTTATCCCACGATGTCTTGGAGACGTTCGCCGCCTCCTCCACCCATGCGATATCGATGCCTTCCTTGGACTTGATGTTGTCGACGTTGTGCTTCAGTCCGGCGAAGATGAAGAGCGTCCCGTTGCGCCCTCTGATCTCCGTCTGAAGCACCTCGTAGAATTCGTTCAGCCCTAGAGCGTCGATCTGGTCCTTCAGGAGCTGATGCACGCTTTCCTGAATGGACTTCTGGATCTCACGAGCGCAGAGCACCCGCAGCGGGTCCATGGCACCGAGCACCAGAAGCGCCCGAGCTATTCCCCAACTCTTCGCGCCTCCGCGTCCCCCGTAGAGGATTTTGTATCGAGCCGCATCGAACAAGAACTGCATCTTGTCCGGGAATTCGATGTTCATCCCCCTGGCTTGACGAACGTAACTTGCAGGCTGTGGTTGATCGGGCCGCCGCCGTCGCCTGTCAGTTCCTGCTGAACCTTGTCTTTCCACTCTTCTGGAGCAGCATTCTTCAGTGCGAAGATGTGAGCTGTAACCTTCGGGCCGGTCTCGCCGTCTATCAGCGTTTTCTCAAGTTTCGCCGTGCGAGTTGCTTGTCCGATCTTTACCGCTTCCGAAAATTCTTCATGTACCGCCATCCATTCATTGATGGTCGACCTTGCGCACCTGATGTGGCCGGCGAAGGCTGTCAGCGAAAAGCCTTGCGACATGAAGTCAACGACCTCTTCGCAATATCTCGGGTCATAGGTGGTTGGCCTGCCTGCTGGCATTCACCCCACTCCCAACAGAACCGCGCCATATCCTAGAGCCATGCCTGTAGCTGCTATGGTGAGGACGACAGCGAGAAGAGCGAAGACTTGGTGTCGCGTCATCTCATGCCTCTATGAGGAGAAGGGTTAGGCGAACAGAAGCCAGCCAAGGAACAGACCCACGGCGAGAATGCCCGCCGCGTAGAATGCCAGCGCCAACTTGAATGCTCCCTCGAACTCCATCAGGAGCGAGCCGGAAGAACCAGGCCCATTGCCTTCAGGCGGTCGCGGGCAATAGCCTCGCGGTCCTGCTTGCGGGCGCGCTCCTCAAGATCCGCCACACGGCGCTCAAGGTCAGCATGATCCGGCGTCGGCAGAGCCGGGATGTCTCGCAGCATGGGCGCAATCGGCATGTGCGGGGCGTAGTCGTGCGCTGGCATATCAACCACCCATCGATTTGGTGATGAAGGTGTAGCCTTCTTCGAAAGGCTCAGCGGGAGAGAACGACTTGTAGCCGTCCTTGTAGACGACATAGTAGCCGCCAGCTTCTGGCTTGTGCCGCTCGATGAATTCAGCACCAACGTCCAGAGGCGCATAGCCGCTCTTCTCGAACGTGAGCGTCGTTCCGTCGACAGATGCGATCTTCAGCGCCCACACTTCCTTGTGCGAACGATACCGCGGCATTTCCGATGAAGCGCTCATCCGTCTCTCCATAAAGAAAAGCCCCGGCAGGGAGCCGAGGCGGCAGGTTTGGTTTGTTTCAACGGGTCACTGCCATCCGCATTGCCGACGCTGGCCTTAGTGCGCGCGCCGCAGTTCAAGCCGAGCGGGGCATATGCCGTATCGTTCTGCCCTATTTGCCAGCTCGCTGGCTTGAACTGAATCGGTGTGGGAACGAGCGGGTATCCCCGCCCTTCTCAAGCAGCCGCTCTTCGTGCCGAGCCGCATAGACTGCCTGCCGCACACCGAACTGATAGATGCGGACTAGACCACTCGCTTCCCACCCCGGCTTGCCGATCAGGGTAGCGGTCAATCGGCCGTAGCCTCCCGCATTTTCCCAATCAGCTCACGGGCCTAAGCCTTGTCCGTCTGCCGCGTCTAACTGGTTGCGGGCGCTGAGTTGAACAGCCTGCATCGGCGTATGAGACCGAGGAGCGCACCGGCGCTCTTACCCGCCAGAATCAAAAGCGCCCGCAACATCTGGTGTCCGGGCGCAAGAATCGATTATTGAGTTACGGACATCACGATATTGCGCTTCGCGCAAACCTGTCAAGCGGCTTTTTTCTGCCCGTCAATGAAATGTCGTTTCAGAGCATTGAGCGCTATGCGAAGATCGCCCACAAGCGGCCAGTGTTCGACGTTGCGCACCACCAAAACATCAAGGGCGGCGATCGGAGCGGGCGTCCTTCCTGTCACTTGGAGATCCGCCAGAGCCTCGCGCATGGCCGCATATTGCTGCTTTGCCGATCTCACGAAGGCTTCCCAATCTCCATTGCCCTCGCCTTCCGGCCGTGGCTGATTGAAGTTCTGTGGCGCCCCTGTGGCCCGGTGCCAGGCGTCGAGCGTTTCCAGATAGAGTTGCGCCGCCCTATACTGCTCCATGCTGATGCCGCCCCCGATAACCCCAAGTTGAGCAAGCCTGCCGACGAACGTTCCCAAAAGCGGGTCTCTGGCCTTGTCCCAATCAACCCCATGATGCCGCATACGTGCCGTCACTGCCGTCTCCAAAGCTGATTGTTCCGTTTCTGCTGCTGACCACTTCCGGCACACTTTGCCGCTCGCCTCGCGGGGCGCATTAACCTTTCTCGGCCGCCCTCCCTTTCTCTTTCGCTTATGCATGGGGAGAACCTTTCCGGCTCATCAGCTCGGCAATCGCCTTTTCGGTCAACGCCAGCCGCTCGGCGCATCGCTCGTAACGGTAATTTCGCATGTTCCATACGCCGTCAGTCTTCTTAGCCCTGTCGCGGAACTTCTTGGCCTCATGGGTGAGATCGAGTTGATCGACGCGGGCGAGTTTGAGAATGGACAGCACGTCCAATTCCCCCTCTCCCCTCTCCACAGGCTCATAGGTGGCGAGGAAGTCCCGCACCTTTTTCTCGACCTCCGTGAGCTGGGCGAAAGCCTGAAGGCTCGTTGTGTTCTTGATGGCGTCGGGGCTGATGACCATTGCGAGCGCCGACTGAACCTCGGTCAGCAGTGCGTGGATGTCGGCCTCTACTTCTACTCGCTTGCGTTGATAGCGTTGGATGGTCATGCGGCTATGCTCCGTTGATCTGCTGCGAGGATGGCGCGGCCTATAAGCTCGGGGATCTGGGGGACGACAGTGTTTCCGAAGCGGTGGGCCGCGGCAGTAGCCAGTCCTGCGGGTAGCCCATCATCCAGGCTGCGAAGCGATGACAGCTTTTCGATCCAGCCTTCAGGCCAAGCGCGTTCAGGGTCGTGTACAACCCGTCCCCGCTCGTCAACGAAGATCCAACCTGATTGTAGTTCCCGTTCACGGTGATGGTGGGCAACAATCGCCGCAGCTTCGCCCGAGCGTGTGAACCGCCGTCCAAGATAGAGCTTGTGCCGCCTGTTCTCTTGGAAGCCGCTACCGGCGTGGGTAGCAATGATCCAGACTCTTTCTCGGACGTGCGGGGCACCAAGTCCGGAAGCCGGTATAACGTGCCACTCGATATCGTACCCGAGCGCGGCCAGCTGCCCGAAAACGTGTCGCGCCCAAGCTCCCCCGTCTCCAGTAAGCAGGTCTGCGCTGTTCTCCAGGATGATGAAGCTGGGTCGTAGCTCGCCAGCCAGTCGAATGATCTCTGAAAAAAGGCCTGTCCGCTCTCCTGCGATGCCTGCCCGCTTTCCAGCAGCGGAGATATCTTGGCAAGGGAAGCCACCCGTGATGACATCAATATCTCCCACATCCGCGGCCGTTATTCTCCGCACGTCGTCGTAGACCGGCACGCCTGGCCAAATGCTGCGCAGGTCGGCTTGTCGGTCCGGGTTGATCTCGCAGAAGGCGACCGTCTTGAAGCCACCGGTCCGTTCAAGACCCAAGGTGAACCCGCCAATGCCGCTGAAGAGGTCGAGAACGCGGTACGGTGTCCTTGTCATCTCTGCTTCCTCAAGCTGCCTGGGTGTCTGCGTCGGGGATGTATTTCTTCGGCCAGATGCCGCGATCCGGGCCGGAGGCGTAGCGGTAGCTGGCCTGGTCGAACCAAAGTCCGATCTTGCCTTCAAAGTCGCCGTTGCGTTGCTTGGCGATGTTCATCATCACGCCGGGTTTTTCCTCGATCTCTTTGCGCTCATCTTCCGACTGAGCTTTGCCGAGGGCTTCCTCGCGCTTCCGGTCGCGCCAGACGGTGACGATGTTGAAAGCGTTGGCGCCGATCTCCATCGCGCCCTTGATGTCTTCCGTTTCTGGTGCGCCGCCGCGGTCTTTCTCGCCCTTCCGGCTATGCGCGACGAGATGGACGTGGACGTTGTGGCGGATGGCCCAATCCACGATGGCGAACATCGCCTTTTCTTGGCCGGTGTAGTCGTCGCCGGCGATGCCAAGGCGCATGAGGCTATCGATCACGAATTGGTCGCATCCGTACTTGGCGCGGGCATAGTCGAAGACCTCGAGCAAACCTTCCACGCCGGACTTGCCGACGCGCTCATAGATGAGAAGCCCCTGGTCGAGCCAACGTAGCGAGCTGCGGATATAGGGTGCAGTCGGGCGGTCAACGCCTACGGCTTGCTTGACCATGCGTTTCAGAAGCTGGTCGGCCCGCATCTCGAGCGAGGACAGGCAAACCCGGCTTCCCTGGGCCACGAAGTCAACGATGCAGTGTGAAAGGATCTGAGACTTGCCGGCGCCGCTCGAGCCCGACCACAGCGTCACTTCGGCAGGGCGAAACAACAGCTTGCCCTCGAGCTTCCTGTATGGCGTGGCATAGCCGACGTGATCTTCAGGTGCCGGCCAGAACAGGTGGATTACCTGATCCGTGAAATGGCTGGCATTGCGTAGACCTTCGGGATCAAGGGTGCTGGCTGTTTCGATGCAGTGCTTGATCCCCTCTGCCGTGACGCCTTCCGTTCGGCACTTGTTGATGTCCTTGTGCGGGAGATGGACGCGAACGCAGCGATGCCGGCCGAGCCTTGAGGCGATTTCTTCGGCGGCGTCCTCGCCTGGCTGATCCATATCCGTGCTGATGTAGATCCTCTCAAAGCGCGCCAGCCGGTCGAAGTCGTTTTCGATCCACTGCTGCTTCGCGCCCTTCCCGCCTCCGAACGGCACCGACATTGCCGGATAGCCGTAGGCAGCCCATGACAGCGCATCGATCTCACCCTCGCAGATAACCACTTCTCGAGCCGTGTCCGGGATCGCCTGCCAGCCGAACAGGATGGGCTCGCAGTCTCGAGCGGTCGGCATCGGCTTTGCCCCATCTTCGGCCTTCCGTGCCTTGGCGAGCGCCAGGACGCCATCCGGCAGGAGGAACGGGAAGATGATCTCGTTGCCGCGCTGAGAGACTTTGTAAGCCGCCAGGATCGCTGCCGGGATATCCCGGGTGATTGTGAGATAATCGAGAACGTGACCATCCGAGAGCCGTTCGCACTTCGGCTTCTCAGGTCGCACATAGGCGCGGTCTGGCTGGCGGTATGGTTCCGGCCGGCTGATGCCGAGCCAGTCCCGAGCAGCGTCCAGCGCCTGGGGAAGCGTCATGCCTCGTGTAGCGCACCACAGGTCCAGAAGATCGCCGCCCTGGCTGGCGCTGAAGTCGGACCAGACGCCGGCCTTGGTGCCCGACAGATGAACCTTGAGGCTCTGTCCCTTCTCGCCGTTGACTGATCCGCACTCCCACTCGGGGCCGTTCTTCCGGCCGTTCGGCAGAAGCATTTCGGCCACGGCCTGGGCTCGGTCTGCGAGGCGGCGCTTGATTTCGGTGATGTCGGCCATCAGACCTGAACCCCTGCCCAAACGTCGTCTTGCTCGAACGAGCGCGGCTTCACTGCGGCTTCGATCCATGACATCGGATCTGCCGGCCGAAGAGCAGCGGCGCGGCGAAGCGTGTTCAGGAGGGCGGCGGCGTCGTCGTTGGTGGCCTTCAGCCATTTGCCGACAAGGGTTCGGCTCGGCCCCTCTGGCTTTCCCGTCAGCTCACGGACGATCAAAAGCCCGTCACGGAAAAGGGCCGTCCTCGCGTCGAGAGGCAAAACGACCTTCGGCGCATCGCCGCCTGAAGCGTTAGCTTCAGAACCTTCCTTCTCTGTATTCCCTTCTGTGCTCTGAGTTCTGTATTCAGTCGCGACACCTCGACGATCATTCGACGAACATTCGTCATTTGGGGCCGGAAATTTGGGCTTCTGTCGTCGATCAATCTTTTGATGATGCCAGCCAGTTACAAGAAAATACTGTTTGTTCTCAACGGTGTAGTAGCGAAGGAGCCCGTTACGCTCTAACTCGTCCAGCATCTCGCGGATATCGGATGCCGAGAAGTTGTCGCCCGGAAACACCAGAGCCTTAATCTGGATCGGGGACAGAGGATGCCGCCCATGATCGTCGACGAAGTTCCACAATCCCACGAACAGTAGTCGAGCATTCGTCGAACACTCCATGACCTGCTCATTGGACCAAAACTCGGGCTTGATGCTTCTGATGCGAGCCATTGCTTATCCTGCCTTCCTGGCGGACTGAATTTCGTTCTGAATGGATGAGAGGATGCGGCAGGTTTCATCCTGTCCGACCGCACCGAGCAGCACATAGCTTGCGGAGGAAATCGCGGCCTCCAGAGAGCCGACAGCAACCATCTTGTGGTCTTCGGCATAGACCTGCCGGAGCATTTCAGTGATGGCCTGAGACCCGCGCCTAATGTCCGAAACAGCGAGGTGGGTCATGACACCGCCCCAACTGTCACGCGGCATCCTTCCGGCGCCTCGCCCCATGCGATATGGATCCGCTCAGCCAGGCTGTCGTCTTGGATAACCCCATGCTCAACAAGAAGGTCTTCCACGGCCTTCAGCAGGTTTCCGATATCGCGCTTGCGGTTGTCCTTGCGCTGCACGACCAGCGCCAAGGCGAACTTGCCCTCGACCCTCCCCGGCTTCTGAGACTTGAGCATCCAACCGGCGACGTTGGCCCATTCGGCATATCGTTCCGTCTTGACGCGCCCCTTCTGAGCGTTTCGGAACAGATTGTTGACCGAAGGAGGAAATGGCAGATCAACGGTGATCATCCGCGCCACCATGCGCGGTCTACCGCGTCCGGTTCGACTTCGCCGGCATCGATGCGCTTCTGATGAACCTTGATCGCATGCATGATTGTGGTGTGGTCACGGCCTAGAACCCGGCCGATCCTACACAGTGACCATTGGGTGCTTTCCTTCAGCCACCAGCACAGATGTTGCCGCGCTTTGGGCGAATTACCCTTGCGGCTTGGTCCAACAACATCGCGCTCAGGCACGTCATACAGCGCCGAAAGCTGAAGGATTTTGAGATTGATCTTCTGTTTCTGCGTGGCCGTGGGATCCGGACAGGCGAGCTGCATGCGCAGTTCCTGTTCCCGAAGAATCCGCTTCCGGTTTTCCTCCTGCATACGAGCCAGTTCTTCCAGTCGGGCCTTCTCGCGTGCTTCCTTTTCAGCCTCCTCGGCTGCCGCCCTGATGGCGCGACGTTGCGCCTGAGACAGCAGCCGATCACGCGGGACAACTGGAGACGGCGGGCGCGGCCTACGGTATCCGGTAGGAACAAGCTCGTGTGGTAGGATCTGCAACGCCGTCATTGTTCGGTGTCCTTCCGTGTATCGTCAGGGATTGCCGAGGGCCGCACGCGCCTTTTCAAGGTGCGCAATAGCCTCCGCCATTTCGCGGCTGCCACAGCCCACGCCAATTTGCCTAAGTGTCTGAATTTCATGCTCTAAGCGCCTCACCTCGCTTGAAAGCTCGTCAATCAAGGCCAAGCGAATGCGCTCATAGAGCCCGCGCCCTATGTCGTTCAGCCTGCCCTTCCGCAGATTTTCGAGAGTGCCCGGCATCGCACCAACGCGACGGGCGATTGCTGCCCTAGCCTGGGCGATAGGCTGACCGGTGCGCTGTGAGGCGCGCCGCTCAAGTTCTCCAGTCCAATGACTGGCTTCGTTCAAGGACATATCGGTAATGGACAATTTATCCCCCAGCGTAGGACGCATGGTCATTGGCTCCTGTGGTTGAGTTGATCTCGACCACAGGAGGATTTGAGGAATGGAAACGATTGGCGCGGCAAGCAGACGGGCAGTCATTCAAGCGCGCGCCAGAATGTTGGGCTTGAGAGTTATTGAAGGGGGCGCGGAACGGGGCATCGGGGAGGTGCGCAATCCCCGTTCCGCTACTCCGGCGTTGGGGGCCGCCGAAGAGAAACAGCCCCCGGTCATTTCTTCCCTGCGCAGACCGGGGACGCGCAGATGCGGCTCGGGGAAAGAAGCGAAACCCGGCCGGAAGCTCGATTGAGGCGCTCATGCGTCACCACGCAGAGCAGCTTCGAGATATTCATTTGTGATGAGTTCTTCGCCACGGACCTTGCAGCTAACGCGGGTGCGTGGCTTTGGCTTTGCCGTGGCACCACGGATGAAACTCCATGTGCACAGGCTGATGATGAACCATGCGGCTAGGCCGTACCAAAGGAGATCGTAGCCGGTCATGCTGCCACCGCCTCATCTGCCGCTAGAGCGGCTTCGATCCGTTGGAGAGTGCGAATGCTGATCGTGCCGCCTGCTCGAAGCCGCGCCACGAGCTTGCCGTCATTGACGGCCTTTCTTCCGAAGGTCGTTTCGGAAATCTTGCGCGCCCTGCAGTGGGCTTTAATGCGCTTGAGAAGGTCGGCTGTTGTGATCATGAGCCCACTTTAATGGGCAGTAGCCCATCATGTCAATGGGCAATAACCCACTCGCCTTCTTTTGCAGGAGTGGGCAATGTCCCACTCATGAGCGAAGACGAACGATTCAAGCGAACCCTCGAGACCGAGATGGAGGCGAAAGGCTTCAATATGAAGTCATTGTCGCTCGCCGCCGGCTTGGGCGACACGTTTGTTCGCGACGTTCTGAGGCGAGACAGAAAGCCATCGCTCGAGGCGGTGCAGAAGCTGGCGAAGGTGCTTGGGCGATCCGTGGACTATCTTACGAATGCCGGACGGGAGGTTGTTCCTCCAGGGAAAGAATTTCCCGAAGATCCGGTATTTGACGAAGGTATTTCCGACGCAGCCGCGCGCAAAGAGCGCCGCCAGCTACAGCCAGGCGAAGTTGTAGAGCGTGATGTGGTTGGCGGCCTAGGTGCCGGCGGATACGGTCAGGTGATCTTGGTCGACGGCAAGCAGGTGGATGCAGGCCGCGCCATCTGGCAATTTCCGGTCGACTATCTGCGGACCGAGCTGCGGGCGCGCGAAAGCGACGTTGATATCGTCGCAGTCGACGGCGACAGCATGGCCCCTACCCTACTCCCAGGCGACAGGGTGATGATCAATCGTTCACAGACTGCACCGTCTGATGGGCTCTATGCCATCGACAATGGCGTGGGGATCGTCATCAAGCGTCTTGAGGTCGTGATGGGAAGCGACCCGCTACAGATAGCGGTGCTGTCAGACAATCCTAACCACAGAGCACAGAACATTTTGGCCGACGATCTACGCGTGATCGGGCGCGTGATCATGCGTGTCACGAGGATGTGATGGGTTTCGTCGCATCGTACGGTCCAGGCGATAAAGTAAAATTCGAGCGGGCGAACAACGGCAGAGAATACGTAACGCGAGTTGCCATCGGCTTCGATGATGATGTGCTATCTACCGTGTCTGTCGTATCGGCGCTCTCGATCCTGGGCGGTGGGAATTATGAATTCGTCTTTTGGATAGCGGAAGCCACAGACGGGGTGGATCGGTCGCATTGGAACGGCGCACAGACGAAACTGCTATTGCCGGATCGAGAGGCGCGCAACCTTGCTCTCTTCGCTGCCTGCGGATCGGTGGAGGTGCTATTACAAGACGCAAAGCCAGACGTTATCTATCAGAACACACACGGCTCTTACATGCCGGTCACAGCGCTCGTTAAACACGAGATGCTAAACGATCAATTTAGAAAGAACGGATATGTCGTAGACGCTCCTACTGAGCGACATGGTCGCCTATCATGGCGAATGGAACGTGTGACATAAATAGACGTTGCACCTTTCATACAGGCGTATCACAATAAGAAACACTCGGAGACGTATCGTGGCTCACAGATTGCAGGACGAACAGGTGGACGCAATGATGCGTGACGCCGCCGACCGCATGGAGGCGACGGCGCAACGGCTCATGAGAATTCCCTTGATACGAGAAATGGTGCATGGGGCAGCTCCCGGTCAGCCGCAAGCGCCTGAATTTCGTTTGGAGCCTTCTCAGATGAAGGTGGTCTGCCGCTAACACGAAGACCTTTGGTCTACCCCCCAACCCCGCTCCGGCGGGGTTTTTTGTTGCCCGGATAAATGGGCTATAAAATAAATGGGCTCTTGCCCACTTTTAGGTTGACGTGATGGGCTAATGCCCACTATGGTTATCTCAACACCGGAGATGACCAATGACCTCCACACCCGCAATCGACTTCATCAATCACAAGCCCTCCAAAGAGCGGGCAATGGACCGCGCTCTTTCCGCCATCAATCAGATGGGACAGCGACGCGATGCCGAGATCAACGCGCTTCGGTTGCGCCATCTCGCGGGAGCTTTCGGAGACCGCAAGAAGCAGATCAGGGCCCTGCTCGACGGCCATCACTACATGATCTCCGCGCTTCTCAACTATCGCTTTCATGGCAAGGAAGAACTGACTTCTGACGCCTGCTTGGCACATATCCGGCTGCGCATCCGCAACGCCGTTGAAGCCCGCCGGATCGCCCATTGGACCTACGACCGCAATAAGGAAATCGCGCTTCGGAACGCTTATGACGCGGTTCGGCTGATGCGCTTCTCTGCCCGCTCGCGGTCTCTCAACCTTGTAGATGCGGAATAGGACGATGAGCACTACACAGCACACGCCCGTCTGGACTTTCGAGGATGAGACTACCAGCAGTGGCCCGATGTTCAGCGTCTACGATGAGAATGACTCGCGCCTGACTGACCCATATGTCCGCGAGGATCAAGCCCGCCTGATCGCCGCCGCGCCTCGGATGCTGAAGGCACTCAAGGAAGCAGTCGAGATCATCGAGAACCAGTCCCTCTACGACGCGACACCGCTGCGGGATCTGATTGATGAGGCGGAGGCCAGCAATGACTGACGCTCTCCACACTCTCCGTCACTTCGCATCGCCAGCCTTTTACTTCTGGCTCTTTGCAGCCACGGCTTTCGTCCCGACTGGCTTCTACCTCTCAAACATTCTGGTGCCCTCATGAGCAACGCTGTCACGAAGCATGAAGTCGCCGCCTCTCAGGCGCCCGTCGCTCGTTCCATCGATCACATGGAACTGATAAGCCGCGCTGCCGACAGCGGCAACCTTGAGCTTGTCGAGCGCATGATGGACTTGCGCGACAGGTTCGAGAAGGCAGAGGCGCGCAAGGATTTTGACGAGGCCATTGCCAACGCGAAGGCTGAGATTCCCGCTATCATCCGCAACCGCGAGGGCCACAACAAGAAGAAGTATGCCGACTTTGCCGCCATCGCATCAACCATTGATCCGATCCTTGGCAAGTATGGCCTTTCCTATCGCTTCCGCACCTCGCAGACCGACCGCATCAGCGTGACGTGCATCCTGTCGCACAAGGCAGGGCACAGCGAGGAAACAACGCTTTCCGGGCCTGCGGACACGAGCGGCAACAAGAACGCCATTCAGGCCATCGGATCAACGCTGACGTACCTGCAACGCTACACGCTGGTTCAGATGCTGGGCCTTGCTGCCGCCGAGGATGATGATGGCAAGGCAGTGAAGGATGCCGAGACCATCAGTGACGAGCAGGAACTGGCCCTGCGTGACCTGATGCAGGAAGTCGCAGCCGACGAAAAGCGCTTCATGGCCTACGCCAAGATTGAACGCCTTTCTGACCTGCCGGCCAGGGACTTCGACGCCGCTGTTCGCATGCTCAACGCGAAGAGGGCCAAGTGATGGACCAGCGCACCGACGAATGGGATCAGGCGCGGCTTGGCAAGGTCACGGCATCGCGTGTTGCTGATGTCGTCGCTAGGACAAAGAGCGGCTACAGCGCCTCCCGCGCCAACTATATGGCGCAGCTCATCTGCGAGCGCCTGACCGGCGTAAAGGCCGAAACCTTCAACAGCCGGGAGATGCAGTGGGGCACCGACACCGAGGCCGAAGCCCGTTCCGCATATTGCTTCTATCGCGATGCGGATATTGAGGAAGTCGGCTTTGTCGATCATCCCCGCATTGCGGAGACAGGCGCGAGCCCCGACGGCTTGGTCGGTGACGATGGCTTGGTTGAGATCAAGTGCCCGAACACCTCCACCCACATCGAGACGCTTCTAGGCCAGAAGGTGCCGGAGAAGTACGTCACGCAGATGCAGTGGCAGATGGCCTGCACGGGCCGCGCGTGGTGCGATTTCGTATCCTACGATCCGCGGATGCCTGCCGATATGCGGTTGTTCGTGCAGCGTGTGCATCGGGACGAAGAGCGCATCGCGGAATTAGAGCGCGAGGTCACGGAGTTTCTGTCTGAACTGGATGGAAAGATCGCCGCGCTTCGCCACGCCTATGCGCCACCCTTGATGGCAGCGGGGTGAGACATGGGACGCGCAACCGTCGTACTCACCAGCCAAGCTGACAAGCAGAAGGCCGCGCAGTGGGTCATGAAAGCCCCGTGGAACACGCGCGTCACCTTCGCGGCCTCTAAGCGGTCCCTCCCGCAGAATGACCGCATGTGGGCGATGCTCACCGATATCGCCAGCCAGATGACCTATCACGGCATCAAGCTCGCGCCGGATGATTGGAAGCTGCTGTTCCTCGACGCTCTCAAGCGTGAGGTTCGCATGGTGCCGAACCTTGAAGGGAACGGTTTTGTCTCTCTCGGCCGGTCCTCATCGGATCTGTCGAAGCAGGAAATGTCAGACCTGATCGAAGTGATCTTCGCCTGGGGCGCAAACAACGGCGTCGTTTTCCACGACGATCAAGCGAGGGCGGCATGACCCAGACCGGCTATTTCGTCCTCAAGGTCATCACGGCCTGCCCTCCCTCACCCGGAGAGATGCCCGAGTTCATCGAGAGCAACAAAGAGGTTCTGTCTTCTCTCCTACAGGATGAGAAGCGGGTGGTTTGGGATGCGATGAATGGGAGGCGGGGATGAGGCGCTTCGTCGTCGGCGTTCTGCAAGGTCTACCTATCGGCGTATTCTTCGGGCTGCTCGCCCTCGAAAGGGGCTTCTGGTGTTCGGCGGCTTATGCCTTCGCGCTTTGCTGTGTCGTCGGTCTTCTGATCCTCGCCATGGACTTGAAGCTGTGGAGGCAGGGATGAGCCGCCGCGAGTTCTCAAACCCCACCAAGCGCGATGCAGCCGCACGGGCGAACGGCCACTGCGAAGAATGCGGCATGCGTCTGCGCTTCGGTGAGTTCCACTATGACCACATCCTACCGTGTGCCCTAGGCGGTGAAGCGACCTTGGAGAACTGCCAGGTTCTTTGCCACCCCTGCCACAAGCACAAGACATCAAAGCAGGACGTGCCGCAAATCGCGAAGATGAAGCGGCAGCGGGACGCCGCACGCGGGATCCGACGCAACAAGCAGAAGATCAAAGGCTGGCAGAAGTTCGACGGCACGCCCGTCCGGGCGAGCAGGGAAAGGTGAGGCCATGCCCAACAAAAGGCCCTTCAGGTTTCCGAAGGATGGAAGCTACGTGACCTACATCGGGATGAAGGCGAGGTGCTACCAGCCTTCGCATAAGGACTTTCACAACTATGGCGGCCGCGGAATACAGGTCTGCGACAGGTGGCGGTTCGGCGTGCCGGGGCAATACGGCTTTGACTGCTTCATGGATGATATGGGCGCCAGGCCCGAGGGCTGCACGCTAGATCGCATTGACCAGAATGGCAATTACACTCCCGAGAACTGCCGGTGGGCGACGACCAAGGAACAGTCCTTCAATCGCAGGAATAACCGCCGCGAGATGGTCGGCGGAAGGAATGTCCTGTTGGCCGAGGCTGCAATGTCCCATGGCCTTTCACCTCGCATAGTGGCCGCAAGGATCGACAGATACGGGATGTCGATTGAAGACGCCCTGACACGCCCTCTACGGCCTCGCGGCAATGCGATCTCGGGCAAGAAGTCAGCCCGCCGCGCCGCTCTCACAGGAGAAGACAGATGACTATGGTGGAGCGCATGTGGGAGCGTCAGAAGGCGCTGTACCGAGCCATCCTTGAGGCGCTTGACCGCCCTCTCACGCCTGACGAGGTAAAGTGGCTGGCTTGGTACAAAAAGCAGAAGAGCTCCGACGCCGCTCTCTCAGAAGGGAGAGAATAGATGTTCGGCAGTCGCAAAGGCCAAGAAGATGTGGCCCGGCACATGATGGCGAATGATCTGCACAAGCGGGCCAAGGATCTGGACGCTCGAGAGGATAAGATCAAAGCGCTCGAGAATTCGCTCGAGGACATTCTGCGGCAGCGCGGGAGAGACCTTGATGCAGCCATCGAAGCCTTAAACCGCCTGCGTGACTTGGTTCGCCGGGCACTGCGAGACGCTGGGTCTCCAGAGGTCGCTGTCTTTGTTGACAACGAAATCTACGGATACCTGACCGGTCGGAAAGCTCCCGCGTCCCCCACCCCACCGGAAAAGGAATAGGCCATGCGCAAGCTCTGGATCATTCCTGAAAAGCTTCTGTTCGGCGCGGCCATTCCGTTTCTGCTGGGATTACCAGTTGGTGTCGCGCTCCTAGAGTTGTCTCGATCATGCGAGGCCCGGCGCAACCCTCTGACCTTCGGAAAGGAATAGGCCATGGGAGCGAGGGCATATGACGAGACCCGAGTGACTATGGACACGCCGCTGCGGCTGACCGAAGCTGTGGAGTTGGCATTTCCCACCGGCGGTATGACCGTTAGCGGCCTTCGCAATGAGATTCGCCGTGGTCGCCTCATGGTCGAGGTCATCGCCGGCAAGCAGTTCACCACGCTCCGCGCCATTGAAGAGATGAGAACGATATGCCGCGCCAACGCGTCACCAAAGGCCCCAGGCTCTGGCTCCAGCCCGAGCGCCGGCACAAGAACGGCAGCATCGAGCGCGCCGTCTATGTCGTCCTCGACGACGGAATCAAACGCAGCACTGGATGCGGCCCGGATCGCCGTGGAGAGGCTGAAGAAGCCCTCGCCCGCTACATCGCGGAAAAGCGCCTCAAAGACCGCCCCCGCGACCGTAGTGCATCTGAGGTCATGATGGCTGACGTGCTCGCCATCTATGCCAGCGACGTGGCTCCAAACCACGCCCGCCCGCATGAGACCGGCGCGCGCATTGGCGAATTGCTGAAGTGGTGGGGCGATAAGCGCCTTTCCGATGTGACGCGCTCGACCTGCCAGCAGTACGCGGCGCACCGGGGCAATTCCTCCGCACGGCGCGAGCTGGAAGACATGCGCGCGGCCATCACCTATCACCGCCGTGAGGGTCTGTGCCGTGAAGTGGTCGAAGTGACCCTGCCGCGGAAGGCTGAAGCTCGCCGCAACTGGCTGACGCGCTCCGAGGTGGCAAAGCTGCTATGGACGGCCTGGCGCTATAAGGAAGTGCAGCAGGGCGCGGCGACGCGCCGCTACCGGCGCCGGCATGTCGCTCGCTTCATCCTGATTGCCCTTTATACCGGAACGCGCCCAGGTGCCGTATGCCGCTCATCGTTTGATAGCGCGCTCGACAATTTCGGCTGGATCGATATCGAGCGCCGCCTTTTCTACCGCCGCCCCGTTGCCGCCACCGAGACGAACAAGCGCCGCCCCCCTGTGCCGCTGCCCGATCGGTTGATGGCCCACCTGCGCCGATGGGAGCGCATGGGCATGATTCATCCTGTGGATTTCAACGGGGAGCCGGTGCGAGAGGTGAAGATCGCATTTCGCCGCAACGCGCAAGATGCGAAGGTGAAGGCCACTCCGCACACCCTACGCCATACGGCCGCAACATGGCTGATGCAGGCCGGTACCGATCCTTGGGAAGCTGCTGGCTACCTGGGGATGAGCCTGGAGACCCTGCTGCAGACCTACGGCCATCACCATCCGGATTATATGGCGGGCGCCAAGCGCAACCTGTCCCACCGAAAAGATACCGAAAAGATGGGCGGGACCAAACGTGAACATGCGGAATCCAACGTGACGAAGATTGCTCATTATGGAGGGAAGCGATGAGGTACACCATCGTTCGGGACGAGGGGGTCGTAGGTTCAAATCCTATCACTCCGACCAGTTTCTCCCCCTCAGGATGACACACGAGGGCAGCAGATCGCTGTTCCCGTCTCAATCGGGAATGCATCAATTGCTGCTGCAGTGATACTTTCTGCTATACTCTTCGCACGTGCAGCATAACCGAAGCATCCAGACGTGCGGTGCGGAATATCTCTACAATTTGCATTCCCGACCTATTAATGCCTATAATATTGGACATATCTGGAGGCGCTGACCTCCACAGCGGCACACCGAAGTATGACCTTCAATAAGAGGTCAAATTTCTCATGCCCCTCCCCCTCTCTTCATGAACCATTTTTGTTAGCGTTATAATTTTGTAATATAAACGCAATTAGACCGGCCGCGCCTCCAAGACTAATCGCCCCTGCCCCTTGACATTCTAGATAAATATCCATTTTGTTGCTATCGCAACTTCCTTCAATATTAACCTTTACAGGCGGTTGATCAAGTTATCGGCTATTGAAAGCTTTACGAAAAAAGAAAGTAACGGTACGTTAGGGATATTCGGAGCCGACCTGATGACGAAGTGATCGGCGGCCTCTTCGAACGACCAACTGAGGAGCAGACCAATGACCGATACAGGTGGAACCAGTGACGCCCAGGCCCGCGTTGACGCAGCGGCCGCGCGCATGGAAGAGCTGATGGCTTGGGCCATGGAAGTGAACGTTCAGTTTGCCGAAGCGCAGGTTCCGTACAAGACGGGCAGCACCATCGCGCAGAGCACGAGGGCGTAATCCGCCCTTCAACACGAAAACAATTCGCTTCTCTGTCGCCCGCGCCTGCCTTGCTACTCATCGCATGGCGCGGGCGTTCCTATTTCAAAATCAGTTTTATTGAATGCGGGGCAATATGAACAGGATTCTCACCTGGCTTTCGCCGGACACGGGCGATTCATCTCCGACGCTGGATATCGTCTCAGGCCTGCATCGGGGCACTTCCATCGATCTGAAGGGCAAGAGTTATCGCATTGGATCCGCGCCGGATTCGGACATCATTCTGCGCGACGAGGGCGTCGCCGCGGATCATGCCCGCATCCGGATTGACGGCAATGCCGTTCATGTTGAGACGCAGAGCCACGAGGTGGAACTCGGCAACGGACTTGTGCTCACGGCGCAGCAGGGCGCACGCCTGCGCCTACCCATAACAATGTCCATAGGACAGGCACAGCTGCGGCTGTCGCGAGACGGCGCCTCGGAGCCAACGATCGGGCAGATGGCATCACGCCTCGCCGTTCCGGTGGCGGCCGCCATCCTGATCCCCGCGCTTCTGATCGTCGGCATCGCGTCGCGGCCAGATGTGGAGTCCGCCGCCGTCTCGCCCCGCACAGCCGAGGTTCAGCGCCTGTCCGCCGAAAGCGCGCCCGATAACATCTCGAACACCGTTCAGGCCGAAGAAACCATCGTTCCGAACCTGCAGAAGCGGATCCAGACCGCCGGCCTCGAGGGCATCAAGCTGGCTCCAAGCGGCAATGACATTGTAGCTACCGGTTCCATCGCCCCTGACAAGCATGGGGTTTGGATCGATGTCATGACCTGGTTCGATCGCTCGTATGGCGGCAAGGCCAGCCTCGTCTCCATGGTCGAGACGAACCGCCGCCCAGCGCGCCCACCGGTGTCGGTCCAGGCCGTCTGGTACGGCAACAATCCCTATATGATCGCCAGTGACGGCAAGCGCTATTACGAGGGTGCATCCCTCAACAGCGGCTGGTCCGTACGCTCGATCGCCAAGGATCGCATCATCCTTGCCAAGGGCTCCGAAGAGTTTCGGCTGACCTATTAACTCCACCTAAGCTCTCATTAGGGCAGAGTATCCGTATCGCTCAACGGGGGTTGGACATGAATGATCAGGTTCTGGGGCCACTTCGACTTGATGTCGTCTTATCGGATGCCATCGCACGATCGTCGGAACTGCACCCCGCCTTTCAGGAATTCGAGGCTCTTCTCCGCACGAGCCGGGGCGAGGCTTCCGAAGTCCCCCAATCCCTGAAAGCTGAGATCGTCGATTACGTCATGCCCCGCGTCTCGGATGCGAGCATCTTTCACGGCGGCAAATTCACTTCGCTTCTGAAGGACATCTCCGAAGGCGTCGATGACAGCCTTTTTGGCGAGGAGATGAGCGCCAAGATCCGTGGCGTGATCAATGAGGAGCTCAATCGCTACTGGGCGATCCAGGACCAGCGACACGAGGGAGCGCGGTGGTGAACGAGCGTTCCCAGGACGGCGTCCAGCTTTTGCACTCGCTCGGCTATATGTACGGCGAATTCGGCCATACGCAGCGCGCGATCGTGCTCCTGCTGCTGGCCTCTCATCTTGATCCAGACAATCCGCAGATCCTGCGCACGCTCGCCAATGTCTATCTGCGCGACAACGCCGCCGATAACGCGCTCGGCGTCATCGAGCAGCTGGAAAAAATAGACACTGATCTGACGACCCTCACCCTTTTGAAGAGCAAGGCATTGTGGCTGCGAGGCGAAGCCGAGCAGGCCCGTCATATATTTCGCGATTTTGTTGATTTGCGCGACCATAAGGTTCCAGCATGATCAAGCTCAGCAGTATTCAGAATACGCTTATCGCCGCCTCCCGCCGAAGCGACATCGTCGTCGCCGCCTTTATCATGGTGGCGATCGTGATGATGATCATCCCGCTTCCGACGTTCGTGATCGACTTGATGATCACGCTGAACGTGTCGGCGAGCGTCGTGATCCTGCTGGTGACCTTCTATGTGGCGCGGCCGATCGACTTCTCCGCCCTGCCATCGGTGCTGCTGATCACGACTCTGTTCCGGCTCGCACTATCGATCTCAACGACACGTCTTATTCTGCTCGACGCCAATGCCGGCGACATCATCGCCTCGCTCGGTAATTTCGTCATCGGCGGCAACATCGCCGTCGGTATCGTGATCTTCCTCATCATTTCCGTGGCGCAGTTCATCGTCATCGCCAAGGGCGCCGAGCGCGTCGCGGAAGTGGCGGCGCGCTTCAGCCTGGACGGCATGCCGGGCAAGCAGATGAGCATCGATAACGATCTGCGCAACGGCGACATCACCCAGGCCGAGGCGCGCAATCTGCGCCGCCTCCTGGAAAAGGAGAGCCAGCTCTACGGCGCCATGGATGGCGCCATGAAGTTCGTGAAGGGTGACGCCATCGCCACCCTGATCATCATCGTCATCAATATGATCGGTGGTCTCGCGATCGGCATGGCGCAGCGGGACATGAGTTTCGCCGATGCCGGTCACACCTATACCCTGCTGACCATCGGCGAAGGCCTGATCGCACAGATTCCAGCACTCATTATCTGCGTTGCCGCCGGCACCATCGTGACGCGCGTATCCTCCGCCGAATCGCTGGACCTCGGCTCCGACATCTCGGCCCAGACGCTGAAGGACCCTCGCGTCCTGGGTATCGCCGCTTTCCTCATCTTCGCCCTGGGCTTCATCCCTGGGTTCCCGACCGCGATTTTCCTCACATTGGCCGCGCTTCTCGGCGTTGGCGCCTTCCTGCTCCGTCGACGGATAATCCGTGCCGAGGCGGAATCGAAGGCTGCCATCAGCGACGTCGCGGTGGTGGAGGCAAAGCCCGAGCGTTCGCGCCACCAGGTCCAGATCTACATGGGCGAAAATCTGGCAGCGGCGGTGCCACAAAATCTGTTCCAGGAACATGCCAATCTCGTACGGCAGGACTTCTACAATGATCTTGGCGTGCAGCCGCCAGCCATCGAGATCCGCAGCGCAACCAATGTTGGCGAAGATCAGTTGCGCATCGACCTTGCGGCGGTGCCGGTGGTGGCCGTGGACATCCCATCCGATCGCGTCCTTCTCCGCGATGACCAGATGCATCTCGATCTTCTGACCGTCCCTTATGAGGAGGGAGCGGAAATCGCAGGCCTGTCCAAGACCATCTGGATCGAGAAAAGCTATCGCGGCGAGTTGGAGCGCGCCGGCATCGGCTTTCTCGATACCCATGAGATCATTGGCCTGTGTCTTGCGCATATGCTGCGGCGTTACGCGGCCAATTTCATCGGCATCCAGGAGACCCGGGACCTCATCGGCACGATGGAGCAGACCTATAGCGAGTTGGTCAAAGAGGCGCAGCAGGCCGTTCCGCTTCAGAAGATCGCCGATGTCCTGCGCCGCCTGGTGGAAGAGCAGGTCTCAATCCGTCACCTGCGAATCATCCTGGAAGCATTGGCTGAAAGCGCCGGCGAAAAGGACGTCGCGGTTATCACCGAACGCGTCCGCACCGCCATGAAGCGGCAGATCAGCTTCCGCTGGGCCAATGCCAATCGCGTCATCCCGGCTTTCACACTGGAACGCCGTGTGGAGGATCTGCTGCGAACCGACCGCCCGGTTCCTGGCGGCAGCACGTCGCCGCAAGCGGAAACCAATTCGGTGCGGCCAATCATCGAGCAGATCCGGGCGGCAATTGCCGACACCGCTCCCGAAGTCAAGCCGGTGATTCTGACGACGCCGGACGCACGCCGCAACGTCCGGAACGTGCTGGCCCGCAACGATATCGATCTGGCGGTCCTGTCCTATCAGGAGCTGGCGCCGGAGTTTAACATCCAGACCATCAGCACGATTCAGGCTGCGGCTCCGACGACTGGTTCCGAGGCCAGAACACCTGCCCCGGAAACCGTTTAGCGTCCCTCATTAATCCGGCGTTAAGCCTAACAAGCTCTTATGAGCGTGTGGTTATGGCGGCTAGGGGGACGTCTGTGAGCGTATTCGTAAGGCTCTCTGCTTCATGCAGGCGTGGCCGCACCGTCGGGCGAAGGAGCAATTCCGTTCGAAGCGGAATCGCGGCTGTCGCCTTCCTCCTCTCCGGATTTGCATTGGTGCTGCCCGCGTGGTCAGCACCACTTGAGATTTTGCCAGGCTCGTCCACCGAGATTGAGCTTCCCGTCAGCCAGGGGCGCATCCTCAAGTTCGATGAACCCGTGGAATCCGTTGTTCTTTCAGATCCCGCCATTGCCGATCTCAAGGTGGTGTCGGACGATGTGATCTATATCTACGGCACCAAGGTCGGCACCACCGATCTTGTCGCCATGACGGCTGACAAACGCATCAAGACGGCGCTGAAGCTTCACGTCAAAATCGATACCGCCACCACGGAAGAAGCCAGCAACGAGCTACGACTGACCGCCAACCCCGACATCACCTTCTTCGGAAGTCGTCCGGTGGTGCGTGGAACGGCCGCGAACATCGATCAGGCAATCGACCTCGACAATGTCGCTCAGGCTCATGCCACAGCCGAGGAACCCGCGCTCAATGCAGGAGCCTTCCAAGGCTCGCAGCAGGTCAACATCCGCGTCCGTTTTGCGGAGGTGTCGCGCAACGGCCTGGAGTCCCTTGGGATCAACTGGAGCGCGGTCGCAGGTGTCGGCAATTTCTCGTTCGGTGTTTTGAGAAACAACCCCTTCCCCAGCGAAGAGGGCGGGATACGCGCGCGCTTCAAAACCGGCAGCGTCAACATCGATGTCCTGGTGGATGCCCTCAAGCGGAGGGGAATCCTTTCCGTATTGGCCGAGCCGAACCTGACGGCGGTGACGGGACAGACAGCAAGCTTCCTGGCCGGCGGCGAGATTCCAGTGCCGGTGCCGCAGGGGGATGAACGCATCACCATCGATTACAAGCCCTTCGGGGTTTCCCTCCTTTTCACGCCGACCATGATGAAGGGCAATCGCATCGGCCTGCGCATCCGTCCCGAGGTCAGCACGTTGTCGTCGACCGGCGCCGTCATGCTCAACGGCTTTGCCATGCCAGCCTTCAACATCCGGCGCGCGGACACGACGGTGGAGGCGGCCAGCGGCCAGACCTTTGCCATCGCCGGTCTCTTTCAACGCAACATGTCGCAGGAGCTTTCCAAGTTCCCGATCCTCGGCGATGTGCCGGTCCTCGGAAGCCTCTTCAATTCAAAGCGCTATCAGCGCGACGAGACCGAGCTTGTCATCCTGATCACCCCTTATCTGGTGGAGCCGGTGTCCGATAAATCGCTCTCAACGCCTCTGGAAGAAGCGGCACTGGCCGGTTCCGCTCCGGCGCCCAGGACATCGAAAGCCTATGGATTGGTCGTGAAATGAACCGTCAACCCAGCTCAGCGCCAGCCATGAACCGCGTCCTCAGATCTCCAGCCGTGCTCGCCGCAATCGGCCTTGCCCTGGCGGGATGCGTGAGCCCCGACGAATTCCCCCCCTACTCGCCGCGCTACAGCTACGCGGAAGTCCCGGGGCCCGATGGCCGCCCTGTTACGACCCTGATGCCCGATAGCTGCGCCTGGTCAGCCGAAGCGGAGGCTTTCGGCGTGCTGCCTCCGGGATGCGCCAACGCTTACAACCTGCAGCGGATGGTCGAGAGCGAGCGGGATCTTGTCTATGGCCGCCGGATGGGGCCCGCCCCGGCACAGTCGGCCACCCGCGCCCAGCGCGAGTACCTTGAGGGCAAGGTCCGCTCCTCAGAGGAGCCGCGTACGCAGGATATCACCCCGCAAACAGCACGCTGAGCGCCTTTCCGCGCTGGCTGGCATCCGCTGTGCCGCGAATATTGCGCGCGCCGCTCAATACAGCCTGAACATCACTTTTTGGCATGGACTCTGGCAGCACGCCCCGCGCTGCGTCTTCCTTGCCTGCAACGGCGAGAATCAACGCGTAATTGGCCTTATGACGCGTTTGAACGGTTGGAGCCTTGACGATCCGTTCCATCAGCTCGATGGCCTCGTCGTGGCGACCGGCCAGAGCCATGGCAAGCGCGAGATTGGTGCCGGTGTCGATGTCTTCCCGGGATTCCAGCGCCTTCCTGTATGACAGGATTGCCTTGTCGAACAGGCCGGCCTGTGTCTGCGCGACGCCGAGGCGATTATACTGCGATGCCGTGCGAGCCACTTCGGCCGCCCTATCAAGGCTCGCCGTTCCCGCGGCGACGTCACCGCTCGCCACCTGAACGTTGCCCAACCCGATCAGTGCGTCGGCGGCCGGCTTTTGAGGGGACAGCGAAATCGCCTTTTGGTAGGCTGCTCCCGCCGCCGTGTAACGCCTGTTCCGGGCATGCAGATCGCCAATCTTCACCAGAACACCGGGGTCGTCCGGAGCCAGTTCGCTGGCGCGCATGTAGACCGCCAATGCCGTTACATCATCACCCTTCCGCTCGATATCCTGCGCAATACCGATCACGCTCTGCGCTTCTGGGGTAGCCGAGGGGGGCTGGGTTTGAGTGCACGCCGCAAGAAGGGCAGAACAAACGGGAATGACCAGGCGGCGGGGCATGATCATGTTAACTTCAACTCCAGAAAGTCTTCGTAAAAAGCAATATTTCGCGAATCGATACCGGTGCCCAATATTGCCACAGCAGGATCAACCGGGATATTTTTAAACTCCTGATCCTGTGTGCAACGGTAGACTGCGTTGGAAAATTCATCGGAAGAACGGTCACTACCGGCCTCGAAGCGCAAACTTCGGGAAGCGCGCAAAAAGGGCCAGGTGGCACACAGTACCGAATTCATAACCGCCGCTCACATCGTGATCGGGCTTCTCTTCATCTATGTTTTCTGGGGCAGCGTCTATGAACGGATGCTCCGCTTCTTCGATGCCGCGCCGACATTTTATCTCCGGCCGTTCGATGAAGGGCTCCTGATGGGCCTCGATATGTTTCGGACTGTATTGCTCTACATGGCGGTGCCGCTCTTCCTGGTGGTCGTCGGCATCTTCATTATCAGCGGTTTCGTCAGCACGTTCGGCCCCGTTTTTTCAACCGAGCCTCTAAAGCCCCAGTTCCAGCGTCTCAATCCGGCGGAGGGCTTCAAGCGCATCTTCTCCTTGCGCAACCTGACCGATTTTATGAAGAGCCTGATCAAGGTCGTCGCGCTGACAGCCGCCTTCATTATCCTCATTTACACCAGCATCAACACCCTCGTCCGCTTGCCCGTCTGCGGAGAGGACTGCCTGGGCCCGGTCTTCTTCGACGTGTTGCTTCCCATTGCGATCGTCGGCATCATCGCCTTTCTGATCGTAGGCGGCATCGACCTTCTGGTGCAACGCGCCCTGTTTCTGCGTGAAATGCGCATGACCCGCACGGAGATGAAACAGGAGACAAAGAACCAGGACGGCAACCCGCTGATCCGCCGCGAGCAGCGGCGCCTGCGCAACAAGGCTGCCGCCGACGGAAAGGTCTGGCGCGGGCTGCAGCATGCGACCGTCGTCATCATGGGGGATGAACGTGTGATCGGCATTCGCTACAAGGCGGGCCAGACCCCCATTCCAGTCGTGGTTTCCCTCTCCCCCGAAGGCGCATTGCCGTCTCCGGGGGACATTCGCGCGCAGACCCAGGCACCGCTAGTTCGCAACCCCAACCTCGCCCGCCGCCTGGCGCAAGGCCATCGTCCGGGCGAAAGGATCAATCGCAACGTTTTCACCGAAGTTGCTGAGATTCTCGTCCGTCAGGGTCAAGTCTAATATTTAGGCGATATTCACAGCACTGTCACAAGTCGAGGCATTGGTGCTGTTCCATTTGACCTTACGCCGTAACTTTCCCGCATCCTCTTAAGGTTAAAGTTCCTCATATTAACGCTTTTATAAGAGACCCCTGAACCGGCGTTGACAGCGGAGGGCACCAAGCATTTAAATGGCATTTGAAGAATATCAGATGAGCTAATTTAGTTCGATATTTAAAGGTTCAGCCGGATGCCTGCTTATAAAGCCACATTTGCTGTACGCGGACTGTTAGTTGCATCCGCATTTACATTACTGGCGGGCGGCAGTGCTATCGCCGCTGAACCCAAATGGTCACCGGAGCCTTACAGCTTCGTCGTTGTCGACCAGAACGTCCGGGACACGCTTCTCGAGTTCGGACGCAACAACGACATCCCGGTGCGGTTGACCGACGGCGTGCGTGGCCGCATCCGCGGAAGCATTTCAGGCCTGAGCCCACGAGATTTCCTGGAGCGTGTCACCAAGGATCATGGACTTGTCTGGTATTTTGACGGCGCCCTGCTGCACATCAGCGCCGCTTCAGAAGTTTCGACGCAGGTTTTCGCACCGGTGCCGCCGTCTCCGGATCGCGCCATGGAAAAGCTTCAAGCCAGCAATATCCTTGATGACAAATTCTCGGTTCGCCCGGCGGCTGACGGCGTTTCGCTCGCGGTCACAGGGCCTCCCGCGTTTCGGGCGGCGGTAATCCAGGCGACCACCACCACAATCAATGTCGTGCAGAAACCGCTTTCAGTTCGCGTTTTCCGTGGTGGAAAAGCGAACTCCTGACCAGAAAGACCACTCACCGAGGGAGACGACACAATGGCAGAGATCCCGCCCGTAGATACAGGCGAAGTGACCACAACCAATGAAGACGAAGCTTTCGACGAGGTCATCGCGGGTGCGATGTCCAGCTTCGCCACCACCCTGATGTTCCCACTTATCCAGAAGACGACCGAAGACATCAGAGAGAATTCGAACGAGTAATCATTGCCGGCTCGGCCGCAATGGGGGCATTATCATGGAACTTCCTATTCAGAATCTGACGAATATTTCACCTCCGCTGGACAAATCTGCGATGGATGCAGCCGCATTCGCCGGCGCGGGAGATATCAACAAAGATCTGTTTGAAACGCCCTCACCGGCCGGGGCCGGCGAAGTCCGCTTGGCTCAATCGGAGCCCCTCGGCCAGAGCGTTCCCGGTGGAGACACCCTCCGGACGGACAGCCAGGATCGCTTCGCGAACGGCTATGCCATGCCCCGCCGGGCCGAAGGCGGCGATGGCTACGAACAGAATATCTACGAATTCAACAATGCCCAGGCGTCGGGCGAAATGCGTGATCCGGAAGCGGCACGCATGTCCAACCCGGCCGAGCTGATCACGGAATCCTTTCAGTCGATCAGCTACTTCATCGACCGCGATATGAAGACACAACACCGGCTGATGCAGTCGCAGGGGCATGACGTCTCGGACATGCCGGCCAGCAATCCATTCATCGTATCCAATACTTCATTTACCAATGTTTCCCTTCCCACGAACTCGGACAGTCAAGGCAGCCGCGATTTCAACACGGATGCTTCGGTCACTTCAGGAAATAATAACTCGCCGACCGGTATGGTCGACGAGCAACTGAGAGGTCTGGCGAGTTTTATGGGAGATGTCATGCTGTTTTCTTATCAGGCGACCCTGATAAGCAAGGTTTCGCAAAGCTTTTCTTCATCAGTCAGCACATTGATGCGCGGTCAGTAATAATCATCGCGTAGAATTTGGTGCAGGGGGCACTATCGCAATGTCTAGGATTTCGTACCCGCGTGTCGCGGCAGCGCTTCTTGTTGGCTTTTTTCTGAGCGCCTGCAAGGTCGATCTCTACACCAATCTCGATGAACGTCAGGCCAATGAGATGACGTCTGTCCTGATGGAGAACGGCATTTCAGCATCTCGCGCTGCCGGTCAGGGCGAGAGCATCACCATCCAGGTCGAGGAAACCCAGTTCGCGCAGGCGGTGGAGATCCTGAAGCAGGCCGGCCTGCCCCGGCAAGAGTTCGCCTCGCTCGGCACTGTCTTCCAGCAGGACGGGCTTGTGGCTTCTCCGATGCAGGAACGGGCGCAGATGATCTACGCGCTCAGCCAGGAACTGTCGCAGACGGTATCGGATATCGACGGTGTCGTGTCGGCCCGCGTGCACCTTGTGCTGCCCGAGAACGATCCGCTGAAGCAGAACCTCATGCCCTCCTCGGCATCGATTTTCATTCGCCATCACGCCAGCGCCCCGATCCAGGATCTGGTGCCGCAGATCAAGATGCTGGTGGCCAACGGCGTGGCCGGGCTCTCCTATGACAAGGTCTCGACCATCCTGGTGCCCGTGACCACTGCCTATGACGCGCCTGCCAAGGGCGCGGGTCTCGCCGGCAGCAGCGGGTCCTTCTTCGGGTCGGGCCTCATCCTCTATATCACGCTCGGGGTCCTGATCGTGGCCGGGGCCTTGATCGGGCTGACGGTTTGGCAGCGCCGCCAGCGCGTTTACCCGCTCCAGGACGCCGCGGGGGCAAAATGAACATCGCGGTCCGCACCCCCGGCACAGCAGAGATGGACTGGTCCGTCTTCATGTCGGCCCCGGTCACCTACATTCATCCACAGCGGTTTTCCGCCTGCTTCGGAGAGACGATTGGTGCCAAAGGGTGCGAGAGGATGATCGCAACGCCAAGGCTGGCGAAGCGGCTGTCGGACCTCATCACCAATGCCTACAATCTCGGTCCTGCCGAAGCACCGGCTTCCGAAGAGGATTTGCTCATTGCGCTCATGCCAGGAGAGAGGCTTGAGCAGCTTGCCCGGAGAGCCGGCGCTATTTTCTGGGGCAACACGCTTGGCAACGTGGTCTTGTCGCAGGATGTCGCGGGTTTCTCCAAGAGCCTTGGCGATGATCAATGGATGCTGGCCCTGCATAACCGTGATCTTGCGGGCCCGGCTCAACCCTTCGACAGTGTCGAGAAGGCCTGTGCCAGCCTGGCCGACGACGGTTGGAAATGCCTCTCCGCCTGGTGCAGCAGCCAGACGCCTGGCGTGGGTCGCCGGGTTCGGCTGAAACTTGCTCCTCATGAACATCTCGACGCCACCTCGGAAGAGCCGATCGCCAGCCTGGGACCGGCCATCATCCGACGCGCGGCCGCTGTTTGACGAGGTATGTCCATGTCCCAGCCAGAATATAAGATCACCAAGGTTCCTTCTGGACCCGGCCGCAATGTGATTCCCGCCTCCGAGGCCGCCGTGTGGAAAGACGGCTATGCCTTCCTTGCCGCTGCCAAGTCACGGGTGCGCGAGAACATCCGGAATGCCCGGCGCGAGGCGCGGAGCATGCGGGAACAGGGCTATCGCGAAGGGCGCGACAGCGGCATCGCCGCATCGACCAAGCTGCTGATCCAGACCACCCGCCAGGTCAATGCCCATGTGAAGTCTGCCGAAGGTGAGATGGTCAAGCTTGCCTTGTCCATTGTGCATCAGATCTTGGGCGAGTTTGACGCCAGTGAGGTGGTGGGCCGTGCGGCCGTCAACGCCTTAAGCGCCTTTTCCTCTGAAAAGCTCGTGCGGGTGACGGTCCACCCCGAACGTGAAGGGGGCGTGCGCGAGGTTATCGGAAAGCTCGAGCATGACAATCTCCCCGATGCGATCATGGTGGTTGCGGACCCCTCCCTCGGCCTCGACGACTGTCTGGTCTCGACGGATGTCGCGACCATCAACGCGGGTGTTTCGGCTCAACTGAAAGCCATCGCGGCAGCCTTTGAGAAGGCCCAGGCCGAAGAGATCGAGGATATCGCGCTGCCGGATGAGCGAGAGCCCCGCATGTCGCCGGCGGGCGACGTGGACGAAGCCTTCGAAGGAGAACCTTCATGAACGCTCCGTCGCCGCCCGATCTCGGCCACAAGCTGTCCCGCCTCCTGCCCCGGCTTCAGGAAAGCGCACGGGCGACGGATACGCGGCCGATCAAGGGCCGTGTGCAGCGCGTTCTGGGCGTTATCGTCTATGCGACGGTTCCCAATGTGCGGATCGGTGAAATGTGCCGCCTCGTCAATCCCGATGGCAGCGAGATCATGGCCGAGGTAATCGGCCTGATGGACCATATGACGATCCTGACGCCGATCGGCGATATGATCGGGCTTTCAACCTCGACCGAGGTCATTCCCAGCGGATCGGAATTCCGCATCCCCGTGGGCGACGGTCTTCTCGGCCGTGTTATCAGCCCGCTTGGGGAAAACCTCGACAGCGAGCCTTGGCCGCCGAAGAACATCGAGACGACCTATCCCATCCATGCGGCTCCGCCGCAGCCTTTGAAGCGCACTCTGATCTCGAAGCCCATGCAGTTCGGCATAAGGGCGCTCGACGGTCTGCTGACCTGCGCCAAGGGGCAGCGCGTGGGCATCTTCGGCGCTCCCGGCGTCGGCAAGTCGACGCTGCTGTCACAGATCGTGAAGGGAGCCGATGCCGATGTGATCGTCATCGGCATGATCGGCGAGCGCGGCCGCGAAACGCGCGAATTTCTCGACAAACAGCTGTCGTCAGCCGAGCGGGCGAAGTCGGTGGCGGTGGTCGCGACCTCCGATCGGCCGGCCATGGAACGCGTCAAGGCGGCCCATGTTGCAACAGCGGTCGCTGAATACTTCCGCGACAAGGGCAAGAATGTCCTTCTCATCATGGACAGCGTGACCCGGTTCGCTCGCGCTCAGCGCGAAATTGGGCTAGCGGCGGGCGAGCCGCCGACGCGGCGTGGTTTTCCGCCTTCCCTTTTTGCCGCGCTGCCGCGTCTTCTGGAGCGCAGCGGCACCTCGGACAAGGGCTCGATCACGGGCATCTACACCGTCCTCACGGAGGGCGACGGCACATTCGACCCGGTGGCGGAGGAGGTCCAGTCGATCCTGGATGGCCATGTGATCCTTTCCATGGACCTGGCGCAGCGCAATCACTTTCCGGCCATCGACGTCCTGCGCAGCCGCAGCCGTCTCATGGACGCCGTGATCTCGCCCAAGCACGGCACGGCCGCCGCCAAGATCCGTGAATTGATGGCGCGTTATGAGGAAGTGGAACTCCTCATCAAGGTCGGCGAATACCGCAAGGGCACCGACGCGGCCACGGATGAAGCCATCGCAAAGATCGACAAGATCAACGCCTTTCTTCGGCAGCCGCTGTCGGAGCGTGACACCATGCCGAGCGCGGTCACCAAACTGGAGGCGCTCTGCAAATGAAAGAGCACCGTACCGTGAAGGCGCTTCTGGCCTTGCGCAAGCTGCATGAGACGCGGGCAGCCGAGCGCGTGGTAGCCAGCGAGGCCGCACTGCGCGCGGCCGAGCGGGATGCGGTGGATACACGCGTGCAGCACAAGGACTACATGACCTCATTGCAGGAGCATGAGCGCGATATTCTAGGCTCGATCCACTCGAAGGTCATGTCCCCTCATGAGCTGGAGAACATCCAGGACTCGCTGGATGCCTTCAAAGCCCAGGGCAACACCTTGGCGAAAAAGGTCGCCAAGGCGCAGTCCTCGATGCGTTCCCGCTCCAATGAACTCCGTGCCGCCCAGGAACATCTCAAGCAGAAGCAACGAGAACATCTGAAGCTTGAGACCTATGATCAGGAATTGGATGCTGCGGACGAAATTCGCGACCTAATTATTACCGAGAATGATGATGCCGACCGCGCCCAGACGGGCAAGCAATACCAACTTAAACCAATTTAAATCAAAGACCGATATCTTCTGTTGTCATTGTATAGCGTTGGATTTTTGACGTGACAAACGAGCCCATCCGATCAGAGCAAGCCGCCACGATGCTCAAAATCCGGAGCATTCCGGCGGGCCAGGTGGCGATACAGAACGCCTTTCATGGCAGCAGGCCGCCGCTCACCTTCACGGTCGATGGCTTGAAGGGCCAGATGTCGTTCCAGAGCAAGGCGCTCGGCGAAGGCGATGAGCCTGATGTGGTCCTTGGACTGACGTTCGGAGACGAGCCGGGCTGGATAGCGTTCGGGCGTCCGGTGTTCTCGTCGCTTATCGAGCGGTTCGACGAGCAGTTAGCCTCGCATCCCACCGCTCACGCGGCCCTTGCACTGGAGACGCTGTTCGCCTCCAGCCTCGACGCACTGGAAGAGAAGGCTGGCCGGCCGATCCTGTTGACCTCTGTCTTGAAAGATATTCCCGACGAGGAGGCCGTGATCGTCGACTTCAACGTCGATATCGAACATCTCGGCTCATCACGTGGATCAATCGGACTGTCGACCGCTGGGGCGCGGCTTTTGGCGACGATGATCGATGGTCAACCCACGAGCCGGCACGGCGGAAGTGACCTTTATTTCCCCGTCGCCGTCTGTCTTGCTGCAAGCCGCCTGAGCGTGGACGAACTTACAGCCCTGCAAGCGGGCGATGTGATCCTGGTCGAGAACATCGCCGAGAGCTCCGCCAAGCCGCTCGTCGTGGTTGGCGATCACCTCATTTTTCCTGCCTCGTTTGGCCCACGCGGCCTCAAGATTGAAGGGGCGGCTACGCGCGCCCGCGGATCAGCCCTGGAGTGGTGCATGGAACAGCAACCCGAATCCTCGAGCCAAAACGCCTCCGACAAGACCGAGATCGGCGATCTTCCGGTGAAGGTCACCTTTGAGATCGGACGGCTTGAACTGACCTTAGCTGAAGTCCAGCGCCTGGGCTCCGGATCGGTTCTGCCGCTTGGCAAACCTGTCGATCAGGCGGTCGACATCGTGGCCAACGGCCGCAAGATCGGGCGCGGCTCAATCGTCTCGATCGGCGACAGCATCGGCGTTGAAGTGACGAGGATCTTCAGTGGGCGGTGATCAGACCATCAATTTTACCGGCCTCATCCTCCTAACGTCAGCGCTGGCGTTAGTACCGTTTCTCGTCGTGACGATGACGGCCTTCCTCAAGCTTTCGGTGGTTCTGATCATCATCCGGAACGCGCTTGGCATCCAGCAGGCGCCGCCAAACCTCGTCATCTATGCCATCGCCTTCATCCTGACCGTTTATGTGTCCGCGCCCATCCTGACGGACATACAGAACAGGCTGGTCGCGCAGCCGATATCGCTGGAATCCGTCGATGGCTGGATGGCGGCGGCCGAACAGGTGAAAGAGCCCGTGCAGGCGCACCTCGCCCGCTATGCCGAACCGCGCCACCGATCCTTCTTTGCACAGGCCACCGCAAGCATCTGGCCGGCTGAAGCCCATGAAAATGTCTCGGAAGACGATTTCGTGATCCTGCTTCCGTCCTTCATCGCGTCGGAACTCACACGCGCCTTCGAAATAGGCTTCCTGCTCTATCTACCCTTCCTCGTCATCGACCTCGTGGTGTCGAACGTGTTGATGGCCATGGGCATGATGATGGTGCAGCCCACGCTGATCTCCATTCCGCTGAAGCTTCTCCTGTTCGTCAGCATCGATGGCTGGACCCGCCTGATGCAGGGACTGGTTCTCAGCTATGGATAGTTTCCCGAGCTCCCGCTCCCACAGAGGTGCTGAACGTTGATCCGGGATGTCATCTTTGCCAGCGTCAATAACGCCTTGCTGACCGTGCTCTATATTTCCGGGCCGGTGCTGCTTGTGGCTGTCGCGATCGGCTTCACCATCGGCCTTCTGCAGGCAGTGACGCAAATCCAAGACCAGACGTTGCCCCAGGCCGTGAAGCTTCTAACGGTCCTTTTGCTCATCATCACATTTGGCGCGGTGATGGCTCAGCTCGTGTCTCAGCAAGCAACGGTCCTGTTCACTGATTTTCCCAAGATGACGCGCTGACGCCGGGCGAGACATGCAGATCGATCTGCCCCGCGAACTTCTGAACCAGCTGGAGGACTACATCCTAGTGCTGGGCTTTGCCATGGCCCGTTTCATCGGTTTCGTGTCCATCATGCCGATCTTTACACGGATGGGCATCGACATGCTGCTGCGCGGCGGCATCGCTCTGGGGTTTGCCATTCCCGTCGTGCCTTACGTTTTCGCCACCATGGAGCAGGGCCACCTCCCCGGCGGAATGATGGTTGGCATGCTCATCATGAAAGAAGTTGCGATCGGGGTGGTGCTCGGCATCATCTTCGGCATTCCCATCTGGGCGGCGGAAACGGCAGGCGAAGTCATGGATCTTCAGCGCGGCGCCAGTTCCGCGCAGCTGTTCGACCCGCTGTTTCTCAGCGAACTCAACATCACCGGCACCTTTCTGTCGATCATCATGGTGGCGCTGTTCTTCACCAGCGGCGCTTTCATGATGATGCTTGGTGGCGTCTACGACAGCTATGCGCTTTGGCCGATCGACCAGTTGTGGCCGTTGCTGGACACCTCTTCGGCAAACATCGCCCTGAACCTGCTCGACAGGTTGTTCAGCATGGCCATCATTCTGGCTGGGCCGATCATCATCACCCTGCTCATCACCGACATTTCGCTGGCCTTCGTGTCGCGCGCCGCTCCCTCGCTTCAGGTCTTCGATCTGTCGCTGAGCGTGAAGAATGCCGTCTTCGTCATCCTCATGGTCGCCTATTGCGCCTTCATGATCGAGTACATGAACGGCAACACGGCATTCCTCCTGGAGATCCCTGATTTCCTCGAGAATATGACGGTCAACAAAGGCTGACGGCGGCCCGGGCTATCACATTGCCTTGCAGGGGCTGGCACAAATGCGTCATTGGGGTGTAATCTGACCTGCATAAAAAATGCCCGGACGGGCCAAAAAAGTACAAGCAGTGATGCATCAACAGGGAGGTATGCCGCCATGCAATCGGTCCTGCCCAGTCAGCCAAGCAATGCGCTCTACGCGTCGATTGTCGGCACTGTCGCCGCCACGCTCGATCGCCGTTTGACCGTCAGCGAAATCGCTGAGCGATTGCACCAGGAACCACGCGTCGTCGGCTCCTGCATCGCGCTCCACCGCTACATGCGCGGCAAAGCCGATGGCCCGATCACGGACGTCGTGCTCGCCTTTCCCGTGACGGACGAACTGTCCGTTCCCGGTGAAAATGACGAGATCGACGAGGCATCTCTCGGCTTGTAGCGCCTGGAACAAAATGAGCGTCGAGACGTTGTGATCTCGGCGCTGAGGGGCGTTCAGGGAGAGACGCCATGAATAACCAGAATAAAGGCGGTGGTTACAAAAACACCGACGAACAGAACCGTCAGCAAAACCAAAACAAAAGCGGTCAGCAGAACCAGCAAAGCCAGCAGAATCAACAAAATCAGGATCCCAATCGCCAGCAGGGCGGTATGGGTCGCGGTCAACAGGATCAGAACCGGTCGCCAAACCAACAGCGCTGATAACAGCGCATGCTCATATTCAGGCCCGCCTCATTCCTGAGGCGGGCTTTTTTGCCTTTCAAGCGCGGCTGATCTAACTGTCGGGCGTCATGTCCACGCCTCTTGCACTCGACCACACCTTCGACGATCGCTACGGAATACTGACCGATGTCGCTCCCGGCATTCGTCGTGTGCTGGCACCCAACCCCGGGCCTTTCACGTTCAACGGAACCGCAACGCACATCGTCGGCCGAGGCCGTGTTGCCGTGATCGATCCCGGTCCCAATGACGACAGGCATCTCAATGCTCTGCTGGCGGCCCTGAAAGGCGAGACCGTCAGTCATATATTCCTGACCCACACCCATCGCGATCACTCCGGCGGCCTTCAAGCCCTGGCCGAAGCGACCGGCGCGATGGTGGCGGGATGCCGGCCCCTCAGCCTGTCCAGCTACAGTGCGGCAAACACCGGGACGGTGGAGGCCGGACATGAGCCGACCTACCAACCCGATCACGTGCTGTCGGACGGGGAGAGTGTGCGTGGGCAGGATTGGTCGATCATGGCTATCGCCACACCCGGGCACGCGTCCAACCATCTTGCTTTCGCTCTTGATGGCACCGGCATTCTCTTTCCGGGCGATCACGTCATGGGCTGGTCCACGACCGTGATCGCGCCTCCTGACGGCTCGTTGAGCGATTACATGCGATCGATGGACCGACTGCTGGCGCGCGATGACAGGCTGTTCCTGCCTGCTCACGGTGCTCCTGTCACCGCGCCGCGCCGGCTGATGCGGGCGTTGAAGTCTCATCGGCGGACGCGGGAGGGATCGATCAGGGCACGCTTGGCGGCCGGCGACCGGACCATCGCGCAAATCGTCGAGGCGACCTATCCAGGGCTCGATCCACGCCTGAAGCGCGCGGCCGGGCTATCGGTGCTGGCGCACCTTATCGACCTCGTCGACCGCGGGCTGGTCATCAGTGATAGCGCTCCTCACCTGGACGGCCTGTTCGAGCCTGCCTGAAGGTCAACGCGTGGCAGCCAGAAGCTCGGTCATATAGCCGCGAACGATATGCGCGTTGGCGCCGAAATCCCGTGACCCAAATCTCGACGCCGAACGCATGTCGACGCGGCTGCCGCGCGTCTGAGGCTGGATGCGCACGGCGATATCGCTTTTCAACCCGAGCAGAGGCGATGATGCCACGGCCTCGATCTGTGACAGGCCGCCCTCTCCCGGCTTCTCACCGGCGATAACGCGCCAGCCTCGATCCCGCATCAGCTGCAGCGCGATGGCGTGCGTTTCCTCCGGTGGCAGATCCGTTGTGACAGGCACGATCTCCGGGTAGGCAGCCAACTGATCGAGGGCGACGCTTTCTCCGCCGTAGACGAGCGAGTTCTCCCCCAGCTGCCGCTCAAGCACCGCACCCCTGAACGCGGGAGGGTTCGCAACATCCGTGGTGACATCGGCGATGGCCGGGTAAGACAATCCGTCGGCGATTGTATAGAGGGGATAGGCAAGCAGAGCCGCCCCGATCACGAGCCCGATGCAGGCCAGCCGGCCACCGCGGTATCCGTTGACCCAGATGGAACCGAAGCTGACGAAGGCCAGAAGGACGGCCAGGAGCGCCAGCAGGAGGCCCGACGCTACCGCCGCAACGGCGGGAATGGTCTCGACCTGCCCGGAGCGGGCGACCAGCACGGCGATGGCGGTGACCGGGATGGCGAAGAGAGCGATGAGACGCGACAGGACCGCGGCACGAGACAGCGGTTCCTCCTCATAGCCGCGCATCAGTCATCTCCGCAGATCTCCTTCAAAGCCGCCCATTCATCCTCCGTCAGAATGGGCTGATTCTCGCCAGCTGTGGCCGCCCGCTCGATCGCCTCCAGCCTTTCGCTACTGACGGGATGGCTGGACAGGATGGCGAAACGCTCATCGCTGCTGCTGCGCGCCTCACGGCGGAAAAAGTCGGCCAATCCGGCCGGGCTGACACTCGTGCTGGTCATCAGGTTAAGCGCAAAGGCATCCGCCTGCCGCTCGGTTTCGCGCGAATGGGCACTTTCGGCAAGCACCTGCGCACCCACGGCGAGTGCGCCGCCGCCCGTGAGATCACCGAATACCGTGCCAAAGAGGAAAGAGGTGCCGGTGGTTTCGATAACCCGGCGCGTTCCGTCCCGCGCCGCGATGTGGCCGATTTCATGGGCAAGCACCCCGGCTACTTCCTCCGGTGTTTCAGCCTCATCGATGAAGCCCTGCATGAGATAGACATAGCCGCCCGAGGTGGCGAAGGCATTGACCATGTTGTTGCGGACCACAGCCACCTTGAGCGGGAACGGCAGGTTTGCCGACCCTTCCAGCCGGGCAACAAGCTTGTCGAGGGCTTGGCGTCCTGCAGCACCCTCAGGACCAGCACCGCAATCTCCGCCCTCACCTTCTTCCAGCAGCCTGCGGATGTTGCCATCAACTGACCGGCCAAGCGCCTCATCAACAGACAACGGCAAGGCGGGCACGATGATCCCTGCAGCGAGCGGGATGCCGAAGAGCCCGGTGAAGGCGAGCGAGATGATGGCCGCACCGCTCCAGAGAGCAATGCGACGCGCTGACCGGCTGTCTCGTACACGGCGGGACGAAAAGTCGGCGGCCTGCCTGATGGCTGAGGACAACTCCTCATCGGCAACTTCGAGCCGCGCCAGTTCCGGGCCATCGGCATGACGCAGCCGCAGCATTCCGGCATCGTCGGATATCACCTCCACCTTTGACCAAGGCCAGTCGGCTATGAGGGCATCCGCAACGCCTCGAAGACGCAGATGCTCCGGCCCTACCTCGATGCCGATCGCCTGCCGGGCGCTGGTTTCACCATCGAAGAAAACAGCAGCGCCGCGCACGCTTCAAATGCCTCCGACATCCAGTGCGTCCAGAAGACCCTCGCCGAAGGCTGTCGCCTGCTCCCCGAGCGCACGCACGGAGTTCAGATCCTCGAGGCCTTCGATGTTCAGGCTTTCCCACTGCCGCTGCCACACCGCACGGGCTACCAGAAGCTGGTAGAGCACGCCGAGACCCACGAAATAGATGATGTAGCCGACACCCGTGGCGATCGCTGTCAGCGCCTCGCTTTCCAGGAATGTGAAAACTCCAATGGGAAGTCCGACGAGGATGCCGAGCCCGACAAGGCTGAGACCGTACAGCACATAGGGTCCGTAGAAGGCATCGCCGGGCAGTTCCGAATGTGCGCGCGCATCTCCAAAGCGGATGTTATCGGCCCACCAACGGAAGCTGGCCGCCCAGAACCACGGCAGCAGGAGGAAGCCGGCAATAAGTAACCAAGTGACAGCGTTGTCAAAAATGATAAATATAGAAATAAAAATTTCTTTCGGCTCGTGAAAGGTCATCATCCAGCTATTTGAGTAGTAACTATACCTTGCAATAGCTGCAGCTGGCCCAATGACGATAAGCCAGAACTGCCAGGTCTGCGCATAGAAGCTCCTGCCCGTCCCTGAAAATGTGGCTTGCCGGTTGCCATACCAGGTGTTGTTGACCTTAAACCGCTCCAGGCTCGCGCGCGCGAAAGGATACAGCAAGCCCACGCTCAGGATAACAGCGATTGTCCAGCCGGAAGACAGGACGGCATAACGCCAGGCTGATCCGGTCTGATGGAAACGAAGACCGCGCCAGGCGGTGCGAGTCAGCCGGTAACGCCGAGATCGATAGACGGCGTACTGGCCAAGAAATGCGGTCGCCGGCAGGAAAACCACGTAGATGAAAGGACTTTCGAGTATGATCGGAAGCACCGCAATCGCTAGATAGAGCGGAAGGAGAACCGCCATTGCGATCAGGAAGCCAATGAAGAGCTCCTTGCCCGTTCCGGTATACTCAAGCGCGTCGCCTTTGACGCTTGTCCGACCCCAGAGAAACTTGCGGATGTTTGTGGTGTACCAGAACCGATAGATACCAAGGGTGACGATCTGCAGCAGACCGCCCCGGATCAGCATGCCGGCCATATCCCCAACCGGTGCGTGAACCTCTGGCCTTACAATTTCCCCGCGTGACCAAGGTGCATGGCCACCATCCCCAACGTCCATCGCACACCCCCCGTGCACACAATTCCCATTGAAAGCTGTGCCTCGAAAGTTGAGCGGACACAAGAAGCTTGACGGTGTCGCAGCGCCGGCTTGGCTGCTAGGCTCGGCACTTCACTGGAGTTGATCATGCTGAGCAATCTGCAAACACGCGACGTCGAGACGCTTCTCCACCCCTACACCAACCTGGCGACGTTCCGGGACACCGGTCCGCTGATCCTGGAGCGGGGCGAAGGCGTCTTCGTCTATGACACCGACGGCAAGCCTTACCTCGAGGGCATGTCAGGTCTCTGGTGCACATCGCTCGGGTTCAACAATCGCGAACTCGTGGAAGCCGCGGCGGAGCAGATGGGCAAGCTTCCCTTCTCGCATCTCTTCGGCGGCAAGAGCCACGACCCGGCCATCGAGCTTGCGGAAAAGCTGAAGGAACTGGCGCCCGGGATGGCGAAGGCCTTCTTCTGCTCGTCAGGCTCCGAGGCCAACGATACCCAGATCAAGATGATCTGGTACATGAACAACGCGCTCGGCCAGCCGCAGAAGAAAAAGATCATCAGCCGCCAGAAGGCCTACCATGGCGTCACGGTGGCGTCGGCCAGCCTCACGGGCCTGCCGGCAAACCACCTCGACTTCGACCTGCCCCTGCCCGGGATCCTCCATACCTCCTGCCCGCATCATTATCGCTTTGCACGTGAGCATGAGAGCGAGGAGGAATTCGCGACGCGGCTTGCAGAAGAGCTCGACGCACTGATTCAGGCAGAAGGGCCGGACACGGTGGCCGCCTTCATCGCCGAGCCCGTCATGGGCGCCGGCGGGGTGATCGTGCCGCCCGCTACCTATTTCGCGCGCATCCAGGAGGTGCTGGAGCGCTATGACGTCAGGCTGATCGCCGACGAGGTCATCTGCGGCTTCGGCCGCCTCGGCACCTGGTTCGGCTCCGAGATGCTCGGCATGCGGCCGCACTCGATTTCGGTCGCCAAGGCGCTGTCCTCGGCCTACCTGCCCATTGGCGCGGTGCTCGTCGACGACGCTATGGACGATGCCCTGACCGAGCAGAGCCGCAAGCTCGGCACCTTCGGCCATGGCACGACCTACTCCGGCCATCCCGTCACCGCAGCCGTGGCCTTGAAGACGCTGGAGATCTACCAGCGCGACGGGATCCTGGAAAAGGTCAGGGCGATTATTCCGACCTTCCAGAAGCGGCTGAGGGCGTTGTCCGAGCACCCGCTGGTGGGGGAAGCCCGTGGCATGGGTCTTGTGGGTGCGGTCGAACTGGTTGCCGACAAGGCAAGCAAGCGATCGTTCGATCCCAAGCGCATGACCGCGGCCAAGGCCGTGTCGTTCGCCCAGGAGCAGGGATTGATCGTCCGCGCCGTTGCCAACGACACCGTTACGATCTGCCCGCCCCTGATCATCTCCGATGAAGAGCTTGAAATGCTGTTCGACCGGCTTGAGAAGGCGCTCGATCGAACAGCGGCATTGCGTGACTGATGGAACAGCGCCGGTGGCGCCGTTCCCTCCCGGTTACTTCACCACCACACGCGTGCCTGGACCAACACGGCTGTAGAGGTCGATCACATCCTCATTGACCATGCGGATGCAGCCAGAGGACATGGCCCGGCCGATGGTATGCGGCTCGTTGGTGCCGTGGATCCGGTAAAGGCTGTCGCGGCCGCCCTTGTGCAGATAGAGCGCCCGGGCTCCGAGCGGATTGTTGATGCCGCCGGGCATATGAGCCGGTAGTCCCGGTTGCCGCTTGCGCATGGCGGGCGGCGGCGTCCAGCCCGGCCATTCGGCCTTGCGCCCGATGGAGGCGCTGCCCTTCCAGGCGAAGCCTTCACGCCCCACACCGACGCCATAGCGCAGGGCTTTGCCGCCGGGCTGCACGAGATAGAGGAAGCGCTCGGAGGTATCTATGACGATGGTGCCGGGCTTCTGGCCTGTCGGATCCTTCACGGTTGTGCGGCGATATTTCGGATCAACGCCCGCCGGCAGCGGCGCCGCTGCGAAACCCAATGCCTGCCCCGGCATGCCGCCTGAGGTGGTGCATCCTGCCACCAGCAAGCCCGCCCCCATCAAAAGCGCACCCAAGCGCATCAACTTCAATATAGCCATACGTTCGTCTCCAGCCCCAGCGACGGCAGCGCCGCAGTCGTTGCGCATGTTAGTGACTGAGCGTTAACATCGTACCTCCATAGCTACCGCGCATGGAACAGCCTCCTCCCTCCCGGCTCATCACCCGCCGCCGCCTGATCACAGCCGGGGGCGGCCTCCTGGTGGGGGGGACGGCGGGCCTGTCCTATGCGGCCTACATCGAGCCGGCGGTACGACTCGTGGTGACGGATTATCATTTGACGCCGCCGGGATGGCCAGACGACTTTCCCCTGACCATTGCGGTTGTTTCCGATGTTCATGCCGGCGGCCCCAATATGCCACTCGCCCGCATTGAAGCGATGGTGGACCTCGTCAACAGCCTGAACGCGGATCTGATCGTCCATCTGGGGGATCACGAAGCCACCCATCCGTTCATCACCGAGCACGTTCCACCAGATGCCTGGGCGGGTGCCCTGAAGCGGCTGGCTGCGCCGCTGGGCTTCTATTCGATCCTGGGCAACCATGACTGGTGGTTCAATCGGGACGCGGTGCGCGCCGCTGTTCTGCGGGCTGGCATTCCCATTCTGGAAAACGACGCCCTTCATCTTGAGAAAGATGGTCGCAAGTTCTGGCTGGGTGGGATCGGTGACCAGATCGCCTATTATATCGCGCCCTACACCTTCCGCGGCGTCGACGATCTTCCCGGCACGATCGCGAAAATGACAACGGACGATCCAGCCATCCTGCTGATCCATGAGCCGGACATATTCGTCCGGGTTCCCACCCGCATCAGCCTTACGCTGGCCGGCCACACCCATGGCGGCCAGATCAATATCAAAGGTCTGCCCAATCCCTTCGTGCCGTCACAATATGGCGACAGGTTCCGCTATGGGCACATCGTGGAAGAGGGACGACATATGATCGTCTCGGGCGGCCTGGGGACCTCTAAAGTTCCCGTCCGCTTCGGCGTTCCGCCGGAAATCGTAATGGTGACCCTCGGCCGGCACTGACTTTCGGCTCTATGCCTTGCGGCGATCTGTGGTTTGCCCCACCTCAAGGGTTGGTGTAACGCTCGGCCGGCTAAAGTGGAGGATGAAGGGTGAGACAGACGTCGAAGACGCCGCTGCTCGATGCCGCGACCGTGCCGGACGAGCTGCGCAAGCTGCCGGAAACCGACCTGCGCCAACTCGCCGATGAGTTGCGCGCGGAAACCGTCGACGCCGTCTCCGTCACCGGCGGTCACCTCGGTGCTGGCCTTGGTGTCGTTGAACTGACTGTTGCCCTTCACTATGTCTTCGACACGCCGCGCGACCGGCTCATCTGGGACGTGGGTCACCAGGCCTATCCCCACAAGATTCTCACCGGCCGGCGTGATCGCATCCGCACGCTTCGCCAGGGCGGTGGTCTGTCCGGCTTCACTCGCCGCAGCGAGAGCGAATACGACCCGTTCGGCGCCGCGCATTCGTCGACCTCCATCTCCGCCGGCCTCGGCATGGCCGTCGCGCGGGATATCGCCGAGGCCGACAATCATGTGGTCTGCGTCATCGGCGACGGCGCCATGTCGGCCGGCATGGCCTATGAGGCCATGAACAACGCCGGCGCCCTCGGCTCGCGTCTTGTGGTCATTCTCAACGACAACGACATGTCGATCGCGCCTCCGGTGGGCGCCATGTCCGGCTATCTCGCGCGTCTTGTCTCGGGTCGCACCTATCTGACGCTGCGCGAAATCGGCAAGGGCCTTGTCAAACGGATGCCCAAGTTCGTGGAACGGGGCGCGCAACGCGCAGAAGAATATGCGCGCGGCATGGCCATGGGCGGCACGCTGTTCGAGGAACTGGGCTTCTATTACGTCGGCCCCATCGATGGTCATAATCTCGACCACCTGCTGCCGGTGCTGCGCAATGTCCGCAATGCGCCTGTCGGGCCCATCCTGGTGCATGTGGTGACGCAGAAGGGCAAGGGCTATGCGCCCGCCGAAGCCTCCGATGACAAATACCACGGCGTCAGCAAGTTCGACGTGGCGACCGGGGCGCAGGCCAAGGCCAAATCAAATGCGCCGAGCTACACAGGCGTCTTCGCGCGGAGCCTCATTCACGAAGCGGAGAAAGATGATCGTGTGGTCGCCATCACAGCCGCCATGCCGTCAGGCACCGGCCTCGATGTTTTCGGCAAGCGCTTTCCCGACCGCACATTCGATGTCGGTATCGCCGAGCAGCATGCCGTAACCTTCGCGGCGGGCCTCGCCACCGAAGGACTGAAGCCATTCTGCGCGATCTATTCGACATTCCTGCAGCGTGCTTACGATCAGGTGGTTCATGACGTCGCTATCCAGAAGCTGCCGGTGCGCTTTGCACTGGATCGGGCCGGCCTCGTCGGTGCCGATGGCGCGACCCATGCCGGCGCCTACGATATCGCCTACCTGAGCTGTCTGCCGGATTTCGTCATCATGGCGGCTGCCGATGAAGCGGAGCTCGCCGCCATGGTCGCCACTCAGATCACCATCGACGATCGGCCATCCGCGCTTCGGTATCCCCGCGGCGAGGGGGTCGGCGTTACCATCCCGGAGGACCCCGCTCCGCTGGCCATCGGCAAGGGGCGGATTGTACGAGAGGGATCAACCATCGCGCTCCTGTCTCTCGGGCCTCGGCTTGCGGAATGTATGGCCGCGGCGGACGAACTCGCAGCGCATGGCCTGTCCACCACGGTTGTCGACGCACGGTTCGCCAAACCGCTCGATCGGGACCTGATCCTCAGGCTCGCCCGCGAACATGAGGTGCTGGTCACGGTCGAGGAGGGGTCGATGGGCGGGTTCGGCGCTCACGTTCTGCAGCTCTTGGCCACCGAGGGGGCCCTCGATGCCGGACTGAAGATCCGGACGTTGGCCCTGCCTGACCGATTCATCGATCACGACACGCCGGCACGTCAATACATGGAAGCCGGCGTGGACCGCGCCGCTATCTGCACGACGGTTTTCACGGCGCTCGGCATCGATCGGTCCGAAGGCCGGAAAGCCCGCTTTGTCTAAGAAACATTCGACGTCGCGCCGGGGCGAAGAACGAATTTTATACTTCCCGTTATATAATTTTTAATGGTGAATTGGCGACATTATATTCAAAAGCCCGCACCTGAATTACAGTAACTTCACGAATACTGGATTTAGGGGCTGTGTGGCGATGGGCTGGGCAGGCGATGTCACGGCGGTTGGTAGTCGGGTGGCCAAGGAAGGCCGTCGGCTGTTCCGCCATCATGATGGCGGCAGCATTGCCGTCATCTTTGCTCTTGTGGCGATACCACTGATTGCTTTCATGGGAGTTGCCCTGGACTACGCGCGTGCAAGCAGCATGCGCACGTCCATGCAGGAATATTCCGATGCGGCGGCATTGACGGCCGCCGTCGACAAGACAAATAACGCGTGGAACAGCTTGAACGAGGTGCTTTCCCAGTTCAGGGAACAGCATCCGGACGATTTCACATCCTTCTCGATCATCACGCGCTGGACCTCGGCTGATGAATTCGAGATCGCCATGTCCGCAACCATGCGGACCATGATCCTGAACGCCTTGCCAGGCTTTGGAGGCGACATACCGGTCAGCATCCGGTCAGTGGCGAAGATTCTCCCCAAACCGGTCAAGAAGCCCGAGGTCCTGTTCCTGGATGGAGATGCGGCGGACTACAATAGAATTTACGTTTACTGTTTCGACAAGAACAAGAAGAACGAGCCTGACAAAGGACGCCGGGACCTGACCGCCATCTCCGACAACGCAGGCACGGTCTATAACTACACGATGCCTGGATGCACCGGGGACGAGACCCTGAGCGTCATGCTTCACAATGTGGCCTGGGCGAAAAACAACAGAGCCGCCTGGGAAGGTCCGCGAGATCTTTATCGGTACTATTCGGACACCGTCATCGAAGACGGAATTCAAAAGTATGACTTCGGCGGGTCCAAGATCCTCGAGGCCATCGTGTGTGACACGTTGGCTCAATGCAAGCCAAAGAACCAGGGTGGCATCATACCGACTGGCTCCAACCGCACGCCCAAACCTCTGGATAAGGAGTGCGACGAAGACAAATACATCTACTACGGTTGGGAAGATCGGCCACCGCCGCGGGATGGTTCCGACAGCGACTACAACGACATCCGCATTATATTTCAATGCCCTCAGAATCCGGAATTCATGGTCGTTCTCTATCGTTAGCCTCTTCGTCCGGCTTTAACGCGACATCTCGGCGTCTTTCCGGAGAAGCACGTCACCCTTACATAACCTGCGTCGAATGATCTGCCGGAGCGACGCAGGAAATCCATGGCATCTTCCCCGCCGCGCGAAAGGCTGGACCGCGCCCTTGTCAGCGGAGGCCACTTCAGCAGCCGCGCCAAAGCGCAGGCCGCGATCGCGGCTGGCGGCGTTACGGTCAACGGACAGACCGTCACCGATGCTGCACGTCTGATATCTCCGGATGCCGTTGTCACCGCCGCTCCGGCACATCCCTGGGTGTCGCGGGGCGGCGTGAAGCTGGCGGCGGCTCTTGATCATTTCGCTGTAGATGTCGCCGGGCGTCACTGCCTGGATGTCGGTGCCTCCACAGGTGGTTTTACGCAGGTCCTGCTTGAAAGAGGCGCCTATCATGTCACGGCGGTGGACGTCGGCCGCGATCAATTCGACGTCTCCCTGCGCGGCGAAGCTCGTGTGACGTTGCGGGAAAGTGTCGACGCCCGCGATCTGGCGCCTGATCAGTTTCCGGAGCCGCCCTCGCTCATCGTGGCGGACGTGAGCTTCATTTCCCTGACCAAAGCACTGCCAGCGGCACTCCAGCTTGCCACTGCGGATGCCGTTCTGATCGCTCTGGTGAAACCGCAGTTCGAAGTCGGGCGCTCGGGTCTTGCCAGGGGCGGGATCGTTCGTGATGGGGCCCTTCGCGCCAAAGCCGTGGAAGATGTCAGTACGTGGCTGTCGGATCGAGGTTGGGTAGCGCGCCCAGCGCTCGCTTCCCCCATTCGCGGGGGTGATGGCAATGAGGAGTATCTGCTTGCCGCAGACCGCACCTGATCGGGTCACCATTGAACGGCTTGGGTCACGCGGCGAAGGCCTCGCCTTCGCGGACGCCGGCACCTTGCGCGTTCCTCACGCCCTGCCGGGAGAAGTGGTGGATGTAGCGGCTGATGTGGAGGCGGGTCGCGCGAGGCTTCTGCAGGTGGTCGATCCCTCACCTCATCGGATCGCTCCGTTCTGCCCGCTGTTCGGGAGTTGTGGCGGATGCTCGACCCAGCATATGTCTCCCGGCTTCTACCTCGCCTGGAAAACAGAACAGGTGAGACAGGTCCTTCAGGCGGCAGGCATCACCACCGAGATTGATCCTTGCATCGATGCGCATGGCGCCGGACGCCGCCGTGTCACACTGCACGCGCGGCGCGGTAACAGCGAGAGGATCACCGTCGGCTTTGCCGAAATGCGCAGCCATGCGCTCGTGCCGATCGAGCATTGCCCCATACTCGTGCCGTCGCTGAACGCAGCACTGCCTTCCCTGCGGTCGATCGCACTCAGTCTTGCATCGAGCGGCAAGCCCCTTGACCTTGCCGCCACCTCAACGCAAAGCGGCATCGATCTGGATATCCGGGGGCTGGGGTCTTTTACGGAAGGCCAGCGCCTCAAGCTCATCGATCTTGCCGCGCATCACGACCTTGCACGCCTTTCCGTGCATGGCCAGGTCGTGGTGGAGCGGCGGGCGCCGGTCATCCAGTTCGGCCGCGCCTCGGTGCAGCCGCCCGCCGGCGGCTTCCTCCAGGCGACTGAGGCGGGCGAGGAGGCCTTGGCTGCCTTGGTTGTGAGGGCGGTGGGCAAATCCTCGCGGATCGCCGATCTCTTCTCTGGCTGCGGCACCTTCGCGCTCAGACTGGCTGAGCGTGCGAGCGTGCATGCCGTCGAGGGCGACAAGGCGGCGAGCGCGGCCCTCGATCATGCGCGGCGGCACGCTCAGGGTCTGAAGCGAGTCACGGTTGAAACCCGTGACCTGTTCCGCCGACCCCTGCACAGAGGTGAGCTCGCTGGCTTCGACGCCGTGGTGTTCGACCCTCCTCGAGCCGGCGCCGAGGCACAGGCGCGGCAGCTGGCCGCCAGCAACGTCCCCGTCCTCGTGTCGGTATCCTGCTCGCCCTCCACGCTTGCTCGGGACCTGCAGATACTTACCGCCGGTGGGTATACCGTGACGCGCATCACACCTGTTGATCAGTTTTGCCATAGCGCGCATGTAGAAGTGGTCGCGACGCTAGCCAAGAAACGCAATTTACCCTGACTATTAAGCGTTCTTCCACGGACCTCGAAGATGATGGCCATCGGTCGACATCACTAGGGGCAGTGAGGATCCGTGCCAGTTTCAGATATCAGCCTAGCGCCGCATGCGGCCATGGCATCACTCCTCCTTGTCGTGATCGGGTTGCTGACTTCGTTGACCGCCTTCGGCCTCCTACAGCGGGGCGGGCGGTCCTCACGCTTCCGGATGAGAGCCAATGCGGCAGCGGCGGCGGTGCTGGGCTGCGGCATGTGGAGCATGCAGTTCATCGGCACGGCAGGAGTGAACGGCCTTTTCGGAGCGGAATTTGAACCGATCCTGAATATCGGCACTTTCGTTGTCATCGCGCTGCTCGCCTTCGGCGCGTTCCAGGTGGTTGTACGCGCAAGCGTGCCGCTCGTGTGGGTTACTGTTGGGGCGGCGCTCGGCATCGGCCTTTCGGCTGGACAGCAATTGCTGATGTCGGGATCCGTGCTGCCCGTGGGCTTTTCCCTGACCGGCAGTTCCATGATCCTTGCCTTTGGGGGAGCCGCGGTGCTCGGTGCCGCCTCGACTTACCTCTTTCGCCGGTTGAGCGGCCAACGCGGCGTCCTGGGCGGGGCGATCACCATGACGCTCGCCTTGACGTATATCACCTCGGGAATCGCGCTTGACTATCAAGCCGCCTTTGCCTGGGCCTCGATACCGGTCGCTGGTCCTCAGGACATGCCGTCGGCTTTTTTCGTCACCACGGGCGTGGTGATCGCATTCAGTCTTGCACTGCTGTTCGGCAACCGGCGGCGACGGAAGGCCTCGGCAGAGATGGACCGCATGCGCGCGCTGGCGAATGTGGCGTTCGAGGGTATCGTGGTCTGCAAGGACGCCTTGATCGTCCACGCCAATCTCAGCTTTGCCTCACTGATCGGCCGCCCGCACGACGATCTCACCGGAATCAAATTTACCAGCCTGCTCACCGATCCGTCGTGCCTGACGGACTTGGAAAGGGAAGGCACACATCGGATCGAAGCGGAAATTTCCGGCGCTGGCGGCAGCCAGGCCGCCGAGATTTTCATGCGCGACGTCATGCTTCACGACAGCAAGCATCGTGTTTACGCGATCCGGGATATTCGCGAGCGAAAACTGTCCGAAGCGCGCATCCAGTTCCTGGCGCACCACGACCCCGTCACCGGCCTCCCGAACCGGACGCAGTTCCTGGATCGCCTTGAGCAGGAGATAAACCGTTCAAGCCGCTCCAATGGCGAATTCGCCGTAATCTGCCTCGATCTCGACCGCTTCAAGGAGGTGAATGACACCTTCGGCCATGCCGCCGGCGACCAGCTTCTCCGCCTGGCCGCCGAGAGGTTGAGGCGTGTGTTCCGCACCTACGATGTCGTCGGCCGTATCGGCGGTGACGAATTCGTCATCATGCAATGCGCCGCGACCCAGCCGGATTCAGCCATCACCGCCTCGCGCCGCGTCATCGCGGCCTTCGCGGAACCCTTTGATCTGGATGGTTTGAAGATCACCGTTGGTGCCAGCGCCGGCATCGCCATCTATCCCTCAGACGCGGAAGACGCGGAAGGCCTCCTGACCCGCGCCGACTTGGCGCTCTACCGCGCGAAGAACAGCGGGCGGGGCACGTTCCGGATATTCGAGCCGGGCATGGACGAACAGCTCCGGGAGCGCCGGCTTCTCGCGACGGACCTGCGGTCCGCGGTCATTAATGATGACATCGTGCTGCATTATCAGCCGATCGTGCGGCTCGAGGATGGTAAGGTGACCGGCTTTGAGGCCCTGCCACGTTGGAAACACCATCTGCGCGGCTGGATCAACCCCACGGTGTTTCTGCCCCTGGCCGAGGAGATCGGCCTCATGCCGGCTCTTGGCCGACGGGTCATGCACCGAGCCTGCGCCGAAGCGGCGAGCTGGCCCAATCCTCTCGGCATCTCGGTCAATCTCGCCCCGACACAGCTTCATGGAGCTCTCGTTTCGCTTGTCAGTGAAACGCTTGCCGAGACTGGTCTCTCACCGGCACGGCTTGAGATCGACGTTGCCGAGCAAACGCTGCAGCAGCGGCACGCCAGCAACAGCGGAACGCTGACCGCCCTGAAAATGCTCGGCGTGAGGATCGCCGTGGACCACTTCGGAACCGGCGCAACATCGCTGTCCGGCCTGCGCAGTTGCCCCATCGACCGGATCAAGATGGATTCAAGCTTTGTGGCCAATATGGCGGGTGATCCTGACAATATGGCGCTGGTGCGCGCCATATCGAGTCTTGGTCGGGCGCTGGATATCGAAGTCAGCGCTTCCGGGTGCGACACCTACGAGCAGATTGAGCTCTTGAAGCAGGAAGGCTGCCTTGAAGCACAGGGGGATATTTTCGGCGCCCCCATGCCCATCATCGCCTTCGCGCGCATGACCGGGCACTACCAAGCCGAAGATGAACCACGTCAGCGGCAGGTCGCTGTGGGTTGAGGCCGCCCCTACAGCCAGTGGTAAGTGTCATCGTCGAATACCAGGGCGCGGCCCTGCTGAATATCAAGCAGTGGCGCCAGCGTGACCTCGACCCTGCCAAGAACCGCCAGCAGCACCCGCGCGACGCCGCCATGGCTGACGATAACCGTGCTGTCCCTGATCGTGCCAAGCCACGGCTCCAATCGTTCCTGAAGCATGGCATAGCTTTCGCCGTTGGGCGGGACGAAACCCCATTTGTCGAACTCGCGCGCGGTGGCGCCTTTCTCATCGCGCGCCCGAACTTCCGGCCAGGTCAAGCCCTCCCAGTCGCCGAAGGTCAGTTCCGCCAGGCGCGGTTCAACACGATAGCCTGATGCTGGAAGGCCCATGGCCTCGCGCATCAGTTCCATGGTGTGGCGTGTGCGCAGAAGCGGGCTGGAAATGAAGTCCGCGTCTGCCCATGAGCCATCCTGCCGCAGGATATGCCCGACGCCTTCCGCCTGGGCACGACCGCGCCCGTTAAGGGGAATATCCTGCTGGCCCTGAAGCCGCCCTTCGGCGTTCCAGTCGGTTTCGCCATGGCGAACGACGCAAAGCCGCATTCGTTCAGTCGTTCTTGGCGGCCAGCGTGAGATCAGGCGCCTCGGGGTTCTTCATGCCGACGACATGATAACCGGAGTCGACGTGGTGAATCTCGCCCGTGACGCCGCGCCCGAGGTCGGACAGAAGATAAAGCGCGCTATCGCCCACTTCTTCGATGGTCACAGTCCGCCGCAGCGGAGCGTTGAGTTCGTTCCACTTCAGGATGTAACGGAAGTCGCCGATGCCGGAAGCGGCCAGCGTCTTTATCGGGCCCGCGGATACGGCATTGACGCGGATCCCTTGGGGTCCGAGGTCTGCGGCCAGATAACGGACGCTTGCCTCCAGCGCGGCCTTGGCGACACCCATGACGTTGTAATGCGGCATCCACTTTTCCGCGCCGTAATAGGTCAGCGTCAGGATCGATCCGCCTGAGCCCATCAGCTTTTCCGCCCGCTGAGCCACCGCCGTCAGCGAATAGCAGGAGATGAAAAGCGTCTTGTTGAAGTTGTCAGCCGAGGTGTCGATATAACGGCCGTCCAGTTCATCCTTGTCGGAAAACGCGATGGCGTGGACCAGAAAATCGATGTTGCCCCACTGTTCCTGGATGTTGGCGAAGACGGCATCGAGGGAGGCACTGTCCGTCACATCGCAATGGCCGGCCAGAATGGCGTTGAGTTCGGCGGCGAGAGGTTCGACGCGCTTCTTCAGCGCATCGCCCTGGTAGGTCAGCGCGAGCTCGGCACCCTGCGCGGCGCAGGCCTTGGCAATGCCATAGGCAATCGACCGGTTGTTGGCGACACCCATCACCAGGCCGCGTTTCCCGGCCATCAAACCTTTCGCCTCGGTCATGGGTACTCCTCGCAAACCGGTCCGCAGATAAGAATGTTTCTCATTGCACAGGGCGAGGTCTGGCTTCAAGCGCTGCGGCCTGTCCTGACGGCCGCAGCGGTATTTTCATTTTGATAACCTTAACTTCCGGCGATCACGCGGATCACTGCCCCGGATCGTACGGAGCGCCTTCCCGCATTCGTTTGGCCAAGGCTTCCAGCTCCGCATCGTGACGATCCGGCAGCGTGATGCGCAACGTGACCAGCAAATCCCCGGTCGCGCCATCGCGTATGATGCCCTTGCCCTTCAGCCTCAGCGTGCGCGTTCCCGTTGTGCGCGCCGGAATCTTGAGCTCGACCGACCCATCAAGCGTCGGCACGACGACCTTTCCACCCAGCACGGCGTCATAAAGGGTGACAGGCACGTCCACCCGGACGTTCAGCCCCTCTGCCCGAAAGCGGGTATCCGGGGCAACCTTGACCGCAACCAAAGCGTCACCGGCCGGCCCACCGTAGGGATTGGGACCACCCTGCCCTTTGAGGCGGATCGTCTTGCCCTCGGTGATGCCCGCCGGCACCGTCACATCCACGGTTTTTCCGTTGGGCAGCGTGACACGGGTCTTTCCGCCCCGCGCCCAGGTCTGGAACGGCACCGTCACGTCCAGCGTGACATCCGCCTTGCGAGCCGCCGGGCCTTCGGCGGTGAAGCCGCGTGCCGCACCTGCGCCACCGAAGATGTCGGCTATGATGTCTTCCGGATTGACGCCGGGGCCCGCGCTCCGGCCGCTTTTGGAGAAGCCGCCGCCCGGGCCGAACCCGAAGGCCTCGAAGATGCTGTCGGTCCCGCCCGCAGCACCCGAGCGCCGCTGCCGGCTGCCGCCGAACCCATCAAATCCGCGAAACTGAGGCCGGCCTTCAGCGTCGATCTCGCCGCGATCGAAGGCGCCTCGTTTTTCCTGATCATTCAGAAAATCATAGGCCGAAGTAAGCTCGGCAAAGCGCTCCTGAGCCTTCGGATCATCTGGATTGCGATCCGGATGCAGGGTCTTCGCCAGCCTTCGATAGGCTTTCTTGATGTCCGCATCGCCCGCGGACTTGTCTATGCCGAGAACGGTGTAGGGGTTTCTAGTCAAAGCCGTATACCTTTCGGGCACCGCGAGCGGCGCACGGCCATCATGTGGGGCATCTGTTGCTGAAATGCAACGGGGGAATTACAGCGCTGCCGTTGCCGTCGGCGACTGCACCTCAGCCACGTCCCACTGGCCACCCGGCGTCTGGCAGGCCTTGCCCTCGACGGTGTCTTCCTGTGAGCTGGAGATGCGTGTGGCGAAAAATCTGCGGCACATGAGGCCGTCGCGCGCCTCCATGGGCGAGGCCGGGCGGAAGCTGCCGCGCGAGCCGGTTTCCGGGTTGGCCCACAGGACCGGCGGGCCATCAATGGCGCCTGTCAAAGCAAGGCCAAGAGCACCGCGAGCATAGAGCCAGTCGGAAGGGGTGAGGCCGATGGATGCGGCACCGGGCATCATGACAGGGGATGCGGTGATGGTCGGGGCAGTCTCAATGGCGGCGGGCGAAGCAAGAGGTGTGCTCGTCACCGGTTGAACGGGAGCGGACTGGGCGGGCGGAATACTCGCAGTCGTGACAGGTTCGGACGCCTCGTCATCGCCGAAGACCTTGAAGCTCATGCTGCATGCACCGGAGCCGAGGCCGGCCGCGACCACAAGGCCGAAACGAACAGCTGCCGCTAGGCTGCAACGATGTATATAAGGGAGCTTCCTCACCACACACGGTCCCCAAAGATGCCCCAGACGACTGCCAGTGGACACGAAAATGGGTTAACGTCCAGTGACTTTACGCTGGAACGTGATCCCTTTGCCCTGTTTTCCGCATGGATGGGCGAGGCTGCCGCCAGCGAGCCGAGCGATCCAAACGCGATGACCCTGGCGACGGTCGATCAGGACGGCCTGCCCAACGCGCGAATCGTCCTTTTGAAGGGGTTCGACACCCATGGATTCGTCTTCTACACCAATACCGAAAGCGCCAAGGGCCGGGAGCTTCTGGCCGTTCCGAAAGCCGCGCTCGTGTTTCACTGGAAATCGCTGACGCGGCAGGTCCGCATCAGAGGCACTGTGTCCATGGTCGATGACGCGGAAGCCGACGCCTATTATGCCAGCCGCCCGCGTGGCAGCCGCATCAGCGCCTGGGCCTCACAGCAATCCCGCCCGCTTGAAAGTCGTGAGCGCTTCATCGCTGACATCGCGGCGGTGGAAGCACGATATGGCGAAGGTGAGATCACCCGCCCCTCTCACTGGACCGGTTTTCGCCTCGCGCCCCTCTTCATCGAGTTCTGGCACGACCGGCCATTCCGCCGGCACGATCGCATCGTTTTCCAGCGTGACCCGTCCGGCGGCTGGACGACGACGCGGCTTTATCCCTGAGGCTCCTCATTCATGACCGAACGTAAAACCCTGCTTCTGACCGGCGCCAGCCGCGGCATCGGCCATGCGACCGTCAAGCGGTTCTCGGCAGCCGGCTGGCGCGTCATCACCTGTTCGCGTCATGCCTTCCCCGAGGAATGCCCCTGGGCCATGGGTCCGGAAGATCATATCCAGGTGGATCTAGCAGATCCGGCAAACACGATGGAAGCCATCGAAGAGACCCGGCGCCGGCTCGATGGCGGGCTGCTCCATGCGCTCGTGAATAACGCCGGCATTTCGCCGAAAGGGGCCGGAGGCAGCAGGCTCGGCACCATCGAGACGAGCCTCGATGATTGGAAGAAGGTGTTCCAGGTCAATTTCTTCGCCCCGATCATGCTGGCTCGCGGTCTGCTGGCTGAACTCAAGGCCACCAAGGGATCCGTGGTCAATGTGACATCGATCGCGGGAAGCCGCGTGCATCCGTTCGCGGGTGCTGCGTATGGAACCTCAAAAGCGGCCCTTTTCGCCCTCACCCGGGAGATGGCCGCGGACTTCGGTCCTCTCGGCGTCCGCGTCAATGCAATCGCACCTGGAGAGATCGACACCGCGATCCTGTCGCCGGGCACAGAAAAGATCGTGGAGCAGATCCCGCTGCGCCGCCTCGGAACAACCGACGAGGTAGCCAAGACCATCTACTTCCTGTGCACCGAGCAGTCCTCCTATCTCAACGGAGCGGAGATACACATCAACGGTGGTCAGCACGTCTGACGGGAGCCGTCACAGCCATCTGCGCCATTTGAAGAAAACGTACGGCAGAATGGCGGAGATCACCATGATGATGAGCGCCATGGGATAGCCGAAGGGCCAATCCAGCTCAGGCATGTGCCGGAAATTCATGCCGTAGATCGAAGCGACCAGCGTCGGCGGCATCATCACCACGGCAACCACCGAAAACAGCTTGATGATGTCGTTCTGCTCGACAGAGACCATGCCGACGAGCGCATCGAGCAGGAAGGTCACCTTGTTGCCGAGGAAAGCGGCATAGTCGTTGATGGACTGCACGTCGCGCTGGAGGGTGCGCAGTTGCGCCTGCGCTTCCTTGCTGGGTTTCAGCCCCTCGATCTCCGCCGACAGGAATGTCGCCACGCGCGATATGGTAGCAAGGCTTTCCCGGGCCTTGGAGAGAAGATCATCCTTGCGCCCGAGCGACTTCAGAACAGCTTGGTAGCTTTTCTTGCGTGACACACGCGCGGCGTCGCGGTCGAAGATGCGGCTGGATACGCCGTCAATGTCAGCGCCCACCTTCTCCATCACATCGGCCGTGCGATCCACTGCCGCCTCCAGAATGCCGATGAGCACACCCTCGCTGGTGTTGGGAGCCTCACCTTCGCCCTTGCAGGCGCGGTGGGAGAACATGGCGAAGGATCGCGGCTCGTCGTAACGCACCGTGACGAGGTGCTTGCCCGCCAGAATGAAGGTGGTTGGGGTGGTGAACGGCCGCTCCGTCTCGGACTGACAGATCAGGAGCGCCGTCATGTAGCGCGCCCTGTTCTCCACATAGAGCCGGCTGGAGGCTTCGATCTCGGACATCTCCTCCCGGGTGGGAACGGAGACGCCCACCGCCCTCTCTACCAGCTTGTCTTCCTCCAGAGTTGGCAGGAGCAAGTCGAGCCAAACGGCGTTTTCCGGCAGTTCCTGATCGGCCGTCACCTCCAGCCGCTTCAATCCGGTCGCGGTGGCGGCGTAGGCGGTCAGCATGGGCTAGTCCGCATCGAGCGGAGCGGTGCCGAGCGCCGCTCCGTCAGGGCCCTGGGTGATTTTCTCCACCCGCGCCTCGGCGTTCTTCAGCAGGGCTTCGCACTGGCGTTTCAACGCTTCGCCGCGTTCATAGAGAGCGATCGACTGATCAAGCGCCACATTACCGCGCTCAAGATCGGACACGATCTTCTCCAGTTCGGCCAGAGCCTGTTCGAAGGGCATTGCGGTGATGTCCTGTGGATTATCGGCCACCGGTAATTCTCCCTACATGTCAGCCTTGCATCAGAGCCGCCACATGAGCGGCAGCGGAACGTGCCAGACCGTCAAGGTCGTAGCCGCCTTCGAGCACGGAAACAACCCGTCCGCCACCATGCCGGTCGGCAAGTTCCATCAGCCGCATCGTCGCCCAACCAAAATCGTCTTCGGTGAACTGCAAGCCTCCCAGCGGATCCCGTTCGTGCGCATCGAAACCGGCTGAAATGATGATGATGTCGGGCCGGAAACTATCAATCGCCGGCAGAATTTTGCCTTCCATGCCGGCCCGGAACTCCGCGCCGCCGTCGCCTGATTTCAACGGGACATTGACGATGGTTCCGGCCTCCCCCTTCTCCTCGGAAGCTCCCGTGCCTGGGTAGAGCGGCATCTGATGCGTCGACGTGAAGAGCACGCTCTCATCGCTCCAGAAGATGTCCTGCGTGCCGTTGCCGTGATGGACATCGAAATCCATGATGGCAACCCTCTGCGCGCCGTGCGCGTTCTGAGCATGGCGCGCGGCGATGGCCGCATTGTTGAAGAAGCAGAAGCCCATGGCACGCTGGCGTTCGGCATGATGGCCGGGCGGCCGGATGGCGCAGAAGGCGTTGCGGGCAGAGCCCTCCATGACCCGGTCCACGGCAAGCCGCGCGGCTCCAACGCCGCGCAGTGCCGCTTCCCAGGTACCGGGGGACATCACGGTGTCACCGTCGATGGCGATCATGCCTTCGCGGGGCCGTGCGTCATCCAGCGTGGCGGCATAGGCCTCGGTGTGAACGCTGGTGACTACCGACAAAGGCGCCAGCGGTGCTTCGACGCGCTCGAGCCCGGAAAATTTCCCGTCGGAAAGGGCCGCGGCGACGGCGCGCAGACGATCCGGCCTCTCGGGATGTCCGAGCGAGGGTTTGTGATCGAGACAGGCTTCGTGGGTGACGAGAAGAGTGGCCATGGCTTCATCAACGCACGGCAAAGCGAGAAATGTCCATGCGCCGGCAGGCCTCGTTCAGCATCACGAGGGCTCAAGGGCGAAGCGGATCGTGAAGCAGGTACCGGGATGCCCCGGCTCATGGCTCAAAGTGCCGCCCAGCCGCGCCACCAGCGTTGAGAGCACCTTCATGCCGAGACCGGCTCCCGAATCAGGTTCGAACCCGGCGGGAAGACCGCTGCCCTGGTCGCGAACGATAAGAGTTCCCGTTGGTCCATCGACGGCAAAGACCACGGAAACCGTCCCTCCCCGGCCTTCGGAATAGGCGTGCTTGAAGGCGTTGGAAACCAGTTCGCTCGCCGCCAGCCCCAGCGGCATGACCTGATCGGGGCTCAGCGAAATGTCGTCGGAAGAAACAGTCACTGCGTCGATGAATGCAGGTCGTGTTTCGGCCAGTCGGGCGCCGAGCCCTTCGAGAAAAACCTTTACCGGAATTCTGTCGGCCTGGCCGCTGCGGTGCAGTTGATCATGAACGCCGGCGATCGCGAGCACTCGGCCGAGAGCCTCCGAAAGCTGCGCCTTGACGGCCGGATCAGACGATTTGCGGGACTGCATGGCAAGGAAGCTTCCGACCATCTGCAGCGAGTTCTTGACGCGATGATCCACCTCCTGCCGGAGGACCTCGTTCTGACTTAGGAGATTCTGCTGGTCCAGCAGCGTGTTTGCCAGAGATGCGGTCACTTCGCGCTCGATCTTCAGCACGCGGCGCAAGCTCAAATGCGCCGTGACCTGCCGCGCCATGACGCGAAGCAGCTTGCGCTGCGCCTCCGTCAGTTCGCGCGGCGTATAGTCAAGCACGCAGATGGTGCCAAGCGGCAGCCCGTCGTCAGATTCAAGCACCGCGCCAGCATAAAATCGCGGTTGTGAAATACCTGCTGCGAAAAGAGGACCGGAGAAACGCGGATCATCCAGCAGGTCCCGCACTTCCAGGAAGTCGGGCTCAAGAATGGTGTGGGCGCAGATAGAATGCTCCCGGCTTGTCTCACGGATGCCCATTCCAATGGAGGCCTTGAACCATTGGCGGTCGGCATCGATGAGGCTCACAAGCGCGATCGGTGTCTCGCAGAAGGCGGCGACGACCTCCACGATTTCATCAAACTCCCGCTCTGGCGGGGTGTCGAGAATCTCGAGACGTCGCAATGCATCGAGCCGCAGGCTTTCGTCGGGATGCTCCGGTATCTTCACGATGTATGGCCGCCTTGCGCCGGTCGATCAGCGGATGGGAGCAAGGCTTGCGGGCGCCGGAATGCTGTCGGGAACGAAGAAGTCCACCTGAAGCGGCTGTGTCGGATCAACGCGATACTGATCAAAGTCCGTCGTCCCCTCGGCGGCAAGGAAGGTGTCGTCGATGATGAAATTGCCCGTAAAGGTTGTCGAGGGCTTTGTGAAGATATGGTAGGCGGCATCCGCAAGGATCTGCGGGGTGCGTGACGCGCGGGCCAGAGCTTCGCCGCCGAGAAGGTTGCGCACGGCCGAAGTGTCTATGGTGGTCCGAGGCCACAGTGCGTTCACCGCAATGCCTTGCCCCCGCAGTTCACCCGCAAGCCCCAGCACCACCAGGCTCATGCCGAATTTTGCCATGGAATAGGCGAGGTGAGGCGCGAACCACTTCTCCTTCATATCAAGGGGCGGCGAGAGCGTCAGAATGTGGGGGTTGGCGCTTTTCGCGAGATGAGGGATTGCAAGCTTCGATACCAGAAAGGTCGCCCGGGCGTTGACCTGATGCATGAGGTCGAAGCGCTTCATGTCGATCTTCGAGGTTGGGCTGAGATTGATGGCGCTGGCGTTGTTCAGCAGCAGATCGATACCACCGAAAGTTGCGACGGCCTGTGCCATGGCCGCTTCGACGCTGGCATCATCCCTGACGTCGACCACCAGCGGAAGTGCCTTGCCGCCGGCGGCTTCGATCTCCTCGGCCGCGGTATAGATCGTACCCGGCAGCTTGGGGTGCGGCTCCGCAGTCTTGGCGGCGATGACCACATTGGCGCCATCGGCGGCGCAGCGCTTGGCAATGGCGAGGCCGATGCCGCGCGATCCGCCGGTGACGAAGAGTGTTCTGCCTTGAAGGGACATCGGGGATCTCCGGCGTTGGATCAGATATCGGTCAGCGCGGCGTCCGCGCCTGCGCCGGTCACGGCCGCAGCACCATTGGTGATGGCAACCGCGAGGCCGGCAGCTCCGACCGCGAGATGCTCGGCGAAGAAGCGGGCGATGGCGAGATGGGCCGCGCCGCCCCCCTCTCCTCGCCCCGCCGCCAAGGCTCCCTGCCCCAATGCGCAACCGCCGGCGGCAAGGCCGAAGAGACGCAGGTAGGCGGTAGCGCCGACAAGGCGCTCCTCATCCATGCGCTCGGCCGCCAGCATCCATTCGGTGGCCGTGCCCAGGGCGGTAACGGCAGCATCGAGCCGTTCACCCGCGCGGCCGAAGCCGGGAGCATTGGCGGCACGGATCTCGTCGACCGAGGCCTTGAGGCTATCGATGAAATCCCGGACACAGCGCCCGCCGGACTGCGGCAGCTTGCGCCCCACAAGATCAATGGCCTGAATGCCGTTGGTCCCCTCATAGATCTGGGCTATCCGGGCATCCCGGTAGAACTGGGCAGCGCCTGTTTCCTCGATGAAGCCCATACCGCCATGGACCTGGACGCCGAGCGAGGCGACTTCGGTACCGATGTCGGTCGAAAACGCCTTGGCGACCGGCGTCAGCAGATTGGCAAGCTCCTGCGCGGTCCGTCGTTCGGCCTCGCTCCCGGCAAGGTGGGCGCGATCCAGTGCTGTCGCGGTGCGGTAGCAGATGGCACGGGCCGCGGCGGTCCACGCGCGCATGGCCATCAGCATATGCTTCACGTCGGGATGGCTCACGATCGGGACCATATCAGGGTCTGACGGCAGACGGCCCTGCGTTCTTTCGTGCGCATAGCGCAGAGCCTTCTGGCGTGCCGCCTCGGCTATGGCGACGCCCTGCAGACCCACGCCCAGACGGGCGTTGTTCATCATGGTGAACATGCAGGCGAGGCCTTTGTTTTCCTCCCCCACGAGAAAGCCGGTCGCCCCGCCGTGGTCGCCGTAGACCATGGTGCAGGTGGGCGAGCCGTGGATGCCCATCTTATGTTCGATGGAGTGGCACCTGAGATCGTTGGCGGCTCCCAGCGATCCATCCTCGTTGACGAGAATCTTCGGCACCAGGAACAGCGAGATGCCCCTGGTGCCCTGGGGCGCATCGGGCAGTCGGGCCAGCACCATGTGGATGATGTTCCCGGCCAGGTCGTGCTCGCCGAAGGTGATGAAGATCTTTTGCCCGGTGATGCGATAGCTGCCGTCGCCGGCGCGTTTGGCCCTGGTGCGCAGGGCGGCGAGATCGGATCCCGCCTGAGGCTCCGTCAGATTCATCGTGCCGGTCCATTCGCCGGAAACGATCTTCTCAAGATAAAGGCGTTTCAGGGTTTCCGAACCGTGGACATGCAGCGCCTCGATGGCGCCCTGGGTGAGCATGGGCGCCAGGCTGAAGGCCATGTTGGCGGAGGCCCACATCTCGCTCGTCGCCGCCCATAGGGCGACGGGGAGCCCCTGGCCGCCGATCTCCTCCGGCGCCATCACGCCATTCCAGCCCGCCTCGCACCAGCGGCGGTACAGGTCCGGCCAGCCCTCCGGGGTGATGACCCTGCCGTCGGACAAGCGCGATCCGGTCACATCCCCCTGGTGGTTGCCGGGCGCGAGTTCCTCGCTGGCGAAACGCCCGGCCTCTTCCAGCACCGCCTTGACCAGATCGTCGGACAGTTCGCCATGAAGCCCCTCGGCAATGTTGCGATCGAGACCCGCGACCTGCAGAGCAAAGGCGATATCGGCAACCGGCGCGCGATAGGTCATGCACATCCCTCCCCCACGGTTCGACACGCGTTGACCGCGTGTTCGCTGCCGCGTAGTGCTTTGCGCGGAACTCTAGGGCCTAACCCGTGGCAGTCAAAGACGAAATCCATACGCTTGCCGATCAGCGCCGCAATACCGAGCGGCTCATGGCCGATGACGCCGGCGTCAGCCGAGCGGCGGAGCTGCTCTCTCACGGCGGCCTCGTGTCTTTTCCGACGGAGACGGTCTACGGCCTCGGAGCCGACGCCACCGATGCGACTGCGGTTGCACAGATCTTCGCGGCCAAGGAGCGGCCGAGTTTCAATCCGTTGATCGTGCATGTGCCTGATGTCGCCGCGGCACAGAAGCTGGGCCGGTTCGATGATCAGGCGCTTCTTCTGGCCCGGACCTTCTGGCCGGGGCCCTTCACGCTCGTGGTTCCCGCACTGCCGGACAGTCCGGTCGCCGCCCTTACCTCAGCGGGACTGGACAGCATAGCCCTGCGCGTTCCCTCCCATCCGGTGGCGCGGCGGATCCTGGCGATGTCCGGCAAGCCGATTGCAGCCCCCTCGGCGAATCGCTCCGGACGCATCAGCCCCACCACAGCGGCCCATGTGCTGGCCGACCTGGACGGGCGTCTCGATGCGGTTCTCGATGGCGGCGCCACCAACGTCGGAGTGGAATCCACCATCGTGGCCTGCCACGGTGAAGACATCCGCCTGCTGCGCCCGGGAGGCATTCCGCGCGAGGCGGTGGAGGCCCTGCTTGGGCATAAGCTGATTTCCGTGGCGGATACCGGCGACGCGGCGCCGCGGGCACCCGGCATGCTCGCCTCACATTATGCGCCGGCCGCCGGCGTCCGCCTCGACGCAGTTGATGTCCGACCTGGCGAGGCCTGGCTGGGCTTCGGGGGCTTGCAGCCTGGCGGTGCGGAGCCGGTCATGAGCCGGAACCTGAGCGCCGAAGCCGATCTTGTTGCCGCAGCGGCCGCTCTGTTTTCAGCACTTCACGCGCTCGATGCGTCCGGTGCCCGTAGCATCGCGGTTGCCCCCATCCCCAAAACCGGCCTCGGCGAGGCCATCAACGACCGGCTGTCGCGCGCCGCCGCGCCGCGTCCGGGAAAGGCCTGAGCCAGGTCGCCACGAGGAGAATTCACATGTCCGATCCACTGTTGCCGCGCCTGGCTGAGATCGTTGGTGACAAGAATATTCTGACCGAAGCCGGCGCTGCGGAGAGCTATCTCACCGAGGAACGCGGCCTCTATCGCGGCAAGGCTGTGGCCGTCGTCCGCCCCGCATCCGTCGAAGAGGTTGCAAGCGTGGTCGCGCTTTGCGCCGAGGCCAAGGTGCCGGTTGTGCCGCAGGGCGGCAATACTGGTCTCGTGGGCGGCGGTGTGCCCGATGAAACAGGGCGAGCCGTGGTCGTGTCGCTGAACCGCATGACCTCGGTGCGCGAGGTGGACATCGACACCGGCACGATGACAGTGGACGCGGGCGTCACGCTGCAGGCAGCGCAAGAGAAAGCTGCCGAGCATGACCGGCTGTTCCCGCTCAGCCTCGCCTCCGAAGGAAGCTGCACCGTCGGCGGCAACATCGCCACCAATGCCGGCGGCACGGCGGTGGTCGCCTATGGAAACATGCGCGACCTGGTGCTGGGCCTTGAGGTGGTGCTCGCGGACGGGCGGATCTGGAATGGTCTCCGCAAGCTGAAGAAGGACAACACCGGCTATGACATGAAGCAGCTGTTCATCGGCGCCGAAGGCACGCTTGGCATCATCACCGGCGCTGTTCTGAAGCTTGCGCCCGCAAACCGCAGCGTGGAAACGGCCTTCATCGGCCTTAATTCTCCCGAGCAGGCATTGGCCCTCTTTCGCAGGGCGCAGGCAACGGCCGGGTCGGCCCTGATCGCCTGCGAACTGATGCCGCGCATCGGCATCGACTTCGTTCTCGCGCATGGTTCGGGCGTGCGCGATCCCCTCTCCGGCTCCCATGCCTGGTATGTGCTGCTGGAGCTCGCCTCTCCGGCCGAGCAGAGCCTGCGGGAGACCATGGAAGCCATTCTGGAGGGCGCCATCGAGGCCGGCGACATCGAGGATGCCGCTCTGTCGGAAACGCTCGACCAGCGCGCCGTGTTCTGGAAGCTGCGTCATCTCCTGTCGGAGGTGCAGAAGCACGAAGGCGGCTCCATCAAGCATGATGTTTCGGTGCCCATCGGGCAGATGCCCGCCTTCGTGGGCGATGCCACCGCCGCCGCGGAAGGTGTCGTGCCGGGCTGCCGGCCGGTCCCCTTCGGCCACATGGGCGACGGCAACATCCACTTCAACGTCAGCCAACCCGTCGGGGACGACAAGCAGGCCTATCTCGCACGATGGGGCGAGATGAACGAGGCCGTGCATGCGGTCGTTACCCGCTACAGCGGATCCATTTCCGCGGAACACGGCATTGGCCGTCTCAAGCGCGGGCTCCTCGCCGAGATCAAGGCGCCGGTGGAACTGGACATGATGCGTCGTGTCAAATCGGCGCTTGATCCGAACGGGGTCTTCAATCCAGGCGTGGTGATCTGAAAGCCATCATGGCGTCATTGGAAAGGCGGTTATCGGCGCATTTTCCGACGTCGTTAACGGCGAAGCAACGCGCTGCCCTGAAACTGGCGAAAGTCGTTTCCAGGCTTTCAATCCATGCCCTCAGCCCTTGCCGTCACACCGGAAAATCTCGATGCGTCGACCGAGGATTATGCGCGGGCGCTGCGGGCGGCCAACATCAACCCGCACACAGGGCTGGCAACAGACTACCTCAATCATTTCAATGAAGTGGTCATGCTCCTGGACCTTCTCCCCTCCGTGCCGGAGTTGAGGGACGAGGTCCTGGCCTGGCGGCCGGCCGATTACAAAGCCCACTTCCAGCAGACGGGCTTCCGGGAAAAGGAACTGGCCATCGAAGCCTACGACCTTTCGCCCCCCTGCCATCGCGAACCGTTTGACGAGACCATCTCGTGCCTGACGGACCAGATCCTGGATGTGCAAGCCGTTCTGCTTAGCCGCACTCCTGAAGAGGCGGCGGGTCACATCACGGCTGCCCGCGACGAGATTCTCTCGTCCATAGCGAGAGCTAGCGCGATCGTGAACAGCGGCGCCGTCGTCCAAACAGAGGTAGAAGCGACGCAGGACGCGATCGATTCCCTGTTTGACTGATTCGCACGAGTGCCACTGTGCTAAGCCCTTTACATTGCCATGATGGACGATGACGAAATGCAGCTGCGCCGGTGGATCATCTTTGCAGTTCTTGCCGCCCTGCTTGCCGCGCCCTCACCTGTCCGTGCGCAGAGCGCCACCCCGCCCTACGAGGCGGACATCCTGAAACTCTCGGAAATTCTTGGGGCCTTGCATTATCTGCGCACCCTATGCGGCGCGGAGGATGGCCCCGCCTGGCGCGAACGCATGCAGGCTTTGATAAAGGCGGAGAACTGCGCGCCTGACCGCTGCGAGCGCCTCGCCGGCGCGTTCAATGCCGGCTATCAGGGCTTTTCTCGCAACCACAAGGTCTGCACCCCTTCCGCCAAGGCCGCCACGCAACGTTTCCTTGCCGAGGGCTCGCGCCTTGCCGACGGCATAAACGCCAGAAACGCCAATTGATCGCATTCTGTTAACTCATTCTTCAGATGGGGTGTTAACGCAGCGGAAAAGCGTGTTAAGAAGTCGGTGAGATTTACGGGAGCCTCAGTCCTTGCCGACCAGCACAACCGACACTGACGATCGCACTGTCTTCGAAGAAGAGCGCCGCGCCGCTCTCGATCATCTTGACGATGCTTGGGAAGAGGCCGCGACTGAAGGTATCGCGCCGGAATGCGTGGCTCACGCAGCCTTGTTTCGCTCTTTGGCCGAATTTGTGGCGTCCTACGGCGAAGAGGCAACCGCTGCTTTTGCGGAACGTTTGCCCGATCGCATCAAGCGCGGGGAATTCACGCTCGAGCGCTCGATGCACTGATGCATTGAGAGAGGTTCGACGCGGGTCATCATGCGCTTTTGGTTTCCTTCAAGAGACATGACGCGCGTCGTGTTCCCGCTGCTCGTTGCCGGATTTCTCGCGCAGGCAGCCATGGCTGCACCCAATCCAAAAACCGAGAGTGCAGAGCCCTCCAAGGTTGAGACCGAAACGGAGGGATCTTCCGATTCGGGCGCTATCGCACTTCCCGATATCCAGTACGATCCTGGCTTGTTGCCTGAGCGGGTGCGCGCCATGCGCGACCGCATCCTTGAAGCCGCCAAGTCCGGCGATCCGGAAGCACTGCGTCCGGTGATCGAATCCAATGAAATGCCGCCGTCATTCAGCTTCGGCGACGAGCCTGATCCCATCAAAGGCATCATTGAGCAGTCGGTGGACGGCAAAGGCCGCGAGATCCTAGCGATTCTGGCGGAGATCATGGAGGCCGGCTATGTCCATGCCGATGTCGGCACGCCCCAGGAAATGTACATCTGGCCCTATTTCGCACGCTATCCGCTCGACAAGCTGAGCCCGCCACAACTGGTGGAGGTCTTCCGCATCGTGACCGCGGCTGAATACGAGGAAATGCTCAACTTCGGTGCCTATAACTTCTACCGTGTCGGCATCGGCACCGACGGCACTTGGCATTTCTTCATCGCAGGCGACTGACCGGAACAGCATTCCACCCTCCTTCGTTGCCTGTCCATGAGGAGAAGATCATGAACAAGGCCTACGAAGACACGGGTTCGCCTTCGGACGCGTTCATTCGCGATCTTCTCCTGCACACGCGCCGGATCGCCATTGTCGGTGCCAGCACCGAGCCGTGGCGGCCAAGTTTCTCGATCGCGGGCTACCTCAAGCGCAACGGCTATGACATCGTGCCGATAAATCCCTTCGAGATCGGCAACACGCTCCACGGGGAAAGCTTCCACGGAAGTTTGCGCGACCTGCCGGAGGCGGTGGATCTCGTGAACGTATTCCGGCGGTCGGATGCGCTGGAAGGTGTGGTGGACGAAGCCATCGAGGCCGGCGCACCCGCCGTCTGGGGACAGATCGGCGTCATGGATATCGAGGCTGCCCGCAAGGCGCGGTCCGCCGGTTTGGCGATGATCATGAACCGCTGCATCAGCGTGGACCATTCGCGGCTCGGTATCGCCGATCTGCGCCGCCAAGAGAGCGGCTGACGTCTCGCACCTCATCACAGTACAGCTTGAGCCTTTTGCCCCGGCAGCCTATGTCACCAGTACTGGCGCAAGCAAAGGACGATCATGCCAACCGCACATCTGGACGATCGGGGGATCATCAAGGTCTCGGGCGAGGATGCCGAAGCCTTCCTCCAAGGCATCATCACCTGTGACATGAAACGCCTTGCTCCCGCCCGTTTCGGAGCACTGCTGACGCCGCAGGGCAAGATCCTGTTCGACTTCATCATATTGCGCGAGAAAGATCATTTTCTGTTGGATGCGACGGCCGCCACCGTCGCGGATTTCGTCAAACGGCTATCGTTCTACAAACTACGGGCGAAAGTGACGATCGAGGATGTGTCGGCCAGGCACGGGGTGCTGGCCGGCTGGGACATACCGCCCGCCCCGCAGGCCTTTCCCGATCCGCGCGCGGCATCGCTCGGCTGGCGGGCCATATTGCCGATCGACGAGGCCAAAGCCGGGGCAACCACCACCTCCGACGCCTATCACACCCGCCGCATTGCGTGCGGTGTGCCGGAAAGCGGGCGCGACTTCATCGCTGCCGAGACCTTTCCCCATGAGGCGGACATGGATCAGCTTGACGGTGTCGACTTCGACAAGGGCTGTTTTATCGGCCAGGAAGTCGTGGCGCGCATGCAGCACAGGGGAACGGCCCGAACGCGCGCCGTGCCGATCATCTTCACCGAAAGCACCGTGCCGAGTGACAGCGCTGTCACGGCGGGCGGAAAACCCGCCGGCCATCTCGGCTCCACGGCGGCGGGACGCGGCATCGCAGTGCTGCGGCTCGATCGTGTTGCCGACGCTCTTGCCGAGGGCAGTCCGCTGCTTGCGGGCGGCATAGCCATTCGGCTGGAAAAACCGGATTGGGCGCGCTTCGCTTTTCCGGGAGAGGATGCATGAGCCGGGAGGCCGTTCTCCATGACGACGGCCGCTATCGCTGTCCCTGGCCAGGGCGCGATCCGCTCTACGTGGCCTATCACGACACCGAATGGGGCGTTCCGGAATACGACAGCCGGGCGCTGTTCGAGAAACTGATCCTCGACGGCTTCCAGGCAGGGCTGTCCTGGATCACCATTCTGCGCAAACGCGAGAACTTCCGGCAGGCGTTCGATCAGTTCGATCCGCAGGCCATTGCCCGTTATGACGCGGCACGGGTCGAGACCCTGATGCTGGATGCGGGCATCATCCGAAATCGGGCAAAGATCGCCGGCACCGTGAAGTCAGCTCAGATGTGGCTCGACATGGAGGAGCGCGGTGAGAGCTTCTCCGAATTGATCTGGAGTTTCGTCGGCGGACAGCCGGTGCAGAGCAACCTCCGCAGCATGGCGGATGCGCCCACGCAGAGTGACGCGTCAATGGCAATGTCCAAGGAACTGAAGCGCCGCGGCTTCACCTTTTGCGGCCCGACCATCACCTATGCCTTCATGCAGGCCACCGGGCTGGTCAATGATCACCTCGTGGACTGCTTCCGCCACGCGGAATGCGCCGCCATGGCCAAGTGATGGCGCGCAGCGCAAAGCCGCCCCGCGCCTGGCAGCGCATGCTGTCGGGCCGCCGGCTCGACCTCCTCGATCCCTCGCCGCTGGACATCGAAATCGAGGACATCGCGCATGGACTCGCGCGGGTGCCGCGCTGGAACGGGCAAACGGAGGGCGCGCATATCTTTTCGGTTGCGCAGCATTCCGTCCTCGTCGAACAGATCGCGCGGACACTTGAGCCGGACCTGAACCGCGAGGTGGCACTGGCGGTGCTGCTGCACGACGCGGCGGAATATGTCATCGGCGACATGATCAGCCCCTTCAAGGCCATCATCGGCGACAGCTACAAGGAGGTTGAAAAGCGGCTGATGGCTGCCGTGCATCTGCGGTTCGGGCTTGCCAAGCCGACCGCCGCCATCACCAAGCTGATCAAGCAAGCTGACAGTGCCTGTGCCTATATGGAGGCGACACAGCTGGCAGGTTTCAAGCATGAGGAAGCCCGCAGCTTCTTCGGCCGCCCGCAGGGCATACCGGCTGGTCTCGAGCTCAAGCCCTGGCCCGCCGATGAGGCGAAAGCACGTTTCCTGCAGCGCTTTCGGGACCTGACGAACGACGCCGGGTGAGCAGCGGGAGCATGCCCGTAACGGTCGAGCGAATGTGCTATGTTGGCGGTGCCCCGCCAGCCTCCGAGGTGCAATGACTACGACGAACATCGAGATCAATCTGACCGCGGCGATCGTTGCTCCGGAGGCGGTGTCTCCCACCTGCCTCGTCGTCCGGGAAGGCTCCGACAAGGCGCTGACCATGCTGCCATCAGGTCCGTTCGATCCGGTCGCGCATCGCACCTTCGAGGCCGGACTGCGCACCTGGGTGGCCGAACAGGCTGGCCTTCAGCTTGGTTACGCCGAGCAGCTTTACACCTTCGGAGATCGTGGCCGTCATGCGCGCGCCAGCGATACGGCGCCTCACGTCGTCTCGGTGGGCTATCTGGCGCTGACGCAGCGCCCCGATCAAAATCCAAGCGGATCGAGCTTTCGCAATTGGTATGGGTTCTTTCCATGGGAGGACTGGCGGCAGGGCCGCCCGGAAATGCTCGATGATGTCATCCTGCCGGCACTGACCAACTGGGCCGAAGACGCACCGGAAGCGGCGACCGGGCGCGGCCTCAGCCGGATGGCGCGTTTCAAGCTGGCTTTTGGTCTGGACGGCTTTCCCTGGGATGAGGAAAAGGTGCTCGACCGCTACGAGCTGCTCTACAGCGCGGGTCTTTTGAACGAAGCCCGCAGGGATGGGCGCGAGGAAGCGCTGCGGCGGGCGGTCCTGCCTGTACTCGGCGCGTCCATGCAATTCGATCACCGCCGCATCCTGGCGACCGCTATGGGCAGGCTGCGGTCCAAGCTCAAGTATAGGCCCGTCATCTTCGAGTTGATGTCGGAAGCCTTCACGCTCACCGACCTTCAGCGCATGGTGGAGGGCATCGCCGGCCGCCACCTCCATAAACAAAACTTCCGCCGACTTGTGGAAGCAACCCAGCTGGTCGAGCCGACCGGCGAACGGGCAGCAGCGACGGGCGGCCGCCCGGCACAGCTCTATCGCTTCCGCCGGGCCGTTCTGGCCGAGCGCCCCGCGCCGGGGTTGCGTTTCGGGGCATAGCTTGCCGCCACCGTTGTTTGCCGAGCTTGCCCGTACGGGTAAGCTTCCAGCGAATCGGCGAAAGCACATGTGATGGATGATATCGGCATAGGCACTCTCATCTTGGTGGCACTCGCAACGCCGGTGCTTGCCATCGCCGGTTTCATCATCGCTCTGGTGCAGCGTTCCGAGGTGCGCCGCCTCACCGCTCAGGTCAGGGTACTTGATGCGAGGATCGCCGCGCTGAAGGCACCGCCGGCACCGGCTGTGGCCGAACCGGCACCTCCCGCGCCGGTGCAGGAAGCCAAGCCTTCCGAAAAACCGGCTCCGGATGCCACCGCCAAACCTCAACCTGTCCCGTCCGCGGCGAAAGCTAAGTCCGGGCTTGAAGAAGCGCTCGGTGCTCGTGTTGCCGTCTGGATCGGCGGTCTCGCGCTCATGCTCGGCGGCATCTTCCTTGTGCGCTATTCCATTGATCAGGGGCTTTTCGGCCCGGCCGCAAGGGTGGTGGCGGGCATGCTGTTTGCCCTCCTTCTGCTGGCAGCGGGGGAATGGCTGCGGCGGAACGAGCGGACCTCTCGCGTGGGCGGGATTCCCGCGGCCCATGTGCCCGGGGTCCTGACCGCCGCCGGCACCACCACGGCCTTCGCGACGGTCTACGCGGCCTATGCGCTCTATGGCTTCCTGCCGCCTGCACTCGCCTTTATCGTGCTTGCTCTCGTCGCGACGGGGACCATGCTCGCGGCAGCCTTGCACGGCCCTATGCTGGCGGGGCTGGGCCTGATTGCTGCCACGGCCCTCCCGGCGCTCGTCTCCACGGATGAGCCCAGCGCCTGGGGGCTCTTCACGCACCTTGTTTTCGTCAGCGCCTCGGCCTTCGGCGTCGCAAGGATCCGCAGCTGGCAGTGGCTCATGGTGGCGGCAAGCTCCGCCTCCTTTGCCTGGGCGGCAGTCTACGTCGCCGCCGCAGGCGATGCGGGTTCGGCACCGGCACTGGCCGCCTTCACCGCCGCCTTTCTGGCTCTCGTGGGGCTCTATCATGCGACGGCACCCCTGCGCGATGAGGATGCCGCCCGCATCGACTGGGCCTCCAACGCCGTGGCGGCTGCCTTCGGCCTCCTTGCCATAGCTGTCGCGGTGATCGAAGACCATCGGACCGCCTCGCTCGTTCTCATGGTGTTGCTGATCGCAGGTGAGTTGGCGCTGGCGATATGGCGGCGCCGATTGGCGCTGCTCCTTCCGGCAGCCGCCATCACGGGCGCGCTTGCCATCTTCACGTTCAATCTTGCTTCCTGGCTTCTGACCGACCCGACCACGGCCTTTCCTTTCCCGGGCGAGGCTGCGGCACTGCCGAGCCGCATCGGCTCGCTCCTTTCCCTATCGGCCATTCTTGGCGGCATGATCGGGGGCGTCGGCCTGGCGCTCGCCTGGCGGCAACCTGAACAGCCGCTCTGGATCACCGGCGCCCGGGCGGGGGGTGCCGTTGCCGCACCGCTGGCCGTGCTGGCGGTGACCTACTGGAAGGTCGCCGCGTTCACGCCGGACCTGCGCTTCGCCGCAGTCGCCATCGCTGTTGCCGGTGGCTTTGCCTTTCTCACGGAGCGTTTTGCACGACGCGAGGCGGCATATGCCATGCTGGCTGCCGCAACGGCGGCGACGGCCACGGGCACTGTTGCCGCGATCGGGCTTGCCCTTGCGACCAGCCTGCGGGAGGGCTTCCTTACCGTCAGTCTCGCGGTGCTCGCAGCCGGAATCGCCTGGGTCCACGGCTCCCGACGGATCGCTGCCCTGCCTATCCTCGCCATGACGGTGGGGGTGGTGGTGCTGCTGCGCACCGGACTGGATCCGCTGATGGTCAGCCAGGGGATCGGCACCACTCCCATCTTCAACGGTCTTCTGTGGGCCTATGGCCTTCCTGCTGCAGCCTTCGCTACCACCGCCTGGCTTTTCGGACGTCAGGGCCAGAGCCGGGCCACAGGGCTGTTCGAGGGTCTGGCCCTGCTTTACGCGTCGCTGCTCTTTGCCTTCCAGATCCGTCATTTCTCCACCGGCGGTGACCTGCGCTCGGCCTCGGCCTCGCTCGGTGAAGTGGGGCTTCAGGTCATGACGGGTTGCCTGATCGCAGTGGCCGCCCAGCGCCTGTCGCTGAGCCGTCCGGGCTCCGTGCTGCGCGTCGGCTCCATGGCGCTCGGCGCATTATCCATGGCCGGCGGCCTCTTCGGCCTCCTTCTCGCGGTCAATCCGATGTTCACGCGGGACAGTATCGGGAACGGCCTTATCTTCAATGAGCTTATCCCGGGCTATCTGTTACCGGCGCTCGCCGCAGGAGCGCTCAGCCTTCACAGCCACGGCCGCAGACCGAAGTGGTATGTGCTCGCCGCCGGCGTGCTGGCCGGTCTTCTCGTGTTCGCCCTCATCTCGCTGGAGGTGCGCGCGGCCTACCACCGGCCGATCCTCTCCGTCGGCACGATGTCCGCCGGTGAGTCTTATGCCTATTCCGTCGTATGGCTCGTCTATGGCGTGCTCATCCTGATCGCCGGTGCCCTGACCGGCCTCCGCGAACTCCGCTTGGGTTCGGCAGCTGTCATCACGCTGACTGTCCTCAAGGTCTTCCTCTTCGACATGAACGGACTTGAGGGCGTGTTGCGGGCTCTCTCCTTCATGGGTCTTGGGCTGGCGCTGGTCGGCATAGGGCTCCTCTATCAACGCCTGCTCTTCCCGCCACGCGCCCCCGTGCCCGAATAATCGTCTATTGTAAACAGTGTTGGACGGCAGTAAGACCACCCGAAACAGCTGCCACAGGGAGAAGCTTCATGCGTATCGCGGTGCTCGACGACTATCAAGGCCTCACCCACAGCATTGTCGATTGGTCGAGGGTGCCGGATGTCACGATCGTTCCGTTCACCGACCATGTGCATGACGAGGATCAGCTGGTCGCGCGCCTGCAGGATTTTGACGGCGTCATGCGCATCCGCGAGCGAACGGAATTTCCGCGCCGGGTTCTGGAGCGTCTCCCGAAACTGAAGCTGCTGCTGGCCACCGGCATGCGCAACAAGCTCTCCATCGATCTTGATGCCGCCAAGGAGCTGGGCATCACGGTCACCACAACGGAGGCGATCCATTCCACCACCGTCGAAGTGACCTGGGCATTGATCCTCTCGCTCATGCGCCACCTGCCGCAGGAAACCGCCTCGCTCCGCGCCGGCGGTTGGCAGATCGGCCTTGGCCGCAGCTGCGTTGGCAAGACGCTGGCGGTTCTGGGCCTCGGCAACATGGGAACCCCCGTTGCCCAGATCGGCAAGCTCTTGGGCATGGAGGTCATTGCCTGGAGCCCGAACCTGACGCCGGAGCGGACGGCACCTTACGGTATCGAATGTGTTTCGAAGGCCGATCTCTTCTCACGCGCCGACGTACTGACGATCCACATTCCGCTGGCGGACGCCACGCGCAACATCGTCTCCGCCGAAGACATCGGGCGCATGAAGGAGACAGCCTATCTCATCAACACCTCCCGTCCTGCGCTCGTTGACCAGACCGCTCTGGTGACCGCTCTGAAGGAACGCAAGATCGGTGGCGCCGGCCTCGACGTCTTCCCGGTGGAGCCGCTGCCCAAGGATGATCCCTTCCGCCACCTGCCAAACGTGGTTGCGACCCCTCACATCGGCTTCGTGGTGGAACAGAACTACAAGCTCTTCTACGAACAGTCGTTGGAGAACCTGGAGGCCTTCCTGAAGGGCAAGCCGATCCGGCTTATCGGCGGTGCCGACGCACCGCCGAACCTATGAAGGCGTAGGCTGGTTCTCCTGCCCGCACGACAAATGCCCCGACATCATGTATCTCGTTGCAGGTACGCAATTGTCGGGGCTTTGCCGTGCTGATGTGGGATGACTTCCGTCTGGTCAAGGCGATCGCCGATCGGCGGACATTGGCGGGAGCCGCCGATACGCTGGCGATCAACACATCCACCGTGTTCCGCAGGCTCGGCGCCCTGGAAGAGCGGCTCGGCACCAAGCTCTTCGAGAGGGGTCGTGTCGGCTATGCGCTGACGCCCTCGGGCGAGGAGATGGTGGGGCTTGCCTCGCGCATGGCTGACGATGTGGCATCCTTTGAACGCCGCATCGCCGGCCGCGACCTGAAACCGTCGGGTGAGCTCCGGATCACCACCAACGACAGCTTCATCATCCATATGCTGACGCCGATCTTCGCGCGCTTCAGGGAAGCCTTTCCCGATATCCGGCTTGAGATCATCGTCGGCAACCAGAGCCTTAACCTGTCGCGGCGCGATGCCGATATCGCGATCCGGGCGACCGCCCATCCCACGGAAACGCTCGTCGGCCGCCGTATCGCCAGCGTCGCCTGGACCATCTATGGCCGAAAAGGTGATGAACACCCGAGGGAGCGGGATGAATTTCGCGGCCTTCCCTGGGTCGGCTTCAGCGACAGCCTGCCGGTGAGCGCCAACGGTGCGCTTGCCGACCTGACCGGCCAGGAAGCCGTTTATCGCCTGAACACGGTGCTGGGGCTCAGCCATGCGATTGCGGCCGGTATGGGGATTGGCTCCCTTCCCTGCTTCATTGGCGATGCCGAACCGACGCTCGAGCGTCTCGCAGAACCTCAGGACGATAGCAGCGGCGCCGGACTGTGGCTTCTCACCCACGCGGATCTGAAAGCCAGCGCACGAGTGCGCGCCTTCCTGGACTTCGCAGGCGCGGAACTGATGGCATTGAAACCCCTGATCGAAGGTCGCCGCGCTCAGGCGGATTAGTGTCAGCCTTCGTCCGTGCCCCAGCGCAGCTCACGATAGAAGATGTGCTTGCCGATCTTCTCCAGCTTGTCCATGTCCCAGGTCCAATGCGGACGGACATAGGTCGCGTGATAATGCGTGGCGGAGCCGATCTCCGGCAGGAAATAATCGGTGCCGACGACCTCTTCGGAAATCTCTTCCGCTCTGGCCCACGCAACACGGTTCGTCACCCGATCGCGAATGCCATCGCAGGCAAAGGAGAACTGGCAGCGGTTGCGCAGATGCTTGTTCTCATAGACGACGCCGCAGACAGTGTCCGGATAATAGCCGGAACGGACGCGGTTCATCACCACCTGCGCCACCGCATACTGGCCCTTCTCCGGCTCCCCACGGGCTTCGAAGTAGATGGCCTCGGCCATGCACTTGCGCTCACGTGCCATCTCTTTCTCGGAGGCCACGGGGCGTGGCTTGATCGAGGTCGTGACCTCGCCTGAGGGATGCTGTTCGCGAACCGCCAGGCTGATGCCTCCGATGGGCGCCTCTCGGGCGTTGAGCGCTAATTCTTCCGCCAAAGCCGCCTTCGCGACGTCCAGGGGCGAGGCCGTGCCCGCCGGTTCAACCAGATCAAGAGCCGAGAGATCGGGTGTCGAGCCATCCTTCGATGGTTTGATGTTCAGCTTGGCCAGTACGGCCGCGGTCGCCGGCTTTTCCGTCCGCGGCAGGCTCAAACGATCCGCTTTGGAGATGTCGTTGGACGCCTGACGTGGCCGATAGGTGATTTCACTGCCGACGGTGAAGCCGCGCGCGGTGGCAAGCCCTGGTGCCATTCCTCCCGGTGCGCCCGACCACCCCATATCGAAGGAATCGAGCATGCCAGGAACGGCAAGGTCCGGCTGCACGGCCAGAAGATGCAGGCGCCAACGCGGGGTGCTGCCGGCTTCGATCTGGGCGAGCGCTCCTGCATCCTGCAAGGCGATAACGGAGGAAGAGGTGAAAAGACCGGCGCCGGCCAAAAGAGCGGCGATCGACCACTGCCAAACGAGACGTCGTTTACGCATGACGCAACTCCACTGGACGCTACCGACAGGACCGTGACCGTCCTGCAACAGCATCCAAGGATGCGATCTTAACCTTTATGGAGGTTTAACTGGTATGGTTAACGAATTCCTTTAACATCAGTCTTCGTAACGACAAACAAAAACGCGCGCCGAAGCGCGCGTTGTCATCCGGCATTGGAACGAGATTTCATGCGGCGGTGCTCATGGTCGACGCCACCGATGCGGAACTCAGCGCCGTCGAGGTCTTCTCACCCATCGCCTGGTAAACGCGGGAGACGAGCGCCGACTTCATGTCGCTGAGGAAGCTTCCCGTGTTCGCCGCCTCGCCATCGGTTTGATTCACGGCGCCCAACAGACGCTCTGTCATGGAGACCATGCCGTCCTTGTTGGTATCGAGCGCATCATAGCTGCCGCTTTTCTTGTCCTCGGACTTCGACGCGCGCGCCCCTTCCTCCTGCGCGGAGAGCATAGCGGAGCGAACGCCATCGGCCAGTTTGTCGAGATAGGAGGTCAGTTCCTCCTTGTTCAGCGATCCATCGCGATCGGCATCGATGTCGCCGAAGAGCTTGGCGATGCTGTTGTCGCTCATGCTCATTCCCGGCACGCCTTGCAGGCCTGCGGCAAATTCTGCCGAAGACAGGCTACCGTTCTGATCCCCGTCGGCCTTGCCGACAATGCGGTCCGCGATGTCAGCGGGTGACGACATCCGCTTCAGAAGACTGCTGTAATCTGAGGATCCGATCGAGGTCATCGCGGCACGCTCCATTGAATGATCAGCGCTGCGGCAATCCTCCGCTTTGGCGGAGCGCCGCAATTTATCTGTCAATGAGAAGCAAAAGGCGGGCCAAGATGTCTCTTCTGAAAAGAAGGTGCCGGGCTTGCCGCCCGGCACCTTTCCGCCCCTCAGGCCTGTCCGGCGGGCTTTGCCTTGAGAGCTGCCTGCGCGGCGGCGAGGCGGGCGATCGGCACGCGGAACGGCGAGCAGGACACGTAATCGAGCCCCACTTCCTCACAGAAGGCGACCGAGTCGGGATCACCACCGTGCTCACCGCAGATTCCGAGCTTGATGGACTGCCGTGTTGTTCGCCCCCGCTCGACGGCGATGCTCACCAGTTCGCCCACACCGTCGCGGTCGAGGCTGGCGAAGGGATCCGCCGGAAGAATGCCTTTGGCCACATAGGTGCCGAGGAAGCTGGCTGCATCGTCGCGGCTGATTCCGAGTGTCGTCTGCGTCAGATCGTTGGTGCCAAAGGAGAAGAACTCGGCCGTCTCAGCAATCTCAGCGGCCCGCAGAGCCGCGCGTGGCAGTTCGATCATGGTGCCGACCACATAGGTGATGGGAACGCCGCCTTCCGCGATCACCGCTTCCGCCATGGCGTCGATGCGCGCTTTGACGATGTCCAACTCGGCCTTGGTGGCGACCAGCGGCACCATGATCTCCGGCGTCACCGGTGAGCCCGTCTTCTTGCCGGCCTCCGCCGCCGCTTCGAAAATGGCGCGAGCCTGCATCTCCGCGATCTCGGGATAGGCGATGGCAAGGCGGCAGCCTCGGAAGCCGAGCATGGGATTGAACTCATGAAGTTCCGATGCGCGCTGGCGCAGCTTTTCCACAGAGGCACCCATGGAGGCGGCGACTTCGGATATTTCAGCATCGGTTTTCGGCAGGAACTCATGCAACGGCGGATCGAGCAGGCGGATCGTCACCGGCAGCCCGCCCATGATCTCGAAGAGCTCGACGAAATCCTGACGCTGCATGGGAAGGAGCTTGGCAAGCGCCGCGCGGCGTCCGGCCTCGTCATCGGCCAGGATCATTTCCCGCACCGCCAAGATCCGGCCTGCATCAAAGAACATATGCTCGGTGCGGCAGAGGCCGATGCCCTCAGCGCCATAGCGCCGCGCCGTCCGGGCATCCGCAGGTGTTTCCGCGTTGGTGCGCACCTTCATGCGACGCACCTTGTCGGCCCATCCCATCAGCGTGCCGAACTCACCGGCGAGCTCCGGCTCGATCATCTTGACCTCGCCTTTCAACACCTGCCCGGCGGAGCCGTCGATGGTGATGATATCGCCCGTGGTGAAGCTTTCGCTGCCAACGGTCAAAGTACGTGCCTTTTCATCGACGCGGATACCGCCCGCGCCGGACACGCAAGGCTTGCCCATGCCGCGCGCCACCACAGCGGCATGGCTGGTCATGCCGCCACGGGTGGTCAGAATGCCCTGCGCAGCATGCATGCCGTGAATGTCCTCGGGGCTGGTTTCAACGCGCACCAGAATGACCTTATGGCCCTCGCCCGAGCGCTTTTCGGCCTCCTCGGAAGAGAACACGATCTCGCCCACGGCGGCACCTGGAGAAGCCGGAAGACCGGTGGCGATGACGTCCCGCGCGACTTTCGGATCGATGGTGGGATGAAGAAGTTGGTCGAGGGCTGCTGGCTCGACGCGACCGACTGCCTCTTCCTCCGTGATCAGCCCCTCGCCGGCCAGTTCCACCGCGATCCGAAGCGCGGCCTTGGCCGTGCGCTTTCCGGAACGCGTCTGCAGCATCCACAACTTGCCGCGTTCGACCGTGAATTCGAGGTCCTGCATGTCCCGATAGTGGCTCTCCAGACGGTTCGCGGTCTGGACGAGTTCGGCAAAGACCTCCGGCATCACCGTTTCCAGGGACGGCTTTGATGATCCTGCATTCTTGCGGGCGGCTTCGGTGATGTCCTGTGGGGTGCGGATGCCGGCGACCACATCCTCACCCTGCGCGTTGACCAGGAACTCGCCATAGAGCTCTTTCGCGCCGGTCGAGGGATTGCGGGTGAAGGCGACGCCGGTGGCGGATGTGTCGCCCAAGTTGCCGAACACCATGGCTTGGACATTGACGGCGGTGCCCCAGCTCTCCGGAATATTGTGCAGGCGGCGGTAGGTGTTGGCGCGCTGGTTCATCCAGGAGGAGAAAACCGCGCCGATGGCGCCCCAGAGCTGCTCTTTCGGATCCTGCGGAAAGGGCTTGCCCAGGGCCCTTGCGACCAGATCCTTATAGCGCTCGACGACATTTGCCAGGGCGTCTGCGTCCAGATCGGTATCCTGCAGAGCTCCCTGCTCCTCCTTCACCCGCTCGAATACTTCCTCAAAATCCTGGTGGTCGAGTTCCAGCACCACATCCGCGTACATCTGGATGAAACGACGGTAGCTGTCGAAGGCGAAGCGCCTGTTGCCGGAGGAGGATGCTACCGCTTCCACAGTGACATCGTTGAGGCCGAGGTTAAGCACCGTGTCCATCATGCCCGGCATGGATGCGCGGGCGCCGGAGCGCACGGAGACAAGCAAGGGATTTTCAGCATCACCAAAGACGCGGCCGGTCAGGGCGGCGACATGGTCCAGCGCCGCATCGACCTGGGCGGCCAGTTCGCCCGGATATTGGCGGTCGTTGGCATAATAGTGGGAGCAGACTTCGGTGGTGACGGTAAAGCCCGGCGGAACCGGCAGGCCAAGGCTCGCCATTTCAGCGAGATTGGCGCCCTTGCCGCCAAGAAGATTGCGCATATCGGCGCGGCCTTCCGCCGCTCCGTCCCCGAAGGTATAGACCCACTTGGCCATGGTCCGAATATTCCTTTTCAGGTGAAGCTTTTGCCCCTTTGCGTCGTCTCATGGCGACGGCGCGAATGCAAGACAGGCGTCTTGCTCACATAAAAAAGGCTGGCCCGGAACACCGAGCCAGCCTCTTTTTGAAACCCCTCGCTTACTGTGCGGGGGCAGGAGCCGGAGCACCGCCAGCGGGCGGGCTGCTCGGCTCGGTTGGAGCCGTAGGTGCGGCGGACGGCGCCGTGGAAGGCGCAGTCGAGGGTGCCGGCTCCGTTACGGCTGGAGCGTCAGTGCCAGCGCGGCCTTCCTCGGCCGTATCAGGGCCAGAAAAGGCAAAGGCCAACACGGCGACGGCGACGACAAGGGCGCCGAGTATGAGATACATCGAAGAGAAGCCGGAACTGCGCTCCACAGGCGGCGTCGTCCTCTGATTGTAGGGGTCCGTCGTCGGACCGGGGCGGTTCAGATCGTCCATTGCTTCCTCCTTGGGTCGAGCATTTGCATCACCAACGCGTGAACGATGATTTGGTTTCACTCACGATCCCGGCGTGGAAATTGCCGGATTGACTTTGATCTCAACGCCTTGCTGTTTCGGGCTGTTCTCATAGAACAGATAGGCAAGCACACCGACCGCCACGAGAAGGCCGCCAATGATGAAGTACGCGAAGTTCCCCTGAGAGGGCATATCAGATCCTCCAGGTCAGGCCGTGAGGCCGATGATGCCGATGACAATGAGGTAAAAGGCGACGATGTAATTCAGCAGGCGCGGCATGATCAGGATCAAGATTCCGGCGATCAAGGCTACGATCGGCTGAATGGCGATAATGTCGAGTGTCACGAGATAGGGTCTCCGGTATCCGCTCGATATGAAGCGATTGGCCGAAGAACGCACTCAGCCCCGTGAGGTTCCACAGGACTGAAACGTTAATAATTTGATATGCCGCGTTAACCTTCGATGCGGGAGAAATCGGCGATGCGCCGGGTGGCCGCACGCAGGCTGGCGAGCAGTCGCAGTCGGTTCAGCCGGAGCTTCACATCGTCGGCGTTCACCGTGACCGTGTCGAAGAAATCGTCGACCGGGACCCGAAGCCGCGAAAGCGCTTTCATGGCCGCGGTGAAATCTTCCTTCTCGACCGCCACCGCCACATCCGCGGAAACCTTTTCAATTGCGGCGTGGAGGCCCTTCTCCGCTTCTTCGGTCAGGAAGTTGGGGTTGACGGATTTGTCGAAAGTACCCTCGCCGTCCTTCTTCTCCTCGGCTTTGAGGATGTTGGCGGCGCGGCGATAACCCGCGAGCAGATTGCGGCCGTCGTCGGTGTCGAGGAACTTGCCCAGGGCGTCGATACGGCGTGCGATCAGCACCAGATCGTCCTGATTGCCCAGGCCGAACACCGCATCCACAAGATCATGGCGGGCGCCCTGCTCACGCAGCTGCACCTTCAGGCGATCGGCGAAGAAGGCGATGAGATCGGCAAGCTTGTCGGCCGCGCCGTCAGCGCCTCCGAAGACCGGCGTCAGTTGCCGGGCGAGCGGCACGCGCAGATTGTTCTCCAGAACGATGCGGATGACCCCCAGTGCGGCGCGCCGCAGAGCGTAGGGATCCTTTGAACCGGTCGGCTTCTCGTCAATGGTCCAGAAGCCGACGAGGGTGTCGATCTTATCGGCGAGCGCCACGGCAATGGACACCGGCTCACGGGGTACGCGGTCTCCCGGACCCTGGGGTTTGTAGTGATCTTCCGATGCCTTGGCGACCGCCATGGGATAGCGTTCCAGCGAGAGAAGATAGCGGCCGACGAGACCCTGCAGCTCCGGAAACTCGCCCACGGTCTCGGTGACGAGATCGGCCTTGGCAAGCTTGGCCGCGGTTTCCGCCTCGGCCGGATCGGCGCCCACCAGCGGCGCAAGCTCACGCGCCAACCGGGCGATGCGCTCCACGCGCTGGCCCTGAGTACCTAGCTTTTCGTGGAAGGTGATGCTGTCGAGCTTCTTCGCCCGCTCCTCCAGCTTCACCTTCCGGTCGGTGGCCCAGAAGAAGCGGGCGTCCGACAGGCGGGCACGCACGACCCGCTGGTTTCCCGCGACGATGGCAGCGCCGCCGTCCTTTGCCTCGATGTTGGAGACGAGCAGGAAACGGTTCGCCAGTTCGCCGGTCTTGGGATCACGCAGCACGAAGCACTTCTGGTTGACGCGGATGGTGGTACGGATCACTTCGTCGGGGACCTTCAGAAAGTCCTCATCAAAAGACCCCATCAGCACCACTGGCCATTCCACCAGGCCCGCCACCTCGTCGAGCAGAGCGGCATCCTCCACCAGTTCCAGCCCCGCGGCGAAGGCAAGCGCCTTGGCGTCGGTCAGGATCATATCCTTCCGCCGCTCGGGATCGAGGACGACCTTGGATATGTCCAGCTTGGCCACATAGTCCTCGAAGCGCCGCACCTGGATCGCGCCCGGTGCAAGGAACCGGTGTCCATAGGTCGTGTCACCGGAGGCGATGCCGTCGATCTCGAACCGGACGATCTCCGGATCCTCATGAAGGGAGCCGAACAGACAGAGGATCGATTGCAACGGCCGCACCCAGCGCAGCTCGCTGGTGCCTGAGCGCATGGACTTCGGCCAGGGGAACGCGCGGATGATGCCGGGCATCATGTCCGCCACCACCTCCTGCGTCGTGCGGCCCGGCTTTTCGGTGACGGCGATGTAGAAATCACCCTTCGGGTCCTGCTGTATCCTCGCTTCCTCCATGGAGGAGAGGCCGGCGGCTTTCAGAAAACCCGCAAGCGCCTGCTCCGGCGCGCCGACACGAGGGCCCTTGCGCTCCTCCCGCCGGTCCGGCTGGCGGGCAGGAAGGCCGTGCACCGTCAGCGCCAGGCGGCGCGGCGTTGCGAAGGCCTTGGCGCCCTCATAGGGAAGCCCCGCGTCAACCAGGGCATTGGTGACCAGGCGCTGCAGATCGTCCGCCGCCTTCGCCTGCATGCGGGCAGGAATTTCCTCGGAGAAGAGTTCGATCAGAAGATCAGGCATCAGGCGGCTCCTCCGCCGGCTGTCTTGAGCCAGGCGGCGCCGCAGGCCTTGGCAAGTTCACGCACCCGCAGAATGTAGCTCTGCCGCTCCGTCACGGAGATCACGCCCCGGGCGTCGAGCAGGTTGAAGACATGGCTGGCCTTGATGCACTGGTCATAGGCCGGCATCACCATGAGGTGCCGCTCGCCCGCCTCGCCCTTCTCCAGGAGCGACGTGCATTCGGCTTCGGCATCCCTGAAGTGCTGCAGCAGCATGGCCGTATCGGCATGCTCGAAGTTGTGCCGGGAGTATTCCTCTTCCGCCTGCTTGAAGACGTCGCCATAGGTGACCTTCTCGTCACCGTCGCGGCCGTTGAAATTGAGGTCGAAGCCGTTGTCGGTGCCCTGCAGATACATGGCCAGACGCTCGAGGCCGTAAGTGAGCTCACCGGAGACAGGGCTGCATTCGATGCCAGCCACCTGCTGGAAGTAGGTGAACTGGGAGACCTCCATGCCGTCGCACCAGCATTCCCAGCCAAGGCCCCAGGCGCCCAGCGTCGGGCTTTCCCAGTCATCTTCCACAAAGCGGATGTCATGCAGCAGCGGGTCGATGCCGATCGCCTTCAGCGAGGCGAGATAGAGCTCCTGCAGGTTGGACGGGTTCGGCTTCAGGATGACCTGGAACTGGTAGTAGTGCTGAAAGCGGTTTGGATTTTCGCCGTAGCGACCATCCTTCGGCCGTCGGGACGGCTGCACATAGGCCGCCTTCCAGGGCTTCGGGCCGAGGGCGCGTAAGGTCGTGCCGGGGTGGAAGGTGCCGGCACCCACTTCCATGTCATAGGGCTGCAGCAGCACGCAGCCCTGCTCCGCCCAGAAGCGTTGCAATGTCAGGATCAGGCCCTGGAACGAGCGTGTCGGGCTCAGCGGATCGGCGGGAGCGGGCATTCAAACATCCGGGAAAATCAAGCGCGCGCGAACCTATCGGCGCGCCTGACAAGGGTCAAGGCGGCGGATAGAAACGCCGGTGCTGTTCCCGAATTTTATGCGTTCCTCTCCGGATCGGGCCGCCACTGGCCACTTTGCGGGTCGCGGCGCAGCATGGGCGCGTTCTTGTCCGGCAGGGTACCGTTCGCCTCGTCGCGATCATCGAGCTTGCGGGTGATGCGGTTCATCTCCCGCCGGCCAAAGGTGAGGATGGCGAGACCTAGAGCTGCGAGACCGACGGCAGGAAGAAGCGGCAACATACTTCACACTCCCCGTGACGTTCAGAGACCAAACCGGGACCACAGCGCCCGCGCCTCAAGCGAGGTCAGGACTTCGTCGGCCAATCCCGCTCCGAGCCCTCCGTCCCGCGGCGTCATCCGCCGCAACATGAGGCCGCGTGAGGCGCCGATGAGTTTCAGCACCACATCGTCGCCATAGCGTTCCCGCATGACGGTGCGCAGCTCACCCAACCGATCGACGATGCCGAGATCGAGCCCCTGCCGCCCGGTCCAGAAGGCACCGGAAAAGAGCAGGCCATCGACGCCGTCCAGAGCTCCAGACCGGCGCTCCTTGACGAGGGCGATGAAGTCCTCGTGCACGTCCTTCTGGATCGTCTTCAGGCGCTCGACATCCTCCGCCTTCTCGGGCTGGAACGGATCGAGGATCACCTTGCTCTGGCCGGAAGTGTGGACCCGCCGCTCAACGCCCAGCTTGTCGATCAGACCGGTGAAGCCGAAGCCTGCCGACACAACGCCGATCGAGCCGACGATGGAGGATGGATCAGCGATGATCTCGTCGCCCGCGCAGGCGATCATATAGCCGCCGGATGCAGCCACATCTTCCACGAAGACGGTGACCTTGCGCCCGTGCTGCTGGGCGAGCGAGCGGATGCGGCGGTGGATCAGGTGCGACTGCACCGGCGCGCCACCCGGAGAATTGACGATGATGGCGACTTCTTTCGCGCGCTTGATGGCGAAGGCCTTCTCCAGCAGCGGCGCGGCCGAGGCAAGCGTGAGCGCCGGCTTCAACGGCGTGCCCATGCCGATCGCGCCGGTGAGCCTCACGACCGGAACAACCGGAACGCCCGGCCGCATGTGTTTGGGGAGCACCGGCGAAAGCCAGCGCGCGAAATCGTCGCGGAGTGATGTGTCAGCCATGAGACCTAGATAAACAGCCCAACTGCGCGCTTCAATGTGGAACGATTCTCTTCTGTTCCGCGCTATCGATTGATCGACGGGGATTTTTCATGACATTCGAGCAGTGGGCCGCCTTTGCCATTCTCGCCGGCTCCCTGGTGCTCTTCGTCTGGGATCGCATCCGCTACGACATCGTGGCGCTTATTGCACTGATGGCTGTCATCGCCTGCGGCCTGGTGCCGATGGACGAGGCCTTCCTCGGCTTTGCCCATCCCGCCACCATCACGGTCGCGGCCGTGCTGATCATCAGTCGGGGCATGCAGAACGCCGGCATCGTCGACGTGGCGACCCAGGTCACAGCGCCCTTTTCCGGCAAGCCCATCCAACAGCTCCTCGTCCAGACGCTGATGGTCACCTTCCTCTCTGCGTTCATGAACAACGTCGGCGCGCTGGCACTCATGTTGCCGGTCGCCCTGCGCAACTGCTACCGCGACGGCTATCCGCCTGCCTGGTCGCTGATGCCTCTGGCCTTCGGTTCGGTGCTGGGCGGCCTGATCACGCTCATCGGCACCCCGCCGAACATCATCATTTCCGGCTTCCGCGAGCGTGCCGTTGGCGAGCCTTTCGCGATGTTCGATTTCGCTCCCGTCGGCATCCCGGTGGCGATCGCCGGCGTCATCTATCTTGCCTTCATCGGATGGCGTCTTGTCCCGAAGAACCGGCGGGGATCGTCAGAAAGCCAGAACCTCTTCGACATTGCCGATTACCTGACCGAGGTGGAGGTTCTGGAAGGATCGAATGTCATCGACATGCGGGTTCAGGAAGTCGAAGCGCTGTTTGAAAACGATGTGACGGTTGTCAGCATCCTGCGCGGCGGCGGCAGCCGTCTCGCGCCCGGGGGTTACGCCAAGGTGCAGCAGGGCGACGTCCTTGTCCTGGAGGGAGCCCCCGACAGCCTGAAGAAGATCATCGACACGAGCGGCCTCGCGCTTTCAGCGGACGTCGAGATCGACACTCAGGACCTCTCGTCGGACGAGACAGCCCTTGTGGAGGCAATCGTGGCACGGCGCTCGCGCCTGATCGGAAGCTCTGCGGGTTCCTTGCGCATGCGCACCACCTTCGGCGTCAATATGCTCGCTGTCGCACGCGAAGGCCGGCGCCTTGACGACCGGTTGCGAGACGTGCGCTTCCGTTTCGGAGACATCCTCCTGCTTCAAGGCCCGGCGCAAACCATGACCGAGACCTTGAGCGAGATGGGCTGTCTTCCGCTGAAGGAACGAAGTGTCGGTATCGGGCGCCCGCGGCGCCTGGCGCTCGCCAGCGGCATCTTCTTCATCGCCGTCGCCGCTCTTGTTGCCGATCTGGTGCCGGCTCATATCGGCTTTACGGCAGCGGCCCTCGCTCTCGTCCTCACCAATATCGTCGCTCCCGACGAAGCTTATGAAGCGATCGACTGGCCGGTGATCATCCTGCTTGGCGCCTTCGGCCCGGTCGGAACGGCCATGGAGGCGACCGGCAGCGCGGAGCTCGTCGCGGGCTGGATCACGGCAGCGACAGGCGGTCTGGCGCCGGTCTGGACCCTGACGCTCCTCATGGTGGTGACCATGTGGCTGTCCGACATCCTCAACAACAACGCCACTGCCTTCATCATGGCGCCCATCGCTCTCGGCATCGCGCAGGGTCTTGGGGTCAATCCCGATCCGTTCCTGATGGCGATCGCCATCGGCGCCTCCTGCGCCTTTCTCACCCCGATCGGGCATCAGTCGAGCACGCTCGTCTGGGAGCCGGGCGGCTATAAGTTCCTCGACTTCACCATCGTGGGGCTGCCGCTGGAGGCCATCTGTGTGGCGGTTTCCGTGCCGCTGATCCTGCTGTTCTGGCCCTTCTGAGTTCGCGCTAATCCGCGCGGAAGTGCTTGGACAGCTTCAGCTTCTGGGCCTGATAATTGGAGCCCAGGGTTTCACCATAGAGCGTCTCGGAGGGGGCGTTCAGCCGCTCATAGACCAGGCGGCCGACGGTCTGCCCATGCTCGACGATGAAGGGCACTTCGTGGCTTCGCACTTCCAGCACCGCGCGTGAGCCATGCCCCCCCGAAGCGGTATGGCCGAAGCCGGGGTCGAAGAAACCGGCGTAATGCACGCGGAACTCACCAACGAGGGGGTCGAAAGGCACCATCTCAGCCGCATAGCCTGGCGGCACGTGAACAGCTTCGTTGGAGGCGAGGATATAAAATTCGCCAGGATCCAGAACCAGCTGCCGCTTCTTGACGTGGACGGCTTCCCAGAAATCGTCGACCGCATAGCCGGCGACCCGGTCGACATCGATGACGCCGGTGTGTCGCTTGGCGCGATAGCCGACGAGGCCATCGGGGCCCAGGCCGGCGAGGTCGATGGTGACAGAAATGCCGTCGCGCAGGTCGGGCTCGTTGGTGTCGACCAGCCGATCGCTGGCCTGTAGTGCGGCCGTCTCTTCCGCCGTGAGAATGGCATGGCCCTGCCGAAAACGCAGCTGCGTCAGCCGCGAGCCGGTCCGGACAAGCACCGGGAAGGTGCGCGGGCTGACCTCCGCCCAGAGTGCGCCCGTGTAGCCGTCGGGAACGCTGTCGAAGGCGCGGCCGCCGTCAGCGATGACGCGGGTGAAGACATCAAGCCGTCCCGTCGAGCTTTTGGGGTTGGTCAGGGCCGCCAGGCCATGCGGCAGGTCCAGATGCTCCAGGAGTGGCACCAGATAGACGCAGCCCGTTTCCAGCACCGCGCCTTCGGTCAGATCGATCTCGTGGAGCTTCAGATCGTCAACGCGGCTTTCAACGGTGCGGCCCTGTCCGGGCAGGAAGCTGGCGCGCATGCGATAGGCTCGGGTACCAAGGCGCAGGTCCAGGCTGGCAGGCTGGATCTGGCGATCCGCCAGCGGCCGTTCGAGGCGGATGACGCCGTCATCCACCAGTTTCGCGATCGCCTGTCCCGGCAGAATGCCGTCTGTCATGTCCGCCACGTTCGTTTGTCCTCTGGTTCCTCTAGCGGATCGGCGGCGGAAGGCCAAGCAGCCGCGGCCGTGCTCGTGAACTGCCACGACCAGAAGCTGCCGCCATCCACTATTTTCGGAAGGCCGCCTGGCCCGAGGAAAGCGTCGTCAGCAGGACCGTCCTTGACGACAGCCAATTTGTTCTTTTAAAGGAACGCAAGACATCGTGGTGATTTGGCCGGCCGGCTTGCAGCCACGTAAAACAATTCGCTAAAAGGTCGTGCGCGGGTGAGGATGTCAGGCCTCGCGAACGGCCGGACTTTCAGGACGTTGCCCCGTGACCAAAACCTCTCTTCCCGACAGTGCCCGCCCCGCCACCCGCGCCGTTCATGGCGGCGGAGACCGTTCTCATTTCGGTGAACTCTCCGAGGCGCTCTTTCTGACCTCAAGCTTCACCTATGACACCATGGAAGCCTCCGTCGCGCGTTTCGCGGGCGAAAACCCCGGGTTCACCTACACACGAACCGGCAATCCGACCATCGCCATGTTCGAAGAGCGCATGGCACTGCTGGAAGGTGCACCGGCGGCCCGCGCCACGGCGACCGGCATGGCCGCGGTCAATGCGGCCTTCCTCAGCCTTCTCAAGGCCGGCGATCACGTCATTTCCGCCCGCCAGATCTTCGGCTCGTGTCGCTGGCTGGTGCGAGAGTTGCTTCCCAAGCTCGGCATCGCCGTCACCATGGTCGATCTTACCGACATCGGCGCCTGGCGCGCCGCGGTGAGGCCGGAAACCCGGCTGCTGTTTCTGGAGACCCCCGCCAATCCGACGCTGGAGATCGCCGATCTCTCGGTCTTGTCCAAGATCGCGAAGGAGGCCGATGCGCTGCTTGTGGCCGATAATGCGCTGGCCAGTCCCGCCGTCCAGAACCCCTACCGCCTCGGGGCAGACGTCGTGACCTATTCCGCCACCAAGCACATCGACGGCCATGGCCGCTGTCTCGGCGGCATCATCCTCAGCGACGAGAAGCGCATCAATGACCTGATTGCCCCTTTCCTGCGGCACAGTGGTGGCTCGCTGAGCCCGTTCAACGCCTGGGTGCTGCTGAAGAGCCTGGAAAGCATCTCGCTGCGGGTGGAGCGTCAGGCCTCAACGGCGCTGCGGATCGCGCAGGAACTCAAGAAACATCCAAAGGTCAAACGGGTCGCATATCCCGGACTTCCCGATCATCCGCAAGCCGAGGTCGTCAAGCGCCAGATGGCCAGTGGCGGAACGGTTCTGGCGCTCGAACTCGCCGATCAGGCGCAGTCGTTCCGCTTTGCCAACGGGCTGAAGGTGATCCGGATCTCCAACAACTTCGGTGATGCCAAGAGCATCGTGACCCATCCCTTTTCCACCACACACCAGCATGTGCCGGCGGAGGAGAAGCCGCAGCTCGGTATCACGCCCGGTCTTCTGCGCATGTCGGCGGGCCTTGAAGACCCCGATGATCTCGTCGAGGACGTGTTGCAGGCCCTCGAAACCGTTTAACCGTTCGGCGGTTGACCGGTTGGCACGCACATCGCAAGGTGCAGGCCGCGCGTGACAGGCGAGGCCTTTGACCATGTATTATGCGACGACACGCGGGATCGAGGTGCTTGTAACACCGCGTTATCTGCCGCAGCGCTCGAAACCACGCGAGCAGCAATATGCCTTCTCCTACACCATCATCATTTCCAACCGCAGCAAGCGGACGGTGCAGCTTCTCACACGGCACTGGCGCGTCACCGACGAGACGGGCCAGACGCGTGAGGTGCATGGTGATGGGGTCGTTGGCGAACAACCGGTTCTGGCGCCGGGTGAAACCTTCGAGTACACCAGCGGCGTTCCCCTGCCCACTCCCACTGGCATGATGTTCGGCACCTATGGCATGCGCTCCGATAAGGGCGAAGAGTTCCACATCGAAATTCCCGCGTTCTCGCTGGATGCGGACGGCGCTCGACGCGTCGTGAACTGACGTCCAGTGATCGATCTTCGCCCCATCAACGCCATCCTGGGTTTGTTCGTGACGCTTCTCGGCGCCATGATGCTGCTGCCGGCGCTTGTCGATCTTCTTGCCGGTTCCGACGACTGGTCGGTCTTCGCCGCCTCGTCCGCCGTATCCATCTTCATTGGCGTCGCGCTTTATTCTTCGGGTCGGACAAAGGAGCCGCCGAAGCTCAACGTGCGCCAGGCCTTCCTCCTGACGACACTGTCGTGGAGCGTGCTGGCGCTGTTTGCGTCACTTCCCTTCATGTGGTCTCAGCTTAACCTGAGCTTTGGCGGCGCCGTCTTCGAGGCCATGTCCGGACTGACCACCACCGGCAGTAGTGTCATCACGGGCCTCGACGCGCTTCCGCCGGGACTGCTGCTCTGGCGTGCCCTGCTGCACTTTTACGGCGGCATAGGCATCATCGTCATCGCACTGGCGGTCCTGCCCATGTTGCGCGTCGGCGGAATGCAGCTCTTCCGGACTGAATCGTCCGACAAGTCCGAGAAGATGTTCCCGGCCGCGGCCCAGATCGCCGCGTCGACGTTCGGGATCTATGCCGGGCTCAATCTCCTTTGCATTGTCGCTTATACACTGGCCGGTATGACGGCATTCGACGCCGTGCTGCACGGCATGTCCACGGTGGCGACCGGCGGCTTTTCAAGTCACGATGCATCGCTCGGCTACTATGACAGCCCCACGATCGAGTGGATTGCCACGCTGTTCATGATTTCAGGAGCGCTGCCCTTCGCGCTTTATATACAGGTGCTCCGAGGGCGGCCGGCGCAGCTCACCCGTAACCCAGAAGTCCGGCTCTTTCTGATCATCGTTGCGGTCGTCGCCGTGCTTCTGGTGATCTATCAGGAACGCAGTGGTATCGCACACGGTCAGACCGCTGTCCGTCACGCCATCTTCCATGTGGTCAACCTCATGTCGACCACGGGCTTCGCGATCGTCGACTATTCCGCCTGGGGAGCCTTTTCCGACGCGCTCTTTTTCTGCGTCATGTTTCTAGGCGGCTGCATGGGCTCGACCGCCGGCGGGTTCAAGATGTTCCGCCTCATCGTTGTCGCCAAGACGACGCTTCAGCAGTTCATGCAGATGCTTTATCCCAATGGTATCTTCCCGCTAACCTATGACCGCCGGCCCATGGGCGACGACGTATCATCATCGGTCTTCGCTTTCTCAATGCTTTACGTGGCAGTGTTTATCTTTGTCGCGGTCACGCTTGCAGCGTCCGGTCTTGATTTCATCACCGCTTTGTCCGCGTCGATTTCGGCATTGGGCAACGTGGGTCCCGGTCTTGGTCCGCTGGTCGGCCCCGCCGGCAACTTCTCCACCATCGGAGAGGGCAACCTCTGGCTGCTGTCCTTCACCATGCTGGTGGGGCGGCTGGAGCTCTTCACCGTGCTGGTGCTCGTGCTGCCCCGCTTCTGGCGGTCATAACATCAGCGCGTCAGCCGGAGATTTGCGAGATCCTTGGCGATCTTGGCAAAGGCCGGTTCAAGGCTGCCGCTGCGGCCCACCTCGAACGTATGCTCACTGTCCGTCGCACAGTTGCGCAGCAGCTGGCGGCTATATGCGTCGTTCACTCCGAGCGCGATGACATAGATTTCAATGCCCGCGTTCTTCGCGTTGGTGCAGGCGAGAGACATGCGGTCATCGAGAAATGCATTTGCCGCGTCGACGTTCGTGTCGTTGGGAATGCGCCCGTAGCGTAGCGAACCATAGGAGGAGTAGTGCGTACCGAAGGGTGAAACGTCCTCTCGAATGAGACCATTATTGCCATCGCTGAGCAGCACCATGATCTTATCGATGTCTCCATAAGGAGCACCTTCAGTAAAAGGCGCCCCCGGAGACAGGACACGCATACCCCACGCCACACCCTCCGCCGTATTGGTGCCGGAGCCCTCATAATATTGAAGGCTGCTGATGCGCGCGCTGATCTGATCATAATCGTTGGTCAGTGGCAGGACTGGGTCCGGGCATGCCCTATTGGGACCTTTCATGTAGGGCGGCGTCTCGTCGATGTTGAGCGTCTTTCCAGGACGGTATTTTTCGATCGAATAGGCTCTGCCCCATCGGTGAGTTTGGAGATTCGAGTCCGCCGGATAAGGCGTATCGATCAGATAGTTGTTGGACACCTCGGGATCCGGCGAGCTGTCGAGATCGGGGCCGTCGGGCCAGAAGTAGGCAGGCCAGAGCGTATCGGGGTTGGAAGCAGAGGGCGGCGTGTCGTTGACATCGAGGGGCTCGGGACGTGCCTCGACGCAGCCCTTCCAGGGCACTCCAATCAACTCGAAAAGGTGTGTGTTGCTGATCTTCTTTGGATTGACCCAGTCGCAGGGCTCATAGAACACGAACTTGTAGGGAGCCGCGGGGTGAGCCTGGGCTTGAGATACCTGAAAGATGCCGGCGAGCCGGTCCAAGGCTTCCTGCCACGGCGATCCTTCAAGCCAGCCATTGTCGTTATCTCCGCCGCCACCGACCACCTCGCCATCGTCCAATGATGGGCACTCAGGGACGGCTTTCCTCGCGACATAGATGTTGCGAAGGTTGATCGCGTTGTATTTCGCGTCCCCCTCGGTGTCGATCCAGTTCATGTAGCCCGATGGCGTGCCGATGTTCACGGCGCCGACGAAAGGCACGAGCGCGATCTTTGCGGCGCTGCTCGACCCGTTGGATGTCAACTTATCGACGAAGTTCTGCGCCGCGCTGCGCAGGTCCGCCATGTTGTCGATCATGGAATCGGTCACATCCAGGGCGAGCGCGACTTCGACCGGCTTCGCGCTCGAGGCGATCACAGCGGCTTTCGCGCCGACATCGATGGTATCGATGTTGATCACGCGCAGCAGGTTGGTCTCGACCGTCGCCTTCGCCGAGGCCTCGATACCATCTCCGATCAGCGCCACATCGATCGCCAGCGTGTCGGTGATCTCCTGCGGCAAACCCGCTGTCATGAGAAAGGCGCGCAACCGTTGTTTGATGGCTTCCTTCAGAGCGGCGTCGTCGCTCGTTCCGAACTCGCTCGTGTTCGTTGCTGCGGAAAGAAGCCCGCCATCGAGTGAAGCCTGCAAATTCGTCCGCACGCGGCTGGCGTTTGTATAGTCGACGGCAAATCCCATGGCCGCCACCAATACAACAGCCACCAGGGCCGAAATAATTGCAATATTACCCCGCTCGTCGGCTGCAAGGCGCCTGGCTGTTCTCCGAAGACAAGATTGCATCGACACAAACCTCTTCCTGCGACCGCCTTATCAAGGCATGGAATTGTTAAAACTCCCCCTTTGCAGGGATATGACGCCGCAGTTCTGCCCGGATGCTGAACCGAATCTGAACGTGACACTCACGGGCAGTTCAGCCACCAGGGCCCATGATCTTTTCCAAAGCTTGAGTTTGGAGAGGTACGTCATGTTACGCAGGTTGGTTCTCATCGCCGCCGCGGTCGTAAGCCTCGGCATCGGCGGCTCCATCGCGTCGGCGGTCCCAGCCGCGGCGCAGGGCTTCTACTTCGGCTTCCATGATGGTCCTGGCTATCGCCACCATGGACCCCGGCACCGGCATTGGCGGCACGGCCCACCGCCGCGTTATTACCACGGCCGGCGGCACCGCCCGCGGAATTGCGAGCGTGTTCGGGTGCGCTTCTTCGATGGCTACAGCTGGCGGGTGCGCACGGAACGCCGCTGCTATCGCGGCTGGTAACGGCTAGGTCGTAGGCGCCGTTGCCTACGCGGCGCGGGCCAGCTCCGCTCAAATGCCGCGCCCTGATGGATGGCGCGCGCCTCCGGCGTAAATAGGTTTTCCATCGTGTTCAAAATCAAGGGCCGCTCCAGCACGAGCGGCCCTTTCGCATTTTTGACGCCAGCGATGATGACACGTGAGGCGCTGGCATTCGCATGGGGCTGCACCGGCGCGACCACCAGGCTGCCGAAGCCTGCCATGGCCGTCAGGATACCAGCGAGCGCGTCAGCCCGATGGATCAGGGTGAGGACGCCCCCCGGCCTCAGAACGCGATGAGCGGTCTCGATCCACGCTTCTACCAAGCCTTCCTCTCCGATACGCGCCCGAGCCGTGCGGGGGTCCGGCGATCTCTTGGCGGCCGGCGGGTAGAATGGCGGGTTCATGGCAACGTGATCAAAACTGCCGGGGGCGAGATTCGCGGTTTCGACATTGGCTTCCACGACATCGGCCAGGACATGGTTGGCGGAAACATTCTGCCGCGCCAGCTCGGCAAGGAAGCCATCAATCTCCACGAGGGTCAGCCTGCAATCGGGGCAACGTGCAGCCACCATGAGACCGACGCTGCCGACGCCGGCGCCGAAATCAGCGATGGTCTGACCGCTGTCCGCCTGTACCGCAGCCGCAAGCAAGACGGCATCGGTGCCGGCACGATGTCCGCGCGCAGGCTGGCGCACCAGGAGGCGCCCATTCAGCAGGCGATCTTCCGTCGTCAGTTCACGGTCGGTCATCGCGCAGCTCATGGCCAAGACCGTGATCGCGCAGGAGACGGCGCGCCTTCAAATTATGATCCTCATCGACAAGAAGCCGGCGCGGGATCGCCCCGATTGATCCATCAAGCACGCTCATGTGGCCATCCAGCAGCAGGTATTCTATCCCCGCCTCCTGGAGCAGGGACTGGACGTAGGAAAGAAGGACGACGTCGTTGGTGCGGATCAATTCGTGCATAAAGCTTTCCCTGCGGCGATCGGCTTCTTGTGGACGGCTTGCCGTGACCGCCCCATATTCTCTACTGTCCGCACGGGTTTAAACCAAAGGAAAGCCTCTACGTGGGTGTTGTTCTGCCGTTGGATGAACCACGACCGGAGCGGTCGTCGGGCATCGAGAAGCTGAGCGGGCTCGTCGCCGCTAACATGCAGCGCGTTAACGCGCTGATTCTCAGCCGCGTTGGATCCGACGTCGAGATGATTCCGGAGGTCGCCAATCACCTCATTTCGTCCGGTGGAAAGCGAATCCGCCCCATGCTGACGCTCGCCGGCGGCATGCTCTCGGACTATGAAGGCGACGGGGATGTGAAACTGGCCGCCGCCGTGGAGTTCATGCACACGGCAACCCTGCTCCACGACGATGTGGTTGACGAAAGCGACATGCGCCGCGGCAAGAATGCCGCGCGCCTGGTGTGGGGCAACGCCGCCAGCGTGCTGGTGGGAGACTTCCTTCTCGGCCAGGCCTTCAAGATGATGGTCGAAGTCGGTTCGCTTGAATCGCTGGACATTCTGGCGACGGCGGCCGCGGTCATCGCCGAAGGCGAGGTGCTTCAACTTTCCACGGCCAAGAACACCGCCACCAGCGAAGATGATTACCTGGCCGTGGTGCGTGCGAAAACGGCGGAACTGTTCGCCGCCGCCTGCGAGGTCGGGCCGGCAATGGCAGGGCGCCCGAAAGCGGAACGTGCCGCCTGCCGCTCCTATGGCATGAATTTGGGGATCGCCTTCCAGCTGATCGATGACGCGCTCGATTACGGCGGCTCGGAAGCCAAGCTGGGCAAGAAGGTCGGCGACGATTTCCGCGAGGGCAAGATCACGCTGCCCATCGTTCTCGCCTTCCGTCGTGGCGATGACGAGGAACGAGCCTTCTGGACGCGGGCGCTCGTGGAAGGTGGCGCCGTTGACGGCGATCTCGAACGCGCCCTGCAGATCCTGACCCACCACGAGGCTCTCCGCGACACACTGCTGCGGGCGCGGCACTATGGTTCAATGGCTCGTGACGCGCTCGGTCTCTTCCCGCCATCACCCATCAAGGCGGCTCTTCTGGAGACGGTCGATTTCGTCGTTGAACGCGCCCATTAGCGAGCTCAGCGCAGCATCGTCGTCGTGACCCACCAGCCCGCATGTTCGGCAGCCATCCGGCCGGTTGCCGCCGCGGCAGCAGCCTCGCTGCCGTAGAGCGCGAAGACGGTGGCCCCGGAACCGGACATCCGGACCAGATCAGCGCCTTCGGTGGCCGTCAGAGCGTCGATCACCTCCTCGATGGCAGGTGCGAGGCCAATCGCCGGCGGCTCCAGATCATTTGCCGCGCCTGCAAGGTATGAGAGTGCTGCCGCGTAATCGGCGCCGCTGGGCAATTCCGAGGCATGACCACCAGCGACGCTCTCCCCTGGCCGTAAGCCGAGCTTTCCGAAAACCGCCGGCGTCGATAGGGCCAGGCGAGGGTTGACCAGCACGGCAGGCAGCGGCGGAAGGACCATGGCCGGCCCCAGGTTTTCTCCCCTGCCGCGCATGATCCGCGCCTTCCGCTCGATGCAGACCGGCACGTCCGATCCGATCGCCTCCCCGGCCTCCCGCAGGCGTGGGTCATCGAGGGTCAGTTCATTGAGCCTCGCGAGGAGGCGCAGCGCCGCGGCCGCATCGGATGATCCGCCACCCAATCCCGCCGCAACCGGCAGGTTCTTGTGAAGCGAAAAGACACCGCCGCGCAGTCCGGGAATGCGCGTCTTAAGCTCGCGATGAGCCTTGAGGATAAGGTTCTCGGTGGCGTCGCCGAGGAGACCGGCATGGCTCCCCGCCACGTCCAGCCTCGTCTCATGACCTGGCGAAAGCCAGACTTCGTCTCCCACATCGGCGAAGGCGACGAGACTTTCCAAATCGTGGAAGCCATCGTTCCGGCGGCCAAGGACGCGCAGGGTGAGATTGACCTTCGCGGGGGCCTCCTCCCGCAGGCGTTGGTCCGGCATTCGAACGTTTCCCGCGCTCAGCGTTCCGGAAGTTTAAGGACCTGGCCGGGGATCAACCTGTTGGGGTTGCGCTGGAGCGTCTCGTTCGCCCGGATAAGCTCGGGATAGCGGTTGCCGTCTCCTAAAATTTCCTCGGAGATGATCCAGAGCGTGTCGCCGGGCCGCACCGTGAAGGTTCCCTCTGCGACCACGGGGGTCGCCGTCGGGACAGCCTGTGTGGCGGCCATGGTGTCCTTCGGCTCGGCATCCTCGCCGGCGCGCTCTTCGGCACGTTTCCTCTCAAGCTCCGTTTCGACCGGCTCCAGTCCTTCGGCAAGCTTGCGCTCGATCAGCGCCAGCTTCTCCTCGTCGGGCTTCAGATCCCGGGCGTGAGCCCATTGAAATCGCGCTTCCAGCTTCCGTCCGACCTTCCAGTAGGCGTCGCCGAGGTGATCGTTGATTTCCCACGACTGCGGACGCAGGTCGATCGCCCGTTCCAGCTCGGTCACCGCATCCTCGTAGCGGCCGAGGCGGTAATAAGCCCAACCCAAGCTGTCGACGATGTCTCCATCGTTAGGGCGCAGTTCCACGGCGGACCGGATGAGCTCCAGGCCCTTGTCCACATTGATGTGCCGGTCGACCCAGGAATAGCCCAGATAGTTCAGCACTGTCGCCTGTTCGCTCGACAGTTCGACCGCCTTCTCCAGGTCCGCTTGCGCTTTGTTCCATTGCTTCGCCCCGTCGTAGGCAACAGCGCGCGCGAAGAACAGCGACCAGTGCTGCGGCTTCGGCTCGTCCAATGTGGCGATGGCGCGGGTATAGACCTTGGCGGCCTCGGCATATTTCTTGTCGCGATGAAGCAGCCCACCGAGCGCAACATAGGCATCGAGATCGTTGGGCGCACGATAGATCAGCGTTTCGAGCTGGGCCCGCGCTTCCTTCATCTTCTCCAACGCGGCGAGGTTGACCGCGACACGCACTTCGGCATCGCGCTTATAAACGGATTTCACCGGCAGCCGTTGGTAGGCATCAATGGCCATCTGCGTCTGCCCGATCGTTTCGGACAGATCCGCGAGGGTCAGCAGAGCCAGTTCATGATCGGGCACCAAATAAAGCGCCAGCTGCAGATAGACCTGTGAGATCTCGGCCGATTCACTGCGGTTCGCGAGACGGCCGAAGCTGAAAAGCACCTCCGCGATCCCGTCACGCGCGCTGCGCACGGCCGGCCCGGGAATCTTGCCGCTTTCCAGATCCGCCAGAGCCGCACCGGATCTTGGATCATTCGGGAAAGCCTGCAGCACCGCCGTATAAATAGATTTTGCCTCATCGACGCGCTTGGCGCGCGCCAGCCAGCGTGCATAGGCGTCGGCGACGAGGAAGGTGTTGGGATCAACCTGATAGGCCGCTTCCAGACGCTTGCCTGCCTCGTCATTGAGGCCTGCCGCATCCGCCATGAGGCCCGAATGCAGGTCGCGCAGGTAGTCGGTCAATTCATTGCCGGAGAGCTTATTGAAAGTCTCCAGCGCCTTGCTGGCGTCGCCGGAAGCGTACCAAGCCCATCCGGTTACCAGCGTCGCGGCCACATCCGGCGTCGCGGCGTTGAGCGCCGGCTCCAGGTACCGCCGCGCCGATTCCAACTGACGTGTCTTGATTGCCTTGATCGCCAGCGCGAGCTGAGCCACCCGGTTGCTCGGATCGGACGCGGAAACACGCCTTGCCAGGTTGGTGGCCTGATCTATTTCACCCGCGGCAAGGGTTGAGCGAAACGTGCGGTCCAGCAGTTCCGCGTTCTTCGGGTCGGCACGCAAGGCGGCCTGGAGGAAAGTCGCCGCGGCGTCCGCATCGCGCTGGATGGCGGCATAGCGGCCGGCGAGATAGTTGCCGGCGGCGGAACCGTCCTGCGCGAGCGCGATGACGTCATCAATACTCGTCGGAGCCGCGGATGCGACCGCCGGGCCGAACGCGATGATAAAGGCAGCCGTTCGGATTATTCGACGCGACACGTTTCCCGCCCTCCAGGATATGACCGGCGCACGATCAGCCGGCTTTCCTGCACCATGGCTCCTCGCTGCGGCGAGGACAAGGCATAGATCGTGGCAAAGAGGTCACATGTTCGCGTAGTTCGGCCCACCTCCGCCTTCCGGCGCTACCCATGTGATGTTGGCGTTCGGATCCTTGATGTCGCAGGTTTTGCAGTGAACGCAGTTCTGCGCATTGATCACGAAGCGGGCATCGGCTCCGGGCTCTTCGACCCACTCATAGACGCCGGCCGGGCAGTACCGCTGAGACGGGCCGGCATAAACGTCATGTTCCGAATTCTTCTGCAGCGCCATGTCCGCCACCTTCAGATGCGGCGGCTGGTCCTCCTCGTGATTCGTCGAGGAGAGGAAGACCGACGACAGCTTGTCGAAAGTGATGACGCCATCAGGTTTCGGATAGGCGATCCGGGCGCATTCGGACGCGGGTTTGAGGGTCTGCCAGTCAGGCTTGCCGTGCTTCAAGGTGCCGAAAAAGGAGAACTTCGCAAGAGCGTTGGTCCACATGTCGAGGCCACCCAACATGACGCCGATGCGCGTGCCGAATTTCGACCAAAGCGGCTTCACATTACGGACGGGGAACAGATCCTTCCCGACCGCGGACTCGCGCCAGCTGTTCTCGTAGGCATCCAGCGTATCGTGGCTTCGGCCGGCGGCCAGCGCATCGAAAACATTGTTGGCGGCGAGCATGCCGGTGGCGATCGCATTGTGGCTGCCCTTGATGCGCGGCACATTGATGAAGCCAGCGGCACAGCCGATCAACGCCCCACCGGGGAAGACCAGCTTCGGCACCGACTGCCATCCGCCTTCCGTGATGGCGCGGGCGCCATAGGAGATTCGTTTGCCTCCCTCGAAGGTGTCGCGCAGCGCCGGGTGCAGCTTCATGCGCTGGAATTCGTCGAATGGCGAGAGGTAAGGATTTTGATAGTTGAGGTGGACCACGAAACCAACGGCAACAAGGTTGTCGCCGAAGTGGTAGAGGAATGAACCTCCGCCGGTCGCGTCGTCCAAAGGCCATCCCATGGAGTGCTGCACGAGACCCGGCTTGTGCTTCTCCGGCGCCACCTGCCACAGTTCCTTCAGGCCGATGCCGAACTTCTGCGGTTCCCGGCCCTCATCCAGCGTGAACTGTTTGATGAGCTGCTTGGAGAGCTGGCCACGCGCGCCTTCGGCGAACAGCGTGTATTTCGCCCGCAGCTCCATACCGCGCGTGTAGGCGGCATTGGGCTGCCCGTCGCGGCCGACGCCCATATCGCCGGTGGCAACGCCGATGACGTTGCCGGTGGAATCATAAAGCACTTCATTGGCGGCAAAGCCTGGATAGATCTCGACCCCCAGGGCCTCCGCGCGGGTGGCGAGCCATTTGCAGACGTTGGAGAGCGAGCCGATGAAACAGCTGTGGTTCGACATGAACTTCGGCATCAGCCCGGTGGGCAATCCGAAAGAGCCCGTCTCGGTCAGATAGAGGAAACGATCGTCGGTCACCTCGGTTGTGAGCGGACGATCATCCGCCTCACGCCAATCCGGAAGCAGGGCATCGAGCCCCGAGGGATCGATGACGGCGCCGGAGAGAATGTGGGCGCCCACTTCCGAGCCCTTCTCGACCACCACCACCGAAAGATCGGTTCCAGCCTCCTCGGCGCGTTGACGGAGCCGGATCGCAGCAGCGAGACCGGCAGGGCCCGCGCCTACGATCACCACATCGAAATCCATGCCCTCGCGTTCGGGAAGTTCAGTGGCGGTCGTGTCGCTCATGATTTCCTCTGCTTTTCATCCGCCGGCCATAGGCCGCAGATTGGAATTCTTCTCAACTATGCTTCTGGGATATCCGACGCCAATCGGCAAGTCCGAGACATCCAGATCATCTGTATACAATTGCATACCGTCGCTGCCAAACCAAAAAGTCACCAATGGTCACAAAATCGCCCGCTGGCGCCCTATCCTTCCGCACTCGACGTCCACGGGGGTGAACGTTCTCGCGTGGCCTGATTGACCGATCTTTCGGCCGTTCATTTTGCACGCCGGTTACATCTCATTCGATGGCTTCCTCTCCCCCTGCATCGTCATCCCGCCTATCCGACACAAGCCGACTGCCCGCTCTTGATTCCCTTCGCGGCGTATTTGCGCTGATCGTCGTCCTCCATCACTTCATCCTGGCCCTGGTGCCAGGATCGGCCAGCCTGCTCGCAATGCTGAGGGAAACCCCCGCCGCCGCCTTCATGGCGGGCCGTGCGCCAGTGATCGTCTTTTTCGTGCTGAGCGGCTTTGTCCTGATGCTGCCCTTCGCGCGCGGCCGGCACCAGACCTATGGAATTTATGCCCTGCGGCGCCTCACCCGCATCTACATCCCCTTCGCCTGCTCCATCCTTCTGGCAGCAATGCTCTACAAGCTGTCATCACCCGGTGAGATCGAGGCTCTCACCGCCTGGTTCAACGAAGCGTCATGGGACACGGCTCCCCAGCCCATCATCCTCCTCAAGCATCTCGCCATGACCGGCCGATGGGAGGATATGCGGCTCAATCCGGTAATGTGGAGCCTGGTTCACGAGCTGCGCATCTCGCTGGTCTTCCCCCTCATAGCTGCGCTCGCCCTGCGTTCGCAGACCGCTGCACTCACCGTTGCCTGTGCTTTCTACGTCATCGGGTTTCATGGCGCCTTGATCGTAGAAGGCAACATCACGACCTCGCTGCTCGACACGCTGCGCTTTTCGGCCTTCTTCATCATTGGCGCCATCATGGCGCTGCGCCTGCCAGCGCTCGTGGCCTGGGCCTCTGGCTTGAGCCGCATCGGTTTCGCCGCCTCGCTCGGAGGCGCCATGTGCCTATTCTCCCTGAAGCCGGGTTTCATGACCGAGATGCTGTTTGCCGGCGCCGCCGTAGGGGTCATCGCACTCGCGGCCGGAGCGTCGCCCGCCAGGAACCTGCTGAACTGTGCTCCATTGCGGTGGCTGGGCCGCGTGTCCTACACGCTTTACCTCGTCCACATGCCGGTCATGCTGGCGATCTTTCATCTGGCCGACGGTCACCTGGGGCTGGCGCCGACGACGGCCATTGCCGCCGCCAGTGTCTTGCTGGCCAGCGAGCTGTTCTACCGGCTGTTCGAGAAGCCGAGCCATCTGTTGGCAAGAGCCTTCTCTGGCACCAAGACAGCGAATCCGGCACTTCAATCGGCGCCGGAACCGGCGCGGGATCTGTGACATCCGGCGACACCTGCAAAAGATCTGCAACCTTGCAGGATCGTGCTAGAAAACGACCATGACCAACGCTGATCCACCGCTTCTGGACACCGAAGAGGCTTTCCGCCTCCTTGAGTGGTATCAGGCCATGGGCGTGGATATCGCCATCGGCGAAGAAGGGCGTGACCGCTTCGCCGAGTTACCGGCAAAACGGCTCGCGGCACCATCTGTCGCTTCGCCTCCGCTCATTCCGGTCACCGCGGTACCGGCCGAAAGCAATGTTCTGGCCGCCTCGGCGGAGGAAAATGTCATGGCTGCGCGAGCCGCTGCGACAAAGGCGCAGAGCCTCGATGAGCTACGGGCTCTTCTGGAGGCCTTCGACGGCTGTGCGCTGAAGATGACGGCAACCCGGCTCGTCTTTTCCGACGGAGCGCCGGGTGCGCGCCTGATGCTGATAGGTGAAGCTCCCGGCCGCGACGAGGATCGCGAGGGCCGCCCTTTCGTTGGGCGCTCGGGACAGTTGCTCGACAAGATGCTCGCCGCCATCGGCCTCGATCGCGCAGCGGTTTACATCGCCAATGTGGTGCCGTGGCGGCCACCCGGAAACCGCACACCGACCCCGCAGGAGACCCAGATCTGCCTGCCCTTCATCCAGCGTCAGATCGAACTTGCGGAACCCGACGTCGTGGTTTTTCTCGGCGGTTCCGCGGCCCAGTCGATGCTGAGGACCTCCGAGGGCATCTTGCGGCTGCGCGGACGCTGGCACGACTATGCGGTGGGCGGAAGCAACATCAGGGCCATGGCGACCCTGCATCCGGCTTTCCTGCTGCGCAGCCCTCTGCAGAAACGGCTTGCCTGGCGAGACTTCCTTGCCATCAAGAAGGCCCTTGCCTGATGCGCGTTCTTGTCACCGGCGCCACCGGTTTCGTCGGACAGGGCCTTGTGCCGGCGCTTATTGCCGCCGGGCATAGTGTGCGGGTCGCCTTGCGAGAACCCGGACCTTTGCCCCCCGGCGTCGAAGCGGCAGTGATCGGCGATCTATCGCGCCCCATCAATCGCTCCTTCATGCTGGAAGGCACAGACGCCGTGGTTCATGCCGCAGGTATTGCTCATCAGGGGCCGGATGTGCCGGAAGAGCTTTACCGGCGCGTCAACACCGAGGCCACCGTGGAAATCGCCAAGGCGGCCGCGCGCGCTGGCGTCAGACGCTTCGTCTTTCTCTCTTCGATCCGAGCCCAGAGCGGCCCCTCCTCCGAGGAGATCCTGACAGAGGACATCTCTTCGGGACCAACCGATCCCTACGGCCGCTCCAAACAGGCTGCCGAACAGGCACTTTCAGAGATCGACGTGCCGAGTGTCATCCTTCGCCCGGTTCTCATCCACGGACCAGGCGTCCGTTACAATATGGCGGCGCTGATGAAGCTTGCCGCGTCGCCCTGGCCGCTCCCTCTCAGCAGCCTCACTGCCAAGCGCTCCATCGTCGCGCGCGATCATCTCGCGGATGCGGTCCTGCTTGCGCTGCGCAGCGATAAAATGGCGGGAGAGACCTACATCGTCGCCGATCCAGAGCCGCTGACCGTTGGCGAAATGATCGCATCGCTCCGGCGGGGGCTGGGCAAACCTGCCTTGCTGTTCGGTGTTCCTGCCGGCCTGTTGTCCGCTGCGGCCACCCTTGCCAATCGCCAGGAGCAGATCGAGCGTTTGATGTCGCCGCTCGTTGCCCGGCCTGACAAGCTGCTCGCAGCAGGATGGCAGCCGCGTCTTTCCGCAGCCGAGGCTCTGGCGAAGACGGCGGGTTCGAAGCCGATGGCCGCTTAGGCGGCTTCCGGCTCGACGGCGCGCTCAACCCCCACGGACGCGGCCACGTCAGCACGTTCGATGCTCCGCCACCAGATAAAGAGGATGCCGATCAGGCTGATCCACCAGGCCTGCCACGCTCCATGGCTGATGCAGGCGATCGCGAAGACAGCGGCAAAGGTGGCGGACGCATAGGGTTTCAGGTGCATCGGGAGACGTTCCATACGGAACAGGAGAACCGTAAGCAAAGCCGCGAAGATCAGTACTCCTGTCAGACCAAGCTCAAACCAGATCTGCAGCGGAGCATTATGCGGATGCCCATACTTCAAAAGCTCGATTGCCTCGGCTGACAACCCCCGTTCGGCACTCGAATTGATGGTGAAACGGCTTGCTTCGATGCCAAAACCGAAAATCGGATGTTCCCGGCCAATGTCGGCATAGATGCGCCAGATCTCCCCGCGGACTTCGGAGCTGGCGCTACTCATTTTTTCATGGAGCGCCTGCGGGATGATGCTGTTCGCCTGAGGAGCCAGCAGGGGCATCGCCAAAGACACCAGGATCGCGCCGACCCCGACGATCCGAACCGCCGCAACCGGAAAGCACAGAGCCGCACCCAGGACAGCGAGGGCCACAAAAATACCCAGCACAGATGCACCGCTGTCCGACTGGATCGACGTCACGACGACGAGAACCACGAGGGGTAACCACAACATCCGCGAGCCAAGCATCCTGGCGTAAAGGATGGCGATCGGCGTCAGTACCACCACCGTGACGACCACGCGGTTGAGGCGGAACGCTCCTTCCGGCGGTTGCCCCAGCAGCGTAAGAATGCCGCCGTTGGTCATCAATTCGATCAACAGCAAGACCGATGCGACCGTCAGGCTGATCATCAACGTGCGGGTGGCCGCTCCGGGCTTGAAATCCGGCGCAGCGCAGAGGGCGAAAAGGATAAGAACGGCGTTTCCTGTGAGCTGCAGCGCATAGCCAACAGCAAAAGCCTGATCCGGGGCCCAGGTCGTCGAGATCCAGATAACCACCAGCCCCGCCATGACGAGCGCGGCGACGGGCGAGGTCACGGACTGCCGGATCCGGCGCCAGAGCAGCACCCCTCCGCCTTCCGACACACGAGCGGCGATGGACGCCAGAGTGAACAGCACCAGCATCAGGGGTGATGAGCGTGTGGATAAGACCGCCACAACCGGGGTTGCCCCCAGCAGGATCAGGGCCAAGCGATCCATTTTTGGGGCAAGCTGAGGCGCAATCATGGATCGCAGGGGCATGGGTAACCGTTTGAGACGTGATTCTGCAACTCGGGAGATCCGTGGTTAGCCGTAACTTCCGTGATTTTCCATATCTTCCGGGCGTTTCTCGTTTTACAGCCGAAGCTTGTCGCGTGTAGAGGATAGGGTCACCGCCAGGCAGAGGCTTATTGTTGAAACCGTCGTCTACCCAGCTCAAGCGCGGCCTTGCTGCCCTGCATGACGTCGCCATGGCGGCCATCGCCTTCTTCCTGGCCATGCTGTTCCGATATGGAACGGACAACCTGCCGCCGCTCAGCGACCTTACCATTCCGACCGCGACCTTCGCGATGGTGGCCGCGGTGGTCTTCCGCATTTTCGGCCTCGGCCGCGGGATCTGGCGGTTTGCTTCGCTCACCGACCTTCGCGCCATTGTGGTGGCGACGACGACCACTGTCTTCGTCTTTCTTGTCGCCATGTTCCTCATCAACAGGCTGACCTTCATTCCGCGATCGGTCCCGGCGATCACATGGTTCGTGTTGATCGTGCTGCTCGCGGGTCCCCGCCTTGCCTACCGCGTGGTGCGCGACGGCGGCCTTTCCTCCCTGACGGGCCTCGTATCCGGCAAAGCACGTGAAAAGCAGGTGCGCCTCCTGATCATCGGAACGGCGCTGGAGGCGGACCGTGTCATGCGCCGTTTCGGCCTTGAGGGCGGTGAGCGCTATCAGGTCGTCGGGATTGTTGATTCCAAGGGCAAGACCAAGGGGCGCAGCGTCAGAGGCGTACCACTGCTGGGCAGCGTCGCCCAACTGGACGGGGTCCTCAAGGATCTGGCGCAGCGGGGCCTCAAACCCAATGCTTTCGTCATCACTGCCCCGCGTGAGAGCCGCGAGCAACTCCAGGCGGTGGCGGCTATCGCGGCACCACGAGGCATTGCCATCACCCGCGTTGCCGAGACACCGCAGCTGCTCGGCGGCCCGCCCAGCCTTGAAGCCATCACCCTGGATGATCTCCTGGGGCGTGCGCCGGTCAAGCTCGACCTCGCCAGGATGCGCGAGTTGGTGGAGGGACGCACCGTCATGGTCACGGGTGCGGGAGGCAGTATCGGTTCGGAAATCACCCGCCAGGTGGCAGCCTATGCTCCGCGCCGGCTGCTCCTGGTCGACAACGGCGAGTTCAACCTCTATCGGATAGACCGCGAGGTTGCCGAACTTCTGCCTTCCCTCGATCGCGCTGCCATTATCGCCGACGTAAGGGACCGGGAGACCATCTTCCGGCTGATCGGACTGGAAAGGCCTGACATCATCTTTCACGCGGCGGCGCTGAAGCATGTGCCGCTGGTGGAGGCGAACGTACCGGAAGGCGTGCTGACGAATGTGGTCGGCACGCGCAATGTCGCCGATGCAGCCGTGGCAGCCGGCGCACAAGCCATGGTGATGATCTCGACGGACAAGGCTATTCGACCGACGAGCGTCATGGGCGCCACCAAACGCGTGGCGGAAATCCATTGCCAGGCGCTCGATGTCGATCCCGGGCAGACGACGCGCTTCATCACCGTGCGCTTCGGAAATGTTCTTGGCTCCACGGGATCGGTCGTGCCGCTGTTCGAGCACCAGATCCGCGCGGGCGGGCCGGTCACCGTCACGCATCCGGAGATGCGGCGCTATTTCATGACCATCCGGGAGGCGACCGAGCTCGTGCTGCAGGCCGCTGCTCATGGCCTTGCCACCGAGACCGATCGCGGCCGCATCTTCGTTCTCGACATGGGGGAACCGGTCAAGATCGTCGATCTCGCCCGCACGATGATTGCGCTTGCAGGCCGCCGGCCCGACATCGACATCGCCATCGAGTTCACCGGCCTCAGACCTGGCGAGAAGCTGTTTGAAGAACTGTTTGATCGGGACGAGGCGACGGAGGCCACCGCAACAGAAGGCGTCTTCGTGGCATCGCCGCGTCTGACCGATCGCGCAGCTATCTCCCGGGCCATCGACCGCATCGAACAGGCCGCGCGCGCCGGCGACGGACCAGTCATCCGCGCACTGCTGCAGGATGTCGTTCCAGAAATGCTTGTTCCTGACGTTCAGACGCAGCCGCTTCCTTCCCAACGTCTTCCGGAAGCGGAAGCGAGCCACCGGCTGCACTGAGCTAACGCTCGCTCATCTACTCCTAGGAACCGGCAGACGTGAGTTACGATACCTTTTACTTCGCTGCGTTTCTTGCCGTCACTTTCTGCCTATTTCAGCTCCTTCCGTGGAAGGGTTGGGTGCTGCTTGTTGCCAGCGCCGTTTTCTATTCCGTGGCAGGCCTTCACGATTCCCTGCTCGCTGCGGCTATCATTCTGGCGAACTACGGCTTTCAATTCGCCGTAATTCAGCGCAAGGCATTTCTGTGGCCCGTTCTTGCGGTTAACTTCGGTTGCCTGGCCTATTTTAAATACCGGGCCTTTTTCGCTCACGCTGCGGGGTTGGACCTCTTTTCAGGTGGAATTATTATTCCGCTGGGTATCTCATTCTATATCTTTCAGCTTTCCGCATTTGTCATCGACCTCGCGCACGGAAAGGCAGAGCCCTTTCGCTCCCTTGCGAAGTTCACGCTGTTCAAGCTTTTTTTTGGACAGTTGGTGGCGGGACCCATCATGCGGTGGTCCCGGTTTGGGCCGCAGATTGATCGCCTTTTCGACAAAGGGCGCGCGCGGCCCCAGTTGATCTCACTCGGTCTTGGTCTCTGTGTGCTTGGCCTTTTCAAGAAAATCATCCTGGCAGATTCACTGGCTCCGATTGTCGACAGCATATTCAGCCAGGGTCCTTCGGACCCGGCGACGGCCTGGCTCGGCGCTTGGCTGTTCGGATTTCAGATCTATCTCGATTTTTCGGCCTATTCCGAAATGGCGCTCGGCCTCGGCTTTCTCTTCGGGCTGCGGTTAGCGATCAACTTTCGGCAGCCCTATCTCGTCCGGAATCCGCTTCAGTTTTGGCGCCACTGGCACATCACTTTGTCCCGATGGATCCAAGACTATCTTTACATCCCACTTGGCGGTCGCAGTGGGTCACCACTGCGCCAGGGTGCCGTGCTCGTGCTCGTCATGTCTCTTGCTGGTCTTTGGCACGGGCCCAACTGGACTTTCATAGCCTGGGGACTCGGTTGGGCGCTACTCACCGTCACCTGGCGGTTTGGTGGGTCGCTCCTTGCTCGGCTTGGCCCATTCGAATGGGCGCTCACCCTGGCCCTCGTTATGATCCTATGGGTCTTCTTCCGAGCCAGCGACCTCCGTGAGGCCGTGTTGTTCATCGCCACCATGTTCGGCGGTGCGCCTTCGGGCGATTACACGTTGCCGTCGGCCTACTTTGATCGCCTCCTGATCCTCACAGGGGCGTCAGGTCTCCTCGCTCTTCATGCCGGTGAGCGCTGGCTCTTTTCGGCAGCACAGGTGCGTCGCATGATCCGCTTCGATGGACCTTTCCTTCGCGCCCTCCTTCTCGGCCTCGCCCTTCTTCTCGTGATGGTCCCAAAGACCGCCGGCAATCCCTTTATCTATTTCCGGTTCTAGGACATGAGAACTTTACTGCGCACCATGTTTTTGACCTCGCTGGGCCTGGCCACAGCGGTCCTGATCATGGAAGCGATGTTTCAGATGTTCTTCGTGACGCCGCTGTGGAATGTGCTGCCCATGCCGGAGGTCTCACTTTATGGTCCCGATGCCCCGACAGGCTATGCACATCGTCCCGGCACCAGCGGCATCTGGATGACCGAGAACCGCTCACACGTGACCATTTCGGCGCAAGGGCTTCGTGACCGCGACCGTCCCGCAGTTCCAAACGGCCCGCGCATCGTTGTGGTTGGCAACTCCATGATTGAAGCTACCCAGGTTGCTCAAGGCGAAACAGCCGTCGCCGTGGCGGAGAAAAGCCTTCAGCGGCATACCCCTGGTATCGAGGTGCTAAACCTGGGGCTTGCCGGGGCAACACCTGCCGTCGAAATCGCGCGCCTTTTCTCGCGAGGCACGAAGCTTCGCGCTGATCTCGCACTCGTGGTCGTTCCTCTGGGAGACTTGCTGTCAGCCGCATCACGGGACGATTCAGGCTTCACAGCCTATCGGCAACAGGTGGACGGCAGTTATGGATTATCCTACGGCTTTCGCGAGGGGCGTGGCTTTCGCTTTCGCACGTCGGCTGCGGGCGATGCGATGTATGCAGCTCTTGATCACTCTTTCATTGCGACGCTGTTGAACAACCGCAAGAATATCGGGTTCTTCGCAGAATTTCCCAGCCGCCCACAGGCGCCGTCAGGTGATGCCCGGCCGCAATCGACTTGCCAAGGGGCGAACCTAAACGCGCAAGCCCGTCTCTGGCTGACAAATGAGCCGGCCGATGCAGCGGGTGTGCGGGACGCTTTCATCCGCGACCTCGCTGCTTTCCAAAAGAGCGGAACCACCGTGATCGTTCTTGTCCAAGGTCTGAATCCGCGATGCGAGTTAAACCAGCGCCAGAAAGTCATGGCGCGAATCATCCAACGTTTCGCGGAAGCCGGCCTCGATGCCACAGATCTGGATGCAGAGATCGTTCGACGGGTAGGCGCCAGCAATATCTATGCCCTGCATGGTTTCGCGAGCTCGCTTGGGCGCGGTCATCTCAATGTTGACGGCAACAAAGTCTACGGTGCGATCTTTGCCGATGTTATCCGCAGGAGCTTGAGCAGGATGGGCTCTCCGGCAGAGCCGAGGACATGATGATCGAACTTTCAGGCTATCATCTACCGCTACTGGTTATTCTCGTCGGTTCCCTCGTCGCGGCGACAATCGGGACGGGCGTGGCCCTCACTTGGCTGCGCTCAACAGCACTGTTCGATGTGCCGAACGACCGAAGCTCGCACCGAACTCCGACGCTCCGTGGCGGCGGTATCGGCTTTGTTCCGGTTATTGTTATCGGCTGGCTCCTCGTACCGGCTTTTGCGCCCGTCGGGCCATCGCTGCTGGTCATCTGCGCCGTGGCCGCCATGGCCGTCCTCGGCTTTCTCGACGACCGGAAAAGTCTCAAAAGGCGGATTCGCCTCGGCGTTCAGATCGCTGCAACGGGTGCGCTGATCCTGTCGGTGCCGGACGAAGCCTTCGTCTTTCGCGGCGGTTTTCCCTTTCTCCTTGACCGGCTCATCGCATGGATTTCGCTGGTCTGGTTCGTCAACCTCTTCAACTTCATGGACGGCATCGACGGCATCGCGGCCACGGAGGCCGCAATGGTCTCGGGAGGCCTTGCCGCGCTCACTCTTGTTGCGCCCCATTCCGGCATTCCCGCCCGTGAAGCCGTGGTGGTGGCGGGCGCGGCTCTCGGCTTCCTCGTCTTCAACCGGCCCCCGGCCAAGCTTTTCATGGGGGATGTGGGAAGTCTCGCGCTCGGTCTCGCGCTCGGCTATCTCCTGTTGACCACGGCCGTCATCGGTTATCTGGCGCCGGCTGTCATCCTGCCGATGTACTTCCTGGCGGACGCCAGCCTGACACTCTTTTCACGCCTTTTCCGCCGCGCGAAGATCGGCGATGCCCATCGCGAGCATGCCTACCAGCGCGCGGTCGACGGTGGGACATCGCACCTCAGCGTGGTTCTGCAGGTCGCCGTGGGCAACCTCGGGCTCGCGGGCTGCGCCTTCTACTCGCTGTATCATCCCTGGAGCGCCTTCGTTCTGGCGGCAGCCATATCGCTCGGCCTTATCATGCTGCTGCGTGCGCAGGGGCCTGCGAAGGCGGAATTGGAAGCTGACGCCAAATTTCCGCGGGAGCGTTAGAACACCGCCCGGTTTCAACCATCGTTGGAAGAGCTCAGGTCCTTGGGCAGCAGTCCCTCGTCACGATGCCCGCTCAATGCGCTGATCGCCTGGCCAATCAGGTCGCGGGCCTGCTGATGCGTGCCGGGTGACAAATGCGCCAGCGCCTGTTCGAGCAGATCCTTCGCCGTTCCGGCCTGATCAGTCTGCGCGGGAGAGACCATGATCTTCACTCCGCTTTCTTGATGACAGCGCAGGCGATCCGATCACCCGCGGCTCCTGATGGCTGGCTGCTGTAATCATCGGGATCGGCATGGAGCACCAGGGCGGATCCATCTGCGTCGAACAGCGATGAAGCGCCGTCGAGAAGCGTGACATTGGCATTGATGATATGCGCCTGAAGCTCGCCGTCCGCGCCTACGAATTGATTGAGCATGTCTCCGGCATGAGGACCGCGGGACGATTCATATCCGTGCGTCTGATCGCCCGGCGTGAAATGGGCGCCGGCTGACTCAAACTTGCTCGCGGTGTCGCAGTTGCCGGTCTGATGGATATGAAAGGCATGCTCGCCCTCCGGTATTCCGGAAACCGACATCTGGATGACGACCCCACCTTTGGTTTCCATCAGTTCCGCCTGGCCAATGCTTTTGCCATCCAGGTTGATGAATTCGGCGCTCGCCTTGCCCGTCGTGACGGCCGAATCCGGTGCGGGCGTCTGCCCCCAGGCCGCAGTCGCCATCATGATGAAACCGGTCGTGGCAAGAAAGCGCCGCATCTCTGTCTCCTGTCGGTAAATCCGCCTCTAGGCTCAACCCGCTTGCCGGCCGGCCAGTTCCGGCGTCAACGACCAAACCCAGGAATGGGAAGATCACCGAGCCCCGAGGCCTTGATCGTCGGAAGGCCCGGGGGCGGATCGAGGTCGGCCGCGTTCTGAGGTCCTCTCTGCAAGGCAGTGACCTGCATGGCCGGCCCTTCTCCCTCTCCGCCTGCCCACAGTGGAATGCCGTCCGCGGTCATGCAGGCAACACCCGGCCGTTGCGTCTTGGGATCGATGAACCGCCACCTTTCACAGGCCTCACCAATCAAGGACGTGTCCGGACCGATATGCTCGGCACCGACGCTGTTGATGTCGGGCAGCCCGATCTCATGCAGGTCGACGTCGAGGGCCATTTTCATGCCCTGCATGTCGATCACCAGAATGGCGGTTCCGGCGAGCATGTTGATATAGGCCGTGGTCATGCCTGCGGGGCCGTTGGAATCCACCCGCATCTTGCCGTCCTGATAGTGAAACTCACCCGTCATGCCCTGAGGCAGAGTGACGGCGGCATGAAACGGCGTACGGGGAGGATAAGGTGGACGCTGCTGCCCCGAGGCGTGAACGACCATCAGGAACGTTGCGACAGCGCCGAGCATCATGCGGATCATTGATTGCCTCACGGGGTGTGGCCTGCCGCGCGATAGGCTGCGGCATCAAAGGCGATCTTTGGATCCGGCGCCTTGCCGTCGAAAGGCGCCTGACCCGCTACCGTGAGGACGTGCCGCAGGCATGCGATGCGCAGGCGTCGCTTATCGTTGGCGCGCACGACGGTCCAAGGCGCCTCCGCAGTGTGGGTCGCGTCAAACATGGCCTCCGCGGCCTCGGTGTAGGCCTCCCATTTGGGAAGGCCGGCGTAGTCGATGGGGGACAGCTTCCATTGCTTCAACGGGTCGTGGCGGCGCGCGTGGAGCCGTGTCAATTGCATCTCCCGGCCGACCGTGAGCCAAAACTTGATCAGGATGATCCCGGATTCGATCAACATCGCTTCAAAGCGGGGAGCTTCATGAAAAAAGCGCCTTGTATCCGCAGGCTTGCAGAAGCCCATCACCGGCTCGACTACCGCGCGGTTGTACCAGGAGCGATCGAACAGAACGATCTCGCCGCTTGTCGGGAGATGGCTGACATAGCGCTGGAAATACCATTGCCCCCGCTCCACGTCGCTGGGTTTTGGGAGCGCGACCACACGTGCCGAGCGCGGGTTCAGATGTTGGGTGAATCGGCTGATCGTTCCTCCCTTGCCCGCTGAATCCCGTCCTTCGAACACGACGACAAGACGGCGGCCGCTGCTGTGCAGCTGCGCCTGCAGCTTCAGCAGATCAATCTGCAGCCGGCGCAGCTCTTTCTCATAGGGCTTTCGCTTCATGGCCGGATAGGGAAAGCCTCCGCTGCGAAAGGCCCGTTTTTCGATGGCTTTTGGGAGGGGCTGGGCATCGAGGTCAACGGCGGCGCCGTCGACAACCACTTCGATGCCGGAGGTATCGTGGACGCTGTCCTGAATGCTGTCTGACTTCTGAGCCATGGGTCTGCCTGAGATCATGGCAGCACTCTATCCCGAGGACGGGCGGCGGTCACCTGTATAGCGGTCTAGATGGGAGGAGAGATCGGCGGTGCTTCCGCTCCGTGGGGGCATCGGAATATGCGTCCGCACCGCCGAGGTCCAACAGGAACCCAAATCCCTGTATGGTTCACAAGTGTTCTAATATTCTTCTTTTAAACGCAACCCTGTTTTTTAGACTGCAGACATAAGACAAAAGTATCATGGCACCTAACCCATTGGTATCCCTCAAAAATCATTGTTTCTAAAGAAACTAATCACTTTCGCGTTAGGGTTAAAGATTGCTTTTTGAGGAAGAAGAAAACGAGCCAGTAACCTTCAGCGTCCCAATGTGGCACGACCGGAGGCGGCGACATTAACGCCTGGAGGCAGGACGGGACGTCTTTGAAGGCCATTCTGGCTGTCGGGGGCAAAGCCAGGCGACGAAGAGACCAGGCAGCCTCGATAGTTGCCATCAACGCCGAAACAGCCGAGTTCAGAGCGGCTGTTGCTGGCGGTGCATCCATTGCCATAGGGACAGCAACACCCAGACACGCTCGGCGGTATCCCGGCGCTTGGCCTGAAGGTCGGATAGCCATTGCCGGCCAAGATCGCTTTCCTCCAGCCCCATGAAGGCAAGAGCGGAGGGCGTGACGGCTTCTTCCGCCATCTCGCGCAGTGGCCCCAGCAGCCATTGCGCCACCGGAATTTCAAAGCCCTTCTTCGGGCGTGCCAAAACACCGGCCGGCAACCGATCGGCGAATGCGTCCCGCAGCACCGCCTTGCCACGTCCTGGCGCCACCTTGGCCTCAGGCGGAAAGGCAAGCGCTGCTTCAACCAGCCGGTGGTCCAGAAGGGGCGAACGCACCTCCAAGGCATTGGCCATGCCCATGCGATCCACCTTAGGCAGCATATCCCCCGGCAGCACGATATTGAGGTCGGCATAAAGGGTCTTGTCTATGCTGCTCGCGGCGCCCGACTCCCTCTGCCAGCGCGCGACGAGGTCGGCCACATCGTAAGCCGGAGATCCCGCCAGTCCGGCGACCTCCGCCTCATCAAGGGCCCGGATCCACTGCGCCTGCCGCTGGGCATCGGAAAAGGAGGCCGCGGCGGCAAAGCGGCGCAGACGACGCAGACGTTCGCTGAGCCAGCTGTCCTTGCTCTCCGGCATCAGGTCGATCAGCCCTTTGGCCCCGCGGCGCAGGCCCAGCGGCAGGGCGCTCCAGCGCCCGGCGTAGAGTTCTCCCTGATGGCGGCGATAGCCGCCGAAGACCTCGTCGCCACCATCGCCCGAGAGCGCCACGGTTGCATGCCTCCGGATCTCCCGCGACACGATGTAGGCCGGCACAGCAGAGCTGTCGCCAAAGGGCTCATCGAGTCCGTCGAACACGCGATCGATGGCCCCGATGGCCTCGGCAGCGTCGACGGCGATCTCCACATGCTCGGTGCCGAGGTGCCGCGCCGTCTCCCGCGCCTGAGGGCGCTCCTCATAATAGGCCGCCACACCTTCGAAGCCGACGGTGAAGGTGCGCACACCAGGTCCCGCCGCTGCGGCCACGACGGCGGAATCAATGCCGCCGGACAAAAAGGCGCCAAGCGGCACATCCGCCACCATACGTGCCTGTACCGCCTCCTCCACGAGGTGGCGGATATAGGGCGCGCGGTCCTGTGGCGCGAGCCGCGCGGCGATGTCATCAGGCTTTGCCTGATACCAGCGGCGGCTCACGGCTCCGTCGCGGTCGATGCGCACGACATGACCTGGCGCAACCTTGGCGACGCCCTTGAGGATGGAGAGGGGCTCGGGAACATATTTCAGCGACAGATAGGCGGAGAGAGCTTCAGGATCGATCTCTCCGCGCGTGCCCATCAATTGCTGCAGGGCACGAAGATCCGAAGCAAAGACCACACCATCGGGAGTTTTGCTCCAAAGCAAGGGCTTCTTGCCGAAGCGGTCACGCGCCAGCCACAGCTGCCGTTCCCCGGCATCCCAGATCGCGAAGGCGAACATGCCGTCGAGCCGCAACAGGAGATCGGGCCCGTACTGGCACCAGCCCGCGAGGATGACCTCCGTGTCGGTGTCGGAGGAAAATCGCTCGCCGCGCTCCTCAAGCTGCTGCCTGAGGTCGCGATAATTGTAGATCATGCCATTGAAGCTGACGGCCAGACCGCCTCGCAGCATGGGCTGGCGGCCGGCCTCGGACAGATCGACGATGGACAGCCGGCGATGACCAAGCATGCAGCGCGCATCCGACCAGGTGCCGCTGCCGTCGGGGCCGCGATGGGAAAGTCGTTGCAGCGCGGCGTCAAGGCGCGGTGCCAGGGTGTCGCCATCGAGTCCCGCGGGATCAACGACGCCAGCAATCCCACACATGGCTTTCCCTCCGGCCTATCTCATATAGCCGATATCGCGGCGGGTCTGCCCGGAGGTGATGCGCTCTTTCCACCACGCCACGGTTTGCGCAAGACCTTCCTCCAACGACACCTGTGGCGCCCATCCGGCCGCCCGCAGGATCTTGCGGTTGTCTGCCAGAAGCTCCCAGACCTCAGAACTGCCCGGCCGCCTGCGGCTTGCCTCGATCTCGACCGGCTTGTTCGATCCCGTGATGGCGATGATGGCATCAAGCGTTTCCTGAATGGAGACGAACCGTCCGGTGCCGCCGTTGTAGGCCTCGCCATAGGCCAGATCATCCGCTGCCGCCAACGCAAGAAAGGCCGCGGCTGTGTCGCTGACGAAGGTGAAATCGCGCTTCGGCGACAGGTCGCCCACCCGGATCACGTCGCACGCGGGATCGACAACCTGACGGATCAGCGATGATATTACCGCACGTTCGCTCTGGCGCGGACCGAAGGTGTTGAACGGGCGAAGCGTCACCACCGGCAGGTCGAAGGAACGAGCGAAAGCCTCCGCCATCATATCGGCGCCGATCTTGGATGCCGAATATGGTGACTGGCCCTGCAGCGGATGGCTTTCATCCATTGGCGTTGTGCGTGCCGATCCATAGACCTCGCTTGTCGAGGTATGCACCACACGCGCCAGCCCATGGGCGCGGGCGGCCTCAAGCACATTGAGCGTACCCGTCACGTTTGTAGCCACGTAGGATTCTGGCGCTTCATAGGAATAGGGGATGGCGATCAAAGCCGCGAGGTGCAGGCAGATCTCCTGCCCCTTGAGCAACCGCATGACGAAGCCCGCATCACGGACGTCTCCGCGTACGATGTTGACACCATCACGCACATCCGCTGGCAAGTCGTCCAGCCAGCCATTGCTGTCGAAGGAGTTGTAGAGGGCAAGAGCGGTCACCTGCGCACCGGCGGCAACCAGCTGCGCCGTGACGTGAGAACCGATGAAGCCGTCGGCACCCGTCACGACAATCTTCTTTCCCTGGTAGCGCACGCGTCATCCTCTCCTTGGCTCGACGGCCGATGTGAAGGCCTCTAACGGGGCCATTGCGATGGATCAAGCACCGATCTCGGCAGGTCCTCGCCAAGTTCATTGAGGCGCTGTCGCTGTTCCGCGCTGAGCGGAGGGCGTGTCATAGCCTCTAAATGGGAGGCCAACTGATCGCCTCGTTCCACGCCCACCACGATGTATGACACACCTTGCAGCTCACGCAGGAACAGCAGAAGAAGATGAGCGATCGGGATCTGCCATCGCAGGGCCAAGCCGTCCAGCTCGCGGATCACTGCAGCCAATGGCGCGAGATGAGGCGGCAATCGATCCGGCGGCATCAGCAGCGCACCCTGCAGGAACACCGAGCGGGCGAAGACCTCCGTTCCCCTTTCGGAAGCCGCTGTCAGAACTCCAGAGTTGACCGCGCGGGTGTCGACCGCGCTGAGCGGCAGCTGCAGTCCTGCGAGATCTCGCACAGCCATGACCTGCAAAGCCTCTTCCGCCGTATAGAACGAGCCGCCGATAGCTGTAATCTCACCTCTGTCCACGGCGGCTTGGAGTTCGTCGGAGACCAGAGGGTCAAGCAGATCGGTGCCACGATGCGCCATAACCATTTGGAGCCGCCCCACACCAAGCATGCGCCGCGACAGGTTGAGATTGTCGCGGATAGAGCCGCGGCGCTCGTCGTCCGATCCCGCCTGCACGGCAGGAAGCTTGGTGATGATGACAGGAGACGCTCCCGGGCGGCTTCTCAACCAGCTACCGATGCGCGCTTCAGCTTCACCATAGACTCTTGCAGTGTCGAACGCGGTGATACCTGCGGCGTAAGCGGCATCGAGGACCTGAAAAGCGCCCGCTTCATCAGGCATGCCATCGCTGTTGGCGACTCCATAAGGCAGCCCAAGCTGGACAGTGCCCAACGCGAGAGCCGCACGCCTCGGCTCGCTTTCAGGCGCGGAGAGCATCATGATCGAGAAAAGCATCCCTGTTTCGAGTGGCATGTTCATAGCATGAACATGCATCTTGACCAGCCAAACAAACCGGGTGTACGCCACTTTCCTGAAGACGTGTCGCGCAGTGGGATGGCTGGATTTCACCCGCTGTGCGGTAGCTATTGCGCACCCCCTCCTCTATGACATCCCATCACCCAACGCGCATTCCGCTTTCCGTCCCCGACCTTCGCGGCCGGGAACTGGAACTTCTGACACGGTGCATCGAGGACAACTGGGTGTCGTCGGCCGGACCTGAAGTTCTGGCACTCGAGCAGTCTCTGGCGCAGCTTACCGGCCGGCGCTTCGCCGTGGCCACCGTCAATGGCACCGCCGCCATCCACCTGGCGCTTCTCAGCGTGGGGATTTTGCCCGGTGACAAGGTGATCGTGCCGGACTGGACCTTCGCGGCGACAGCCAATGCGGTGGCTCATGCAGGCGCCATCCCCGTGTTCGTGGACGTCAACCCAACCGATTGGGCGCTATCGCCGGATCTGGTGCGGCAGGCCTTGTCCGATGACGCGACGATCAAGGCTGTCATTGCCGTCGATCCCGTGGGCCATGCGGCGGATATGGACGCTCTCGCCGCCATCTGTGCCACTGCAGGCGTGCCGCTTATCGAGGATGCTGCGGGTGCAATCGGCGCCTCCTACAAGGGGCGCCCCTGTGGATCCTTCGGGTCCGTTTCAACCTTTTCGTTCAACGGAAACAAGACAGTGACCGCCGGCGGCGGTGGCATGGTGCTGACGGATGATGAGGAGGTCGCCCGCCGTGTGCGCCACCGCTCCACCCAGGCGCGCCCCGGTACGGACTACATTCATGATGCGGTCGGCTATAATTATCGCATGACCAATCTGAACGCGGCCGTTGGCCTTGCTCAAATGGAACGGCTGTCCGAAATGGTGGCGAGCAAACGTGCCATCGCCGGGCGCTATGACGAGGCCTTGCGGGACCGCACCGATATGGCCGCCATGCCGCGGCCCGACCATTCGGAGAGCTCCTGCTGGCTTTACAATGTCCGGGTCGCGGACGAAGCGGGTGCCCATGCGCTGGTTTCGACGCTGGCTCAGGAAGGCATCGAGAGCCGGATATTCTGGCGTTCCCTGTCGGCCCAGGCGCCGTGGGCTGGATGCAGGACCTATCTGAGCGGCCTTTCGCACTCGCTTTCCGGCGTTGTGGTGTCGCTGCCCTGCTCCTCCTCACTGACGGACGAGCAGCAGAGCCGGGTTCTGAACGCGATTGCCCTTTGGCAGGGCGCTCCAATCACCCGAGAAAAAGCGGCGTGATGCGCGTCTGCCTGGTCGGCGCGGGTGGCCATGCCAAGGTTGTGACTGACGGGCTCAGAGAAGCTGGACACACTGTGGCCGTCTACTGCGATCCGCAGAAGGCGGATTGGCTGGACGCGGAATGGATCGAGAAGGACAGTGATCTTCAGTCTGTCGCCGACCTTCCATTCGTGCTTGGCCTCGGCGGCGTAACGCCTGACGGGCTGCTCAAGCGGGTCACATTTTTCGAGAAGCTGGCGCAGGGTCGCGAAATGCCGGCGATCATTCATCCCCGAGCCATGGTTTCGCCGAGCGCGACCGTAGAAGACGGCGCCCACATCATGCCAGGTGCGATCATCAATGCCGAAGCACACATCGGCCGCTTCACGATCATAAACAGCGGCGCCATCGTCGAGCATGATTCCGTCATCGAAGCTGGAGCGCATATCGCTCCCGGGGCAATCGTTCTCGGCGGCGGTTACGTTGGCGCCTACGCGATGATTGGTGCCGGGGCTGTTGTTCTACCTCAACAGGCGGTCAGGGCACATGGTTTTGTACGCGCGGCAAGCCTGGCACCGCGCACCTCATGAGAGGAAAATGATGTTTTCCCATGGAATGCGTCCCTATGTGATTGCCGAGATCGGGGCCAATCACAATGGGGACCTCGACCTGGCGCGGAAGATGATTCTGGCGGCCAAGGAGATCGGCTGCGACGCCGCTAAGTTCCAGAGCTGGGATGAGGGCCTGTTCGCCAAGGTAGTCTACGAGGAGAACAAATTCCTCGGCGACGACTACCGCGAGCGCAAGGATTATACTCTCAAGGAGATCATGGCGGAGTTCAAGGTCCATCGCGAGGCGATGAGCGAGCTCGCGGGCTTCTGCAAGGAAATCGGCATCGACTTCTGCAGCACGCCGTTCACGCCGGAACAAGTGGATGATCTCGTCGCCTTTGGTGCGCCCTTCATCAAGATCGCCTCCATGGACCTCGTGTCCGACTATCTCCTGCGGCACGCCGCCGGCACGGGTCTGCCGGTGATCGTCTCCACCGGCTTCAGCACGCTGGAGGAAATCGACCACGCGGTGCGCACGCTCGAGGAGGCCAAGGCCTCGGAGATCGTGATCCTGCATTGCCTAGGACTCTATCCGCCGCCGGATGAGGCGGTGAATCTCCTCAACATGGACATGCTGCGGGAGGCCTTCGATTATCCCGTCGGCTTTTCCGACCATACGCTCGGGCCGGAGATCGCGATCGGCTCCTTTGCGCGCGGTGCGGTGGTGCTGGAAAAACACTTCACGCTCGACAAGACCATGTTCGGCTGGGATCACAAGATCTCCGCCGACATGCCGGAAATGGAGGCCATCTGCCGGGGCCGCGATCGCGTCCATGCCGCGCTCGGCAGGCCGAGGCGCACATTGACCGACGCCGAGGTTTCCCGCAGGGCCGAGTTCCGCCGCTCCATCGTCGCCGCGCGCGACGTGAAGAAGGGCGAGCGGCTGACGGCGGACGATCTCGACTACAAGCGGCCCGGCCGCGGCATCGCGCCCAACATGGATCACCTCATCGTGGGCCGCACGGCAACGCGCGACATCGCCGCCGATGAGCTTCTGTCCTGGCAGGACCTTTCCGCGCAATGATCGCCGTCGTTCCCGCGCGCGGCGGTTCCAAAGGTTTGCCCCGAAAGAACGTGCTGCCGCTGGCTGGCCTGCCGCTGATCGTGCACAGCCTGCGCTGCGCGCTGGCCGCGCGCGAGATCAGCCGCGTGGTGGTCTCGACGGACGACGAGGAGATCGCCGCCGTGGCGCGCTCGGTCGAGGGGGTCGAGGTGCCCTTCATGCGGCCGGCGCATCTTGCCACCGACAGCGCTTCGGCCATTGACGTCCATCTCCATGCGGCGGAGGCGCTGGGCACCTCCGAACTCTGCGTGCTGCTTCCAACCGCTCCGCTCCGGCGGGCTGAGGACGTGGACGCTTCGGTGCGCCTGTTCCGGGAGCGGAAGGCCGAGGCCGTGCTGTCGGTCACCGCGGCCAAGCCCGCCGCCTGGCAGCAGGCGCTTGCCCCGGACGGACGGCTGAGCCCCCCGCCCGGCCTCGCCTCCAGCATCGACAATCGCCAGGGCTATGGCGAGGTCGTCATCCCCAACGGCGCGGTCTACGTGCTCGATATGGAGGCCCTGGCTCGCAGCCGGACCTACTTCGGCTCCAGGAGCTTCGGCCATGTCATGCCGGCCAGCCGCTCCATCGACATCGACGGGCCGGACGACCTCCTGATGGCTGAAGCGCTTCTGGCCCACCGGGAGGCGGCCGCGTGAAGATCGTGATCGCCACCTGTGTCTATGAGGCGGCGCGGCCCTATCTCCGCGCCTTCATGGATGGCGCCCGCGCCGCGTCGCAGGGACATGAGGCGGCGCTCGTCGCGGTGCTGGACGGGCTGGCCGATCCCGAGTCCTCTCTCGCGCCCCTCGCAGGGATCATGCCCGTAAGGCTGGTTCCCTCGGAGGCAGGCGGCAGCGACGAGGCCTCGCGGCTGAGTGCAGTCCGCGCGGCCATGCTGAAGGCGGCGGACGCCAGCGATGCCGATGCCGTGGTGTTCTGCGATGCCGATGACGTGCTCACGCCGCCGGCACTCGCGCTGCACGAGGCCGCGCTTTCCAGAGCGGATATTTCGGTGGGTGATCTCCAGCCGATCGACGATCGCGGGCAGCGGTTCGCCGCCCCCATGCTCGGCGCCGCGTTGCCGGATGTGATCTCCCCCGCCACGCTCGCCGAAACCAATGTTTGCGGCTTCTCCAACACCGCGGTGCGGCGCGGGACCCTGAGGAGCGTGACACAACAGCCCATGCCCCCGGTGATCGCGGCCGACTGGTGGACCTTCGCGGCATTGCTGGATGCCGGGTACAGCGCGTGCCGCGCGGATGGCGTGGTCGCGTTCTACCGGCAGCATGCTGGCAACATCCTCGGCGCCGGCGGCGCTTCCGATATCGCCGGCGCGCGCCGCCGCCTGAGGATCGTCGCCGATCATCACCGCGCGCGCGGTGAGCTTGAGCGCGCCAATGTCGCTGAGCGTCTTGCGGCGGACCCGGATCGTCTCGCCGATTTCATTCGGCGAATGCCATCCCCTGCCTCCGGCCCCTGGCATGCAGATGCGGCGGCCTGGTGCCGTCTTGCTATGAATGACGAAGTTCTTCCGCAGCGCACAGGACAGGTGCCATGAACACGAAGCCCGAAGCGGATATCCGCGACAGCTATGAACGGCAGGCCGGCTCCTACACGGCACTCTTCCAAAATCCCGAGCACGTGGAACACAAGCAGGCGGTCGGCGCCAAGCTTGCTGCTGTACTTGACGGGTTCAAACCCGAAACGCTGTTGGATGCCGGGATCGGCGAGGCGTCGACGATCATCCCGACGCTGAAGGCGATGCAACGAAAACCGCGCCTCTTGGGCTTCGACATCGCCCAATCGCGTACCGATTGGGCGAACAAGAACCTGATTGCCGCCGGCATCGAAGCCTCGCTGTTCGTCGGCAGCCTGCGCAGCATTGAACTTCAGGACAAATCGGTGGATGTGAGCGTGACATTCCATGCTATCGAGCCCAATCGCGGAGCCGAAGAGGTCATCCTGCGCGAATTGCTTCGGGTATCGAAGACAGCGCTCGTCATGGTCGAACCGAGCTATGAACTGGGAGACGAAGCGCAGCGGGCTCGCATGGACAAATTCGGCTACGTGCGCGGCCTTCCCGACACTCTGGACCGTATCGGCGCGAATTATACGGTGGAGCCGTGGCAGTTAGACATCAATCCAATGAACAAAGCTGCGCTGATCATCGTCCGGATGCCGTGAGAACGACGATTTCATCGCTATGACAACGCATCCGCCCAAGACGATCGGTCTCCTGTTCCAGCCGATCTACCGCTATTGGCAGCTCGCGCTCGCGCGGCAGCTCAAGGAGCGCTACGGCGCGACCATCCACGGCTATTGCGCCACCGATCAGGAGGTCACGTTCTACCGAGAGAACGCCGGTGATCTTCTCGCCTCGATTAAGAACATAGAGACAGACTTTCGTCATCCGGAGGCCGTGAAGGATGAAGCCGCCCTCTATGCGCGGGCACGGCACTGGGAGGGCATCCTCGGCTGTACCTTCGGCCTCCTGACCGTCAGCAACCGCCATTACGGCCGCGGCTATTCCCTGGCCGGCACCGGACATCCCCGCTCGCGCATGTCCGAGCAGGGCCGGACAGCGGACGTGATCGCGGGCTACGTCGCCTCCGCCGAGGCCTGGGACCACGAGTTCCGCACGCGCGGGTTCGACCTTGTCATCAACGGTACGCCGGTGACGGCGCGGCTCGCGCGCCACTACGGCGTTCCCTATCGAACCATGCTGAACTCGCGCATCGAAGACCTGTTCTACTGGGCTGATGACGAATTCTACTGGTCCTCGCGGGTGGAGCCGGCCTGGAAGGCGCTGCGCGCCGGTGGCGAACGACGCGAGCCCGTTGTGATCACCCGGACCCACAATGTCATCGAGGCCTATCGCGAGCGCTTCAAGAAGGACACCTCGATCCTGCGCCTCGCGCGCCGCCTCGGCTATCTCACCCTCCAGCGCGGCTGGCATCACTGGAAAGGCTACGAGAAGGCGCGGGGCTACTACCTTTCGGAAAACCTGAAATATGTGACGAGGGAGTGGATCGACGCCCGCCGCATGACCGGCCGGGAGACGGCCAAACTCGACAGCCTGCGCGGCAAGCCATTCGTTTTCTTCCCGCTCCATACCGAGCCGGAGAGTTCGGTCGGCCAGATGTCACCGGAATTCTTCTTCCAGCACGCGGCCATCGCCGCCCTGGCGCGCGATCTTCCCGCCGGCATCACGCTTGCGGTGAAGGAAAACATCGCCGGCGTCGGACGGCGCCCACGCGACTTCTACCGTGCGGTGGCGGACCTCAAGAATGTCGTCTGGCTCGACATGATGGAATACGGCTTGGAGGTGGTGCGCGAAGCCAAGGCGGTGGCGACCATCACCGGCACGGCGGGCATGGAGGCGGCCATCATGGGCATCCCTGTCATCACCTTTGGCCTGCACAACAACTACAACTTCCTGCCCCATGTGCATGTGGCGGAGAGCCTGAAGGACCTCTCGCCCCTCCTCGCCGACATCATCGCGGAGCGCTATGACCGTGATCGGGCCCAGCAGGACGGCGCCCTTTTCCAGGAGGCCGTGCGCATGACGTCTTTCAGCATGGGCTCCTACAACTACAAGAACCTGAAGAACTTCGACCTTTCCATGGTCGAGGCCGGGCTGCAGGCACTGCTCGGCAGCCTTGAACCTGCCGCTCCGGCTGTTGCCCCCGCATGAAGCGCATACGCGACATAGAACCTTTTCTCGTCGGCGCGGAGGTTCCGCTGCGCGAGGCGCTGGAACGTCTCAATCGCACGTCCCTGCTGTGCCAGATCGTGGTGGACCGCTCGAGCCGTCTCGCCGGCACGCTGACCGATGGCGACGTCCGCCGCGCCATCCTTCGCGGCGTCGGCCTCGAGGCCCAGGTCATCGAGGCGGCCAATCTTCATCCGATCACCGCGCGCCTGGATCACCTTGCCGAAGATGCGGAGCGGTTGTCGCAGGTGCGCGGTCTTCACGTCTTCGTACCGGCCGTGGACGGCGACGGCGTGCCTCGCGAGATCTGGGCGGCGACGCGCGGCAACGAGGACGGGCTCACGGCGCTCGTCATGGCGGGCGGCAAGGGCACGCGCCTTGGCGCGCTGACCCAGTCCAAGCCGAAGCCGCTGGTGGAGGCCGGCGGCAAGCCGATCCTGGAACATGTGCTCTCGCGCCTGGAGGCTGCCGGCGCGACCGACATCCACATCTCGGTGAACTACCTCGGCGAGCAGATCGAAGCCTACTGCGCCGCGCGCCAAAGTCGCGCGAGCCTGCACATGCTGTGGGAGGATCAGCCCTTCGGCACGGCCGGGGCGCTGTCCCTGCTGCCAACCTCGGTCGACATGCCGCTCCTTGTGGTCAATGGCGACGTCGTCACGGACATTGACTTCCGGGCGCTCGCCAACTTCTTCGAAGCCCAGCGCCTTTCGGCCTGCATCGCCGTCGCTCACCACGAGATCATGATCCCCTATGGCGTGGTGGACGCGGACGAAAGCGGCGCCTTCCGCGGCATTCAGGAAAAGCCCGTGGTCAAGAGCTTCGTGGCGGCCGGCATCTACATGCTCCACCCCCTGGTCTATCGCCTCGCGAAGCCGAACCAGAGGCTCGACATGCCCAACCTCCTCAACGAGGCGCGCACCGCCGGCCTCAAGGTCGGGGTCTTCCCGATCCATGAATACTGGCGCGACGTCGGTCAGCCGGCGGACCTGGCGGGCGCCGATGCCGATCTCCGTGCCCAGACGGAGGGCGCGGCGTGAACCCGCTTGTGCTCATCCGGTCCGGACGCGACCTCGGCCTGCCGTTGAGCCGCGTCGCGATCCTCATCGCGCTGTCGATGGTGACGGCGGCCTGCGAGGTGGTGGCAATCGTGCTCATGGTGCCGATCTTCCAGTACATCCAGAGCGGCGGGGATGTGACGCAGCTTGCGGAGGGCTCGCGCGTCTGGCGGGAGCTCGCGCGGTTCCACGACATGCTGGGCCTGCCGCTCGGCCTCGTCTCGCTGCTGGCCATGAGCTTCAGCTTCATCCTGTTCCGGCAGGTGCTGACCTTCGCCTACAACGCGGTGCTGTCGCTGTCGAAGACCATGCTGGCGCGCTCGATCCGCACCCAGCTCTTTAACAGCTTCCTCAGGGTCTCGCTCTCGGACCAGGAGAAGGCCTCCTCCGGAGGCGTTATCAACACCTTCACCACCATGACCGATGGCGCCTCCATGACGCTGTTCCAAGTGGTGCATCTCGTGACGCTAACGATGCTGTTCGTCGTCTACGGCGCGCTGATGTTCTCCTTCGCCTGGCAAATGACCACGGCGACTCTGGTGTTGATCGCGATCGCCGGCCTTGCGCTCCGAGGCTACATGCGGCGCACGCGCACGGCGGGCTCGGCCTATTCCAAGGCCAACGAGGCGCTCGGCGCCTTCCTCGGCGAGAGGCTACGCCTCCTGCGTCTCATCCGCCTCAGCCATATGGAGCCGGCCGAACAGGCCGCCATGGATCGGCTGACGGCGGAGCAGCGGAAGCAGATGGTGCGCGTCGACCTTCTGGGGGCGAGGTTGGGGCTTCTGGTGGAGCCAGTGGTCATCGGCGTCGCCTTCACCTTCCTCTATGTGGGCTACAGCCGCTTTGGCCTCAGCCTCGAGCAGTTGGGATTGTTCCTCCTGATCCTCCTGCGCCTGACGCCGCTCGGTCGCGATTTCCTCAACGCACGGCAGAGGGTCACCGCGTTCCGGCCGATGTTCGAAGTGGTGACGGACACGCTCGCCGCCTGGCGAGCGCAGGCCGAGCCCCTGACCGGAAGCCGCCCCTTCGAGGGGGTGCGCCATAGCATCGTCTATTCGGGCGTGGTCTTCTCCTATGGAGAGGACAGCACGGTGCCGGCGCTGCAGGGCGTCGACCTCACCATCCCGGCGCAGGGCTTTATCGCGCTCGTAGGGCCCTCCGGGTCGGGCAAGTCGACCCTGGTCGATCTGCTGCCGCGCCTCAGGCTGCCGCAGTCAGGAACGATCCGCATCGACGGGACCGACATCAACGACTTCGACGTGAGGTCTCTGCGCGGCGGCATCGCCTATCAGCCGCAGTCGGCCCAGATCTTCGACGTGACCGTGGCGGAGCATCTGCGCTACGGCAAGCCGGACGCGTCCGAGGCGGACATCCGCGAGGCCCTTGATATGGCCGGCGCGGCGGAATTCGTGCGGCGCCTTCCGGGGGGCATCCACACCCGGCTCGGCGAGAGCGGCGTGTCACTCTCCGGAGGCCAACGCCAACGGCTCGACCTTGCTCGTGCGCTCATCAAGAAAGCGCCGATCCTGATCCTGGACGAGCCCACGGCCGCGCTCGACGCGGAGGCGGAGGAGGCCTTCCGCCAGTCGCTGATCCGTGTGCGTGACGCGCGCGTCTCCACCGTCATCCTCATCGGGCACCGGCTCTCCACCGTGGTCATGGCCGACCGGATCGCGGTGCTCCAGGCAGGTCGTGTCACCGAGACCGGCACCCATGCAGAACTTCTCGCCCTCGGTGGCTGGTATGCCCGCGCCTGGGCGATCCAGCGGCCAGACGACCAGGCGCTCGCCGCCGTCACATCCCATTCCAAGGCATAAGGACCGTCATGCTGCGCACCTTCACCGAGCCGGCCATCGACCTCACCGGCAAGACGATCCTCGTCACCGGCGGCACCGGCTCCTTCGGCAAGCACTTCATCCGTGAGGTGCTGGAGAACCATCGCCCACGCAAGGTGATCGTGTTCTCGCGCGACGAATACCGCCAGTCCGTGATGATGGCCGAGCTGCCCATGGAGCGCTACCCGGCCATGCGCTACTTCATCGGCGATGTGCGGGACGCCGACCGGCTGGAAATGGCCATGCGCGAGGTGGACATTGTGGTCCATGCGGCGGCGATCAAGCATGTCACCATCGCCGAATACAATCCGCTGGAGTGCATCCGCACCAACGTCAATGGCGCGGAGAACGTGGTGAAGGCGGCGCTGCGCTGCGGCGTCGACAAGGTCATCGCGCTGTCCACGGACAAGGCGGCCAATCCGGTCAATCTCTATGGCGCCTCGAAGCTCGCCTCCGACAAGATCTTCGTCGCCGCCAATGCACTTGCCGGCAACCTTCGCACCCGTTTCTCGGTGGTGCGCTACGGCAATGTGGTGGGCTCGCGCGGCAGCGTCGTGCCCTTCTTCGAGAAGCTGATCGCGGAGGGCGCGCGGGAGCTGCCGATCACCGATCCGCGCATGACGCGATTCTGGATTACCCTGCAGCAGGGCGTCGCCTTCGTGATGTCGTCGCTGGCCATGATGAAGGGCGGCGAGATCTTCGTGCCCAAGATCCCCTCGATGAAGATGGTAGATCTCGCCAAGGCCATGGCGCCGAACCTGCCGCAGACGGTGATCGGCATCCGTCCGGGCGAGAAGCTGCACGAGGTCATGATCACCGAGGACGATTCCCGCACCACGATCTCGCTTCCCGACCGCTATGTGATCGAGCCCTCCTTCGACGAGCACCGCATGGGGCGCCGCATCCCGGCCGCGCAGTTGGTCCCGGATCGTTTCTCCTATTCGTCCGACACCAATGACGAATGGGCCGATACCAAGCTCCTGAAGACGATGTTGTCCGCGCCGCGCTGACGGGAAACGCCATGTCTTCCTTCCTGCCTTACGGACGCCAACTGATCGAGGATGACGACATCGCCGCGGTGGCGGAGGTGCTGCGCGGCGACTGGCTGACCACCGGCCCCTCAGTGACGCGCTTCGAGGAGGCGCTGGCCGCCAGGGTCGGCGCTCCGCATGCGGTCAGTTGCTCTTCGGCGACTGCGGGGCTGCATCTTGCCTGCATGGCGGCAGGCATCGGGCCGGGCGATACCGCGGTGGTGCCCGCTGTGACCTTCGTCGCCACCGCCAATGCGGTGCGCTACGTTGGTGGCGAGGTCATGTTCGCCGACGTCGACCCGGACACAGGCCTGATGCGTCCGGACGATCTGACCCGGGCGCTTGCCCGCGCCGGCGGTGCCGTGAAGGCCGTGCTGCCGGTGCATATGGCGGGGCAGTGCGAGGATATGACCGCGATCTCGCGGATCACCCGCGAGGCGGGTGCGGTGCTGATCGAGGACGCCTGCCATGCCCTCGGCGCAACCGCGGGCAATGCGCCGATCGGTGCCTGCGCGCAGTCGGACATGAGCGTGTTCTCGTTCCATCCGGTAAAGACGCTGGCTATGGGCGAAGGCGGAGCGGTGACGACGCGCGATCCTGTCCTTGCCGAGAGGCTGGCGCGGTTCCGCAGCCACGGGCTCGTGCGTGACCTCGCCCGCATGGAGAACCTGGGCCTCGCCAGTGCCGCCGATGGCTCGGCCAATCCCTGGTACTACGAGATGCCGGAGCCGGGCTTCAACTACCGCGCCTCCGACATCCAGTGCGCGCTCGGGCTGTCGCAGCTGGGCAAGCTCGACCGCTTCGTGGAGGCGCGGAGGCGCCTCGCCGATCATTACGAGGCGCAGCTGGCGCCGCTCGCGCCCATGGTCCGCCCGCTGCGGCGCACGGGCTTCTCAAACCCCGCCTGGCATCTTCAGGTGGTGCTGATCGACTTTCAAGGCATTGGCATGGACCGGGCCGCTCTGATGCGCGCGCTTCATGCGCAGGGCATCGGCAGCCAAGTCCATTATCTGCCGGTCGCCCGCCAGCCCTATTACGAGCGGCTTTACGGCAAGCCGGAGCTACCGGGAGCGGATGCCTATTATGCACGCTGCCTGTCTCTGCCGCTCTTCGCGGGCATGACAGAGGCCCACGTGGAGCGTGTGGTGGCGACGCTCCAGAAGGAAATCGAGAATTGACATCCGATCCGTTCAGGCAGGCCTTCATCTTTGGAACCGGCGAACTGGCTCTCTCCACAGCGCGGTTTTGTGCCTCCCGCGGACTGACGTGCCACGTTTTCATCGGCCCACGGCAGACATCGCTTACGGATGCCAATCAAACTTCTTACGTCGACCTTCTATCGGATTACACCAAGGATATCGTTGTAACCGACATCCTATCCGATCAATACGACCGCATAAGACAGACCCTGATCGGAAGATCTTTTGCCTTTTCCTTTGGCAGCCCATTTCTAATCAAGAAAGTGTTGCTGGATATATTTGATCAAGAATTTTATAATATGCACAATACCTCCCTTCCGGAATGGCGGGGAGGCGCAAGTTATTCGTGGATGATCTTGTCCGGTGCCCGGAAAGGAGCGACGACCATTCACCGGATCGACGAAGGTATCGATACAGGCTCGATCGTCGCACAGTCCGCGTATGATTTTCCTCTCGATTGCCGGCTACCACGCGACTATGCGGATCATGCGCGACGGCAGGCCGAGCCGGTTTTGCTAAAGTTTCTCGACGATCTTCTCAGTGGCAGGCCGGTCTTGGATCAGCCTCAAGATGAATCACGGGCGACCTATTTCCCGCGTCTGCATACTGAAACCCAATCTTACATCGATTGGCGATGGTCCGGCGAAAACATAGAGACATTCATTCGGGCATTTTCGCATCCCTATGATGGAGCGCGGACACTGAGCTCGGGTCAAATCGCCCGGATTTTCGATTGCAGGTTCGAGTCTGGTGAGAAGTCGCATCCCTTCGCGAATGGCATCATCATCCGCTCATGCGGTGACGAATTCGTCGTGTGTGTTTCCGATGGAATCCTGAGGATTCAAAAGCAGGACTGCGTGTGCGACAAGCCATTGGCTGTAGGTGATCGGTTCTACACGCCGGACGGCTATCTTGAGCAGGCCCTGTTATCTCGGCCCATCTACAACCCGTCCGGCCTGAAGTGGACCGGCGCATGAAGCGAACCGCCGTCATTCGCGCCGACGCCGGACCCGGCATCGGCGGTGGCCATGTGGGGCGGTGCCTGGCACTGGCCGAGGCGCTGGCAGCGCGCGGCTGGTCTCTCGCCTTCGCCTGCCGCGCCGGCACGGCGGAAAGCGCGCCCGCGCTCGCCGCCTCGGGGTTCCGCATCATGCTGCTCGACGGTCCGGAGACCGCGGAGGCACAGGCGATCGCGGCAGCGCTCGACGGCGACTGCGATCTCCTGGTGGTAGACCACTACGGCCGCGATGCCGTCTTTGAGCAGGCCTGCCGGACCTTCACATCCGTGGTGGCCGTGATCGACGACGTGCCGGGCCAACGCCCGCATCACGCCGACATCCTTCTCGACGGCGGGCTCGGCCGCGCGGCGCAGGACTGGCTGGATCAGGGCGGGGTCCACGCGGTTCTGGCGGGCGGTGATTACACGCTGATCCGCCCGGAGATCGCGGCGCGGCGGGAGGCATCCCTTACCCGGCGCGCAGAGCCGCGGCTCGGCCGCATCCTGATCAGCTTCGGCATGGTGGATGGGTCCAATGCCACCGTCCCGGCGCTGAAGGCTGCGCGCGAGGCCTTTCCCGGCGCGCACATCGAGGTCGTGATCGGGCCGGCCGCGTACCATGGTGCCGCCGTGCGCGGGGCCGCCGAACGGTGCGGCGCCGAGTTGTTGGTCGCGCCGGCGGACTATGCCGATCGGCTCGCGTCGGCCGATCTCGCCATCGGCGCGGGCGGCGTGTCCGCGCTTGAGCGCGCCTGCCTTGGCGTACCGAGCGTCACGGTCGAGACGGCGGAGAACCAGCGGCCGGGGATCACCGCTCTCGCCGAGGAGGGCGCCGTGATCTTCGCCGGCACCGCGGCGGCGCTTGCTTCAGGCTGGCCGGCGGGCAGCCTCGACCCTAGCCCGGAGCAGCTGGCGGAACTCACGCGGCGCTCCGCGGCTCTGATCGACGGAGGGGGAGCCGCGCGCGCCGCGGAGGCTTTGATCGCCTATGTGAAGGCTGCCGGTGACGCATCATGAAGCTCGCGCTGATCGACACGCTGGCCGCATTCCGGTGGGCACGGGACAATGGTTATGACGTCATCGTCACCGACAACCCCATGCTCGCCCGCGATCCGGCGGCCGAAGGCCGGGTGCTCGATGGCGATGCCGCTGTCTCGCAGGATGAGGCCAACCGCTTCGGACGCGAGACCATCGCGCTTGCCGAACGTATCGACGAGGCCCTGCGCGCAGGCGGAGTGCCGGCCGCACTGGGCCTGCCGGCGGAAGCCCTGCGCCTTGCCGGCGCCTCCAGCCGCGTTATCTCCACGATCGTCTATCGCGGGCTCGTCGCCGCGCGTGCGGTGGCGACGCACAGGCCCGAGGCAATCGGCATCGGCTTCACCGATCAGCCCATGACCGGCTCGGACGGCATTGCGCTTTCCCGTCTTCATGTCCCAGCAGTCAGTCTGTCGGAAGAGGGCTTCTTTGGTGCTCTGCCTGTTACGCTCCAGTCCTTCCCGGAGCCGGGATCCCGCTCCGAGGCGGATGTGCCGCAAGACATCCTCCGCCGCTCCATGCATCTGCCGCTGAGCTTCCTTCTTCTCGAGGCCGCGCAGCGCCTGAAGCTGACGCGGGGCCGGCGGGACATCTTCGTGCTGAGCGAGAATGAGGCCCTTCGGGAAGCCCTGCCCCATCTGGCGTTCTCAGGTGCGCGGCTGAGGCGGTTGGGCAAGCCCAAGCTGCCGCCATCGATCGGCCTGCCGCCGGCCGAGCTGCCGATAATGGTTGCAAAGGAAATCAGCAGCAGTATCTCCGGTCTGGGGCTCTTCGACATGGCGCAGGCGGAGGCGATGGCGCGCATTCTTACGCTCTGGTGCGCCCGCGCGGTCGCCCGCGTTGCCGCGGACTGGCCGCACATCAGGAAGCAGATGGCCGGCATGCTTGCCGGGCAGGCGCAGCCGATCGTGCTCACCAACGGCCTTTTCGGACCGCGCGGAACTCTTACCTATGCCGCGCTCAAGGCCGCCGGCGCGACGGTTGTCGATTTCGAGCATGGCGTCACGACAGGCTTGTCGGCCCATTCACAGGCCAAGATCAACTTCTCCGAAGCCGCGACCAGCGATGTGGTGCTGTGCGCGAGCCAAACGGCGGCCAAGGCCTTCGCGGAGGCACGTGGCGCCGCCGCCACACGGATCGAACCGATCGGCCTCGCTGACCAGACGCGGCGGCTGTTCCGGCCGCGGCTGCAGCGGCGCCTGTCGAGGCAGGCGCTTGGCCTCGCGTCGCAGGAGACGGTGATTTTCCACGTCAGCACCTGGATCTATCAGGGCAATCTGCGCGCCGGTTTCGGCATGCCGACCGAGCGCTTCGTGGAGACGCTCGAGCGACGGCTGGTGGAGGACGTCTATGGCACGCTTCCGCACAAGGTCGTCTTCAAGCCCTACCCGACGGAGCGGCTGGCGCATCATCCGCCGCTGGAGGCGAGGCTGAAGCTGGCGACCAATGTCAGCCTCTCTCCGCCTGAAGACCTTCGTTATCTCCGTGCCGCGGCCGATGTGCTCGTGACCGGCGTGCCGACCTCAACCCTCGGCTGGATCGTGGGTGCCGATGTGCCGGTTGTCTGGTTGGGGTCGCGCCAGGTGCTGCCCCTCATCTCGCCCGAGCAGGACGAGGAGGTCTCGCGCTCCTTCCTCACCGTGGACATCGACCGCGAGGATTGGCCGGAACGCCTGCGCGAGTTGCTGGCGCGGCCGCTCGGTGAGATCCGCGAGGCCTGGGCGGCCAAGCGCCAGCATCGCGACGCCTTCTACCGGCGCGCGATCACGGGACCCGAAGGCTCCGGCGGACGGCGCGCCGCGGCGATCATCCGCGAGCTGATGAGAGAGAAATCAACATCATGACCACGCCGCATATCACCATCGCCGGCCGCCGCATCGGCGCGGGCGAGCCTGCCTTCGTCATCGCCGAGGTCGGCATCAACCACGGCGGCAGCGAGGAGGTGGCGGCGCAGATGATCCGCGCGGCCGCGCAGGCCGGCGCCGATGCGGTAAAGCTGCAGACCGTCGATGCGGACGAGAGTTACGCGCCCGGTACCGCCTCCTACGCCGAGTTCAAGGGCAAGGAGCTGACGCTCGAGGCCCACGTCAGGCTGAAGGCTCTTGCTGATAGCCTCGGCCTGATCCTCTTCACCACGCCAGCGGATCCTCCCAGCCTCCAGCTCTCCATCGCCGCGGGCTTCCCGGCGATCAAGATTTCCTCGGGTCTTTCCACCAATCTGCCGCTGATCCGGCGCTGCGCCGCCACGAGGGCGCCGCTGATCCTGTCGACCGGCATGGCGGAGATCGCGGACATCGACGCGGCGCTCGCGGCCATCGAGGAGGGCGGCGGCCGCGAGGTCGCGATCCTGCAGTGCACCTCGCTTTATCCCGCGCCGGCGGAGGTCTTGAACCTCACGGCCATGGCCGCGCTGGCGGAGCGTTATGCCCGGCCCGTGGGTTATTCAGACCATCATGACGGCACGCTCGCCGTGCTCGCGGCCGTGGCGCTCGGAGCGAGTGTCATCGAGAAGCATTTCACCCTCGACCGCACAACGCCCGGTGCCGACCACGCGCTCTCGCTGGAGCCTGAGCCCTTCGCCCGCATGGTGGCCGATATCCGCGCGGTGGAGGCCATGCGCGGCGATGGGGTGAAGCGGCCGACCGAGGAGGAACAGCGCCTCAAGGCGCAGCGCCACCGTTGCCTCACCGCGCGGCGCCACCTCAAGGCCGGGCATGTGCTTGATGAGGACGACATCGGCCTAATGCGCCCGCTGCCGGGACAGGCAGGACTGGCTCCGGCGGCCTTCGACGCCACGGTGGGTCGGCGCCTTGCCCGTGACGTGGCGCGGCACCAACCGCTTCAGGAGATCGATTTCGCATGAGCTTCACGATCGCCCTTACGGCGACGGGCGGCGGGCTTTCGGCCGCCACCGTGACCCTCCTGAAGCAGTCCAGGCGGCACGAGGTGCGGGTACTGGCGCTTAATGCCGGACCTCTGCCGGTGGCCGGCCGCCTTGCCGACGCCTATGCGCAGGTGCCGCGCGGCGATGATCCTGCCTATGTGGCCGAGGTGGTGAAGGTTCTGACGCGGGAGCAGGTCGATCTTCTCCTGCCCTGCTCCGATGAAGAGGCCCTGGCGCTGGCGCGTGCGCGCGACGCCGTGGAAGCCACCGGCACCCGTCTCGCCTGCGCCGACGCCGCCACCCTCGAACTCGTCAGCGACAAGCCGCGCTGCTTCACCTGGCTGCGCGAACAGGGGTTCGAGGTGCCCGACTGGAAGCTCTGTTCGACCGCGGAGGAGCTTGAGGCCGCCTATGAGCACTTTGGCCGCCGCTCCTTTGCGGCCAAACCCGCGCGCGGGCGCGGCAATCGCGGCGTCTACATCGTGCGCGATGACATGATCGGCGTCCGCGCCTCCGTCTCCGGACGCGAACTCCACATGGATGGCGAGACCTTCTTCCGGGACCATGCGACCAAGCTGCCGAACCTCCTGCCGATCCTCGTCTGCGAGCGGCTGGAGGAGCCCTGCTACGACATCGATGTTCTATCTTGGCAGGGCAAGGTGCTGCGCACCGTGCCGCGCCGCCGCCTCAACCCGGAGGGCATGCCCTTCCTCGGCAATGTGATCGAGCTCGACGCGAGGCTCCATGCCCTTGCCGGCAGGCTCGCGGAGGCGCTTGGCCTCTCCTGGCTCTATGACTTCGACGTCATGACCCGTGCCGACGGCACGCCTGTGGTGATCGAGGTCAACCCACGCCCCTCCGGCAGCATGGCGGCCTCGGTAGCGGCCGGCCTGCCGCTTCTGGATGACCTCATCTCGGTGGCGAAGGGCGAGGCGCTGCCGGACTGGCCGCATCTCCAGTCCGCCACCATACTCCCTATGACCTCGCTCGTGGTGCTGCCATGACCACCGTCGCCATCGTCCAGGCGCGCATGACCTCGACGCGTCTGCCCGGCAAGGTCATGGAAGATCTCGGCGGAAAGCCTCTCGTCGCCTGGACCCTCGAGGCGGCGCGCCGGGCGGAGACCATCGACGCAGTCTGGCTTGCCACCAGCGACGGTTCAAGCGACGATGCCCTCGCCGCCTGGGCCGAAGGCGCGGGCTGGCCATTGTTCCGCGGCTCCGAACAGGATGTGCTCGGCCGCTACATGGGCGCGGGCGAAGCCGCCGGCGCCGATGTCGTTGTGCGCCTGACCGCCGACTGTCCCTTCCTCGCGCCCGAGGTGATCGACGCCGTGGTGCGACGCCTTCTGGATAGCGGCGCCGACTATGCCTCCAATACCACCGAGCGGCGCTATCCCGACGGGCTCGATGCCGAAGCCTTCACGCGCGCGGCGCTGGAGCGCGCCCATGCGGAGGCGAAGGAGCCCTTCCTGCGCGAGCATGTGACGCCCTATATCCACGGTCTTCGACGCGATCGCCTGCCCTGGGGGAACTTCACGGTGGCGGCGCTGGACGCGAGAGGACCCGACTTCAGCCACCTGCGCTTCACGGTGGACGAACCCGGCGATCTCGCCTTTGCACGCGCCGTGGTGGCCGAGCTTGGCACCAGCTTCGGCTGGATGGATGTGGTGGCGCTCCTCACCCGCAAACCCGACCTGATGCGGCTCAACGCAGGGCACGGCGCCAACGAAGGCGCGCTGCGCCAGCTGACCGAGATGACGGGGCGCCGCTTCGACCGCTCCAACCAGCTCTTCGCGCGCGCACTGGACTCCATTCCCCTGGCCAGCCAGACCTTTTCCAAATCTCACCAGCAGTGGGTGCGGGGGGTGACGCCGCTGTTCATCGAGCGGGGCAAGGGCGCGCGCATCTGGGATGTCGACGGCAATTCCTACATCGATTACGTGCTCGGGCTCCTGCCGATCATCCTCGGCTATGGCGATCCCGACGTGGACACGGCCATTCGCGAGCAGTTGGACAAGGGCATCGTCTTCCCGCTGGCGACGACCCTGGAGGCTGATCTCGCCGAACGCCTGATCCGCCTGATCCCTTCCGCCGAGATGGTGCGCTTCGGCAAGAACGGGTCGGACGCCACCTCCGCCGCGGTGCGGCTTGCCCGCGCCCATACCGGCCGCGACCGGGTGCTGCTGGCCGGCTATCACGGCTGGCACGACTGGTACATCGGCACCACCACGCGCGACCTCGGCGTGCCCGCGGCGGTGAAGGCCCTGTCCGGCACCTTTCCCTTCAACGACGCCGATGCGCTGGAGCGCGCGCTGACGGCGGATCCGGACGGCGTGGCCGCGGTGGTGCTGGAGCCTTCCGGCGCGACGCCGCCGGCGCCGGGGTTCCTGGAGAGAATCCGGGAGCTGACGCAACGCTTTGGGGTCATTCTCGTTTTCGACGAGATCGTCACCGGCTTCCGGGTCGGCCTTGGCGGCGCCCAGGCCCGCTATGGCGTGACGCCGGACCTCTCCGCCTTCGGCAAGGCCATGGGCAATGGCATGCCCATCTCGGCCGTGGTGGGCCGGCGCGACATCATGCGCGGCATGGAGGATATCTTCTTCTCCGGCACCTTCGGCGGCGAGGCGCTGTCGCTGGCAGCCTCGATCGCGACCATCGACAAGCTGGAACGCGAGGACGTGCCGGCGCGACTGTCGCGGCTCGGCACGCGGCTGCGCGACACCTTCAACACGGTCGCGGCCGAAACCGGGCTTGGCGACGTGGTGGCCATGACGGGCGAAGGCTGGTGGCCGCGCGTCGCCTGGAAAAGCGCGCCGGTGGAGCAGAAGCTGCTGATAAGCCTGTTCCGTCAGGAGGTGGTGGCCCATGGCCTTCTCATGGGTGCGAGCTTCAACCTCTGCCTCGCCCATGACTCTCATCTGGTTGAGCGAGAATCGGAAAAGGCGCTGCGCGGCGCTCTTGCCGCTCTGCGCGACCATCTCGACGCGCACGACCCGGCCGCACGCCTCCGCGGCGAGATGTTTCAGCCCACCTTCTCGGTTCGATGAACGCCATCACCTTGCGCCCCGTCACCATGGCCGATGCGGATCTCCTGCTCGGATGGGTCAACGCGCCGGAGACGCTGGCGCAGAAGCGGCTGACGAGCGCACCGATAGACCGGCAGAGCCATGTGGACTGGCTGGCACGGCGGCTGGCTGATCCTGCCACGGCCATGCATATCATCGTCGATGGCGGGCGGCCTCTTGGTCAGGTGCGCCTGCAGACGGAGGACGGCGTCGCGCTCGTTGACATCTACGTCGCGCCCGAGGCGCGCCGCGACGGCGTCGCTGCCACCGCCATTTCCCAATTGCTGACGGACCTGCCACCGGGCTTTGCCAGGACCGCGCGCGCCGAGGTGCGCGCGGATAACCTCGCCTCGCGCCGCCTGTTCGCGCGGCTAGGCTTTACCGAGGTGGATTGCTCAGACAGCTTCGTCACTTACGAGCACCGCCTGCCCTTCAAGGAAAACCCGAGATGATGACCGAGAGCGCCGCCGTTGTGGTGGCCCATCCCGACGACGAGGTGCTGGCCTGCGGCGGCACCATAGCGAAGCTGGCGGCGCGGGGGGTGCCAGTCCATGTGCTGATCCTCGCCACCGGCCTTGCCGCGCGCGGCGCGCCCGACAAGGCGGCGCTGGAGACGCTCCGCGGCCATGCCAGCAGGGCCATAACAGGCGTGCTCGGATGCGCCTCGGTGTCGTTCGCCGATTTCCCCGACAACCGGATGGACAGCGTGCCGCTGCTTGATGTGGTCAAGCGCGTTGAGGAATTCCTTGGAGAAACCGGCGCCGACACCGTCTTCACCCATCATCCCGGTGACGTGAACATCGACCATGGCGTCACCGCCCATGCGACGCTCACCGCCACGCGGCCCCTGCCTGGCTCCCCTATTCGCCGCGTCTGGGCGGGCGAAGTGATCTCCTCCAGCGAATGGGGCTTTCCGGAGCGGCGTTTCGTGCCGAATGCCTGGGTCGATATCTCCGATACGCTGGACGCGAAAATCGCAGCCATGGACGCCTATATCGGTGAACTCAGAGATTTTCCGCATCCGCGCTCACTGGAAGCCCTGAAGGCGCTCGGCCTGCTGCGCGGCTCAGAGATCGGAGTCGCGGCGGCCGAGGCGTTCCAAATCCTGCGGCAGATCGAGCGCTAAACCATGGAAGCGGCCGCCACCCAGGCTTTCTCCCATGCGGTAACACTTGGGCCCGACTGGGGCTGGTCCAGCCACCGGATCGGAGTCGCGGTGGCACACGTCAGGGGTTATGTCTTTGACGGATCCCGTACATTGTCGGGCGAGGAGGCGGCGCGTCATGCGGTACCGGCCATCCTCGCGGCGCCGGACGACGCGGCACTGATTGAGGTGCTGAAGCGGCTCTCCGGTCACTTCGCACTCGTCGTCGAACTGCCGCAGCGTATCATCGCAACCGTCGATCGGATCCGATCGATCCCGCTGATGTTCGGAGCCAAGGACGGCAGCATTTACATTGATGATCGCGGCCAGCGGCTCAGGGAACGGCTCGGTCTCGCTGCATCCGATATCGCCCCTGAACAGGCCCTTGCCTGCGCCATGTCCGGATATGCTGTCGGGGCGCAGACGCTTTATCGGGGTCTTCAGCAGCTTCGCGCGGGCGAAGCCCTCTGCCTGGATGCGGGGGGTGCCAGGACCCTGCGCTGGTTTATCTATGATGCCTGGAACACGGATGATGTCTCTGAGCCGGAGAAGCGTCTGTCGGAACTGCACCGGTTTCTCATGGAGCGTCTGGCTGCCTCAGCGGCAGGCCGCACCATCGCAGTCCCTCTTTCGGCTGGATATGATTCGCGCTTCATCGCGTCCGGCCTCAAGGCGGTGGGCTACTCACACGTTCGACTGTTTTCCTATGGCCGGCCGGGCAATCACGAGGCGCTAACGGCCAAAGCCATCGCAGAGCGTCTGGACTACCCATGGACCTTCATTCCCTTCACCACAGCGAGCCAGAAAGCGATGTTTGCCGATCCCTCTCACGAGGTGGCGCTTTGGCAGTTGGGCGATACGTGCGGCGGGATTCCTTTTGAACAGGACTGGACCGCCATAAAGCACTTGAAAGATCATAAAGTCGTTCCCGCTGACGCGCTCATCGTCAACGGACAATCAGGCGATTTCATCACCGGCAATCACGTTCTCGCGCCGTCGGTGAATGAAACGACACCTCAGCGAGCGCTCGAAGCCTATGTGAAGAAGCATTATCGGCTGTGGCGGCACCTTGCGGCGGGCTCGAACGAGGCCGTGATCAAGTCCCTGCTCGATGCTGAAATAAAGGGTGCAGGAGCGGATCTTGATCGGGATGCGTTGCATGGCGTCTTCGAGATGCTCGAGTATCAGGACCGGCAGGCAAAATATGTTGTGTCAGGTCAGCGGACCTATGAGGCCTTCGGTTTCCAGTGGCGCCTTCCGCTGTGGGACGACGACTATGTGCAGTTCTGGAGGCGCATGCCGTTGAAGCACAAGCTGCGGCAGAACCTTTACCGGCGGGTGCTGGAGCAAGACAATTGGGGTGGCGTCTGGAGCGGCATTCCGGTGAACGCCAAAACCATCACCCCGAGCTGGATCAGGCCATTGCGCTTGATGGCCAAAGCCGGTGCGGCTCCGTTTGGCCGCGATCATTGGCATGACACAGAGCGGCGGCTGTTTGGCTGGTGGATGGACCCCCTGAGGACGTCAGCGGTTGTGCCCTACTCACGCGCAGTGCGTGAAACGCGCGGCCCTCGACATGCTGTCTCGTTCATAGCTGAGCGATATCTGGCGCAGCATGGGCTCTCGCTTGAGGCGTTGGCATGACCTATCCCGCCTTCACGCTTGACGGTTATGCCGAGACCATCCGCGGCCTCACTGATCGCGGCTACCGAGTGACGGGATTTCAGGATGCTGTACCGACCGAGCGGCACCTCATCCTACGTCATGATATCGACCAGTCCATCCCGCGCGCCCGGCGCATGGCGGAACGTGAAGCTGCCGAGGGCTGGTGCGCAACCTATTTCGTCCTGCTGCGGACGGAGATGTACAATCCCTGGTCGCGCCAAGCGACAGAAGACCTCAGAGCAATGCGGCAGCTTGGCCATGAGATAGGTCTTCATCTGGATGCCAGCTGCTATGCCGATGCCGAAGCGATGGAACACGGCGCGGAGGCGGAGTGCCGTGCGCTCGAGAATATCATCGAAGCTCCAGTATCGCTGATCAGTTTCCATCGGCCGGCGAAAAGCTTGCTAGGCGGAGATCGACGTATCGCCGGACGGCTCCACACCTACATGGATCGCTTCACCCGCGACATGGGCTACTCCTCCGACAGCCGAGGCGCGTGGCGCCATGGTCACCCATGGCAGCATGAGGCTGTCCTGCAATCTCGGGCGCTGCAACTTCTCACGCATTCCGTCTGGTGGGTGGGTTCAGAACCGCAGGAGCCGCATCAAAGGCTAGCTGATGTTCTGGACGAGCATGTCGAACGCCTCGACCGTGACCTGGCGATCAACAACGACGTTTGGTCCGGCCGCTCAACGTGAGTCATAGTATCGCGGTTCTGACTCGCACAGCTTTCGAGAGCGCGCCTGACGCCTTCGTCAAAATCGCGCGGGATGTTCCAGGCGAGTATTGGCGCCGAGAACACTTTGAAGTCGACCTGCCAAAGAAATGGGAGTTATCGCGGGCGGTGTGGCAGGAGAAATCCCTCATCGGCTACGCGATCGTCTCATCGAAGGCGCCCAAGCGGGCACATCTTCATCATTTCATGGTGGATGGGGGCTGGCGTGGGCGTGGAATTGGAAGCGAGCTTCTAACTCAGGTGTTGGAGGCGGCGCGAGCCGCCGGACATGACCATATCACACTGAAGGTACTGGCCGGCGTTCCGGCCCGCCGCCTTTATGAACGAAGCGGCTTTGTCCCGTGCGGGGAGGAAAACGGCTATCTCGTTTATCGACGAGGCTTGCCGTGACCATCGTCGGCATCCATCAGCCCAATCATCTTCCTTGGCTTGGCTACTTCGCGAAGATCGCGCGGTCCGACATCTTTGTCTTCTTGGACGACGCCCAATATCCCAAGGGGAGCTATGTCAACCGGGTGAAGATTGCGGAGTCCGACACTCCGGCTTGGCTCACGGTCCCGGTTCGGGTCTCACTGGGTGACAACATCTCGTCCGTGGTGCCCTCGCGTGCCAACTGGCACACAGCGCATCGTGATCGCCTGCTCCAATGCTACCGAAAAGCCACGTTTTTTCGTGAAACTTGGCCTGAGGTCGAGACCTGGTTGGCGGAAACACCGTCATCCACTCTTGCTCAAGCCAATGTCTTCCTGATCGAGCGCATCGCGTTCCGGCTCGGTCTGACAAGGCAGTTTCGTTTCAGTTCGGAGCTTGCTCTTCCGCCTGCCGCCTCCGACGAAAGGCTTGCCGAGATCGTTCACTCCCTGGCTCCCGGAGGGGTTTACCTGTCCGGTTCAGGCGGCGCGAATTATCAATCAGCTGAGACCTTTCAGAGATATGGCCTGACGCTTCAATACAGCAGTTTTCAGCCGCAATCCTACGACCGAAGCGGCAATCCCTTCCTTGCCGGCTTGTCGGTGCTCGACGCCATCTTTCATTGCGGTTGGGACGCCACGGCGCGCCTTGTCACGGCATCCCGATGAAGCAACCCTTGCGCATCTTGTGCCTCGACATCGAGGGCGGGCATGGGGGTTCTTCGCGAAGCCTCTACGAGGCGATCGCAGCGCTCGATCGCAGCGTCATCTCGCCGGAGGTTTGGTGTCGCCGGCCAGGACCCATCCTCGACCGATACAGGTCAATCGACGTTCCGGTGCGGCTCGAGCATTCCCTGCCCAAAGTCAGCGCCCTGCCGCGCCTGTCTCGCAACCTCTTCGTCATGGCGGTCTATTGCAAAGATTTTGTTCGGTCGGGCACTGCGCGCAGGCGACTTCAGAAAGCCGTAACTGAGCGCTTCGACGTCGTCCATTTCAACCACGAGGCGTTTGCGGGACTTGCCCTCTGGCTGCGGCGGCAGGCGGACGTTCCTGCCGTCATGCACCTGCGCACCAACTTGACCGACAGTTTTTTCGCTCGCGCGCAGCAATGGGCGATCTCACGGGCCGTGGATCAGCGCGTTTTCATTACACCGAATGAGGAAGCGAGTTACCGGCGCCTCGGCGGACGTGGTGCCGGGCGGGTAATCTTCAATCCGGCGCCATTGCGAGATGATGCTGACCCCCTCCCCGAGATCCCTCGTGATGAAAAGCTGAATGTCGCCTCGCTGAGTAATTTCTCGCTTGGCCGAGGCACCGATCGTCTGGTCGACATCGCGCGCGAGCTCGGCACGGCATCGCCCGTGCGATTCATCATGGCCGGGGATTGCGGCTCCGGACCTGACGGGCTGCCCGCGCGAGCTGCAAACGCAGGCGTTGCCAACAGCTTTCTGTTTCTCGGCCATGTGCCCCAGCCGGAACGGGTTCTTGCGGCGTCGGATCTTCTCATCAAGCCCACGCGTGAGGCGAATCCGTGGGGCAGGGACATACTGGAGGCCATGGCGCAGGGTAAACCGGTCCTCACCTGCGGCCAGGACCAGACGTTCGTAGAGACTGGCGTGACCGGCATCCTGATGGAACAGTTCGATGCGGGCATCGCGGCCGATCACCTGCGGACCCTTGCGAGCGATCGGGCCAAGGTTAAACAGCTCGGCCAAGCAGCACGGCCGCGCATCGCGGCGCTCTGTGATCCGCGCAGACAGGCTGCGGCGCTGGCCGATGTCTGGATCGAGGCTGCCCAAAAGAAGCGCGGCGCGTGATGCCTGCCAAGGTCATCTTCGTTCTGCCGGATCTCGCCGGTGGCGGGGCGCAGCGGGTGATGCTGACGCTGTCGAGTGCGTTGGATCCCACCCGATATACACCCTCATTGCTCGTCGTTGGCGGCCAAGGGCCACTGTCCCCGGCCGTGCCCCGCGATCTTCCCGTCACCTATGGTCATCACAGCCGGATCAGGAGCGCCCTGCCCTGGATGCTTGGACAGATCCGCGCATCGCGGCCTGCGGCCATCGTCTCAACCCTGGCCTATGTCAATCTCGCTCTGCTCGCCGCCAAACCCCTTCTGCCGCGCAACACGCGGTTGATCGTGCGTGAGGCCAATAGGCCGGAGGCGACCATCGCCGCCATGCCTCGCCTTCTGCCCGCCAAGCAGCTTTACCGCTGGCTCTATCCGCGGGCGGACGCCGTTATCGCGCAAACCGCCGAAATCGCAGCTGCGCTGGAACGGCTCGTGCCCAGAATTGGTGCCCGGCTGTCGCTGCTGCCGAACCCTGTGGCCGTGGAGGAGCTGCGACGTCGGGCCATGCACCCCGAGCGCCAGGCAGGCAGCGGGCTTCAATTGGTGGCGGCGGGGCGCCTGACGCGGCAGAAGGGTTTTGACCGCCTGATCCACCTGATGATGCAATTGCCCGCCGACACGCGGCTGGATATCCTTGGGGATGGCCCGCTTCGGAGCGAGCTTTCGGAAATGATTCAAGCCGCTCAGCTTCAGGAGCGTGTCACGCTCCCTGGCTTTACCAGCACTGTCGCCGCTCACCTCGCCGGAGCCGACGCCTTGGTGATGACGTCGCTCTGGGAGGGCTTGCCGAATGTGGCACTGGAAGCCCTTGCCGTTGGCACTCCGGTCATCGGCACGCCCCAGAGCGGTCTCGCCGAGCTGGCTGCGGAGATTCCCGACGCGGTACAAGTCGCCGACCATGATGACGACTTCACTGCTTATCTAGGCCGGCTTCAGCCGACGCGTGCGCCTGTGGAGAAGCCACGACCTTCACTGCTTCCAGAACGCTATACCGCTTCCATGGTGGCAGCCGGTTTCGAGACGCTTCTCAGCGATGCGCTGAACCGGCGCCCATGACATCGGTTCTGCACGTCATCTCCGGGTTGGGCGTGGGCGGCGCTGAAGGCATGCTGCACCAGGCCGCTTCTCGCCTGGCTGCGAAGGGCCATCGGCAGCATGTCGTCAGTCTGACAGGCCGCGGGCCGGTTGCCGATCTCATCGAAGAAGCGGGTGTTCCTGTGACCTGCTTCGACCTGCGGAGCATCGGCGGCAAGCTTTCCACCCTGCCAAAGCTGGTCAAGCTTGTGCGGGCGGTCAAACCGGAGATCATCCAAGGTTGGATGTATCACGGCGACCTCGGCGCCACCTTTGCTCACTTGCTGTCCGGCAGCCGCGGCTCGCGCCGACTTTCATGGGGCATTCGCTGCTCGAACATGGATATGGAGCGGAACGCAGCTGTCATCGGCCTTTGCGCTCGGCTTTCGCCACGCGCCGATGTCATCGTCGCAAACTCTGGGGTCGGCGCTCAGACACATCTGCAGCGGGGATACAGACCAAAGCGTCTCGAGATCATCCCCAATGGCGTCGACACAGTCGGCTATTGCCCAAACCTGCAGCGCCGGTCAGAGGTGCGTGCAAACCTCGGGATCGATCCCTCCGTGCGACTAGCGGTTCATGTCGCCCGGGTCGATCCCATGAAGGACCATGCCTCGTTCCTTGCAGCCATGCACAGCTTGCCTCAAGTCACCGGTATTCTGATCGGCGCGGGAACCCGGGATCTCGATCTGCCGCCGAATGTCCTCGCGCTGGGGCGGCGCATGGACGTGCCCGCCCTCCTTCCGGCCGCCGATATCATCGTGTCGAGTTCGGCATTCGGCGAGGGCTTTTCCAATGCGCTTGCGGAGGGGATGAGCTGCGGTCTGGTGCCTGTTGCGACGGATGTCGGCGATGCTCGCATGATCGTCGGTGACAGCGGCGTCGTCGTTCCGCCCTCAGATCCTGTCGCTCTTGCACGTGCGATCGATGAGGTTGCCGGGCTCAACGGCTACACGCTCGCCCGGCGCGGCGCGGCTGCACGCGCCCGCGTGGTTACGGAGTTCTCGATCGAGAAGACCGTTACCCGCTTCGAGGCGCTTTACGGATCACTCTAGCCGGTACGCGCACCACTCAACGAAAAAGGCGCCGCTGAGCGGCGCCTTTTTTATTTGACCGTTCGTGAGGCTCTTACTGAGCGGGCGCAGCCGGTGACGGAGCGGCATCAGGCGCCGGTACCGTCACTTCTGCTGGCGAACCGTTCCAGACACCCCACAACTCCATGCCGCCGCGATAGATCATGTCGAGCGAGACGTAGAGGATCACGAGCAGACCGACGTAGGCAATCCAGCGGTGCTTCTGCAGCAGGCGGGCGATGAAGGAGGCGGCGATGCCCATGAGCGCGATGGAGAGGACGAGACCGAAGACCAGGACCCACGGATGATCGCGGGCAGCGCCGGCGACCGCCAGCACGTTGTCGAGCGACATGGTGAGATCGGCAACGATGATCTGCCAGGCCGCCTGGGCGAAGGTCTTGCGCGGCGCGGAACCCGCGACCGTGCCATCGTCATTGAGATCGGCATCGGCGAGGGCTTCCTCGGCGAGATGCTGCTCGTGCTCGTGGCCCGCGCGCAGCTCTCGCCACATCTTCCAGCAGACCCAAAGCAGCAGGATGCCACCGGCGAACAGCAGGCCAACAATAGCAAGAAGCTGCGTCGTGATGGCGGCAAAGCCGATACGCATCACCGTGGCGGCGATGATGCCGACCAGAATCGCCTTGTTCCGCTGATCCTTGGGTAGGCCGGCGGCGGCGAGACCAATGACGATGGCATTGTCGCCGGCCAGAACCAGATCGATCATGATGACCGAGGCTAGCGCAGTTAGAGCTTCTGGCGTCAAAAATTCAAACATGAAGAGCCTTTCCGGACGTTACGAGAGAACCGCTCTCCATCACGCTTTTTCACAATCCGCTGCCCGGTTTTCTCCAGGCAGTCCAGACATAAGGCGAGAAAGGCAGACGAGACTTCGAGCCGCTCAATTGAATGCCCAGTCCGACATCGCAGCCGTCGGTTTTCCGCAAGCTGCCAGAGGGGCCCGGTCTGGTGTGGGTTCCATCTAGCATTCTGACGCGAAAAATCAACGTCACATCGAAACGAAGCGGGTTCATCACAGGCGCCGCACACCGCTCAATTGTTGACAGTCTTCTGTTTGACGCACCATCATCGGCGTCGTCGCTGGAAAACTGCGGCGACGCGGCCCCGCGGGAATGAGCCCGCTGCCGCGCAGGTTTCAAGAAAAGCAAGGGCGCGAAGCGCCGATCAGGAAACGTTTCATGGAGATCAAATATGCGAAAACTACTGCGCAGCCTGCGGCTGCCGCTACGATGTCTTGGGCTGGTGCTGGGCGCCGGCTGCCTTCTTTATACCGGCGCCGTCCAGGCGCAATCGTGGGATGAGATTGTCGCTGCCGCGAAGAAAGAGGGCAAAGTCGTCTTCTACAACAACCTCCAGCCCAATGGCGTGGAGCCGTTGCTGCAGAAGTTCCGTGAGCGCTATCCGGAAATCCAGACGGAGCAGATCCGTCTCGGCAGCAACCCGCTGATCGAACGTTTCTCGACGGAGTTCAACGCCGGGCGCCACCTCGTCGACGTGGTCATCACCTTCCCTGATGAGCGCGTGTTTGAAGGCATCAAGAAAGGCTGGGCCACCAAATGGACCCCGCCTGAATTTTCCGCCTTCGATCCCGCCCTCAACCGCGACGACATGCTCTACACCCTGCTCAACGCGCGCGAGGCAATCATCTGGAACAAGAACCTGGTGCCACCGGGTGAGGAACCCAAGGAATGGGCCGATCTGTTCGATCCCAAATGGAAGGGCAAGCTCGGCATGAACCCGCCCTGGCGGTCATTGTCGATCCAGCAGATCGTCGCCTTCTGGGAGGACCGGCTGAAGCTCGGCGACACCGCGCAGAAAATGAAGGACCTCGACGTCCGCTTCTTCGAAGGATCGGGCGGGGTCATCCAGGCTGTCATCCGCGGAGATGTCGCGGTGGCCGAGATCAATGACCCTCCGCTCAATCCCCTGCTTGCCGATGGAGCACCGATCGGATTCGTCTATCCTGAGTCAGGCACGACATTGTCGGCGAGCACGGCCTTCGTAGCGGGCAACGCACCACATCCCAATGCCGCGAAGGTCTTCATGAACTGGCTGATGACGCTGGAGGGGCAGACCTATCTCCAGGAGTATTGCGGCCTGCCCGTTACCCGCAAGGATGCGCCGCCCATGTCGCACGTACCCTCAACGGCCAAGCTCTCCAATGTGGTTGACGGGCTTGAGCTTCTGACGCCGGAATCACAGCGCAAGCAGGTCGATCACTGGCGGACTGTGTTCGGGGTCAAATAAAACCGCTGGCCTGACGGCGCGATCGCATCGTCAGGCCAACCTCTTCAAAAATATTGCTCCATCAGCGACGCCACCTCGAGATCGCGGGCTCGTTGGCTGTCGCCCCCCATCACCACCACAATCAACTGACGGCCTCCGCGCCGTGCCGAGGCGACGATGTTGTAGCCTGCAAGACGGATATATCCCGTCTTGATGCCATCAACCCCCGGCACGGTGCCCAGAAGCTTGTTGGTCGCTTCATAGCGTTTGCCGCCATAGACGAATTCGCGTGTCCGGAAGGCTGATGCATATTGCGGGAATCGCATTTTCAAGGCGCGGCCGAGAATGGCCATATCCCGTGCGGTGGTCACCTGGTTCGGATCGGGCAGCCCCGATGCATTGACAAAGCGGGTTCGGGTCATACCAAGCTGACGTGCCTTCTGGGTCATGCGCGAGGCGAAGAGGCCCTCGGACCCGGCAAGATGCTCGGCCATGACCACGGCGACATCGTTGGCCGACTTGACCGCGAGCGCTGTAACGGCATCGCGCACGGTGATCATCGACCCCGCTTTCAATCCAAGACGGGCCGGTGGTCGCGATGCCGCTTCAGGCGACACGACCATGGCATCGCCCAGCGACAGTTTTCCGGCTGCGATGTCCTCGAACGCCATGTAGAGCACCATCATCTTGGTCAGCGATGCCGGATAGCGCAACGCTTCGGCATTGACTTCATGAAGAACGGCGCCAGAGCCGGCGTCCACGACAAGGACGGAATGGCCACGCTCCTCGGCGGCCCCAAGAATGGGTGCGATCGGCGCAAGAACCGGCGTTGCGGCTTGAACTTCGGGCCGGGGGGACGACTGGCATGCCGCCAGCGCCATGGCGATCAGCCCCGCCGCGGCAATGCGGGGCAAGCGGCGTACCTTGTGACTGAACACGCAGAACTCCGATGAGGAACCGAGGCTGAATATCGCTTGCTGTTATGGCTTGGCTTTGACGATTTTGCCACCGGCGAAGTGGCCGCCAGGGCCAGGATAGCTGTGGACTGAGGGCACAGGGGCGGAGCGGCAGGTGTGCCGCCATGGTAAAAGCCGCGCCATGTGCCGACGCGGACCAACTTCATGACCACGGGAATCGACATGGGGCAGACCCCAGGCGGCCCGTCGGCCTTCATGGATCTTGCCGAGCTGCTGGCCACCCGGTTGCTGGTTCAGGGAAACTCCGGTTCCGGGAAGTCCCACCTTCTGCGGCGCCTGCTGGAGCAGAGCGCGCCCCTTGTACAGCAGGCGGTGATTGATCCGGAAGGTGACTTCGTCAGCCTGGCGGATCAGTTCGGCCATGTGGTGATCGACGCGACCTGCGGTGAGGCGGACCTCCAGAGAATCGCGCTGCGCGTGCGCCAACACCGGGTTTCGGTGGTGCTGAACCTGGAAGAGCTTGATCAGGACGAGCAGCTGCGCGCCACCGCCGCCTTTCTCGGCGGGTTGTTCGATGTCGATCGCAGCCTCTGGTATCCCATGCTGGTGGTGGTCGATGAGGCGCAGCTTTTCGCTCCCGTCATGGCGGGCGAGGCCTCGGAGGAAGCGCGGCGCCTGTCGCTGGGGGCGATGACAAACCTGATGTGCCGCGGCCGCAAACGCGGCCTTGCCGGTGTCATCGCGACCCAGCGGTTGGCGAAGCTGGCCAAGAATGTGGCGGCGGAAGCCTCCAACTTCCTGATGGGCCGCACCTTCCTCGACATCGACATGGCGCGCGCCGCAGACCTTCTCGGCATGGACAGGCGCCAGGCCGAAATGTTCCGGGATCTGGAGCGTGGGCAGTTCGTTGGCCTCGGACCGGCATTGTCGAAGCGCCCCTTGCGCATTGTCATCGGATCGGTCTCCTCGTCCGATCGCGGCGGGGCGCCCAAGCTTCTGCCGCTGCCGGAGCAACTTCCGGAGGATGCAAGCAAGCTCATCTTTACGCCGGGCGAAAATGAACCCGCGCTGGTGACGGCACCGCGTGCCGCCCGGCCACGGGCTGCGGCAGGCGAGGTCTTCCGGCAGCTTGAAGCTTATACCCCCGCGCCCATGGCGGATGTGGAACCCGAAGTGCCGTTGTCGCCGGAGGAGCGCGAAGCCGCCATGGCCGAGATCCTGCAGGAGTTGCTCGCCGATCCGGAGTCCCGCGCACGGCCCAACGCCGTGCTCTATCAGGACTTCACCGTGCGCTGCCGGATGCGCCGCATGGGACGCGGCGAGATCAGCCCCGATGACTTCAGGCGCCGTCTCGCCGTTGCCCGAGCTGGTGCGACCGAGGATATCCTGGCGAGTGACGTCTGGGACAATGCGGTGGCCTCCTCCGCCGCATTGCCCGAGGACCTCCAGGGACTGTTCCTGTTCATTGCCCGTACGGCCATCGCAGGCGCGCCCTGCCCTTCGGACGCGGAGTTGGCCGAGGTCTATGGCACACAGTCACCCAGTCGCGTGCGGCGGCTTCTCGATTATATCGAGGAGCGTGGCGTTCTGGTGTGCCACACGGATTTTCGCGGACAGCGCGTTCTCGCGCTTCCAAGCCTGGGGGTGGAGACCGCGCCTGGCTATGCCCAGCGGCCCGGTCTTGGCCGCGCCGCTGGAATGAAGTCAGCTTAGCCAGCTTCCGTCAGAGCGGCTTCAGGCCCGCCTCGATCTCGGCGCGGCGGTGCTCCAGGAAGGGCGGCAGCGCCAGGGTCTCACCCAGTGTTTCCATCGTCTCGGAATCGCTGGCAAAGCCCGGGCCGTCGGTCGCGATTTCAAAAAGAATGCCGTTCGGCTCCCTGAAGTAGAGGCTCCGGAAATAGAAGCGGTCAACCGGGCCACTGCTGGGCAGGCGGATGCTGCGCAAGCGGTCCGTCCAGGCTTCATAGTCGGCGTCCGGGATACGGAAGGCGACATGGTGCACCCCGCCCGCCCCTTGCTGCGCCTGGGGCAGATCGGGTTCAACGGCCACATGGAGCTCTGCCGCGGCACCGCCCGATCCCATCTCGTAGACGACCACCTCGGCACCTTCCTGAGCATAGCTGCGCACCCGCCGCATGTTCATGACCCGCGTCAGGACCGTTTCCGTCGGCCCGAGGTCAGGCACGCTGATGGTGATCGGCCCGAGACCCCGGATCTGACGATCGGCCGGCACCGGACTGCCGTGCCAGGGATGCGCCTCGCCGTCGCCGCCGTCGACCAGCGTCAGGCGCTGGCCTTCGAAATCCTCGAAGTCCAGCACGGTACGCCCGTCCCGCTCGGTTATGCCGTGGTGACGGACACCAGCCTCGGTAAGGCGTTTCTCCCAATAGGCCAGTGTACCCTCGCCCGCGACGCGCAGTGCCGTGCGGGAAATCGACCGCGTGCCGCGGCTCTCGCGTTCCACTGGCCAATCAAAGAAGGTGATGTCCGAACCGGGTGATGCCAGACCGTCGGCGTAGAACAGATGATAGGCGCTGACGTCGTCCTGGTTCACGGTCTTCTTGACCAGGCGAAGGCCGAGGACCTTGGTGTAGAACGCGTGGTTGCCGGGCGCGTCCGCCGTGACGGCGGTCAGATGATGAATTCCAATGAGCTGCATGTCATGTCTCCCGATCAGGAAGGCAGGCGCCCTCCGATGTGGGGGTTGAGTGTTCAAAGATCGGCAAGCCAGGCCTTGGCCATGTCTACGTCCGGCTGGCTGAGATTATGCCCGGTTGGGACCACCTGATGGCGAACCTGCGCGCCGCGCTCGCTGAGACTGGCGGCAAGGAGAGAGGCATCCGCCGCCGGAATAAGCGGGTCCAAGGCTCCCGATGACAGGAACACCGGCTTAGCCGAAAGATCCGTCTGGGGCGGTTCGGCGAAGGGCGACATGGCCCTGAACAGCACTGCTCCGGCCAAGACGTCCGACCGCAGCAACAGCAGAGCGGCTGCTATATTGGCGCCATTGGAGAACCCGAGCGCAACGGGAGGGGCAAGTTCGTAGGCTTCGCGCGCCTCATTGATGAAGTCCGCGAGCTGATGGGTGCGATGGCGAAGGTCCTCTTCGTCGAAAACGCCTTCTGCCAGACGCCTGAAGAAGCGCGGCATTCCGTTTTCAAGCACCTTGCCGCGAGGCGAGAGAAGGGCCGATCCTGGTGCTACGAAGCGACCGAGATCGACCAGGTCGTTTTCATCACCGCCCGTGCCGTGAAGGAGCAGCACCGGCGGCCTCGTCGCATCGGTTGCAGGTTCGAAACGATGGGTGAAAGACAAGAGAGACTGGACGGCCATGGTTCATCTCCGGGGGCGAAAGCCCGCCTTTGTGATGGGTTCAGCCACAGATAGGGGACGGGGAGATGAATACTACCGCACCGCCATTGCATGAGCGCAATGACGGCGTGGCGGATCTGCACCGAGGCCGCTGCAGCTAGCCCCGGCGCAGCCGCACGTCGGTTGTTTTCTCAACGGGGCCGCCGGGCCGCAGATTGTCCATGAGTGTAATGGCCATCTGACCGTTACCGCTGTTCCTGATGGTCAGAGTGGCTTTTCGGTCGCCATGGAGCGGCCGTGGCCATGTCACCGTCATCACAACGGCATCACCGCGCCGCCTGCCGCTGACCTTTGCCGGTCCCACACGCGCCCCGGTGTAGGTGCCGGTATAGAGTTTGGTGCGTGGGTTATAGCGGATGTTCGCGGCAAATGGCCTGCTGACAATAACCGCGGCGCGGCAGGAACCATCGATCGTGATGCTTCGCTGCGCGCTGTTGCCGCTCATACTGCAACGAATGTTCCAGGGGCTGTCGTCCTGCGGACGTTTCGCGCTGCCGGAACCGGACCAAGAGCCATCGAAGCGATTGATATAGTCTTCTTCGGCCGCTTTTAACGGAATCGCCGCCACGGACACAGCGGCAGCCGCGAAGACAGCAAAAAGGGAATGCGTCTGCATGCCGATCTCCTCTGGCCGGAGTTATTACTTGTTCTTGATGGCAACGCGGCTGAGAGCTCGGAAGTTTCATCGAAACGTCATGTCATTGTCGCAATAGCGAATGGCGGAAGACCTCGCCTGCGATCACGCACGCAGAGACTTTAACTGCTTCCAACCGGGAGCCAGCAAGTAGCCCGTGATGGGGATCAATAGAGCCCCGACCAAAAGCCCGACAATTCCCGATCCGGCGGCGGACACCAACCAACCGAAGAAGCCGCCCATTATGGGGGCAGCGCTGGCGGTCGCCGCCGAGGCATCGTGGATGGCATGGGCGATGCCCGCCATTCCATAGACTTCAAGCGTGTGGACGATGATGCCTCCGCCCACCCAGATCATGGCCGCAGTTCCGACCACCGCGAGAACCTTCAGGACGATGGGCATTCCCAGAACGAGCGCCCGGCCAAGCTGCCGCACCAGCGCACCAAAGCCCGTCTGTGAAGGATTGCGCGCCAGAGCGACGCCGGCATCATCGGCTTTGACGATCGCGGCCACCGCTCCATAGACCGCGATGGTGATGCAGAGGCCCACCAGCGCGAGCACCGTGGCCTGTGTCCAGAATCCTCCCTCCGGCACGGCCGCCAGTGTAATGGCCATGATTTCAGCGGAGAGGATAAAATCGGTCTTGATCGCGCTGGCGATGCGCTGATCCTCGACCGTCTGCGGATTGAGGGCAACGGTGCCGATCTCGGCCTCGTGCTCATGCGCCTTATGCGGAAAAAGCGCCTCGTAGACCTTTTCCGTCCCCTCATAGCAGAGATACGCGCCACCCAAGGCGAGAAGTGGCGTGATGGCCCAGGGAGCAAAAAAGCTCAGCGCCAGCGCGCCCGGCAAAAGGAAAAGCAGCTTGTTCTTGAGTGAACCGAGTGCGATCCGCCACACGATCGGCAGCTCACGCTCCGCGGCGAAACCCACGAGATAGCGAGGCGTTACCGCCGCATCGTCAATGACCACGCCGGCAGCCTTGGCACCGGCCTTGGCAGCCTGGCCAGCGACATCATCGAGTGAGGCCGCCGCAACCTTGGCCAAGGCCGCGACGTCGTCCAGAAGGGCGAGCAGTCCGACGCTCATGGGGATGTCTCCGTCAGGTGTTGCAGGCGCTGATGAGAACCTCCGACACCCGGCCTATGGCGTCGTCGTCGAGGTAGGGATGCATGGGAAGGCTCAGAACGTCTGCGGCGAGACGCTCACTGTTGGGAACACCGCCAGGCGCGACGGGATAGTGCCGGTAGCCGGTCTGCTGATTGAGGGGAATGGGATAGTAGACCATCGTCGGAATACCTGCCGCCTTGCATGCCGCTTGAACCTGGTCGCGGCGGGGAACGCGGACGGTATATTGCGCCCACACCGAGGTTACCCCCTCCGGAACGGGCGGCACTGCCACATGTCCATCAAGCAGTTCGGAGTAGCGCTTGGCGACACGGTTGCGGGCGATGATCTCCTCATCGAAAATCTTCATCTTTTCCAGCAGTACGGCTGCCTGCAGGGTGTCGAGCCGTGCGTTCAACCCGATGCGGACATTATCGTATTTATGCGTTCCCTGCCCGTGCACCCGAATGGATTTCAACGTTGCCGCCAGTTCGGCATCGGATGTGAGGATGGCGCCGCCATCGCCGTAACAGCCGAGGGGTTTTGAGGGAAAAAAACTAAGCCCCGTCGCATCCCCGAAGGTTCCGACCTTTTGCCCCTCGCGCGCCGCTCCATAGGACTGGGCCGCGTCGGCAAGCACTTTCATCTCGTTTTCGCGGGCGATCGCATCGATCGCGGCATAGTCGGCGGGAAGACCATAAAGATCGACTGGAATGACAGCCTTCGGACGCAGCCCCAGGTTCTGCGCCTCAGCAACGGCTGCTTTGAGGCTGTCGGGGTCGAGGGTGAAGCTGTCTTCATCCACATCCACGAAAATCGGCGTTGCTCCGACCCAGGCCACAACCTCTGCCGTCGCGACGAAGGTGAAGGCGGGGACGAAAACGGCATCGCCAGCACCTATGCCCCAGGCCATCAAGACCATGCCCAGCGCATCCGTCCCGTTGGCGCAGGAAATGGCCGAACTCGCGCCCGAGGCCGCACACAGCTGCCCCTCCAGGGCCGCAACTTCAGGACCCATGATGAAGGCACCGTGATCGAGCACGCGCGCGATCGCTACATCGAGCGCCGGCCGAAGACGTGCCTGCTGCGCGCCGAGATCAATGAAGGCCATGGTCATGCGGCGATCTCCAACCCATGGGCCGTCTCACGGTAGCGGGAGCCATCGCGCGGGCAGGTTAGATCAGCGCCCAGTTTTTCGCCTGCGCGGCTCATCCAGCCGATGCGGCGCGCCGGAACCCCGGCCATGAGAGCATGTGGTGGCACATCTCCGGTTACCACCGCCCCCGCGGCGATGAAGGCATAGGCGCCGATCTCGTGGCCGCAGACGATGGTGGCATTGGCGCCGATCGTCACGCCGCGGCGGAGCAGGCTCTTTCGGAATTCGGTCTTGCGTTCCACGGCTGCGCGAGGGTTTAGCACATTCGTGAAGACGGCGCTGGGGCCGCAAAAGACATCGTCCTCCAATTCCACCCCTTCATAAAGCGAGACATTGTTCTGGATCTTGCAGCCGTTCCCTATCCGCACGCGCGGCCCGATCATCACGTTCTGGCCGATGGAACAACGCTCGCCGATGCTGACGTGCCCAAGGATGTGACTGAAGTGCCAGATCCGTGTCCCTGCACCAATGGTGACGGGATCATCGACATAGGCGCTCTCATGAATAAGTGCGCCCGGAAACCGAGGGTCCTCGCGCAGCTCCGGGTTCATGCAGCATGCCGCCCGGCCATGGGGTGGCGCTCATCCATGTCAGGCTTCACATCCATGGTACGAAGGGCTGAGACAATCTCGATGGAGGGGCGCACCTCGTCGAGACCGAAGCCCTCCCCCTTCAGGATCGACTGATAGCTCAGCGTATGAAGATCGGTGAAGCCGCCGGAAAATTCGATCTCTTCGCCGTCGACGGTGATGGAACGGAAGGTGCTCTGTGCTTCCGGAAGGCCCTGTGGAAGATCGTGGCGATCCACAGACAGGAACCAGCGGACCCGCGCACGCTCCAGTTCCAGATAGCCCGCCATCCGTTCGGCGGAGCGCAAATGAAGGGTGTTGCGGGTGACCTTGCCGAAGATGAAGCCCAGCATGTCGAAGAAGTGCACGCCGATGTTGGTGGCGACACCTCCTGATTTCCCGTCATCACCCTTCCAGGAAATGTGATACCAGCGCCCCCGCGATGTGATGTAGCTGAGGTCCACATCGTGGATGCGGTCCGGCTCGGCCTGGACTTTCTCCCGCAGCGCCAGGATCGCAGGATGCAGGCGCAGTTGCAGGATGGTGTTTATGCGATGTCCGCTGCCCGCCTCCACTTCCGCCAACCCGTCGATGTTCCAGGGGTTCAGCACCAGCGGCTTTTCGCAGATCACATCCGCGCCGGAGCGAAGCGCAAAGCGGGCATGAGCGTCGTGCAGATAGTTGGGCGAGCAGATGCTCATATATTCAATGCCGTCGCCTCGCCGGCGCAGTTTATCGATGTGGCGGTCGAAGCGTTCGAACTCGGTGAAGAAATGTGCGTCCGGAAAATAGCTGTCGATGATCCCGACGGAATCATTGGGATCAAAGGCGACGCGCATATTTCCGCCGACAGCCTTGATGGCCTTCATGTGACGCGGCGCGATGTAACCGCCGGCACCGATCAATGCAAAGGATGGGATTGTGCTCATGGCCGGCCTATCATTTTCAGATCATCCTGCAGCTTCGATGGTATCGGAATCCGCCGTCACTCGAACCTTGCGGCCGAGAAGATCGAGCAGCACCGTCACACGGTCGCGATCGCTCATGCCTTCATAGAGCCCGATCTGTTCGGCGAAAGCGCCATCCGTGAGACGGACGGGCTGACCCGGCGTGAACGTCGGCCGCGCCAGGAGGGCGATGAAACCCTCCTCGTTCTGCCGCTTCAACAGCCCTTCCACCACGCCGGAGGGCACCGGCGCGGGACGATCGCCGTGACATACCAGCCTCGCCACACCCACCGTGGAATGCACCGCCCGCCATCGATCAGCTTCGGTGTCGAAAGCGACGAAGAGATAGCTTGGGAACAGCGGCCGTGGAACCAGGTCGATGCGGCGCGCATGGCGGCGCTTCTTCTGATAACGCGGCAGGTAGGGCGTGAACCCCTGGCGTTTCAGATGCGACGCTGCAAGTTCCTCGGAGTTGGGGCGCGTTTGCACCACATACCAGCTTGCTGTCATGCCACGCCCTTTCTTCCTTCCGGTAGAACGCGCGCGATGGCTCTTTCAAGGAGCTGCGGCACCAGCACCCGCTCGACGCCGACCTCTTCAACAGCCTTGTTATAGCTTTCCTGAGGGTTCAGAAAATCGGTCAATATGGCAGCATGAATGAGATGCGGCGCAGCGGAGAGCTCCCGAACCACGGGCACCCCCAGAAGACGCTCCTTCTTCGCCTGCGGATCAACGACAGCGGTGATTTTCACTCCCTTCTCGACAGCGCAGATCACCGTGATTTCCGCCAGGTCCGACGAGCCAACCGCAGCGATGCTGGTCCAGCCGTGATTTGCGGCTTCGTGCAAGACGGCCTCGCAATCCCGCCGGGCCTTCCGGAAGAAATCAAAGGAATAGGACAGATAGGAGGCCGTCAGCCGCGACTTTTCGGCGAAACCCTGAGGGGTCAGGTAATAGGCAAAGCGCCGTTTCGGCACCTGCTGCACCTTGATGAGCCCCTTCTTCACACAGCGCTTGAGGTAGGCATTGACCAATCCCAGCGCGACGTCCAGCTCCTGGGCAAGGGAGCGCTGCGTCACCGCGTCATCGCGCTCCACGGCCTCGAGAAGACCGAGTATAAGCGCCGCTTCATCGTCTCCGGGGATAGCGCGTTTGGATTGCATCGTGTCTCTTGTCCGGTGCCATCTAGCAGCTACAGCGTTCATCGCGTGAACGTCAAGCTTTGGGAGACTTTCTGTTGCATGGGATGATGGGATCCGGCGCGGGACGCGTCCTGCTCTATGTCGTGACCGAGGACTGGTACTTCATGTCCCATCGGTTGCCGATGGCACGCGCCGCACGCGATGCGGGATGGGATGTGCATGTGGCCGCCCGCGTGATCGACCATGGCACCGCCATCGAGGCCGAAGGATTCACGCTTCACCCTCTCGTCTGGCAACGTGCATCGCTTTCACCGCTGGCGCTGGGGCAGAATGTCCTGGCGCTGCGGCGGCTCTATGGTCAGCTCAAGCCGCAGATCATTCATCATGTGGCGCTGAAGCCGACGGTGATCGGCGGCCTCGCCAGCATCGGGCTGATACCGGAGCCGACCTGCGTCAACAGCCTCGCGGGCTTCGGCTTCGTCTTCACCTCCAAGCGCCCTTTGGCGCGACTGCTGAAGGTGCCGGTGCGCCTCGCCCTCGGGTTTCTTCTCAACCGGCAGAAGACGGTCAACATCGTCCAGAACCCCGATGATTACACGGCCTTGCAGGACATGGACGTTTCCGTCAGCCGCATCGAACTCATTCCCGGGTCCGGCGTGGACGTCGAAGTTCTACGGCCCAAGCCAGAGCCGGAGCCGCCCATCCGCATAGGTTTCGTAGGCCGCCTGCTCGAGGACAAGGGCGTGCGGACGCTGATCAAGGCGCACTTGCTGCTGCGCACGCATGGTCTCGAGCCGGAGCTGCACCTCGCGGGAACCCCTGATCCGGCCAATCCGACCTCGATTTCCCAGTCGGAGCTCAATTCCTGGAGCAAGGAGCGCGGCGTCACCCTGTGCGGCCACGTGGCCGATATCGGAAAGTTCTGGGCGGGCTGCCACATCGCCGTGCTGCCCTCGCGCCGGGAAGGCATGCCCAAAAGCCTGTTGGAAGCAGCTGCCTGCGGCCGTCCGATCGTCGCGACCGATGTGCCCGGCTGCCGCGAGGTGGCCCGGCCCGGCGTCAATGCCCTTCTGGTGCCGATGGATGACCCACAGGCGCTGGCCGATGCCCTCGCCCGCCTGTGCGGCGACAAGGGCCTGAGGGCAGCTCTCGGCATGGGCGGGCGCCGGCTCGTGGAGGAGAATTTCTCCTCCGAACGGATTGGGGCCGCGACGGTCGCACTCTATCAGCGCGCCACCCTTGTAAGCCGCTGGATGAACGCCTAGACAGCTACCCGTCCTTATCTGATCCGCAAGGCGCCCCTTGTCCCATTCCCGCACTCTTGCCGTCATTGGTCTCGGTTACGTCGGCCTTCCGGTGGCCGTGGCCTTTGGCCGGGCGGGCAATCAGGTCATCGGCTTCGACATCGACCCGGGCAGGATCGGGGAGCTTCAGGCTGGCGTGGATCGAACCCGCGAAGTGGATCATTCCGATCTTTCGCACCCTTCCCTGACCTTTACGTCCGATGAAGCGGATCTGGCACACGCCAACTTCTTCATCGTGACGGTGCCGACGCCGATCGACGAGGCCCGCCGGCCCGATCTTTCCATCGTTCGGGCGGCATCGCGCACGGTGGGGCGGCAGCTCAAGAAGGGCGATATCGTCGTCTATGAATCCACCGTCTATCCCGGCGCCACGGAAGAGGATTGCGTGCCGGTGCTGGAGGACGCATCGGGGCTCACCTGTGGTCGCGACTTCACCGTTGGCTATTCGCCTGAGCGCATCAACCCGGGAGACAAGGCGCATCGCTTCGAAACCATCACCAAGGTGGTCGCGGGGCAGGACGCCGCGACCCGCGATGTGATCGCGGCGGTCTACGGCTCGGTGGTCACCGCCGGCATCCATGTCGCGCCGTCGATACGGGCTGCCGAGGCGGCCAAGGTGATCGAGAACACGCAGCGGGATCTCAACATCGCGCTGATGAATGAGCTTTCCGCGATCTGCGAGAAGCTCGGCATCGATACCCATGACGTGCTCACAGCCGCCGCCACGAAGTGGAACTTCCTTCCCTTCACGCCCGGCCTCGTCGGCGGCCACTGCATCGGGGTTGATCCCTATTACCTCACGCACCGCGCCGAAAAAGCCGGCTATCATCCGGAAGTCATCCTTGCCGGCCGCCGCATCAACGACGGCGTCGGCGAGCGGGTGGCGCGGGCCTGTGTCCAGCTTCTGCTCAAGCGGGGTGGCGGAACGCATGTCGCGGTGCTCGGCCTCACCTTCAAGGAAGACGTTCCCGACATCCGCAACACCCGGGTCATCGATATCGTGCGGGAGCTGGAAGCCTTCGGCATCGAGACGCGCGTGGCCGATCCCATGGCAGACCCCGAAGAGGTCCGCCATGAATATGGCCTCACCCTCTATTCGATCGATGATCTGAAGGATGCGTCCGCTGTCATCCTGGCCGTACCGCATCGCGCCTATGCCGGACAGGGTTGGCCGCTGGTGACCTCGCTTCTAAAGGGTGGAAGCGGGCCGGTTCTCGACATCAAGGCGCGGCTGCCGCGTGCGGAGATGCCCCAGGGTATCGATCTCTGGCGTCTATAACGAGACGCCGCTGTTCGCGGCGCCTCGCCGAGCGGTGTCACTCCAGAGTGTAGGCGATCACGCTGTCGCCCGGCGTCGTACCGATCGAGCCATGGCCGCCTGCGGCGAGCACCACATATTGCTTGCCGTCGCTGCCGCGGTAGGTCATCGGCGTTGCCTGCCCGCCCGCGGGAAGGCGCGCCTCCCACAGTTTTTCGCCGGTTCTCATGTCGTAGGCACGCAGGTAATTGTCGAGCGTCGCGGCCGTGAAGGACACACCGCCCGCCGTGGTCAGCGTGCCGCCGTGAGCGATGATGCCCATGGGGAAGGGAATCGGCCAGGTGAAGCCCATGATCTTCTGGTCCCGCACCGTTCCGTTGCGGCGCATCCAGGCTGTCTTGCCCGTCGTCAGATCGACGCCGGCCATGAGGCCCCACGGCGGCGTCTGGCAGGGCAGGCCGATCCCTGAGCGGAACTGGGAAATGCCCACGGCATAGGGTCCGCCGAGGTTCTCGTTGAGAGGCCGCGTGCCCTCCTCCGTCAGCAAGCGGTCGTCGGTATCGCCCTCAGGCCGCGGCAGCACGTCATAGAGGTGCGACAGGCGGATCGGCGTCGCGATCAGCCACTTGTTGACCGGGTCGACCGCCACGCTGCCCCAGTTGAAGACGCCGATGTTGCCGGGATAGACCAGCGAGCCACCTATGGTGGGCGGCGTGAAGGGATTGCCGTCGTAGCGGCGCTTGTTGAATTCGACGCGGCAGAGCAACTGGTCGACGGGCGTCACGCCCCACATGTCGCTTTCGGTGAGCGGGGGCGGCGTGAAGTTCAGTGAGGAAACCGGCTGCACCGGCGACGGCTTTTCGTTGGGAACATCCGTCTCGGTCGAGACCTGCATCTCGCTGACCGGAAGCACCGGCTTCCCGTCCTGGCGATTGAGGACGAAGAGATTGCCGCCCTTGGTGGGCAGGATCACGGCGGGAATGGTCTGACCGTTCATCGGCAGGTCGATCAGCGTCGGCTGTGACGGATTATCCCGGTCCCAGAGATCATGGTAGGACGACTGGAACTTCCAGCGCAGCTGCCCCGTCGCGATGTCGAGCGCAACAAGCGCGTCCACGAACTGCTCATCCTGCTCGGTGCGGTTCCGGCCGAACTGGTCGGGTGCCTTGTTGCCGAAGGGAATGTAGACGAGCCCCAGATCCTCATCGGCACTGAAGGTGGTCCAGGCCACCGGAGAGTTGGCCTCATAGGTCTGACCCGGCGCTAAAGGCGCTGTCTCATTGGGTTTCTGAGCGTCGAACTTCCAGACGATGGCGCCGGTCCGGGCATCGAAGGCACGGATCACGCCGGAGGTGTTGTTCTCATAATAGTTGTCGGCGACGGAGCCTCCCAGAATGATCAACCCGCTGCGGGCGACCAGAGGCGCGGAGGTCTGCATATAGGTCGCCTCGCGAACCTCCGGCATATTCTCCAGAAGGTTCACATAGCCGCCCTGGCCAAAGCCCTGGCAGAGCTGGCCGGTGTCGGCGCTGATCGCGACCATCCGGGCATCGACGGTCGTGGCGATGATGCGGCGGGCGCAGTCATCGGCCGCCGGAGCAGGAGCCGGCGCTAGCGCACCAGCGGGAACCGCGGGCGCGCTGTTGGCCAAAGCCTCATCGAAATAGGACACGCCACGGCAGGTCTGATGCTGGTAGATCGCATTGGGTTTCAAACCAGGATCGAACTTCCATTTGAGCTCACCCGTCACCGGGTCGAGAGCTTCGACGATGTTGTGCGGTGTGCAATAGTAAAGCGTGTCGTTGACCTTCAGGGGCGTCGCTTCGAACGTGTATTCGGAGGCGTCATCCGGGCCCTTGAGATCGCCAGTGTGATGCTCCCAGGCGACCTTCAGGTTTTTGACGTTGTCGACCTTGATGTCGGACAGTGAGGAATAGCGCTGGCCGGCGTTGGTGCCGCCGTAGGCGGTCCATTCCTCTGCGGGAAAAGCCTCGCCTCCGGGCGCCGTCGCGGGTGCCCCCGCCGTCTGGGCGGGCAGCTCACCCTCGACAATAACCGGGTCATGGAACCAGGCGCCAACCGCCAGCACCGCGATGACCGCCACCGTCGCGCGGAGCAGTGCCGGGCTGCTGGAGGGGTTCCTGCCGCGCTCGATATCGGCGTTCCGCAGGTTACGGACGACGAAGGGCAGCGCCATCCAGAGGCCGATGAAGGTGATCAGCGCGCCGCGCGGAATCCACTGCCATTTGTCGAAGCCGACCTCCCATAGCGTCCAGATGAAGGTGACGACGAGCAGACCCGCATAGACCGCGAGGGCCGACTGGCGGCGGCGCAGCAGGAGATAGGCTGAGAGCAGCAAACCCGCTCCCATCAGGATGTAAAAGAGGCTTCCCCCCACCACGGCGAGCCAGATGCCACCGGCCAGAATAACTGCCCCCAAAAGGGCGACGACGAGGCCTGTTATCACAGCGGCCATTTCCGTTTCTCCTTCACAAGGATCATTTCCCGGAACTTCACTGCAGTGAGAGAAATGATCGATTCAACCGGCGCCCCACGGGGGTGCCGCAGCCACTGAAGGCAACCGAGGCGAGCGGATCCACGTGCATCCTCTGCCGAGGCGTGCCGTCTTGGGACAGGGACAATGGTCCATATCCTCGCGGTGACATGATGATGTGGATCCGCATGCAGAAGGGCATGGGGTTCGTCCGACGGTGGGCTGACCAATAGATAAGGCGACAGGAGATGAGGTAAAGCTCTTTCGGTGAAGCAATGGTGATATCGTTACTCCTCCGGTAAGGCCTCACCGTACAGGATCGCTTCTGCTTCTTCGATGGACATACGAGCCGTTCGAAAGGCGAGATCCGATGAAAAGCCGCCGCGAGCGAAGGCGGCGACATCCTTCATGACGGCATCTTCCGCGGACCGAAGACGCCAGGGACCGAGCCGGCGGCGCTTGGCGAAGCGGACGGCGGACAGCGCGTCATCAATCACCGAGGCGGCATCGGTCACGATGGATTCGGCGACACCCTTGACCTGCAGCATCCGCGACAGGTTACGGCGGGATTGGCCCCTCCTCGCCGCGACGGCCGCTTTCGTTTCGGCATAGGCAACGTCATCGATCAGCCGCTGCTCGCGGCAGAAGGCGACCACCTTGTCCACCATCGCGCGGATATCCGCTTCCTCCGCACCCGCGATGCGGCGCTGCGCGCGGCGGGTCAGGACACGCCGGAGGTTTTCTTCGCTGGAGATGCGCTGGGCGAGGAAATGAAGCGCGGAATTGCGCAGCCAGACTTCCCGGCGTTCGGGTGAAAGTGGTTTGGGCTCTTTCATCTCCTTCCCCTACCACAGGGCTGTACCCAGTTTACAAACCGTATCGCGAAAGCTTCAGTCGGGCTAAGATCATAGAAGGCTTATGCTGAGGGAGACCACCATGCGCTGGGGTGACTTGAGACGCAGCAGCAATGTCGAAGATCGGCGCGGCATGCGTATGCCCGGTGGCCGTGGCGGGGGGCTTGGTATCGGCACCATTCTCGTGCTGGGAATCGTTGGCTACGCGCTTGGCATCGATCCGCGCATATTGATCGGCGGCGCCGAAATGCTCCAAGGCGGCGGTTCCGGCTACGAACAGCAGGCCCCGGGCCGCGAGGGCGCGCCTGATGACGAGACAGGTCAGTTCATCTCAGCCGTCCTTGGCAGCAGCGAAGACATCTGGGGACAGATCTTTTCCGAAAGCGGCGGCGAATATCGCGAACCACGTCTTGTGGTCTTCAGCGGCGCCACCCAATCCGCCTGCGGCCTCGGGCAGTCGGCCATGGGGCCTTTTTACTGTCCGGGCGACCAGCGGATCTATCTCGACACCTCCTTCTTCCAGGAGCTCGCACAACGCTTCCGCGCGCCGGGCGAATTTGCCAATGCCTATGTGATCGCTCATGAGATCGGTCATCATGTGCAGAACCTCATCGGCATCCTGCCGCGCGTGAACGCGCAGCGGCAAAGCCTGCCGCAGGCACAGGCCAATGCTCTTTCCGTGCGCGTCGAACTGCAGGCGGACTGCTTTGCCGGCGTCTGGGCCCATCACGCCGAACAGCGCTTCAAGATCCTGGAGGAAGGGGACGTGGAGGCCGCACTCAATGCGGCTTCCGCCATCGGCGACGACAAGCTGCAGCGTCAATCGCAGGGCATGGTGGTTCCCGACAGCTTCACCCACGGCTCATCGGCGCAGCGGGTACAGTGGTTCCGGACCGGCCTTCAGTCCGGGTCGCTCAGATCCTGCGATACGTTTTCGGCCAATCCTTCCTGAGGGTCAGCTGCGCGCCGCGGTCAAGGTTGCGTGCACATCGAGCCGTTCAGACCACAGATGGATGTCCTTGAGGATGGCCCGCGCCAGGGCCGGGTCTTCCTGCACGAGGCTGAGCAGCGTGTCGCGCGGAACGAATATCATGGTGGTCGGTTTGTCGGCGAAGACATCGGCCGGCGCGATGGTATCCAGGGCGGTGATGCCCGAGAGCCAGGTGCCCGCCGTCGATTCGGTCCAGATCAAAGGTTCCGCGGTGCCGGTCACGAAACGTCGCGAGGTCCATTGTCCTTCGACGAGAAAGATGAAGTGCGCCGTCACCTCGCTCCGGGCGAGGATCGTGTCCCCGGCGGCGAAATCCTTGAGGGTGCCGCCCTGCAGGATCGCGCTGCGTGTCGAGGCCTTGAGTTGAGCGAAAAATGGTATGAGAGCCAGACGTTCAGGGGTCATCTATCACCGCTACGCTTACGTGGAGGAGAACATGGCCTCTATGATCGGGTATCGCAAGCACGGGCGAGCCGGAATGGCCGGGGTGGAGAGGGATAGATGACGCAGGACACGAAGGATTTCATCCCCCTGCGTATCGCAGTGCTGACAGTTTCCGACACCCGAAGCCTGGAGGATGATCGGTCCGGCAGCATTCTCGCCGAACGGCTTACGCTTGCAGGCCATGAGCTGGCGGATCGGCGCATCGTGGCGGACAGCGTGGCGGAGATCCGCCGATGCGTGTTCGGCTGGATCGCGAGGCCCGAGGTGGACGTCATCGTGACCACCGGGGGCACGGGATTTACGGGGCGTGACGTCACGCCGGAGGCCATCGAGCCGCTCCTGGAAAAGCGGATGGATGGCTTTGCCAGCCTGTTCCAGCAGCTTTCCTTTGATAAAATCGGCACCTCAACGATCCAATCGCGAGCAACAGGCGGCGTCGCCGGCGGCACCTTCATCTTCATTCTGCCCGGCTCCCCCGGTGCGTGCCGTGATGCCTGGGACGGTATTCTCGCAGCTCAACTCGATCATCGTCACAGGCCGTGCAACTTCGTCGAAATCGCTCCGCGGCTCGATGAAGGCATGCGCCGCAGAGGCTGAACCTTCCTCTCCCTGATTCTGCAACGAAACGTCGATGAACCTCTTCAGCCTCCGGGCGTTGGTTCTATAGGACATACTGCTTTGTTCTTGTTTTGTTCCGTCCGCCGTCTTATATTCGAGTCATGGATCAGCTTCAGCCCGACCCTCTCGGTACTTCCATCAAGGACATCGCACCTCCCCGGCGGCGAGGCCGAGGAGCGCTGACCAATGCCGTGGGCCGTTTTGAGTCCCAGACGCGGGATCTTGTCGATGACGGCTGGGAAAGTCTCGGAGATCTGCCGAAGTTCGAGACGGAGATCCGCTATGAAACCGCACGCCACATCATCACGCGCAACGATTCTCCCGATATCGGGTTCGACCGCTCCATCAATCCGTACCGCGGATGTGAGCACGGGTGCGTTTATTGTTTTGCGCGGCCATCCCACGCCTATCTTGGCCTGTCTCCCGGCCTTGATTTTGAAAGCAAGCTGACGGCCAAGACCAATGCGGCACATGTGCTGCGGCAGGAGTTGGCCCGGGAGAACTACACGCCAAAGACGATCGCGCTCGGCGCCAACACCGATCCCTATCAACCGATCGAACGGGAGCTGCGCATCACCCGCAATGTGCTGGAGGTTTTGGCAGACACGCAGCACCCGGTCGGTGTCGTCACCAAATCATCTCTTGTCCAGCGCGACATCGATCTTCTCGCTCCCATGGCGGAGAAGGGACTTGCCCGGGTCGCCATGTCGGTGACCACGCTGGATGCCGATTTCGCACGGAAGCTGGAGCCGCGTGCAACGACGCCGCAGAAGCGGATCGAAACGATCCGCAAGCTGTCGGAAGCGGGCATCCCGACGACAGTGCTGGTCGCGCCCATCATCCCGACGCTCAATGAGGACGAGATCGAGCGCATCCTCGATGCCGCTCATGCCGCCGGCGCCCGTTCGGCGGGCTATGTACTGCTGCGGCTGCCGCATGAGATCAAAGACCTCTTCCAGGAGTGGCTTCTGGAACATCGGCCTGACCGCTTTCATCGTGTGATGAACACCATCCGGCAGATGCATGGCGGCAAGCTTTATGACTCCACCTGGGGCAAACGGCAGACCGGTGACGGGGTCTACGCCTGGACGATCGGCCGCCGGTTTGAAATCGCGACGCGCCGGCTTGGCTTTGAAGGACGCGGCGCGAAGCTGAGGACCGATCTGTTTCTGAGGCCTTCCCGGCCCGGGCAGCAACTTAATCTCTTCTGATGGCAGAACGTGAGATGAGCAGGACAAAAGAGACATTTGAACCCCGCATCAGCCTGATCACGCTTGGTGTCAGGGATGTCGAGGCTTCGGCCCAGTTTTACGAACGCATGGGATTTGAGCGCTCGAAATCATCGAGCACGGATTCCGTCGTATTCATCCCTCTGCGAGGCATCGTGCTCGGCCTCTTCTCGCGCACGGCTCTTGCGGAAGACGCCGGTCTTGACGCAAGCCCGCCGACGCCCTTCGGCGGCATTACCATCGCGTACAATACGCGCTCCGAAGAGGAGGTGGACCGGCTTTTCGAGCTGATGGTCAGCGTCGGCGGCAAGCCCCTCAAGGCGCCGCAGAAGGTCTTCTGGGGCGGCTATTCCTGCTATGTGGCAGATCCCGACGGGCACCCTTGGGAGATCGCCTTCAATCCACATTGGGAGGTAAGCCCGGATGGTGCCATGCGGCTTCCGGCCGGTTGATTTGAGTCGTTTGGCCCCATGGATGTGGAAGCTGGAAGAGGCTAACAAGGTGACATGTTTCGTTTTGGCGATTCTCGTCACCGATGACCTTACCGCTCTTTCCCGATGATCTCGTCGGCGCCTCCGGCCATGTCGCCGGTCTTGATGAGGTAGGGCGCGGACCTCTTGCAGGTCCGGTGGTCACGGCTGCGGTCATTCTTGATCCGGATCAGGTGCCGAACGGGCTTGCCGATTCCAAGGTTTTGACGCGCGAGCGGCGCGAAGAGCTCTATACGGAAATCATGGCCACGGCGTGCGTCAGCGTCGCCATGGCAAAGCCCGAAACCATCGACCGCCTCAACATTCGCGGGGCCACGCTCGACGCCATGAGGCGCGCCGTGTTGGGGCTGGCGCTGCGCCCGGCGCTGGTTCTGGTGGACGGCCGGGACATCCCCCCCTATCTACCCTGCCCTGCACAGGCCATCATTGGCGGGGATGCGACGGTGGCCTCGATCGCCGCTGCTTCGATCATCGCCAAGGTCACACGCGACCGACTGATGGCGCGGCTCGGCATTCATCACCCGGCCTATGGTTTCGAACGCCACGTCGGCTATTCCACCCCGGAGCATCGTCAGGCCCTCACCCTCGTCGGCGTCACAGTGCATCACCGGCGGTCGTTCGCGCCGGTGAGAGAGCTTCTGATGGTGGCCGAAATCTCTCCCGCGGAAGATCAGCTCGCATAAAAAAAGCCGCGCTGGTGCGCGGCTCTTATTGGCGTTTGAGGCAGGCTTCAGTTCAGCTTGGCTCTGACCTCGGCAATGCCGTTATCCAGAAGATCGCTTGCGACCTTGCCCTTCACCGAGCCGGTGAAGATACGTCCGGCGGCGGCGACAGCCGCGTCCGCGGCCGCAGCCTTCACTTCCGCCACCGCCTGGGCCTCTGCCTGGGAGATTTTCTCTTCCGCACTCTTGGTGCGACGAGCAACATATTCCTCAGCCTTCGCCTTGGCCTCCTTGGCCAGCCGTTCAGCCTCGACCTTGGCCGCGGTGACGATGGCCTCGGCCTCCTCTTCGGCCTGGCGGCGCTTGCGCTGGTATTCGGCCAGTAGCTTGTGCGCGTCCTCGCGCAGTCGCTTGGCTTCTTCCAGCTCCTGCGCGATGCGCTCGGCGCGTGTGTCCAGCATCGACGCCACCTTCTTGTGGACGCCGAGGCCCAACAGAACAGCGACAAAGACGATGAAGCCGATGGCAACCCAAAGCTCAGGAGTGTTCGCCATTACAAGTCTCCTCAGCGGGCCAGCGCGGCATCAACCGCACCCGCAACCTCATCAGCCGTCGGCGTCGTGCCGGTCAGCTGAGCAACGATAGCGCCCGCGGCATCGATGGCGATGCTGCGGACATTACCGAGCGCCGCCTGCTTCGTTTCGGTGATGCGGGCTTCGGCCACCTTTAGCTTTTCGTCCAGAGCTGCCTCGATCTCCTTGCGCGACGCCTCGGCCGCGGCTGCGGTCTTGGCATGGTTCTCGGCGGCGATGGCCTGAGCCTTGGCGCGTGCTTGCGCCAGGGCCTGCTCGTAGGCAGCGATGGCTTCCTGTGTCTCATCCTGAAGCTTCTGCGCTTCGGCGAGGTCGGACGCGATGCGGTCGCGGCGAACCTCGAGGATGGAGCCGACACGTGGCAGAGCCACTTTCGCCATCAGGAAGTAGAGCGCGCCGAAGGTCAGCGCGAGCCACAGAATCTGGGAGGCGAAGGTTTCGCTTTCGAACGGCGGGAAGGATCCGCCGTGGGCGCTATCCTGGAGCTCAGACGTTGCCGCCCGCTCCTCGGCTGCGATGGGAGGCACAGCCGGGTCGCCTTGAGCAAGAATGATCGCCTGGGTTTTGACGTCGGACATGGATCCCAAACCGGTTCAAGAAGGGCCGGCGCCGAGGCGCCGATCCAGATCAGACGGCGAACAGGAGGAGAAGCGCGACGAGCAGCGAGAAGATGCCCAGAGCTTCCGTCACCGCGAAGCCGAAGATCAGACGGGCGAACTGGCCATCGGCAGCCGAGGGGTTGCGCAGTGCGCCAGCGAGGTAGCTGGAGAAGATGTTGGCAACGCCGATTGCGGCGCCGCCCATGCCGAGAGTGGCAAGACCTGCACCAAGGAACTTTGCGGCTTCAGCTTCCATGATTGATTACTCCTGTAGGATTTTTAGTGAAGAGGTTGACGTTGAATTGCTCAGTGGCCGGGATGGATCGCGTCGTTGAGGTAAAGGCAGGTCAACAGCGTGAACACATAGGCCTGGATGAAGGCGACGAAGATTTCAAAGCCAGTGAGCGCGACCACGAGAGCAAAAGGCAAAACCGCACCGGCAGCTCCGAGGGCACCCATGCTGCCCAGCCCCGCCACGAAGCCCGCGAAGACCTTCAGCGTGATGTGGCCGGCCAGCATATTGGCGAAGAGACGAACGGAGAGGCTGATCGGGCGCGACAGGAAGGAGATCACTTCGATGGCGATCACCAGCGGCAGCAGCACGCCGGGAATGCCATGCGGTACGAAGAGCTTGAGGAACTTCAGTCCGTTTTTCCAGAAGCCATAGACGATCACGGTGAGGATAACGATCGCCGCCAGGCCGAAGGTGACGATGATGTGGCTCGTCACGGTGAAGGCATAAGGGAGCATGCCGAAGAGATTCGCCACCAGGACGAACATGAACAGCGAGAAGATCAGCGGGAAAAACCGCATGCCGTCATTGCCGGCGGATTGTCGTACGGTCAAGGCGACGAATTCGTAGGAGAGCTCGGCAAGCGACTGCCAGCGCCCCGGGATCAGGGTGCGGCCCTGTGTGGTGAGCACGAGGAAGAGGAAGACCGTCGCAACGGTCGCGACCATGAAAGCGGCTGAATTGGTGAACGCAATGGGAACGCCACCGATTTCGCCCAGCGGGACGAGATTCTTGATCTCAAACTGATGTATCGGATCCGCCATATGGCCTCTTCACTCGTCCTTGCTGCTCTTGGATCCGCCATCCGGAGATGCCGTCCCCCCAAGCCCCTGTCCAGCCAGCCCGGCGGCGCGCATGACGTTCAGCACACCGGCCACGAAGCCGAGAAGTACACACACAATCAGCCCCCAGGGCGATGTCTCGAACCAATAGTCGATCATCCACCCGAGGCCGCCGCCGGCAACCACTCCCGCGATGAACTCCGAGGACAGCCTCAGCGCCACCGCAAAACCGCGATTGTCGGTCGCCCGGCGGTCGTTCTTCGAAGTCTCGACCTTCTGCTTCGAGCGCGCACGATCAAGCGCTGCGTCGATGCTTCTGAGCCTCTCGGAAAGATCGCCCGAACCTGAATTCGAGGATGCCTGGGTCTCGTCGCGGTCACCGTTGGACATGGCCAGCTGACGCTCCAAACACAGGCTGCATACCCTTCAAATTCGGCGGCACCATAGTGATGGCAAGAATCTGAGTCAAGGCGGCCTTACCAGATATTAACCCGCTCATTTTTGAACGAATCGCGCGACCCGGCCTTAAACGGCCTCACGCAGTTGCTCGGCGGCCTCAAGATCGACTGAAACTAATTGGCTCACGCCCCGTTCCGCCATGGTGACACCGAACAGCCGGGCCATATGGCTCATGGTGACGGGGTTGTGCGTCACAATCATAAAACGCGTCGCGGTATCATGGCTCATCACCTTCAGAAGGTGACAGAATCTTTCCACATTGGCGTCGTCGAGCGGTGCGTCGACCTCATCGAGCACGCAGATCGGCGCAGGGTTGGTCAGGAAAATTGCGAAAATCAAGGCGAGAGCGGTCAGCGTCTGCTCCCCGCCCGAGAGCAGCGACAGGGTCTGCGACTTCTTGCCTGGGGGCCGCGCCATGATCTCCAGCCCCGCCTGAAGCGGGTCGTCGGATTCCACGAGGGTGAGATGCGCCTCACCGCCACCGAAGAGGGTCACGAAGAGCCGCTCGAAATGGGCGTTGACCTCAGTGAAGGCGGCATCAAGCCGTTCCCGGCCTTCACGATTCAGCGTCTGGATCGCCTGCCGCAGCTGACGGATCGCCTCATTGAGATCGTCGCGCTCATGGGACAGCGAATCATAGGTCATCTGGACCTCGACAAGCTCGTCCTCGGCCCGCAGATTCACAGCACCGAGACGTTCCCTGTCGCGCTTCAGGCTGTCGAGCTCGGCCATGAGATCATCAAGGGCGGTTTCGCTCTCGGGCACCCCCGCGGGACCTCGGCCCAGCGTTTCGCGAAGCCTTGCCTCCGCCTCCCCGACCCGTACCTTCATGGCATCATGGCGGGCTTCAGCTCGCGCCAGCGCTTCACGCGCCTGCGAGAGTGACGACAGGGCTGCCCGTGCGACCCGCTCCGCCTCGATCCGCAGGGCTTCGGCCCGGCTCAGGCGGTCGCTGGCCTCCCGCGCTTCCTGTTCCGCCGTATCAAATGTCGCGAGAAGCGCCCGGCGGCGCGCTCCAAGATCATCAGGCAGTGACACCAGGCGCGTGCGCTCCGTGTCATGTTCCGCCTTGCGTGCGGCAAGGGTGTCAAGATGGGCTGTGGCATCAGCCTGCCGGGCTTGCCAGGCGCGGCGCTCGGCCGTGATGCTGGCGCGCCGCGCCTGTCTTTGTGTCCGCTCGCGGGCGATGGATTGTCGCGCCGCGTTGAGATCCGCCGCAAGGGAACGGGCCTTCTCCGCCTCCTGGCGAGCACCCTCCACCTCGCTCGCTTCAGCCTCAGGCAACTTCCGGCGGCGCTCGGCCACATCAGCGCGACGCTTTTCCGCTTCCGCCAGATCCTGCTGCAGGCGCTCAATCGTAGCAGCGATACCGGCAAGGCTTGCCGTGCGTTCGGCCACTGAACGCTCTGCCGCGGCGCGCTGCGTGCGGAGCGCATCGGCTCTCTGCCGCGCCAGTTGCGCGAGGCGCGCGGCCTGCTTCTCTTTCTCCTGCGCCTCGCTCAGGACCTGGCGGACCTTCTCCGCATCCCGACGCCGGGCCTCCGCCTGTTGCCGCGCGTTGAGGACGTGGCCCTCAACCTCTGCGAGGCGGTTGCGCTCGGCCAGCTTCAGAGCTGCCCGAGATGGTGCGGTGGAAGCGGCGGTGAAGCCGTCCCAGCGCCAGAGGTCCCCCTCAAAGCTGACGAGCGATTGTCCCGGCGCCAACGCGTCCTGGAGCCCAGCCCCATCCTCCTGGCGCACGACGGCGATGAAGGCGAGACGACGGGCAAGTTCGGCTGGCGCCTTTACACGGCCGGCGATCGGTATCGCGCCTTGAGGAAACTCAACCGCCGCAAGCGGCGGCAATGCCCGCCAGCGGTCCTTCGGCGCATCCAGCGCTTCCGCCAGAGCCGCACCGAGCGCCGTTTCCCAGCCCGGTTCGACGGTCAGCTCATTCAGCAGCGGCGCGCCATCGCCGCTCGAACCGGCCGCGACCAGACGCGCCAGCGTATCGCGCTCCACCTCATAGCGCCGCAGTTCGGCCTCGGCTTCCTTCAATGGAGCGGCCGCGGCGAGCTCTGCATCCCGCGCGCGCTGGAGTTCCGCATCGGCGTCCTGCCGCGTAGCCTCCGCCTGCGCCAGCGCCGCATCGGCCTGCTCGGCCTCACCGGCCAATGCCGTGATGGGATCCTGCGCCTGCTCGCGCTCCAGGCTTTCCATCAGCCGCCGGTTCTTGTCGATCTCAAGCGTGAGACGTTCCGCCCGATCGGTCGCATCACGCTCTGCCCTCACCAGCGCGTCCTGTGCGGCGCGGCGCTCGGCCGCGGCCAAGGCGCGATCGGACAGGGTTTTCTCCGCAGCCACGCGTGCCCGTTCGGCCTCCTGCCAGCGCGTCTCTGCGACAGCCTCGGCTGCCGCGCCGTCCGTGTCATCGCCCAGGGCCGCTTCCTCCCCCGCGAGGCGTTCCAAGCTGGCGGCGGCGTCTTGGAGAAGCGCCTCACCACGGGCCATATCCCCGGCGATGGCGCCGAGTTGACGCTCGACCTCCACCAGCCGGCTGGCCGCCTGCTTCTCCTCCCGGTCGAGATCGTTGATGGCGTGGCGAATGCGTTCAACCGCGGCGATGCTGCCGGCGGCGGTCTCACGCAAGGGTGGAACCGCATGGGCCGCAACCCCTTCCGCCCGCGCCGCTTCACCCTGATGTCGGAGTTCCTCGGCAACGAGCCGCTCAGCCTCCTCCACCGCCCGCCGGGCATCACCGGCGTCTGCCACGGCGGCCGCATAGGCCCGCTCCAGCACGACGGCCTCCAGCCGGCGGATTTCCGCGGAGATCTGGCGATAGCGGCCGGCATGGCGGGCCTGCCGCTTGAGGCTTTCGATCTGTACGGTCAGCCGCCCGACCACATCTTCCACCCTCAGGAGATTCTGTTCGGCCGACCGCAGCCTGAGCTCCGCTTCGTGACGGCGCACATGAAGGCCGGCGATTCCAGCTGCCTCCTCCAATACGCGGCGGCGGGCTTCCGGCTTCGCGTTGATGATTTCGCCCACCTGGCCCTGGCGCACAAGCGAGGGCGAGCGCGCTCCGGTCGAGGCATCGGCGAAGAGGATCTGCACGTCGCGAGCGCGCACCTCGCGCCCGTTGATCCGATAGGAGGAGCCTTTCCCGCGCTCGACACGGCGAGCGACTTCCAGCGTTTCTTCCGCCGTCCAGGGCTGCGGCGCCTCATGAGCCGAATTATCAAGGGTCAGGCCGACTTCAGCGACATTCCGCGCCGGGCGCTCCTTTGAGCCCGCGAAAATGACGTCATCCATCTCAGCGGCGCGGAGCGTCTTGTGCGAACTCTCGCCCATGACCCAGCGCAGCCCTTCGACCAGATTGGACTTGCCACACCCATTGGGCCCGACGATGCCCGTCAGGCCCGGCTCGATGAGAAAGTCGGACTGATCAACGAAGGACTTGAAGCCGTGAAGACGAAGGCGTGTCAGCTTCATGCGGCGATGAGGCCCAGTCTAATGCGGCGCACCAATCCCGCGCCGGATCATGCGCCACCCGCGGCGCATGTCTCGGTCTCAAAATCGGGCTTCAGCCTGGAAATGCCAAGCCTTCGATCCGATTCAGCTGGGGAGAAGCGGCTGAAGGATCTTCTCCAGCTCCTCGATGCTCATGGCGCCACGCTGGATCTTGCCGTTGATGAAGAAGGTAGGCGTCGATTCGACCCCATATTTCTCCGATGCCCGCTGGCGCACGGCCTGCACCTGGTCCAGAAGCTCCTGATTGCCGAGACAGGCTTCCAGGCTTTCCTGGGTGAAGCCCACCTGCTTGGCAAAGGTGGTCAGCCAAGCGAACGGCTCGGAGGCGTTGAACAGGGCCTTCTGCTGGTTGAAGAAGGCGTCGACGATGGGGAAGTACTGGTCGCCCTCGGCGCAGCGCGCCAGCATGAATCCCGCGGCGGCGAAATTGTCGAGCGGGAACTCTCGGAAGATGAAGCGCACCTTGCCAGTGTCGATGTATTTCGACTTGAGCACCGGATAGACCGTGGCGTGGAAGTCACCACAATGGGAGCAGGTGAGCGAGGCATATTCAACGATCGTGACCGGCGCATTGGCATCGCCCAACGCCTTGTCCGGAAGCGGTCCCTCAGCCATCAGGTCTTCGACGGACGGAGACTGCGCGGCCGCAGGATTGATCACGGACAGACCCGTGACGTGCGCGAGGCCAGCGACGATCGCCAGTCCGGCAGCTGCGTTCAAAAATTCACGGCGGGTGGCGCGCACTGGATCTTCCTTCTGTCGCTCAGGTTCAGCACGAGGCTAGCGTTAGCCTATTTGCGATCCTGAAATCATGGCAAGAGTGGGGACGCAAGGTCACTTGCGAGTGATCTTTGCGCTTTCCCGCATGGTCACCGCCTCGCCCAGGCGCCGCAGGGCATCTCCCAGCCGCTCGTCAGCCACATCACCAACCATGGCCGCCACATGGGCCTTGGTGGCGGCATCCGCCTGCAGCGGCGCCTTGGGAGGCTTTGCGCGCTCGATCGGTCCCTGGCGGAAACGAAGCTGGCCGACGCAGGCCCAGCCGAAATAGCGGTTGACGCGTTCGATCACAATGGCAGCGCTGTGCTGCAGCTCCAGCACAAAGGCGCTCTCCACCCGCACCAGAAGGACCGCTTGCGGGCGCGGCGCGCCAGGGTTGCTCGCCGGACCACGTGGCGGCCATTGCAGCTTGATGGGCTGACAGTAGCCGGCAAGCTGCGGCCCGACGATGGCGGGCCAGTTGCTGATGATATCGGCATTGGCGAAGCCCTGCGCCGCGAGGGCGTCGCTCATGCAGCCGGGGATCAGCTCGGCGAGGGTCTTCGTCTTTCTGCGGGTGGGCGGCTGGCTCATGGGCGGTAAGATTACACTTTGCTCCGCCGATCGTCATTGGCTCCCTCGCGTCACGATGTCCGCCTTCCCGCAGGGCCCTTGTCGCGACCAAGCGCTCCTGCCATGTCAGGGGTGCCGTGTCCTGGAGAGATTTTTCATTGCCTGGAGCTGCCCCGCTGAACCGCCCGGAGGCCGGGGCGCTACTTGCCTGGTACGACCGCCACCGGCGGCGCCTGCCCTGGCGCGCGCTGCCGGGTGAGAAAGCCGACCCCTACCGTGTCTGGCTTTCCGAGATCATGCTGCAGCAGACGACGACGGTTGCCGCCGCGCCCTACTTCCTGCGCTTCCTCACCCGCTTTCCTGATGTCGCGGCCCTGGCCGGGGCGCCGGTGGAGGAGGTTCTGAAGCTCTGGGCAGGTCTTGGCTATTACGCCCGTGCGCGAAATCTGCACGCCTGCGCCAAGGCCGTGATGGACCGGCATCACGGGATCTTCCCCTCCAGCGAGGCTGAGCTTCTAACCCTTCCCGGCATCGGCCCCTACACGGCCGCTGCCGTCGCCGCCATCGCCTTCGACCTCAAGGCGACACCCATGGACGGCAACTGGGAGCGTGTCGTGGCGCGGCTTTTTGCCGTGGAGGAGCCCCTTCCAGGATCAAAGCCGCGCCTCAGGACATTGTCGGGAACGCTGACGCCGGACGAACGGCCGGGAGATTTTGCGCAGGCCGTCATGGATCTCGGCGCAACGATTTGCACGCCGAAGAGGCCCGCCTGCGTGCTCTGCCCCTGGGCCACGGCCTGCGAGGCGCGTGCGAAAGGCATTCAGGACAGCCTTCCCCGGAAAGCAGCCAAACCCGCAAAGCCGGAACGCTTCGGCGCCGCCTTCTGGGCGAGGCGCCCGGACGGGGCCATCCTGCTGCGCCGCCGGCCCCCGAAGGGGCTCCTCGGCGGAATGACGGAACTGCCGACCACGCCCTGGGGGCCACGACTGGATCGGGACACTGTTCTCACACAGGCGCCGTTTCCGGCCGATTGGCGGATCAGGACCGGCGTCGTCACCCATGTGTTCAGCCATTTCGCGCTGACGCTGGAGGTCTTTGCCGCCGATCTGCCGCAGACGGCGGTGGCGCCCGAAGGAGCCTGGTGGGCTGCACCGGCTTCGATCGACAGTGAAGCCCTGCCCAGCGTCTTCCGCAAGGCCGTGGAGCTTGCGAGGAGATAGGCTGTTCCCGCGGCGACGGTCGTACTGGAGGACAAACCGCCCGCCGCCGCGGGACCCGCTTCTGGGGTCAAGCGCCGTCCTGGCGCTCAGGCCCCCGCGTGTGCCAGTTCGCGCCGGATGACCGCGCGAAGTTCGTCAATGGGCTTGAGGCCCTTATCCGTTTTCACATGCCAGAAGGTCCAGCCGTTGCAGGCTTGCGCATCCTGCGCCAAGGCTCCGATGCGGTGGATGGAGCCCACCACCGAGCCCCAGGCCAGAGTGCCGTCGGCACGGACCATGGCCTCGATACGGCCCTTGGCATCGCGCAGCATCGCGCCGGGCTGCACCAGACCACGTGTCACCACTTCCGCGAAGGCGACGCGCGGCGCTTCCCGCTTGGATGGAGCGGCCGCGATAGCGCCCTCCGGCAGAGGCTCAACAGCATCGATCCGCGCCTGCGCCGCCGCCGCATAGGTGCGGTCGCGCTCGATCCCGATCCACCGGCGGCCAAGGCGTTTGGCGACAGCGCCGGTGGTGCCGGAACCGAAGAAGGGATCAAGCACCACATCGCCAGGCTTGGAGGCTGACAGAAGCACGCGCGACAGCAGCGCTTCGGGCTTCTGCGTCGGATGAACCTTCCGGCCATCCTCGTCCTTCAAGCGCTCCTCGCCGGTGCAGATGGGGAAGAGCCAATCCGACCTCAGTTGAAGATCTTCATTGCCGCCCTTCAAGGCTTCATAGTTGAAGGTATAGCCCTTCGCATCCGGCCCGCGAGCCGCCCAGATCATGGTCTCATGCGCGTTGGTGAAGCGCCGCCCGCGGAAGTTCGGCATGGGGTTGGTCTTGCGCCAGACGACGTCATTGAGGATCCAGAAGCCGAGATCCTGCAGGATCGTGCCGACACGGAAGATGTTGTGATAGGAGCCGATCACCCACAGCGTCGCGCTGGGCTTCATGGCCCGCCGCGCGGCGAGAAGCCAGGCGCGTGTGAAATTGTCGTAGGCTTCGAAACTCTCGAACTGGTCCCAGGCATCATCCACGGCGTCAACGACGCTAAGATCGGGACGTTGCAGTTCGTTCTGAAGCTGAAGGTTATAGGGCGGATCGGCGAAGACGAGATCGACGGAGGCCGGCGGCAGGTCTGACAGCGCCGCGATGCAGTCACCAATTATGAGCTGGCCAGACGCATTCTGTATCGATGCGGAAGGAGCCGGAGCACGCACAACCTGAGACACCAACATCCTCCCGCATATGCACAATCAGCACGAAACGGAGGATGGACCGTTAACGTAAATAACGCGCTAAAGATTAGGGTTAACAACTGCTTACGGTTGTTTTTACTGTCGGGAGTCGAAATGCGTGCCGAAAGAAGCGGGCCCTTGCTCACTGATTTCCGCCGGCCGAGCTCCCTTGTTGGCCGGCAGATTTCCCGCAACCACCTGACCTCCTCACATTCCTTCACGATCGCGTTTTTGGGCGCACAGCCACAACCTAAGGATCCCCTGCGGCGATCTTAAATGACGGGATACTTCAGGTTCTGTTTCAGAAGCATCGCGTGAATCGATTCCGCATGCTCCGGTAAGCTGCTGATCTGGTTGTGCATTCCGCGCGGACTTGAAGTGATGAACCCGCCTGGGAACCATCCGAGGTCCGGCAGACGTTGATCCCTCAGGGGTTCACGTCAGAGGAGCGATTTGCCATGCAGATTCCCATCGAGATCGCGTTTCACCAGATCGAATCGTCGGAATGGGTGAAGAAGGAGATCGAGGCACGGGTCGCCCGCCTGGAGGAGATCTATCCGAGGCTGATCACGGCGCGGGTCCGCATCGACAAAATGGCCCACTCGTCAGGTTCCGCGACGCCGCCGGTGGTACGAATCGAACTCAGCGTTCCCGGTCACAAGGACATTGTCGTCGCTCACGAGCCCGATCATTTGACCAAGAAATACCAGAACCCGGATATGCGGCAGGCTTTGAACGAATCCTTCAGCATCGCCGAACGGCGCTTGCTGGATTTCAAACAGAAGCAGCAGGGCCGCACCAAGACCCACGTCAACGACACCTCCAGCCAGCTTCTGGCCCAGGTCGCCGAGATGCATCCGGAGGAGGACTACGGCTTCCTGATGACCTCGTCGGGCGCCCTGCTCTACTTCCACCGCAACAGCCTGCTCGGCGGCAATTTCGAAGATCTGAAACGCGGCGATAGCGTTCACTATGTCGAGGAGGATGGCGACACCGGCCCGACCGCGAGCAAGGTGCGTCCGGCAGCGGGAGCGTCCCCGTCATGAAGCGCTCCCATGCTGTGATCCTGGCCGTCGTCATCCTGCTCGGCGGCGGATGGTTCGTCTACAACACCTATGTCGGCAGCACCGGCGACGGTGACCTGTCCGGCCAGGATGAAACGGTTCGCGACGTGCCGGCCAATAACCCCGGCCAGCGCGAGCAGCCCGGGGCCTTGCCCAACAACAGCCGGTAGACGGGTCTACTCGGCCGCTTCCGCCGCCATGGGCTCAGGAGCCTGCCAGCGCAATTTCGGCTGACGGGCGGCGCGGGTCTCGTCAAGGCGGCGGCGCGGCGCGTAGCGCGGTGCTTCCTTGAACCGCGCGGTATCCCCCGCCTTTGCCGCCATGGCGAGATCCCGCATGGCGGCGATGAAGAAATCGAGGCTCGCGCGCGACTCGCTCTCCGTCGGTTCGATCAGCATGGCACCATGAACCACGAGCGGGAAATAGACCGTCATGGGATGGAAACCCTCGTCGATCATGGCCTTGGCGATGTCGAGCGTGGTGATGCCGGTGCCCTCGAGGAAACTGTCGTCGAATAGGATCTCATGCATGCATGGGCGGTCGCCCGCAGGCGCCGAGTAAAGGTCCTGCAGGCAGGCGCGGATGTAATTGGCATTGAGCACAGCGTCTTCGGAGGCCTGCCTCAGGCCGTCGGCGCCATGGCTCAGCATATAGCTCAGCGCCCGCACATACATGCCCATCTGGCCATGGAAGGCCGTCATGCGGCCAAGGCTTTCCGCGGCGCCTCCTTCCGCATGTTCGAGCAAGGCGACATTCCCGCCATCCGACACTACCAAAGGCCGCGGCGCGTAAGCGGCAAGGCGCTCGGACAGCACCACCGGTCCCGCACCCGGGCCACCGCCACCATGGGGTGTCGAGAAGGTTTTGTGCAGGTTGATGTGCATGGCGTCGACGCCGAGATCACCGACCTTGGCCTTGCCGACGATGGCGTTGAAGTTGGCACCATCGGCATAGAAGTAAGCGCCGGCATCATGGATCGCTTTGGCGATCTCCACCACATCGCGCTCGAACAGGCCGCAGGTGTTGGGATTGGTCAGCATGATCGCCGCGACATCGGGACCGACGCGCTTCCTCACCTCCTCCGGATCGACAGTTCCATCGGCGCGTGCCGGAACGGGCTTCACCTCAAAGCCGATCAGCGCGGCAGTGGCGGGATTGGTGCCATGGGCGCTATCGGGCACGAGCACCACCTTGCGGTGTTCTTCGCCACGGGCCTCGAGCGCCGCCTTGATGGCCATCATGCCGCACAGTTCGCCATGGGCACCTGCCTTGGGGCTCATGGCAACGGCTTGCATTCCGGTGAGCTCGATCAACCAGCGCGACAGCTCTGAGATAAGCTCGATAGCGCCTGGCACCGTTGACTGCGGCTGCAGCGGATGCACATCGCCGAAGCCCGGCAGACGCGCCATTTTCTCGTTGAGGCGCGGGTTGTGCTTCATGGTGCACGAGCCCAAGGGAAAAATGCCGTTGTCGATGGAATAATTGTGCCGGGAGAGGCGCACGTAATGCCGAACCGCCTCAGGCTCGGCAAGGCCGGGGAGGTTGATGGGGGCTTTGCGTTCATGCCTGCCGAGGCGCTTTGCCACCTTCGGCGGCTCGGGAAGATCGACGCCGGTGACCTCCGGACGGCCGATCTCGAACAGCAGCGCCTCCTCGATGCGCAAGGCGCGATTGCCGGTGAAGGTCTTGTGGTCCTGGTGGACCTCGTGGATTTCGGGGGCGGTCGCGCCACGGCCTTCGCGGTTCATGCTCATGCGAGCACCTCCTTCAGTGCGGCCGCATAGGCGGCGCGATCGTCGTCCGTGTTGATCTCGGTGGACGCGACGAGGATCAGGTTTTCCAGTTCCGGCCTGCCGGGCTCAAGGCGGGATACCGGTACGCCGCCGAGCACGCCCTTTTCCGCCAGCTTCTCGATCACCTCAGCCGCATTGCCCGGCACCTTGAGCGTGAACTCGTTGAAAAAGGCCTCGGTCAGCACTTCGACACCCGGCACCTGTTCAAGAGCGTCCGCCAGCAGGACCGCATTGGCATGGCAGGTCTCGGCGGTGCGGCGCAGGCCCTTTTCGCCCAGAAGCGAAAGGTGGATGGTGAAGGCGAGACAGCAGAGACCGGAATTGGTGCAGATGTTCGACGTGGCCTTGTCGCGGCGGATGTGCTGCTCGCGGGTCGACAGCGTCAGCACATAGCCGCGCTTGCCCTCGGCATCGACGGTTTCCCCGCAGAGGCGTCCCGGCATCTGGCGGATGAACTTTTCGCGGGTGGCGAAGAGGCCGACATAGGGGCCGCCGAAGGTCAGCGGATTGCCGATGGACTGGCCCTCGCCGACCACGATGTCGGCACCCTGCGCGCCGGGCGACTCCACGAGGCCGAGCGACATGGCCTCGGTGAAAACCGTCACCAGCAGCGCGCCGTGGGCATGAGCCTTTTCCGCGATGGGCCGCAGGTCTCGCAGATTGCCGTAGACATCGGGCGATTGCACCACGACACAGGAGGTCTCGTCGTCAATTTGGCCGAGTATGTCCTCCTCACCGCGCACGTCGGCCGGCATGGCCTTGATGCTGTCGCCTGCGAAACGGCCGAGCGTTTCCACGACGTCGCGGTAGTGCGGGTGCAGCCCGCCCGACAGCACCGCCTTGCGGCGCTTGGTGACGCGGTGCGCCATCAGCACCGCTTCGCCGGTGCCAGTGGAGCCGTCGTACATGGAGGCATTGGCGACCTCCATGCCCGTCAGAAGCGCCACCTGCGTCTGGAACTCGTAAAGATACTGCAGCGTGCCCTGGGCGATCTCGGGCTGATAGGGCGTGTAGGAGGTCAGGAACTCCGAGCGCTGAATCAGGTGATCCACCGAGGCGGGAACATGATGCTTATAGGCACCGGCACCGACGAAGAAGGGCACGGAGGATGCCGAGACATTCCTGCCGGCCATGCGGCCCAGAATGCGCTCGACCTCCATCTCGCCCTTCGCACGCGGCAGATCGGGAAGCTCGGTCTGCCGCACCTTGGCGGGGATGTCGGCAAACAGCGCGTCGATGGAGGAGGCGCCGACCCGGCGCAACATGTCTGTGCGATCGTCCGGTGTCAGAGGCAGATAACGCATTGGGCTCTCTCAGTGAGGGTCAGGCCCTCAGATGATCATTTCAAACAGAACGGATGGCGACGGGAGATGGTCACTCGCCGACGTGGCTTTTGTAGGCAGCCTCATCCATCAGCCCCTCCAGTTCCGAGGCATCGGACAGTCTGATCTTCAAGAACCAGCCCTTCCCGAGCGGGTCTTCGTTGACGAGCGCCGGGGTGCCTTCCAGCTCGCTGTTGATCTCGACCACTTCGCCGCTGACCGGGGCGTAGACCTCGCTGGCGGCCTTCACGCTTTCCACGACGGCCGCCTCGCCGCCCTTGGTCACCTTCTTGCCCGCGGCGGGAAGCTCGACATAGACGACATCTCCCAGCTGGCTTTGCGCGAAGTCCGTTATGCCGACGACGGCGACATCGCCTTCGACGCGGACATATTCATGATCTTTGGTGTAGCGAAGTGTCGACATGCTCGGTGTTCCTGATGCTCAGCGTTTGTAATGGTGCGGGACGAAGGGCATCGGCGCGATCGTTGCCGGCCGCGGCTCGCCGCGCACGATAAGATTGACGGAGGCGCCCACTTGAGCGTGCGGCGCATCGACATAGCCCATGGCCACGGGACCATCCGCGCTGGGGCCGAAGCCGCCGGAGGTGACGCGTCCGATCGGTTCACCCCCCGCGCTTTGAATTTCGCAGCCCTCGCGAGCGGGCGCCTTGCCGGTCGGACGCAGCCCAATGCGCTTGCGGGCGGGCCCGTTCTCCAGATCGCGGAGAATGATATCGGCGCCGGGAAATCCGCCTTCGAGCCGACGCCGTTTCTGGATCGCCCAGCCAAGATCCGCCTCGACAGGATTGACGGAGGCGTCGATGTCATGTCCGTGCAGGCATAACCCCGCCTCAAGCCGCAGGCTGTCGCGCGCGCCAAGACCGATCGCCCGCACCTCAGGCTCACCCAGCAGAGTGTTCCAGAGTTTTTCCGCGCCCCGGGCCGCCACCGAAATCTCAAAACCGTCCTCGCCGGTGTAACCGGAGCGCGAGACCTCCACCGGAATGCCTTGGACATCAAAGCTGCCGCAGCGCATGAACGCGAGATCACGTGCGGCCGGGCAGAAGCGGGAGAAGACATCGACGGCTTCAGGCCCCTGAAGGGCCAGCAGGGCAAGGTCATCCGCCGGCCGCAGTTCCACGCCCGCCGGAAGCCGCTGGGAGATATGGTCCCAATCCGCGCTCTTGTTGGACGCATTGACCACGAGCACGATCTGGCCATCCAGATCCGGCGAGGCCGGCCGCGACACCATCAGGTCATCGAGGATGCCGGCTTCACCCGACAGGAGAAGGGAATACCGCTGCTGGCCGGGCGCGAGATTGAGGATATCGGAGGGAACCAGAGCCTCCAGAGCGCGCGCCGTCGTTTCATGGTCGGGGCCGACAAGGCGGCCCTGCCCCATGTGCGAAACGTCAAAGAGGCCCGCGTGCTCGCGCGTCCAGAGATGCTCCCCCAGAACGCCAAGTGCATATTGCACCGGCATGAGATAGCCCGCGAAGGGCACCATCCGCGCGCCCAGCGCCTTATGGGCTTCGGTCAGCGGCGTGGTCTTCAGGTCGGCGGAAACATCCATCGATCAGGTTCCGGTCAGAGACAAACGCACATACGGGACCTCGTCCCGCACGTACCCCCTCTGTCGCTGAACCTGAGAGATTCACGTGACGCTTTTAACGTCGCCGCTTACTCCGTCGGTGAGCCGGGACCTTCATCCCGGCTGCTTTCCAGAGTGTTCTTCGCACGCGGTCCATTTTGCCTGAGCGTTTCCGGGGCGGTTGCGCCTTCGGCGCCGGCCTTGTCAGGCCGGTCTCTCCCGCGTGCATCTGCGAACGACGCTATCTTTCCCGCACCTGCCCGAGAGTCAACTGCCGCGGCCCATATTCCGGCGTTGTGCACCCTGAGAATCGAAACCAACAAGGATGCGATAGCCGCGCAAGCCGCCTTCAGGTACCGGCAGCGTCAGGCCCTCCTCAACATGGCTGAAGGTCTGATGCGTCTGGCCCGACGGCAGGGTCGCCCGCACCCGCGTGAGATTGGAGTAAACGGGGTTATCCTTGCGATCGACCAGGACGACGCGGATCGGCACGTCGACGCTGGCGCCGCCGCCGCCCTTGGGACCTGCGATCACGCGGCCCTGGACACCGACGCGGATGGAGACCTCAGCGCCCAGATCAACACATTCGCGTGCCGTCTCGCCAACGGAGACCTGATAACGCAGCGCCATCGGGTCCCCTTCAGCGCCGGCATAGGACGACATGGCGGCGGTCCCTGGAAGCACCGAGACCGGCGGGCAATAGAGATCTTTCCTTGCCTCCGTCGGAGGCGGCGCGGGGGGCGGGTTCGCTTCGTTCAGAAACACCAGGTTGGTGAGGGTCTGGCCCATGGAAGGACCGCCGTCTCCCGTGGAACCACAGCCTGCCAGTGCCAGTGTGGCCAGAAGCCCGAGCGCCATGGATGCACGCCTGTTCGCCATTTCCTGTTCCCCTTGCGCAGATCGTGCCCCTATAAGGCACCTCGGCCTTCTCTTGACAAGGCGGGGGGCGCCGTCCAACTCATCCAAGAGCCATGACCGAACCGACCAAGCCTCCTCTTCGTGTCCTCCTTTGTGCGCCGCGCGGCTTTTGCGCCGGCGTGGTCCGCGCCATCGATGCGGTGGAGCAGGCTCTCAAGCTCTATGGCCCGCCCGTCTATGTGAGGCACGAAATCGTCCACAATAAATATGTGGTTGAGGGCCTGAAGGCGAAGGGCGCCATCTTCGTGGCCGAGCTCGACGAAGTTCCCTCGGCGGATCGCCCCGTCATCTTTTCAGCCCATGGCGTTGCCAAAAGCGTGCCGAGCGCGGCCGAGCAGCGGAACCTGTTCTGGATCGACGCAACCTGCCCCCTTGTGACCAAGGTGCATCGGGAGGCGGAAATCCATCACAAGCGCGGCCGCGAGATCGTGCTGGTCGGCCACGCCGGGCACCCGGAAGTGATCGGCACCATGGGGCAGCTGCCGGAAGGCGCCGTTTCGCTGATCGAAACCGTGGAAGATGTCGCCACTTTCATCCCGCGCGATCCGCAGAACCTTGCCTATGTGACGCAGACGACGCTGTCGGTCGATGACACCGCGGACATCGTCGCGGCGTTGCGCGAGCGGTTTCCCGCTATCACCGGGCCACACAAGGAAGACATCTGCTATGCCACCACCAACCGGCAGGAGGCGGTGAAGCGGGTTGCTCCTGACTGCGACGGGCTGATTGTGGTCGGCTCGCCCAATTCATCCAATTCACAGCGCTTGCGCGAGGTGGCCGAGCGCGCCGGCTGCCCGGTTGCGCGTCTGGTGCCGCGGGCCGCCGATATCGACTGGTCGGTCTTCACCGGACTGTCCACCCTTGGGATCACGGCTGGTGCCTCGGCACCTGAAGTGCTGGTGGAAGAGATCATCGACGCCTTTGCCGAACGCTATGCCGTTGCCGTGGAAACGGTCTCTACCGCGGATGAAAGCGTGTTCTTCCCCCTGCCGCGCGCCCTGCGCGGCGCTGCCGCATAACGTTCATGGCCGTTTACACCGAAGTTTCCGACGACGAACTCGCGCGCTTCATCGTGCCCTATGGCATCGGAGAAGTCCTGTCCTACAAGGGCATCGCCGAAGGCGTGGAGAACAGCAATTTCCTGCTGCGCACCACCGAGGGCACCTTCATCCTCACGCTCTACGAGAAGCGGGTGAACGCGGCCGACCTACCCTTCTTCCTCGGGTTGATGGAACATCTGGCGGCACGCGGAATCACCTGTCCGCTTCCGGTGAAGAACACGGCGGGCGAAGCGCTCGGCACGCTCTGCGGCCGACCCGCCGCCATCATCACCTTCCTTGAGGGCATGTGGACGCGACGACCGCAGGTGGTGCATTGCGCCGAGCTTGGCCGGGCGCTCGCCGGCTTTCATGCCGCCGGCCAGGATTTTCCGCTGAAGCGGGCCAATGCCTTGTCGGTCTCGGGGTGGCGGCCGCTGGCGGAGCAGGCGGGCAGCCGGGCGGACGATGTTATGCCGGGGCTGGCGCGGGAGATCGTCGATGAACTCGATTTTATCGAGCAGGCCTGGCCTCACGGCTTGCCTCAAGGCGTGATCCACGCCGATCTTTTCCCTGACAATGTCTTCTTCCTGGGGCAGAAGCTCTCCGGGCTGATCGACTTCTATTTTGCCTGCAACGACACGCTTGCCTATGACCTCGCCATCTGCCTCAACGCCTGGTGCTTTGAGCCTGATGGTGCTTTCAACACGACGAAGGCCCGGGCGCTGCTCTCGGCCTATCATGCGGCGCGGCCATTGTCGGAGGCCGAATGCCAAGCCCTGCCACTGCTGCTGCGGGGCAGTGCCTTGCGCTTCCTTCTGACACGGCTGGTGGATTGGCTAGCGGTGCCGCCGGGCGCCTTGGTCAAGCCGAAGGATCCGCTGGAATATTGGAAGAAGCTGCGCTTCCACCGCTCCGTCACCGACATCAGCGCCTACGGGTGGACACCATGAGCGAGGGCCGCGTGCAGATCTGGACCGACGGTGCCTGTTCCGGCAACCCCGGGCCCGGCGGTTGGGGCGCCATCCTGGTGTTCAACGGCGTCGAGAAGGAACTTTCCGGAGGCGAAGCGCCGACGACCAACAACCGCATGGAGCTCTTCGCCGCCATCGCCGCGCTGGAGGCATTGAAGCGTCCCTGCGCGGTCGATCTTCACACGGATTCCCAATATCTGCGTGACGGCGTGATGAAATGGGTCAAGGGCTGGAAACGCAACGGCTGGAAGACCGCTGACAAGAAGCCGGTCAAGAACCAGGACCTCTGGATGAAGCTGGATGCCGCAATCAACGTCCATGACGTGACCTGGCACTGGGTGCGCGGCCATGCTGGCAATGAAATGAATGAGCGTGCCGATGAACTGGCACGCTCAGGCATGGCGCCGTTTAAGGCGCTCGCCAAATCATCTTGAACGAGCTGTCAGCCGAGGGCTGACAGTACCTGTTCCGCCGAAGCGCTTTCGACTTTACCCGGCGTCTCGTCCAATCCGAGGTGCGTGACGGCGCCGTCCTCGACCACCATGGCGTAGCGCTTTGAGCGCAGTCCGAGGCCGCGTTCGCTGAGATCCATACTGAGCCCCAGAGCCTTGGCGAAGGCTCCTGATCCGTCTGCCAGGAACTCGATGCTGCCCTTGCCGCCGCAGGCCTCAGCCCAGGCATTCATGACGAAGACGTCATTGACCGCGGTCACCGCTATGGCATCGACGCCTTTAGCCTTGATGGCGTCCGCATTATTCACGAAGCCCGGCATGTGATTGCGATGGCAGGTCGGCGTGAAAGCGCCGGGAACGGCGAAGAGCACGACCTTGCGGCCAGAGAAAATATCGTTCGTGGTCTTCGGTGCGGGACCGTCCGCCGTCATCACGGTGAAAGTCGCGTCGGGAAGGCGGTCGCCGATCTTGATCGTCATGGAAAAGCCCGTGGATGAGTGCCGTTGTTGTGTGCGATCGGTTTTAAGGCGACGACGTCCTGGCGTCGAGCACGATTTCGGATGCCGTCTCTCCCGAAACCGCCACAAGCGACAGGGATGCGCCTGCCGGGGCCTTGTTGGTCTTGACGTAAAACAGGCGGCGCCCCTCGGCATCCTCTTTCTTGAATATCGGCAAAGGCGGTGACCAGCGACCATCGCCATGGGCGAAAAGATCGGCCTCTCCATCGCCCCTCACCGCGATGATCAGGGCACCGTTGTCGGCGCGATTCACGGAAACGGAGGGAACATCTGAGCTATCGAGAGTTGCCTTTCTCGGCAGCCTCTTCAGCGATTTTTCAATGTTCGCGGCCGTGTAGCGGTCGACGGCATCCTGCGGGCCCCGCTGCAGGTGAACCTGACCGTGAGCGGGAACACAGAGTTTTTCGCAGACGGCGTAGTCCATGGACAGCGCAAGCCGAACGGGTCTGGCCGGATCCTCTGGGATCAGCCGCACCGGCAGCACCACGCTCCGGTCGTAGCCCACTGTCCAGCTATCGCCTTCCTTGAAGCGCTTGGGTGCCGGGAAAAGAACGTCCGCCTTTTTCAGATTTTCCGATCCGGCCCAGTCGAAGCGTGGCGGGATGCCGCTTTCACCAGGTTCACGCCAGTACGTCTTCCAGCCCGGTTGGAGGCGGATTTCAATGCCGACGATGCTGCTGCCGTCAGCCTCCGGTGCCCGACCCGAGATAAGGCGGATAGCCGATGAACCATCGCCCGCCCAGGCGGAGGTGGTTTCAGCCCGGGCAACTCCGGTGATGGCCAAAAAGGCCGCGATGAGCAACATGCCACGAATCATGAGGTGTTCATGTAGTCGCATCGCGCCCAGGCGGCCAGCCACATCGACGTGAGGCCCCTCTTTCCGATTTCCTCCAGGAGGACTACATTTTCGCTTATGGAGATTTTGGGGTCGCATCGCGATAACACGGCTGCATCAGGCTATCTCGACGGGCAGATCATCGTCGCGATGCCGACCATGGGTGATGAGCGCTTCATCAGGAGCGTGATCTATATCTGCGCCCATTCATCCGATGGAGCGATGGGCATCATCCTGAACAAACCCGCGTCGCACATCGGCTTCAAGGAACTGCTGATCCAGCTGGAGATCGTGCCTGAAGGCGATCGCATCGCGCTGCCGCCGCGCGCAGAGACGGTCTCGATCGTCAAGGGCGGCCCGGTGGAGACGGGACGCGGCTTCGTTCTGCACACCTCCGACTACATGATCGAGAACTCGACGCTGCCCATCGACAACGGCATCTGCCTGACGGCGACGCTCGATATCCTGAAGGCCATCGCCAGCGGCCAGGGGCCGGATCAGGCCGTGCTGGCGCTGGGATATGCTGGTTGGGCGCCGGGGCAGCTCGAAGCCGAGATCCAGCAGAACGGCTGGCTGCACTGCCCGGCTGATCCGGAACTCATCTTCGACGGGCTTGCCAACACGAAGTACGAACGTGCCCTGGCAAAGATCGGTGTGGTGCCCGGTATGCTGTCCGACGAAGCCGGCCACGCCTGACCTGCCAGCCATTTCACAGGTGACCTGTCAGGCGCGCAGCGCGCCAAAGACGATCTTGCTTGCCGAGGAGACCGCCGAGGTTTCCGTGGCGATGCCGAGCAGCCGTTCGGCCTGCTCCACGTTCATGGGCTCGCCGAAGGCATAGCCTTGGGCATAGGGGCAGCCGAGGTGGAACAGTTCCACCGCATCGGAATCGGTTTCCGCACCTTCCGCCACGATGTCGAGTTCCAGGTCCTTGCCCATCTGGATGATCGAGCGCAGCAGCGCCGAGCGCTGGCCACGGGCTTGCGGCCGCACGAAACTTTTGTCGATCTTCAACGTGTCGAAGGGGAAACGCTGCAGGTAGGCAAGGCTTGAGTGGCCGGTGCCGAAATCATCCAGCGCGAGGCCGACGCCGAGATCGCGCAGCTTTTCCAGGATGCGTTCGGCGTGCTCCGGATTTTCCATCACCACGCTTTCGGTGATTTCCAGCTTCAGCGAATTGTGGGCGACAAGCGCGCGCGAGATCACGCTTTTGACGTCCTGGACGAGGTCCTGACGGACGAACTGCTTGGCAGAGACGTTCACGGTCATGAACAGCGGCGGATCGACCGGCAGGCGGCGCTGCCACAGCGACAACTGCCGGGCGGCGCGCTCGAGAGCGAACTGGCCGAAGTCGACGATGAGACCCGTTTCTTCCGCGATGGAGATGAACTCGGCCGGAGGCCGGCGGCCATAGCGTGAATGGTTCCAGCGCAGCAGTGCCTCAAAGCCGGCAATGGTGCGGTCTTCCAGGCGCACCACCGGCTGATAAACGAGCTGGATCTCGTCACGTTCAAGCGCCCGGCGCAGCTCTCCCTCGACGAGAAGATGATCCGTCCGCGCCGTCCGCATCGTCGGCTTGAAGATCTCGATGTGGTCGCCACCGAGGCGCTTGGCGTGCATCATGGCGACTTCGGCATTGCGCACGAGATCATCGCGGTTGATCGTCGTTTTCGGCTCGGTCAGCGCAAGACCGATCGAGGCGGTCAAGACGATGTCCCGTCCGCCGAAGGAAATCGGGGTGCGGATCGCCTTCACCAGCTGGTCGGCAAGGTCGGTGATGCGATCGGGCTTGTTCTCCGACAGGAGCAAAATGCCAAACTGATCGCCGCTGATCCGCGCCAGCGTATCGACCTGCTTCAGATGGCGGCCGAGCCTGCGGATGATGGTGAGGAGAATGGTGTCGCCCACAGTGAGGCCGACCGCCTCGTTGACGCGCTTATAGCCGTCGATATCAATGATCAGGACCGTGGGCCTGAGGTCGCCATCCTTCCGGGCAAAGGCAAGCGCGCCGGAGATGCGATCAAGGAAGAGTTCCCGATTGGGCAGGCCGGTGAGATTGTCGTGCACCGCGTTGTGCAGCAGGCGCTCTTCGGCGGTCCGCGACTCCGTCACGTCAAGCAGCGTGCCGACGCACCGGGTGACCTCGCCATGGATGGCAACCACAGGGCGGGCCCGCAGCAGCATCCAATGGTAATGGCCGTCTTGCGCGCGGAATCGGAAGGTCTCCGACAGCCGCCCCCGCCGCTCGGCCACAACCGAATCAAGCGCGGCACGAAAGCGATCGCGGTCGAAGGGATGGAGAATATCCAGCCAGGCGGCGGCCGCGGTTTGCAGCGAGCCCGGTTTCATGCCGAGTGTGTGTTCAAATTCGGGGCTGATGCTGATGCGATCGGCGGAGACATCCCAGTCCCAGACCACATCGCCCGAGCCTGTGATGGCGAGCGCCCGGCGCTCAAGGTCAGATCCAAGGCCCGCCGCCAGCCCCGCTCCCGCGAAAGCATGCTGCATGACGGTGAAGCCAATCAAGAGCACGATGAGCACGATACCACCAACCAATGCGGGAGCGACCACGTCATTGGCCAGGATGCCGGAAACCGCGAGGCCGCCGGCCGCCACCCAGGCGACCATGAAGAGCCAGGTGGGGATCAGCATGACTGCGCGGTCGAAACCGTGCAGCGCCAGCCAGACAACGACGCCGAAGCCCAGCACCGCGACCGCCGCCAGGGAGATGCGGGCGATGCCAGCGGCGATCTCCGGATCGAACAGCGCGATGCCGACGAGGGCGAGCATGCCGATGAACCAGGCCGCCGCGATATGGACAAAGCGCACATGCCATCGATTGAGATTGAGATAGCCGACCAGGAAGACGATCAGGGTCGCCGCGAGAAGCGCTTCGGCGCCCGCGCGATAGATGCCGTCGGTGGCGGCCCTCAGATCGAGGATCTTGTGCCAGAAGCCGAAATCGATGGAGAGCCAGAGCAGAACGGCCCAGGCGAGTGCCGCCGCGGCGGGGAACATGAGGCTGCCCTTGACCACCACGACGATGGTCAGAATCAACGCCAGAAGGCCGGCGATGCCGAGCACGATGCCCTTGTAGAGCGTCAGATTGTTGACGCTGTCCTTATAGGCGTCGGGCTGCCACAGGTAGAGCTGCGGCAGGCTGTTGCCGGCAAGCTCGAGGACGAAGGTGACGGTCGAGCCGGGATCCAGCGTCACACGGAAGATGTCGGCGTCGCGCGAGGCTTCGCGCTCGGGGCGGAAGCCCTGGCTGGCGGTGACGGCGGCAATCCGCTCAGACCCGAGATCAGGCCAGATCACGCCGGAGCCCACCAGCCGGTAATGCGGCGCAACCAGAAGCCGGTCGATCTGTTCGTCGGAATTGTTGGTGAGGGCCAGAACCAGCCAGTTGGAGTCGCTGCCCGGAGTGCGGCTTCGCACTTCGATCCGCCGCACGATGCCGTCGGCTCCCGGCGCGGTCGACACCTGTACCCGGTCAGTCGCCGTGTCATAACGCTCGGCCACTCGCGTCAGATCGATGGCCGGAACGTCCTGCGGAACGAGAACAGCCGTCAACGCGGAAGCTGGACTTCCCGCGCATGCAAGAATCAGAACCACGAGGAGCACCGGCAGGGCGGCGCGCAGGTTACGCAACGTAAAAAACCTCCCCGTGTGGCTTTGCCGACACGATGAACGCAGTGGTAACCCTACCTGTCAGGCTTCGCAAGGCACGTTCGCTCCGTGAAGTGGCATCATCCCCGTCTCTTTCCCGGGGCCAAGGCTTCGTCGAAAACGCCGTTATCCTTGCGGATCGTCCGCCAGCAGGCCGTAGAGGATATGATCCTGCCAGCGGCCGTTGATGCAGAGGTAGCGGCGCGCAATGCCTTCGCGCTTGAATCCGACCTTTTCGAGGAGACGGATGGAAGATGCGTTGGAGGGCAGGCAGGCTGCCTCCAGGCGGTGCAGGCCGAGATGGCCGAAGACGAAGGGAAGGCATGCCCGCACACCTTCCGTCATTAGACCCTTTCCCGCGTGAGGCGAGCCCATCCAGTAACCGAGTGTCGTGGCCTGGACGACCCCGCGGCGAACGTTGGAGAAAGTGAGCCCGCCAAGCAGAACATCATCGGACTGACGGAAGAGGAAAAACGGATAGGCGCTGTCTTCGCGGATCTCGTCGCCGTAGCGGCGCAGGCGGCGGCGAAAGGATGGCCGGGTCAGATCATCCGCCGGCCACAGCGGCTCCCAAGGCTGCAGGAAACTGCGGCTCGCGGCTCTCAGTTCGGCCCATTGGTCGAAATCCCCGAGCTGCGGCATGCGAAGATAAAGCCCGCCTCGATAAAGCACGGGAAGCATCGGGCTTGAGGGAAAGGTTCGGAACAGGGCCAAACCGCAACCCTCCCCGATCAAGCCGCCTGAGCGCCAACGCGTTGGGCGAGACGATCCACGCTGGCGAGACCAGCGATGGGACCAACCGCGGCAAGCGCCATGGGGCCCTGGAGCGCGGCGAGCGCGGCGTGACGGACATCTTCCACCGTCGTCGCCTCGAGCCTTTCCAGGATGTCGGCGGCTTCCAGCGGCTGGCCGAAGGCGAACATGTGACGTGTCATCTGCTCAATGCGGCTGCTCGGCTGCTCCAGCGAGACGGTCAGCCCCATGCGCATCTGCGCCTTCGCGCGAATGACCTCCCGCTCGGTCAGCGTGGCGGCAGTCTCTGCCATCTCGTCCAGCGTCACCGACATGAGCTCGGCAAGGCTATTCTCCCCGGTGCCCGCGTAGACGCCGAACATTCCGGTGTCCGCGTAGGACCAGTGGAAGGCATAAACGGAATAGGCAAGACCGCGCTTCTCACGCACTTCCTGGAAGAGGCGCGAGGACATGCCCCCGCCGAGAATATTGGCATAGATCTGGATGGCATAGGTCGCGGGATCAACCAGTGCGCGGCCGGGAAACACGAGCGCGACATGCGCCTGCTCCAGATCGCGATCGATCCGCCGCTCGCCGCCCTTGAAAAGCGCCGGGTCCTTCATGGCGGGCTTACCCTGCCCCAGGGCCAGATGATCTTCAGCCAGTTTCACGATATGGGCATGGTCCACCGCGCCGGCGGCCGCCACCACCGCCTGCGGCGCGCAGTAATGCGCCTCGCGGAAGCTGATCAGGTCCTGCCGTTTCAGCGCCTTGACTGTTCCGGGCGTGCCAAGGATCGAGCGGCCGAGCGCCTGATCGGGAAAGGCGGCTTCCTGGACAAGATCGAAGATGAGGTCGTCGGGCGTGTCGTCCACCGCGCTTATCTCCTGCACGATGACGCCCTTTTCACGGCGTACCTCGGCGGGATCAAATATCGGATCGGCGACGATGTCCGACAAGATATCCATGGCGAGCGGCACGTCGCCTTCCAGTACGCGCGCGTAATAGGCGGTCTGTTCGACACCGGTGGCGGCATTGAGATCGCCGCCGACCTGCTCGATCTCCTCGGCGATATCCTTCGCGCTGCGCCGCGAGGTGCCCTTGAACGCCATATGTTCAAGGAAATGCGCGAGGCCATGCTCCCTTGGCTGTTCGGAGCGCACACCGGCGCCGAAAGCCACCGACAGCGAGGCCGTGCGAATAGCCGGCATCCTCTCGGTGACGACCGCCGTACCGTTGGACAGGCGGGAGATCTCGACGCTCATGCCGCGTTCTCTCTCGCCGCGCGGGCGCGCGCCGATACGAAGGCCTGTATGGCGCCAAGATCGTTGGAGACAACATCCATGCGCTCCGGGCCGGACAGGCGATCGGCCACCGCGGGCGGAAGCGCCGGGCGCTCGCCGCAGGCGGCTTCCACCGCATCGGGGAACTTGGCCGGATGGGCCGTGCCGAGCACCACCATGGGAACAGACGGATCGCCGGCCTGTCGCTCCGCCACCGAAACGGCGACGGCCGTATGCGGATCGAGCATATAGCCCGCCTCACGGCGCACTCGGGCTATGGTCTCAGCGACCTGTGCTTCGCCGGTTCGGCCAGCATCGAACTCGGAACGAATGTGGGTCAGCGCCCCGGTTCCAAGGGTGAAAGCCTTTGACTGGGCAAGACTTGCCATGTGGCGGCGCAGGCTTTCCGTATCGCGGCCTTCCGCCTCAAACAGCAGGCGTTCGAAGTTCGAGGAGATCTGGATGTCCATGGAGGGCGACGAGGTGGGGGCAACGCCCCGCATCTCGTAACGGCCGGTCTCCAGCGTACGGGCGAGGATGTCGTTGGAGTTGGTGGCGACGACCAGACGCTCCACCGGCAGGCCCATCTTCTTCGCCACCCAGCCGGCCAGGATGTCACCGAAGTTGCCGGTCGGCACGGTAAAGGAAACGGGGCGGTGCGGCGCGCCGAGGGCGGCCGCGGCGGTGAAGTAATAGACCACCTGAGCCAGGATGCGGGCCCAGTTGATGGAATTAACCGCGCCCAGCGCCAGGCGGTCGCGAAAGCGATGATCGTTGAACATCGCCTTCACCAGGGCCTGGCAGTCGTCGAAGTCCCCCTCAACCGCGACCGCGTGCACGTTGGGCGCATCGACGGTCGTCATCTGCCGGCGCTGCACGTCGCTGACACGGCCATGGGGGAACAGCACGAAGACGTCCACGCGCTCGGAGTTCTTGAAGGCATCGATGGCCGCGCCGCCGGTGTCACCGGAGGTGGCCGCGACGATGGTGGCACGGGCGCCACGCTCGGCAAGCGCCTTGTCCATCAGCTTGGCCAGAAGCTGCATGGCGACGTCTTTGAACGCGAGCGTTGGGCCATGGAACAGCTCAAGAACAAAGGTGTTCGGCGCAATCTGGACCAGGGGCGCAAGGGCCGGATGACTGAAGCCGGCATAGGCCTCGGCAAGAAGGCCTGGAAGCGCTTCCTTCAGAAACTGATCGCCGATGTAGGGCAGCATCACGCGCTCGGCGACGTCCTGATAGGGCGCGCCGGCAAAACCGGCGATCGTCGCAGCATCCAGGGCCGGCCAGCTTTGCGGGACATAAAGACCACCGTCACGAGCAAGGCCCGCCAGCATGACGTCGGCGAAGCCGAGAACAGGCGCCTCACCGCGCGTGGAAAGATAGGAAAACGTCATCGTTTGTTCCGTGAAATATCGCGGCGCACCCTAGTTCCGGTGGCCTTCCGACGCAAGGATGCGCCTTGCCCTCTGGGGCCCCGGTCCCATCTACATCCTTTAGCCTTACCTCTTGGAGATAGCTTCATGGACATGCGCACGCTCGGCTCTTCCGGTCTTCAGATTGCCCCGATCGTTCTCGGTGGCAATGTCTTTGGCTGGACCGCCGATGAAGCGACCTCATTCCAGTTGCTGGATGCCTTCGTTGACGCCGGCTTCAACGCCATCGACACGGCCGACAGCTATTCGCGGTGGGCGCCCGGCAATAGAGGTGGCGAGTCCGAGACCATCATCGGAAAATGGCTCGCTTCTTCCCGCAAGCGCGACAAGGTCGTGCTCGCCACCAAGGTGGGTTGGGATCTTGGCGACGGACGAAAGGGCCTGGCGAAGGACTACATCCTGGAAGCGGTGGAGGGCTCTCTGCGCCGGCTGAAAACGGATCGGATCGACCTCTACCAATCCCACGTGGACGACCACGAGGCACCCATGGAGGAAACGCTGTGGGCCTACGATCAGTTGATCCGACAGGGGAAGGTGCGAGCCATTGGCGCGTCAAACCACGAGGCGGAGCGGCTGAAGACGGCCCTGTCCATATCGGAACGTGAGAGCTTGCCCCGTTATGAGAGCCTCCAGCCAAAATATAATCTCTATGACCGGGATGCCTTCGAGGGCGACCTTGAAAACCTCTGCCTGGAGGAGAACGTCGGCGTCATCTGCTATTATGGCCTCGCCGCCGGGTTTCTCACTGGAAAGTATCGATCCGCCGCCGATTTCGGGAAGAGCGCGCGCGGCCAGGGCATGAGCACCTATCTGAACGCGCGAGGACTGCGGATCCTCGCCGCGCTCGACAAGGTCTCAGGCGAGCTTGGCGGCACACCGGCGCAGGTCGCCCTCGCCTGGCTCATCGCCCGGCCCTCGGTAACCGCTCCCATCGTCAGCGCCACCAGCCTGGACCAGTTGCGCGACATCCTGGGCGCTGCCCGGTTGACACTCGGTTCAGAAGCCATCGCGGCCCTGGACGACGCAAGCGCCTGAGGGCCCGGCAGATGATCGACCAACTCGGCCAACTCATTCCGGGCAATATCCTGCCGCACTTTGCGGCCTTGGTTGCCGCCTATGTGCTGGCGCTTCCGATCGGCTGGGACCGGGAGCGCCGGGAAAGGTCTGCCGGTCTTAGAACATTTCCGCTGGTGGCCCTCGCCTGCTGCGGTTTCATTCAGGCGACGGAACGGATCACGATCGGCTCCCCCGAGGCAACCGCCCGAATCATGGAGGGGTTGATCACGGGCATGGGCTTCATCGGCGGCGGGGCGATCCTGCGGCTGGAGGATTCGGTCCGCGGAACGGCAACGGCAGCCAGCCTCTGGGCCACCGGCGCCATCGGCGCGGCGGTTGGACTGGGAGCTTATGACGTGGCGGTCGCCATCGCCTTCATGACCTTTGTGACCCTGCGCGCGCTTACCCCGCTCGGACGCAAGGTTCAGGAAGCCGGCAAGGATGAAAAGGGAAGCGGTTAGGACCGGCGCCGTCGGCTCCACGCCCATGCACCGAAGACCCCGAGCAGGCCTGCCGCCAGGCCATACCAGGTCAAGGCATATTCCAGATGCCGGTTCGGGAAGGCGATCCGGGTTTCACCTCCCTGGGGCAGGCCACCCGGATTGGAGGTCGCATCGGCATCGACGGTGAACGGCGCCGCATCAGTGATGCCATAGCCCGCAGCGATGTCTGCGGCATCGCGTGAGAAAAACAGCTTTCTCTGCGGATCCGGCGCAGGCGTGAACATATTTCCCGCCTCCGGTGCTCGCAGCAGACCGGTAACGGTGACGTCGCCTTCCGTTTGCCCCTCGGACCGAGTCTCAGGGCCGGCGCGTTCTTGCGGGACGAAACCGCGATTGACGATCACTGTCCCGGAACCGTCGGCCAGCGACAGCGGCGTCAGGATGAAATAGCCGGCACCCTGCTCCCGGCCCTTTGGCTCACTCAGCAAGGTGTAGACCCGTGCCTCCCGGCCGTGATCGAACCGGCCATGAAGCGTGACCGGACGATACTCCCAACGCGCATAGTCAAGATCGGCCCACTCCGATCTGGGAGGAAGCGGAGCGGGTGGCTCCTCGATGCGCTGCGCCACCCGCGCCATCAGCTCTTCCTTCCAGTGCAGGCGCTGAAGCTGCCAGCTTCCCAGGCCGACAAGGATGACGAAGGCGACAGCCGTCAGGACGGCGGGAATTACGATGCCCGTTTTGGCCTCAGCGTTCACGCTGACCTTCCGATGCACGGTTGCGGTATTGCAGAGCCAGGAGCAGCCCCTTCAGAGGGCGCAGCATGCCAAGGCAGATCACCAGCGTCAGCGGCAGAAAGACAACAAGATGCAGCCAGAGCGGCGGCGCGAGAACGAGTTCCGCCCAAAGCGCCGCGCCAACGATGAGGAACCCGGCCATCATGATGACGAACACGGCCGGTCCGTCGCCGGCGTCAGCGAAATCGAAATCCAGACTGCAGATCGCGCACTCTTTATTGAGCGCGATAAAGCCGTGGAAGAGCCGTCCCTGGCCGCACCGCGGGCAACGCCCGGCAAGGCCGGTCGCATAGGGCGATAACGGTGGGTAGTGCCCATCAAGCATTCCATACTCCAGATACACGTCGGCCCCGCCAATGCGCCTCGCCTGTGGCGGGCTTGTGGCAGGGCCGATAGCGCGGTCAGGGTTAAGAAAGTGTCAGTGCGCGGCGGCGCCCGCCACAGGGCCTCCATAGCCATAGACGTAGATGCAGGCGAAGAGGAACAGCCAGACCACGTCCACGAAATGCCAGTACCAGGCGGCCGCCTCGAAGCCGAAATGCTGCTTCGGCGTGAAATGGCCGAGGTAGACGCGGTAGAGGCAGACCGCGAGGAAGATGGTGCCGACAATGACGTGGAAGCCGTGGAAGCCAGTCGCCATGAAGAAAGTGGCACCATAGATGTGGCCGCCGAAATCGAAGGTGGCGTGGCTGTACTCATAGGCCTGGCACAGGCTGAAGAGGATGCCGAGGGCCACCGTGATCCAGAGTGCCTGCTTCACGCCCTTGCGGTCGCCATGGATCAGGGCGTGGTGCGCCCAGGTCACGGTTGTGCCGGATGTCAGAAGAATGAGCGTGTTCAGGAGCGGCAGGTGCCAGGGATCGAAGGTCTGGATGCCGGCGGGAGGCCAGGTGCCGCCGGTCAGCTCGGTGCGCTGAAACTGCGCCGCCTCATTGGCATAAAGCGCAACGTCGAAGTAGGCCCAGAACCAGGCGACGAAGAACATCACCTCGGAGGCGATGAAGAGGATCATGCCATAGCGGTTGTGGAGCTGCACGACACGGGTGTGATGGCCGGTCTGGGCCTCCTTCACGACATCCCGGAACCACATCAGCATGACATAGAGAATGCCGAGGAACCCAACGGCAAAGACCAGCGGCGAGCCGCCTTTCATCCAATGGATGGCGCCGATGGCGGTGACGAAGGCGGAAACGGAGGCCACGAACGGCCAGGGGCTCGGGTCCACCAGATGGTAGTCATGATGCTTGGCGTGTGCCTCGGCCATATCTCGTCTCCGGTCGCGTCGCGGGGCGAAGCCCCAACGGTCACATAGGCTGTTGCGTCTTGGTCGTTCCCACCTGCGCTGTCGGCTTGGCGTCAGGTTCGGTGGGGAAGAAGGTGTAGGAAAGCGTGATCGTCTTTACCCGGCTCGCATCGCCATCCTCGACAATTGCGGGATCCACGAAGAAGACGACGGGCATGTTCAGGGTTTCGCCCGGTTTCAGGTGCTGCTTGGTGAAGCAGAAGCACTGAAGCTTGGCGAAATAGGAGCCGGTGATGCCCGGCGATACGTTGTAACTGGCCGTGCCCCAGGTGTCCTGCGAGGAGAGATTGGTCGCTTTATAGACCACCATGCGGGTCTCGCCGAGCTTGACGGTAACCTCGCGCTCCTCGGGAACGAACTCCCACGACAGGCCTGGCGCCACATTGCCGTCGAAACGGACCTTGACGGTGCGCTCCAGCGCTGCCGCCGGCGCGGACGAGGCGACCGTGGTGGTACCGCCGAAGCCCGTCACCCGGCAGAAGAGGTCGTAAAGCGGGACGGCAGCGAATGCCGCGCCGAGCATGGTGCTGCCGAACAGCACACAAATCATGGCGACGCGCTTGTGACGGCGCGCCAGATCCGATGAGGTCCGCGAAGAGGTCTGGGGTGCATCATTCATGCTGTCGCCCTCCCCTTTCAGAACGGCCGGTTGAGGACATTGGGTCCCATCTTCACGACGGTGACCGCATAAAAGATGCCGACCAGCGCGAAGAGCACCACGGCGATCGCGATGTTGCGGCGGCGTTGGCGGCGCTTCTGCTCCGGTGTCAGGACCAGGGGGTTCTTGTCCGGCTCCTGCATCAGGCGGCTCCCGGCAGAACGGCCTCTACCAGAAGCACCGCGAAGAGCGCGAAGAGGTAGAGAATGGAAAAGGCGAAGAGCTGACGCGCCGCCGTCTTGGCAGGTTCGCCCTGCCGCTGCCGCCAGACACGCACCGCAAGGATAAGGAACATGGCGCCGAGACCGAGGGAGGCAATGCCGTAGCCGATGCCGGTGAAACCGAGTGCCCAAGGCGCGACGCCGAGCGGCGCGAGTAACACAGAATAGATGAGGATCTGGCGACGGGTCTCGTCAGCACCAGCCACCACAGGCAGCATGGGGACGCCCGCACGCGCGTAATCATCCGACTTCAGGAGCGCGAGCGCCCAGAAGTGAGGCGGCGTCCAGAAGAAAATGATCATGAAGAGCAGGATGCTCTCCAGACTAATGTGCCCTGTAACCGCGGCCCAGCCGATCATGGGCGGGAAGGCACCGGCAGCTCCACCGATCACGATGTTCTGCGCTGTCCAGCGTTTGAGCCACATCGTGTAGACGACGGAATAGAAGAAGATCGTGAAGGCGAGGAGCCCTGCCGCGAGGAGATTGACCGCAAGGCCAAGCACCATCACGGCGCCCGCTGACAGCACCAATCCAAACGCCAGCGCCTCGCCGGGCGCGATGCGGCCAGCGGGAATCGGGCGGCCGCGCGTGCGGGTCATGACGGCATCGATGTCCGCGTCCCACCACATGTTGAGGGCACCGGAGGCACCAGCACCGATGGCGATGCAGAGAAGCGAAACGGCCGCCAAAACCGGGTGAAGGGCATCAGGCGCCCGGACGATGCCGACCAGCGCTGTAAAGATGACCAGTGACATGACACGCGGCTTCAGCAGCGCCACGAAATCGCGCACTTCACCCTCGCTCGGCTGAGCGGCTGGTGCGTGGCTCATATGGTCGCTTGCAAGGGTCATGTCAGTCAGCATGTTCTTTCAGTGGGCCGGCCGGAGCAGTGCCCCGGCCGATATCGTGTTTGTCCGTTCGGCCGCCCGATCACTTGATCTTTGGCAACACTTCGAACTGGTGGAACGGCGGAGGCGACGACAGCGTCCATTCCAGCGTGGTTGCACCCTCGCCCCAGGGATTGTCGCCGGCGACACGCTTCTTCGCGAAGGCCTCCGCGACACCGTAGAGGAAGATCAGCACGCCGACGAAGGCGATGTAGGAGCCATAGCTGGACACCATATTCCAGCCTGCGAAGGCATCCGGATAGTCGACATAGCGGCGAGGCATGCCGGCGAGGCCCAGGAAGTGCTGCGGGAAGAAGATCACGTTGACGCCAATGAAGGTGACCCAGAAGTGCAGCTTGCCGATGAACTCGGAGTACATGTAGCCGAACATCTTGGGGAACCAGTAGTACCAGGCCGCGAAGATGGCGAAGACCGCACCCAGCGACAGCACGTAGTGGAAGTGCGCCACGACATAATAGGTATCGTGCAGGTAGCGGTCGATGCCGGCGTTGGAGAGCACCACGCCCGTTACACCGCCAAGGGTGAAGAGGAAGATGAAGCCGAGGGCCCAGAGCATGGGGGTGCGGAAGGAAATCGAGCCGCCCCACATGGTCGCGATCCAGGAGAAGATCTTCACGCCCGTCGGCACCGCGATGACCATCGTCGCGAAGACGAAATAGGCCTGCGTATTCACCGAGATGCCCGAGGTGTACATGTGATGGGCCCAGACGATGAAGCCCACCACGCCGATGGCGACCATGGCATAGGCCATACCGAGGTAGCCGAAGATCGGCTTGCGCGAGAAGGTGGAGACGATGTGGCTGACGATGCCGAAGGCCGGCAAGATCAGGATGTAGACCTCAGGGTGCCCGAAGAACCAGAACAGATGCTGGAACAGGATCGGATCGCCACCCCCCTCAGGTGCGAAGAAGGTCGTGCCGAAGTTGCGATCCGTCAGCAGCATGGTGATGGCGCCGGCCAGAACGGGAAGCGACAGCAGGAGCAGGAAGGCCGTGACAAGAACCGCCCAAGCGAAGAGCGGCATCTTGTGCAGCGTCATTCCCGGCGCGCGCATGTTGAAGATGGTGGTGATGAAGTTGATCGCCCCCAGGATGGACGACGCGCCGGCGATGTGAAGCGCCAGGATGGCGTAATCCATGGCCGGACCAGGCTGACCGGAGGTCGAGAGCGGCGGATACATGGTCCAGCCACCGCCCGCACCGTTGGCGCCGGCAGGTCCCGGCACGAACATGGAAATCAGGAGCAGGATGAAGGCCGGCGGCAACAGCCAGAACGAGATGTTGTTCATGCGCGGGAAGGCCATGTCCGGCGCGCCGATCATGATGGGCACGAACCAGTTGGCGTAACCGCCGATCATGGCCGGCATCACCATGAAGAAGATCATGATGAGGGCATGGGCCGTGGTGAAGACGTTGAAAAGATGCTTGCCGACATCAAGAGCGCCATCAGGAGAGGCCCCTTCGATCATCTGGGCGAGGCCCGTGAAGATCTGAATGCCTGGTTCCTGAAGCTCCATGCGCATCGCCACGGACAACAGGCCGCCGAAGACCCCCGCGAAGATCGCGAAGATCAGGTACATGGTCCCGATGTCCTTGTGGTTGGTCGAATAAACGTACCGTTTCCAACCGGTCGGGTGGGCGTGCGCGTCGTGGGCTGCCGCAGTGGTCGCCATGATATCCTCCGACGTCTTCTCTGTCGCGCTCAGCGCGCCGTTTCAATGGCAGCAACCCGGCGGACGGGAGCCGTGGTGGTTGCCGCAAATCTCTGTTTCGCCTCGGCCATCCAGGCCGCGTATGCCTCATCGGAGACCACGCGCACCGCGATAGGCATGAAGGCATGATCCTTGCCGCACAGTTCCGAGCACTGGCCGTAGTAGACGCCCTCACGCTCGGCGCGGAACCAAGTCTCGTTCAGGCGGCCGGGCACTCCGTCCGCCTTGATGCCGAATGACGGCACCGCGAAGGAGTGGATCACATCGCCTGCGGTGACGAGAAGGCGCACCACCTTGTTGACGGGAACAACGACCTCATTGTCCACCGCCAGAAGGCGCGGCTGGCCGGGCTGCAGGGCATTGTCCGGAACCATGGTCGAATCAAAGGCGATCTCGACCGTGTCGCCATCCTGCGCGGCCTGCTGGCCCGCTACATTGGCGGCCTCTTCCTGAACGACATTGCCAGCCTCGTTCTGCTGCGCCGTCTGGGCGCCCGCCTGATACTCATAGCTCCAGTACCACTGATGGCCTGTCGCCTTGATGGTCAGATCCGCCTCCGGCGCATCGTACTGCTGGTAGAGCAGCTGAAATGAGGGAATCGCGATCACCACCAGGATCATCACCGGCAAAACCGTCCAGATCACCTCGATCACCGTATTGTGCGTCGTCCTCGACGGCACTGGATTGGCCTTGGCGTTGTAGCGCACCGACACGATCACCAGAAGCCCAAGGACCAGCAGCGTGACCGCCGTGATCAGGACCAGCAGAAGCCAGTGAAAGTCGTGCATCTCTTCCGCGACCGCCGTGACGGCGCCCTGAAGGTTGATCTGCCAGTCCGACGGCTGGCCTGTGCCAGCGCTTGCCGGGGCGGTCAGCGCCATGACGGCACCGAGGACGATGAGGCCGAAGCGGATCAGCATGTCCGGGTCGCTCTCCTGAATAGGGTATGGTCGCGCTGACGGGGCGCCAACACGCTTCGCTCTTCAAACATAAAGGGAGATGCCCCGCAACGGCGAGGGCTCGGCCATCCCGTGCGGCATAAGGGCGCGAAGAGGACGGACGCCTCAGGCGCCAAGCCTTGACAGGCAAACCGTCTCTGTTAGGCCAGAATCCGGACGCATCACCCTGCGGTCCTGCAATCTGGAGATTTCCACGTGTCCTTCGCTCCGACCCTTCGCCGCGCTGTGCCGCTCGCCCTTGCGCTTGCGCTGGCTTCCGGCCCCACCGCCGCCTTCTACCCCGCAGCCGCACAGGGAACCGTGAAGGCCAACCACGGTGATTGGCAGCTCAGGTGCGACACGCCTCCAGGCGCGCAAAGCGAACAATGCGCGCTGGTTCAGAACGTCACCGCCGAAGACCGACCCAATGTCGGCCTGACGGCGATCGTGCTGAAGACCGCGGACAACAAATCCCGGCTCATGCGGGTTCTGGCTCCGCTGGGCGTCCTCCTGCCCGCGGGGCTCGGCCTCAGAATCGACAATGCGGATGTGGGCCGGGCAGGCTTCGTGCGCTGCCTGCCGAACGGCTGCGTCGCCGAGGTTGTCATGGACGACGAACTTCTCGGCAAGCTGAGCAAAGGCAAGCAAGCAACGTTCATCATCTTCCAGACGCCAGAAGAGGGAATCGGCATTCCCGTTTCGCTCAATGGCTTTGAGCCGGGTTTCGCCGCGCTCAAGTAGCGAAAAAAGAACGGCCGCCGCAGAGGGGAGCGGCGGCCGTCTAAACCTGTCGATCGTTGCGGGATCAGCAGGCAGTTTTCAGGCCTTCGGCCCGAGGGCGGTTTGTCATCTCGGTGGCGGGGGGCACCGAGTCAGAGGCCGCCATCCATTGAAGGTCTTCACGTGCCTTGGCGCGAGCGGAAGCGCGGCGCTCCACGACCACCAGCTTGAGGCGAATCGTCGGATCGGACCACAGAGGCTCGGCAAGGGCGGAGCGGACATCGCTTTCATGCAGGCCGATGTCCTTGAGCATGCGCCCGTCCATGCCAGCGAGGGTCACCATGGCTTCACGTCGGTTGCGCCATGCTTTGAAAATCGATTTGCCCTGGAGGAAGAGGTCGCGCACGCGCACCACGACTGCCTGGCGAGCGGGCACGGGTATGGGCGTCAGAAGATCATGCGACATTGGACTTCTCCATCCTGCTGCCAAGCGCATACTCCTCCGCAAACCCCTGTTTGCAGCCGGTTTTCAGCAGCGCTTTCAGCATGACCTTCTTATGCCCCAAGCCGATTGATAATTTAAGCGCATAGTTTTAATATGTGACATCATTATTTGTGATGTGACGCTTTCGCCATGCCCGCGCTTCTGGACGTCGATCAACTACGCACCTTTGTGGCCATCGCCGACACCGGCTCGTTCACCCGCGCCTCTGAAATCGTGCACAAGACCCAGTCGGCCGTGTCGATGCAGATGAAGCGGCTCGAGGAGCGCCTGGGCAAACCCATCTTCATGCGGGATGGCCGCCAGAGCCGTCTGACCGAGGACGGGGAGCGTCTGCTCGATTATGCCCGCCGCATCGTCAAACTCTCGTCCGAGGCCCTAACCGCCCTGTCGGATGTGGACCTGACGGGCCATGTCCGTCTCGGTCTCCCGGACGACTATGCGGACCGCTATCTCCCGGAGATCCTGGCCCGTTTCAGCCGATCCAACCCAAGGGTCGAAGTGACGGTGGTATGTGAACCGACACCGGACCTGGTGGATTCACTCAATGATGGCGGGCTGGATCTAGCCATTATCACACATACCGACCGGCGTGGGCCGGCGACCATCGTGCGGCAGGAGCAACTCCTTTGGGTGACCGCCTCCAATGCCATGGTCCATGAGGAAGATCCGCTGCCCCTGGCTCTTGGCCGGCCGACCTGTGCCTGGCGGCGTGCCGCGTTCGAGCGGCTGGAGGCCGTGGGACGCAGCCATCGCGTCCTCTATGCCAGCTGGAATTCCACTGCGGTCGGTGCGGCCGTTCTCGCCGGCCTTGCCGTCTCGGTGCTGCCGGAATCCGCCATTCGTCCGGGCATGCGCGTGCTTGGTCCATCGGACGGCTTTCCGGCGCTGCCCTCCATCAAGATCGCACTTCTGAAAAACCCTCACGAAACATCCACTTTGATCGAGGCGCTCGCTGATCATATAGTGGCCAGCCTCGACAACCTGTCGGATGCTGCCGCCCTCGCTGCCGAGTGAGGTTCATGCCTCGCTTATGGGCGGAAATGTCGTTGCAAACAGCAACCAAATTGAGCGCCGACGCCCATTAAGTTGACTGTTGACAGTTGGTGGCAAGTCGGCCTTAACTTCCATCCCAGAGGCGCCGCCAGAGCGCCCGCAAAAAAGAAGACCCGCTTCCCACGAACAGCCGGGTTGGGACATGAAACGCTTGGAGAATCGCGTTGCGCTCGTCACGGGTGCAGCGAGAGGTTTGGGCCGCGCCATCTCCTGCGCCTTTGCGCAGCAAGGAGCTGCGGTCTGCTGTCTCGATATCGATGCTGAAGGCATTGCCGAAACGGTTCGCACCATCAGCGCCGCCGGCGGCGCGGCTTTGGCGCTCACGGCCGATGTCTCCGACGAGGCCGGCGTTACCAGCGCCGTTGAAACGGCGGCCGGAACCTATGGCCGCCTCGACATCGTCATCAACAACGCCGTCTTCGCCCGTTACGGTCCTCTCGCGCAACTGGACCCCAAGCTCCTTGACCGCATGCTCGCCGTCGGCATCAAAGGCGTGCTGCTGACCACCAAGGCCGCGGCCCCTGCCCTGGCTTCAAGTGGGCATGGTGTCGTCATCAACATGTCGTCCATCGTCGGCCTGCGCGGTGTCGCTTATTCGTCGGCTTATGCCGCGTTGAAGGGGGCGGTGAACGCCATCACGCCGGCTCTCGCGGTGGAGCTCGGGCAACAGGGCATCCGCGTCAATGCCGTCGCGCCGAGCGCCATCCCCAGCGACATGTCCAATGCCGTGCTCGACGAGGCTGGTTGGGAGGAGCGCCGGCGCCGCACCGCGCTGCAGAAGATCGGCACACCCGAGGATGTGGTGGAAGCGACCCTTTTCCTCGCAAGCGATGCCGCCCGCTTCATCAGCGGGGTGGTGCTGCCGGTCGACGGGGGCTTCACGGCGGCGGGGCTCATTCCAGGCGTCGATCTCAGGAGCGTCCAGACCAGTGCCGCCTCTGAACGCGTTCAGGCTGTGGGGTAAAGCTCATGCAGTTCCACGTAGGCGTCGACGTCGGCGGAACATTCACCGATACCATCGCGATCGATGCCGATGCCGGCACGGTAAAGCTTTCCAAGGTCCCGTCGACGCCGCCCAACCAGGCGGTGGGCTTCCTCAATGGCCTGCGGCAGGTCGACATTCCCTATGAAGCCGTGTCCTGGCTCGTGCACGGCACGACCGTCGGCACCAACGCCACCCTGGAGCGCAACGGCGCGGTCTGTGGACTGATCACCACACGCGGCTTCCGGGACATCATTGAACTCGCCCGGCGCGAGCGTCCGCAGCTCTTCGGCCTCTATGGCGAATTCGAACCGTTGATCCTCCGCAAAAATCGGCTGGAGGTGACGGAGCGCCTGAACGCCGATGGCGAAGTGGTGGTGCCGCTCGATGAGGACGGGCTTCGGGATGCCATCGAGGAACTGAAGGCCAATGGCGTCGAAGCCCTGATGATCGGCTTCCTCCATGCCTATGCAAATCCGGTGCATGAGCAGCGGGCGCTCTCCATCGCCCGCGAGATCTGGCCCAATCCATACATCACCACCAGCGCGGACATCCTGCGGGAATACCGTGAGGTGGAGCGCTTCGGCACGGCTGCGGTCAACGCCTACATCCAGCCGCTGATCCACCGCTATGTCACCCGGCTGAAAAGCGATCTCAAAGAGGCTGGCGTCCCGCGCAACCTCGCCATCATGCAAGCCAACGGCGGCATCATGTCGGCGGACATGGCCTGCGACCGCTCGGTCAACACCGTCCTGTCCGGCCCGGCGGCAGGCGTGATCGCCGCCTCCTACATCTCGCGGATGGCGGGCTTCAAGAACGTCATGACCTGCGATCTCGGCGGCACGAGCTTCGATGTCGGCATGATCGTCAACGGCACGCCCGTGGTCTCCAGCGACCGGGACCTCGGTTTCAACCTGCCGATGCGCATCCCGGTGATCGACATCCACACCATCGGCGCCGGCGGCGGCTCCATCGCGCATATCAACGAGGCCGGCATCCTGCAGGTCGGGCCTCGCAGCGCCGGTGCCGTGCCGGGCCCGATCTCCTATGGCCGCGGCGGCGAGAAGGTCACCGTCACCGATGCCAATGTCGTTCTCGGCCGTCTCAGCTCGGAAAAGCTTCTGTCGGTGGAAGGCGGCGTCGACATGCCCCGCGTTCACAAGGCCTTCGACGAGCAGGTCGGGGCAGCCCTCGGTCTTGATGCCATCAGTGCCGCGGCGGCGACGCTCCGGGTGGTCAACGACAGCATGGCCGGCGCCATCAGGCTCGTCAGCCTGCAGCGCGGGTTCGATCCGCGCGAGTTCGCCATCTTCTCCTTCGGTGGCGCCGGGCCGCTGCATGGCACCGCGCTTGCCCGCGAACTCGGCGTGCCGCATGTCATCGTGCCCTATGTTCCCGGCATCACCTGCGCGCTCGGCTGCATTGTCGCCGATGTCAGGCATGACTTTGTGCAGACCGTCAGCCGCCTGATCGATGAGGTTTCGGAGAGTGATCTTGCCGATGTCCTTAAAACGCATCGGGCAGAAGGCGAGGAACGACTGAAGGCGGACCAGGTGCCGGTGGGTGCCATCGAGGTCACCCATTTCGCGGACATGCAATATGAGGGCCAGACCTACACCCTCCGTGTCGCGCTCAACCCGGATGATCTCAGTACCGCTGCCCTGAAAGACGCGCTGCGGCAGGCCTATCTCGACCGCTTCTCGATCGACCTTTCCAACTTCCGCGCCAAGCTCATCAACCTGCGCACCGCCGTGACCGGACGCCGGCAGGCCCTGGACCTGAAGCGCATCTTCAATGCCTCGCCGAAAAAATCCAGTGCCGCCGAGGCCATCATCGGCGAACGCGAGGTCTGGTTCGACGGCGCGTGGCTGAAGACGCCCATCTATGCACGGGACGAACTCCCCGTCGGCGCCGAGATCATGGGTCCGGCCATCTTCAACCAGATGGACACGACAACGGTGGCCGAACCGGGCAACCGGATCACGGTCGACGAGGTCGGCAATCTCATCATCGAGGTGAAGTGATGCTGGACAACCCCGCCCTTCCCGCCATCGACCCGGCGACACTGGCCGTGATGCAGAACGCGCTGCGGCAGATCGTCGATGAGATGGACATCGCTCTTGAGAAGGCCGCCTTCAACCCGGTGATGTCGGAAGCGCGCGACCGCGCCAACGGCATCTATCACCCCGTCACGGGCGAGGTCGTGGCGCAGGGCGACACCGGCCTGCCGATCTTCGTCGGCGTCATGCAATATGCGGTGCAATCCGCCCTCGCCGCCTTCCCCGACATGGAGGAAGGCGACGTCGTCATCCTCAACGATCCCTATTGCGGCGGCACGCACCTCATGGACGTGAAGCTGGTGCGGCCCTTCTACTACAAGGGCAAGCGCTTCGCCTTCCTCGCCAACTGCGGCCACTGGACCGACATCGGCGGCAATGTGCCCGGCGGCTTCGGCGTGAAGGCGACCGAGGTGATCCAGGAGGGCGTGCGCATCCCGCCCATTATGCTCTACCGCAAAGGTGTGCTGCAGGAAGGCATCCTCGACATCCTCTTCGCCAATATGCGGGTGCCGGAGGAGCGGCAGGGCGATCTCAAAGCCCAGGTCGCGGCGCTCAATGTCGGCGAGGAACGACTGACCGCCCTCCTCGACAAATACGGCGACGGCACCGTCACCCGCTATATCGATGAGCTCAACGCGCGCGCCGAGCAGCAGATGCGCGCCTACATCACGCAGATCCCCGACGGCTCCTATCACTTCGAGACATCGCTTGATTCCGACGGAATCGTGCTGGAGCCGATCAATGTCGTGCTCCAGATGACCGTGAAGGGCGACCGGCTCCAGTTCGATTTCACCGGGTCCTCGAAACCCGTGAAGGGCCCCCTCAACGGGTCGATCTCCGCGACCTTCGCCGCCGTCTTCGTGGCGCTGAAACATGTCTTCCCCGAGGTGCCGATCAACGCCGGCATCTTTCGGCCCGTGGACATGATCGTGCCCGAGGATACCTTCCTCAATGCCAAATATCCCCGTGCGGTCTCCGGCTCCTCCGCCGAAGTGTCGCTGCGCGTGGTGGATGCGGTCTTCGGCTGCCTTGCTCAGGCGGTGCCTGATCGCGTGCCGGCGGCCTGTTTCGGCTCCGTCGCCAATTTCACCATCAGCGGCTACGACCAAAAACGGGACAAGCCCTTCATCATGTTCCGCTTTTCCGGCGGCGGCTATGGCGGGCACCCGATCTGCGACGGGCTGACGAACGGCAACGCCCCGATCTCGGCCGCGCGCACCTCGCCGGTGGAGATCATCGAGCAGCTCTATCCCCTCACCTTCGACCATTACCGCATCCGCGAGGGCTCGGCCGGCGCCGGTTATCATCGTGGCGGCTTCGGCATGGAGTTCCAGATCCGCCTGCGCGAGGGGGAGGCTGTCTCCTCCGTGCTGGGTGACCGCGGCCGCTTTCCGCCCTATGGCCTCCATGGCGGGCACGATGCCGAGAAGGCGGATGTCGAGTATGTGACCTCCGGCATTTCCTACCGGCCGGAGCATGTGACCAAGGACGAAGGCATCCTCATGGCGGCAGGCGACACGGCACGTGTCGCGACACCCGGCGGCGGTGGCTGGGGCGATCCCATGACACGCGACCCCAGGAAGGTCCTGCGCGACGTGATGATGGGCTATTTCTCCCGCGAGGCAGCGAAGCGGGACTATGGCGTCGTCCTGCGCGACGGCGCGTCGGGCCTTGAGGTCGACGAGGATGCCACCCGCCGAATCCGCAACGGCCACACATCCCTCAAGGAGGCATCATGAGTATTGAAGGCGCTCTCCGGACCTTCATGGCTGACGCGGTCAACGCCTCTCCACCCCTCGTCCAGCGCGGCACCCTCCTCAACACCGTGTTCCTCATGGGGATCGGTGACGAGAGTTTCTATGTCACGGTTCGGGACGGCCGCATCGAGAGCATAGAGACCCGCGAGAAGCCGCTGCAGGCGGTGTCCTTCTCCGTCAAGGGCGGCATCGATGCCTGGAACGATTTCTGGCAGCCGGTCCCGAAGCCCGGCTCCTATGACATCCTCGGCCTTGCCAAGGTCAAGCGGATGACCATCGAGGGAGACATCAAGGTGCTCATGACCCACCTGCGCTACATCAAGGAGGTGCTGGCGGCGCCACGGGGAAAGATGGGAGCGCTCCATGGTTGAGTTCGAGCCCATCGTGGGGCGCTACGCCACCTTCGAGATCGGCGGCCGGCCCAACCGCATCTATATCGAGGAGGCCGGTCAGGGCATCCCGCTGCTGTGCCTGCACACGGCCGGAGCCGACGCCCGCCAGTTCCGCCACCTCATGAACGATGCTGAAATCACCAAAGACTTCCGCGTCGTGGCTTTCGACATGCCCTGGCACGGCAAGTCCTATCCGCCGGAGGGTTTCGAGGACGAGGAGTACAACCTCACCACCGACGGCTATACCGACACCATCATGGCGGTGGCCCGCGGGCTCGAGCTCGACCAGCCGGTGGTCATGGGCTGCTCCATGGGCGGCCGCATCGTGCTGCACCTGGCGCGGGTCCATGCCGATGAGCTCGGCGCGGTCATCGGACTTTCGGGCGCCGACCACCAGCAACCCTGGTATGACACCCAGTGGCTCAACCGGCCCGATATTCACGGCGGCCAGGTCTCGGCCGCGCTGGTCTCCGGCGTCATCGCCCCGCAGAGCCCCAAGGTCTACGGCTGGCAGACGCTGTGGCAATACATGCAGAGCGGACCAGGCGTCTTCAAAGGCGATCTTTTCTTCTACCGCGAGGATTCCGATTTCCGGGGCAAGGTCGCCTCGATCGACACCTCGCGCTGCCCGGTCCACCTGCTGACCGGCGAATACGACTTCTCCTGCACCGTGGAGGACAGCGAGCGCACCTCGAAGGCGATCAAGGGCTCAACCTTCACGCCCATGACCGAGATGGGCCACTTCCCCATGAGCGAGAACCCGGACCACTTCCGGACCTACCTCCTGCCCGTGCTGCGCGAAATCCAGCGCACGCGCAGCAGCGCATCCAACCAGAAAAAGGCATCCTGACACTATGAAGATCGAGAACGGCACATTCATGATCACCGGAGGCGTCAGCCTCGTCGGCTCTCACATCACCGAGCAGCTGCTTGAACAGGGCGCCAGACAAGTCATCCTGTTCGACAATTATTCGCTCGGCTCGCCCGACATGATCGCCGACATCCTCAAGGACCCGCGCGTCAAGCTGGTGCGTGGCGACATCCTCAGAACCAACGAGCTCTACGACAACCTCGAGGGTGTCGATGGCGTCTTCATGGTTGCGGCCTTCCTGACGCTGCCGCTCAGCCAGAACCCGCAGCTCGGACTCTCGGTCAATGTCCAAGGCCAGATCAGCGTGCTGGAAGCCTGCCGCTACCGCGGCGTGAAGCGCGTGGTGCTGTCGTCCTCCATCGCCACCTATGGTGACCCCAAGGCCGACCTCATCGACGAGACGCATCCCTTTGAATGGCAGAGCCTGTCGCCCGCGGGCGTGCTCTATGGCGCGTCCAAGATCATGGGCGAGAACCTCCTGCGCCTCTACCACCAGCGCCATGGCATCGGCACCGTTTCGCTGCGCTATTCCAGCGTCTACGGCGAGCGCCAGCACTACCGCGGGGTCAATGCACTCTACATCATCGAGACCTACGACAAGATCCTCAAGAACGAGCGTCCGACCATCCCCGACGACGGCTCAGAGGTGCATGACTACGTCCATGCCGGCGACGTGGCGAGGGCCAACATTATGGCCATGGCCAGCGACGTGTCAGGCGAAAGCTTCAACGTCTGCACCGGCAAGGCGACGACCTTGAACGATCTCGTCGACATCGTCCTCAAGATCACCGGCTCGGACCTGAAGCCGGAATACAAGACCGATCCGAACGCGGTGCGCGTCACCACATCCGACAAGCTTAACCTCAGCGTCGAGAAGATAAAGAAAGCCATCGGCTGGGAGCCGAAGGTTAGCCTCGAAGAGGGCGTCCGCCGCGTGATAAAGTGGCGGGAGTCACAAGCCAGCAAAGCCTGACAACCAAAAAAGCAAAACGTGACGGATCCGGAGGAAGCAGATGTTCAAATATGGATTGAGTGCCCTGGCGCTCTGCGTCGCCTTCGCGGGCGGCGCACAGGCGCAGGAACAGGAACTGAAGATCGGCGTCATCGCGTCGTTGTCCGGCGCGGGCGCCACCTGGGGCCTTGCCATGAAGGGCGCGGCGGAACTGGCCGCCGAGGACGTCAACAAGGAAGGCGGCCTGGAGGTCGGTGGCAAGAAATACAAGGTGAGGATCATCGCCTATGACGACCAGTACAAATCGTCGGAGGCGATCACCGCCGTCAATCGTCTGATCTCCGAGGACAAGGCGAAGTATTTCGTCGGCACGGCAGGCTCGGCTCCCATGGTCGCGGTCCTGCCGATCACCACCAAGGCCAAGGTCATCAACATGACGCTGGCCTTCACCGACAAGGCCACGACGCCCGAGGTGCCCTATTCGTTCCGCTCGGTGCTGCCGACCGGCATCTTCGCCAAGCCGCAGATCGCCTGGGTGGTGGACAAGCTCGGCGCCAAGAAGATCGCCGGCCTGTTCCCCAACGACGAGAGCGGGCAGCAGCTCGCGAAAGACAATGAGGCGGCCTATGAGGCAGCCGGGGCGAAGTTCGTGTCGAAGGAGTTCTTCGAGCGCGAGCGCACCGACTTCACGCCGCTGCTGACGCGCATCCTCGCCAGCGACGCGGAGGCCATCGAACTCGACGGCAATGCGCCCAATACCGCGGGCCTCATCGTCAAACAGGCCCGCGAACTTGGCTGGGACAAGCCGATCATCCGCACCGGCGGCGACGCCACGGCCGATATCATCAACATCGCCGGAGCGCAGTTCGCCGAAGGCGTCTATGTCCACCAGCCGATCGATCCCGAACTGCCCGAGACCAAGGCCTACATCGACCGCTGGAAGAAGACCTACAACACCGAAATGAACGGCTTCTCGCCCTTCTTCTACGTCAACGTCAAGATGCTGTTCGAAGCGATGAAAAAGGCGGGTACGGTCGATGACACCGACAAGGTGCGCGAGGCCATGGTGGCGTTGAAGGACTTCCCCTCCGCGCTCGGTCCGGTGGGCTGGACCGGCGAGGAGCTGTTCGGGATCAACCATCAGCTCAGCGCACCCTTCTACATCGGGCAGATCAAGGGCGGAAAATCCGAGATCGTCGCCCGTTGCACGAGTGCCGGCTGCGAATAAGCCGCTCATGCGGGAGGGCGGCGCCTTCAACGCCGACCTCCCAAGCCCGGTTTGGGCCTGACCTTTTCCCTGTGGAGTCCTCTATGACGCAGAAGCGCCTTTGCATCACGACCCTTGCAGTCCTTTCCCTTCTGTCCGCACCCGCCGTGGCACAGGAAACAATAAAGCTTGGAGTGCTCGTCTCCCTAAGCGGAGCCGGCGCTACCTGGGGGCTGGCCATGAAAGGCGCGGCTGAGCTCGCGGCCGAGGACATCAACAACGAGGGTGGCCTCGATGTCGGCGGCAAGAAATATAAGATCGACATCGTCGCATATGACGATCAGTACAAATCCTCGGAAGCCATCACGGCGGCCAACCGCCTGATCTCACAGGACGGCATCAAGTTCATGATGGGCCCCATGGGATCGGCACCGGCCGTCGCCATCATGCCCATCACGACACAGGCAAAGGTGCTGACCTCCACCATGGCCTTCACCGACAAGGCCATGAACAAGGACACGCCCTATTCCTTCCGACCGGTGCTTCCGTCCTCGCTCTTCTCAGGCCCGCAGGCAAAATGGGTCGTCAAAAAACTGGGCATCACCAAGATCGCCGGCTTTTATCCCAACGACGAAACCGGGCAGGCCCTGCTCAAGGACAATGAAGAGGCCTATACGGCCGCCGGTGCGAGCTTCGTCATCAAGGAGACTTTCGAGCGCGAGCGCACAGACTTCACCCCGCTTCTGACCCGCGTGATCGCCTCTGATGCGGAGGCCATCGAGCTCAGCGGAAACTCGCCCCAGACCGCTGGTCTGATCGTCAAGCAGGCGCGCGAATTCGGCTGGGACAAGCCCATCATCCGCACCGGAGGCGATGCCACGGCTGATATCATCAACGTGGCCGGCGCTCAGTTCGCGGAAGGCGTCTATGTGCACCAGCCCCTGAATGCCGAACTGCCGGAAACCAAGGGCTACATCGATCGCTGGAAGGCCCGGTACAAGACCGAGGTGAACGGCTTCTCACCCTTCTTCTACGTCAACATGAAGATGTTGTTCGAGGGCATCAAAAAGGCCGGCACCGTGGACGATACGGACAAGATCCGCGCCGCCATGCTGGAGCTGAAGGACTATCCATCCGTGCTCGGCCCGGTCAGTTGGACCGGCGAGCAGAAATACGGGATCAACCACCAGCTCAACGCACCCTTCTATATCGGCCAGATCAGGGGCGGCAAATCGGTGACGATCGCCACCTGCGATATCGACGACTGCAAGTGATGCGAAGACCGGGGTGGCCGAAATGCTGCCCCGCACGGCCTGATGAACTCACGAAGCCCCTTTCGCGGAGACGCAGATGCGTGGATCACTCATTGCCCTGGCCGCAGCCGGGCTTATCGCCACCGGCGCTCAGGCGCAGGAAGAACTCAAGATCGGTGTCCTCGTGACCCTCAGCGGCGCCGGAGCCACCTGGGGCAACGCCATGAAGGGCGCGGCAGAGCTCGCCGCGGAGGATGTCAACAAGGCCGGCGGCCTCGATGTCGGCGGCAAAAAATACAAGATCCGCCTCATCTCCTATGACGATCAGTTCAAGAGTTCGGAAGCCATCACGGCCATGAACCGGCTGATCGCCGAAGACAAGGTGAAGATCGTCATGGGCCCCATGGGATCGGCCCCGGCCGTGGCGCTGGCGCCTATTACTTCTCAGGCCAAGGTCATCACCATCACCATGGCTTTTACGCCAAAGGCTATGAATGCCGATACGCCCTATGCCTTCCGGCCCGTTCTTCCAACCGGCATCTTCGCCAAGCCGCAGGCCGACTGGGTGGTGAAGAAGCTCGGCGTCACCAAGATCGCTGGCCTTTTTCCCAACGATGAGACCGGCCAGGCGATCTTCAAGGACAACGAGATCGCCTATGAGGCGGTCGGCGCCAAGTTCGTCGCCAAGGAAGTGTTCGAGCGCGAGCGCACCGACTTCACTCCGCTGCTCATCCGCATAATGTCGACCGATGCCGAGGCCATCGAGCTCGATGGCAACTCGCCGCAGACGGCCGGGCTCATCGTCAAGCAGGCGCGTGAGCTTGGCTGGGACAAGCCCATCATCCGGACGGGTGGGGACGCAACCGCCGACATCCTGTCCGTGGCCGGCAAGGAGGCGGCGGAAGGCGTCTATGTGCACCAGCCGCTGAATCTCGGCATGCCGGAGACCAAGGCATTCGTGGACCGCTGGAAGGAGACCTACAAGACCGAGATCAACGGCTTTACTCCCTTCTTCTACGTCAACATGCATATGCTGTTCGAAGGCATGAAGAAGGCCGGCACCGTGGACGACACGGACAAGATCCTCGAGGCCACGCTGGCGCTGAAGGATTTCCCTTCCGTGCTTGGCCCTGTCAACTGGACCGGCAAAGAACAGTTCGGACGCAATCACCAACTCAGCGCCCCCTTCTACGTCGGCCAGATCCGCAATGGCCAGGCTGAAACCATCGCCACCTGCGACGCCAATACTTGCAAGTGATCCGCCGGCGGGGCCCGCACGCGGGGACCAGCTGACCCGACTCTACCTCCTAACGGGAGCCCATGTTTTGACCGGAACTCTCATCGCCCAATCGCTCGTGAACGGGGTCGTGCTCGGCATGACCTATGTTCTCGTGGCGCTCGGCTTCACACTCATCTTCGGCATCATGCGCATGGTGAACTTCGCTCATGGCGAGTTCTACATGCTGGGCGCCTTCGTCACCTTCTTCGCCTTCGCGCAGTTCCAGATCCCCTTTATTGTTTCACTGGCAATCGCGGCGATCATCATCGGCTGTTTCGGTATGCTGATAGAGAGGGTGATCTTCCGGCCATTCCGGGGCAACGAACTCAACGGCATGATCGCCGCGCTGGGCCTTGCGATCATCATCCAGAACGCGGCCCTGATCATGTGGGGCGCCGACCCGAAGCCCATGCCGTCGGTGGCGACAGGCATCCTCAAGCTCGGTCCGCTGATCTTCCCGTGGTCTCGCCTCTATGTGATCGGCGCCGCAGCAGTCATCATCGCTCTGTTCTATGTGGTGATCACCCATACCTCGCTCGGCCGGGCCATGCGGGCCGTGGCTCAGGACACCGAGATCGCCCTTGTCCAGGGCATACGTGCGGAGCGCATCTACCCCTTCGCCTTCGGGCTCAGCGTCGCCCTCGCAGCATTGGCCGGCGGCCTGATGGGGCCGGTCTTCGGCGTGTCACCCACCGTGGGTCTCGCGCCCATGCTCAAGGCCTTCATCGTCGTCATCATCGGCGGGCTCGGCAGCATTCCAGGCGCTTTGCTCGGCGGCCTCCTACTGGGCATCGTGGAAAGCTTTGCAAGCACCTTCCTTGGCGCGACCGTGTCGGACTTCCTGCTTCTTGCCCTGGTCATGCTGGTCCTGATCTTCCGCCCCTGGGGCCTCATGGGAGTGCGTGAAGCATGAGCATCAGCCAGACAACGGAAGTACCGAACGCCGATCATATGCCCGCCGCGACGCAGGGCCGCCACGTCTGGCGGAACTTCATCATCGTGGCGGTGGCCGTGGCCGTCGTCCCACTCATCACCTCCAGCCAATACTACCTGCATGTCGCAATCCTGGTGTTGATCAACTCCACCTTCTCCACCAGCCTCTCCATCATCGCTCGCACCGGCCAGCTTTCACTGTGCCATGCCGGCTTCGCCAGCGTTGGCGGTTACATCTCGGCTCTGGGTGCCATGCGTCTCGGCATACCGCCCGTCTTCGGCATCTTCATCGGCGGCGCCGTCGCCGGTCTGGTGGCGCTTCCTCTCGGCTGGATCATCCTGCGGCTGCGAGGCGTCTACTTCGTCCTCGTGACCTTCACCTTCGGCCAGTTGCTGACGCTTCTGGCGCTCGACCTGCAGTCGATCACCGAAGGCGCCAACGGTCTGGTCGGTGTGCCGCCGCTGTCGATCTTCGGATATGCCTTCGTCGACCGCGTGCCCTTCTACTATCTCGCCGCAGGTTTCGCTGGCCTCGTCTTCCTCTTCACCTGGCGTCTTCTGGGCGCGCCCGCCGGGCGAAACTTCACCTGTGTGGAGGAGAATCTGCAGCTGGCCGAATCGACCGGCATCGATACACGCAAGACGCAGGTGATCGCCTTCGTCATCGGCAGCTTCATCGCCGGCATGGGCGGCGCGCTGATGACGCATTACATCCGCTATATCTCGCCTGACTCCTTCACCTTCTGGAGCTCCGTCGCCTTCATCACGATGATGGTGGTGGGTGGCCGATGGGCGCTTGCTGGTCCTTTCATAGGCGCCCTTATCATCACACCTCTGCCCGAGCTCCTGCGGGACACGGGCGGCTTCCAGCACATCATCTACGGTGCGATCCTGATCCTCGTGCTGCAGTTCCTGCCCGACGGCATTGCGAGCATTTCCCAGCGAGTGAAAGCCATAAGCAGAAGGAGGGCACAGCCGTGAGCGCCTCTCTGGAAGTCCAGAACGTCGGGAAATATTTTGGCGGCCTAAAGGCCCTCAACGGCGTCAACTTCACTATCCAACCCGGCCAGATCTTCGGACTGATCGGTCCCAATGGCGCCGGCAAGACCACAGCCTTCAACGTCATCAGCGGCGTGCTTCCGCCTTCAAAGGGCGACATCCGCCTCAACGGCGAGAGCATCGTCGGCAAGAAGCCGAGCCGCATCGTCGACAAGGGACTGGTCCGCACCTTTCAGCAGACTATGGTGTTCCCCGGCCGAACTGTGCTGGAGAACGTCATCGCCGGCGCCATGGTGAAGGAAGAGATCTCGCTGGCAGCGTCGATCTTCGACACCAAGGCGGCGCAAGATGCCCGCAACCGTGCCGAGGAACATGCCTGGGAGGCCCTCAACCTCCTTGGCATCGGCCACCAGGCTCATATCCGCGCCGGAGATTTGCCCTACGGCCACCAGCGGCGCCTCGGCGTTGCCGTCGCTCTGTCAACGCGGCCCAGCATCCTCCTCATGGATGAGCCAGCCGCCGGCCTCAACCCGGAGGAAAAGGCCGACATGGCGCGCGCCATCACCTCCATCCGCGAGGCACGCAACCTCACCATCCTCCTGGTCGAGCATCACATGAAGATGGTGATGGGCCTGTGCGATCGCATCGCCGTTCTCAATTACGGCGAGATGATCGCGGAAGGCTCGCCCGCCGAAATCCGGTCCAACCCCAAGGTCATCGAGGCCTACCTCGGAAAGGATGACTACGAGTGAGCATCCTCGAACTCTCCAATGTCAGCGTGTCCTACGGCCCCGTGGTCGCGGTCCATGACGTTTCGCTCTCGGTGCCCAAGGGCAAGATCCTCGCGATCATCGGCGCCAATGGTGCCGGCAAGAGCTCCACGCTCAAGGCAATCATCGGGCTCATCAAGCCCCGATCCGGCGAAATCCGCTTCGAGGGCGAGCGCATCGACGGCCTGTCGGCGCCCGATATCGTGGCGCGCGGCATTGCCCTGTCGCCCGAAGGCCGCCGGGTCTTCCCGCGCATGAGCGTGATGGAAAACCTCACTCTCGGCGGCTACCTTCAGCGTGACAAAGGCGTTGTCTCCCGCACGCTGGAGCTGATCTTCCATCACTTCCCGCGGCTGAAGGAGCGGCGTTCCCAGGCGGCAGGCTCGCTGTCAGGCGGCGAGCAGCAGATGCTGGCGATCGGCCGCGCGCTCATGGCCCAGCCACGCCTTCTCCTTCTGGACGAGCCCTCGCTCGGTCTCGCACCGATCATGGTTCAGGAGGTGGCCCGGGTGATCGTCGACATCAACAAGAGCGAAGGCATCTCCGTCGCGCTTGTGGAGCAGAACGCCAAGCTTGCCCTGAAACTCAGTCATGAGGCCGTGGTGCTGGAAAGCGGCGAGGTGGCACTCGGCGGCACCGGCGAAGAACTTCTCACAAGCGAATATGTGCAGAAGGCTTACCTCGGCGTGTGACGCCTTCAAAAACCAACATGCAGGAGTGACGTGCCGTGCAGTCGATTTTCCTCATCATGGACATGATCAACGACCTTGTGGGCGAGGACGCATCGGGCCCCAAGGGCTTCAAGAAGGAAGTCGAAAGGCGCGATCTCATCGCCAACATCAAACGTGCCCGCGAAAAGGCCGATGCGGCCGGGGCGGCCGTCGGTTACGTGCGGCTCGGCTTCTCGCCGGATTATCGGGAATGCCCGGAGCACTCGCCGCAGTTCGGTGCGGCCAAGAAGAACGGCCTCTTCAAGCTCGGCAGCTGGGGCACGGAAGTCTGTCCGGAGCTGGCACCGCGACCCGGCGACTACGACATCGTCAAGCATCGCGTCAGCGCCTTCTTCGGAACGAACCTCACTCCGCTGCTCGGCGCCAACGGCATCCGGCGGCTCTATCTGTCAGGCGTTTCCACCACCTATGTGGTGCAGGCCACCGCCCGCGACGCCCATGACCGGGACTATGAAGTCGTGGTGCTGGACGATTGCTGCGCGGCCTTGAGCGAAGAAGAGCACGAGTGGTCCATCAAGGCACTGTCGCGGCCCGCGAAGATCGCTACCTCGCATGACGTGACATTCTGATCACCGTCCGCGCACTCAAGTCATCAGGAGAATGCAATGACCGACGAGAAGATTGCCGTCATCGGCATGGGGCAGATGGGTTCCGCCATGGCCGAACGACTGATCGACAGCGGCTATGATGTCCTCGGCAGCGATATCAGCCCGGATATCCGCAAGGCCTTGGCCGATCGTGGCGTGCCCGTTACCGAGGATGTTGCCAAGGCGCTGGCGGGGCGCAAGATCGTGCTCTCAAGTCTGCCGAACCCGGTGGCGGCACGCGCGGCTTTTCTGGGCCCGGACGGCGCATTTGCCAAGGCGGACAAAGGCAGCGTCTTCATCGATCTGTCGACGCTCGATCCCGCCAGCATGAAGGAGCTGAACGAGGCGGCGAAGGCCGCTGGCCACGAGATGGTGGACTGCCCCGTCAGCGGCAGCCCAGCGGAGGCACGCCAGGGTAAACTTGTGCTCATCGCCGGCGGCAACCGGGCGACCATCGACAGGCTGGAGCCGCTGCTCCTGAAGCTCGGCTCAAGCTGGTTTTACACGGGCGATGTCGGCACCGCCAAAGTGGTCAAGATCGTCAACAACATGATGTCCATGGGCAATGTGCTGGTGGCGGCCGAGAGCTTCGCGCTCGGCACCGCAGCGGGTGTCGATGCGCAGATCCTTTATGACGTGATCGCCAACAGCGGCGGGCGCTCGCATCATTTCACCAAGCGCTTTCCGAATGCTCTGAAGGGCAATTTCGCCCCCGGCTTCAAGATGGAGCTAGGCGAGAAGGATCTGGCGCTCGGCATTGAGCTTGGCCGCACGCTGCATCAGCCGACACCGGCGGCATCTGCCGTACGCGAGATGTTTTCCGTGGCCATGGCCGAGGGATATCGCGGCCAGGACATCGTCGCCCTGCTCGACATGTACAACAAGTGGGCGGAGAAGGTGAAAGCCTAGGCTCAGGATCCACCGATCCAGACCGGGAGTGGCGGCATCTCGATCTGCCCTCAGATGCCTCGAATCGTATTGCGCTTCTGAAGACCCGAACCCTCACGGCTTCAACGAGCGATGTCGACGATGCCGCCATGGGCTGCTTGAACTATTCCGACAATGCGAGCGGCTGCTGAACGCAGATCGTTCTCAGCGCGAAGTTCGATCGAACATTTGAAATCATCTCCATCGTCAGGATGTGCTCAGTCAGCACACGTTCATAAGCCGCGTGATCGGCAACAACCACTTCGGCCAGAAAGTCCGCGTTGCCTGATACCATGTGGCACGAAACGAGCCCTGGTATGGCGGCGAGGCGCTCCTGAACGGCATCGGCGTTTTGCTTTGAATGCCGGTCGACGGATATCTCAATGAAAACAGTCGTCGTCAGACCTACCGCGGCCCGATCAACATCAGCTCGGTAGCCCTTGATAATGCCCGCCTCTTCCAGAAGCCGCACACGCCTCAGGCAAGGCGAAGGCGACAATCCGACCCTGTCCGCCAGCTCGACATTGGTCAGGCGGCCGTCCCGCTGAAGTTCAGCAACAATCTTTTTGTCTATCCGATCCATTGTGGCACACCATGCTAAGAAGGCCGCATAAAATCAACAGACATGCCAAGACTTGGAATTTTCTGGACTCAAGTTCGGCAGGACCTGCTCTCCCCCAGCACGTTAAGATCTTCCCGTGCGAACAGCATCGGAAGCAACGGAATAATCCGGGGCTTCCTCTGAGACAGGAGCTAGTTGATGATCACGCGCATCTGGCACGGCTGGGCCACCCACAAGAACGCTGATTCCTATGAAACCATTGTCCGGACTGAAGTCATTCCTGGCATTCTTGCAAAAAAGATCAACGGGTTCAGGCGCATTGAACTGATGCGGCGCGAGCGCCAGGAGGATGTGGAGTTTGTGACCGTGATGTGGTTCGACAATCTGGACGCGGTAAAAGCGTTTGTGGGGCCGGACTACGAAACCGCCTATGTCCCGAACAATGCTCGCCAGGCGCTTGCGCGTTTCGATGCACAAGCCCAGCGTTACGACATTCTGGACGTGCAGGATAACGGCTGACGTTCATCCGGTATGGAGCGAAGCAGTCTGCCGCTAACGTTCTGCCATTCTGATCACGAAGTCCGCCCGCTCATCCACCGTCGCGCGCGGCACTTCGACGAGTTCGTATCCGAGCGCCCCGTAGGTACGCACCATGGTGTCATAGGTGCGCGCGGCCACCTCCAGCGTCTGCTTGCGCTCCGCATCCTGGCCGAAGATCTCCGGCCAGGGCGGGCAGAGAAAGACGCGTGGCGCGTAAAGCAACGTCTGTGCGGCACGCGACGCATGGCACGGGACGGGGATATCTTCGAGTTCGAGATAACCAACGACATCGGGCACGCCGCGATCGAAGAAGACGACGTTTCGGCTCCCCATCTTGTCCCGATAGCTGCGCATCTCCCACGACAGCATCAATTCGGCGAACAAGGCTTTGTCGGCCCAGGGCAGCGCCTTGCCTCCGACCGTCTGCTGCTCCTGGATGATCCGGCGCCCCACCTCCTCGGTGGTTTCATATCCGCGCGCGGACAGGGCGCCGATCAGCGTGCTTTTCCCGGAGCCTGGACCGCCGGTGATGACGAAGAAATTGTTCTTGCGTGGCATTGGTTGAACGCGAGCGCGAGAGCACTTGCCGCCTGTCAGTACGCCTGTTCCATGAACACCGGGTCGACCGATCGCCGCCAAACGCCCTCATAGCGCATCAGGAGATCGTCCGCGGCGGTGCGACCGCTGGTGACGATGCCATCCAGTGGTCCAAGGAAGACAGACTCGTCGTCGCCAAAGCTGTCCTGTTTGCCGCGCGCGACGAGGCCAGCGCGCGAGATGTCGAGCGTCTCTCGGGCAATGTCGCCCAGCGTATGGTTGCGGAAGGGCGTGCGAAGTCCCGTTCTCGGCACTTCCCGGCGCAATGTGTCGCGTTCCTCTTCCGTCCAGTCCTTGGCCAGGTCCCAGGCGGCATCCAACGCCGTCTGATCATAGAACAGGCCGGTCCAGAACGCTGAGAGGGCGCAGATGCGGCTTGTGGGACCGGAATCAGCACCCCGCATTTCCAGATAGCGCTTCAGCCGGACCTCGGGGAAGATCGTGCCGAGGTGGTTCGACCAGTCGGAAACCGTCGCGCGCTCGCCCGGCAACTGGGGCAGCCGGCCCTCCAGAAGGTCACGGAACGACGCGCCGGTGACATCGTGATAGGTGTCGCCGCGTTTGACGAAATACATGGGCACATCGAGCGCATAGTCGGTGTATCGCTCAAAGCCCATGCCATCCTCAAAGGCGAACGGCAGCATGCCGGCTCGATTGTTGTCGGTATCGAGCCAGATGTTGGAGCGTTCCGACAGATAGCCGTTGGGGCGCCCCTCCGTGAAGGGAGAGTTGGAGAAGAGCGCGGTGGCGACGGGTTGCAGCGCCAGGCTCATCCTCAGCTTCTTGACCATATCCGCTTCGGAGGAGAAGTCGAGATTCACCTGGACCGTCGAGGTACGATACATCATGTCGAGGCCGCGGGTGCCGACCTTGGGCATGTAGCCAGTCATGATGTCATAGCGGCGCTTAGGCATCCTAGGTGTGCGCGCCAGGGTCCAGGACGGGCTCATGCCGAGGCCGAGAAAGCCGATGCCGAGAGGGGCGGCCACCTGCCGCAACTGCGCGAGATGCGCATGAAGCTCTCGGCAGGTCTGCTGGATCGTTTCGACCGGCGCTCCGGACAGCTCGAACTGGCCGCCCGGTTCGAGGCTGATGGCGCCGCCACCGGTCACATCCAGCAGGCCAATGATGTGATCGCCCTCGATGATGGGCTCCCAGCCCAGCAGCTTCTGCATGCCATCGAGCAAAGCCGCGATGCCCCGGCGCCCATCATATGGCACCGGTGTATGGTCGGCGATGTAGAAGGGAAATTTCTCGTGTTCGGTGCCGATGCGGAAATCGGCGGGCGCTTTGCAGCCCTTCTCGAACCAGGTGACCAGTTCGTCGCGGGAGGAGATGGGCGTTTCGTCGATGATATCGCGGGCCATGCGGGGTCTCGCGTAGAGGGGTCCGCGAGAGGTAGGCAGTTGAAGGCCCGCCGTCTAGTGGCGGGCCTTAAGTTTCCCGAATCTCACACCATGCCCGCGCCAAGCACCACCACTTCGGTGCCGATCGGAACGCGCGAGTAAAGATCAATAATATCCTGATTTATCAAACGGATGCAGCCCGAAGACACCGCGGTGCCGATGGAATAGGGTTCCCGCGTGCCGTGGATGCGGTACAGCGTGTCGCGGCCGTTCTGATAAAGATAAAGAGCGCGAGCGCCCAGTGGGTTGTCCAGGCCCGGCTCCATGCCGTTGGCCCATTCCGCATTGCGCGGATCACGGGCGATCATATCCTTGGTCGGCGTCCAGCGCGGCCATTCCGCCTTCCGCTGGATGGTTGCGCGCCCGTTCCAGTCCAATCCCTCCTTGCCGACACCGACGCCGTAACGCATCGCCTGCCCGTTCTCCTGGACGAGGTACAGGAACTTGTTGAAGGGATCGACCACCAACGTGCCGGGACGCTCCACGGTCGGATAAGAGACCACCTGGCGGTAGAACATCGGGTTGACACGCGAGATGTCGATGGCCGGCAGAGGGTAGCGCTCGTTGGGGACCGGCCCGTACATCGTGACGTAATAGGGATCCACATAGGGACCTATCGGCTCCTGAGGGGCACTGACGCATGCGGCAGCGACAAGCGGAACACCGAAGACAAAAGCACGGCGGCTCAGAACAGCAGGAGACACTTCATCGACCATAAAGATTCCTTGCAGGAAGGCAGATCCTGCAAACCTTTCATACGTGAGCGTGGGAACACGCGGATATTTCACTGCGGCCTGTCGGTGCAGGACGTGGCCAAAACGTGGCGAAACTCGAAACAGTTTCCTCACGAACCGGTGTGAGGCGTTGAGGTCGGAAGCCTGTGCTTTTTCGGCAACGCCTGTGTCAGGCGCGCACGACCACCGGCGCGTTCATTTCCACCCGCGCATAGAGGTCGATGATGTCCTGGTTGAAGAGCCGGATGCAGCCGGAGGACGCCGCCGTGCCGATCGACTTCGGCTCGTTGGTTCCATGCAGCCGGTAGAGCGTGTCTTTCTGGCCTTCATATAGGTAGAGCGCCCGGGCCCCCAGCGGGTTCTGGATGCCGGGGTCCATACCCTCGCGGTAGGGTTCCAGGCGCGGCTCCCGTTCGATCATTTCCTTCGGCGGAAACCACTTCGGCCATTCGCGCTTGGCGCCAACCCTCGCATTGCCGTTCCAGGCAAAACCTTCGCGCCCGACACCGACGCCGTAGCGCAAGGCCTTGCCGCCCGGCTGAACCAGATAGGCGTAACGGGCCTTGGGATCGACAACGATGGTGCCCGCGGCCTCAGGTCCGGTCCAGGAGACCTCGCTGCGCAGAAAGGCGGGATTGATGGTGGTCGTGTCGATGGCCGGAATACGATATTGGCCTTCAACGACAGGGCCGTACATCTCGGCGTAGCTCATGGCGCGCCACGGACCGGCGGGGCCGCCCCCCGGGCTGACACAGGCTGCGGCAACCAGCGGAATCCCCAGCACGAGGCTGCGACGCGTCAGAGTGGAGGCGGAAGATGTGGTGCAATCAGTGCTCATAGCTGTCCCAGCCCGGCGAGAATCACGATTCTTCACCATTCGCCATGACTACCCCCCCGCTCTCAAGAGGCTGATGAACTTCTTGGCGCTATGGTGTTTTCAGGTCACAGGTGCTGTCCAATCCCCCAGCACCGCCTGAACGACCGTCAAAGCGGCAACAGCCGCGGTGTCCGCCCGCAGGATGCGGGGGCCAAGCGACAACCGGACCACGGACGGCAATCTCAAGAGGCGCGCCCGCTCACTTTCATCGAAGCCGCCCTCAGGGCCCACCAGAACGGCGAGCGGCCCGGCGGGTTTCGCCTGCGCCAGCGTCTCGACCGCGCTGGCGGCGCCCGCGTCCTCGTCGCAGAAGATCATCGTCCGTTCGGGCGGCCATGCGTCGAGCACCTTTTCGAGAGGTGCTGGTTCAGCAATGCCGGGAACATTGAGAATGCCGCATTGCTCCGCGGCCTCGATGGCGTTTGCGCGCATACGTTCGCCGTTGACACGGGAGGCCTGCGTGCGGCGGGTGAAGACGGGCATCAGGCGCGATGCACCCATCTCCACAGCCTTCTCGACCATATAATCAAGCCGGGCATGCTTCAGCGGCGCGAAGACGTACCAAAGATCGCCGGCGTTCTGCTGCGGGCGGACGAGCTCTTCCGCCACTAGCGTCACCCGCCGTTTCGCAATGGCGCTCAGCCGGGACCGCCACTCTCCATCGCGGCCGTTGAACAGCAGCACCTGATCGCCTTCAGCCAGCCGCAGCACGTTCTTCAGGTAATTGGCCTGGCTTCCCTCCAGCACCACGTCGGCGCCGGCTGCGAGAGCCTCCTCCACGTAAAGCCTTTGAGCGGCGAAGTCATAGGAGGCCATGAAGCGGTCACACCCCGCCTGCGAGTTTCGTGGCGAAAAGAGCAATGGTCTTCTGATAGACCTGCGACCGGTTCCAGTGCTGGAACACGGCGAAATTCGCTGTTCCTTCCGTCCAGGGCTGCCCAGGCCGCCAGCCATAGCCGCGCAGGTAATTGGCCGTCGAGGCCAAAACATCCGGGGTGGATCGGATCAGGTCGCGCCGTCCGTTGCCATCGAAGTCAACAGCGAAGCGAATGTACGAGGTTGGCAGGAACTGCGTCTGGCCAAGTTCGCCCGCCCAGGCGCCCCGCATCTCGGCCGGCGTCATGTCGCCGCGATCCACGATCCGCAATGCGTCCAGAAGCTGCCCCTGGAACATCTCGGTGCGGCGGCAATCATGGGCCAGGGTCGCCAGCGAGCGTATGGCCGGCTGCTTACCCATGACGGCGCCAAAATCGGTTTCCAGCCCCCAGATGGCAACGATGACCGGCCCTGGCACGCCGAACCGCTGCTCGATCCGCGCCAACAGGGACGCATGCTGCTTCAAGAGAGCCGCGCCCTTGCGCAGGCGTCCGGCCGTGATGCGATTGGCGGCGAATTGCTGAAAGCTCTGCTTGAACACCTTCTGATTGCGGTCAAGCGAGAGCACCTTCTGGTCAGGCGTCAACCCGGTCAGGGTCGCCGAGACGGTGCGAGGCGATATGCCTGAGGCCACGGCCTCTTGAGCAAAAGCTTCAAGCCAGGCGTTGAAGCCCCCGGGAGGCTGGCACTGGGCGGCAAGAGCTGGAGATGCCCCGCACATGATAAGCAGCGGAATGAGCTTCAGCGAAAAACGCATAGAAACAGGCCGCGACATGAAACCCCCTGCATCAGGATAGAGCATGGGCGCTGCATAAGCCCTATGCCTTAAAATTGTGCTAGGAGGCGTGCTCAAGAGCTTGCGAGCAGTCCCTCCTGAAGGCATTTCGCCGTCATGATTGAATCAAACGCCACCATCGTCGCGGACGCCGTGCCGGGCAACTGGGTCGATCGCCACGCGCCCGTCTGGGCTCGTCCTTATCTTCGGCTGGCGCGGCTCGATCGGCCGATCGGCACCTGGCTCCTGTTCTGGCCCTGCGTATGGGGCGCGGCACTCGCGGCCATCACACTTGGCTTCCCCTGGCCCAATCCGTGGCATATCGCGCTTTGCGCAATCGGTGCGCTCGTCATGCGGGGTGCCGGCTGCACCTACAACGATATCGTCGACCGCGACATCGATGCCCGTGTCGCCCGCACCGCCAGCCGACCGCTTCCCTCCGGCCAGGTCACCCTCAAGGGAGCGGCCGCTTTTCTGGCGGCGCAACTCCTTGTCGGCCTCCTGGTGCTGCTCCAGTTCGACACCTATACCATCATGGTCGGCATGGCCTCGCTGGTGCCGGTCGCCACCTACCCCTTCATGAAGCGGATCACCTGGTGGCCGCAGGTGATGCTCGGCATCTGCTTTTCCTGGGGCGCGCTCGTCGGCTGGTCCGGCACCATGGGTTCCATGGACGCGCCCGCGATCGCGCTCTACCTGGGCGCGCTTCTGTGGACCATCGGCTACGACACCATCTATGCGCTGCAGGACATCGAAGATGACGCCCTCGTCGGGGTTCGGTCCACCGCCCGGCTGTTCGGCACGCGGGTCAAGGCCTGGGTCGGCGTCTTCTATGCCGCGACCATCCTGGTGCTCGGTTCGGCGCTGATCATGTCGGCTGCGGGGCTGACCGCCTTCGTGGGCCTCCTCGCCTTCGCCGCCCACCTGTCCTATCAGGTGGCGGAGGTTCAGCCCGACGATCCGGCCCTGGCGCTGCGGCTCTTCAAGTCCAACCGCAACGCCGGCCTCATCTTCGCCCTTGGCCTCATCGCCGATGCCTATGTCATGACGTTGATCTGACGGACCGCCGGATGCACGCGAAGAGCTTTCATGCCGATGCCAAGCGCTACAGCGCCTTCCGGCCAAACTACACCGGCGGATTGCTGGCGCATCTCGCCCAGGCGCTGGCCGCAGCACCCCCGACGACGGGTCCCGTGCTGGATGTCGGAAGCGGAACCGGCATCTTCACCCGCCAGCTGCGGGAATGCCTGCCGGCGAGCATATCCGTCATCGGCATCGAACCTTCGGATGCCATGCGAGAGAAGGCAATCGATCTTGCGGGGCGCGACACCAACCTGACCTATGCGGCGGGGGCCGCCGAACGATTGCCTGTCGAGGCGACCTCCGCCCGGGCCGTCGTTGCCGCCGCGGCCGCCCATTGGTTCGATCGGCCTGCCTTCTTTGCCGAGGCAGGACGAGTGCTTCGCCCCTCAGGCCCGCTCGCGATCGTGGAGTATGTGCGCGACGAGGCACGATCGCCCGCCGCCGCGGCCCTTATCCGGTTCACCGCCGATCACGGCGGCCCTGCAACCTATGGCCGGCCGGACTATGCGGAAGAGCTGGCGGCACTTGAGAGCTTCACACAGCTCGATGTTTTTCAGGAAACGGCCATTCTTCATCTGACGGCGGAGCAATATATCGGCCTGGCACTCTCTTCGTCCCATGCTCGGCCGGCGATAGAGAAACTCGGCGCCGCGCGCGCGGAAGAGCTGTTGCGCGGTCTTGGAGAAGAACACGCCGGCTCCGACGGCCTCATCCCCTTCGGCTATATCTTTCAATCCTTCATGGTCCGCCGAAGGTGAGCGGGCGTGAGACTTCCTGGCAGGCGGCCAGCCTGGTGTTGTCGCTTGCCGGTCGGTGGCAGCTGGAGCGCGAGATCAGCGGCAATATCTCCATGGAAGGCGGCGCTGTCTTTTCGCCGCACGGCGACGGCGCCCTCCTCTACCATGAGGAGGTTCGCCTGCATCTCGCCGACGGCCAGGAGCTTGACGGCAGCCGCCGCTACTTTTTCAGACAGGCTGGAAACGGGTTCGATGTCTTGTTCGACGAGCGAGTGCCGCGGCTATTCCATCATGTGGAGCTTTCGGCAGCCGGTGCCGAGTTGCGCGGCGGCGCCATCCATTACTGCGGCGCCGATGTCTATGAGAGCATCTATGATTTCAAGCCCGGCGGTTCGTTCCGGGTCCGGCACATGGTGTCGGGGCCACGCAAAGACTATTTGATCGACACGCGCTACCGGCGCTGAAGCCTCAGTTGCGGGCGATGATCTCGCGCTCATCGCGGATGACTTCGGCATCACGGTCGGGATGCCCAGCCTTGCGCCGCATCAGAAAACGCGGGCGGCGTGCGAGAAAGGAACGGCGGCGGCGCGGTCCGGGGCGGGCGATCTGCACCTGACCCAGCCGGCTGTAAGGCTCCGACAGGCGGCCGTCCAGATCCTCGATCAGAAGCGGCAGACCAAGCGTCGATGCCCAGGTCTGCCATTCCGCCACGACATCCGCATCGTGATCGGCCTCATAAAGCGTCACATCCAAAGCGCGGTCGCGATGCGCCAGCACGATGGCGATACGATCGAAATTCTCAGTGATGCCGGGAAGCACTCGCACGGCAACGCCACGGAAGCTGCGCATCGGAAGCCTGATGTTCATGGCTGTACGGCCAACGTGACGCGCCACCATCACTTCCCCGCGATCCAGAAGGATCCGCCGCTCTCCGCCGTCCGCCGCAGCATCGGGAGCCGCGAAGCGAACGGGGAGATGGGCGGGGTCCAGACGGCTTGGACATCCTGACTGTGCAGTGGTTCGACCAAGTTCCATTTGCCCATGCTCCGATTTGACTGTCATCCTGCCGCTGTTTCGCGGCTTATGAGCATGATGCTAGGCAGCTACCTTCCCGATCTGCTTAATTCTTCTGGTTAACCGCAAGTATCCCTATTTCTTGGTTTTTGAAGTCTTTCCGATAATTGAAGAAAACCTTTCCAACACCTGAACAATTGGTTTCCAAGCCGCGACGAAAGGTCTGCGGTCGTCAGCCGTCATATCTTGCCGCGGGCGGGGTGCTCCGCTACTTCATTCGCCATGACTTTCCAGCATCTTCCTGAAGGTCCCTGGTGACCCCAGAGGCAACCGCACCTGACCTCGACCTCCTGGCACCCGCGCTTGATCAGATCATGCGCGAGGCGGGAGAGATCGCCGCCGGCTTCTTTCACCGAGGCGCCCGGCGCTGGGAGAAAGCCGACTCCTCACCCGTGACCGAGGGCGACATCGCGGTCGACACGTTCCTGAAGGCCCGGCTTCCGCCACTCCTCGCGGGATCGGGCTGGCTATCGGAGGAGACCGCGGATACGGCCGAACGGCTTCAGCGGAGCCACGTTTGGGTGGTTGATCCCATCGACGGCACCCGCGCCTTCGCCGACGGCATACCCATGTGGGTGATTTCGGTCGCGCTGGTGGAGCGAGGACGCCCTGTTCTTGCCGCCATATTCAATCCGCTTGCAGACGAATATTTCGAGGCGACCGCCGGTGGCGGAGCAAGGCTCAACGGCCAAGCCATCATGGCCACCTCACCGTCAGGGCTCGCAGGGCTCAGCATCTCGGGACCTGCGCCATTGTTCGACCTCTTCGCCGCGTTCGGCGCGCGCAAGGCACCCTGGGTCTATGCCCTCGCCTATCGCCTGGTGCATGTGGCCGCCGGGCGGATCGATGTCGCCACGGCCCGGACCAATCCCAAGGATTGGGATCTGGCCGCCGCCGATCTTATCCTCCACGAGGCAGGGGCGGTGCTGACGGACCTGCAAGGCCGCGAACTGACCTACAACCGTCTCCAGGTCAGTCATCCCGCGCTGATTGCCGCCGGGCGGGCTATTCACAGCACGCTCGTCACCGCTATAGCTTCCCAGAACCGATCATCTCAAACTTGACTGAGTGAGCCTCTCATGACCGACACTCCGCAAAAGCTCCATCTCGTTTTCGGCGGCGAGCTCGAGAACCCCGATACCGTTCACTTTCACGATCTTTCGACGCTCGACATCGTCGGCATCTTCCCCGATGCGGAAAGCGCGAAGGCAGCCTGGAAGTCCAAGGCGCAGGGTTCGGTCGATAACGCCCATATGCGCTATTTCGTGGTCAACCTGGACCGCAGCCTCAATCCCGACCGCGCGAACTGAGCAGCGCAGTAAGAGGCATGCTGAAGCGTATCTGGCGTTCGACGCTCGTCCAGGAGACGATAGGCGGATTTATGGCGGCTTACCTGACGTTCGTGTTCCGCACGACGCGGTGGGAGGTCGTGACGCCTGATCTGCTCGAAGATCTCAAGCGTGACGGGCCGGTGATCGCGGCCATGTGGCATGGCCAGCACTTCCTGGTGTCCTTCTTCGTGCCGGAAGGTGCGCGGGCCAAGGTGTTGATCTCGAGGCACGGCGACGGCGAGGTCAATGCCATTGCCATACGCAAGCTCGGGCACGGCCTCATCCGGGGATCGGGCGGGCATGGTGCCCCGGACAAGATCCGCAAGCGCGGTGGTATCCAGGCGCTGCGGGACATGGTCCGCGCACTGTCGGAAGGATTCATGATCGCCATGACGGCGGACGTGCCCAAGGTCTCGCGTGTGGCGGGAGAGGGCGTGGCGCTTCTCGCCAAACTCTCTGGACGGCCGATTTATCCCGTTGCGGTCGTCACCAGATGGCGTATCACCCTTGGGTCATGGGACAGGGCCACCATCGGTCTGCCGTTTTCGCGTGGAGTGCTTGTCCTTGGGCCCGCGGTGCGTGTGCAGGCAGATGCGGGCGCGGACGCGGTGGAAGAGGCGAGACGGCAGGTGGAATCGGAACTCGAAGCGGTGCATGAGCAAGCCTATCAGCGCCTAGGCGGCAAGCCCTGGAGCGCGCGGCATGGCTAATCGCTCGATCGGACTGTCGGCCTATCGGCGCGCCCTTGGGGCCTTCGGGCCGCTGGCGAACCTCGTGCTGCATTACCGTGTCCGCAAGAACAAGGAAGATCCGGCTCGCATCGGCGAGCGGCGGGGTCGCCATGGCGCGGCACGTCCGCCCGGCCCCCTTGTCTGGCTGCATGCAGCAAGCGTTGGCGAGTTCCTGTCGATCCTTCCTCTGATCGAGGCGATCGGTGAACGTGGCTTTGTGCTCCTTGTCACCACGGGCACGGTCACATCCGCGAAGCTGGCAGACGAGCGGCTGCCCCAGAATGCCATCCACCAGTATGTGCCGCTGGACGTGCCACGCTACGTGCGCCGTTTCCTGGCCCATTGGCGTCCGGATATGGCGATCTTCGCGGAATCAGAGCTTTGGCCAAACCTGCTGGAGGGTCTTCGTGCCGCTTCCACGCCGGTGATCCTCGTCAATGCACGCATGTCGGAACGCTCGTTCCGGCGCTGGGGGCGCGCGCGCTCCACAATCGGAACCCTGCTTAACCGGATCGACCTGTGCCTTGCTCAATCCGACGTGGATGCCAAGCGGCTCGAGTCTTTGGGCGCTCCGCGCGTGGTCACCACGGGAAATCTCAAGTTCGATGTGCCGCCACCGCCGGCCGACAGCAGCCTGTTGCAGCGGCTCAAGATCGCGCTGGGTCATCGCCCCGTTCTTGTGGCGGCCAGCACCCACTCCGGTGAGGAAGCGGTCATCGCCGAGGCCCATCAGAAGATGTCGGACCAGTTGCCCGACCTCTTGACGATCATCGTCCCGCGTCACCCGGAGCGTGGTTACGAGGCCGGCGAGACCGTGGCCAACGCGGGACTGTCAGTCGCCACCCGCTCTTTCGGCGAGGAAGTCCATCACGACACCCAGATTTATATTGCCGACACCATCGGCGAGCTCGGTCTGTTCTATCGCCTCGCAAATGTGGTCTTCATGGGCGGTTCTCTGGTCCCGCACGGGGGGCAGAACCCCATCGAACCGGCAAAGCTTGGCGTGCCGGTTCTCCACGGCCCGCACATTCACAACTTCACCGCCGTTTATGAATCGCTCGATCGGGTGCAGGGCGCCCTCACCGTGGTCGACGGCGACGCGCTTGCCGAAGTCGTGACGACGCTGGTTTCCAACGAAGAGGCCTGCGAGGACATGCGCCGTGCGGCGGCTGAGATCGTCATCGCCTATTCCGGCGCACTTGGCCGCACGGTCGCAGCCATCGACCCCTATCTGATGCAACTGCGGCTGGGGCGCACCTGATGCGCGCTCCCGCCTTCTGGTGGCGGGAGCGGCCGGGGCTGGCCGCCTTTCTGCTGTCGCCGGTTGGCGCGGTTTGGGGTGCCCTCACCTCCGCGCGCATGGCGCGTTCGGGAACCGGTGTCGGCGTGCCGGTGATCTGCGTCGGCAATCCCGTCGCCGGCGGCGCCGGGAAAACGCCGACCGCCATGGCGCTTGCGGTATTGATGACCGGCATGAAAGTAAGGCCGGCTATCGTCTCCCGGGGGTATGGAGGCAGCCTGCAGGGACCGGTTCGCGTCGATCCTTACGCTCATGGTGCCGAAGCTATTGGCGACGAGCCGCTGCTGCTGGCACGTCAGGCGGCCACCTACGTGGCTCATGACCGGGTCGCCGGAGCCCGAATGGCGGTGGCAGATGGCGCGACGGCTGTGGTGCTGGACGACGGCTTTCAAAACCCCGCACTGACAAAGGACCTGTCGCTGCTGGTGGTGGACGGCGCCGTCGGGGTCGGCAACGGGCTGTGCCTGCCGGCGGGGCCCTTGCGTGCGCCGATGGATGATCAATTACGGCGTTCCGATGGATTGATCATCATCGGCACGGGAGCGGCGGGAGACGTGATCGCCGCGACGGCCCGGGCGGCAGGCAAGCCGGTTTTCCTGGCTCGCCTAGCGCCGGATAGGGAGATTGCAGCCCGACTGAACGGCCGGCGCGTGATCGGTTTTGCCGGCATCGGCCGTCCGGCGAAATTTGCCGCGACCCTGCGCGAGGTGGGCGCCGAGATCGCCGCGTTCCACGCCCTGGGAGATCACGCCGTGCCGTCGCCGTCCAAGGCACGCGCGATCCTGTCACAGGCGGAGCAGGAAGGCGCGCTTGTGGTCGCAACGGAGAAAGACGTCGTGAAGCTTTCCACCCAGGGCGAGCTCGGCGCTCTGAAGGCCGCCACCATCGCCCTGCCCGTCACTCTCCAGTTCGAGGACGAGGCTCGAATACGCGACCTTCTGGGCCGCGCAATCGTCAGTGTGGGGTCAGACCCAGTTCAGTGAGGCGCGCGAGCGCAGCCTCAGGGCCGGAATAGGCTTCTTGCCGATCAACCGACCAATAGCGAAGTTCATCCAGGGGAATAGGATCGCCCGTCACGGCGCAACGGACGAAGCTACCAGGCGACAAGATGCGGAAGTCGGCGTCGAGATATTCGACACGCGCTTCGCTGGCGCCGCCCATAGGTCGTTCAAACCGGTTCATGCCTGCAGCATGTCACACGCAGACCAGATGGCGTCAAGGCAAACCCGGCCCTGAAGCCATCACGGATCGGCCTGTCACTTGAAGAGCTCGTCCACCGAGGTCTGATCGATACCGCCGCCCTCAAGCTGCGGTCCATTCAGCATCAGCATTTCCTTGCGCTTCTTGCGCTGCTCTTCCGCCATGGACAACACGCCGTCGATGTCTTTGGCATTGACCGCATCGATCAGGCGCCCGACGCGCTTCTCGATTGTCTGCAAGGTCTCCACCACCTTGGACACCCGCTGACCGGTAAGGTCCTGGAACGAGCAGGCTTCAAAAATCTGCATGACCTTGTCGTTCACCAGCGACTGATAAGCTTCCGGATTGCTGGTGTCCGCAGCCAGGATCTCTTCCGCGCATTCCATGATGGAATTGGTCGCCTGCTCGGTCGACTGCACCACTGCGTCCAGTTCCTGGCCCGCGGCGGGGATGCGGCTGTCCTTGATATCGTTTGCCTGGAAGACGCCGATCTCCTGCTTCATCGTCACGATGTAATCGGCGATGCCGCGCAGCTCGCGGTTCACGGCCGCATCCATGTTATGGATGAACTGCTGCATGGATTCCGAGGCGATGCGCGCCAGCGCGACTACATCGCCAAGGGAGGGATCGTTCTTACCATTGGCGCGAAGATGGCCAAGGATGCTGTCATAGGTCTGACGTCGGGTCTGCGGCATGATGCACTTCCTCGCCCGGAACGGGCTGAACTAGATGGCGGATGATGCCGCAGCTCAATCGCCGAACACCGCGTCGATTTTCGATTTCAAAGTCTGGGCGTTGAAAGGCTTGACGATGTAGTTGTTGACGCCGGCCTTCTTGGCCGCAATGACGTTTTCCGTCTTGGATTCAGCCGTCACCATGATGAAGGGCGTCTTCTGCAGCTTCTCGTCGCCGCGCACTTCTTTCAGCAGCTCGTAGCCCGTCATCGGCTCCATGTTCCAATCGGAGATGACGAGCCCATAACGCTTCTCGCGCATCTTACCGAGCGCCTCAGAACCATCGGCCGCCTCGTCGACGTCTTCAAAACCGATCTGTTTCAAGAGGTTGCGGATAATGCGGATCATGGTCTTGTAATCGTCCACGACCAGCACCGACATCGAGCTATCGACAGCCATTCTCACTCTCCTAGCGAATTCAAATCGGCATTCTGCCGACCATTTGTCGCGGTTCCCGAAGCATCCGCCGTCACGGCATCATCTTCTCCAGGCCCTTCTTAAGCGCTCGGATTGAAAAACCGGTTAATCCGGTTGCAGAGACATCTGTCTTGCCACCGGCACAAAAAAACGCCGGCCCCGAAGGCCGGCGTCCATGGACCCTGTTCGCAGTCAGTGTATCCGCTGTGGGTTGCTGTATCCGTCATGCGACACAGCGGCAAACAATGGGATCAGCTGATAGATAGCCGAGACCCCAACGACGATATAAACAAGCCGGGCGAGCGCCGAGCCGGGACCGAACAGTGCCGCAACGACATCCAGGTCGAACAGACCGACAAGACCCCAGTTCACGCCGCCCACGATGAGCAGCAGCAGTGTGATGATATTCAGCGTTTTCATGACCGACGATCTCCGAGAGTTAAGTTGCATCAACAACCACTTGGCAACGTTCTGGTTCCCCTCAGTCGACAGCAGCGGCTTGACCATCGGCTGTTCCGATGAGCACCGTGGCGGGCGACCATGACCATCTTTCCGTCCACCACATCCTTCACCGTCACTCATGGCCATGAAAACGATGGCGTTCTCAAGGGCGGTGCTCTGGCCATCGGCAATTTCGACGGCGTTCATCGCGGCCACAAGGCTGTCCTGGCTCAAGCCAGGGCCATGGCCCATCCCAGCGTCGCCGTAACCTTCGAGCCACATCCACGCACCCTTTTCCGACCGGATGCCCCCGTGCCGCGGCTGACCAGTGAGGCGGACAAGTTGAGGCTTCTGAAGCGCGAAGGAATGGACGGCGCCGTCATCCTGCCCTTTGATCGCGCGCTCGCCGCCGTCGATGCCGAGCATTTCGTCACCGAGATCCTGATCGGCCGTTTTCAGCCCCAGGCCGTGGTGGTGGGTTACGACTTTCACTTCGGCAAAGACCGCGCCGGCTCGCCCGATTTCCTTCGCGATGCGGGAAAGCGTCACGGATTTGCCGTCGAGGTCGTCGCGCCCTTTGGCGAGGGTGCGCCGATCTCGTCGAGCACCATCCGCTCGCTGCTCGGCGCCGGCGAGGTTTCACGGGCCAATGGACTGCTCGGCCATCGCTGGTTCGTGTCCGGCGAGGTGGTGCATGGCGACAAGCGCGGACGCGATCTCGGCTATCCGACAGCCAACATCGTGCTGCCCCCGGAAAGCCCGCTCGCCCATGGCATCTATGCCGTACGCGCGGGCTTCGGGGGGACAATCCTGGGCGGTGTCGCAAGCTTCGGCCGGCGCCCGACGTTCGATGATGGCGCCCCCCGACTTGAAGTCTTCCTGTTCGACTTTGCCGGTGACCTTTACGGAAAGACGCTTGATATCGAGTTCCTCGGCCATATCCGTGGTGAGGAGAAGTTCGACACGATCGAGGCGCTCCTCGCGCGCATGGATCTGGATTCCAAGATCGCCCGAGACATGCTCGCCGAACCCGATAACGGGGATGCTCCGAGCGCAATCGAGGCGTTCTCATAGGAGCGACCACGGTTCACAAAACAGAAATTCTCTGTTTTGTCCGGAAGCATCTTGCTACAAGCCCGACAAAAGCTGACACCGACATTGATCCCATGACCGATACCACGACGCCAACGCGCGACTATTCCGAGACGCTGTTTCTGCCGAAGACTGATTTTCCCATGCGCGCGGGCCTGCCCGAGCGGGAGCCGCAGATGCTGGCGCGTTGGGAGGAGATCGGCCTTTACCGGCAGCTCCGGGAGCAGGCCAAGGGCCGCAAGCCCTTCACGCTGCATGATGGTCCCCCTTATGCCAACGGGCACCTTCACATCGGGCATGCGCTCAACAAGATCCTGAAGGACGTCGTCACCCGATCGCGCCAGATGGCGGGCTTCGATGCCAATTATGTGCCGGGTTGGGACTGCCACGGCCTCCCGATCGAATGGAAGGTCGAGGAAGGCTACCGCGCGAAAGGCCGCAACAAGGACGACGTGCCCGTGGTGGACTTCCGTCGCGAGTGCCGTGCCTACGCCGAACATTGGATCGACGTGCAGAAAGCGGAGTTTCAGCGCCTCGGCGTCACCGGCGATTGGGCCCATCCCTACACCACCATGAGCTTCCGGGCCGAGGCGGTGATCGCGAACGAACTGATGAAGTTCGCAACCTCGGGCCAGCTCTACCGTGGATCGAAGCCGGTCATGTGGTCGGTGGTTGAAAAGACCGCTCTCGCCGAGGCCGAGATCGAATATCACGACCACACCAGCGATACGATCTGGGTCAAGTTCCCCATCGTCTCCTCCGCCGAAAAAGCTGCGGAGGCCGTCCTGATCGCGGCCGCCGCCGGAGACGGCGATGCCTATGTCGCTGGTGGCGCCACCTCGGCCTTCGATGGCGCATCCGTCGTCATCTGGACCACCACGCCCTGGACCATTCCCGGCAACCGGGCCATCTCCTATTCGCCAAAGATCGCCTATGGGCTCTATGAGGTCACGGCGGCACCGGAGGACAATTGGCTCAAGACCGGAGAGCGGCTGGTGCTGGCCGACAAGTTGGCCAGCGATGTCTTCGGCCAAGCGCGCGTCGAAAGCTTCGAGCGCCGGGCGGATGTCAGCGCGGATGATCTCACCGGCCTCGTCTGCGCGCATCCGTTGCGAGGGCAGGGGTATGAGTTCGACGTGCCGCTGCTCGACGGCGACCACGTCACCGACGACACCGGAACGGGCTTCGTGCATACCGCTCCCGGCCACGGCCGCGAGGACTTCGATGTCTGGATGAACAACAAGGCCGCCCTCGATGCGCGCGGCATCGACACGACCATACCTTATACTGTGGATGCGGACGGGCGTCTGACGACCGACGCGCCCGGCTTCACCGGCCGCCAGGTCATCACCGACAAGGGCGAGAAGGGCGATGCCAATGAGGCCGTGATCGCGGCCCTGCGCGAGGCCGGCAACATCATCGCACGCGGCCGGCTCAAGCATCAGTATCCGCACTCCTGGCGCTCGAAGAAGCCGGTGATCTTCCGCAACACGCCGCAGTGGTTCATCTCCATGGACCTTGGCCTTGAAGGCGGCAGGACCGACACGCTGCGGGCACGCGCGCTGAAAGCCATCTCCGAGACCGCTTTTTATCCGCCGCAGGGGCAGAACCGACTGCGCGGCATGATCGAGGCGCGTCCCGATTGGGTGATCTCGCGCCAGCGCGCCTGGGGCGTGCCGATCGCCGTCTTTGTCGAAAAGGCGACCGGGGAGGTGCTGACCGACGAGAAGGTCAACGCCCGCATCGTCGAGGCCTTCGAGGCCGAGGGCGCCGATGCCTGGTTCGCCGATAATGGCGCGCGCTTCCTCGGCAACGACTATGCGCTTGAGGACTACGAAAAGGTCAACGACATCCTGGATGTCTGGTTTGATTCCGGTTCGACCCACGCCTTTGTGCTGGAGGGCCGCGACGACGTGACATGGCCGGCCGCGATGTATCTGGAAGGATCCGACCAGCATCGGGGGTGGTTCCATTCCTCACTCCTGGAAAGCTGCGGTACCCGCGGCCGCGCGCCTTACGACAGCGTGCTGACCCATGGCTTCGTGCTCGACGAGCAGGGCCGCAAGATGTCGAAGTCGCTCGGCAATACGGTCACGCCCCAGGAGGTGATCCAGAAATCCGGCGCCGATATCCTGCGCCTCTGGGTCGTCGCCTCCGACTATGCGGATGATCTGCGCATCGGGCCGGAGATCCTGAAAACCACCACCGACACCTATCGCAAGCTGCGCAACACCCTGCGCTGGATGCTGGGCACGCTTGCCCATCATCGCCCTGATGAAGACGTGTCCTACGCCGAGATGCCGGAACTTGAGCGCGTCATGCTGCATCGGCTCACGGAAGTCGATGCCGTGGTGCGGGAAGGCTTTGAGGCCTATGATTTCAAGCGCATCTTCGCCGCGGTCATGGCCTTTCTGACGGCGGACCTCTCCGCCTTCTATTTCGACGTGCGCAAAGACACGCTTTATTGCGAGCCGATCTCCTCGGTGAAGCGCCGTGCCGCCCTGACGGTCGTCGATCGTCTCTTCGACACCGTCGTGCGCTGGCTTGCTCCGCTCCTGCCCTTCACGGCGGAAGAAGCCTGGCTCTCGCGGCACCCGTCGAAAGACAGGTCGGTCCACCTCCAGACCTTCGCGGACGTCTCCGACGCCTGGCGCGATGAGGCACTTGCTGCCAAGTGGGAGAACGTGCGCCGCGTGCGCCGTGCCGTTACCGGCGCTCTGGAACTGGAACGCGCCGCCAAGCGCATCGGCTCTTCGCTGGAAGCGGCGCCTGTGGTCCATGTCTCGGATTCGGACCTGCTCCAGGCGCTTGAGGGTCTCGACCTCGCCGAAATCTTCATCACCTCCGGCGCGCAGCTTTCCGCAGGCGAAGGCCCGGCCGATGCCTTCCGCATGGATGAGGTGAAGGGCGTGGCGGTGACGCCCGAACTGGCCGAAGGGCGCAAGTGCGCGCGGTCCTGGCGGATCACTGCCGATGTCGGCTCCGATCCTGAGTTTCCCGACATCACCGCCCGCGACGCACAGGCCATGCGTGAGTGGCTGAAGGCGACGGCCGCATGACGGCGACCCGGCTCGGCGTCATCATCACGCTCATTACCCTGGTGCTGGACCAGGCGAGCAAGCTTTGGGTGCTGTTCAGCTTCGATCTGCCTCTCAAGGGACGCGTCGCCATCGCTCCCTTTGTCGATTTCGTCATGGTCTGGAATCGGGGCATCTCCTACGGCCTCATGCAGCAGGATGGCGATCTCGGGCGCTGGCTGCTGATTATTGTGACGGTCATCGCCGTCGTATTCCTCGCCAACTGGCTTCGCAAAGAGGACGGCCGGATCAACGCGGCCGGGCTGGGCCTGATCATCGGCGGCGCCGTGGGAAACGGCATCGACCGCGTCGTTTATGGCGCGGTTGCCGACTTCGTGCTGCTGCACGCCGGCAACTTTGAATGGTATGTCTTCAACATCGCCGATGCGGCCATCGTTGTCGGCGTCGTCTTCCTTCTGTATGGTGCGCTGAAAATCGGACGCGACGATGAGCGTTCGCGGGCCGAGGAGCCCGGCACCAACACAACCACATGACAGGTTGGACATGAACAGGACACCATCTCCCGCACGCATTGCCGCCCTTTTTGTCGGTGGCGCGATGCTGTGGCTTCCCACCCAGGCGTCCGCCCAGAGCAGTGGCCTGATCCATGATCTTGTCGGCGGCTTCGGCCTGCTGAAGCAGGAAAAGCCCGATATCGAGTACCGCGAACGGCCGGGCCTCGTGATCCCGCCGTCCCGCGATCTGCCGCCGCCGGAAGCCGGTGCTCCCGTGGCCGCCAATCCCAATTGGCCGACCGACCCTGACGTCATGCGCCGGGAAAAGGAACGTCAGGCGCGGAACATGCCTGCCGGCAGCGACACCAAGTCCCGCCTTCAGATCGACCCGCGCCTTTCCCCCGATGAGTTGCGGGCGGGGCGTGCCGCGACCCCCGAGCGCGGGTACGAGGAAGTTCCCGTCGGCAATCGCGAGGATCCAAGGATCTCGCCCGATGAACTGCGTCGCGGTTCGGCTGTCTACAAGGCGCAGAAAGAGAAGCAGCTCGACCTGACCACGCGGCCGCGCCTGAGCGATCCCCCCGTCGGCTATCTGGAGCCTTCGCCCAATGCGCCGCTGGCGCCCTCCGGCGAGGAGCCGACCGCGCCCGGGCAGAAGAAGTCCTGGCTGAGCAAGATCAATCCGTTCGATTGATCACGGCAGCCGGCGTCATCGCGCGCTGTCCTGCCCTTCACAGTTTTGTGCTGTTGCGGCGCCGCTTTGGCGCCGCAGTTATATAAGCTCTTACCCGCACCCGCTTATATTGGTCGGCTAGGTTTTTGATGTTTTCGCTCTCGCGCCTCATGGTATCTGCTTTGGTCACAGCCACCCTGTCTCACGGAACTCTCGCCCAGGCACAGCCTGCGAACATTACCGGGCCAGAGGTCGAGACCTTCACATTGAACAACGGTCTACAGGTCGTGGTGATCCCGGATCATCGCGCGCCTGTCGTCACCCATATGATCTGGTACAAAGTGGGCGCGGCCGACGAACCGGAGGGCGAATCCGGCATCGCCCATTTCCTCGAGCACCTGATGTTCAAGGGCACCAAGACCCACCCCGGCGGCGCTTTCTCCGCCATGGTGTCCGAGCTCGGCGGCCAGGAGAATGCCTTCACCAGCCAGGACTACACCTCCTACTATCAGCGCGTGGCCAAAGAGCATCTGCCGACGGTGATGGAGTTCGAGGCGGACCGGATGACGGGCCTGGTCCTCAGCGATGAGGTGGTGAATCCGGAACGTGACGTCGTCCTGGAAGAGCGGCGCATGCGGACCGACAATGATCCGGGATCGCGTCTCAGCGAAGCCATCGCGGCCACGCTGTTCGTCAATCACCCGTACGGCACGCCGATCATCGGCTGGCAGCACGAGATCGAACAGCTTGATCGCGCCAACGCGCTCAGCTTCTACGACCGTTTCTACACGCCCAACAACGCCATCGTGGTGGTGGCCGGCGATGTGACCACCGGCGAAGTGCGCACACTCGCCGAGGCCACCTACGGCAAGATCGAACGGCGGGGGGACGTCGGCCCGCGCATGCGTCCGGCAGAGCCGGACCTGCTTGCCGCGCGGCGCGTGACCCTGGCGGATCCGCGCGCACGCCAGCCCAGCCTGACACGAACCTATATCGTGCCCTCCTATGCCAATGCCGAAGGGCGCCAGGCCCATGCGCTGGATCTTTTGGCCTTCATCCTCGGCGGCGGCTCGACCAGCCGGCTGCATCGTTCGCTGGTGGCCGATCAAAGCATAGCGGCCTCCGCCGGCTCCTATTATCAGGGCGACGCGCTCGACCAGTCGCGCTTCGTGGTCTATGCGATCCCGCGCGAGAACATCGATATGGAGCGGCTTGAGAAGGCGCTCGATGCCGAGCTTTCCAAGATCGTCAAGGACGGCGTGACCGCGGAAGAGCTGACCCGGGCCAAGAAGCGGCTGGTGGCCGAGACCATCTATGCCCAGGACAGCCAGACCACCCTTGCCCGCGCCTATGGCACAACCCTGACCACCGGTGGTACGGTCGAGGACGTCAAGGAATGGCCTTCGGTGATCGAAGCCGTTTCAGCGGAGGAGATCCAGGCGGCCGCCAAGCTGGCGCTGCAGATCAATCGCTCCGTCACCGGTCTCCTTCTCACCGAGGAGGCTCCGCCACAATGATATCCCGCCTCCTACTCGTGGTTGCCATGTCGCTTGCCGTTGCCCTGCCCGCCAAATCCGAAACCCGCATTGAGGAGGTGACCTCTCCCAAGGGGATCAAGGCCTGGCTGGTGCACGACACGACGCTTCCCATCGTCGCGCTCGAATTTGCCTTCCGCGGCGGCGCCGTGCAGGACGCCAAAGGCCGGGACGGCACCGCCAATATGGTCTCCGGCCTGCTCGATGAAGGTGCCGGCGAACTCAAAGCCCAGGAATTCCAGAGCCGTCTGGAAGACAGCGCGGTCGAGCTGTCGTTCGACACCCGCTACGACAGTTTCTTCGGCAGCCTCAGGACGCTCTCGGCCAATGAGGATGAGGCCTTCGATCTGCTGAAGCTCGCCGTGACCTCTCCGCGCTTCGACCAGGATGCGATCGACCGTATCCGCGCCCAGGTAATGGCCCGCATCCGGCAGAACTCCACCAATCCGGAAGCGTTAGCCCATTATAATTTCCAGGAGCAGGCCTTCCCCGGTCATCCCTATGGGCGCGAGGTCGAGGGAACCGCCGAAACCGTGACCAGCATCACGCGTGACGACCTCGTCACCTTCCACCGCAACAACTTTGCGCGGGACAATCTCGTCGTCACCGCCGTGGGCGCGATCGATGCCGAGACCCTCGGCAGGCGTCTCGATGAGGCTTTCGGCGATCTGCCCGCCACGGCGGAGATCACGCCCGCGGCGCCGGCCACCCTGACCAATGTCGGGACGCTGACGGTCGTGGAGATGGATACGCCGCAGACTGCTATTTCGTTCGGCCGGCCAGGCCCCCTTCGCAAGAACGAGGACTTCATGGCCTATTACGTGCTGAACCACATCCTGGGTGGCGGCACCTTCACATCGCGGCTGTTCAACGAGGTGCGCGAGAAGCGCGGCCTGTCCTATGGGGTCTTTACCGGGCTCTTCCCGCTTTCGGCCTCGGGCTATGTCATGGGCCAGGTGGCAACGCGCAACGACCGCGCCGGCGAGGCCGTCAGCGTAATCCGAGACGAGTTCCGCAAGCTTGCCGCCGAACCGCCAAGCGAGGAAGAGATCGCCAAGGCGAAGAAATATCTTATCGGCTCCTTTGCCCTGCGTTTCGACTCCTCCAACAAGATCGCCCGCAACCTGCTGCAGTTCCAGATCGACAATCTGGGCATCGATTTCATCAACGAGCGGAACGCCTTGATCGAAGCAGTGACGCGCGAGGACCTCGCCCGCGCCGCCAAGTCGCTGCTGGGGGATGGTGAGCTCCTGGTGGTCGCCGTGGGCAAGCCCGAGGGCCTGGAGAGCACCGGTACGAGCAGCGGCGACCGCTGACGCGTCGACGGTCACGGGCTATTGTTGAGGCGTGACATCCGAATCAGGTGAAAGCCGCCTCATGTCCGTCCGTCTGCTGCCCGAGACCCTGTCCAACCGCATCGCTGCGGGCGAGGTGGTCGAGCGCCCCGCCAGTGTGGTCAAGGAACTGGTCGAGAACGCCATCGACGCGGGCGCTGGCCACGTCGAGATCGTCGCGCGGGATGGCGGCACCAGCCTCATTCGCATCACCGACGATGGCCACGGCATGAATGCCGGGGATCTGACGCTGTGCGTGGAACGGCATGCGACGTCGAAACTGCCTGACGACGATCTGCTGGCCGTGCGCCATCTCGGCTTTCGCGGCGAGGCGCTGCCCTCGATCGGCTCGGTGGCACGCCTCACCATCACGACCCGCACGGCCGATGCCCCTCATGCCCTGGCGCTGACGGTGGATCACGGCCGGCGCGGCGATCCGCGGCCTGCCGCCGGGCCACGCGGCACTCGGGTGGATGTGGAAGACCTCTTCGCCGCACTGCCGGCGCGACGCAAGTTCCTCAAGACCAACCGGACGGAAGCCCAGGCCATCGCGGAGACCGTGCGACGGCTCGCGGCGGCACGACCCGACATCGACATGACGCTCGTGCTCGATGATACGACGCTTCGCTTCGAGCGTGCCGGAGGCAGCGGCGAGGGCGTCAGGGACCGGCTCGCCGTCATCCTCGGGCGGGATTTCGCGGAAGCGGCCGTGCCCGTCTCGGCGCTACGCGAGGGCGTTTCCTTAAGCGGGCTTGCCGCCCTCCCCACCTATACCCGCGCAAATGCGGCCCATCAGCTGCTCACGGTGAATGGGCGGCCGGTTCGCGACCGGCAGTTGATCGGCGCCATCCGCGCCGCCTATGGCGATCTCCTGCCCCGGGACCGGCAGCCGGCGGTGGCGCTCAGCATCGAGCTCGATCCGCAGGAGGTCGACGTCAATGTGCATCCGGCCAAGGCCGAGGTGCGGTTCCGGGACCCCGGCCTTGTGCGCGGCCTTGTGATCAGCGGGCTGCGGGCCGCGCTCGCGGACGCGGGGCCGCAGCCGCTGGCAACCGGTGCAGCGCGCGCCTCCACGGCCTTTCGCGCGCCACCACCGGCCTGGCCGCAGCGCCCGTGGTCGGCGGCGACGAGCCCGTCGGCACCTCCGGGTTTTCAGGAGCCGGCCCAGAGCGGCTTCGGTTTTGCGCCATCGGCGGATATGCGTGCGGCCGTGGCGGCCGAAGAGGTTTCCGCGCCAGAGCCGTCGGGGCTGCCCCTGGGCGCCGCGAAAGCGCAGCTGCACGACACCTATATCGTCAGCCAGACCGAGGACGGCCTGATCCTCGTCGATATGCACGCCGCCCATGAACGTCTGGTCTATGAGAAGCTGAAACGCGAACGCGCCGCCAGCGGCGTCGCCCGCCAGGCGCTGCTGGTGCCTGAAGTCATCGACCTCGGGCTGGAAGATGCCGAGCGTGTCGCCGCAGCTGAGCGGGAACTGGCGGCGCTTGGACTCGTGGTGGAGGGTTTCGGCCCCGGCGCCGTGCTGGTGCGGGAAACGCCGGCGGCACTCGGCACCACTGACGTCACCGCCATGGTGCGCGATGTGGCCGATGCCCTGGCGGAGACCGGCAGCGCCGGAGCACTGGAGGACCGGCTGGACCGCCTTGCCGCGACGGTTGCCTGTCACCATTCCATCCGCGCCGGCCGCCGGCTGAAGCCCGATGAGATGAACGCCCTCTTACGGGCTATCGAAGCGGAACCGGCGGCTGGGACCTGCAACCATGGGCGCCCGACCTTCGTTGCCCTGTCACGAGCCGATCTGGAGCGCCTGTTCGCACGTCGTTGACGTTTTCTTCGCGCCCTTTCGGCAAGATGATGGCGAGGCAGGATGCCTCGGCCCGCCTGTCAGGGGTATATCATGCCAGAGAACGCCGATCTTTTTCCCGGTTTTCAGTCGGAGTGGATCGACACCGACGGCGGCCGCTTCTTCGCCCGTGTGGGCGGGAAGGGACCCGCCCTGCTCCTGCTTCACGGCTACCCCCAGACGCACGTCATGTGGCACCGGCTCGCGCCGGGACTGTCCGAACGCTTTACGCTTATCATGCCTGACCTGCCCGGCTACGGCTGGTCCTTCGTTCCGCGCGCGGCGGATGACCACCGGCCGCATTCCAAACGGGTCTGGGCGGCGGCATTGGTGGATCTCATGGAGAGGCTTGGCCACGTGCGGTTCGGCGTGATCGGGCATGATCGCGGCGCGCGGACCGCCTACCGCATGGCGCTCGATCATCCCGGACGCATAGACCGGCTCGCGCTCCTCGACATCATACCGACGGAAGCCATGTGGACCGGGATGACGGCGAAGCTGGCGATGAAGTCCTATCACTGGCTGTTCCTGGCTCAGCCGCACCCTCTTCCGGAAACGCTGATCGGAAAGGATCCCGATTTCTATCTGGACTGGACGCTGGCAAGCTGGACCGCGACAAGCGATCTCTCAGCGTTCGATCATCGCGCGCTCGCTCAATACCGGGCGGGTTTTCGATCTCCGGACCGCATCCGTTCAGCCTGCGAGGATTATCGCGCCGGACAGAGCGTGGATCTCGCCGATGATCAAGCCGATCTGGAGACTGGCAAGAAGATAACCGTGCCCTTGCTGGCGCTCTGGGGTGAAAGGGGATTTCCCGGCGAGACGTCGGGGCCTCTGTCGATCTGGCAGCGCTGGGGAGACGAGGTCACGGGCGCCGCCATCACGTCCGGCCATTTCCTTGCCGAGGAAAATCCTGGTGAGGCGCTGACGTCCCTTCTTCATTTCTTCGCACCCGAGGCCTGACATGACCGTAGCCGCCCGTGAGATACCGCAGGCCAATCAGTTTCGGGTCCAGCGGCTCGAAGTGTTCCTGACGCACACCATCGCCGGCTTCCGTGGACCCGTGACGGTCCGCCCAATCCATGACGGATTGGAGAACATGAGCTATCTCATCGCCACGCCGGGCGACCGGCTGGTGTTGCGGGCAAAGACACCGGACGCGACGCATCCGCTGGAGCGCGAGTTTCGTGTGGTCGCCGCCCTCAGCGCGCGCGGATTCCCCGTGCCGCGACCTCTCATCTATTCCGACGATGAGAGCGTTCTCGGCTACGCCTTCTATGTCATGACCTTCGTGGACGGCCGCATCTTCCCACGTCCAAGCCTTCCCGGCGTCACGCCTGCCGATCGCACCGCCATCTATGATGCCATGACGGATACCCTGGCACGGCTGCACAGCTACGATCCTCACACGCTGGGGCTTGCCAGCCTGAACAAGAGCAGCGGCTATCTTGCAGGGCAGGTCCAGCATTGGAGCGAGGTTTACCGCACCCTGTCCGGCGATGAACTGCCGGAGATGAACCGCTTGATGGCCTGGCTGCCCGACCACCTGCCGCCTGATCGCCCGCTGCGGTTGGTGCACAACGATTTCGCCACGGAAAAGCTGATCATCGCGCCGCAGGAGCCGAAGATCCTGGCGGTGGTCGATTGGGAGGCGGCGACGCTGGGCGATCCCGTGGCCGATGCCGTCAACAGCGCCATCCCCTGGATCACTCCGCACGCGACCGCCTCCGGGACAAGCCTGATGGGCCTCAAGCTCTCCGAACTCGGCATCCCATCCATGGACCGGTACCTGTCGGCCTATGCGGCGCGGGCCGGCCTGGCGGAGATACCGCACCTCAACACCTACATTGCCTATTGCTTCTTCCGCAGGGTGGCGATGCTGCGCCGAAATCCCGGCGCCGCCGAGCCGCGCCATGCCGCCGCGCTCGCCAAAATCGGATGGGCCTTTGCCCAGCGCGCCGGCTGATCAGCGTTTTGCGCGGAAGAAATTGCGCAGGATGTTGCCGGACTGAATTTCCCGGAAGCCACCATAGACCTCAGGCCTGTGGTGGCAGCTTGGCTGCTCGAACAGCCTCACTCCATTCACGACAGCGCCCCCCTTGGGATCTTCCGCGCCGAAATAAAGCCGCCGCACGCGGAAGAAGGAGATGGCGCCCGCGCACATGGGGCAAGGCTCCAAAGTGACCCAGAGATCAGCCTCACCGATGCGTTCGGAGCCTTTCAAGGCGGATGCCTGACGCAGGGCCAGCATTTCGGCATGGGCTGTGGGATCGGAATATTCCCGCGTCCGGTTTCCGGCGCGAGCGACAACCTCGCCATCGAGCACCACGACAGCGCCCACCGGCACCTCGCCGCGTGCCGCGGCGGCCTCGGCCTCCTCGAGTGCGAGCGCCATGAATTCTGGTCGTGCCATGCTCTCCCCAACCGCTCCGACACATGTTAGAGCATGCCTGTTCTGGCCGAAACGAACGTGCTGCCAGATCTTTCACGAATTTTGGAGTGGCGATGCGGTGTTCGCCTCGCCGGAATGCTCTAAAACGCCCGTTCCCATGACAGAGCAAGAAAAAATGTCCGACGACATCCCCCAGCGCGAGCGCATCGCCAAGGTCATCGCACGGGCCGGCATCGCCTCACGCCGCGATGCGGAGGCCTGGATCGCCGCCGGGCGCATCGGCCTCAACGGCGCGACGGTCACCCAGCCGGGCACGACTGTTGGCCCCGACGACAGGATCACGGTGGACGGCGAGCCGCTGCCCGCGCGCGAGCGCACCCGCCTGTGGCTTTATCACAAGCCGCGCGGCGTCGTGACCACGACGAAGGACCCCGAAGGCCGGCCCACGGTCTTCGACGTGCTGCCGCCGGACCTGCCGCGCGTGGTCACCATTGGCCGGCTCGATATCAATACCGAAGGGCTTCTGCTGCTCACCAACGATGGCGGCCTGGCCCGTGTGCTGGAGCTGCCGGAAACAGGCTGGCTGCGGCGCTACCGGGTGCGCGTTTTCGGCCGCGTCGACGAGGTCCGGCTCGCCCAGCTTGCCGACGGCGTGACCATCGATGGCTTCCAGTACGGGCCGGTGGAAGCAAGCTATGACCGCGCGCAGGGCACCAACGCCTGGCTCACGGTCGGCCTGAGAGAAGGCAAGAACCGCGAGGTGAAGCGGATCCTGGAGCACCTCGACCTCAAGGTGAACCGGCTGATCCGTCTCTCCTTCGGCCCCTTCCAACTGGCCGAGATCGCGGAAGGCCAGGCGGAGGAAGTGCGCTCGCGCGTGCTGCGCGACCAGCTTGGCGCGAGGTTGATCGAAGAGGCCAATGCCGATTTCGAGGCGCCGATTTTCGTACGCCAGCCCGACCCGGCAGAGGCCCGCCGTCGTGAAAAGCGCGCCCGGGATGCCGGCGAAGGTGAGAAGCCCAAAGTTCGTAACAGCCTTGTCACCGCCAGAGATGGCCGCAAGGTGCTGGTTGAACGCCACGAAAAGACCGCGGCGGCGGAAAAACCGCGCGGCCCCCGCCCCCGTCCTGCCTGGGCCAAGGATGACCGTGGTGAGCGGCCGCAGCGTTCCGTTGAGGGCGACGACCGCCCGCGCCGCAGCCGCAGCGAGGGCGATCGCGCTGAACGCCCGGCACGCTCATTCGATGACGAGGTCAAGAAGGAGCGGAGCTTCCGCCCCTGGGAAACGGACGATCGCGCGCCGCGTTCCGCAGACACTGACCGCCCGAAGCGGCCGTTCCGCGAACGGCCCGATAGTGACCGGCGACCAGAGCGCCCGTCACGCCCCCGTCCAGAGGGCGACACCCGCCCGCCGCGTGGCGAGGGCGATCGTCCTGAGCGTCCGTTCCGCGCCCCGGCCGACGATCAGCGTGGCGACCGGCCGGTCCGGCCGCGCGCCCCGGGGGACAGCCGCCCGCCGCGTTCGGCCGACGGCGATCGTCCCAAGCGCCCCTTCCGTGAACGCCCTGAAGGTGACGAGCGCGGTGACAGGCCTTTCCGGCCGCGCCCCGAGGGCGACAAACGGCCTCAACGTTCCGGCGATAGCGAGCGGCCGAAGCGGCCATTCCGGATGAAGGCCGAAGGCCATGACGGCGCGGCGCGCCGGGACCGTTCACCCTCGAGCCGGGATCATGCGTTGGGCAAGATGTCGACCCGCCCGCCACGCGCTGGCGGACCGGGACGGCCAGGCGGTGGCAAGCCCGGGGGTGCAGGCCCGGGACGGCCGCGTCCGGGCGGCGGTGGAAAGCCGGGCGGACGCCCGCCGCGCAAGGGCTAAGCCTCCATGCGCATCGTCGCGGGGCGCTGGAAGGGACGGGTGCTGAAGGCCCCCTCCAGCCAGGATATCCGCCCGACCTCGGACAGGCTGCGCGAGAGCTTGTTCAACATCCTCGCGCATGGCCATGACATCGAGATCAATGGTGCCCGTGTCCTCGATCTGTTTGCCGGCACCGGCGCCCTTGGTCTGGAAGCATTGTCGCGCGGCGCGAGCTTTGCGCTCTTCGTGGATGAGGGCGCGGAGGCGCGCGCGCTGATCCGGGAGAACACGCAGACGCTGGGAGCGGCCGGCATCACGCGGCTGTTCCGGCGCGACGCGACGCGGCTTGGCCCGGTCGCACCGTTTCAGCCCTTCACGCTGGTCTTTGCCGATCCGCCCTATGGCAAGGGACTGGGCGAGAAAGCCATCGCTTCGGCGCGCGACGGCGGCTGGCTGGCGCCGGATGCGCTGATCGTCGTGGAGGAGCGGGGCGATGCGGAGGTCGCCGCACCTGAAGGTTTCGAGCACATCGAGCGCCGCGAGGCGGGTGACAGCCAGATCGTCTTCCTGCGCCACCGCGCCTGATCAGCGGTCGTCCCTGATCGCGAGGGCGACCAGCATCAGCACGATGGCGGGAATGGTCTTCACAAGCGGACCCACGGGATCGAGCCAGAGTGCCGGTGTCAGGACGAGCGATCCCGCCACATAGGCCAGCGACAAGGCGATGCCCGCCAAAAGTCCGGCGCGACTCCAGGGCCGCCATGCGATGGCGAGGCCGATGGCGACATCTGCAAAGCTCGTTGCAGCGGTGATGGCATTGGCAAGCCCCTGCGGGAAACCCGCTGTCGTGAAGACCAAAGCTGCCGCGCCGAAGGACACCGTCAGCGGGATCAGGCCAGACACGATCCAGAACAGCGCCAGAATGCCGAAGACAAGTGCCTTGAGGAGATAAAGGCGGGCGAACCAGGATGCCTGGACGTTCGCCTCCAGTCGCGTAACGGCCTCGGCCAGCGACCGCGGCTCGATGCCTGTTGCGGCGATCCAGGGCGCAGGGTCGCCCTCGACGCCGCGGCGGATCTCCGCGAGCGCTGTCGTGCGGATGGGAGGGGTCCACCCGAGGCGCGAGACGAGATCGCCGGCCCGGGCGCCGATACTCATGAGCCAGCCCGGCAGGTTGGCCACGGCTCGCGGCCCGCCGAAATGGCGGCGGAAGCTCTCGACGACCTGGCCGAATGTCGCCGACTCCCGTTCCAGCACGTCCCAGCTCTCCGCGAAAGCGCGGTCGCCCTCATGCCACCTCGTAGCGACATGGGCGATGGTCGCGGTGATGTCGGCGACATCGGATACGGCAAAGGGCCTCGCGTTCTGTTCGTCTGGAAGCCCCAGCGGCAGAGCGGCCAAGGCCCGGATCATGGCGCTGCCGCCATAGGCGGCGGGCGCGATGACGAAGCCGGGGCGCAGGATGACATAGCGCACCGGGCCTCCGGCGATCAGCCGCTCTCCCTCGCGCTTGCTGCGGCTGAACTGCGTCCGGTCGTCCTCGTCGCGGCCGGGCATGGACAGATGCACCAGCAGCGCCGGCTCGATGGCGGCATCCATGGCGGCGAGCAGGCGCTGGATGAAGGCGCTGTGCACCTCACCGGTCTTGCCCTTCGGCCCGTCCTGCAGGACGCCGATGCAGTTGACCACGACATCCGCCTGCCAGCCGGCGAGCGTCTCGGCCAGTTTGGCGCGGCTCATGTCAACGACAGGTGCCGTCACGGCGGCATGGCCGAAGGCCCAGGCCTGCGCCGGCGTGAAGCGGCGCGCGACGGCGACGACGGAGAAGCCCTGCCTGATCAGGCCGAGGGCGACGGCTCCTCCGATCAGACCGGAGGCGCCAAGGACGGCAATGGTGGGACGGCTGATCATGACCACAGCACCGGCTTTGCAATCATCAGCCAGAGAATGGCGATGACCGATCCAAATCCCGGGAAACCGAAAACGAACCAGATGCGGAAAAGCTGATGATAGCGCGGGGGCAGCGGCTCGCCCGCCGTGACGGCATCTCGCGCCAGATCGCGCATGCGGGCCTGCATCCAGACCACCGGCAGCCAGAAGACGCCGGTCACGACATAGAGGACGAGCGAGGCGGCGACCCAATCTTCCGTGAGGGGAACGGCGAGTTCCTGCGCGAGGAGATAGCCGGTGACGGGCTGGGCCACGGCGGCGGTGGCGGTGAAGAGCGCATCGGCGATGACGACGACTGCGGCCGTGCGGGCGATGAAGGCCGCATCCCGGCTGAGATGCGCCATCAGCATGAAAAAGGCGATGCCTGTCCCGGTACCGAGCAGCACAACGGCGCCAATCACGTGAAGGTACTTCAGGACAAGATAGGTCACGCGCGATTGGCCGGAGGTAGCGGAGCGGTCAGGATGTCCTAACCGATCCGCCTTAAGGCCGCGTGAAATGCGAGCGCTTCAGCCGAGCGCGCGCCAGCCGATGTCCTTGCGGCAGAAGCCTTCCGGCCAATCGATGGTGTCGACGGCCGCATAGGCCGCATCGCGCGCCTCACGCAGGGTCGGCGCTGTTGCCGTGACATTGAGGACGCGGCCGCCCCAGGCGAGAAGGCGGTCGCCCTCGCGCTTGGTGCCGGCGTGGAAGATCTTGACCCCGTCCCGGGTCACCGTGTCGACGCCGCGGATCTCCGAACCCTTGGGAGCCGTTCCCGGATAGCCCCTGGCTGCCATGACGACGGTGATCGCCGCAACGTCACGCCATTCCGCCGTGACGCCGTCGAGCCGGCCGTCAGCAGTCGCGACCAGGAGCGGCAGGAGATCCGACGCCAGGCGCGGCATCAGCACCTGGCATTCCGGATCGCCGAAGCGCACGTTGTATTCGATGAGCTTGGGCCCCTCACGTGTCAGCATCAGGCCGGCGTAGAGCACGCCGCGAAACGGGATGCCCAGTTTGGACATGGCGCGAGCCGTCGGCTTCACGATCTCATCGATGGCGCGCGCTTCAAGCTCCGGCGTCAGCACAGGCGCCGGCGAATAGGCGCCCATGCCGCCGGTGTTCGGCCCCTCATCGCCGTCGAAGACGCGCTTGTGGTCCTGCGCGCCGCCGAGCGAGATCACGGTCTCGCCGTCGACCAGGCAGAAGAGGCTGGCCTCTTCTCCCACCATGCACTCCTCGATCACCACGGTGGCCTCGGCGTCGCCCGCTTCGGCAAAGAGCGCATCGACGGCGGCTTCCGCCTCCTCGATGCTGGCGGCGACCGTCACGCCCTTGCCGGCGGCGAGGCCATCCGCCTTCACCACGATGGGCGCGCCTTCGGCCCGGATATAGGCCTTGGCGCTCCCCGCGCTGTTGAAGCTCTGATGGCGGGCGGTCGGGATGCCATATTCGGCGCAAAGTTCCTTGGTGAAGACCTTGGAGCCTTCCAGCTGAGCGGCGGCCTTGGTCGGGCCGAAGACGCGGATGCCGGCGATGCCGAGGTCGTCCACGAGACCGGCCACCAGCGGCACTTCCGGCCCCACGACGACGAGGCCGATCTCCCTGTCGCGGCAGAAGTCGGTGACAGCGCCGTGATCAGCCACATCCAGTGCGACAATATCCGCGTGATCGGCTATGCCGGGATTGCCCGGCGCGGCGTAAAGCCTCGTGAGCTCCGGGCTCTGCGCCAGCTTCCAGGCCAGCGCGTGCTCGCGTCCACCGCTGCCGATCAGGAGTATGTTCATGGGCCTTCCGTTCCTTCATATTCCGGTCCAAGGTCGCGGACCTTTTAACCGGCTCGCGCCGCGCCGTCACCACGTCATCTCAGGCCCCTATGACTGATCTTGCCCAGCCCGCCACCAATGCTCCGGAAATCTCCGTTTCCGACCTTTCGGCAGCGCTCAAGCGCACGCTGGAGGATGCCTTCGGCTATGTCCGGGTGCGCGGCGAGATCTCCGGCTTCCGCGGGCAGCACTCCTCCGGCCACTGCTACTTCTCGCTGAAGGACCAGAACGCGAAGATCGATGCCGTCTGCTGGAAGGGCACCTATTCCCGGCTGCGCCACAAGCCCGAAGAAGGGCTGGAGGTCATCGCCACCGGCCGCATCACGACCTTTCCTGGCAAATCCGCCTATCAGATCGTCGTCGATACGCTGGAGCCGGCAGGCGCCGGTGCACTCATGGCACTGCTGGAGGAACGCAAGCGCAAGCTGCAGGCGGAAGGCCTGTTCGAAACCGCGCGCAAACGACCCCTGCCCTATCTGCCGCGCGTGATCGGCGTCGTGACCTCGCCGACCGGTGCCGTCATCCGCGACATCCTGCACCGACTGGACGACCGCTTTCCCCGGCGCGTGCTGGTCTGGCCCGTGCGCGTGCAGGGCGAAACCAGCGCCGCCGAGGTGGCCGCCGCCATCCGTGGGTTCAACGCGCTGAAGCCGGGCGGGAGCATCCCGCGTCCTGATGTGCTGATCGTCGCGAGGGGCGGCGGGAGCCTGGAAGACCTCTGGAGCTTCAATGAAGAGGTGGTGGTGCGCGCCGCGTCCGAAAGCACCATCCCGCTGGTCTCGGCGGTGGGCCATGAGACCGACACCACGCTGATCGATTTCGTCTCCGATCGCCGGGCACCCACACCGACAGGCGCGGCCGAGATGGTGGTTCCGGTGCGCAGCGAACTGGTGGCGACGACGGCGGACCTCGGCGGACGCCTTATCGGCGGCCTCACGCGGCTGGTCGAGCGCCGGCGCTCGGAGCTTCGCGCCGCCACGCGCGCCTTGCCGACGCCGGAACGGCTGATCGGCCAGCCACGCCAGCGGCTCGATCTTGCGACGGCACGGCTGAAGCCGGCGCTCAACGCCGCCGTGCATCAACGCCGCATCCGGCTCGCCACCGTGGGCGGACGCCTCAACCAGGATGCTCTGAGAGGCCAGATGGGCCGCAGCCGGGACCGGCTCGGCAATGCCGCCCAGCGCCTGCGCCAGGCGCTCACCGCCCGCACCCATCGTGCCGCCGATCGGCTTGCTCCGCTCGCCTTGCGCCTCAACGCCGACCTCATCCGGCGCGGCGTCGAACAGCGCCGCCAGAAGCTCGAGCAGGTTTGGAAGCTCGTGGGCGCCTATTCACACGAAAGCATCCTGGAGCGCGGCTTCGCGCTGGTCCTCGATACGGACGGCCATGTGGTTCGCCGCAGTGATGCGGTGTCCCCGGGCTCGGCTCTGACGTTGAAGTTCCACGATGGTGAGGTTGGCGCCACGGCGGATGGTGCCGAGGAGCCTGTCCCCGGACAGCAGCCGAGCGCGTCCCCGGCGGCATCCTCTGCAAGGACGGCCATTCGGCCAAAGCCCAAGGCGGGTCAGGGGGACCTCTTCGGCTGAGCGGCTGCGGCCGTCAGATCTGCCAGATCAGACGCTGCGACCAGCCGACGGGCGGCTGCTTGGCCTGGGCCAAAAGCTCCGAGAACACGGCCGGCGCGGGGGGATGGCCGAGATCGGGACCATGGATGCCACCCGTCATGAAGAGGCAATCGACGCCGATGCTGTTGGCGCCGGCAAGATCGGTGCGCACCGCATCACCGACGGCCAGGACGCGCGAGCGATCGACCTTACCACCACGGATGGAGGCGGCGATCTCGAGGGCTTTCTCATAGATGGCCGGATAGGGCTTGCCGAGCCAATCCACCGCGCCGCCCATTTCCTCGTAAAGATCGGCGATCGCGCCGGCGCACCAGACAATGGTGCCGCCACGCTCCACCACCCTGTCCGGGTTGGCGCAGATCATGCGCACCTTGTGCTGCAGCAACACCTCAAGTGCGTCGCGATAGTCGTCGGGGCTCTCGGTCTCGTCGTTAAACAGGCCGGTCACCACCGCGATCTCGGCGTCTTCCACAGCGCCGCGTTCGATCTTGATGTCTTCAAACAGGGTGTAGTCGCGGGCGGGGCCGATGTGATGAACCAGCTTCGCGCCGGATTTCACCAGAGCCTCGCGTGTCATGTCACCGGAGGACACGAAGCCGTCCCAGGCCGTGCGGGGAACGCCGAACTCATCAAGCTGCGGGACCACGCCCGCACTCGGTCGGGGCGCGTTGGAGACCAGCACCACCGCTCCGCCGGCTTCCCGGAACCTCGTCAATGCCTCACCCGCCTCACGCCAGGCGCGGGCGCCGTTGTGAAGCACGCCCCAGACATCGCAGAGGATGACGTCATAGCGCGAGGCGATGGTGGCGAGGCCGGTTTCGGCAGGAAGAAGAGACTGGTTCATGGCCGCGTTGATGGCGAGGAACCCGCGCAGCGTCAAGAGTTATGACCCACCCCGGTCAAACCCGACGGGCAAATCCCTGTCCGTAACGTTCCGGCCGAAGGGCGGGCCTGGGTGCGGGTTGCTGCGGCCGGACATTGGCGCTGATGGGCCCCCGCTGCAAAGGGGTGACAGTAGCTGCCGGTGCGGCGGGCCGCGCCTGCTCGAAGATTTCGCTGCGCACGGGGCGCGGCGGTCCGAACAGCAGCCCTTGAGCGTGTGCGATGTCGAAATCGAGCAGGTCGGCAACGGTCGCTTCTGTTTCGACGCGCGTCGCGATGAAGGAGATGCCGTGCCGCTTCAGGAGCCCCGGAACATCCGCGGGGTGGATCTCCGAAGTCACCGATGCAGGGTTGAGGATCACGTCGGCCGCGACCTTGGCGTAGCGAACGCCGAGCTCATTGAGCGCCCTCGGGTCGAACGACAGATCGGTGACATGGTCGACGCCGAAGCGGAAGCCGCGTTCGACAAGCCCCTGCAAAGTCTCATGTTCCAGCGCACCGAGATGGGAGAGCGACTCCTGCCGCAGCAACATCACGATCCGGCCCGCCTGGTCACGCCAGCCCTCGAGCATGGCAGCCAGTCCGGTGAAGGCGGTATCGTCGGCCAGCATGGCCGGCGAGATGGAGACGAAGAGACCGAGATCCCGACCGCGCTCCCGAAGGCGCTCGGCGATCATCAAGCCGCGTTCGATGACGAAGCGGTCGATGGCGGGAGCAAGACCGCCCGCCCGCGCCGCCGGCAGGAATTCCATGGGCATGCGCGTGCGGCCATCGGTGTCGCGCAGACGCGGGCTCGCCTCATAGAAGAGGATCCGGCGCTGCGGCAAGGCGACGATGGGCTGGAGGTGGATCTCGATCCGATCCTCGGCCATGGCACGACGAACGGCTTCTACTTCTACTGTGCCGGCGGAACCGCTGGCCATGCCGCGAGGCGCTTTCTCGGCGCGCGTGACGGGTGCGGGAGCCGCAGCAACGGGCGCAGAGGCTGCGGGTGCAACGCTCGGCGCGGGCACCGCGACGGGTTCAGGCGCACGGCGCAGCTCGGCGCGGATCTCCGACACGGCGGCGGGCAAGGGATCGGCATGCGCCCCGTTGAGCATCGAGGGCGTGCGGGCAAGGCGCGTCTCGCCACGCACTTCCGGCGCGGCCAACGATTCCGGCGCCGGCACATTGGTGATGGCGGCTTCGCGCAATTTGCCGATAGCCTGATCATGAGCGTCGATCTGCTCGGCAAGCTGCGAGATGAGCCCGCCGATCTCCGCGATCTCCTCCGACACCGGCTCGACCACCACACGGGCGCTGTCGCGCATCATGGCTTCATGATGTGCGAGGCGCTCCTCGATCGCCTGAATCCGGACCCAGATGTCGTGATTGGAGCGGCCAGGCTCGACCCGCACCTGGGGCTTCTCCAGCCCGTTGCGGGTGAAAACCGCTTGCAGCAGCCCCAGGATGGCGAGGGAACCGAGGCCGACGAACATGGCGTCGCCCAGCGTCAGGCCGAATCCGGACATGGAAATGACCGCGAGCGATACCGCAACCATGACCATGCAGAGCGCCACGAAGATCGTAGCGGATTTTCCCATGAACCCCAAACCCAGAAGCCGTTAACCTCTTGTTCACTATCAGTGATTCGAGGGGTTTGGGCCACGGATAGAGATTATGTCCACAAGATGATCAGCCGGCTGTGGCTTTTGGGAATCACTGGGCGGTCGCCTTGATGACGGCGGCGGTCTTCTCGAACAGCTCGGCGATCTGTGCCTCCGAGATGATCAGAGGCGGTGTGATCGCCAGCGTGTCGCCCGTCACCCGCATCATGATGCCCTCATTGTGAAAGCCCCGCTCGATGGCCTCGAAGCCGCGTTTGCCCGGCTGATCGGCGTGACCCTGAAGATCGATGCCGGCTACAAGGCCAATGGTGCGGATGTCGAGCACGCCGGACAGGTTCTTCAGCGCCATGGCGGCATCGGCAAAAGCCGGTTCCAGCTCCCGCGCCCGCTCGAAGAGCCCCTCGTCGCGATAAAGGTCGAGCGTGGCGAGGCCCGCAGCCACCGCCAGCGGATGAGCGGAATAGGTATAGCCATGGAAGAGCTCCACCATGTGCTCGGGGCCCGTCATGAAGGCATCGTGGATGGGTTTGCTGACGAGAACGCCGCCCATGGGAACCGTGCCCGATGTCACGGCCTTGGCGAAGACGATCATGTCCGGCTGGACCCCGAAGCGCTCGGCCGCGAAGGATGCGCCGAGGCGACCGAAGCCGGTGATGACCTCGTCGAAGATGAGGAGGATGCCATATTTGTCGCAGATGGATCGAAGCGCCCGGAGATATCCCTTCGGCGGCGGCAGAACGCCGGTGGAGCCCGCCATGGGCTCGACGATAACCGCGGCTACGGTCGAGGCATCGTGCAACGCCACGATACGCTCAAGCTCGCCCGCCAGGTGGGCTCCCCATTCAGGCTCGCCGCGCGTGAACGCCTGCTCGTCGCGATTGTAGGTGGCGGGCAGATGATCAACCCCTGAGAGGAGGGTGCCGAAGCGCTTTCGGTTCGTGACGATGCCGCCGACCGAGATGCCGCCAAAGCCGACGCCGTGATAGCCGCGCTCGCGCCCGATGAGGCGGGTGCGCGTGCCCTCCCCTTTCGCGACGTGATAGGCCAACGCGATCTTCAGCGCGGTGTCGACGGCCTCCGAGCCGGAATTGGCGAAGAAGACATGATCGAGGTCGCCGGGAGCCATGGCGGCGAGGCGTGCCGCGAGCGTGAAAGCCTTCGGGTGGCCGTATTGGAAGGAAGGCGCGTAATCGAGCTCGGCGGCCTGGGCCTGGATCGCCTCCACGATGGGCCGCCGGGCGTGTCCTGCGTTGCAACACCACAGACCGGAGGCACTATCGAGGATCTTCTGGCCGTCCGGCGTCTCGTAGTGCATGTCCTTGGCGCGCGACACGATCCGGGGCCGCTTGCGAAAGGCCCGGTTCGCCGTGAACGGCATCCAGAAGGCGTCGAGGTCATTGGGGCGGCTCTGGTCCGCATCGGCGGCAAGCATCATCGCTTCGTTTCTCCGCGAAAACCATCCTGACGGCGCGACATGCAGCGCGCCGCTCACGATCAGCTGCACAGCCTGACAGCAGCCGCCGCCACATGCAAACGGACCATCTACCGCAACGCCAATCCTGGGCGTCCGCGACAGCCGCCGAGTGATCATGACCTGCCGAGGCGCTGCTGCCCTTGCGGTCCGCCCCTCTTGCGCGTTAGGACGCGGGGCTTCATCCCCATATGCATAAGAGCAGAGCCATGTCCGACACCGACCGCCTGAAAGCCCGCAGCCCGCGCGGCTTCGCCGACCGCGGCGCGGCCGAGCTTTCCGCCACCCGCGCCATGATGGAGGCGATCCGGCAGGTCTATGAGCTGTGGGGCTTTGAAGAGGTGGAAACGCCCTTCGTGGAATACACCGATGCGCTCGGCAAGTTCCTGCCGGACCAGGATCGGCCGAACGCCGGCGTCTTCTCCTTCAAGGACGACGACGAACAGTGGCTGAGCCTTCGCTATGACCTGACGGCGCCGCTCGCCCGTTTCGTGGCGCAGAATTTCGACGCGCTGCCCAAGCCCTACCGCAGCTATCGCTCCGGCCCCGTGTTCCGCAACGAAAAGCCGGGCCCGGGCCGTTTCCGGCAGTTCCTGCAGTTCGACGCCGATATCGTGGGCGCCGCCAGCGTCGCCGCCGATGCCGATATCTGCATGATGGCAGCCGATACCCTGGAAGCGGTGGGCATCGCTCGCGGCGACTATCTCGTGAAAGTGAACAACCGCAAGGTGCTCGACGGCGTGATGGAGGTGGTGGGGCTGAGCGGGCCGGAAAACGCCGCCCGCCGTCTCATCGTGCTGCGCGCCATCGACAAGCTCGACCGGCTCGGCGTGGAAGGCGTGCAGGCCCTGCTCGGCGCCGGCCGCAAGGACGAGAGCGGCGACTTCACCAAGGGCGCGGGGCTGTCGGAAGAGCAGATCGTCAAGATCATCGCCTTCGTCACCGCGCAAAGCAGCGATACCGTCACCACCATCGCCAACCTGGGCACGCTGGTGGTGAATTCGGAGATCGGCGAGGCCGGGGTGGCCGAACTTGCAGAGATCGCGGGTCTTGTCGCGGCTGCCGGCTATGAGGACCGCGTGCGGATCGATCCGTCCGTGGTCCGGGGCCTCGAATATTACACCGGCCCTGTCTATGAGGCTGAACTCACCTTTGAAATCACCGATGAGGACGGCCGTCTCGTGCGCTTCGGATCCGTCGCCGGCGGCGGACGCTATGATGGTCTTGTCGCGCGTTTCCGTGGTGAGCCGGTGCCTGCAACCGGCTTTTCCATCGGCGTCTCGCGCCTGCAGGCCGCGCTCGCGGCGCTTGGGCAGGACCAGCGCGCCACCGGGCGTGGTCCGGTCGTGGTGCTGGTCCTCGACCGCGATCACCTGGCCACCTACCAGGCGCTTGCGCGGGAATTGCGGGATGCCGGTATCCGCGCTGAAATCTATCTCGGCTCATCCGGCATGAAGGCGCAGATGAAATATGCCGATCGCCGCCACGCCCCGGTTGCGGTTATTCAGGGATCCGATGAACGCGAACGAGGCGAAGTGACGATCAAGGATCTCGTCGCCGGAGCGCGCCTGGCTCAAACCATCACCGATCGGGCTGAATGGACCGAGGCCCGTCCTGCCCAGATCACCGTTCCCAAAGAAGAAATGGTCGGCGCAATCCGCGATATACTTGGCGCGTCCAGCAACGTTACCTGATGGGGTAAGCGCCTCTTTTTTGAGTCGCAAAGGCTGCAACCGCGCCCGTCGGGGCGCCTTTCCGGAGCGTCCAAAAAGCGCAAAATCATCTTATTTTTCAATGTTTTAATTGCTCCATAGTGCATACAACCGCTTTACTTCAACTTCTGATAGAAGTATTTGCACCGATTTACCATATCGTTAAGATTTCGTTACCAACTGTTGTCGCTATTGAAATTTGTTGTCATGATCCCTTGCATCAGATGGAGGGCATCATGAGTGAGAATTTAATGAAGGTTGAAGCACCGACGCTTGATCGAAGCGTCGATCACGACATGGCCATGCGCCGTCCGGCACGTCCGGATGGCATGAACGGCCGGTCGCCGAAGCCGCTGAAAGCGGCCTTCCTCGCCATTCGCGAGGATCTGGAACGCCGTTCGCGTGAATGGGTCACCGTTGCCCATCTCGTCGAGCAGAACCGCCTGCATCTCGCCGCGGCCGAGATCGAGCGGGATGCGGCCTACAAGCTCCTGGCCGAGATCGTGCCGACCGTCGAAGAGACGGCCCGCGCCCTCAAGTCGGCCATGGAAACCAACAAGGACAGTGATGTCCCGGGCGATCTCAAGGCTCTGTTCGACAACAGCGATCGTGCACTGGAGCGTCTGGAGCGTGTCGCTTCCGATCTCAGCGCCCAGCTCGCCTGGTGCCGCTCGACGTGGGAGCAGTACTCCTCGACCGTCGAGCGCGAGAAGGAGCTTCGCGCGCAAATGCTGGGCAATCGGGGCGCCTGAGGTCCAAGCTACGACCCGGACCTATCGGCGTCGCACGCCTCTCACCGTCGGGCGACGCCAGCCGTGGCCCTCCCTCGGTGGGTCCGGGCATCGTCTGGAGGGAGGAGCCCGCACTCTTCCCTCCAGCATATTTTCAGGCGGCTTCAAGCCGCCTGAATTGTTTCCAGGGCCAGCAGGATCTCTTCGTCGGTGGCCAGGAACAGAGCCTTCTTCACCTTGACGGCTTCCGTGCGCCGCCCGGCGCGCAGGATGAGGACGACTGTCTCCGCGCCGCCGCAGCCGGGGTCACCGCAGGCGATTTCGCTGACGGTCACCGCGTCATGTTCGCCGAGCGACAGATGTTGCCGCACCAGCGCCGATACATGCGCACGTGCCTGTTCTGCCGCTTCGTCGCGGCGCCGGCCAAGAGAAAACAGTCCCATGCGGGGCACTTTAATCTCAGGCGGCGCTGCGGCGCCAGAGCGGGAACGGATCGGGCAGATCACGCCACCGAGAAGGCTCGAACCGCTCCAGCGTCCCCAAAAGGCAGCCATCAAGTGCGGCTCTCATGGCGGCTTCATCCATATCCTGACCAATGAAGACGATCTCCTGGCGGCGATCGCCCCAGATCTCGCTCCAGTTCCGGTGCAGGAGCGAGCGCCATTCATCCGACCCCGGCCACCGCGCCTGCGGCACCGCCGCCCACCAGAAGCCCATGGCCTCAGTGCGGCAAACCGCGCCGGCGATCGAGAGCTCGCCAACCCAGTCCGGCCGCGTCGCCAGCCAGAAATGTCCTTTGGCGCGGATGAGGCCTGGCCAGGTCCGGCCGAGAAAATCATTAAACCTTACAGGATCGAATGGCCTGCGGGCGCGGTAGACGAAGCTGGCGATCCCATATTCCTCGGTTTCCGGCACGTGGTCGCGAAAGCCATAGAGCTCTTTTGCCCAGAGCGGGTGTTCCTCCGCCCGATCGGGATCAAACAGGCCGGTATCCAGCACCTTCGCCAACGGCACCCGGGAATGATCCGCCTCGATCAGGTGGGCATCGGGATTTAGCGAACGAATGATCGTCCGAGCGGCTTCAAGCTCGGCAGGTTCAGCGTCAGAAACCTTGTTCAGCACGACCACGTCGCAGAATTCGATCTGATCGGTCAGAAGATCGGCCAGCGTCCGTTCATCTCCCTCCCCGAGGTGCTCGCCTCGCTGATGGAGCCGGTCATGGCTGCCGAAATCACGCGCAAGATTAATGGCGTCCACCACGGTGACCATGCAGTCGAGGCGGGCTATGTCCTCCAATGCAGCGCCCTCTTCGTCGCGAAACGAAAAGGTGGCTGCCACCGGAAGCGGCTCCGAGATACCAGTGGACTCGATGACGATGGCATCGAAGCGACCAGCTTCCGCCAGGCGGCGCACCTCCTTCAAGAGATCTTCCCGGAGCGTGCAGCAGATACAGCCGTTGGTCATCTCCACCAGCGTCTCTTCCGTCCGGGCCATATCCACCCCGCCGCGCACGAGATCGGCATCGATGTTCACTTCCGACATGTCATTGACGATCACGGCGATCCGGCGGCCCTCGCGATTGGCAAGCATGTGGTTGAGGAGCGTCGTCTTTCCCGCGCCGAGGAAACCGGAGAGAACGGTGACGGGAATGCGATCATCGCCATGCCTCCGAATGCCGGGAGTGACCATAAGACTAACCTCCATCAAATGATATGTTATAATGTAACATATCGGGCGCGCCTCCGCAGGGCAAGCAAGGCTGCGGGAAAAACGGTCGCGCCCTGCGCTTTGTCCTGCTAGAACCCCGGCGCATCACGGGTTTTCAAAGAACGACGTTTCATGTCCTCCCCTCTCTCCAACGATGCGCTGCTGGCACGGCTTGAAGGCACGGGCTACGTGCGGGTCGAGCCTCCGGTGCTGCAGCCTGCCGGCGTTTTCCTCGATGTCTCGGGCGAAGACCTGCGGCGGCGCATGTTTCTCACCTCCGGTCCTGATGGCCGTGAGATGTGCCTGAGGCCCGATCTCACCATCCCGACGGCACGGCTGCATCTCGGCTCGACCCGCGCCGGTGGGGATGCTGCCTATTGCTATCTCGGCTCGGTCTTCCGTTTCCGCAGCGAGGCCAGCGCCGAATTCACGCAAGCTGGCATCGAGATCTTCGGCCGCCCCGACCGCGAGGCCGCCGATGCGGAGGTTATCGGCTGCGCCGCCGATGCGATCCTGGCCTGCGGCATAGACGATCCGCTGGTGCGTATCGGGGATCTTGCTCTCATGGGCGCCGTGATCGAGGCGCTGGGCCTGCCCAAGGCCTGGGTGCGCCGCTTGATGCGCGATGCCACCCGCGGCGGCACCGTCGAGGAGACCCTTGATGCGCTGATCGCGTCCCGCGAGGGCGCCGAACGCGCGGCCTTCCTTGCCGCGCTCGATGGCAGCCATCCGGAAGCGGCCAAGGCCGTGGTGGAAGATCTTCTCGCCATTGCCGGCATATCGACCGTCGGCGGACGCTCGGTTTCCGACATCGCGGAACGTTTTCTCGATCAGGCCCGACAGCGGGCGGGGGCCGACCTCTCAGCGGAGAAGCGCGCGGCGCTGTCCCGCTTCCTCTCCATCGAGGGCACGCTTTCCTCGTCGATCAAGGAACTTCGCGCGCTCCAAAGGGACACCGGCCTTGCCATGGGCGCGACGCTCGATGCCTTCGAGAGGCGCGCGGACCTCATGTCCTCTCGCGGCCTGACCTCTGATCGCGTCACCTTCGCGGCCCGCTTCGGCAGGGCTGTCGGCTACTACACCGGCTTCGTCTTCGAGTTTCATTCGGCCACCTCCCTGGCGCTCGGGCCGCTCGTTGGCGGCGGGCGGTACGACACGCTGATGACCACGCTCGGCGCGCCGCAGCCGGTGCCCGCCGTAGGCTGCGCCTTCTGGATCGAGCGCCTGCAGGAGGCCGGACGATGACCGACGCACCGCTTCTTCTCGCCGTGCCTTCCAAGGGGCGGCTGCAGGAAAATGCCATGGGCTTCTTCGCGCGCGCCGGCCTGCCCCTGGTTCAGTCCCGCGGTGCGCGCGACTATCGGGGCGCCATCGCCGGCGTCGCCGGTGCAGAGGTTGCCTTCTTGTCGGCCTCTGAGATCGCCTCCTCCCTTGGGCAGGGGACGGTTCATCTCGGCATCACCGGCGAGGATCTCCTGCGTGAGGACATGGATGACGCCGATGCGCGGCTTCTGTTCCTGGAAAAGCCTGGTTTCGGTCCGGCCAATGTGGTGGTTGCGGTGCCGGCCGCCTGGATCGACGTGCGCGACATGGCTGATCTCGACGATGTCGCCACTCATCTCAGGGCAAAGCGCGGCCGCCCGCTCCGGGTTGCGACCAAATATGTCAACCTGACGCGCGGGTTCTTCGCCCGCCACGGCATCGTGGACTACCGCATCGTGGAAAGTGCGGGCGCCACGGAAGGCGCGCCGGCCGCCGGCGCGGCCGACATCATCGTCGATATCACCACCACAGGCGCAACGCTTGCCGCCAATGCTCTCAAGATTCTCGATGATGGCATCATGCTGAAAAGCGAGGCCAATCTGGTGGCATCGCTGCAGGCCGACTGGTCGCAAACGGCGCGTGAGGCGGCCCGCACCATCCTTGCCCGCCTCGGCGCGGCCGCGCGCGCCCGCGCGGTAAAGGAGGTTCACGCCCGCCTTCCGATCGATGATGGCGCCGTCAGCGTCGAGGCTGCGGATCGCTTCGGCGCCACAGCGCCGTTCGGTGCGCCCGAAGGAGGCTTGCTCGTGCTGCATGTGCCCAATGCGCAGGTCTATGCCTTGGCCGACTGGCTGATGAACAAGGGTGCCGAGGCGGTGTCAGTGGCGGCCCTCGACGAGGTTTTCGACGCACGGAATCCGCTTTGGCAAAGACTTGTGGCGCGCCTCAACGGCTGATCCGTCATCCACGGATCAAAGGCCTGTTCTGAAAAGACGGCTACCGAAACCGGTTTTCCTAAGGCAGAACTGCCCACACAAGACGCCATACGGAGGATCACCATGACCGAGCTCACGCTGGAGACTGCCCGCAAGATCATCGCCTGCGGTTTTGCCAAGGCCAAGGATGCCGATATGAAGCCGCTCGGCATCGTGGTTCTCGATGCACGTGGCGCGGTCAAGGCCGTCGAAATGCAGGATGGCACCTCGCTCATGCGTTACGAGGTCGCTCATGGCAAGGCCTATGGTGCCCTGGCACTTGGCATGGGGTCACGCGCGATATTCAAGCGCGCCCAGGAGCAGGCCTTCTTTGTTGATGCCGTGAACACGCTGGCGCAGGGGCGGATGGTGCCCGTGCCCGGCGGTGTGCTGATCCGCGACAAGCAGCGCATCATCGGCGCGGTGGGTGTCTCGGGCGAGACATCGGACAATGATGAAATCGCCGCAATATCGGGGGTTGAGGCGGCCGGCTACACCGCCGACGCAGGCTGACCGGACAAGCCGGATCGAGCGCGGCCGGTGTTGTCGGCGGCCTGGCTGACTCCGCCGATGTTCATCGTCATATCCTGGCGCGGTCGGCAAGAGGTTTCAAGCAGTCTCCGTAGTGACTGTCCCCTGTTCCTCCATCATCGCGGAGATAGCACCGGCTCACACTTGATATGCTGCACTGCAGCATCCACTTAACGGAGGTGTATGAGAACAGGACCTTCGGATGAGCGGCCTTGGCATGAATCTGGAAGCGCTTCGCCGCTATCGGCAGCGGTGGGAGCAACTGTCGCAAGGCATCACCATGGAAGAGGTGGGCGCCAGACCTGGACAAGGGACGCGCCTGACGGAAGTCCGGCGCTTCGGCAGCAATCCGGGTGCCTTGCGCATGAAGTGCTATGTGCCGGCGGCCGCGCTGAAGAGCATTCCGTTGGTGGTCGTCCTTCACGGCTGCCAGCAGGACGCCGAAGCCTATGATCGCGGCACCGGTTGGACGCGCCTTGCCGACGCCGCAGGTTTCGCGGTGCTCTATCCGGAACAGCAGGCGGCCAACAATCCAAAGAACTGTTTTTCCTGGTTCCAGCCCGGCGACACCCGCCGGGGAGCGGGCGAGGCCCTTTCCATCCGCCAGATGATCGACGCCATGGTCATGAGGCATGACATCGATAAGGATCGTGTTTTCATCACAGGCCTGTCGGCCGGGGGCGCCATGACATCCGTGATGCTGGCGACCTACCCTGAAGTCTTCGCTGGCGGCGCCATCATCGCCGGCCTGCCCTATGGGGCGGCCCGCACAGTCCAGCAAGCCTTCGAAGCGATGTTCAAGGGTGCGAACAACTCCGGCAAAGAGCTTGGCGGATGGGTTCGAGCCGCATCCACCCATCGTGGTCCCTGGCCGCGCGTGTCCATCTGGCATGGCACTGCGGATACAACAGTCGTTCCATCAAACGCCCGCGAAACCTTGAAGCAGTGGCTGAATGTCCACTCTCTGCCTGACATTCCGTCGGCAGAGGACAGAGCACTGGGGTATCGCCGACGGCAGTGGTGTGATGCCGAGGGCAAGACATTGGTCGAGGATTGGATCATCGATGATCTTCCCCATGGCACCCCTCTCGATGCACAGGGGGGCGCCGAGTTCGCTGGCCCGTATCTGCTTGACGCCGGCATTTCCTCTACATGGCATATCGCCCGCTTCTGGGATCTGACGGCAGAGATGCCGCCCAGCTCCGCCAAATCCTGCGGTGCGCCGAAGCGCCGGCACCTGTCTCCCGCGCCCGAGGCTGGACCGTCGGGCGTTCAGGCGACCATCACCAAAGCCTTGAAAGCCGCTGGTTTGTTGCGTTGACTAGAGCGGCGGCAACGAGAGCCATTCGGATAGGGCCTGGACGACATCGGTGACCGCCACCGAAGCCAGGATCATTCCCATCACGCGGCTGATGATGCTGGCACCGGCATCGCCGATCAACCGCTGCAACCTGCCCGCCAGCATGAAGATGCCGAACTGGATCGCCAGGACGAAGACCATGACCAGCCAGGTCATGGTCTGATCCGCGACGTTGTGCCGGGCGTCATCCGTCAGCAGCACCACTGCGAGCATGGCGCCGGGGCTGGCAATGGCGGGCACGGCAAGGGGAAACACCGCCTTCTGCCGCGGCGACTGCACCGCAAGCGGCAGATCGGCCTCTTCCTTGGCAGGGCCAAAGATCATCTGCAGGGCGAAGATGAAGAGCACGATGCCGCCGGCGATCTGGAAAGCGCGCAACGGCACCTCCAGCATGGCGAAGAGAAGCTGCCCGCCGACGAGGAAGGCCGTCAGGACACAGAAGGCCACACCCACGGCCCAGATCGCCGTCTGCCGCCGATGGTGATCGGCCAGACCGGCGGTGACCGCCAGGAAAATCGGCAGCGAACCAATCGGGTCAATCACGACCCAGAGCGTTATGAACTCGGAGATGCGATCCTGGAGCATGGGCCTACCACGGGGTGCAGGGACGCATTGATAAACAAAAGGGCCGCCCGAAGGCAGCCCTTTCGCATTCGCTGAGGCCGGTGGATCAGAAGTCCATGCCGCCCATGCCGCCCATGCCGCCGCCCGGCATTGCCGGAGCGCCCGAGTCCTTCTTGGGAGCATCGGCGATCATGGCTTCCGTCGTGATCAGGAGCGAGGCAACGGATGCTGCGTCCTGAAGCGCGGTGCGGACAACCTTGGTCGGATCCACGATGCCGGCCTCGATGAGGTCGACGTAGGTCTCGTTCTGAGCATCGAAACCGAAGGTGGTGGAGGCGTTCTCCAGAACCTTGCTGACGACGATCGAGCCTTCGACGCCGGAGTTAGAAGCGATCTGGCGGATCGGAGCCTCGACCGCGCGACGAACGATCTTGATGCCGGCCTGGATGTCCGGGTTGTCGCTCGTCAGATCGTCGATAGCCTTGCGAGCACGCAGGAGAGCCGTGCCGCCGCCGGGGACGATGCCTTCTTCGACAGCCGCGCGGGTTGCGTTGAGTGCATCGTCAACGCGGTCCTTGCGCTCCTTGACTTCGACTTCGGTTGAGCCACCGACGCGGATGACCGCAACGCCGCCTGCGAGCTTGGCGAGACGCTCCTGCAGCTTCTCACGATCGTAGTCAGAGGTGGTGTCTTCGATCTGAGCCTTGATCTGAGCGACGCGGCCTTCGATGTCGGACTTCTCACCAGCGCCGTCGACGATGGTGGTCTTTTCCTTCTCGATCACGATCTTCTTGGCGCGGCCGAGCATGTCGAGCGTGACATTCTCGAGCTTGATGCCGACGTCCTCGGAGATCACGGTGCCGCCGGTGAGGACGGCGATGTCCTCAAGCATGGCCTTGCGGCGATCGCCGAAGCCCGGAGCCTTGACGGCTGCGACCTTGAGGCCGCCACGCAGCTTGTTGACGACGAGGGTGGCGAGAGCCTCACCCTCCACGTCCTCGGAGATGATGACGAGCGGACGCGAGGACTGCACGACGGCCTCGAGGACCGGGAGCAGAGCCTGCAGGCTGGAAAGCTTCTTCTCGTTGATGAGGATGTAGGGATCCTCGAGATCAGCAATCATCTTCTCGGCGTTGGTGATGAAGTACGGCGAGAGATAGCCGCGGTCGAACTGCATGCCTTCGACGACTTCCAGCTCGGTCTCGGCGGTCTTGGCCTCTTCGACCGTGATGACGCCTTCGTTGCCGACCTTCTGCATCGCCTGAGCGATCATCTGGCCGATTTCCTTCTCGCCATTGGCAGAGATGGTGCCGACCTGCGCGACTTCCTCAGAAGACTTGATCTTCTTGGAAGCGGCCTTCAGCTCCTCGATGACCTTGCCCACGGCGAGATCGATGCCGCGCTTCAGGTCCATCGGGTTCATGCCCGCGGCGACGGACTTCGCGCCTTCCTTGACGATCGCCTGTGCGAGAACCGTCGCGGTGGTGGTGCCATCGCCAGCAATGTCGTTGGTCTTCGAGGCCACTTCGCGCACCATCTGGGCGCCCATGTTCTCGAACTTGTCCTCGAGCTCGATCTCCTTGGCGACGGTCACGCCGTCCTTGGTGATGCGAGGCGCGCCGAACGACTTCTCGATCACGACGTTGCGGCCCTTGGGACCGAGGGTGACCTTCACGGCGTTGGCGAGAGTGTCGACGCCGCGCAGCATCTTCTCGCGCGCATCGGCGGAGAAACGTACGTCCTTGGCAGCCATGTCTCAGCTCCTTGATGTGTAACTACGGATTGTAACGGTGAAGAGCGGCCGGCCTCAGCCGATCACGCCCAGGATGTCGGATTCTTTCATGATCAGCAGCTCTTCGCCGTCGATCTTGACCTCGGTGCCGGACCATTTGCCGAAGAGCACCTTGTCACCGGCCTTGACGTCGAGCGGAACGAGCTTGCCGGCTTCATCGCGGGCGCCGGAACCGACAGCGACGATCTCGCCTTCCTGCGGCTTTTCCTTGGCCGTATCAGGGATGATGATGCCGCCCTTGGTCTTCTCTTCGGCCGTCAGGCGACGGACAACCACGCGGTCGTGCAGCGGACGGAATGTCATAGGAGTCTTCCTCTTCATACGCGTCTTGTGAACGCGGACCGAACCTAACTCTGGTGCTTTAGCACTCTCTACCGAAGAGTGCTAGCAGCGCCGAGATAGGAGAGCCCCGTCGGGGTGTCAAGAGGACAGCGGATATCTCTCAGCCGATATATTTCAGCCGTTCCGCGCAATTCCAGCGCGTGTAAACGTCGCTCGCAGCTTCGATCTTGCCACGCACATTCGCCAGCTTGCGACCGATGTCGATACGGCGGACGACGTTGCCGCCTCCTTCGCGAGGCCAGGCATTCATCAGCTGAACAAGTTCAGCTTCCTCCACCCGGTTTGCGGCAATGTGGGATTGAAGTTCCTGGCAGGTGCTTTCGCGATAGTCCAGCGGCGAGATGCGTTCCGGCTTGACCTCTTCCGGCGTCGCGGCGCAGGCCGCACACAGCAGAAGACCAGCCAGTGCCAACAAACATCTCATCGCGTCGCGCTCCTTTGCATCTGCGTTGGGGTGACTGTTAGAGCAAGCCCGGCCCCCAGCACCAGCCAGAACAATCGCTGATACATCATTTCGTGAGCAAGCGACATGACCGCAAAGGCGCTGATTGAGCCGATAAGCAGAACAGCGGCATCGTCCCTGGGGAATGGTCGTCGGATCTCATTCAGGGCTACGCGAACAAAGGGAACCCCTATCAGAAGAGCGCCGAAGAGACCAAACTCAGCCAAAAGCCACAGTGGTGTGGAATGAATGACAAGGAATTCTCCGGTTGTTGTCATGTGGTCGTGAACGAAAGCACCAAGTCCAGCGCCAAACAGAGGAGAGTCGAGAAACATCTGCCATGCTGCCTCGAGAGTCAGCATTCGTTCTGCATCTGAATCGGCAAAACCACTTGTGAAAACGCCATGAACAGCGTCGCCGCCGAGCAAAGCTGCCGGCAGATAAATCACGGCTATCACAATCACCAAACCGCAAAGGCACGCGCGCCCGACTCGGCCGATTAACTTCGGGCGCATGCAAAGCGCCAGTGGCAAAGCCACGAGGATCGCACCAAATGAGGCACGCGAGCCTGCGAACCATACGCCAGCAAGGATCAAGGCCGGTATTACAACCGCTTTGTAACCATCACGGAACGCCAGCAGCGCTGCGAAGAAGGTTAATATAAGCTGAAAGGCGAAAGCATTGGCATTTATAGAGAATCCTTCAATTCGCCCGCCTAACAGGTTCTCTGGTATCTGAACGCCGGCAAAGCGCAGGATCAGCAGCGTAAGGTCAATGACAAGGACCGCGAGCCCGGCCGCGGCAATGGTACGCAGGAGAGTTGAAAGCCCATCAGTTCCGGCGCGGGAAACAAGAAGCGCTCCGGTTGCGCCATATCCGAGCAGAACGAACCAGCCCACAAGCTTGCTGGTAAAGGCCCAGGCGGTCCAGCCGAACGAATTCCATCCGATGATGAAGGCGATGATGAACGCACTGGACGCGGCGAAGACGTGAATGTTAAAGCCGGAAAGGCGCCACTGTGGCCATGCGCGATCGCGCATTGCCCAGATGACGAAAAGGGTGCCTCCCATGATGGCTGCCGGATCCGCGAAATTGACATTCAGTTGTCCGGTTCCGGTCGGCACATAAACCTGGAAAAAGACCGCCGTGGCGACAGTGAGCGGCAGCGCCCAGACCAGCCCCGTGCCGTAATCAATCTTTGGAGCCTTTATGCCGGGCCTTGATGCGACGCCTGAATCTTCCCGTCGCCATGCCCCAGCAGTCAGCAGAGCGAGGGTGGCTACAACGCCAAGTGCCATGCTTCCCACCAGCACCGCTACAACGAGGGCTTCTTCTGGCGACATTCCAATGGCGCCGAGAGCCAGCACGGCGCTGACCTCACGAACGCCCCAACCGGCAAGGCTGATAGGAAGGCTTGCCGCTAACATGACCACAGCCGAAGCCGCCGCCAGATCCTCGATGGCCAGTGATGGCGAAAAGGCTCTTGCCAGCACGACGTAGGCAACCATCGTGCACAACTGCGTCGCGACGCTGACGCAGACGCTTCGCGAGATAAGAAGGGCGAGTCGACCGTGGAGGTGAGGTGTGACGCTTTTGACGACGCGCCTTCCCCAACCGAGCACCCCCCCGACGAGAACAGCGAGAATTAGACCTATCGCGAGTTCCAGAAATTCCAGTCCGCCCCCGTCAAGATCAAGCACGACACGCCCGAAAATCAACCAGCCTCCCGCCAAAGCGAGAGCCAGCGAAACTGAGAAAGCGACCACCCGTTCATAGCCGGTCAGCACAACGGTCACCGAGACGGGCAGACCACGTCTCGCTAAAAGGGCGCCCCGTGCGATCAACTGTCCAACGAGCTGAAAGAAAATGCCGCCGGCGAGTTGCCCGATGCTCAAAGCCGCTACGGCATCACGCATCCGGAGGGGGTAGCCGAGATCATGGGCAATGAGCCACACGCGAAGCGAGGCACATAGCGCACCGACGAAAAGTGATAGCGCCGCCAGAATTACGATGGCAGGCGATAACTCGGCGAAAGTTTCTGCCAGGCTGGCGAGGTCAGTATTCGAGCCGACCCAAATCACCGCTGCTAGAATCAGAGCAATTGATATCGAAGCCTGCAACCATCGACGCATCTGCACATACTTTCCGCCACTTCGGATCAGAGTGGTGAGATTGCTGTCTGGCACAGTCAGAGGACACGTCCAAGTAGCAGTGCGGTTTTTTCAACCTTTGGGGAGATGTTTCTGTGAGCTAATGAAGTGCGAGAACCTAATATTCGGCACCAGCCTGAGAACTCGAAGATGAGGTAGCGCCACAGCATCACCGAACAGTAAGATGTTTACCAATGAGCTTTAAGGCTTGGTTTATCGTGTAGCCGTCCTCGGCAGCATGGGTATGGCAAGTGTAGAGTGCGGTGACCGCGCCGCGTCAGTCGGGGGTGCTGAACCCAATGAAACGTATCTTCATATTGACGGCGGCTGTGGCCATGCTGGCCGCACCCGCTTTTGCCCAATCCTATCAGGAGCCGGCCATCATCGTGGCGCCCCAGGGCGCGCCCCAGATCGCCTATGGCTCCGGACGCGTCTATGCCACGCCGGCGCACGTCAGGCCGCGTCCCGTCTATGCGCCGCCCGGACAGATGCCCAATTTCAATGGCGGCTTCATCGAAGGCATGGTGATGGGACGCGAGCCGGTCTATCGGCCGGAGCGGCGCACCTATGTCGTACCCAACACCAACGGCACCATCTATGCGGTCCCCGGACGCGCGCTGGTGCTTCCGCCGGAAGAACGCCGCGTATCGCGTCATCCTCGGCCGCAGTCAGCCTCGCTCATGGCGCCCGCCACGCGCCGGGCAATCGACCCCGCGTTCAAGAGGACAGAGATCGCCTACGACGGCCCGCATGAGCCAGGCACCATCGTTGTCGATACCGGCACGCGGTACCTTTACCTCGTTCAGAAGGATGGCCGCGCTATCCGGTACGGCGTGGGGGTCGGCAAGGAAGGCTTCGGCTGGAAGGGCACCGAAAAGATCACCCGCAAGGCTGAATGGCCGGATTGGCGGCCGCCGGCGGAGATGTTGAAACGCCGGCCGGACCTGCCGAAGTTCATGGCGGGCGGTCCGAGCAATCCGCTGGGCGCGCGTGCGCTTTACCTCGGCAATACGCTTTATCGGATCCACGGCTCCAATGAGCCCTGGACCATCGGCCAAGCGGTCTCGTCCGGCTGTATCCGGATGACCAATGAAGATGTCACCGACCTTTACGGCCGCGTCGGTGTCGGCACCAAAGTTGTAGTCCTCTGAAAATCTTCACTGTTACGAATAAAAAATGCCCGGCACCAAGCCGGGCATTTTTATTTCGAGATGCGTCGGGCCAGGACCTCAGACGCTTGTCACTGCCAGCGTCACGGCTGCTGCACTGGCAAGGAAGCCGGTGGCATCGGTACGGCCGATATGATCGGCAACACGTAAATCATCCCGCTTGAAAGGGCGGCTGGAGGTGCCGTCCTGCCGGTCCAGCTCCGCCTGAAGATTGACGATCCGCGCTTCAGCCGCGGCGAGCTCCTGATTCTGCATCAGCACCGTCTGCGCAAGGGTGTAGGCGAGGCTGGGATTTCCCTTCAGCTTTTCCAGGATAAAGCCCTCAGTCTCACGGTCGTGCGACGCGGTATCGATTACCGCGAGCCGATCGAACAAGGCGTCGATCAGCAGGCGTTCCTGTTCTGTCATGGCGCATCTCCCTGGGCAGGCGAATCTTGTTTTTTGTGTATTGTGCAAGAACGGCGGAAATACGAAAGTCTAATGACATCTTCCGAACAGCACAACCCAGGGTTTGGCGCCTTATTTAATCAACTTATAGGCGGGGACCGTCAGGAACTCGGCGAAATCCTTGGCCAGCGACATCTCCGCAAAAAGCTCAAGGGCTTCCGGGAAACGACCGGCATCGTAGACCTCTCCTCCTAGAGCATCCCGCACCCGCGCCATCTCATCCGCCATGACCTCGCGGAAGAGATCGGGCGTCACCTTGCGGCCATCGTTCAATGAGGCCCGGTGGTGCAACCACTGCCAGATCTGCGCGCGGCTGATTTCCGCCGTCGCCGCATCTTCCATCAGATTGTACAGCGGCACGGCGCCCCGCCCGCGCAGCCAAGCCTCGATATATTGAACACCGACGCGAATGTTCTCGCGCAGGCCCGCTTCGGTGCGTTCCCCCTCATGTACCTCCAGCAGCATGTCGCGGGTGATCCGGTCATCGCGGCGGCGTGTGACCTGATTGGCCTCAGGCATCAGCCGATCAAACACCTCCATGGCAACAGGCACGAGATCGGGATGGGCCACCCATGTGCCATCGTGACCATCGCCCGCTTCCCGTTCCTTATCCGCCTTCACTTTGGCGAGCGCCGCCGCATTGGCCTCAGGATCCTTGCGGTTGGGAATCTGCGCGGCCATGCCGCCCATGGCGAAGGCTCCGCGCCGGTGGCAGGTATCGATCACGAGCAGGGAGTAGGCCCTCAGGAAGGCCGCACCCATGCCCATCAAACCCCGGTCGGGAGTGAGGAACCGTGGGTTCTTCCCCAGCCTCTTGATGTAGGAGAAGATATAGTCCCAGCGTCCGCAGTTGAGCGCGACGATATGATCCTTCATGGCGTAAAGGATCTCGTTGAGCTCGAAGGTCGCCGGCAAAGTTTCGATCAGGACCGTGGCCTTCAATGTCCCATGCGGCAGGCTCAGCTTGCCTTCCGCGTGAGAGAACACGTCATCCCACAGTTTTGCCTCCTGGTGGCTCTCCATCTTCGGCAGATAGAAGGCAGGCGTGAGACCCTTCGCAACCACGGTTGCGGCATTGTGAAAGACATAGAGCCCGAAGTCGAACAGGCCGCCGGAGATGGGCGCGCCATCGACGGTGACGTGTTCTTCCAGCAGGTGCCAGCCGCGGGCGCGCACCAGGAGCGTCGCCGGGTTCTCGCTCAAGCGGTAGCTCTTGCCTGAGGCGGGATCCTCATAGGTCAATTCCGCGTGCCAGCGATCCTTCAGGTTGATCTGGCCATCGATCATATTGTCCCATGTGGGTGAGGTCGCATCCTCAAAGTCTGCCATAAACATGCGCGCGCCTGAGTTCAGCGCGTTGATGACCATCTTGCGGTCCACCGGCCCGGTGATCTCGACACGCCGGTCGAGAAGATCGGCGGGAACAGGCGCGATCGTCCAGTCGCCCTCCCGGATGTCGCGCGTTTCGGGCAGAAAATCCGGAAGTTCGCCGGCATCGTAGCGCTTCTGGCGCGCATCCCGTGCCGCAAGCAGTTCAACGCGGCGTCCGTCGAAGCGGCGATGGAGCTCGGCGACGAAGGCCAAGGCCTCCGGCGTCAGGATCTCGTCGTAGCGCGGGCCCGGGGCTGCGTGAACGGCCACTCCTGCCGGCAGGGTCACATTGGTCAGCATATTCACATCCTCCATCAGCGCCGGATTTTTCGTTTCCTGCAGAATGCCCAATTCTCATTATTTCGGAAGAAGGAAAGAAGACACAGTTTTCATTCCAAAATGGAAATTATCCGCGAAGGGCCTGCGCCAGAGCGCGTGCGGCTGCCGCAGCATCAGGAGCGGCGCAGATGGCCGAGACGACGGCAAGGCCGGAGGCGCCGGCTGCCAGAAGCTCCGCGGCATCGGAGGATCTCAGCCCTCCGATGGCCACAGCGGGAAGAGCAATTCGTTCTCGCACGGCGCGAAAACCCTCCGCTCCGATCGCCTGACCGGCGCCCGGCTTGGTGGCGGTCCCCCGAACGGGCCCGATGCCGACATAATCGACATAGGGAAGACTATCCTCGGAGGCGCGCAGTTCCTCCATCGTCCCGACCGACAGGCCGACGATGCGCTCCCGGCCCAGAAGGGCGCGGGCCTCCTTTGCGGGCATGTCGTCCTGGCCAAGGTGAACTCCGTCGGCATCCACCGCCAGAGCCACATCCACCCGATCGTTGATGATGAGCGGAATGGCTTTTGGCCGCAGAATGTCCTGAAGTGCGTTGGCATCGCCCATCAATTCCCGGGTTGAAGCATCGGGATCACGCAGCTGGACCAGCGTCACGCCACCGGCTACCGCCTGCCGGACGGTCTCGATCATCCCCCGGTCACCACACAGCCTGCGATCGGTGACGAGATAGACGGACAGATCAAATGAGCGGGCCATGGAACCTCCCAATGTGTCGTGTCTCTCATCCGTAACCGGGGCTGTGGGTATTATCCATATGGAGGATGGGGTCTTCACAGATGCCCCTGTGGGGGATAGTCACATCCGCAAGCAATGGACAGGAGGCGGGAAAACCCATGATTGTGGCGCGGGCAGCGAAGGCAGCCACAGGTGTGACGCAATGAACCACCTGGGTGACATGGAGGTCTTCGCGCGGGTGGTGGCCACGAGCTCGATGTCTGCCGCGGCGCGGGAGATGGGCCTGTCGCCCGCTGTGGTCTCCAAGCGAATCCGGCGCATGGAAGAGCGGCTCGGGGTGCGGCTGCTGCAGCGAACGACACGTCAGATCGCGCTCACCGACGTTGGTGAGGGATACTATGAAAGAGCGCTCGCCATTCTCGCTTCCATCGATGAGGCGGAAGCCTTCGCATCGGGCCGCGCCGCCAGCGCCCAGGGTGTGCTGAAAGTCTCCGCCCCCACGTCGTTCGGGCGGCTGCATGTGGCGCCGCATTTGACGCCTTTCCTTGAGGCGAACCCTGGATTGACCGTGCATCTGGACCTGTCGGATGCATTGGTGGACATCGTGGGCGATGGTTTCGATCTCGCCCTTCGCATCGCCGACCTCGGCGATTCCAGCTTCGTCGCCCGTCGCCTGGCGCCTGTGCACCGCGTGCTGTGCGCCACGCCCGACTATCTTGCAAGACATGGCGAACCGCGGACGATCCACGAGTTGTCACGCCACCGCTTGTTGGCCGCCCTCAGCCAGGACCCCTGGAAACTGGAGGGGCCGGAGGGGCCAGTCACGCTGAAGACGCAAGGGCCGCTTCGCACCAATTCCAACGAGGTCGTGCGGGAAGCGGTGCTGTCCAGCATGGGCATCGCGCTTCGTTCAACCTGGGACGTGGGAGCCGAATTGCGAAGCGGAAAGCTGAGAGCGGTTTTGCCAAGCTGGCGCGCGTCCAGCCGGATCGGCGTCCATGCCGTCTATCCCACCCGCCGCTTCCTGGCCCAGAAAGTCCGTATTTTCATCGATTATCTGGCAGGCCTCTACGGCGCGACACCTTATTGGGACGAAGGGCTGGATATCGTTGAGCGCTCGTCGGACGCAGCCTGACGGGTCTTGCCGTCGGCGATATTTTCACCTAAATGATCCCCATCCTGATTGGGCCGCCGTAGCTCAGTTGGTTAGAGCACTAGATTGTGGATCTAGGGGTCCCCCGTTCGAGCCGGGGCGGTGGTACCAACCTCTCTCAGGATTTTCAGCCGCACAGCCCGGTCGTCATGCCGGCGCGAGCCCGATCCGGCCCCAACCGGGCAGCTTGATCGCAGGACGCCTTAGATCGAGGCCAGCGACTGCGCCGAGGAAGTTGACTTCCAGGCCTTCGACCCAGCCGACCGTCACGCCGAAGAGCCCGTCATAGGACAGCTGAATGCCAAGTCCGCTGGGCGCGAAACCGGCAAAGAAGCCCGTGCTGCGAAAATCCTTTCCAAGAGCCGTCGGCAGCAGCGCAGGCGCAAGCGCCGGCACCGCCTGGGCAACGTGGGCAATGAAAGTATTGGAGTTGGGGCCGGGCCAGGCGCGGTAGCTGCCTGAGCCAGCGAAGGGGTAGCCGGCCACCGCCCGGCGAATGGAAGGTATGGCTTTTTCCGCAGCTTCGCCGTTCAGGCTCACCAAGACCACCGGATCGTTGCCGAACCATCGTGCATCCGCCTCGCGGTGGTCGGTCCGCACCGGCGCTCCCCAGCCGACCACGTCATAGCGCGTGTAACGGCTCGCATCGGCCGGCTTGATGACGATCCAGGTATGATGAGCGAAGATGCCGCGCCAACGTCCTACCCGCGCCGCCATGACGTGAACGGTCGCGCCCTCAACATCTTCGGCCGGCGGGAGAAGCCTTGCCGAAGACCAGTCGGCGCCAGACCAATGTTCCGACCATCCCCTGTTCCACCACCAGGCCGCATGCGAGCCCAGTGGCAGAAAGAAGATGAGCGTCAGAAACAGGAGGACGTTTTTGAAAAGAGACAGCACTGCGATCGCAAGGAAGGTTTCTGGAACGCTTCCTCATATATGAACGAAAACAGTGCTCGGAAAGCGAGGCGGCGCAGGCCGCCCCATCACGTCTTGGTGTAGTTCAGCGCCGGCCTTTATCCTCGGCGCCGGTGATGCCTGATCCCGGCTGCGTCGAACTGGGGGGATCGCTCGCCGGGAAGGTGTCTTTGACTTCCTTGTCGAGCTCCTTGGAGTTCTTCTCCTTGTTCTGATCCCGGTCGGGCTTCTGGCTGTGGTTGTCGGCCATAAGACGCATCTCCTCAATTGATCGGGAGGTCAACGTTTCCGCGCCGGGGGTCGTTCCCGATCGGAGGTGCGACCTTTCCGTCAGACGTCGGCGATCAGCTTCTCCACGATCACGACATCGCGCCAGATCCCATCAAGCTGCGCGTGCTTTTCGTAGATGCCCACCTCCCGAAACCCAAGCTGCTCGCAGAGCTTCCGGCTCGCCATGTTCTCCGGGAAGATGCGCGAGAGAAGTTTCCAGGCACCATCGGCGCACGCCGCCGGAATGAGAGCCGTCAAGGCGGCGCGGCCTTATCCATGCCCTCGCATCTCCCTGGCCACATAGATTGAAAATTCCCGGACACCGGCGTAGCAGGGGCGCGCACGGTAGGGCGTTGCCAGCGCATAGGCACCGATAACCCCTCCCCGCTCCGCGACAACAAGCGGATAGTCCGCGTCGAACCATGCCTCCACATCCTCGACGCTGCGCAGCCGGGTTTCGTAGGTGGCGATGCGGTCCTCGATGCCTTCGTTATAGATCTGGGCGATGCGAGTGGCATCCGCGCGAAGGCCGGGACGGGTTTCGATGATGTCTGCCGTGATCATTGCGGTCATTCTGCGGGCCGTCGGAGCGAGGCGGAACGGGGAGATGCAAGCAGTTCAGGATAAGCCATAAGGCGGGCGTCCGCGCAATTGGTCCTGGCACCCATTCCAGAAGATGCCAGAAGATGGCGTTTTCGCGCCGCAGCTGCTGGACGATCGGCCTCCTGGCCGTTTCCACGGCGGTGCTCTCTCTGTTGTGGAATGAGGCAGAAGCATGGTAAATTGAAAGTTAATCATTCGCACGTCATGGCTTGGTTAGGAGACGCGAGTGGCTATCTCGATCCAAGGGACAACCTACAGCTTAGTCGACGACAGCGGGTCGGGAGACGCTTTCCGGATCGCCGCGGGCGCGGCTCTTCGCGATGATGAGACCCTCGATGAGGTCACGGTAACGGGAAACTATGAAGCGCCTGAGAGCGTCGTCGATCCCGGAAGCGCGATCCTCATGCAGGCCTTGCCTGCGCCGGATGTTCAAAGCGGCCCCAGCGAAACGAAGATCGCCACCGTGGGCGAACTGGTCGACAAGATCGAGGATGGCGAGGCCCGAATTCTCAGCGGATCAACGACCGACGCTCTCGTGGTGGAGGTGGACGGCAAGATCTATATCGTCGTCGGCCACTATGCCGAGCTTCTGGTGGACCGCGCGCTTCAGGTCAACGGGTTCTTCGGACGCTATATGGCGACCTACGGTCTTGCCCGGGGCGCAATCATCGATCACGACGACGAAGATCATGTCGTCCTCGATCTTGATGGAAGATCATCCTCGGAGAGCGCGTAGAGTGGAGATTGCGCCTCCGCGTGGAGGCTGCGCGTCGCGCCGCTTCGCCTGATCTGAAACCCGGCAAACGCCGGGTTTCCTGTTGCAGACCTTGATCAGGATTACCTGCCGAGGGACATGCTCTTGGCAGCGAGGTCCTGGTAGGGTTTGGCCGTATCGGTCGCGATCCGCCCGGCAAGCTGCGCCAGATCCTTGGACTGGGCGGTAAAGGCTTCAAACTGCTTGCGGACATGGGTCGTCTGGAGCTCAACAGCTTCGCTCAGCGATTTGGCATTCGTGAGAGCCACCGCCAGATCGAAGACCGCATTGAAGTTGTCGCGAGTGGCTTCCAAAGCCTTCACGCGCAACTCGGCCGCACCCTTGTTGGCGGTCAGGTAACTTTCCTCGATGCGGTCCGACGTATCCTCGGCCGAAGTGCGCAAAGCATCATAATTGGACTTTGCCTGCGCGACGCTCTTCTCGGCCACGGTCCGGATCGCCTCCGGCACCTCGACCTTGGGCGCCGCGGCGGTTTCTGTTGCCAATTCGTCTGCTTTTGCCGTTGCCTTGACGTTTGCCATCTTGATGTCACCTCACGTTGAAAGACAGGGGAAAATCACGGCTTTTATTCCGGCGCCGCTCATCTGCCGTGTAACGGGCGCCTTTTCGACGGGCCGCAACCCGCCCCTGCAATCTACAAGAGAATTTGTGCGGTGCAACACAAAACCGCGCCGCACAATCATCGGGTCGTCAGCCGCGGGGCTTTATCATGCTTTCGGTCAGGCGAGCTCCGGCCGATCCCAGTTCCTGTGCCTGCTGGCTTGCGTTGCTTGCCTGCCGCGCGGCGTATTCGGCTTGCAGGCGCATCATCTCTTCCACCGATTTGGCTCGGGCCATCCGTTCGGCAAGATCGAAAGCCGACTGAATGTTTGCCTGGGTGAAGGTCATGACCTTCTGACTTATGGCCTGGCCGTCGGCGCGGATCGAGGCACCGCGCGCCTCGGCAGCCGTCATGTTGTCCCGGGTCATGTCGAGCATACGCTCGACGGCCTTGCGCGCCTCGGAAATCGACTTCTCGGCCGCCTCCCGAACCGCCGCGGGAATCTCGCCGTCCATGCCGATTTTGTCTGTCATGCTCTCTCCCCTCACATGAGTGGCGTTTACCTTCTTCGCATCCTTCGGTGTTTTGCCATCAGAGTCTCGTGGACCCGCCGAACACCTTGCCTTAATAATAGGTTAACGAAAAATCCGGGCTTGGAATGCCGGCCCGACAACAGCGATCTTACCAGAGACCATGTCATCTGAGGATATTTTCGTCACCGACCCAGCCCTTGCCCCTTTCGGGGGCGAGAAGGGCGTGGCGATCGCCCTTTCGCCGACAGGAGATCGGCTTTTCGGCAGCACAGTTGCGGGTGGGGCGGTGTTCGGCGTCGGTCCGTCAGGCCAGCTGTCGGCCCTGCTGACCGAGCAGGTGCGGCGGCTCGGCGCCCAGGTGGGCTTCGGTGCGCCCCGCCTGGTTCGGCTTCGGCTCGGGGGGCTTCGCCCGGTGACCGTGCGGGCGCAGCGTGCGCGGCTTGCCGACGGATCGGGTGCCTTGGTGTTGGTCGCGCTCGACGCCGTCCTGCCGCGGCGCGTCGGTGCCGCACCCTCCGTCATGGAGGGGCCGGCTGAATCGCCTGATCTCAAGGGCACCGAAACGGCCGAAGAGATATCCGCGGCACCGGCCCTGGAGGAAACCAACGTCCCGCCGCCGGAGAGCACCTCCACGGCTGAGCAGGCCCCTTCTTTCGAGGAGACGCCGACTGCGCACGACGACGTCATGGCTGATGTCGAGGCCAACAGGGCAACGGCCATCTCTTCCGGCCAACCTGACGCGGGAGACGCCGCTGAGGATCTTTTGGATGAGGCCGAGCAAGAGGCGCCGGCTTCAGTCGAACCGCTGAAGGACGCCAGCGAGGCTAAGGCCGCGGACGAAACGCAACCTGAACCTGTTTCCGCCGACGCACATCCGGGCGGCGGCGGCAGTGAAGGGGCTGCCGCCGAGGTCTCCGCCGCTGCGCAGCCGCAGAAGCGGCCGCTGCGCTTTGTGTGGCAGGCGGATGAGGCTGGCGCACTGACGCTATTGTCGTCGGAATTTGCCCAGACGGTGCGACAGGATCTCGATCGTTTGCTCGGCCGCTCGTGGAGCGACCTTGCCGGTGAGTTCGGCTTTGACCGGGAAGGCAAGCTTTCACGTGTGCTGGAGCGCCAGGACACCTGGAGCGGCATCACGATCACCTGGCCGCTTGGTGACGACCTTTTGGTGCCGATCGATCTCGCTGGTCTGCCGGTCTATGACCGGGAACGCGTCTTCAAGGGCTTCCGAGGCTTCGGCGTCTGCCGTGAACCTCAAGCGGTTCAAGCCGACAAGCCGGTCATGGCTGAACCTGAGCCGCAGCCTGTGACCGAGTCCGAAGTCCAGCCCGACGTGGCCGAGGCACCTGTCGTGCCGGTCGTGGCGCCGGCTGAAGCGGGCCCTGAAGATATGTTCGCTGATGCCACGCCTGAGCCCGCCGCCGTTGTTCCCTTCCCGGAGCAGCGTGACAATGGCCGGCCGCCGCTGTCCAACAGCGAGCGCCATGCGTTTCGGGAAATCGCGCGCACGCTGGGCTCGCGAGCCGGTTCATCGACGAAGCAGGTTGAGCCGTCGCGGCTGCCGATGCCGATGTCACGAAGCCGGGTGACACAGCTAACGCCCGTGCCGGCAAAGCGGGTGCATGAGGCCCCTCCTCAGGCCAAGGCTCCCGATGCCGCTCCTGCAGGAGAAACCGATGTTTCCGTCACGGCGGGCGCCGGGCAAGACGACCGCCGGCTGCTGGATGCCCTACCCGTCGCCGTTCTGCTTCACCGGGGCGGTGTGCCCATCTATGCCAATCGCGCCTTCCATGACCTGACCGGCTATAGCGACCTTGACGCCCTTTCGGGTGATGGTGTCGACCAATTGTTCGAGTCACCTGAGGCCCAAGGATCAACCGCCGGCTTTCGTCTCAAGCGCCAGGACGGCGTCATCCTTCCCGCCGAATGCCACCTGAAGCAGGTCGACTGGAACGGCGAGCCGGCCAGCCTCCTGACATTCCGCGTCGTCGACAAACCACTTCTTGCACCCGCCGCAACGGAGGCCGCCGCGGCGGAAGCCGGCAAGGCGCAGGCCGAACGCAAGATCCGGGAGCTCTCCGCCATTCTCGACACCGCGACCGACGGCGTGGTCGTGCTGGACGCCGAGGGGCGCATCGAATCCATCAACCGCAGCGCTGAAGCGCTGTTCGGATATGAATCGGCAGAATTGACAGGCCGCAGCCTCACGCTGCTGCTCTCCACCGAAAGCCATAATACGGCGCTGGATTATATCGAAGGGCTGCGCGCCCATGGTGTCGCGGCACTTCTGAACGACGGCCGTGAAGTGCTCGGCATCGCGCGGCGCGGCGGCTCCATTCCGCTGTTCATGACCATTGGCCGCCTCGGCGATGATGCCAATGCCAAGTTCTGTGCTGTCCTGCGCGACATCACGCAGTTCAAGAAGGCCGAGGAAGAGCTCAAGGTGGCCAAAAGCCATGCCGAGACCACGAGCGCCCAGAAGTCTGACTTTCTCGCCCGCATCAGCCATGAAATTCGCACCCCGCTGAATGCCATTCTCGGCTTCGCCGAGGTCATGATGGAGGAGCGCTTCGGCCCCATCGGCACCGATCGCTACCGGGACTATCTTCGCGATATCCATACCTCGGGCCAGCATGTCATCAGCCTGGTCAATGATCTTCTTGATCTGTCCAAGATCGAGGCCGGACGGCTGGACCTCGCCTTCACCAGCCTCCAGCTCAACGATGTGGTGACGACGGCCGTCGGACTGATGCAGCCGCAGGCAAACTCCGCCATGGTCATCGTCCGTACCAGCCTTGCGGCAAAGCTGCCGGCGGTGGTGGCGGATGAGCGCAGCGTGCGCCAGATCGCGCTCAACCTTCTGTCCAATGCCATCAAGTTCACGCCCGCCGGCGGCCAGGTGATCATCTCCACCGCCCTCACCGATCTCGGCCAGGCGGTTATCCGCGTGCGGGACACCGGCATCGGCATGAACGAAAAGGATATCGCGGCCGCGCTGGAGCCGTTTCGGCAAATTCCCACATCCGGCCGCGGTGACGGCACAGGGCTCGGCCTTCCGCTGACCAAGGCCCTGACGGAGGCCAACCGGGCGACCTTCGCCATCCAGAGCGCCGCCGGCTCCGGCACGCTGGTGGAAGTTATCTTTCCGCCCACGCGCGTGCTTGCGGAATAGTGACCGGCTGCGCGGGCCGGTCGCACCCGCAATGGTTGACTCCGCGATCGTTCTCGGCGATTTTCATAATGAAATCAGTAGTTTAGACTATTTCTAAACTGCGAGTAAACGAACCATGCGGCCACAGTGCCGCCTTTGGATCTCTTTATGATCGTCTGTTCTTGCAACGTCATAAGCGCGAAGGCCATTCGAGAGGTCTGTTCTGCGAATGATGGTCCGCGGACCGCAGGACAGGTTTATCGCTGCCTGGGGTGCAGTCCCCAGTGCGGCCGCTGCGCCCACACCATTCGCGCCATCATGAAGGATGTCGGGGCCGCCTGCCCCGATGCCTGCGACGCCTGCCCCGCCGCCGTCGCGGCCAATGCCTTCGTCGAAGCCGCCGAATAAGGCTTGCCGGACCGCCCGCGCTAGTTTAGAACGCTTCTAAATCAGTTGCGCGATGCGGAGGCATGCCATGAAGGGTGACGCGAAGGTCATCGAATATCTCAACCGTGGGCTCAGGTCGGAGCTGACCGCCATCAACCAATATTGGCTGCATTACCGCATCCTCGACGATTGGGGATACAAGGAGCTGGCCAAGAAATGGCGTGAGGAGTCCATCGAGGAGATGCACCACGCCGATAAGTTCGTGGATCGCATTTTGTTCCTTGAAGGTTTCCCGAACATGCAGGTGCTCGATCCGCTGCGCATCGGGCAGGACATCAAGGAACTTCTCGAGTGTGATCTGGCGGCCGAGCATGAGGCCCGCAATCTCTATACCGAAGCTGCGGGATACTGCCTTGAAGCCGGCGATCTCGCCAGCCGCGAGCTTTTCATCAAGCTGGTGCAGGACGAGGAAGGCCATATCGACTTCCTGGAAACCCAGCTGAACCTCGTGGAGCAGCTCGGTGTGCAGCTTTATGCTCAGAAGCACATGGGCGGCCTCGAAGACTGAGCATCCTCAATATCGCGAAAGATCGGGCCGTGGGCGCATCAGCACCGGCGGCCCGACGTTGTTATGCGGCTCTTATTCGGCTGGCACCGGGCTGAAGTCGCCGTCCGCGATCGGGGGCGATTGGGTCTGCCTGCGTGCCGAAGCGCGGGCGACGATGGCCTGGCGATTGACGGACCGGCGCTCGTTGTCGATGCGCCGGATCAGGATCTCGGCGCGCTCGATTGAGCCGAGGAGTGCCAGAATGGTCCCGCGCTCGGCGGCTCCGGCATTCGGCCCCAGAGCCAGCGTGCTCGCACGAAGTTCCTCCACATCGGGATAGCTGACGTGCCCGTCGGGCATCCGGGGCTGCGCGATGCCGAAGTCCGGAAGGATGTCGCGCAAGGAGGCATCCAGCTTGTCCAACGCCTTGTCGACGATCATCCGCGCCCTCTCGGAGAAGGTTTCACGTCGCACTCTCCGTGCGACCTGGTGCAAGCTCTCAGTGAGTGCGGCGGTGAAGTCCGCCTCTTCGATAAGGCTGGCAATGAGATCGAGCTGTTCCAGCGGCAGGTCTTCCTTCATCAAGGCTGCCGTGTAGGAGCGGATGTCACGACTCAGGATATCGGTTGCCAGATAGTGTTCTCCCGGATCGGACGGGGCGTTCTTTGCTCCGCGCGCGATGTCGAGAAAGAGGGCGCCGGCCTGAAGATGCCGGGCGGTTTCCTTCTGAACCGCCGGAACCGCCAGAGCGAAATCATCGGCCAGCTTGCGGTCGAGATAACGGGGCGTCGAGAAATCCTCGACATCTTCCTCCGAGGTGCGGCCGATCCTGGACAAGACACGTTCGAACACGCCGACGAAGGGAAACAGCAAGGCCGTGTTGAAGATGTTGAAGACCGTGGAATAGAGGCCTACCGCCACCGGAACCAGGGGGAAGGTCTCGCGACCATCAACCATGACGGGAACCGATGGATCGCCACCGAAAAACTGCAGCGCCCATCTCAGCACCTCGATGGACACAAAGAACAGCGGCACGGTGATGCAGACGCCGATGATGTTGAACGAGATATGCGCATAGGCCGCTCGTTTGGCGTTTCTGGACAGGTTAAGCGATGCGATCCAGGAGGTGATGGTCGTCCCCAGATCCGCGCCAAGCGAAAAGGCCACCGCTGTAGTCCAGTCCAGAATGCCCGCCGCGCCGAGACCCATGACGATGCCGATGGTGGCGGAGGACGAGTGGATCATCGCCGTCACCAAGGCGGCGATCAGCACGCATTTGATGAGATTGAAGTAGCTATCGGCCTGGAGGGTGGACAGCAATTCCATGACTTCGGGCATGTTGCGCAGGGGGCGCAGGCCTCCGGTCATAAGGTTGAGACCATAGAAGATGAGGGCAAAGCCCATGCAGGCAAGCGCGATGCTGCGCACCTTCTCGCTTTTGGCAAAACAATAAACCAGGGAAAAGAAGCCTGCGAAGATGAGCCCGAGCGGCCCGAGTGGCAAGGCGATGAGGCCATTGCCAAGCGTGGTGCCGATATTGGCACCCATGATCACGCTGATGGCCGGACGCAGGCCGACGACGCCCGCGTTGACGAGGCCGACGACCATCACGGTCATGGCGGTCGAAGACTGGATGACGCCCGTGATCAGCGTTCCCGCGAAAACGCCCTTGAGCGGCGTGCCGGCCGCCTGTGCCAGAAACCGGCGCATGCGGTTGACCGAGAGGGACTGGATGCCGTTGGACATGAACTCGAGGCCAAGCATGAAGATGCCCAGGCCGCCGATGACCGGCACGAGGATGTCTTTGAAAATATCAATATCCATTTTGGAGATCCCAAGGACGGGTTGAAGCGATATCGATGCGAGAGACAGGTGGCTGGATCGTCAGTGTCCGGCTACGGCCCGACTGGCCCAGTAGTCTTCAACCTGGCGCGCAAGCGCGGGCGGCAGCGGCACGTAACCGAGCTCGAGGGCGGCTTTTGAGCCGGCGGCGGAGAAGGCAAGGCGAAAGAGATCCTGCACTCGACGGGAGCGGTGTTCCGAGCGATCGGCCGCGGGGATGATCACGAAAGTCGCGGCGCTGATGGGAAAAGCGTCTGCACCTGGCCGGTTGGCCAGAGAGACATGGAAATCCTTGATACCGGACCAATCAACGGATTGCGCTGCAGCCTGCACCCCTGGCGCGCCCGGCAGTACGAAATGGCCGGAACTGTTCTGAAGCGCGGGCATCTGGAGCCCTGAGCGCTCCGCCTGCCCGAATTCGGCATAGGCTATGGCTCCGGGGGTTGCCTTGACCGCTGTTATGAGGTCACGGGTTCCCTTGACACCTGTCCCGATCGGCCACGTAAGCGAGGTGCTCCGGCCGTAGGCGGTCTGCCACTGCGGGCTGACAGCGGACAGGTATTCAGTGAAGGCGTAGGTCGAACCCGATCCGTCCTTCCGGTGAAGCACGCTGATGCGGAGATCAGGCAGGCCCACTCCAGGATTGGTCTCCACGATCGCCGGATCAGACCATCTCTGGATCTTACCGAGATAGATGTCCGCGAGCGTCGCGCCGGAAAGACGCAATCCGCCTTGACGCATGCCTTCCAGATTGACGATGATCGCGACGGCACCCATCACGACGGGGAATTGGCGTTGCCCGTTCTGGGCGAGTGCTTCCGGTGCGACGGGAACGTCAGTGGCGGCGAAATCAAGGTCGGGCTGCTGCAACCGCATCAGCCCCGCCAGCGACCCCACGGGCTCGTAATCAACCGTCCAATCCGGAGAGCTGTAATCGCCACCGTCGGCGCGAGCCTCTTCGTAGGCCGCTGCCCAGGCTTCGATGATCGGAGCGGCAAAGGTCGATCCTGCTCCACGGATCGGTTCCGCAGTTGCGCTGGAAAAAGCGCCGGCCGCGAAAACTAAGCAAGCAGCAATGACCGCCCTCACCGCAACCGGTGAGATGTATAATACCGATCTCATATGCGTGAGCCTTCGGTTTTCAGTTGTTTTGCTGATAATACTTGACAGGCACGGCACTGATGCTGCCATCCGCCTGCTAGGGCGTGGGCGAGGGTTAGCTCGTCATTGATAAATCTGCTCGTTGACGTTTACGTGACACGGATTGCCACCGATGACACGCGGCCAATCAGTCCGCATTCCGCTCGATTGGACGCGTCAAGGTGACCTGTCCCTTAGAATGCAAGATTAGCAAGCGGCTTAGCCTGTTTTTATAACCATTCTAATTCCAATATACTTGTTGTGACTAACTTTTTTATTGACCGGTTTCTTGTGCTGCCCTATCGCGGGTTGCGGCAGATAGAGCCGTAGATACCGCGCGGGATGAAGCCCGCCCGAGGGAGGTCTTCATGGCACGTATGCTTTCGCTTTCCGCTTTGTTCGCCGTTGGCGCCACCGCAGCGCTGACCGGTTCCGCTGCCGCGCAATCAGGTGAAGTAAACATCTACACGACGCGGGAGCCGGGCCTGATCCAGCCGCTGCTTGATGAGTTTTCGAAGGAAACCAACATCAAGGCCAACGCCATCTTCGTGAAGGAGGGCCTTGTCGAACGGGTCAGGGCCGAGGGAGCCAACTCGCCGGCGGATCTTCTGCTGGTGGTCGATATCGGCAATGCGACCGATCTTGTCGCGGCAGGAGTGACACAGCCCATCACGTCCAAGCTCGTGGAGGAAACGGTGCCGGCCAATCTTCGTGGCACCGAAAACCAGTGGACTGCCCTCACCACCCGCGCCCGCGTGATCTATGCCTCCAAGGATCGTGTCGCCGAGAAGGCCATGACCTATGAAGAACTGGCAGACCCCAAGTGGAAGGGTAAACTCTGTATCCGCTCCGGAAAACATCCCTACAATACCGCGTTGATTGCCGCCTTCATCGCCAAGCACGGTGAAGCGAAGACCGAGGAATGGCTCAAGGGCGTCAAGGCAAACCTTGCCCGCAAGGCCGGTGGCGGCGACCGCGACGTGGCGCGCGATGTGCTGGCCGGGATCTGCGATGTCGGTGTTGCCAATTCCTACTATGTTGGCCTGATGCGGTCGGGCAAGGGTGGAGACGAGCAGGTGAAGTGGGGCGAGGCCATCAAGGTCATCCTGCCGACCTTCAGCGACAATGCGGGAAGCCACGTCAATGTTTCCGCCGCAGCCATCGCCAAAAACGCGCCGAACAAGGAAAACGCGGTCAAGCTGCTGGACTTCATGCTCGGGCATGAGGCGCAGGACCTCTATGCCAAGGCCAACTTCGAATATCCCGTCGCGGCGGATGCTCCGGTCGACCCGATCATCGCGTCCTTCGGCAAGCTGAAGGCCGACAGCGTACCGCTCGACGAGATCTCCAAGCATCGCAAGGCCGCGGCTGATCTCGTCGACAAGGTCGGCTTCGACAATTAATCCTTTGAGGATTGGCACGGCGCGGCCTGTGGTCGCCCGGGCCAACGCGATGGCCATCACACTTCCGTCCCTGTCTCGGTCTCGCCTGCGTGCGGCCCCTCGCCTGAGCGGCTGGATCATTGCCAGCGGCGCGATCGCTTGCCTCATCGCGGCACCCATCGTCACCCTCGCCTGGATCGCCGCCCAGGGCTCCGGCGATCTGTGGCCTCAACTCATTGCCTATGTCCTGCCGCGCGCGATCCGGGACACGACGATCCTGCTTGCAGGTGTCGGCACCTTGACGGCGGTGATCGGCGTCGGCACGGCCTGGCTTGTCACGGCCTATCGCTTTCCCGGGCGCGGCCTGTTCGACTGGGCGCTGCTGCTGCCGCTTGCCGTGCCCACTTACATCCTTGCCTATGCTTACCTTGACCTCCTGCATCCACTGGGCCCGGTGCAAGGTCTGATCCGCGCCATGCTCGGCATCGAGAGCCCGGTGGACTTCCGCCTCCCCGATATCCGCGGCATGGCGGGCTGCATCTTTCTCTTCGGCCTTGCCTTTTACCCTTACGTCTATCTCACCGCGCGGGCCATGTTCCTCATGCAATCGGCCTGCGTCATCGAGGTGGCGCGGACGCTCGGCTGCGGGGGGGCGGGTGCTTTCTTTCGGGTGGCACTGCCGCTCGCGCGTCCGGCTGTGGCGGTCGGGGTGAGCCTTGTCTTGATGGAAACGCTCAACGATCTCGGCGCCTCGGATCTTCTGGGCGTGCAGACGCTGACGGTTTCGATCTACTCCACCTGGGTGAACCGATCCAATCTTCCGGGCGCCGCGCAGATCGCCCTGGTGATGCTGGCGGTGGTGATCGGGCTTGTGATCCTGGAACGCGCCGCGCGGCGGCGGCAGGCCTATGCGGCGCAGGCGCAACGCAGCCGCAAGACCGACCCTGTCCGGCTTACCCCGGGGCACGCTGCTCTCGCCGTCGTAGCCTGTGCCCTCCCCATCCTCCTCGGCTTCGCTGCACCCGCCGGCTATCTCCTGCGCGAAACCTTCCGCCGCGCGCAGATGAACGGCTTTCCGCCTGATGTCATGCAGATGGCGGGTAACACCATGATGTTCGCCGCCATCGCGACGGTGATCACCATGGGCCTCGGCCTTTTGCTCGCTCACACGAGCCGCCTCGTGCGCCGCCCCTTGACCCGGGGCCTCGTGCAGCTGTCGAGCATCGGCTATGCGGTACCGGGCACTGTTCTGGCTGTCGGTCTTCTGGTGCCGCTTGCCAATCTCGACAACAGCATCGATGCCTTCATGCGCTCGCATTTCGGCGTGGCTACCGGCCTCCTGATCTCCGGTTCCGGCGCGGCGCTCATCTATGCCTATGCGGTGCGCTTCATGGCGATCTCCGCCGGCGGCATCGAGGCGGGCTTCGCCAAGGTGCCCATGAGCCTTGACTGGGCGGCACGCAACCTGGGCGAGACCGCCGCGGGCACCGCGCGGCGTATCCATCTGCCGCTGTTGCGGCCCGCCATCGGCGCAGCAGCGCTCCTGGTCTTCGTGGACTGCATGAAGGAGCTGCCGGCCACGCTTCTGCTGCGACCTTTCAACTTCGAGACGCTGTCCACCTACGTCTATGCCGAGGCCTCGCGCGGCACCTATGAGAACGGTGCCTTCGCGGCACTCCTGATCGTCGCCGCCGGGCTGTTCCCCGTCGTCCTGATGGCGCGCATGAGCCGGCCCCCCGCCGCCGAGGCCTTCGGCGGCGAGGAGCCCGACGATCAGGTGGTGAGTTCGGCCAGGCCGCGATAAAGCTCCAGAGCTTCCGGATTGGCCAGCGCCTCCTGGTTCTTGACCACCCGGCCATGGACGACGTCACGCACGGCAAGCTCGGTGATCTTCCCGGACTTCGTGCGGGGAATGTCGGCCACGGCCACGATCTTCGCCGGCACGTGCCGGGGGCTGGCCCCGGAGCGGATCTGGCGTTTGATGCGGTCCTTCAATCCGTCGTCCAGAACGGCCCCATCCTTGAGGCGCACGAACAGCACGATGCGGACGTCGTCATCCCAGTCCTGGCCGATGGCCATGGCCTCCAGCACTTCGGGGATCTGCTCCACCTGGGCGTAGATTTCCGCCGTGCCGATCCGCACTCCTCCGGGATTGAGCGTCGCATCGGAGCGTCCATGGATGATGATGCCGCCATGTGGCGTCCACTCGGCGAAATCGCCGTGGCACCAGATCCCGTCGAAGCGCTCGAAATAGGCCGAGCTGTACTTGGCGCCGTCGGCGTCGTTCCAGAAGCTCACGGGCATGCAGGGGAAGGCCCGGGTGCAGACCAGTTCTCCCTTGCCCGCGACCATGGGCCTGCCGTCCTCGTCCCAGACCTCGATCGCCATGCCGAGGCCGGGCCCCTGGATCTCGCCCCGCCAGACCGGTTCCGTCGGCAGGCCCAGCACGAAGCAGGAGACGATGTCGGTGCCGCCGGAAATGGAGGCGAGATGAATGTCCTCCTTGATGCCGTCATAGACAAAATCAAAGCTCTCGGCGGCCAGCGGCGATCCCGTCGAGGTCATGGTCCGGACCGTGGACAGGCTGTGCGTGTCCCTGGGGCGGACGCCGCCTTTCTTGAGCGCATCGATGAATTTCGCCGATGTGCCGAACAGGGTGACACCCTCCTCGTCCGCCAGATCGAACAGAACCGCCGGCGTCGGATGGAACGGCGAGCCATCGAACAGAACCAGCGTCGCCTCTGAGGCGAGTGCCGACACGAGCCAATTCCACATCATCCAGCCGCAGGTGGTGAAATAGAATACCTTGTCGCCCGGTTTCACATCGCAGTGGAGCTGATGTTCCTTGATGTGCTGGAGGAGCGCACCGCCTGCTGAATGCACGATGCATTTCGGTACTCCGGTGGTACCCGAGGAGAAAAGAATGTAGAGCGGATGCGAGAAGGGCAGCCGTTCGAAGGAAAGCTCGCCGGCCTCAAAACCGCTGATGAAATCGGCGAAGCTCGTGGCGTGGGGGAAGGACGCGGCGATCTCCCGCGATTGGCCCAGATAGTCCACCACGACGACCTTTTTCGCAGTGGGAAGGCCGGCGGTGATCGGTCCGAGCTTGGGCGCCACGTCAATGCGCTTGCCCGCATACCAATAGCCATCGGGACAGAAGAACAGTTTCGGCTCGATCTGACCGAACCGGTCGAGGACGCCTCTCTCGCCGAAATCGGGTGAGCAGGACGACCAGATGGCGCCGAGCGAGGTGACCGCGAGCATGACGGCGACTGTTTCGGGCATGTTGGGCATCATGCCTGCCACCCGATCGCCCACACCGACGCCTTCGGCCTTCAGCGCCTGCTGGAGCCGGGACACCAGGGCACGCAGCTCGTTCCACGACAGGCGGCGCTTTGCCTTGTCTTCGCCCCAGAACAGGATCGCGTCCCCGTCCCCACTGCCACGCAGAAGGTTTTCGGCGAAGTTGATCCTGGCCTCAGGAAAGAACCTCGCACCAGGCATGCGATCGTCGGACAGGAGGACATTCCCCTTGTGTCCGATCACCTTTCCGCGTTCCCAGACGAGGTCCCAGAAGGCTCCGCGGGACGCCACCGACCATTCGTGCAGGGCGCGCGTGTCGGACAACTGTGTGCCGCTCTTGGCTTCGGCCGCCTTTCGGAAGGCTTCCAACTGGCTGGAGGCGATCCGTTCCGGCGACGGTCTCCACAGCGGCTGTTCGGTCATCTTGGTTTCCTCCAGTGCTTTCCTTTGTGCTCTGGATCGTTATACAGGCCTTGTCTCGGCCTCAAGCTCGTCGTGGGCTTTGTGCTCAGCCTCGGACCCTTGGATGAAGCGTTTTCTCGCCGCCGCCATTTTCATCGCCATGACCATCGTCGTCATGGTCATGGCAGCGCGCATGCTTCCCGTGGATTCGGCCACGGCGGCGGTGCAGCGGCGCCTTGCCGATACCCTCGGTGCCCAACTCGCGCCGACAGCCGAGGCCAAGTTCACGCTCATCCCCTTTCCGATGATCCATCTGCCTGACGTCTCGCTGGTGGCGGAGGATGGAAACCTGCTGGTGACCTGCCGCGGGCTTACCGCGCGCCTCAGCCTGCTGGCGCTGCTCAGGGGTGAATATCAGCCGAGCAGCATCACGCTCGATGCGCCGGATATCGTCATTGCCATCCAGAAGGACGGGCATCTTTCCTGGCCCGGCGTCAGGCAGATCGTCGATGCCGTCAAAGCTGGCGATCAGGCACTGCCGAAGATCCATCTGTCCCGCGGAAGCATCGCTTGGCAGGACCTGCGCGACGGCAGCCGTATCGTGCTGTCGGATTTCAACGGCAGCCTCGGGATCGGCAGCAAGAGCGCGCTCACCATCGACGGCAGCTTCACCTGGCGGCGCGAGACGATAAGCGTTGAGATGGAGGTGGCCGATCTGGCGGCCTTCGGCGAAGGGCGCTGGAGCGAGGCCGAAGCCCGCTTTACCTCGCCGCCGGGCCAGATGCGATTTCGCGGCCGGGTGAATACGATATCCGGGCTGCAGCTCGACGGAGACCTCGCGGTCGATAGCCCTGCTGCGGACCGGTTCGCCGTCTGGCTTGCCAACGACTGGAACCGCTCCCATTGGCCCGCCGGGGAACTGGATCTGCGGGCGCAGCTGAAACGTGTTCCGGAGGCTCTGAGCCTGCTCAACATGAAGCTTTCACTGGGCGAGACCAGCGCGACCGGGGCCGCGGTTCTGAAGATGAACGATGGCCGTCCCCTGCTGCAAGGCACGCTGGGCGCGGACACTCTTGATCTGACGCCTCTTCTGAAGCGCCTTCTGAATTATGGCGTCAGCTCGGCTGGCTGGAGCCGGCAAGACTTCAAGATCAGCTCGTTCGAAGGCTTCGACAGCGAACTTCGCGTCTCCGCCGACAAGATCCTGTTCGGAAAGATCACCCTGGAAGACAGTGCCCTTCTCGCCGATATCCACGATGCCAACCTTTCGGTGCGGCTGGAGGAGGCGCGGACCTTGGGCGGCGCCATGTCGGCCACCATCAGGGCCGTGCCAAACGGACCCGATCTCGACCTCCGGATGACCGTTTCCGGCCGCGACCTTGCCATGTCCCAGATCTTCGAGCTGATCGGCACCGAGAATCCGGCCGAAGGACGCTCCGATATCCAGGCGGACATCAGCGGAAGGGGCCCGACCACGGAGGCCATTGCCCGCAGCCTCAACGGAACCATCATCTTGAATGCAAGGGATGGAGCTGTGCATGGCATCAACATCGCGCAGCAGCTGCAGCGGCTTGAGCGGAGCCCCCTGGCTTTGGGGTCCATGCGCGGCGGACGCACCTCGTTCAGCCGCCTTTATGGCGAGCTCAGCATTTCCAGCGGTATCGGCCTTCTGCGCAATCTGCGCCTGGAATCGCCTGACCTGCTGCTCGGCATGTCGGGAAGCATCGATGTCGGCGCCCGTTCGCTGCAGCTTGCCGGCACCGCTGCCCGCCGGGACAAGGAACCGCCATTCGTGCTGCCCTTCACGGTGACAGGGGACTGGCGTGCGCCGCTGGTGCGCCCTGACGTCGACATGCTCCTGCGCCGCTCGGATGCCGCCGCGCCGCTGTTTCCTTCGGCCACCATGCCCGCGCCCGCGCCAGTGCTGCCGTGACCGACGGCGTCAGCCTGCCGCCAGGCGCTCCGCCCTCTCCCGTTCGATAATCGACCGTTTCTGCACGAGCGAGGCGATGATGACGCCGATGGAGACGAGGCCGATCAGCAGCGTGCAGACGGCGTTGATCTCCGGCGTCACGCCGAGGCGGACCGACGAGTAGATGCGCATGGGCAGAGTGGTGGCCCCTGGCCCGGTCGTGAAGCTGGCGATGACGAGATCGTCCAGCGACAGCGTGAAGGCGAGCATCCAGCCCGCGATCACGGCCGGCGCGATGATGGGAAGCGTGATGACGAAGAAGGTCTTCCACGGCGGACAGCCAAGATCCATAGCCGCTTCTTCAAGGCTGCGGTCGAAGGTGACGAGCCGCGACTGCACCACCACCGCCACGTAGCAGAGCGTGAAGGTGATATGGGCAATGGTCACGGTCCAGAAACCGCGATCGAGGCCGATGGCGACGAAGAGCAGCAGCAGCGAGAGGCCCATGATGACCTCCGGCATGACCAGTGGTGCATAGGCGAGCCCGGAGAACAGGGTGCGGCCGCGAAAGCGCCTGAAACGGGTCAGCGCGACCGCTGCAAGCGTGCCGAGAACAGTTGCGATGGTTGCCGATAGGAAGGCGATGCGCACCGTGACCCAGGCGGCATCGAGAAGCTGGCGGTTGCCCAGCAAGGATGCGTACCACTTGGTCGAGAAGCCTCCCCAGACGGTGACGAGGCGCGAGTCATTGAAGCTGTAGATCACCACCAGCAGGATGGGGATGTAGAGAAAGGCAAAGCCGAGCGTGAGCGCGATCAGATTGACGGCCGAGAAACTGCGGTTCATCGCGCCGCCTCCACCTGCCGGGCCTGCATGTGCTGGTAGACGACGATGGGCAGCACCAGGAGGAGCAGCAGCACCACGGCGACGGCGGATGCCACCGGCCAGTCGCGATTGCCGAAGAATTCGCGCCACAGCGTCTTGCCGATCATCAACGTATCGGAACCGCCGAGCAGGTCAGGAATGACGAATTCGCCCACCGCCGGAATGAAGACGAGGAACGAACCGGCGATGATCCCCGGCAGCGACAGGGGCACGGTGATGAGCCAGAAGGCCTTCCACGGAGGACAACCGAGGTCCGCCGCCGCTTCCAGCAGCGTCGGATCGAGCTTTTCCAGGCTGGCGTAGAGCGGCAGCACCATGAAAGGCAGATAGGCGTAGACGATGCCGATGAAGACCGCCGTCTCGGTGTTCATGATGCGCAGCGGCTGATCGATGACACCGAGCCAGATCAGGAAGGCCGAGAGGAGGCCTTCCGGCTTCAGAATGCCGATCCAGGCGTAGACTCGGATCAGGAACGAGGTCCAGGACGGCAGGATCACCAGCATCAGCAGCATGGGCTGGATCGCGCGCGGCGCCCGCGCCATGGCATAGGCGAAGGGATAACCGATCAGGAGCAGCAGCAGCGTCGAGATGGCCGCGATGCGCAGGCTGGAGAAATAGCTCGAATAATAGAGACTGTCGGAGGCAAGGAAGGCGTAATTGTCGATGGTGAACTGCCGCGCCTTCTCCCAGATCTCGGCAAGGCTGTTGAAGGATGGGACATAGGGTGGCTGCGCCAGCGTGGGCGTCGACAGGCTGATCTTGAAGACGATCAGGAAGGGCAGCAGGAAGAAGACCGCCAGCCAGAGATAGGGCAGCGCGATGACAAACCAGCGGGCGTTGGGCCGTTTCTCCGCCATGACCGTCACCGGCTCAGAAGGACGCCGGCTTCCGGCGCCCACCAGAGGTGTACCTTGTCGTCCCAGGAGATCGGGCGTTCGACGGTGCGGGTCATGTTGGCCTGGCTGACGCGGAGGATCTTCCCGCCCGGCAATTGCACCAGATAGACGGTCCAGTCGCCGAGATAGGCGATATCGAAGATGGTGCCGGTCAATGCATTGGCCGTGCCGGCAGGCGGTGCGTCCAGCGACAGTCGCGTCTTTTCGGGCCGCACGGCGATCCAGGCTGTCGTGTCCTTCGCCAGATCCGCCTCGGAGGCGACTGTCAATGGCGCCTCCGCCTCCGCGCTGCCGATGGTGACACGCCCTCCCGACGCTCCGGTGATCCGGCCTTCGATGATGTTGATATCGCCGATGAAGTCGGCCACGTAGCGGGAATTGGGCTGCTCATAGATCTCACCCGGCGTCGCCACCTGGATCAGCTTGCCCTTGTCCATCACCGCCACGCGATCGGCGACGGTCATGGCCTCTTCCTGATCATGCGTCACGATGAGGAAGGTCAGGCCGAGCGTGACCTGGATGTCCATGAGCTCGAACTGCGTGTCCTGGCGCAGCTTCTTGTCGAGCGCGCCGAGTGGCTCATCAAGGAGCAGCACTTTCGGCTTTTTCGCCAGAGAGCGCGCGAGCGCCACGCGCTGCCGCTGGCCGCCGGACAGCTGATGCGGCTTGCGTTTCGCGAAGCTCTCCAGCCGCGTGAGCTTGAGCATTTCCTCCACGCGGGACGCGATCTCGCCCTTGGTCATGCCGTCCTGCTTGAGACCGAAGGCAATGTTGCCTTCAACCGTCATATGCGGAAACAGCGCATAGGACTGGAACATCATGTTGGTCGGGCGTCGGTACGGGGGGCGGCCGGCCATGTCCTCGCCACCGAGCGTGATGCGCCCCTCCGTGGGCTCCTCGAAGCCGGCGAGCATGCGCATCAGGGTGGTCTTGCCACAGCCGGATGGTCCCAACAGCGCGAAGAATTCGCGTTCATGGATATCAAGCGTCAGATCGTCGACAGCGGTGAAACCGCCGAAGCGTTTGGTGACCTTATCGAAACGGATCAGCGGAACGGCTGTGGGATCGTTCCATGGCGCGAAGCTGCGTCGAACCGGGCCCAATGCGCGTGTCGCCATGATGTCTCCTTCAGGTCCGCTTCAACAGAGATGCCCGGCCATGCGGCCGGGCATGATCCTTGATCCGACAGGCTGTTATGATCCGCTCTGCGCCCTGGTCCAGGCACGGGTGATGATGCGCTGGACCCGAGGATCCTCCACGGTCGACACCGTATAGAGGCGCTTCACCACGTCCTCGGTGGGATAGACGCGCGGATCCTGCGCCACCGCCTCATCGAGATATTCCTTCGCGGCCAGGTTGCCATTGGCATAGCTGACGAAGTTGGACGCCTTCGCGATCACTTCCGGACGCGTCATGTAGTTGATGAAGGCGTGTGCCTCATCGGGATGCGGTGCGTCGGCGGGGATCGCCATCTGGTCGAACCAGAGCTGGGCACCCTCCTGCGGAATGACGTAATCGACCTCGACTTTCTCAGCCGCTTCCGAGGCCGCCTGCAGAATGTCGCCGGAATAACCGACGGCCAGGCAGATGTCCCCATTGGCCAGCGCGTTGATGTATTCTGAGGAGTGGTATTTGAGGATGTAGGGCTTGAGTTTGGCCAGGTGCTCGCCGGCCTTCTCGACCGATTCGGTATTGTTCATGTCCGGCTCAAGGCCGAGATAGGTCATGACCGACGGCAGCAGATCCTCGGGGCTGTCGAGCAGCATGACGCCGCACTTCTGGAAGTTCTTCAAAACCTCGGGATCATAAACCAGCTTCCAGCTGTCGACCGGCGCATCGGGCATGGCCTCGTTGATCTTCTCGGGGTTGTAACCGATGCCGGTGGTGCCCCACATGTAGTTGACCGAATATTCGTTGCCCGGATCATATTTGGCCGCGCGCTCCGCGATGTCCGACCACATGTTCTTCAGGTTCGGCAGCTTTGACTTGTCGAGCTTCTGGAACACACCGGCCTTGATCTGGCGCGACAGGAAGGTGGCCGTGGGAACCACCACATCGTAGCCTGTTCCGCCCGTCACAAGCTTGGCTTCGAGGATCTCGTTGGAATCGAAAACGTCGTAGATGACCTTGATCCCGGTTTCCTTTTCGAAGTCCTTGAGGATCGCCTCGTCGATGTAATCCGACCAGTTGTAGACCCGCACTTCCTTGGCAAGAGCCGGGGCAGCGCAGCTGCTCGCAACGGCAGCAAGGAGCAGGTGGCGAAGAGAGGCGGCAAAAGCCATGGCGCTAAGATCTCCGGATTGATGGCTCATCTTGATGTCGCGGCTTCAGCGTCGCTCCGCCGCTTCGTCAGCCGAAACGTTAGTGATCTCACCAGCGCCACACAACGGTTTTTGGGCGGCTTTATCCTTTGGTTCGCAACATTGACGCTACACTGACGGCTCAGGCAGTGTGCAGGCCCACCGGAGGCCCGCTCCTGCGGCGCACGAGGCTGATATATGGCGAAGAAAAAGAAGGCAGATAAAGGGGTTGGCAACATCCGGGGCGTGGCGGACCTCGAGGAGGCGCGCTCCTGGATCAAGGCGCGCGGCATCGAGGAGATCGAATGCGTGGTGCCCGACCAAGCCGGTGTGGCCCGCGGCAAGATCATGCCGGCGTCGAAATTCTTCACCAACCCCCTGATGGCCCTGCCGAGCGCCATCTTCCAGCAGACGATTTCCGGCGAATATCCCGAAGATGAGGTCATCACGCGGCAGAACCCGTCGGACAACGACATCGTGCTGGAGCCCGATTTCTCCACGCTGTCGGTGGTGCCCTGGGCGTCCGATCCGACCGCTCAGATCATCCACGACAGCTATCATCAGGACGGCCGCCCGGTGGATATTGCGCCGCGCCAGGTGCTGCGCCGTATCCTGGAGCTGTATGAGCACAAGGGTCTGAAACCGGTGCTGGCGCCGGAGATCGAATTCTATCTCGTCAAACCCAATACCGATCCCGATTATCCACTGGAGCCCCCGATCGGCCGCTCCGGCCGGCCCGAGATCGGCCGTCAATCCTATTCGATCCAGGCGGTCAACGAGTTCGATGACCTCTTCGAGGACATCTACGATTTTTCCGAGGCCCAGGGCCTGGAGATCGACACGCTGATCCATGAGGAGGGCGCGGCGCAGATGGAGATCAACCTGCGCCATGGCGATCCCCTCGTCCTCGCCGACCAGGTGTTCCTGTTCAAGCGCACGATCCGCGAGGCGGCGCTGAAGCACAACATCTATGCCACCTTCATGGCCAAGCCCATCGCCAATGAACCGGGCTCAGCCATGCACATCCATCAGTCGGTGGTCGATGCCAAGACGGGCAAAAACATTTTTTCGGAGGACGATGGGCGACCGACGCCGGAGTTCTTCTCCTTCATCGCAGGCCAGCAGAAATATCTGCCCCGCGTCATGGGCATCATGGCGCCTTACGTGAATTCCTACCGGCGCATGACCCGCGCCTCCACCGCGCCGATCAATGTGGCCTGGGGCTATGACAACCGCACCACGGGTCTTCGCGTGCCTCCGTCGACACCCGATTCGCGCCGCGTGGAGAACCGGGTTCCCTCGTCGGACGCCAATCCCTATCTCGTCATCGCCGCCTCGCTGGCCTGCGGTTATCTCGGGCTTCGGGAGGGACTCTCAGCGACCGAACCGATTGACGGCTCCGCCCAGGAGCTGGATTTCGACCTGCCGCGCGGCCTTCTGGAAGCCATCGCGCTGTTTGAGGAATCCGATGCTCTGGTTGAAATCTTCGGCGAGACCTTCGTCGGCACCTATTCGGCCATCAAGCGTGCGGAATTCGAAACCTTCATGCGGGTGATCAGCCCCTGGGAGCGGGAGTATCTGCTTCTGAACGTGTGAGGTAGCGTCATGATCGGCATGGTCAGCCGGCAATTCCGGCGCCTTTGGGGAGCGCTGCGCAGCGCCCCGCGCGAGCGGGCAGAGCATTACGACAAGTGGCAGGAGCTTGCCGAGCGGAAGAAGCGCCTTGACGCCATGGCCGCCGCGCATCAGGCAAAACAGCAGGTGAGCGCGTCCCGGCCACCAGAAGACCTGTCGCCGTGAAGTCGCCCCGATCGGACAGCACGCCGACCTGGTATGAAGCGGGACTTCCCGCGCCTCAGCGTCATGCGCCGCTCGGCGGCGATCGCGCCGCGGATATCGTCGTGGTGGGAGCGGGGTACACCGGCCTCGGCGCGGCCCTGCACCTGGCGGAAAGGGGCCGCGATGTGGTGGTGCTGGAGAAGGCCGCCGTCGGTTCCGGAGCATCGGGGCGCAATGGCGGACAGCTGCACACAGGCCAGCGGCGCGAGCAGGACTATCTGGAAAAAACCGTTGGAGCCGATGACGCCATGCGGCTTTGGCGTTTGGCCGAGGACGCCAAAGCGAATCTCAAGGAGCTGATCGCGCGCCACAACATCGACTGCGACTGGCGCGAGGGGCTGGTGGAGGCCGAGCACCGGAAGCGGTTCGTCCCCGGCGCGCATGCCTATGCCCGACACCTGCGGGACCACTATGGCTATGACCAACTGGAAACGCTCGACCGGGATGCACTGCAGACCTATGTGCGCTCCGATGACTATCACGGCGGGGTGCTGGACCGCGGAGCGGCCCATCTTCATCCGCTAAAGCTTGCCCGCGGCATGGCCGAGGCCGCTGTCCGCGCTGGCGCAGTGATCCATGAAGACACCGAGGCGCTGGAGATATCGCAACAGGGGGGCGTCAGCGTGCGAACGCCGCACGGCACCGTGCGGGCGCAGCGGCTGATCCTGGCGGGAGACGCCTTGATGCGCGGGCTGGATGATCAGGCGGACAGCTGCATCCTGCCGATCGCAAGCACCATCGGCGTCACCGCGCCCATGGGCGAGCGGCTCAAGGACTTCCTGCCGGCGCTGACGGCCGCCTTCGACAGCCGCTTCGTGGTCAATTACTTCCGCCCGACGCCGGATGGCCGTCTCCTCTTCGGCGGGGGCGAGTCCTATTCCACAGAGCCTGTCGCCAATCCTGGACGACTGGTCCGCGCCGCCATGAAAAAGGTGTTTCCGGCACTGGCTGACGAACCCTTCGACTATGCCTGGAGCGGAGTTGTCGGCGTCACCACGACGCGGCTTCCTTTGGTACGCCGGATGGGCAACGCGGTGTTGGCTGCCGGATATTCAGGTCAAGGGCTCGCCCTTGCGCCCTACTTCGGCCGGCTCATCGCCGAAGCGGCCGATCAGGCCGATGCGCGTTTTGACATGCTGACACGGCTGCCCACGCCAGCCTTTCCGGGCGGCGCTCATCTGCGCTGGCCCTTGATGGTCGCCGCCATGAGCTATTTCGCTTTGCGCGACAGGCTTTGATGCTTACGAGTGCCTTACAAAAGCCGCAGGCCGTTCAGAGACCATTCAGCATAAGCGCCTATCATGGCGTCCAAGGAGCACTCGCCGAGTGCTCGGGTGAGAAAGAATAGATCGATGCGTACATCTCGCTTTTTCAAATCAGCCGTCGCCGCCGCGATGCTGTCGGCCATGACCCTTGCCGCCACGGCACCCGTCGAAGCACGACACGGACGCAACGGTGCGGCCGCGCTCGGTGTCGCAGCCGGCGCCGCCATTGCCCTCGGCGCGCTCGGGCTTGCTGCCAGCGCCAATGCCGCTCCCCCGCCTCCGGGCGTCTACGATGCACCTCCTCCGCCCCCCGGCGTTTATCTGGAGCCACCCCCGCCGCCTGCCACGGTCTATGTGCCGGCACCGGTCTATGGCGAATCTCCCGATGAAGCGGTCCAGGCCTGCCATGAGGGAATCGAGACCGCCGCGCGCCAGCAGGGCGCCTATCGCGTCCATCTCAATCGCGTCATGAATGTTCGCCCGCGCGGCGACGGTCACCGCGTCCGTGCCGAGATGACCGCCTATTATCGCGGTTACGCCCGCACCTCGCTGGTGACCTGCGAGACGGCCGACGGCTATCTCGTCAGCGCCCGCGCCAGCTGATCATCGACTTTGGAGTGGAAGAGGCCCCGGTGGAGACGCCGGGGCTTTTTTAGTGCGCCGGAGCATCTCCGGCTTCCGCGCGTGGCTTGCTTACCAGCGGGATCAGCAGCACCATGACTGCGAAGATCAGCCCCATGATCAGGAAGACATCGGCAAAGGCCATGACCAGCGCTTCGCGCCGAACGATCTGCGCGAGCTGCTGTACGGCCGCCAAATCCGCGTTGGAATCCAGGGCTCCCTGAAGGCCGAGAGCCATGGTGTTGAGGCGTTCCACCGCCACATCACGCCCCCAGGACACGCTGTCGTGCAGCCGCGTGAGGTGCAGATCCCAACGATCATTGAGAATGGTCGTGATGCCGGCGAGCCCGAAGGCGCCGCCGATGTTGCGCATGAGGTTGAAGAGGCCGCTGGCGTTCTTGATCCGGTCGGGCGGCAACGTGCCGAGAGCCAATATGTTGATGGGCACCATGCACATCATCAGCGAAACCCCGCGCAGCGCCTGCGGCAGGAAGAGTTCCCAGAAGCTCCAGTCCTTGGTCAGTGGCGCAAGCTCGAAGGAGGATATGGCGAAGCCGATCAGCCCGCATGAAATCACCAGGCGGGGATCGAGCTTGCGGCCAAGGATGCCCACCACGGGCGCCGCCAGAAACATGAAGACGCCGGTGACGAAGACCGTCTCGCCGATCTCCAGCGCGTTATAGCCGCGCACGCGGGCAAGATAGAGCGGGTAAAGATAGGTCAGGCCATAAAGACCGATGCCGAGGATGAACGTAAAAAGGGACCCGACCGCAAAGTTGCGGTCCTTGAAGGCCGACAGATCGACCAGCGGCACATCGCGTGTGAAAGCCCGAAAGAAGAAGATAGCACCGCCGATGGCGGTCAACAGAGCAAACAGACGGATTTCATTGCTCTCGAACCAGTTCTCGCTGGATCCCTCTTCGAGCAGGAACTCCAGACTGCCGAGGAAGATCGCCATGGAGGCAAGCCCAATGTAATCGAAGTGCTTGAGAAGACCGAATTCCGGCTTGTCGAAATCAACGAGGTTCCAGGCAATCAAGGTGGCGATGGTGCCGGGCACGATATTGACCAGGAACAGCCAGTGCCAGGAGAACAGATCGGTGAGATAGCCGCCGACGGTCGGGCCGATGGTCGGCGCCAGCGTAACCGTCAGTCCGACGACCGCCATGACCGGGGCCTGAGCCCTCTTCGGGAAGATGGTATAGGCGGCTGCGAAGGCCGTCGGGATCATGCCGCCGCCGATGAAGCCCTGGATCGCGCGATAGCCGATCATTTCAGGCAAGGTCGTCGCGGTGGCGCAGAGGATGCTTGCCAGCGTGAAGCCGGCCGCCGAGGCCGAGAACAGGATGCGCGTCGACAGCGCCCGGGCGAGAAAGCCCGAGAGCGGGATCATGATCACCTCGGCGATGAGGTAGCTGGTCTGCACCCAGGAGATTTCTTCCGCGCTGGCGGAGAGGCCCGCCTGGATCTCCGAGAGCGACGACGACACGATCTGGATGTCCAGGATCGCCATGAACATGCCGAACACGAGGGCCGAGAAAGCGATCAGCTTCCGAGTCGTGACCTGAGGCTCCGGCGCGGGCGGGTTATGAGCCATGGGCAGAGCGCTTCCGCCGCTCAGTTATTCTCTTGGGGAAGAACACCATGAGGATCGGCCGTCACCACGACGGACAAACCTGGCCGCAGCATGCCTTCGGCCGCCACATCCTCCGGCACACGCACGCGGACAGGCACCCGCTGCACGATCTTGGTGAAGTTACCGGTGGCGTTTTCCGGCGGCAGCAGACTGAAGACGGCTCCCGATGCCGGCGCTACGCCTGCAACTTCGCCGCGAATTTCACGATCGGGATAGGCATCGATTTCGATCTTCACGGGCGTGCCGGGCTTCAGATCGGCGATCTGCGTTTCCTTGAAGTTGGCGTCGATATAGATCTCTTTCAGCGGCACCACAGCCAGAAGTCGCTTGCCAGGCGTGACGTAATCGCCAACCGCGACCGCCAGATTTCCAACAACACCATCCACCGGTGCACGCAGGGTGGCGCCATCGAGATCGCGCTGAGCCCGGTCCCGAGCAAATTCCAGCTCTCTGAGGCCCTGCTGTGCCTCCGCCTTCTGTGCGCGAACGACGTCGCTGTCGGCCTCGGCTGCGGTGATACCGGCAACGGCCTGCCTCTGCGCCGCGACCGCGCGGTCACGCGCAGCCTTTGAGGTTTCCAGGCGCTGCCGGCTGGCATAGTCAGAGGCCGCCAGGGTCTCATAGCGTGCATAATCGGCTTGCGCCTGTTCCACATCGGCGTCGGCGGAAATCTTCTGGGCCTTCGCCTGCTCGACCGAGGCCTCGGAGGAGGCCACCTGACGGTCGAGCCGCTCCAGTGTCGCCCGCTGGCTGGCAATCCGCGCCTCTGCACTATCAAGCGCCAGCTGGTAGTCACCCCCGTCAAGCACCACCAACGGCTCGCCGGCTTTCACAGGCTGGTTCTCAGCGACCGGCACGGACGCGACGTAGCCGGTGACCTTGGGGGCGATGATGGAGAAATCCACGTGCACATAGGCATCTTCCGTGGAAACGAGATAACGGCCCACCGTCAGCCACTCATAGCCGAAATAGAGCGCGGCCAGTGCCAGGATGCCGCCGATGCCGATCAGCACATAGCGTCTGACCGGGCGTTGTGGCTGCCCGTCATTCCGCCGATCGGTCTTTTCCTTGCGGATAGGTGCAACGACAGGGCTGCGGCTCGGCGCTTCGGCGATCTCGCCGCCGTCCGCCTGACGTTTGGCTTCGTCTTCCGTGCGCATGGCGCACCTCCCGAATTGACCGAACCGTTCAGTCAGGCTTGACATAAAGCAGGCAGCGCAACTAAGTCAATATGACCGAACCGTTCGGTCACTGACTTTTCAGGACCCGTCATGAACTCCCTTCCGCCGTCGCCTGATCGCGACAAGAAGCTCCAGATCCTGGAGGGCGCCCGCTCCGTCTTTCTGGCCAAGGGGTTCGATGGCGCCAGCATGGGGGAGATCGCCCGGGAAGCCGGCGTCTCGAAGGGCACGCTTTATGTCTACTTCGAGAGCAAGCAACTCCTCTTCGCGGAACTTGTTTCGTCGGAAAAGCGGCAATCGGCCGAACAGTTGTTCGAGCTCGACGCCGAAGACCACGATGTGGCCCGTGTTCTGGGGAAACTGGGCAACAGCTACCTGGAACTGATGCTTCGTCCGGATCATGTGGCATCGCTGCGTGCCGTCATCGGCGTGGCGGAAAAATTTCCGGAAGTCGGTCAGGCGCTTTACGATGCAGGGCCGCGGATCGGAATTCAGCGTCTCTCGGGCTATCTCGCCCGTCAGGTCGAGGCCGGCATCCTTGCCATCGAGGACATTGAACTTGCCGCGACCCAGTTCCTCGGCATGCTCATGAACTGTGGGGTCACTCCCACCATGCTGGCCAGCGCACCACCGCCCGGCAAGGAAAGGCGCAAGGCGATCATCGACGGTGCTGTCGCCGTCTTTCTCGCGGCCTACGGCGCCGGGTAAGTTCCGCCGCTCGCGAGTACGTCTCCCGTCTTCCAAAGCATATTACCGAATCGCCTCGAGCCGGCGCCGCAACGCGCGGCTTGCGGCAGTGCACAAAATTTCCTTCTCAAAATTCAGGCAAACTGCCGTAATTTCATCGCCGCCAAGAAAAGGACATAACCGCCCCATAGCGTCACGCCCTCGTGAACACCGTGCTCTCGTAAAGTAAAACGGAAATGTGACGTGCCGATGGAAGGCAGCGACATGTTTCAACGCAAATAGAAGATGGGGCAACGACCGATTATCTGGAAAGTGTTTCGAATTTCACTTTATCAAAAATGGGGAACCACGCGATGATACATAAGGCAATGGGGGCGTTCGATGCGGGCGCGCCCAATGATGATTGGGCGGTCACCGCCATGCCCAATGCTGCAGTGCAAAGCGCTGACAGCGATTCGGCGTCCAGTTCCGTGACCCATCTGGAGCTTGTTCGGCTGGTGGAGCGTGTCAATCGCCGATACGCGGATCTTCTGCGTGTCGAACTCACCCGCCTGGGCATCGATGATGTCTCCTGCGCGCAGGTGATGCTCCTGTTCACCATCGGCGATGACGAACTGACGGTGCGCGACCTTCTGGAGCGCGGCCATTACCTCGGCTCCAACGCCTCCTACAATCTGAAGCAGCTTGTGGAAGGTGGCTATGTCGACCGCAGCGCATCGCAGCGCGACAGGCGCTCGGCACGCCTGCGGCTGTCGGAGAAGGGCCAGCAACTTTGCCGCTCCCTAGGTGTGGTGGACGAGACGTATCATCGCCTGATCGCGCGCGATGAAGATGAAATTCGCGATCTGGAAACGACCTATCGGACGCTGCGGCGGCTTGAACTGATCTGGACCAGCACGTTGCGCTACGGCGAACCCTGACTGATGGGCCTGGGACATCGACTGGATAACTGCGGACTGGTCCGGTCGATCGCCCCGCCGCTCCTCCGGGCAGCGCCGAGACGCGCTGCCACTGTTCCTCAGACCCGTTTATCGACTTTGATCAAACCGCCCAGATGAGGGCAAAGCGCGCGCACCTCCGGCAGGATATTCTGCTTCAGGATTCCCACCGTGGATTTGAAGATCTTGTCCATGACCTTGTCGGACTCGCCTTCATGGCCGACCAGGCAGATTGCCCGCTGCATGTTCGCGTTGGGAAGTGGCAGGCATTGCAACGAGGAAATATGGTGCCGTGCTTTCAACAGCGCTAGGGGCGTTGCGATCGACCAGCCCAGCCCTCCGGCAACCATGGCCATCACGGCCTCTATCGAGCTGAATTGATATTTGTTCTTCGTGCGGACGCCGTTGTCGCCAAGATAGCGATCGACCTCCTCTCGCATGTGAAGGCTCTTGCTATAATGAACGAAGTCCAGGTGCTCTGAGAGCTTGCCGATATCATCCCCTGGATCGGGTGCCGCCTTGGGCAGGACAAGACAATACGGTTCCCTGAGGATGAAACGAACAGCAAGATTGGCATGGCGCGCAGGATCATCGGAGGTGATGATCAAGTCCGCCCGATGCTCCAGGACCGCGCTGATCGATGTCTCCTCCGCGCCCGATTTCACGGACCAGTTTGACGCGATGTCGCCAAGGTCATTGATCAGGTGGGGGATCACCGTCGTCGCGAAGGTATCGATGACGCCAAGGCGCAACAGCGGAAGCTGAGCCTGGGCCGAAAACCGCAACGCATGTTCAAGCTGCTGCGTGCGCTCGATGATCTCGCCTGCATGCTTTAGAATAAGGCGCCCGGTCATGGTGAAGGCAGGCGGGCGCAAGCTTCGATCGAACAGCCTTTGACCCAGAGAATCCTCGAACGCCTGCATGGCCTGCGAGATGGCTGATTGCGTCAACCCGAGCCGCTTTGCCGCCCCACTCAGGCTGCCTGTCTCGTCGATCGCAGTCAGGATGTTCAAAAACCGGAGCGAGATGAGCGAAGCCGGAACAGACTGAAACTTTTCTTGCGGCTTTATTGCCGAACGTGCCGCATGTGCTGGCACGGCCTTTGTCGTTCCCATTTGCTTTAGAACCTTTACAGACGAGCGGGTACTTGCGCCGATTTCTATTCCTTAAAGGAGACGGCAAAGCCCAGCAAGTCTGACCTTATTCCAAAGTATTAGGCGGCACTGTTATCCCGTACCGTCAGGCGCGGATCGACGGAGACGCCCGCGCGCGCGAGATCGCCTGTCTTCACATCGTCCCATGCGAAGCCGAGAATGGCGCCACGGCGTGCGCCGGCAATGGTGTTGCCGATGATGCTGGCGCGACCGGCGTCGGGCGCCACCGATACCCCGATCCCGACTGACACGTCGCGGACGATATTGCCGTGGGCCGCAACATCGCGGAGATAAGGTCCCCAGCCGAGGTTGATGCCGATGCCTTCGGCACCCTCGACCACGTTGCCGGACATGACCGTGTCGGCTTCAGCGGAAATCCCATAGCCATAGCTGATCTTGCCGGTTTCGGGGTCCGGCCTGCGGAAGACATCGCGCACGAGGTTGCCCTGAACGGTGCCAAGACGGCCGCCATCATTGAAATTGGTGATGGAGATGCCGGCTGCGGCCCGTTCGATGACATTGCCGACAACCACTGCCCCGGAGAAACCGAACTCCACGAAGATCGCGACCTCGCCCATGTTGCGGGCCATTGTCCCTCGGATCGAAACATCGGAAGAGGCGTTGGCTCTGACAGCCGTATAAGCGCAGTCGCCGGCCTGCGTGTCCGCGACCAGCACGCCGCCGGCGCGGAACAGATTGACGGCATTACCGTTCTGGCCGGAGCCCCCCGCGTCGGCACGAACGCGTTCGATCATATTGCCGCGCACCAGCGTACCGTCCCAGCCGCCAGACGAGCGCCAGACCTGAATGCCGTTGTTGCCGATGTCGGTCATTCGACAGCCTTCGATGATCAAGCCCGTGGCGTCGAGACTGAAGATGCCGGTGTTCGCAATGTCGCGAAGCGACAGGTCGCGGAGCCGCCCTCCGCAACGCAGCAGCCGGACGCCGCTGCCCGGAGACCGCGCCACCTCGAGCCGCTGCAACGTGATGTCTCCGACATCTTCGGCCGTTAGCAGGCCGGCATCGTCGGCCGCCGCGCCGCCCCGTGCCTCCAGGGCGAGACTCTCGATGCTGATTCGTTTCGCTTTCTCCGCGATCAGGATCGGTGAGGTTCCACTGCCATGAAGCCGCGTTGCACCGGGCTCTCCGATCAGCCGCGCACCATCCGGCAGTCGGACGCGCTCGGCCCTGTAATTGCCGCCAGGAAGATAAAGCGCCTCGCCCGCCGCCGCCGCGCCGCGCAGAAGGCGCTCCAGAACATCCGATTGATCATTGGTGGCGCCGGGCTTCAATCCCAGCTTCGCGCCATCCAGCGCCCTGGCGCCGGAGGGCACCGCCGCGAGAAACCCGGCAGCGGCGCAAAGGACAAGGCGGCGGTTCGGCATGAGCGGCATCCGACGTGAAGATGATGGCGATCTCAGTATGTCGTGCCCGGCTTGCCAGCGCGTTACCCGCCCTACCGAAACGAGAAGCCAGAGCTGTCGCAGACCGAACAGTCCAGATTGTAGACTGTTGACGTTTCGCCGACGCCGTGCTGCCTTAGGGGCGGCCGAACATGGCCGCTTGTGCTCTCAGAGTATAGCTTTCGGAGAAAAGCATCGAGAGGGCCGGAACGCGCCACGGCGCATCAAGAGGGAGGAATTCCATGAAATGTCTAATAGGGGCTGCCCTGGCAGCCTTGTGCCTGACCACCGCGGTTGCGGCTCAGGACTATCCAACACGGGCGGTCACCATCATCGCGCCGTTTGGAGCCGGCAGCGGCACCGACGTTGTCGCCCGCATCTTCGCGGAACGGCTGGAGGCGGAACTGGGCCAGCCCTTCATCGTGGACAATAAGCCTGGCGCGTCCGGGACGATGGGAGCCGGCCTCGCGGCCAGGGCCGAACCTGACGGCTATACGCTGACGATCGGTGGCACATCGAGCCATGCCGCGAGCCGCAGCCTGATGAAGAATGTTCCCTATGACCCGGTGAAGGACTTCGAGGCCATCGCGGGGCTCGGCGAATATCCGTATTTTCTGCTGGTCAACGCCAAGGATCCCTATACCGATCTCAAGAGCCTGGTCGAAGGCATCAGAAAAACCCCCGGTGAAATGACCGTGGGCTATGGCAATGCACTGGGTCAGCTTTCGGGATCTGTCTTGAAGGCTGAGGAGAAGCTTGACCTCACCATCGTTCCCTACAAGAGCAGCCCGGCCGCCATCCAGGATCTGCTGGGGCAGCGCATCACCTTCATGTTCAACGATCTTGTCGCCGCGCTGCCGCAGGTCAAAGAGGGATCCCTGCGCATCCTCGCCGTGACAACGGCTGAACGAACGCCTTTGATGCCGGATGTGCCAACGCTCAAGGAAGCCGGTTTCCCCTTCTTCAGCATCTCTGCCTGGAGCGGAATTTTCGCGCCTAAGGGCACCCCGCCCGAGATCATCGAGAAACTCCGGCAGGCGCTGATCAAGATCACGCAGCAGGACGACGTGAAGAAGAAGCTCGCCGATATGGGGTTTGCCGTGCGGGAGGATCATAGCCAGCCCTTCGGCGATTATGTCGCCGCCGACGTCAAGCGCTGGGCCGAATACACCAAGACGGCTGGCATCGAGCCGCAGTGACAACATCACCTCCAGCCCTCTTCCGAGAGGCTGGAGGTTTAATGTGCGCGCGGCACGCCTGCCCGGCATCCCCGTCATGGGATCGTCGCGGATCCGAGACGTGTCTGTCACGGTTGGCGCCTATCCGCCGAGGGCTCATTCCTGAAACAAAGGAGCCCTTATGCTGCGCCGTGTTCTGCTGTCCACCCTTGCACTTTCGGCCTTGATGCTGCCCGCCTCTGCCGAGGAGGTCTTTCGCGCCAAACTGGCCGGGCACGCGCTCCTGCCCGCCCTCTCTTTGGTAACGCCGCCCGCCGACGCCCCGCGGGATGCGTGGATGTCCGGCAAGTTCACGGGCAAGGTGCCCAACCATAACGCGATGTCGGCGCCAGGCGATGTCGGTGCCGCCTATGGCAGCCATCCGACCGGCATCTCGCTGCCCTTCATCGGCCAACCGGTCCAGGGCATGTCGGGCTTCGCCATGAACCGGGCCGGCGACGGCAGCATCTTCACGCTGACTGACAATGGCTTCGGCAGCAAGATCAACAGTCCCGACGCCCTTCTCTTCTTCCACCGCATGAAGCCGGATTTCGACGCCGGCACGGTGGGGCGCGTCGAGACGATCTTCCTGCGCGATCCCGACAGGAAGGTGCCCTTCCGCATCGCCTACGAGGGCACAGAAAGCCGCTATCTCACGGGCGCGGATTTCGATCCTGAAAGCATCCAGTATCTCGATGGAGAGATCTGGATCGGCGAGGAGTTCGGGCCTTACATCATCCGCGCCGCGGCAGACGGACGCGTGCTAGACGTCTATCCGACCCGGCTCGACGGCGCTGTGCTGAGAGGGCCGGACACTCCCGGCACGGTCGTGCCCGCCCTTGCAGGCAGGGATTTCCGCGTCCAGCGCTCCGGCGGCTATGAGGGAATGGCGCTTCAGCCCGGAACCAATCTGCTTTGGGCCCTGCTCGAAAAGCCGATTCTTGGCGAGGACGGAAAACCGGAAGGCGACTTCCTCCGCATCATGACCTTCGACACGGGCAAGAAGGATTGGACCGGCGAAAGCTTCAAGTTCCGCCTGTCCGACGGCGCCACGGCGATCGGTGACTTCAACTTCATCGATGAAAGCCGGGCGCTGATCATCGAACGCGATAACGGCGAAGGCGACCCCAGCCTTGCCTGCGCCGAGGGTGCCGGGGACAAGACAGCCTGCTATCCGCTTCCGGCGCGGGTCAAGAAGGTTGTGCTGGTCGACACCTCGCAAAGGGATGCCGAAGGCTTCATCCGCCGCATCGGCCACATCGACCTGATGAATATCGAGGATCCCGACGGCAAGGCGCTAGTGGAGACCGCCGCTAAACGCGACCTCACCGGCAAGTTCACTTTTCCCTTTTTCACCATCGAAGACGTGATGCGCGTTGATGATACCCATATTCTCGTTGCCAACGACAACAACCTGCCGTTTTCAGCCGGCCGGCAGATCGGCAAGGCGGCGGACAATGAGTTCATCCTGCTTGAAGTGAGCGATCTCCTGAACGCCCGCTAGGGAGCCAAGGAGGCGGGCGGCGCCAGCCGCCCGCCTTCGGAGGTTCAACGAATGTAGCCGGTCTCATCGCCTTCAGTGGAACTGGGCGGCTTCCGTGGACTCGCCCATGGCCGTGGTTGCGCTCTTGCCTTCGGAGACAGCGAGGGAGACGGCGTCGAAATAGCTCGTGCCAACCTCGCGCTGGTGGCGAACGGCGGAAAATCCATGCTGCTCCGCTGCAAATTCGCTCTGTTGCAGCCGGGAATATCCCGCCATGCCGTCCTGCCTGTAGGCACGGGCAAGCTCGAAGGTGGTGAGGCTGACATTGTGAAACCCGGCCAGCGTGATGAACTGATATTTGTAGCCCATGGCTGCGATTTCGCGCTGAAACCGTGCCATGGCGACCTCGTCCATATGCTTGGCCCAGTTGAAGCTGGGTGAGCAGTTGTAAGCCAGTATCTGGTCCGGATGCACCTTTCGGACAGCCTCGGCAAATTTCCTGGCTTCGGCGAGGTCCGGCCTGCTGGTTTCGCACCAGATGAGATCGGCATAGGAGGCATAGGCGATACCGCGGGCGATGGCCGCATCAATCCCGCCCTTCAGGCGGTAAAAGCCCTCCGCCGTGCGCTCCCCCGTGACGAAGGGCGCATCATATTCGTCGATATCCGACGTGATCAGCCGGGCTGCCTCAGCGTCGGTGCGCGCCATGATCAGCGTCGGTACGCCCATGACGTCGGCGGCCAACCGGGCTGCGTTCAGAGTACGGATGAACTGGTTCGTCGGCACCAGAACCTTGCCGCCCAGGTGGCCGCATTTCTTCTCCGATGCCAGTTGATCCTCGAAATGCACCGCGGCTGCGCCGGCTTCGATCATCGCCTTCATCAATTCGAATGCGTTGAGGGTGCCACCGAACCCGGCCTCGGCATCGGCGATGATCGGCACGAAGTAGTCGATGTCGGCGCTCGCCATGCCGTCCGCGCGCTCCATGGTCTGGATCTGGTCGGCGCGTTGCAGGGCCTTGTTGATGCGGCGGATGACGGAGGGAACGCTGTCCACGGGATAAAGGCCTTGGTCGGGGTAGGTGTTGCCCGACGTATTGGCATCGGCCGCCACCTGCCAGCCTGAGAGATAGATCGCCTTCAATCCGGCCTTGACCTGTTGCACCGCCTGATTGCCGGTGAAAGTGCCCAAAGTCGGCACGAAATCTTCCGAATGCAGCAGTTCCCACAAGCGCCGAGCGCCGTGTTCGGCCAAGGTGTGGCGGATCTGCAGAGAGCCCGAGAGCCGCACGACATCAGCGTAGCCGTAAGTGCGGGCGATGTTCTTCCACCGGTCCGGCGCATAGTCCGGCGCGGGAAAGCCCTCGAAACTGCGTGACGTGTCGAGCATGCTCATCTTCTCCTCTGGCATGGCTCCGCCGTCCGCCGGACGGCGGCATGACCGGATCTGGGTTGTACTGGGATCGCCCCCCTAGCGGGCGATGGTGCGCGAGAAGGTCGCCGCCACCAGGTTCTCATCGGCGAACAGCGTCGTGCTGGTGGTGCCGCTCACCAGAGAGAACTGATGCCGGCCTATCCTGCCCGCGATCAGGAAACCTTGCTCGTCAAGGCCGCGCGCTTTGAACTGCGCCATGGCCTCCCCGGCACTGGGGGCGATGATAGTCACATATTCCTCGCTGCCGTTGTCAATCGCGTTCATGGCTGTCTCCTTTGATGTAAAGATTTGACAAGAACGCAGGAAGCGCAAGAATATCCTCATATCTGCTAGGTAAACCTGTAAACTCACGTCAATTTGCGGTTCCAGATTGTAAATCTTGTAAAGGCAATATGATGGATGTCACGGACACGCAGGTTGGAGGGCGCATCAAGAGGCTGCGTCGACAGCGCAAGCTTTCGCAGGCGGACTTTGCGCGGTCTCTCGGAATTTCGGCGAGCTATCTCAACCTCATCGAGCACAATCGCAGGAAGGTGACGGTTCCGCTGCTGTTCTCCATTGCGGGGCAGCTTCGCGTGGAGCCGGGCGAGCTCGTGGACAGCGACGACACGCGGCTGACCGGCGACCTGATGGAAGTCTTCGGTGACGATCTCTTTGCCGACAGCGACATCACCAATCTTGAGATCCGCGATCTGGCACAGTCCATCCCAGCCGCAGCACGAGCGATGCTGAGGCTCTATGATCGATACCGCGTGCTGACCGGGCCGCATGCCCGCGTGGAGGCGCAGAATGAGCCCTTTCACGCCGCGACCGATGCAATTTCCGACTTCATCCAGGAGAACGCCAATCACTTTCCGACCCTGGAAGCCGCCGCGGAACGCATCCGCGCCGACATAGATCGCTCAGGCGACAGGTTCGAGGCTGGACTGCGGACCTATCTGTCCAACGTGTTCGGGCTGGAGGTGCGGCTGGCTTCCCTGCCTCGCGGCATTGCCCGGCACTACGATGCCTCTTCCCGGGAGCTTGCGATATCGGACCTTCTGCCGAGCGAGACGGCGCAATTTTTCATCGCGCACCATCTCGGCGCGATCGCCGCCGAAACGGAAATCCTGGATATCATCGCCTCCTCCGGGCTGCCGGAGGGAGATGCCCCGGTCCTCGCGCGCAATGTGCTCGCGGCTTATTTCGCCGGCGCGCTCATCATGCCCTATGAGCCCTTTCTCCAGGCCTGTCACGACCATCGCTACGATATCGAGCGGATCGGGCGCCGCTTTTCGACAAGCTTCGAGCAGGTGTGCCATCGCATGACGACGCTGCAGCGCAAGGGCGCGCAGGGAATTCCGCTGCATCTGGTGCGCACCGACATTGCCGGCAATATCAGCAAACGTTTCTCCCTGTCCGGCATCCACATCCCGCGCCATTGGGGCGCCTGTCCTCGCTGGAACATCTATTCCGCGTTCCTCGCGCCTGAACGGATCAATGTGCAGGTCAGCCAGATGCCAGATGGACAGCGCTACTTCTGTATCGCCCGGGCGATCACCAAAGGCGGGCACCGTTACAATGCGCCCCGCAGCTATATGTCCATCGGACTTGGTTGCTCCGTGCACCATGCCCAGGCCATGGTCTATGCCGACGGCATGGACCTCTTCGGAGACGGACAGGCGGTTCCCGTGGGCGTCAGTTGCCGCATCTGCCCGCGCATCGAATGCGGCCAGCGCGCTCATCCCCCGGCTGATCATCGCTTCACCCTGGACGACACGTCCCGTCCCGGAAGCATCTACGCTCGAATGCAGTGATGCGGCTTCAACCGTGATCTGTGCTCGGGCGGCCTCAGATCTATCCGCATGTCGCCCGAACGACGCGCCCGTCGGCCGGATCTGTTTCGATGGTGACGCGATTGTCTCTGTAGTCCTGCGTGACCGGCTGGCCGGGCGCGATCTGGCGTACGATGGTCGCACCTGTCAGGCGCATGGCATCGGCATCGGTCGGCTTGCGCTCGCCGACAAGACGTTGCGCGGCTTGCGCGTCGCAGACGCCCGATGTCGCAGCCGGGGCTGAGCAGCTCGCCGTGACGCTGGCAAGCGTCAGCAGCACCACGGGGGCAAGGACGGGCGATTTCAGACGTTCATAGCGCATCGTACGATCCTTCAAAGCGATCACGGCCAGGCGTTCAAACGCGGGACTAAACGCCAAAGGCGGCGCATTTCAGGTCGTCACTAGCGGCAACGGGTTTAGGCGCCATTTTTGGGCGCCACTAAAAGCGCGTTGTCAGATGGTCCAGGCGCCGGAGTTGGCGCTCGCTAAGCCAATCCGCTATCGCGGCCCGACGTGCTCTTTCATCAATAGCTCAAGCGCCTTATCCATAGGAACCGCCTTGGAGAACAGGTAGCCCTGAGCCGCCCTGCAGCCAAGCTCCTGAAGGAGGTGCCTGTCGGCTTCCGCCTCGACGCCTTCCGCCGTGATCTCGATTCCGAGGCCTTTTCCGATGTCCATCACCGCCTTGACGAGCAACTGGTCATCGGGAGATTGCGCCAGTCCTCGAACGAAGCCCTGATCGATCTTGACCTTGTTTATGCGCCGGTCCTTGAGCGAGGCCAGGGTGGAGAAGCCGGTTCCGAAATCGTCGAGGGCAATGGAAATGCCGGCATGCGCGATACGGGCAAGCTGTTCGTCCACCCTGTCCCCGTCCACCGGGGCTTCCTCGGTGATCTCGATCTCGAACATCGACGCGGGAAGACCGCGCCTCTCGAGGCCGTCCAGTATCAGATCATCGAGACGACCGTTTTCCAGTTCGCGCGGAGAAACATTCATCGCGACGCGGCAGTTGCCGTGCCCGGCTTCCGTCAGACGAGCCATCAAGTCGCAGCAGCTGCGAAACACCGTATCCGTCAGAGCATCCATCATCCCGATTTCGCGGGCGATCTCGATGATCTCGGGCGGAGCGATAGGGCCATGGGAGGAATGAAACCATCTGAGCAGTGCCTCAAAACCGATGATCTCGCTTGTATCGAGCCGGACGACCGGCTGGAACCATAGTTCGATCTTGCCGGTATCGATGGCACAACGCAGATCCCGCTCGATGTGCTGACGGCGCTGAATCACGTCTTCCAGCTCGTCGTCAAACTGGCGGAACTCGTTCCGTCCATGGTGCTTCGCTGCATAAAGAGCGACATCAGCCCTCAGAAGCATCTCCGTCACTTTGGCACGTTTGGACAAATATATCCCGATACACGCTCCGACCTGGACCGACGCAAAACTGGGAAAAGGTCTGGCAATCTTCGCGATGATGTTGGTTGCACGATCACTCGGCGACAGCCTGCCCGCCGACACAGGGTACACCAGGAGGAACTCGTCCCCCCCGATCCGGGCAAGGGTCCCACCCGGAGGCACCTCATCCTTGATCCGTCCGGCGATGCTGGAAAGGACGTCGTCTCCCGCCTTGTGGCCATATGTGTCGTTGACGGATTTGAAGCCGTCGAGATCGATCAGCATCGTCACAAAGGGCCCGTCAGCCTCCCTGAGACGGTCGATCGCCTCCTCCAGCCCGCGCCTGTTGAGCAGGTCCGTCAGCACGTCCTTTCGGGAAAGGCGCTCCATTTCGCCGGCTGTCCGCTCCGCTTCATGTCTCAACCGGCTCGTCTCGCGGAAGCGGGCCTGCCCAAGCAAAGCACCTCGCACGAGCCCCGCGAGAAAGAGCAGAACCGCGAACGCCAGCAGATAATCCTCGATGCTGCCCCTGATCGCCACGGCTGCCGAGGTGGCAAGCAGGGGTGGCGTGATGAAGCAGATGGCAACCGCGGCATATGAGGTGGCATATGTGACCGCCCCGGCGCAGATCCCGGTCAGGATGATCAGGTGAAGCGGCGACTGTGGGATCGTGTATCCATCCGTCAGAACGACGATGAAGGACCACACGACGCCGGATATGAGGGCCAGCGCGCTGAAAAGATGAAGCTGCTGTTTCGGGTCGCACAAGCGGCGGTTCCAACCCGTTCCATCCGGCTGTGGGTCGTAAAACGCCAGGATGAGACGCACGCCGTTGATTGCTGTGACGATCAGGAACCACATTGTGGCCAGCAGGCCGTGTCCCGCGATCCATTGCCCAGCAAGGATCAGCACGGACAGGATGCTCGAAATCGGCATCGAAACAGGAAGGCCTGCCTTCAGGTCCTCGAGTTGATCGGCACGGATTCTGCCTTCGAGTGCATCGCTCCGTGCTCCGGTCATTTCAGCCGTCGTTGTGCTTATGTAGACCAACAAGACCTAGCAGGCCGTACTGAAAGTTACGTTAACATCTAGATCAATGGCTCACCCCTTGCCGTCCTGTGCGCTCCGACGGCGGCCTCCGCGAAATCGCTGTAGTAAAGGGAAAGAGCGTCGGGGTGCCAGACAAGACACCGCCCATGCCAATCTTGGCAACGATGACAGCGCTTCATGCGCCGTTGGTGCTGCTGAGTTGCGCCCACCCGCCGAGGACCCCTGGCAAAATGGATCTATGCCGGCAGCCGTCGCAGCGAGTCAGAAAATTCCTGAGTTTCAACAAGATAAGTGGCGCGCCGGACAGGACGAAACTGGGAACTGCTATGCCATTGTCTGCATTATATAATTCGAAGATGCTACTTTCTTGTCAGGTCGATGAGCGGATAGCTCAGTATGAAGCTCTCTCCATTGTCGAAATCCGGAGAACGCAGGTCAAGAGGCCCGCGCCAGTAATGGACCCCTTCTTCGTCCAGTTCGAAAATTCCAAAAGTTTGGAACGAGCGCCCTTTGAAATAGCCATACTGTAGTTTGCCGCCGACACCGATGATGCCGGGGTCATCAATGACCGTCTGAACGACGTCGAGAATTTCTCGGCTGGACGGCACATGGCCAAGGCCAAGGCCAGCAATATGCTGATTGGCAGCTGTGGAACCGCTGCCGAAAAATATAAATTCTTGATCATCCTTCAAAATCTCCTCGAACGAAGATTGGTTCTGAAGGTCTGTGCTGAGGCGGAAAGCCCGGAGTTTCAACTGCACTGGGCAGTATCCGGCCAGCACTACAGTGGACAACCCCTTCTCGAAAATTTGCTCACATAGGGTCCGCGAGATCGTGCGGTAAGCCCGATATACGAACTGGGCTATATTGGCGAAACTTGTATCGGTGTAGCCTGGTACAGCTTGCATATGCGGAAGAATCTCGGTGATCGCTTCGCGCACAAAGAGCGCGCCAGAGGCACTTCCAGCGAAACACATTCCGATGTCGCCCTCAGCAACCTTATCGGCAACGCCCCGTTCGTCCGTGGGGCCTACTACCCGAAACGGTGCCCGCACAACCTTTATGGCGATTGGGGCAAACGTCGTCCCGAGCGACAGTTCAGAGTCGGATGCTAAGTGGATTGTCCCATCGCGACGCCAGGCTGCGCACAGAGTCATGAGTTTAAGCTCCCTTCGAAGTTTGTAACGCCACGACTCATGAGACGTTTGCTATCTTCAGTAGATGGGCCGCGCGTGTCTCTATCACAGCGCGAACCGCGCCAAGAATTCCATGTGCTATGCCGGCATCCTCTAACTCGGCCAAAAGCCCGTCCGCCTCTTTCCCGATGCGCCCTGCGAGCTCCGCCATGTCCTTGACCAGCAGTCGCTGCGCGCCGCGCGTCTCAGGGACAAGCGTCAACCAGTGTTTTAGCTGGATGGTGTCCGGGACCGACCGCCCGCCAATCGCCATGGCTTGTTTCTTCGCGAGCCGCGGATAAGCCGCCGTGCAAACGACATCGTAGAGCGGCGCAAGGTCGGGAACCTTGCTGCGATAGAGCAAGGCGTAGTTCTTCCCGTGCGCGTCAGCGTTGCCGACGAGATAGTGGAAAATCAACGCGCGGATGAAGGCCAGCCGGTCGAAAGCCGGACGCGCGGTAGCCCGGTCGATCAGGTCCAGTGACCGGTCGATCCCTGGTCCGCCTTCCTCTTCATATTTGAGTTCGGGCGGCACGCTGAGCGCCTGACAGAAATCCTCCTGATGCAGGCGCGTAATCGTCCCGTCTTTGTGCGGCGCCCGGTCGTAGCGCTCTACGAGAAGGAACGGGATCGTTCCGCCATGGCGCATTTCGACTGCGGGCACGGGAAGCTTCAGGCGCGCTGCCAACCGCAAACAGAACAGCTCGTTCTCGACCGTGCCGTCGAGCGCCTGAATGAAAGGTTTGAGGATATGCGTGGTCGGACGCCCGCCTTTCGCAAGCCCGATAGCATCTCCTTCCACGCAGACGGCGAGCTTGTCCTGTGCGCCCGCCAGCGAAAGACGGACTCCTTCCTCGCCACCAAGGAGAGGCCGCTCGCGCAGCTTGCCGAGAATTTCTTCGAGGCGGGGCTGGCTCAAGATTTCGACGCCGTCATCGTCTGACGAAGGTGGCGTATCGCCCGCCGGGTAAAGCGACAGGGCCCCGGCACATTCGCCGCCGATCACTTCCAGCAATCCGAAGGCGTTGCCCGCTGATATGCCAAGCGCGCCCGCCAGACGTTGCCGTGCCCCTTCATCCGGCAGCAGGCCGGAGAAGAACGGGCGGACTACCCGATCCGTATAGGGAGCCTCCTGCAACGGCATGGAGAAAGAAATGGCGCGCGGCTCCGGCCCCGTGAGATAGCCGGGGTCATAGGCATAGCTGAGAGCCCCCGCTTCGTCCTGGCTAAGTGAGCCTGCCTTCGCGTCCCCGAACCATACGTCCAGCAGATGCGCCATCACGCGTCCTCCCGCCGGCTGCCGATAGAGACCGTAAGCCCCAGGGACGCCGCCACCTGAAGGGCGCGTCCGAATTGGCAGCTCTCCTTTCCCGCCTCCAGCTCACGCACGAAGCGCACGCCGACTCCGGTCAGGCCTGCGAGCTGTTCCTGCGTCAGCTTTTGTGCCTTTCTCTCTGTGCGGATGAGCAGGCCGAAGCTCTTGCTGTCTAGGATCGTTTGCATAAATCACCCCTATCGGGATGATTATAGCACAGTGGCGGTCAAGAAGCTATAAAAAGAACCGAACGGGACGATTATGGTGCATGCGATAGGATACCACCGAAAAACGTCCCGTACGGGATGAAACGCCCCCCCTTGGCGAACGGGGCAAAAACCGACCGCGCCGTGCGGGCGCGATCGGCGTAGTCATTTTGGCCGACTAGGCAGCCACCTCGTCGAGTTCATTGGACTGCGGATCACGAGCGCGCAGCACCTCCGGAAGCCAACCCGTTCCGGCGATCTCACGGGCGGCAAGAGCTGCCAGTTCGGCCTTCTTCATTTTCGTCCAAGACGGTGCAGGGGAAACGCCCTTCGCCTCGCACAAGGCGGCGATGATATGGGCACTGCTGATGCGACCGAAATAGTTGCCCACGTCCGGCGTGAACCATTCGGCCATGTCGAACGATAAGGCCTTTGCCAGAGCATCGGCCGCGATAAGCCGCCCGCATTCAGGACGGTCAGCCTTAAGCCGAACAGCATTCACCGCCTGCGCCACGACAAAGGCCAGCAGCGACAACAAAGTGTCCTGCGGCTGGGCGAGACACCATGGCCAGAACTCCGCAGAATCCAACGGCAGGCTCTCGGACCACCGCGCCAGCGCATCGGCGTTGACCGACACCGCCGCGTGACCGGCTTCGTCCCTGATATGGCGCTCGGCAGATGTTTCCCGCAGAGTAACCTGCAGGCAAGACGGATTGACGCCCAGCGGGTAGAACACAGGCAAAGCCAGAGCGTGTACCGCCGCAGCCAGCGCGACCGGCACATTCCTAGCCACTGCAACGCGCAGTGCGGCAGTTTTCCGAGCGGTCAGTTCCTCCATCAATGCAGTGGAAAGACCGACAGGCTCGCGAGGTGTCGGCTCGTCAACAGCATCATCCACGGGTTCGTCACGACGAATGAGCCCCCGCTCGACAGACGGCGTACCCTTGTAGGTCAAGGTTACGATCGCACCGGCGATAGCCAGCGTTTCCGCTGTCCAGACCTTTTGCGCGTGCTCAAGGTCAGACATTGAACCTTCGATCCGGTCCAGCCGTGCGAGAACTCCTTCATCGCCATCATCGGCTTCCGCCGAGTCGGCCAGCGTATCGTATTCCTCCGATAACGCATCGAACAGCGCCTGCTGTTCAGCGGTCAGTTCGATACGTTCGGGATGAACACGCCGGTAATCCCCCAGCACTGACCGATCAAAATCCGCGACAATCTTGACCCAGGCCCAGCCTTCGGCGCGCACACTGTTGGCAAAGTCAGCGAGCTTCTCGGACACAAGACGATCCAGAAGGATTGTACCGATCAACGTGCCGCTCGACTCATCGTCGAATAGGTCGCGGCGCACGACTCCGCCCGCCAGTTGATATGCATCAAGCCCGACAAAACGCACGCGCTTGTCGCTTGCGGGGATTTCACCTTCGGTCAGATGACGCCGGATCAATGATGGATTGCGGCTCCATTCGGAGACTTCGGCCAGCACCCGTTCTTGCGCCTGGTGGTCATCGGAGATCGCGAAAGCCTGCGCCTCTTCGAGATCAATCTCTCCGGCACGGTATGCCGCAAGCACAACCGGGCTCAGACGTCCCAGCTTCAGACGCTTGGCCACGATATTCTCGGTAACGCCGAACCGAGCTGCCACAGCAGCAACCTCGACACCACGATCAACGAGGTCACGGAAGGCTTCGAACTGATCGGCAGGGTGCATAGCGACACGCACTACGTTTTCGGCAAGGCTGATTTCACCGGCATCAGCATCAGCGGCCACCAGCTGGCAGGGTATAGCCATATCGGCAGCGATAGTCCCCTTCTCCGCCAGCAGTTTCAGCGCGAGCAGACGACGCTGACCGGCGACGACACCGTATTTGCCGCCCTTGATCTTGCGGACGATGGGCGCCTGCAGAAGCCCGTGTGCCGTGATCGAAGCGGAAAGCTCTTCGATACCTTCAGACGCACCGGTTTTGCGGACATTGCCGTCCCATGGGACGAGTTTGTTTAAAGGGATAGATAGCGTCTCGGTCATGACTTTCTCCTTTGTTGTCGGTTGGCTCAAGACGCCAAGGAGAAAGGCTGGGCGGACAAGCCGCCCGGTCACCGCTGCAAGCGGGTACGGCCAACACGGCCCGGCAACGCCGGGGTGGTGCGGGCAGGCCGTTGACCGGGCGGCGCGCCCGGCCGCAATTGGCGTCATGGATTGAGCGAACGGCGATAGGAGAACGAGGCCGCTGCGGAGCGCTGTCGCGATTGGATGAACTCAGTCCGACGGACTATTTCACGACCTCGAAAGGCCAATCGAAATGAGAATACAGGAAGGGCTTGCCACCCTCCCTGTTCGTCTCTTTGGCGTGAATGCGAAAACGCGTTCCGACTGGATAAAGCTTTCGCATTGACCGGGAGCACTCGACATCCATCGTCGTCGGAAAGGGCTGCCCCGCAACTGGGCGGACATGGACGCGGGAACTCTTTCCCGCTTTAACGGCCGCGTAGGTCTCAACGATGACCTGCTGATATTGTGACCACGGTTTACCGATTTCGTGGCTCATTTTGGCTAGCTCACGACCTTGTCGATGAAGCCGAGCGTCGTCGCATTCTCCATGAGAGTGCGCACCTTCGCGCGGTCCATCCCCCCCGGAATCTCGGCATCAATTTTCAGCTTCAGCGAGACATCGCTGCCCGGCATTGTTGTGAGTTGCTCCACAATCGCCTCGACAATCTGGTGAATCTCTCTGGCCGGACGCTCCGACGAGATCATCACTGTACCGACGAACCTTGTGGGCAGCTTTTCGGGTGCAGGTGCAGGTGTGCCGCCGGAACCCCCAGTCGGACCAGCCGATCCGCCTTCAATTGTCTGACCGTCGACCAAGTCATCAGCGCTAGGTGGCGCGGCCGTTTTCGGAACAACAAGTTTACTGAGCGCAACATCGGGTTTGATGATGACACTCTCACTATCGATGACGACGGGGACGTTCCCTGCTTTCTCGATTGCCAAGCCATGGTAGGTCTGCGCTGCTTCGTCCCAACGCTCGGCATAAGCAAATGGGCCTGGCAGCATCCCCGAAATTGCCGCCTGAACCGCCTTTACCAGGACTTGCTGATTTTGAAACCTAGGCAGGTATGTATAGCGGTTAAGATACTCCCAGAGATCTTTCAAAGGGAGATGGGATTTGCCGTTCCAGATGTATTTCTGAAGTTCGCGGTCCAGGCGCGCCGGGCCGAACTCCGGGAATAGTCCTTCGTCGCTGACTAACTTTTTGCTCGCGCGAGATAGCAATCCGTCCTGTGCCGGTATCTTCGCGGAGGTCCATGTTAGGTCGGCTTGCGCACTGTCTTGAACAGGATACAGCAGGTAGCACCATGCTTCCTTCATGCGGGTTCTAAGTGTCTCATTCGCCTCGGCGACCTTCGACTTGGCTAAAGCTTCGTCGCTTTGTGTCAGATTGAGTCGATCGGTCTGCTTCACAATTTCAGCCCAGGCGAGGGCTGACCGCATAGCCGATTTCACATTATCGAGCTGGCGCTGCTCGGCTGCTAAAAACACGAGCATATTCCGGTAGACGCGCGGCGTGCTGCCACGCTGCATCAGGATATCCTTGGCCTCCGTATGGGCATCCGAGCCGTCACGCCCTGTATGAGAGTGCGCAACGCCAAGGATCACCGCGCGAACACCGCCGCGCTCATCTGGAACATCCGAAGAGCTACCCGGCGCAATCTGGATAGCGTCAAAAAGGCCACGATCTCCCAGGCCATTGATGTAGCCGACAAGCGCCTTGTCGATTTCCATCAACACAAGCGCCTCTTCCAGTTGCCCCGCACGGTCGGCAGCCATCCGGTTAAGGCTGGCAGACATGGAGTACCAGTAGCGGCCTAGGTCGCTGTGCATGAACTTCGCCTGATTGGTCAGGCGCCGGAGGGCGTCACCAAAAATCGCCGGGCGCTCTCCCGGTTGCACGACCCCTAGATTGATCTGCTTGTCATCGAGTCCTTTGTTTTCCTGGCTGTGAGTCGGCGCTGTTCCCATGAACACTGCGCGCGCAACCCTGCGCGTTGCCGAATACCGGTTCAGGTTCGGTGCTGATTGGTCGACTTTGTAGGGCGTCGATGTAATGCCATCGACATCGCCCGCGATGATGGATTGCCAGCTAGTGTCCAGATAGTGAAGCAGCTCCGGCTCTACGCGCGCCGAGCTGATTGCCACGCTGCCGGGCATAATCATGACCGAGGGGTCATTGCCCATCCACAGCTCGTGGATGACCTGAGCCATAAGTCGCAATACGCCACGGGTCCGCTGGAATTTTTCGAGCGAGCCCCAGCTCGTATACAGCTGGTCAAACAGCTCTGGATGGATCGGATATGCTTTTTCGAGTTTGCGGCGATAGTCTTCATCCGCGCACCCCTGCGGGAAGTCATTCGCGTTCTCACGATAGAGTTTTGCGAACTGTTTCAGCGTGTTGTCGCGGTGATGAAACTTATCGCCCGGAATCTCCTTGAAGAGACGTCGGCGAACGATCTCATAGCTTTCCTCCTGCGATGCCGGGCGCCAGGATGACTCAACACGGCTGAATGTCTGCTTGAGGCGCGCCAAAGCCTCATGCCCTCCTTCGCCGCCGACCTCGATTTGCGAAGCGGGCAGCGAGGCAACAAGAAGCGTACCCGGACTGGCCTTAACGGCTTCAGTCAGAGCCTGGACGAATGACAGATTGGCGTCGAAAGTCCCTGAGGGCAGACCCTCCACCTTGTAAATCTGGCGGAGATAGGCAACCCATTCGTCGATCAGGATGAGGCACGGCGCGCACTTCTTGAATATGGCTTCGAGCACGTTCGAACCCGGCGCGATGCCACGCGCATCGTTCTCAGCAATCATGTCGAAGACTTCGGCACCGCCAAGCTGCCACGCCATATCGCCCCACGTCGTGCGGATTTTTCTGCCGCCTTCGAGGCTGATGATGTCTTGCGGACCGCGCGATGTACCCACGAGCACCGCGCGGTTGATTTTCGCAGGTACGGTCAGACCGTTGCGCGACAAGAGCTGGTCCAGCCCCGGGAGATCGCTGACAGGCGTGCCACTGACCATGTGGTAGAGCGCCAGCATGGAATGTGTCTTGCCGCCGCCGAAGTTGGTCTGCAATTCGACAACCGGGTCGCCACCAGCCCCTGAGAGCCGCTTGGCTGCGCCCATCAACAGGTTACTCAAGCCCTCCGTCAGATAGGTCCGCGCAAAGAACTCTCGGGGATTGCGATATTCGGACGGCGCGCTGCCATTGTGGACCTTTGCAAGATCGGCTGCGAATTCGGCCTGTTGGAATTCGCCTGTGGCCACATCTTGGTGTGGCTCCACGACCTCCCGCCACGGCATCAGCCCGGCCACGGTCTCAACCGATATCTCACTGCGCTGTGTCTTCCGGCGCTCCTCATTGCGTTGAAGCTCTGCGTACTTGGTCCGCAGGATGGTGTCTCGTGATGCGCTGATCTTCTCCGCTACCTCGCCGGCGCTCACGGCTTCCAGCAAGCGGCGCATGGTGTCCAGAGCACGTTCAGCATCGTCGTATGTGAAGTTTTCGTTGTGCGCGAGCTTATTCCGGACGTCGAGAAGCTCAGAAACGTAAGAGCGTTCAGGATGGCCCAATACGGTCGCGAAGGCGTCCTTCCAGAACGCCATCATCGCCTTGAGCAGGCCCTGCTGATCCCACGCTATCGCCGTGCCCTGGCTGTTGGGTTTCAACCCCTGAACCCGCTGGACGACTTCAACCTGCCAATGCCCGGTTAGCGCCGTTTCCAGTCGCTTCTCAACGAAGGGGACTAGCCCCTCCGGCAACAATTCCATGCCTTCGAAAACATGCTGACGTGTGCTCTTAGCCATAAATCGCGCCCCCTTAGAAATTCAGACGCGTCTGGCCGTCGCCGCGCGTATCATGGATTGTTGCTGCCTCCCGCGTAAGCTCGGTCCAGTCCGCGATCAGAGCGTTGTAGGCCGTGGCTTCTTTGGCATCCTGCCGCTTATTGGCGCAGATGTCGTAGAGACAGTATGCAAGGTCTTTAACTGCCTCCGCCTTATCACCGATCTTCTTCAGCACCAGTGCGGTGCTGTGAGAGATGCCATCCTTCTCATGCAGCCGGACCAGATGTTGAAGGCACTCCCAGATCGTGAGGTGTGTGTCGGTCTCGGGGTTCCAGTCAGCCTCAAGCTCATCACGCCTGAGAACGCGCACTTTGCCCGCAGCACTCTCGACTATTCCAGCGTGCTTCACGCTTTCGACCGAAATGCCGCGTGCCGTGGCAATATTATTGGCGATCCCATAATCGCCCGCCTTCATGCCATTCTGTTCAAACCAAGTGATGGCAAACCGGGTGTCGGCGTCGAACTCGCCTTGGATGCCTCCTAGGTATTCATCGAGCTCGCGGTTGATCAGCTGCAGAGCCGCCTTCACCGTCATCGGTCTGTCATCGGATTCTAGAACTGCTTTGTAGCGAGAAAAGACGCCCATACCGGGGCCGATGGCCGATTGCGGCATGTCGGCCGGGGTGATGTTAGCGGCCTGAAGTTCGGCGATGGCCGGGGGGAGCTCGCGTTTTAGAGCCCGTATAAATTCGGCACGGGTCATGACCTCAGCACTTTCTTGTTTCTTTCGACAAACCAGTACGACAGAATTCGCCAAGGCGTTTGTGCCTGCTGCAATCATTCGATGCGTCTGCTCGGAACGAATAGGCCAAGTACCAACGACAGAGTAGCCAGCTTCTACCACCGCCTGAAGGAACGTAGCCCATCCCGTGGAGCTGATACCCTCCTTTTCGATCTCACTTTGCTTAAATGCATAATATATAGTTGCGGGGATTTCGGAATCCGATTGTACACAGAAGTTTTTGATCGCAGCCCTCATTCCATTAAGAAAGAATGCTTCGGCAGACTGAACTCCGCCGTGTCGATAGGGCGTTGCAACGAGCTCTTCTGTTTTTGGTGTCGCAAGAATGCCAAAAAGGTCGGAGTAGACGGCACTCAGGCCACGTCTCTGCCAAACGAAAAAGAAATCCGAAAGATCGGCGTAGCCAATATTGTCGTAATATGGCGGATCCGTAGAGATGACGACATTTTTTGGATAATTGACTGTCTGTGCATCATGCGAGCATAAGAATCCATCATTCCCTGGAACCAAGGTTTCAATGCACTTCGAGATAAATGCAGACGCCGGTTGAAAGCCACCTACGACCTCTTCTAATATATTCGCTTCACCAAAGTCCCACGACATCGGGATAGATTGTCGGGCAAAAAGATTCATTACCTTCTGATTACTTGGATTCCAGCGAACTGTTGCATTAGAAAAATCTGCGCATCTGTCAACTGCGAACTGCAGGTAGACGCTCACTGCTTCAGCATAGGCTTTGGCGCCTTTGCCGCCGTCGCGAAGCGGTCGGGGATCGTCGATGAGGTCTGAAACCCTTCCATCCGCCTCGATGTGAGTGCGCGCTTCAAGCACCAGATCACTTAGCTCTGTTAGCGCAACTAACTGACGATCAGTGAACAAGTCGCCGAATGTAGTCAGACCGTAATCCACGGTCCAGAAATTGCGCGGATCATTTGGTAGGACTGTCTGCGGCTTCCAGTCAGGCTTTTTGGAAGTCGCGATGGCAGCATGTTCCTGGTTCGGAGGAACGTAGGCGCGGGTCCTTTTGCCCTCTGCGACGATGGCAATCAGGGTTTGTCCCATTTTGCCATCTCGGCCCATACGTTTTACGTATTCGGGAGTAATCGCGGTCTCAGAAATGAGGCAACGAAAATTTGCTCCCCGGCCGGCCTTGGTACCTTCCTTTGCACTTGCAATTTCAGCTTTGTCTCCGCCGTGCCTAATGGTGTATGTGATCGTTTTTGCCTGCCGGTCGACTATGGGTTCGATCCACGACTCCTCATTGACCTTGGAACTAAGCAAGAAGCTTGACGCAATCGGGACCTGCACGTCCGAAAAAGCCGGGTCGGGGCTCGGTACTGTCCGAGCCCATATCCAGGCGATCACCTTCGCTTTACCGCCACCATACTTTTTCGACAGATCAATCTGGGGATATAGGTGCCCGATACGCTCCCAAGCCTTCTCGCGCATCCATTCGCCGTAGTATTTCACATCCTCGGCTAGTCCTTCTGCGTTGCGATAGAACGAACGCTCCTTGATACCAGGGTGTATGGGGGGTATGTCCTTGAATCTCGGTGGGATTTCGATCATCGCTTTGCCGATCATCACGGCCACAGGATTGAGGTCAGAGCCGTAAGCGGGCAGGCCCAGGCGCTGCGCCTCGAGCGGGATCGACCCGCCGCCCGAAAAAGGGTCATATATGGGTGGTAACTCGCCGCCACAGCTGCGCCTGATTTCAGCGCGGGCGCGTTCTAGCACCTCCTCGTTCGTCGAGTTCTCCCACTTCACTAGGTCTTCGATGATGGCGAAGAGCCGCTTCCGTTCAAGCTCGACTACCACGTCCTCAAGCGTTGGCTTAGACGCATTCGCCGCCGCGCCTTGTGCCGTAGCCTTGCTCTTTTCCCAGGCCGCCACCCGCCCGGGCAGCTGCGCCTCGGCTTGCCTCTGGAGTTTCACATCTGCCAGCAGTTCATCAACCCGCGACGAGGGATCATCTACCAACTGCGCGAACAAAACGGCTCGGCTCGCCACAAGCGGGCGCCGTGCCCAATACTGATGCAACCCGCGAGGATGTGCTCCAATCCCAGGCATTTTTTCATAGGCTGACGCCGCGTTAATCGCCTCTAGCGGGATCGCAACTTCGATCAGTTTCTTCTTGTAGGGCTTGGTCATCATCTACACCTGAAATTGAATTGTTGAGGGCATGGCAACGAGCTCAGGCCCTCTGGGAGGTTTGTCTTTGCGCCAGCCGCCCTTGACGGTCTGCAGCGCCGAAATCGGCATCTTTTGGCCCTGAGGCAGTTCCGCCAGGTCTTTGACGTGCCAGAAAACGGCCCAGTGCCCCTTATTGTCGGCACCATACTGGCCAGTCGTTGGCGAACGGTGCTTCATGCCTAGCGGATGAGTGCCGTTGCTACTTTCCTGAGAGCCGACATACAGGCCGAACCACGACACGATGTAGCTGTCTTTGGCGGGCACATCCTCGTGCGACGGATAGATGAGAACAGGCACGGGCGCGCCGCCGCGCAGTTCATCCACCTTGCGGAAGAGCTCCCACTTGCGGGAGCCGAACGCGACGAAGCCTTCGGTTTCAGCAATGACTTTCCCGGACTGGAGATGCTCCAGCGGAACGGGCGCCAGGATGGCGAACTGCGAGAAAGGAGTCATCAGCGTGCCCCGCCCCTCTTCTTGACCCGGACGCGGTAGCTGTAAGGCCCTGTCTCTTGTACCTGCACACGGTCCCCTGCGGATGCATCGTTGGCTTCGAAGAATGTCCTGATCCAACCGCGGGACCGGAAGAGCTTCTTCGACCCATCGAGATCAGTTTGCGCCGGGGACGCGCCGCCCCAATCGACAATGACCTCGCGCGCCGCCTTCTCGTGCCGGTTCGATCCCCCGACGGCTTCCTCAGGGAAACGATCGAACAGATCGCGCAGGTAGATGTGGCTATTGCGGATATTGCCCGCCGTGAGTTTAACTTCGCCGAGCAGCGCACCTGCGGTCTTCGATGACTCGACTCTGGTGGCTAGAATTGGGGAGCTTGGTGTTTTCTGCTGCTTCGGCGGGGAGACGGATGTCACGACCGAGAGGCTTTCTGTGCCCACTTCCGAACCAAGCTCGATCGCAATCGCGCGGGAAACATCCTCGTCCAGATGAACCCACGTCACGGCACCGCTCTTGTGGCGGTACGGTACGGGCTTACGGAAGCGGCGAATGTCGGCCAGCTTCCATGGGGTATTCCACTTTTCGACTGCACCGGAACGGATCATTTCCTCCGGGATGCGGTGCTTATCGAAGCTCGCGATCATTTCGGCGGAAGAGAGCGGCGCACCGACATCGGCCAGCCGCGCGGCGGCATAGACCGCGCCCGAACCTTTGCGGATCAGCCCGAACCAGCCGCGATGGGACGCGCCGGTCGACCGCATCTCCCAGGTCTTAGAACCGTCCAGAATGTACCCGATCCAAGGATCGGCGATGATCAGCGCCTTCGTGACTTTCATTCAGGAGCCTCCGCCCGGGCCAGCAGGCCGCTAAGATTGACTTGGATCGCCGTTATCCCGAACTCCGGCTCCTGCGAGAACGGCCGGCGGATGTAGCGGGGCTCGCGGGCAAACCCGTTTTCGACCTGAACGACTGCGAGAATGAACTTGTCCGGTTCATGCAGCGAGGTGATGACCTCCTGCCGCGTCACCATGATGCTGTCCGCTCCATCGATCCGGCCCTTCACTTCGATGAATCTCAAATGCTCGCCGTTGGCTGCGAGTGATGCGATGTCGTATCCGATCTTCTGGGCTGACACGTCGCTCGGCGAATTGCCGAGGGCGCGCTCGGCCGCCATGACCGCTTCCATCGCCAGCAACTCGATCTCCCGCCGGGCTGCAGGGTCCTCTGCGAATCCTGTCGGCGCTGACCCGTTCTGCGGCGTGACCGAACCACGCGCGGCGAGAAGGCCGCGCGGTATCACCACCATCCCGCCTCTCATGCGCGGGGGCTGCGAGGAGATGAACTTCTCCTGCTCCAGCTGCATCTGTCGGCGCTTAAGCCGCTCGGCGAGATCCTCGGCGCGCCGCTCGGCGTTCTGCCAGTTCAGCCGCGTTTTCTTGCCGGCTTTTTCTTCCTCTTTCAGCTCAAACGAACGGCTATCCCAGTAGTTGATCTCCTTCTTGAGCCGCGCCTTCACTTCCTGCTCGACCTTGTCGATCTCGGGAATGCGTCGCGCTTTGACCTCGGCAACGTGGCCTTGCGCGAGTTCGACGGTTGCGAACTGCACGGCAGTCCTTTCCAGGTCGGCGGTAAGCCAGGGCTCGTCGAGGCAATCCTTGACCAGCGCTATCTCGTCCGGTGTCGCCGGACGGAGATTGAGATGAGGCGCGATACCGGCGTTTGTCGTGCGTCCCTGCTTGTCGACGGCAGCGAACTGCAGCTTCTGCGAGATGATGTGCGGCTTGCCCGTGCTGGTGAGGCGCCCGTCCTGAACGCTATGCTCCAGCAGGAATATCGCCGCGAGGTCAGTCCCCAGGTCCGTTTCATCGACAAGGACCGCGCCCTGTTTCATGAGCTGGTCGTAGTCCTCACGGATAATGCTGATGACGGCTTCCAGAAGCGGATGGCCCGGGCACACGAACGTGGCGACGGGTTGCTGGTTGATGGCGTTCTTCTCAAAGCAGATGCGCTCGTACTTCTTCTGGATGGGCGCGCCGCTCCCCATCTGGCGGTCGCGCTCCCGGATGCGGACAGGCACATGGGTGATCTCCCAGCGCCCTCCCTCGCGCTTTTTCAGACGCCCCCCGAGATGCTGGAAGGCTTCGACGAAGAAGCTCTGGACATGATGCGGCTGCAGACGCTGCGCCTCCGCCCGCTCCATCTCCAGGCGGAGTTCCTGCACCTTGGCTTCCGGCATAGTGTCGTTAGTGAGGGCGCGCCGCTTCAACAGCTCCAGCAGGTGCTGCTGATCCACGGCCCCATCGACCTGCTTGAACAACCGCGCGCGGACATCCTCCTGCTCGCCATACTGGATCGCCTGAAAGAGCAAATCCTTGAGGGCAACGCCCTCAAACAGTTCGCCGAGAACGTCGTACACCCGGCCGCCAAGCGCCTCGCGGGCGGCTTCGAGCTTCTCAAGAAGCCGGGCATAAACCTCGCCTTCTCGCGTATCCGCGGCCACAATGTTCCAAAGGTGGCACACCTCGGTCTGGCCGATACGGTGGATGCGCCCGAAGCGCTGCTCGATCTTGTTCGGGTTCCAGGGGAGGTCGTAGTTGACCATCAGGTGCCCGCGCTGGAGGTTCACACCTTCGCCGGCAGCATCATTGGCAATCAGGACCACCATATCGCGGTCCTGCATGAACCGCTCGATGACCTTGCGGCGCTCCTCGCGCGTCACGCCGCCATGAATGACATCCACGGCTTCGGGATTGCCAAGCCGTGATCTCACCTTGTCGACAAGGTAATGCAGTGTGTCTTTGGGTTCAGTGAAAATGATGAGCTTGCGACGGTTGCCCTGAGGATCGATCATCAGGTCATCGTCGAGGATGCGATTAAGCTGCGTCCACTTGGTGTCTTCGCCTGATCGCAGAACGCCCAACGCCATCTGCTCCAGGCCCTTCAGCGTTTCGACTTCGATTGCGAGCTGATCGACTGTTTCCGCCGTGGTCGCGCCGGTGGAAATGATATCCTCCAGCTCATCGACCTCTTCCTGACCGTACTCTTCGATGTTGCGCAGGACTTCGTTGCTGACTCCGGTCTCGGCGATTGTGCCGCTCGGACGGCCGCGGGCCGCAAGCCGCGCCTCGGCAAGCTCATTCTCCAGCCTCTCCCGCCGGCGCTTGAGTGACTGATAGATAGCCGCCGGTGACGATGCCAACCGCCGCTGCAAAATCTGCAGCGCGAAGCCGACGTTATTGCGCTTTTTGTTATCGCCATCGGCAAACCGCAGCACGCGGTTCATCTCTGTCCGAACGTACTCTGTGACCGCGCTGTAAAGAGCGGCTTCCTTGGGAGAGAGTTCGTATTTTACGGTGTAGGCTCGGCGTTCAGGAAAGAGGGGTCGACCGTCAAACCGCAACAGCTCCTCTTTTGTGAGGCGCCGCATCATGTCAGCTGTGTCGGCATAGTGGACGCCATCGCGAAAGCGCCCCTCGAACCGGTCGCCGTCAAGCAGCGCCATAAACAGCTGGAAGTCTTCTTCCTTTCCGTTGTGTGGCGTTGCCGACATGAGCAGCAAATGGCGGCAAATCTGACCGAGCCTTTGTCCGACCTGATACCGCTTCGTGTACTTCACATCACCACCGAAATAAGTGGCAGCCATACGGTGCGCTTCATCGCAGATGATCAGGTCCCATTCCTGGGACTTCAGCAGCTTTTCCTGAAGCTCCTCATTCCGGGCCAGTACATCCAGCCTGACGATCAGGCGGTTATGATCATTGAACGGATTGCCCGACCGTGACGTCTCGATCATATCCCGCGTCAGGATGTCGAATTCGAGGGAGAACTTCTCTCCCAGCTCGTCCTGCCACTGCTCGACAAGGCTGCCCGGTGCAACGACAAGACAGCGCTCCAGATCACTGCGAGCGATAAGCTCTTTAATGAGCAGGCCAGCCATGATGGTCTTGCCTGCACCCGGATCGTCGGCGAGCAGGAACCGCAGCGGCTGGCGGGGCAGCATCTCGCCATACACAGCTGATATCTGGTGCGGCAGCGGATCAACGAGGCTCGTGTGAACGGCCAGATAGGGATCAAAATAGTGAGCAAGTTTGATCCGGTTGGCTTCGGTGACAAGGCGCAGGAGGCCGCCGTCGGCGTCAAACGACCAGAGCCGACCGCGCGCGTCTAGTTCAAGACGATGCTCATCGTCGCGATACAGCGTGCCTTCGGCAACGGCACCGTTCTGGTCCCGAAATACGACGTTGACGGCCTGCTGGCCAATCCAGTCGACCGATATGATTTGGACAGGCTGCCGCGGCACTACACCGCGTACAAACGCTCCCCCCTTGATGTCCTCAAGCCGAACCATGACTACCCCTGCGCGCCTACAGCATTTTCCGTATTGTTTTCAATGAATTCCGCGCGCGCCAGCGCAGTTTGCACATCACTGCGGCTTGAAACAACAATATGTTGCCGCCTTGCTGGTTCTTTTGCAGCATCGCCTAGTAAGCCCAGCCGGCGAAGAACATAAAAGAGCATGGCGTATCGAACTGTCAGGACGCACTTCCCATCTGTCATTCCATAATCTTTGGCAACAACACTCTGCTGGCTGGGCGTCAGATCAGGATGGGGCACGATTTCAAAATCAAAATGCTCTTGCCACAGACTGTCCTTATCGCCCGCTGCGCCGGGCTCGCCGGGGGCGCGCGCTTTGAGCGCACGCGGCAACAGAAAGTCTTTGAACTTCTGATCGATGTGGCAGAACGCGCGGGCGTGCCAGCGAAAGCCGTCATAGCCGAACGCGTGCGGCGTGATGCGGCGCCATACCGGATCGGGCCGCTGTTTACTCATTGATTGATACAGGACTTCGATTGACCGCCGGTCCCGGACGGCTTCGAGCACAGCGCGCAGCACATCAGTATTGATGTCCCGCTTGGGTGTTATGGCGATATCCGTCTGGGGAGGATTGGCGATCCAAGACTCGACCGGCATAGCAAGTCCTTCGCCGAGCGAGCGCAGCCTCGACAGGTAAGCGTCCGGATCAGGTTTTAGGAAGCGCGGTTCGAATTCCTTGGCCGCGACGTACCGCTTGGCGCTCTTATCGTAGGCGACGTTACCCGGTGCGCGCTCTTGGTACAGCGAGAGGTCCTTCGAGGCCTGCGGCACTGACACACCGAACACATCGATGATGTCGGACCGATTCACCCCGCCCTCCCAAAAGAGGCGGAACTCGATGAATTCGAGCCGCTGCTCCACCCCCCACCGGATGCCGGGGTTCTCATGATCCATTGCGCTCACCAAAAAGGGTATAGAAACTATATTGACATCGAAACTCGACGCGTATAGTTTCTTATCTCATCAGCAGGCCGTGGTCAATTGAAATCGGGAGCTTTTGCCCGTTGGACCGCTCGGCCCTGCCGCGACCAACACCGAATCGTCCCGGCAGAGCTGCGGACCACAGGAGATCAAAATGACTGCCAAGCTGACCTTCCACCCTCTCGGCAATGCCGACTGTACCCGGATCGATTTTGCCGACGGCAAGAAGATGCTCGTCGACTACGCCAATATGCGCAACGACAACGACCCCTACGACAAGCGGATCGACCTTCCCGCGGAGCTGAAGACGGACCTGCGGGCTGCCGGGCGGGACACCTACGACGTCGTCTGCTTTACGCATCTGGATGACGACCATTGCTGCGGCGCAGGCGATTTCTTCTGGCTCGAACACGCTGCGAAGTATCAGGGCGAGGGCCGCATCAAGATCAAGGAGATGTGGGTGCCCGCCGCCGCCATCCTCGAAGATGGCTGCGAGGACAGCGCCCGGATCATCAGGCAGGAGGCACGGCACAGGTTGCGGCAGGGCTCCGGCATTCGCGTTTTCTCGCGGCCGAAGAAGTTGGCCGACTGGCTGGCGAAGCAGGGCCTGTCGCTGGAGTCGCGGGCTCACCTCATCACCGACGCGGGCCAGGTTGTCCCCGGCTTCTCGAAGTACGGGCCGGAGCAGGCTGAATTCTTCATTCACAGCCCTTTCGGCTGGCGTCAGGATGAGAACGGGATAGTTGACCGGAATCAGGACAGCGTCGTCTTCCAGGCCACCTTCCTCGAAGGCGGCCGCGAGACCTACGCGCTGTTCATGTCCGACATCCACGCCGACTCCATTGATCAGATGGTGATCACCACCAAGCGCCACGGGCGCGAGGACCGTCTGCTCTGGGACATTTTTAAGGTCCCTCATCATTGCTCTTACACAGCGATCGGCTGGATCAAGGGCGAGGATGAGACCGAGCCCACCGAGCACGTCGAATGGCTGTGCGAGACGCAGGGCCGCGAGCGCCACATCATGGTGTCGACCAGCAAGCCCATGCCCCTCAAGGGCACGGACGAGGACGAGGACGTCCAGCCTCCCCACCGGCAGGCGGGCAACTACTACAAGGCGGTCGCGCGTCGCGCTGACGGGACCTTCAAGGTGACGATGGAATCGCCTTCGACGTCCAAGCCCAAGCCTTTGAGCATCGAGGTGACGAGCCGCGGCGCGCAGCTCCTGACCGTCTCGGCGGTGGCCGGTGCTGCCAGCATCATCTCCACGCCGGCCCGGGCGGGCTGATGATGACAAAGGCTCTGCATCCCTGGTGGGAGACTTTCGGACAGCCGGTCTCACCGGATGCTGTTGAACTCGATATCGCCCGGACGGTCGTCGCGTATGTCGCCTCTGGCCATGCGCCCTCCGTTTCGTTGGCGGGCGCGCGGCAATCCGAAGACGGGGCCCTGGCCGCGCTCCAACTCGACATCGAGGTGGAACGGCCGCAAGACCTGGCCGCCCCGATCCGCAGCGTGGAACCGGTGGCCGTCATCTTCGGGGCGAGTGACGCGCAGCCGTCCGTTCTCGCCTTGCGGGATGATTTCCCTGACACCATGCACCAGAACTGGTCGCCGGACGACATGCCGCGCGCCCTTTGCATCGACGACCGTCCTTGGGCGGAAGCGCGGCTGACCTTCACACCGGCTGACTTTATCCGCCGTATTCAGCTCTGGCTCGCTAAGGCGGCCCGCGGCGAACTTCACGATACGGCGCAACCGCTGGAGCCGCTTTTCTTCCGCAGCCCGGCAACCATCATCTTGCCCGCCGCGGCCCTCACGCCTGCTGAACAGCCCCCCGAACTGGTCGGCCATCTCCGCAGTGAACAAGAAACGATCATTGTCACCGAGTTTGTCAGGCAGGACCGTACCGGCCCTGATCCGCAGTTCGTGGTCATTCCGTTGCGTGCCGCGCCGCAGGGCATGCAGCGCCTGCAGTTCGCTCCACAGACCCTCGAGAAGCTCGGGCTGCAGCTGCAGGGCTGCGGCATAGACCTGAATGCCGAGCTCCGCGCGCGGCTCATCGCCTGGGCGGGGCTTGATGCCGCAGCCGTCCGCCGCCAGCAGGCGCGTATCGCCCTCGTCGTCGCCTTCCCCGTCACGGGTGATGATGGCCGTCAGGCCGAAGACCTGCGCGCTTTTATCACCCATGACTGCGCCGGTGATGTAGGCGACGCCCTCGGCGTGCTGGCGCGCAACGACAGTAATGTCGGATCAGGCAGCGGCTATGTGCAAACGGTCGGCGCGGCTGCCAGGGCGGATGTTCCCGCCCTCGCCATCTCACCCGCAGACGTCCATCTCGCATTTGACCGCGCTCTCGGTGCCGCGATCAGCGGACAGGCCCAGGCCGACATGCGCCGCTGCGTACAGGTCGGCGCGGGATCACTGGGATCGCAGCTGGCGATCAACCTTGCCCGCGAAGGCCGGTTCCAGTGGACGATCATCGATCCCGACAGTCTGATGCCGCACAACCTCGCCCGCCACGCGCTCTACCCGATTGATGTGGGTAGGCCCAAGGTCGTCGGTCTTGCGAACCGCCTCCATGGGTTGCTTGATGAGTCGGTCACCTTTTACAAGGCCAACATTCTCCATCCGCCTTCGGATATGAGGGAGGGTATGGACGCGGCAGTCAATGCTGCCGAGATCATCATCGACGCATCAGCCTCCGTCGCCGTTTCGCGGCACATCGCCGACCTGCCGCGCCCCGGCGCGCGCCGTCTGTCCGTGTTTTTCAATCCGGCCGGGACAGCGGTGGTGCTTCTTGCCGAGGGGGCTGATCACTCGATCACCTTGCGCGATCTTGAAGCGCAATATCACCGGCTCGTTCAGACCGATCAGCAGCTGGCGCAGCACCTGCAGGCAGAAGCCGGCGTGCGCTATAGCGGCTCCTGCCGGGCTGCCACCAACCGCATCCCGGCCGCGCGCGCCGCTCTGATGAGCGCGATCGCTTCGCAGGCCATCATCGATTCGCTCGCAGCGGATGATGCAGCCGTGCGCATCTGGACCCTCGCCGACAACCGGACGGTCAGCCTCGCGGAACTAACGCCGCTGCCGGTGCAGAACATCACACTTGGCAACTGGACCGTCACTTATGATGACGGGCTCGCCAGACAGATCGCGGGATTACGGGCAGAACGCCTGCCACATGAAACCGGCGGCGTGCTGCTCGGCATCACCGACACAAGCCGCCGCTCCGTACACATCGTCTCGGCCTTGCCGGCACCGGCGGACAGCTCTGGGAGCGTCACCGCCTTTGAGCGCGGCGTTGCAGGGCTCGCCGCCGCGGCCGAGCAAGCGGCGGCGCGCTCACTCCACCAGGTGCGCTATGTCGGTGAATGGCATTCCCACCCGCGAGGCTCATCAACGCGGCCCAGCGTTACGGACATCAAGCAGCTGTGCTGGCTCACTGAAGAGCTGGAGAGCGAGGGCGTCCCGGCCCTTATGGCGATTGCAGGCGACGGCGGACAGCTCAGCGTACTGCTTGCGGGACGAGGCATCACCGCGCCCGCAGGAGATACGCCATGAATGATCACGCCGCGGCGCAGGACATTCAGAGCCTCTTTGCGGCAAACGCTGCGGAGGGCGATTTCCTGCAGGCCCGCAAGCTCGACGACACGATAGGCCTTTGCCTTTCAGGCGGCGGCTACCGCGCCATGATCTATCATGTCGGCGCAATCATCCGCATGAACGAGCTCGGTTTCCTCCCCCGTTTGGCCGAGGTTGCGAGCGTCTCCGGCGGCTCGATCACAGCCGGGCTTCTGGCCCTGCGCTGGTCGCAACTGCGTTTTGACACTAACGGCCGCGCGGTCAATCTCGACGAGCTGTTCGTTTCACCCCTGCTGCGGTTCGCGCGGGCAGGCATCGATATCAAGGCTGTGCTCTACGGCCTTCTACCGGGGTGCAGCGCGGCTGACAGCCTTGTCCGCGCCTACGATCGCCATCTCTTTCACGGTGCGTGCTTACAGGACATCACAGATACCCCGCGCTTCACCTTCATGGCGACGAACCTGCAAACCGGCAGCGGCTGGCGGTTCGCCAAAAGCTACGCGGCTGATTACCGTGTGGGATTGATAGACCGTCCGGCAATCCCCTTGGCGCGGGTCGTAGCGGCGTCCTCGGCATTCCCTCCGATCCTGTCACCAGTGCGCATCGACCTGTCCGGCGAAACCGTGAAGTCCACTGCCGGGGCCGACCTGCATCGGGAGCCGTTCATCACCACCGCTGTTCTTGCGGATGGCGGCGTCTACGATAATCTCGGGCTCGAACGCGTCTGGAAGCGGTGCCGGACCATTCTGGTCAGCAATGCCGGTCGCACGATCCCCGAAGTTGGCCGTCCGACCGGACGCTGGATCGGTCAGTTGTTTCGCACTCTCGCTCTCATCCAGCAGCAAGCGGAGAATTCAAGGCGTCGTATCCTGTTCGGAATGGCCAATCGGGGAGACCGGCAGGTTGCTTATTGGAGCATCGATACGGCGTCCACGATGTATGCCCTGCCGGACGCTTTGCTGATCTCCGCTGAAGAGGCCGCAGAGGCCGCTTCTATGCGGACCCGGCTCAACCCGTTCTCCGAGGACGAACAGCGTCTACTTTTGAAGGCAGGTTATGCCGGCGCCGATGCATCGCTGCGCGCGCGCTGTCTGGCGCAGAACGACCCCCCAGCCAGTTTCGACTTCCTGCCCTAGAGCAAGACAACCGCGCTGGCCAATCTTTGAATTGGTCCAGCTGCGAAATGCCTGCTTCGTCTGGAGCCGTCCGTCGCCCTCACCAGCTGAGGGGCGACGGCGGAAACAGCCGAAGCCAAGGCCTGCTTTGGTGGTGGGCTCCCGAGCCCTCCTGAGTGCGCGCGAAGGATCGTCACCCGCATGGGCCGAGACCCTGCAAAGCCCGGGCGATGCAGGGCTCGGGGGTCGCGCTGTAGCTTAGGCGGAAGCGGACCGTAGAGCCTGATCCGAAAGGACGCGCCCCACGCGCCCTAGGAATACGTCCTCCTTGGCCCTGTCACCGGCTCTAAGCTATGTTCTATATATGTTCTCAAGCAGCAAAGACGACAAAGTGGCCTATTTCGGCATGTGGGCGGACAGTGCCCGGGACCGCTCTTACCGCAAGGAGGCGCTGCGTATCTGCATCGAAGCCGCAGAGCGCTGCATCGATCTCGACCTGAGGACTTGCCCGCAGGTCCAGCAGGCGTTGACCTATCTTGAACGCAATGCCGACCGCACTTCCGTGATAACCCGCTTCCGCCGCGCCCTCGATATCCATGACCCGCTGACCCGCGCCCGTGAAGTCGAAGCCGCGTGCGCGGCCATTGCGCGTGCGACCGCGATCAGCTGCCAAGCCGACTCGTAAGCGCCGGGGATTTGCCTTTAGTGCGCACTGCCGCTGTCCAAAGACTCTTCTTCCGGCAACGGCGCTGCCAGATGAACCTGCGCCACCTGACTGTAGGCGCTGTAAAGAAGCGCCTGCGCCTCACGCACCTTGCCGTACCAGAAGGCATCCAGCAGCACCGCGCCATGCCCCGCCAGTTCCCGCTCCATCAATTCAACCACAAGGTTGGTGACATGCAGAGCTTCATGACACCCGAACGACCCGGGCCCGTAACGCGCCTCCAGACTCCGGTGATCCGGCCCCTCAAATTCCGCCGCCCGGCGCGCCGCCAGCGCCGCCAGCCGTTCCTTATCGAAATCCTCGCTCATCCATCCCCCCGCCATCTTTGGCGACATGCTCATCCTGACGGCAGGCCCGGTCAACAAGCGGCACTGCGTTGCCTGCCGGGCGGCCAACTTTCCTTACCGCTCCCGCTCAAAATCATCATCCCGTCCCCGCCGCTTCGTGCGCGCCCGCTCGCTCGGTCGCTCCGCCCGCGATATCCGCGGCGCGGGCGCTCCATCATCCCCGCCGCCTTCGCCGCCCGTCCCGTCAGCCGCCGCTTTCGCAAATTCCTCCGCGAGATCGACCTTCTTCCAGGGATGCTGCCGCTCCCGTGCTTCCCGGTGCGCGTCCGTCAGGTCGATCTCCGGCGCCTGACGCTGTTCCTCCTGCGCGATCTGCGCGCGCATGACGCGCTCTTCGGCACGCTCTTGCTGCTGGATGACCCGCTCCGGATTGACCCGTTCGTCGCGCCCGGACCGGTCCCGATATCTGTCTTTAGCACGGCGCACCGCCGCCCCGCGCCCGCGCGGCTTCAAGCCGGGCGCGAGCGCCGGCATATGCCCGTTCTCGCCGCGGCTCACGATCCGCCGCTCGCGCAAACGGGATTCCGCCAGCGCCTTCCGCTCCCGCGCCTCGACGGCTGCGAGTGCCTTAACCTCCCGGTTCATATCAAGCGCCTGCAGCGTGTGCCGGTGCTGCAGCGATGCGGCCTCATCTCTCTGCCCTGCCGCAAGCCCCTGCTTAGTCTCCCGGAACGCTAGATACCTCTTCGCATCCTTGTAGCGCTGCACCCGGTGAATGATCGCCGACACGCCAGTCACGCGCCCCAGGAACGCAGCCAGCCCCGTGGGCCGCGCCTCATCACGCTGCTGCCTGACCCGCGCCACCTCCGCCAGATACAAGGCCCGCAGCCCCTGCCGCGCCGCCAACTGCTCCCGGGCGAGCGACTCACGCTCATGCTCCTGCTCCTGACGCGCCAGCATCGCCGCGCGCTCGGCCTCTACCTTCTCCCGCCGCGCCGCCTGCGCCCGCGCGAGCGCCTCATCCTGCTTTCTATCCTCCTGCGCTTTGGCGAACTGCTCGCGCGCCTTGCGGTGCTGCGCCACCAGCGCCTTCGCCTCGTCCACGGTGGGCAGCGACTCCGGCGGAAAATCCTTGGCAAGGAATTCACGGATATCCTTGGTGCGCACGCTGCGATCGTCGATCAGCTTGGGTAGCGCATTCTTCCCGCCATAGATGTCGACCAGCACATAAGGCCGGTAGCCCGTCGCCAGCATATAGCCGAGGTCTTCGAGCGCCCGGACAAAGGCCTTCGGGGTATCACTCTGCGCCCAGGCCTGCGTGACCTGCGCCGCGCGCTCTTGCTTGCTGATGCCGGTGACCCGCTCCTGCGCCCGCTCATAGAGCGAGGTCTGCCGCCGCCGCTCGTCAAAGCGCGATGGCCCATATCCCTCCGGCAGTTCCAGCCCGTGCTCGCGCGCGAACTGCCGCGTCACCATCATCAGCTTCTCGCGGTCGAACGCGAGATGGACGGCTTTTTCGGTCTGGTAGTCGATGCGCGACCAGACGACATGGCAATGCTCCCGGCCGTCCTTGATGTGGTAGACGATGGCCCGCGGCTGGCCTTCGAGGCCAAGCGCCTTCTCCACCCGGTCGACATAATCCATGTACTGTGCCCGCGACAGCTGACCCTGCCCGAGGTCCGGATTGACCGAGAGGCTGTAGAGATAGTTGCGGCACTTGGTGAGACCGGTGGCGATGGCCTCCCACTCGGCGAAGGCCCCGTGCAAATCCGGCGCAATCGCGCCCGAGACCTCGGCCACCTCGACATACTCGTTGTCGAAGGCGTTCAGCAGATGGGTGGCGAGGTCTTTGCCGCCGCCGCGCTGGCTCCCCTTGGGGATCATGTGAGCCTCATGGTGATCGCCCCAGCGCCTTCAAACAGGCGGCACGGATTTCACGAAGATCGCGCGCGGCGTCCGCCAGCAGCGCCGGATCGGCATCGCCCGCGAGACCCTTCAGGCGCTCGTTCAAGAGCGCGGTCTCGGCCAGCAGGCGGGCCACGTCCGCGCGCGGCGCGGACGTCCGGCGGGCAAGCTTCGGCGCAGTATCGCCGAACACGGCCGCGGTGATGAAGGCATTGACGGAGAGCCCCGAGTCGGCGACCCGCGCCCGGAACTGCTCCCGCAGTTCATACGGGGGCCGGTAAGAGATCGGGGCTTCGCGTTTCTTCTCCGTCATGCCTCATCGATAGCGTCGCAATGCCGCCCCGATCCGCGCGCTTTCCACGCGCGCGCATAGCCGTGATCGGGACGCTGCCGCCGCCATCGCCCGCGCGCAAATTGCGAGGGTTCCGGGGAGCGCCATTCCCCGGTCGATGGGTTTGCAAAGGGAGAGCCGAAGTCTCCCTTTTGCTCGAAGCCGGTGCCGACACACCGGTCGTGGTCCGGGGCGCGACAGCCCCGGCCGTGGGTTGCAAGGGGGCGCGGCCAGCCCCTTTGCGCGATGGGTCCAGGGAGAGCGCAGTCTCCCTTGGTCGGGATGCAACGCCGAAACGTTGCCTTCAGCCGCGCGGGCTCGATGCCCGCAGGCGGCTGACCGCATCCCTTGCCGCATAGGCCGTCACAAGGACGGACTCATCGGCTTTAGGGATGCCCTGAGGGGGTCCGCGGGGAACCGGAGAGTTCCCCCGGCAAGGTGAGCGCGGTAGTACCGCGCACACCTTGTACTCTTCCCTACTGCGCCTTTGCCCCTCTCTATAATTATGCCATGAGGCGGGGCTAATTTGAGATGTACATCGCAGCATAATGACAGAATGACCGCTCTGCCATTGCATTTTCAACTGCAGCAGAAACGAGGAAAGCACGAGGAATGCGGAAGACGATGCCGTCTACATAAAGAGCCATCAACAACCGGCACCTTCATTCTCTTTGTAATGTGCATTCCAAACGAAGAGAGCCGGTGGAAAGGATGGTCCACTGTGAATGCCGCTCTTGATCCCTCAACGCTGCAGATCAAACCCACCAAGGAAACCTACGACCGGTTCCAGCAGGCTTATGATCATTTCAACAAGGCGCTGTTCGGCGGCACGCTGCCGAACGCGCTGATTACCCTTCAGCGCCGCAAAGGGACCTATGGGTACTTTGCCGGGGCGCGGTTCAGGCACGAGGACGGCCGCATGGCCGACGAGATCGCCCTGAACCCGGCGACCTTCACGGATCGCCCGTACAAGGAGGTTCTGGCGACCCTAGTTCACGAGATGGTGCATCTCTGGCAGCACCATAAGGGCGAGCCGGGACGCGGGCGCTACCACAACCGCGAATGGGCCGACCAGATGAAAAAGGTCGGCCTTCAGCCCACCGACAACGGCGCCGAAGGCGGCAAGGAGACGGGCGAGTCCGTCAGCCATGTGATTGTCGAGGGCGGGCCCTTCGACGAGGCCGCTGACAGGCTGCTGGGTAAGGGCTTCACCATCATCTGGAAGGAAGCACCGCCAGCGGCACGCCCCGCCACAAAAGGCGAGGGCGCAGCCGAGCCAGAGATCGTGCAGAAGAGCGGCAAGCGCGTGCGCTATAGCTGCCCGGACTGTGACCTGAAGGCGTGGGCGAAGCATGAGGCCCGCCTGATGTGCGCTGACGACCAGACGCTGATGGTCGCCAGCGCGTAACCCTCCGTCCTCTTCGACAAAACAAAGACGCGGACCGTTAGGTCCGCGTCTTTGTTTTGCGCCGCGGCCGCGCTCAGGTGAGCGCGCACTGCCGCGGGTCCTGGGACTGTTCCTGCCAGGCTGGTGCCTGTGCGGCTTCGTTCAGCCAATCCGTGACAAACGCGACCGGTCCGCCGGCCGCGTCGACTTCGACCGGGTTCGCAAAATACGACCGGTACCCGGTGTGCGAAATCGGAAGCCGCATGGACTCGGGCTCGACCATTTTGATGGCCAAGTGGCCAATGCGGTCGTCCTGCGCGCAGCAGAGCCAGGTGGCCTCGTAACGGATTTCGATTTCAAAGCCGCGCCAGATGATGGTGGATTTTTGAAGGGAGCGCGTCATGACGCGCCCCCGGTTTCGTGGTGGTAGTGGCCGCGGGCCAGATAGTTGCAGCGGGTGTAATCCAGCCCGGCGGCGTCGCAGAGGTGACGGATATCGACCAGCAGGTCGATGACTTGGTCCTCGGCGTAGGCGGGCGAGGTCCCTCTCGTCCAGGCCGCGCGGGCGAGCGCGGCGCGGGCGGCTTCGATACGGCGCATGGGTGTCATGGCGTGTCTCCTTTCAGGTGGGAGGGGGCGCTTACGCGCCCACCTCCTCGTGGGTGGTTTCGGGAGAGGCGTCATCGACCTTCGGGACGCGGAGGACGATGCGGCCGCCGGTGACCGGGACCAGGTCGAGCTGGAGGGTCAGGCCTTCGCCCTTCTGATGCCGCCAGGCGGCGCCGATGCGGGTCCAGTACTTCTTGGTGCCCTTCTCATCGACGTGCCAGGCGATATAGGCCGGGGGCGTGAATTCACGGGCGGGCTTGCGGGTCAGGTTGGTGTTGCGTGTCATGATGTAGCTCCTTTCGCTATGGGTTTTCCTCGACACGCCTCATTCAGGAGCGGGCGGAAAAGCGGGCGGTTCATGGCTGGTGCGGGGGTGGGGAATCACCCGGCTTGCAGGGAGCGCAGCGAGCGAAAGTTGGGGATACCCCCGTGCCACCCCGCAGGGGCTTGGCCTTGAACCGGCGGCGCGCCCGATCAGGACTGTGGCGGTTATTGTCGAGGAAAATCCCTTCTCAGCGAATGAGCGGGGCGTCAGGCGCAACATCAATCCGGCAAGGCACGCCCATGCAGAAAGCAGCCCATCCGCCAAGAACGCCGTCAGGCTATGAATGCGGCAAGACGTCTGGAGCCTCAACGCCGTACTGATGAACATAGGGGGCAAAGGACACCCTTCCCCGCCTGATACCCACCGGCGGTGCAAAGATCCTACGTGCCGTGAGATGCCCCCCGCTCCACCGCCGAAGGAAAGGCTGCGCAGCCCCACAATCGAAAATGACAAACGCCATAGTCAGGTGCGCCCGCTGCCAGATAGCGGTGATTCGTGCCCTGGCGTGAGACCGGACCCGTACCTCTCGCAACAGATAGGAACCATCACCGCGCTGCTGGGCATTGCCACCGCGAGCGCCGCCAAAAACCAGAACCGCGGCGGCCCCCGGGCCGCCGCGGAACGCCTTACCACCACGAGGTGTAAAAGACAGTCATGCCGTCAGCGAGGGCGTCCCGCGCCTTCTTCACAAAGGCCAGATCGTCTGCGCGCTCGGTGCCGTCGGAGGCTCCGAAGAAAAAGCCGGATGTCGGCGGCAGGTTGCGGCCGCGGATATCGGCTTCGAGCCGGTCGAGGTCTTCGGAAGTGAGCTGCAGGTTGACGCAGTTGAAGACGTCATCCTTGCCGCCCTTCTGGCGGTAGAGCGCTTCCATCCAACCATGCAGGTTCGGGTGCTTGCGCCAGTAGTGCAGTTCATTGTGCGCATCAGTATCGAAATCGACCGGCGCAGCCGGGGTTTCGGGGATGGCGTAGGCGTACATATCCAGGCCCATGGGAGTTCCTTCCGTTCGTTGTTGCGTGTCCCGAGGGACGCGAACGAAAGGCCGGTCGGCATCAGCCGCCGCCGTCATGACCAACTCGGTCCGCCGCATCAATCTAAGATGCGCGGGAGTGGTGCGGGCCGGTCATTGACGGCAAGGCGACGACCGGCAGGTTCGCGGCAATGAACCGAGGGCGCGTGACGGACGAAGAGAAAGCCAGCCGTAGGCAGTGCGCCGTGCCTGTGCGCGAGGAAGCCACGAGGAAAACGCGTTCCTGAGCGCTCCAGATTGACGAACAAAAGTTCGATCAGGAGATGGCCGTGAGCGCCTTCAGCAAAGAGTTTATGAGCGATGTTGCGCGGGGCGTAACGACCCGCTTCCTTGATCAGCAGGCTGTACCTCAATCGCGCTGGGAGCCGCTGGAGAATATCCGAAGCAGCCGTCCCCTCGCGTATGATACCGCGAATCCCGGGCGCAAAATTCTTGTCGGGGCGCTGGGGGACCGCCTCATCGGCATTGATGACAATCGCCACGTCATGACGGTGGCGGGGTCGCGCACCGGCAAATCGGTCACGCTCGTCAGCAACCTCCTGTTCTATCGGGGGAGCGTGCTTGCCCTTGATCCCAAGGGCGAACTCGCGGCGATTACGGCGGAGCGGCGTGCGGCGCTAGACCAGAAGGTCTGCGTCCTTGACCCGTTCAACATTACTCCCGAGCGCCTCAAGCCCTACCGCGTGCGCTACAATCCCCTGACTTTGCTCGACACCGCTAGTGACACGATGATCGAGGACACGCGCCTGATTTCCGATGCGTTGGTGATTGGCGCCGGAAAGGACCCGCATTGGGATGAAAGCGCGCAGAACCTGATCGAAGGACTGCTGCTGCACATTGCCACTGATCCTCATTTTGAAGGCCACCGCCATCTCATAACGCTGGGCGACCTCCTGGGAGAGGTGCTGGTCCCGGCCGATGATGAAGGCGATGCTTACGCCCTTGAACTGGCCATGCTGACGAACGCAACACGGCTTAAGCGCAGCGCCCCCACAGCCTATGTCGGAAAGGCTATCGAGAAAGCCGCGCGCGGTTTCTACGAGAAGCCTGCGAACGAACGCGGCAATGTTCTATCAAATGCGCGGCGTCATGCGCAGCTACTGGATTACGGTGCGATGGCCCGCGTTCTTGAGGGTCACGACTTTGACCTGCGGGAGTTGAAAACGGCGCCGCGCGGCATGACCATCTATCTGTGTTTACCGGCTAACCGCATGAGACAGTGCAACAGGTGGCTGCGCCTGTTCATCAACCTGCTGCTCGATGCGATGGAGCGGGAGAAGGCAAAGCCTGCCGTCCCGGTCCTCGCTTGTCTCGATGAATTCCCTGTCCTGGGGCATATGAAACAGCTTGAGGATGCGGCCGGTCAGATCGCATCCTTCGGGGTGAAGCTCTGGGTGATCCTGCAGGACTGGGGTCAGGGCAAGGCGCTTTACAAAGAGCGCTGGGAAACGTTTGCGGGCAATGCCGGTATCCTGCAGTTCTTCGGTAACAATGACCTGCTGACGACCGAGTACATTTCCAAGCGCCTCGGCAAAACCGTGGTGAAGGTCATGCGCGAGGGCGATGCTGCGACCGATCAGAGAGCGTCCGGCATCACGGGCCGGTCAGAGTCGCTGGAGCAATATGACCTGCTCACGCCGGATGAAGTCAGCCGCCAGTTCTCGCGCGATGACCGGCTGAAGCGCCAACTGGTGTTATGGGCAGGCTACAATCCGCTGATGCTGCAGCGGGTGGAGTATTTCGACCAAAGCAGCCCGGTTCACGGGGCTTTCGCCGGAAAGTACGCATCACCCTAAGTCGGTCTGCTCGCCCGGCCGGCGTCGTTGCGGGGCTGCTGCTATCCCGGTCCCATGCTGCAGGTCGGCGAGATAGCGCCCGACGACGGGATTGCGTGCAACGGTGACGGCGATCGCCGCCGCCGTCCGCCCTTGAGCATCCTTGACGCGAAGGTCGCAGCTTCCGGTCCCAATAAGAAGGCGCAGGACAGCAACAGCGTTGCGTCCCGCCGCAATGTGCAAGGCCGTAAGTCCGGTCCCGGGTTCGGCGTAGTTGATGTCAATTGCGCCGTTGCCGAGCGCTTGGCGGACAGCGGCTATGTCGCCGATATTAACCGCTTCGAGGAATGCCGCATGCAGCCGCTGCCGTTCGCGTTCATTTGGTTGGATTGGCTCACTGGGCATCGGGATCGCCCTCCTGCCGGTACTCCCAAATCCGTTCTTTGATCTTCGAGAAGGCCATTTCCCGCGTGCTCGCGTCATCCGGGACGAGGCTCATCCTCCCCTTCTCGTATCCCGGCGCGGGCGCGCCGAAATCCCGCGACTTAACCAGGAGGATGACAGCCGGAATGTCGCCTGCGGCGACCTTGCGGTCGAGGACCGTGTAGATTGCTGGCTCGCCGCGCAAACTGTCCTGCACGACAAGGCACGTCTGCCCCTTCTTGTGGAAGAGCCAGCCATCATAGCGCTGCTCACTGCCGCCCAACCTCTTTAAGACACGGGCGAGCGCGTCGCGCGTCACCGACTGTGGAGCGGCGGGCAGGCTGTAAAGCTTGTCCTCAACAATCGGAACACGGACACCGGCGTTGCGGACGGTCACGACGGACAGCTCCGTCCGGCCGGAGGGTAGCTTGCGGCTCGCCGCAAAGCGCCCGGCCACGACAGCCAGCGCGTTTCTCTCCTCGTCCCCGCCAAAGAAGGCTGTCAGAGCGTGAACCAAGGGACTACCGACCTCAGCAGGCCGGAGGTCAGCGTCGGTGAGAAAAGATTTGGATTTCAAATAGGAGCAGAGCGCATCAAGGCGCTCCTTACTTGGCGTTTGTGATCCTGCCGCGAAACGCCGCAAAGCCTCGGCAAGCGCTTTGTAAGGATCGCCAGATTGGCCGTCATCATCAGAGTCGAGCGAGTCGATCGCAGAATTGTACAGCTCTCTCGCAATCACAGACCAAGTCCGCTTGCGGCCATTGGTATGCGTGGCGGCGTGAAAGTCGATCAGCGCCGCCTGAATTCTTGACAGTATATCGTCCGAATACTCCATGATCCGGTCCATCAAACGAGGAAAGCGCGAGGATAAAGCGCTGCTCCGAGTGGCACATTCTCACGCAGGGCCGCGCCGAACAAGGCGCTACCGCAGGGAGATCGCCATGAACGCGCTGGCAAAAGTATTCGATGGTGAACCGAAGACCGAGGTCTCTGCCGAGGGCGGACGCACGACCATCGCGGTCGCCATGCGTCACCTCCGGCCGTACGATGCGCAAAGCGCCGATGAAGTCACAAGCTGGCTCGCGATTGCCGCTTTCGGCCTCGCGGGCTGGATCAGCTATGCTTCGATGGACGTCACCGTCCCGGCAGTCGCGCTCTTTCTCGGTGGACTGTGCGGCCGCCCGTTCGTGCAGAAGAAGCTGCGCCTGATCGGGCAGGTCACAGCGAACATCAAGTTTACCGATGACTGTATTTTCCTACAGAGGGTTCAAAAGGCACCGTACTGGGAGCCCGAACCGGAATGGCTGCGGTTCGACCGCGCCCATGATCATCGTTTCGTGTTGATCTCCCACGATAGGGCGCGGGCGGAAAAAGACGAAATTGACTTCCTGACCCGGACTAAACCCGGTGCCCGGGTGACGCGCTACTACGGTGATTCCTGGTACGTGGTCCTCGAATATCTCGGCCAGCGCTTTGACATCGCTGAGGTCATGGGCGAGCGCCGGGCTCACGCCATCGTCGATCGCCTGACCTTTTGCGACAAGTACATGGACGGCCTGGCCGATGCCCGGAAGGGGCTTTCAATGCGGGCGGAGGACGAATGGTCCGGGCCGACCGGCTCGCTCCCGCAATAGCGTGCGAGAAGGATCACCTCCGATGACGACCCATTTCGCTTCAGGAGAGAAAGGCCCCCGCTCACGCGGCGGCCTCCACCGGGCGACTGTATCGCCCGAGATAGTCGGCGGCACGCTGCGCGTGAGCCGCAGCAGCGAAGACGGCCCGCTTGTCTTCCTTAAGGACAGACAGCCAGTGGCCGATATAGGCGGCATGGTCGGCCCGGTCCTCCAGCCACAGCCCAAGGTCCGCGCACAGGAAGGCCGCGCCCAGCTCGGCCACGAGCTCTTCGCGGGCATAGCCGTCATCGCCGAAGCGCTTGCGCCCGAAGTCCCGGTCCAGCCGGGTCGCATGGCGCGTCCAGTGGGTCGCTTCATGGGCCAGCGTCGCGTAGTAGGCCTGCGCGTCGCGGAAGGCCTCGAAGGGCGGCATCTGGATGTAATCCAGCGCAGGGCTGTAGTAGGCACAGTCGCCGCCGTGTCGGATATCGGCGCGGGTGGCTCCGAAGAAGGCCTCGGCCTCGGAAATCCGCTAGTCGGGATTGCGGCTGGCGTGTGCCAGCGCGTGGAAATGCTCCGGCAGCCCTTCGATCTGCTCGACGTTGAAGACCGTGTAGGCCTTCAGGAACGGGATGGCGCGCTCAGTTTCGTCACCGGTGGCCTCGTCGGCCTCGGTCCGGCGCATCGTGTCGGCGTAGACGACGGGCGAGCCCTTCTCGCCCTTGCGGACATGGCCACCCAGTTCGATGGCCTGCTTGAAGGTCATCCAGATAGGCGCCGCATAGTGCGCCGTCATTGCCGACGCCCAGAGCGTCAGGACGTTGATGCCCGCATAGGGCAGGCCGTTGTGGCGCAGAGGCCGGGAGACATGACCGGCAGCATGGGCGGCGTTCCAAGGCTGGGTCCAGGGTTTCACGCCCTGCTCAAGGGCTTCGATGATCTGGTTGGTGATGCGGCTGTAGACATCCTGCCGCGGGGTTTCGTTGTTGGCCGACATGACCTTGCTCCTTTGCGTCGGGGTTTTCCTCAAGACGCGGGCAAGGAAGGCCGGGGGATTAAGCCGGCGGGTCAGGCCCTAACACGGTCCCGCCTCTTGAGGGCGGGAGTGGTGCGGGCGGGGTTTGACCAGACGGCGCGCCCGGCCAGAACTCAGCGTCAATGTTTGAGGAAACCCGCCACAGAGGCGGTCACACGCGGCCCCAAGGTCACCGCGGTTGCTAACGCGAACGCAAATCTAACCGGATGACAGAGAAAGGATTGGTCATGGGCTATCACCGCTGGAAGACCCATTCGGCAAGACGCAAGGCTCTCTGGCCCGGCGACATGAAGGCCTACCTACAACGTCAGCACAAAGTGACAATCAGCATCGACAGTGAGCTTGCGGAGTGGCTCATAAACGACGTCGTGGGCCGATCATCGTTCTCAGGCGATCTGGAAGAAGCGGTCATCACGGCACTTCGGGTCGTACGGGGAGAACTGCCTGCCTCGTTTTTCCCAAGCCCTGCGCGCAAAGAGCGAACGGCTGGCAATCATGCGCGGGAAATCACATCCTCAAGGACATCGAGAAAGGCAGGGTCATAGTCCTCGTCAACATGGCGCTGATTCCACAGGCCGGATCGGCGCACCTTCTCCCTGCCGGACAGGCGGCCGAGCCAGTCGTCCGACGGCGGGTCCAGTGGCGGTCGATTAAAATTGCTGAGCAGCGCTATCGAATTGCGCTCGATGACGCCCCGCAAGCTGTCAGGCCCCGGATCGTCATCAACAGAGAGCCAGAGGAAAGGCATCGCCCTCAGATAGGTGCTAACGGCGATTTCAACGGGCGCTTCCAACGCTGATAGCTCGATCCGGCTTCTGGCCAGCAACGCTGCGGCCTTACCGATATCGCCTTTGACCCCCCAGGACAGACAGGATGGACATGCATCCCGGGTCAAAAGTGCCTCGCCGACAAGAAGACGGAAGATCGAACCGCGGTGATTGCCCCCTCCGGCAGAACGACCGCCATGCTGCCGCAAACGTTGGCGCAGGGTCGATTGGGCGCCGGCTCCCAGAGCATGGGTTCCGATCCGAACCAAACGTGGTCCCGTTCCACTTTCGGATCTTTCTTCGCCAGATTCAAAGAAGAAGTAGACTCCGCGGCGCGGCCAGTCTCGCGTTGTTCCAAGGCCGTTCAGCGTCCGTTTCCCGCCGGCGGTCTCCAATCGGCCGAGCAGACTGTAAAGCCGGGTTAAATCCTCCAATCGGCTCATTGATGATTACCAAGCCAAGAGAGTTGCTCTCCCTGGGCCAGCCCTTCCATGGGGACATCGACTTGTCGACCGGTGCTTAGAACTGGCCCGATAAGAAACTCGCGATACCTGAGACCGGCGAAAAATACGACGCGCGGGTAAGCGCCAAGTTCAGGCTCAAGGGCCTCGTAAACGTGTGCGGCCCACTTCCGGCGATCTGCAACGCCAAACTTGTTCAATGTCTCCTCATAGGGAGCGATGTTCCTGTCTGGTTTCACGAGGCCATGCAAGGCGGACAGGATGAACCAATGGGCATTCTGAGATTCGATCAGGCGCCGCACTTTGGCAAACCAGGCGGAACAGTAAAGCTCCCGGGCCGGAGCAGTCCGGGACAGCTTGCTTTTTACGCACGACACCAGCACGAGCGCATCGCTCAGGTCCAAGCCGTCGTGCCCTGCCGTAGCGGGTCGTGTCGCGGTTCGAGACGCAGGTACGGGAGGCTGGGAAAGCAGTGGACCAGACGCATCGCTTCGCTGGATGAGGTCAAATCGAAAATATACGTTTGCCCCGTTGACCGGACCGGCGACGTCAGCCCTTCTCACGCCTGCCAATTGTTCAAACCTGCCCCCGCGCAGTACGCTGCAGATGGCAGGCATGGCGTTCGTGAGCCCCACCTCACTGTGGAGATCGCCGGCACGAATTATGACATCTGTTTGCCCGGCCGCGCGGGCGGGCAGAATATACTTCTCGATAGCGGTTTGACGTATCCGATCAGCCTGGCTCATCGCTTCAACGTAGCTAAACAAGCCGGGGCGCTGTCAAGAATTCTTGACTGCAGCGGGGGCAGTGACAAAACGCGATTCGCCACAAGCTTGCCACAAGCCCAGACGGGCCACGCCAGACAATCGAGGATTTCTGCGGGTTACAGCGGACTCTCGATTTGTGGCAAGTACAGGCGAATTACGCGGATTATGCAAATACGAAACCTGCTAAGTTATTGAATTTAAACTGGAGCGGGCGACGGGGGTCGAACCCGCGACATTCAGCTTGGGAAGCTGAGAAAGAAACCAGCATTTCTGCGGGCTCCAGCCGATTTGCCACATATTTGCCACATCAATTTTCTCCTTTTGTTCTTACTAGCTAAAATCTACTCGGCCGCCATCAACTCGGCGGCGAATTCTTCGGCCGTCCGCTGATGCCTGGCTTCTTTATCCTTCAGCAGATGTCCGTAGACGTTCAGGGTGATCTGAATGTCGGCATGACCCATGCTGGTCTGGATGAACTTCAAGTCCTCGCCCTTGGCAATCAGCTTGGAAGCGAAATAGTGCCTTAAGCCATACGGCGTGAAACGAGGCCGCATGGCTCCACCTTCCCCATCTGGGTCGAGCTCCATCAGTTGCGCCGCCTTCATCAGGGGCTCCCAGCAGCGCCGTGCAAAATTGTTGAGCGCCATCGGCTTGCCATGCGCAGTGGGGAACACGAGGCCCAGCGTTGACGCGGGGCAATGCTGGCGCCAGTCCATGACCATCCTCCCGACGGCTTCGGGAAGATAGATAGTGCGCCGGCCGGCGCGCGACTTGACCGGCCCGATCTGGTTGAGGCGGTCTGCGCGTTGCCGGACGTGCACGCGGTCCATGGCAATGTTGCTCCATGCGAGGCCGCGATACTCGGACGGGCGCATACCGGAAAACACGGCGAGGTAGATCATCGGGCGATAGCGACGCCAAGCTTTCGCCAGCTGTTCGGACCCTTCACCCATGGCATCTGCCGCCTTCAGGAGCGCCCGAACCTCTTCATCTGTCGGGATACGGACTTCCCTGTCATCCTCTTCATATCGTCCGTCGGCGCGGATGGTGATGCCGGCGGCAGGATCGTCCTTGATAAGGCCCTGCAGCCTCATCTCGATAATAACCGAATGGAAGGAGGAAAGTGTGCGGCGAGCCAGATCACGGCTCTTATGCTGAAGAAGCCAGTTTCGAAAATGCACGACATCGGAAGCCTCAAGCTCGTGCAGGTGCTTTTCCCATGCATACGCCTTCATAATAGAACCCCGGCGCTGGTACTCCACGTGGGTGGTGGTTTCCACCTTCTCCCGTCCATCGCGCCCAATCTTCTCGCAGGTGTCGAGCCAGATTTGCACCGCCTCTGGCACGGTGACCTTCCGTCCGCCGGCTATATGCTTCAGGCCCCCGAGATTCTCGGTAAAGGCGCGCGCCTCCTTCAACGTGTCGAAGGTGGCATACGCGTAGCCGCTCTTTGTATTTTTGCTGGGATACCGGACCTGGTAGTTCGTGCCGTTACTGCCCGTGCGTTTCCTTATATCTGCCATTCAAATTCATTGTTTTTATTGTTGTTTCAAGTATAGAACAAAATATGAACATCGAAGTCAATCACTATTGTTGAAGTCGCGGACGGCATCATTCTGTAGTTGCTGATAGATGGCAACAAGCGTGCCTTTCTCGATCTTTAGTGTGCCTTCCACCGGGTCCACGAAGAACGGTAGCTTTCTGTGGCCATGCGCATCACGGTCCGCTGCACGTTTCATCTGGCGCGGCGTCAGCTCGACGCCGATCTCAGCCAGCACCTGGCGGGCCTGCTCAAGCCCGATGTAACAGGGCGGCAGTTTCATGCCGCACATCCTTTCCTTCGTCCTTTCAGCCCGGCATTTAGATTTTGTATTCGTCGGCCGCTGACTGGTAAGGACCCTTTTTGGTCACGCGCGAAAGCACCTTGCCGCGCTCGTCACGCAGGACAACCTTCTCGCCGAATTCGTCGATGGGGTTTACGAAAACCGTTACGTTGCGCGAATGGCGCAGATTGTGTTCGTCTTCGATTTCTCCAAGAGCCTCAAATATAGCTTGCCGTACCTGAGCCATCGTCAGATCGCCCCGTACGCTGATCAAAATAGACACGTAAATCTCTCAAATAGTCTCTCCAATATAAGCCTATTTTAGCACGCGCGTTTCTCCGCCAGCAAACATTTCTGCGAAGATTGCAACGCCTTGCTTTGCGTTCGGCTGTTCCGGACGCAGCCCTCTCGTGCGCCGTGCAGGCCACTTTTCCCTTCTCTTCCGCAACCCGCCATCGGTCCTTCTGCCGATGATCTGTGTGTGGGGCTCAAAGGCCCCGATTGGCGGGGCCGCGAGAGAAAGGAAATGCGATGTCTCGCACCTACACCCTTCAAGACCTTCAAGCCCTGACCCTGTCCGAACTGCACGCACTGCGTGGCACGCTCTACCGCGAGCTGGCCCTGGCCCCTCCACACTCGGAGGACGCCCGACAGACCTTCGCCAGCCTCGATGCCGTAAACCGCGTCATCCGGCAGCGCGCGACTGGCCCACGAATGGGCTAGTCGGCAGGACGCGAGGTTTCCGCGTGGAACAGCTTGTGGCTGGCCTGCTACAAAGCCAGCACAAATGGCTCGATCGTAAAGGTTTCGGCTATGGCGAATCCAAAGATTACAATCATGATGCCGGACCCTTTCCAGCATTTTATCGCTGAAGGGCATGACCGGCTAGATCTCGAAAATGCCACGTCCGAGCAGACCACGGCGGCGTTTCAGGAGATCGTCAACCTCATGGCCATTCTCCTGTCCGGCCGCCATGGCCCGGACTTGGACGACCCGCGGTACCACCAGCAGATGGAAGACAGCTTCTTTGCCTGGGGCCATGGTCGCAAGGTCACACCCGAGGCACAGGCCATCGGCCGTGCCTTCCTCACCTTTCTCAAAGATGCCGTGCAGCGGCCTGGCTTTGAGCTCTTGTTTGAAGACACCCGACGCGGCGATGAATCAGCCGCGTTTGATCCCGGCGGCGGCTTGAAGGACCGACGCCATGACGATGACGGCCAGATCTAAGCCGTCATCGTGACTACCAAAACCAACCCCATCCAGAGGACGCGGAGATGCGCGGACGCAAGTCCAGCCATCGTGAATTGCTGCGCTCTGCTCCCAGCCGACAGGCTGGCAGCGGGGACAGTTCGCGCCCTGCGGTCATCTCAGACGACCTTGAGAATCTGCCCGTCACGCCAGAAGAGCTGGACGCTATCGAATCCTTCCTGATGCCGCAGATACTTCTCCTGCTGGAAACAGGCCGCTGCACAACAGACGACTCGAAACGGCCCAAAACGGATGAGATAGTGCCGGAAACTGAAGGGGCACTGTCATGAAGTTGCTCAACCGGACGAACCTGGAGGAGAAAGACGCGGCAACCGTGCGTGCTGCCCTCTACTTGCGAGTTTCCACCGGCCGGCAGGCCGAGAACGATCTCTCCATTCCTGACCAGCGCCGTCAGGCACAGGACTTCTGTAAGGCACGCGGCTGGCAGGTCGTTATCGAGTTCGTTGACGCGGGACTGAGCGGCACCGACGACCGGCGCCCCGAACTTCAGCGTCTTCTGGAACTTGCGGCGGGCGGGGACTCCCCTTTCGACGTCGTCATCGTCCATTCCTTCAGCCGTTTTGCCCGCGACCATTTCGCGCTCGAATACAATGTGCGCCGCCTGCGCAAGCACGGCGTCAAATTGGTCAGCATCACCCAGGACCTTGGCGATGACCCCATGAGCGTCATGGTCCGGCAGGTCTTCGCTCTGTTCGATGAATACCAGTCAAAAGAGAACGCAAAGCATGTTCTCCGCGCCATGCAAGAGAATGCCCGTCAAGGCTTCTGGAATGGCGCTGTCGCCCCGTACGGCTATGCCATCGTGGCTGCGGAGCAGCGGGGAGCAAAGACCAAGAAACGCCTCGCCATCGATGCCGTGGAGGCGGAAGTGGTGCGGCTCATGTTCAAACTGGCCCATGAAGGCAATGGCACGAGCGGCCCCCTCGGCGTGAAGGCCCTTGTCTCCTACCTCAATGAGCGCGGCTACCGCACGCGGCGCGGCGCGCGCTGGGGTATCGGCCCGCTGCACAGCCTTCTCACCAGCCCCACTTACAAGGGCGAGTATCGGTTCAACCGCAAAGTCTGGAAGACGAAGGAAGATAAGCCCATGGCCGACCAGGTCATGGTCGCGGTCGCCCCTATCATCGACCCCGCCTTGTTCGACGCCGTTCAGGCCCGGCTAAAGTCCCGCAATCCCAAACAGACGCCGCCTCGCGTCGTCACCGGCCCGATCCTCTTGACTGGCCTTGCGACCTGCGCCAGCTGTGGGGGCGGCATGACGCTGCGGACGGGCAAGTCCGGGCGCTATCGCTACTACACCTGCGCCACCTGCGCCCAGCAGGGAAAGTCTGCCTGCCCGGGACGGTCCGTCCCGATGGACAAGCTCGACAAACTGGTCACGGACCAGCTCAACGCCTCCCTGTTCACTCCGGAAAGAGTGCGGGCTCTCCTCGGCGGGCTGCTGTCCCGGCAGGCCTCGCGCAGCGAAGACCATGCGCAACGTCTCACGGCTCTACAGAACAAGGTTGCCGACTGCGAGAACCGCCTATCGCGGCTGTATCTGGCAATTGAAAACGGCATCGCCGACGCATCTGATCCAACGCTCAAGGACCGGTTGGCAGCTCTGAAAGGCGAACGCGATCAGGCTCGGGTAGCCAAAGACCGCGTTTTCGCCGAACTCCAGCCAGATACTCGCATCACCGAAGATAAAATCAACGCCTTCGCCGCCTTGATGCGCGAGAACGTGGCGAACGGTGCCATCCCGTTCCGCCGCGCCTACCTGCGCTCCGTCATCGATCAGGTCGAAGTCGATGACACGGAAATCCGCATCCACGGACGGCGCGACGTTCTGGAGCGGCTTGTGATGGGTGGAGGGGCTACTCCGGCAGGAGTGCCCAGTTTTGTTCGTAAGTGGCGCGCCCGAAAGGATTCGAACCTCTGACCCCCAGATTCGTAGTCTGGTGCTCTATCCAGCTGAGCTACGGGCGCGCAGCGCGGTGATCCGCGTTGGTGCGCCTGATTAATCGGTCAGCGCGCGCATTTCAAGTCCGAGCTCGCTTCCTTTCGCGCGCATGTGCGGCAAGATCGAGTGGACGGTCGGGAATAACAATGCGGAAGGTGGCGCCGAGCGTGCCCTCCACAAGACGGATTTCGCCGCCATGAGCGCGGATAATCTCGTGAGAAATGACCAGTCCGAGGCCCGTTCCGCCCTGCCGCGTCGAGCCGTGGAAGGCCTCAAAGAGATGTTGCCGTGCTTTTTCCGACAGGCCGGGGCCGGTATCGGAGACTTCGATGATCACAAGGCCGCCCTCGCGCCGTCCGGAAATGCGGATCTGATCACGCGCCGGATCAAGGTCGCCCTTGGATTCCAGCGCCTGCACCGCGTTGCCGGTGAGGTTGACAAGCACGCGGAAGAGCTGGTCCGGATCGGCATCGATCTCAAGACCCCTCTCAATGGCGCTGATCCAGGCGATGCCACTGGGGCGTCCTAGTGTCACAGCCTCCTCGGCATCATCGACGACATCGGACAGGAGCACGCGGGCGCGCTCCGGCGTCCGCTCCTGGGCCCGGCCATAGGCGAGCACCGATCGGCAATAATCCACCGCGCGCTCGATGGTGCTGAGAAGCTTGGGCGCCACGCGCCGCACCATGGGATCGGAGGAATCCTCCAGACGCTCGGAGAGGAGCTGGGCCGAGGCCAGAAGGTTGCGCAGATCGTGATTGATTTTCGACACGGCAAGGCCCAGCGCCGCCAGGCGTGCCTTGCTTTGCAACTGTCCGCGAAGCTGATGCTGAAGAGCTGCAAGTTCGCGCTCGGCGATGCCGATCTCGTCATCGCGATCCGAGCTTTCGGCGATACCCTCACCCTCGGGGTCGGAACGGAAGCGCGTCATGCTGCCGGTCAGATGTCGCACCGGCCGCACGATCATGCGGTCAAGGTAGACGTAGAGCATGGCACCGGTGATCGCGGTAATCAGCAGCGAAACAAGCAACAGATTGACCGAGAAGTTCAGCATGGCCGCCTTCAGGGCGGATTCCTCGAGCACGGCTTCGACGAATTCGCCCCGATCCGCGGCTCCCACCACACGGATGGTGCGGCCTGGTGGCGCCAGCAAGGTGCCGAGCGCTTCCGGAATCGCTGTCCAGAAGCGGGATTCACGCAGGTCGACCAGTTCAGAGGCCTCCTCCGGCGTGTCGGAGATGGCAAGGAGCTTGCGTGCACCGCTGAGCTTCAGCGCCACCGCCTTCGCGCCCACGCTGTGCAGGAGCTCACGCGTCAGCGCGGGCGAGACCATTTCAGCGGGTGCGGCCTCAAGAACGAGCGCAACAGAACGTGCGCGGCCGAGACGGTCCTCAAGCCAGCGCTCGCGATAGTTGGCAATCGCAGGCACATAGATCAGGATTTCCGCCACCATCACGAAGAGGATGGTGAGGCCGAGAAGCTTTCCGGAAAGGCCCAACCTCGGGAAATTCCTCATGATACTCCATCACCGGAGTTGCGCGCCGTTATCCGAGGCGCAGAAATCTGATGATGCGTTGCACTCTCGGGTTCGTCAAATGTTCGACCTGCAGCACCGCTGCGGCCTGACGTCCGAGATCGCTGAAAGCCGGATAGGTTGCGAGCACGTCCGCGACCTCGGCCAGCGATCGGCGATGTTTTACGGCAGCGGCCCATGTATGGATCAACTCTCCGGCGCCATGCCCGACGATCGACACGCCAAGAACACGTGTCCTGGCATCGGTGACGATGCGAATATGGCCGCTGGTAGAGGCTTCGGCCTGCGCGCGGGCGTTGTCATGATAGGGCCAGCGGAAGATCCTGATGACACCGGCCCGGCGGTGCGCTGCTTCTTCATCCAAGCCAACGCTGGCGTAAGGAGGGTCGGTTGCTATCAGATATGGCAGGTGCTCATCAGTCCGGCGCGCCGGCTGCCGGAATATGATGTTCCGGATCACGATCGCCGCGTCGGCGGCTTCGGCGGCGGGATTTCCGGCCGTGGAGCCGATGGCAAAGACGCGGCGGTTGCTGGTGCGCAGCCTCTGATCGACCTCGATCGTCCTGTCATCATGCCGGACACCGGCCAGATCGAGACGCAGCGCTTCGATCTCCTGCGATGTTTCCGCTTCCACCAAAAGATGGCCGGCGGTCAATTGCGTGCCATCCGCCAATTCGGCCTTGATGCCGCTCTTCTCCAGCCGGACCGAGGCGACGGCGGCCTCATGAAACATGACGCCGTCGCGGCGGCAGCTCGCCAGGATGGGTTCGCGCCATTCAACGGCGAGATCGGCAAGCGGGGATGCCCCCACGATGGCGACCCGGGATCCCAACTGCGCAAAGGCCTGAGCAAGTTCGATCGAACGAGGTCCCTGCCCCAGGATCAGCAGCCTCTTTGGCATTTCCTCGAGCGTCATGACGCAGTCAAGCGTCAGATGGGGTGTCTCCGAGAGCCCCGGCACCGGCGGCAGCAGCGCGCGAACACCGGTGGCCAGGATAAAGCGGCGCGCCCTGATGGTGTGACTGCCCGCCTGAACCGTACGGTGATCAACGAAGGAGGCATCAGCGGCGATCACCTGAACCCCGAGCGCTGTCAGGCGCGCCGCGCTGGTGTTTGGCGCCAAGGCCTCGGCCGCCTGCGCGACATGGGCCCTCACCGCCGGCCAATCCACCTTGGGAGCGGACGAGGAGATACCGAACCGCCGCGCCGTCCGCACCACATGGGCCCGGGCGGCCGCGGCGAGGAATGCGGCGTGTTCCGTCTGGGCCTGTGCACCACGCCCGACCTCGCCCCGTTCCACAAGAACGGTGGGTATGTTCATGGCGGCTAGGGCGAGGGCCGCTGTCGTGCCCGCAGCGCCGCCGCCGATGATGCAGACGTCTGGTGTCAATAAACCGCTCATGCCCCGCCCTGCGTTTCCTGTCGTCTTTGTCTCGCCTCGCACATGACCTCCTGTCATGCGTTGACGAAACCTCCGGCTGTCCCTTATAAGCCCCCGACATCGGGCGTCCGCGGAAGTGGCGGGCGCCCTCCTTATGTTTGACAGCTTGTAACGGCGCGCGCGACAGCCCGCGTTGACGCCGACGGAGACGACCCGTGAAACGCACCTATCAGCCGAGCAAGCTCGTGCGCAAGCGCCGCCACGGCTACCGCGCCCGTATGGCGACCAAAAACGGCCGTAAGATCATCGCTCTTCGCCGCGCCCGCGGACGGAAGCGCCTGTCGGCCTGACGATAACGACCGTGCGGGACCCCTCAGAGGCCCCGCGGCTCGATCGCTTGAGACGGCGCGCGGACTTCAAGGCCGCTTCCAGCGGCAGGCGCGCCCATGCCGACCTCCTGACGCTTCAGGCCCGCGACCGCGCTGACGGCGTGTCCCTGATCAGGCTCGGCTTCACCATCACGCGCAAAGTCGGAAATGCCGTCGAGCGGAACCGCATCCGGCGCCGGCTGCGCGTGGCGGTGCCTCGCGTCGCGGATACAAATGCGCGTCCCGGTCATGATTATGTGATCGTCGCACGGCGCGGTCTTATCGACGCACCGTTTGAAACCATGCTTTCAGACCTTGCAGCCGCCTTCGCGCGCGTTCACAAGAACGGCGCTGGACGGGCCAAAGCCGTACATCCACGGGAAGACAAGAGTGATGACCCACAATCGTAACTTCATCATCGCCATCGTGCTGTCGATCGGCGTGCTCGTTGGATGGGAATATTTCGTCGGGACACCGACGCGTGAGGCCGCGGTTCAAGACACGCCGGCCGATTCCGTTACCGCCGGACAGCCGGGCCAAGGCGCCCAGCCGCAGACGCCCGCAACCACACCGCAGGTAACACCCGCCATCGCGCCCGCCGCGAGCCGCGAAGAGGCGCTTGCCCGCAGCCAGCGCATCACCATCGACACGCCGCGCGTTCGCGGTTCCGTCGCGCTCACGGGTGGCCGCATCGATGATCTGGCGCTGAAGGATTATCGCGAGACGGTAGACCCCTCCAGTTCCAACATCGTGCTGCTCTCACCGGTTGGCAGCGCGCATCCCTATTATGCCGAATTCGGCTGGGTGGGCTCGCAGGGGGTGCCGGCCGATGCATTGCCGAGCGCGTCAACCGTATGGACGCAGGAAGGCTCGGGCACGCTGACCCCGGACACCCCGGTCACGCTGACCTGGGATAACGGGCAAGGCCTCACTTTCCGCCGCGAGATTTCCGTCGACCGCGATTACCTGTTCACCGTCAAGGATAGCGTCACCAACAACGGTGCCGCCGCGGTTCAGCTCTTCCCCTATGCGCTGGTGTCCCGCCACGGGCTGCCGCAAACGGCCGGCTATTACATCCTGCACGAAGGCATGATCGGCGTCCTCGGCGATCAGGGCCTGCAGGAGGTGAAGTACTCGGACTTTGAAGACCAGAAGGCCTTCACCTACCAGTCGAACAGCGGCTGGCTCGGCATCACCGATAAATATTGGGCAGCGGCGCTGGTGCCCCCCCAGCAGGACTTCACCGGCCGCTTCATCACCGGCACCGCCGGCGGAACTCCGACCTATCAGGCCGATTACCTGATGCCGGCGCAGGATATTGCGGCCGGCGCGACGGCCGAAGTCTCCACCCGCCTGTTCGCCGGCGCGAAGGAAACCAACATCCTCGACCGCTACGAGAACGAGCAGTCGATCCCCCGCTTCGAGCTGATGATCGACTGGGGCTGGTTCTACTTCATCACCAAGCCGATGTTCTATGCCATCGACTTCTTCTTCCACTTCTTCGGCAATTTCGGCATCGCAATCCTCGTCGTGACCGTGATCGTCAAGCTCATCTTCCTGCCGCTGGCCAACCAGTCCTACAAGTCCATGGCGAAGATGAAGATGGTGCAGCCCGAAATGATGAAGATGCGGGAGCGCTATAAGGACGACCGCGTCAAGCAGCAGCAGGAGATGATGGAGCTCTACAAGCGGGAGAAGATCAATCCCGTGGCCGGCTGCTGGCCCGTGCTGATCCAGATCCCGGTGTTCTTCGCGCTCTACAAGGTTCTGTTCGTCACCATCGAAATGCGCCACGCGCCCTTCTTCGGCTGGATCCGCGATCTGTCCGCACCGGATCCGACGACGATCTTCAACCTGTTCGGCCTCATCCCCTGGGATCCGCCGACCTTCCTGATGATCGGCATCTGGCCCATCATCATGGGCATCACGATGTTCCTGCAGATGCGCATGAACCCGACGCCGCCCGATCCGGCGCAAGCCATGATCTTCACCTGGATGCCGGTGTTCTTCACCTTCCTCCTGGCATCCTTCCCGGCGGGTCTCGTGATCTACTGGTCGTGGAACAACTTCCTGTCGATCCTGCAGCAGGGCCTGATCATGAAGCGCCAGGGCGCCAAGATCGAACTGTTCGACAATCTGAAGGGCATATTCGATCGAAAGAAGAAGACGCAGAGCTGAGGGCGCTTGAGGCGAGGCTGAATGCCTCGCTTCTCATGCCTGCCTCGTCGACTGTTTCGCTGACAAGGAGGCACGCCCATGCACGGCCCCGATTCCGACACGCTTCACCCGGTGCCGGAGCATTCGCGGATCGTTTTTCTGAAGCCTCTGGCGGAAGGTCGCGGCAATGTCGGCGTCGGGGCGTACAGCTACTACGATGACCCCGATGCGCCGGAGGCCTTCTTCGAGCGGAATGTGCTCTATCATTTCGACTTCCTAGGAGACCGCCTGGAGATCGGCGGCTTCTGCGCGATCGGCACCGGCGCCCGCATCATCATGAACGGCGCAAACCATGCGATGGCCGGTTTCTCGACCTTTCCGTTCAACATCTTCGGCAGGGGCTGGGAAGCCGGTTTCGACATCGCCAGCTACACGGCGAATGTGAGGGGTGACACCGTCATCGGCAACGACGTGTGGATCGGCGCACGGGCCACCATCCTGCCGGGCGTGCGCATCGGCGACGGCGCCATCATCGGCACAGAGGCGGTGGTCGGATCGGACGTTCCGCCCTATGCCATCGTTGCCGGCAATCCGGGCCGGGTGCTTCGCACGCGGTTTGATCCCGCCACGATCGATGAACTGCTTTCCATCGCCTGGTGGAACTGGCCTCCGGAGACCATTACAGAACATCTTGCCGCCATCCGGGGCGCGAACATCGCCGCTCTCAGGGCGGCACGGAACCAGACACCATGATCGAAACGGATCCCCTGACCGAAGCCGGTCGCAAGCTCTTCGCCCGCCCCTGCACCTTCATGAAGGGTTCGGTGAAACTCGACCAGCTGCCACCCATGGAGGGGCTGGAGATCGCTTTTGCCGGCCGGTCCAATGCAGGGAAGTCCAGCCTCCTCAACGCGCTGACCTACCGGAAAACGCTGGCCAAGGTGTCGAACACGCCCGGCCGGACGCAGGAGATCAACTTCTTCGACCTCGACGGCGCCCTGAAGCTTGTCGACCTGCCGGGCTATGGTTTCGCCCAGGCGCCTGAGGCAAAGGTCAAGGCCTGGACCCGGCTGATCCGCTCCTACCTTGCAGGCCGCGCCAATCTCGCGCGCATCTTTGTCATGATCGACTCTCGGCACGGGCTGAAAACCGCCGATACCGAGATCCTCGACGAGCTGGACAAGGCCGCGGTGTCGTACCAGATCGTGCTCACCAAGACCGATCAGCTGCGCCCGGCGGAACTTGATGCGCGCCGCGAGACGGTGCTGCAGCAGCTGTCGCGACGGCCGGCGGCCTATCCGGAGATTGTGGCCACCTCATCGCGCACCGGCGACGGCATTCCCGCGCTTCGGGCCTCCATCGTGCGTCTAATGACCGAGCTTGGCGCCTGAAAAGCGCCGATGCCGTCGACAGTTTGCGAGCGGGGGTCTTTTCCCTGACGCATTCGGGGGCTAGAAACAGCTCGAATTCCCGCTCCCGCCACAGGTTGCCTCATGCCCGACATCACCCTGCCCGACGTTCAGACCCAGGCTGAAACCCTCGTCCAGGCGCTGCCGCACATGCAGCGCTACGACCAGGAGATCGTGGTGATCAAATACGGCGGCCATGCCATGGGCGACCCGGCGGCAGCCGAAGACTTCGCCGAGGACGTGGTGCTGCTGGAGCAGTCGGGCGTGAAGCCCATCGTGGTGCACGGCGGCGGCCCCCAGATCGGCAAGATGCTGGAGAAACTGGGCGTCAAATCGGAATTCGCGGCAGGGCTCAGGATCACGGACAAGGCCACCGTCGAGATCGTGGAAATGGTGCTGGCGGGCTCCATCAACAAGCAGATCGTCGGCACCATCGCAGCCGAGGGCGGCAAGGCCATCGGGCTTTGCGGCAAGGACGGCGGCATGGTCACGGCGCGCAAGGTCTCGCGCACGGTGGTCGATCCGGATTCCAACATCGAGAAGATCGTCGACCTCGGTTTCGTCGGGGAGCCGGAGACGGTCAACCGCACGGTGCTGGACGCGGTGCTCAATGCTGAGATCACGCCCGTTCTGGCGCCGGTCGCCATCGGCCGCGACGGCCAGACCTATAACGTCAATGCCGATACCTTCGCGGGTGCCATCGCCGGGGCCATGAACGCCAAGCGCCTCCTTCTCCTCACCGACGTTCCAGGCGTCCTCAACAAGGACAAGGAGCTGATCCCAGAGCTCACCGTGGACCAGTGCCGCGACCTCATCGCCGACGGCACCATCACCGGCGGCATGATCCCCAAGGTCGAGACCTGCATCTATGCGCTGGAACGCGGCGTGGAGGCCGTGGTCATCCTGGATGGCAAGGTGCCCCATGCCGTACTGCTCGAACTCCTCACGGATCATGGCGCCGGAACCCTCATCCGGCGCTGAGCCGCGCTCCTTCAAGACGGTCGAGGCCTGGATCTTCGACCTCGACAACACGCTCTATCCGCCGTCGAGCCGGCTGTTCGAGCTGATCGACCAGCGCATGTCGCTGTTCATCGCCGACCGCTTCGGCATCGACGGCATATCCGCTCGCGCGCTGCAGAAGCACTACTACCGTAAGCACGGCACGACCCTGCGCGGTCTGATGACGGTCGACGGCATCGATCCGCATGAGTTCATGGATTTCGTCCATGAGATCGACCATGGCCGCATCACCGCCAATCCGGCATTGGCGCTTGCCATCGAACGGCTACCCGGCAAGCGCTTCATCCTCACCAATGGATCGGTGAAGCACGCGGAAGATGTCGCGAAGGCCATCGGCATACGCGATCTTTTCGATGGCATCTTCGACATCGCCGCCGCCGATTTCGTACCCAAGCCGGAAAGCGTGGTCTATGAGCGTTTCCTCGCGCATTTCGGCGTGGCGCCGGAACGTGCGGCCATGTTCGAGGATCTCGCCCACAACCTCATCGTGCCGCACCAGCTGGGCATGACCACCGTTCTCGTGACACCTGATGGCGAGGACGTTTCGGAACGCATGCGCCATGCCGAAGACGCGGTGAAGGGTCCGCATGTGGACCATGTGACCGACGATCTGACCGCTTTCCTGGAAGAGATCCTGCTGAACCGTTGACAGCGTCGCCCAAGGGGCGGATGCTTCCCGCTATTCCGAGGGGGGCCCCGTGAAGGGGCTGAGATACCGACGGTCCATCAGGACGCCGCGGTGACCCTTAGAACCTGATCCGGGTCATACCGGCGAAGGGACGGACACCGCGCACATCCAAAAAAGCGCACCGCGATTCGCTGACGCCCGGATTTCCTGCAGTCTATTGGAGGAAATCCACAAATGAACATTCATCAGAAGCCCCCCTCTCCCAAAAGCGTCACCACCGGCGCCATCAGCGGTTCCCGCAAGGTCTTTTCCAGCCCGGAGGGTCGCCCCGACATCCAGGTGCCCTTCCGAGAGATCGCACTCGACCCTTCGGCCAATGAAGAGCCGCTCCGCGTCTATGATACCTCTGGGCCTTTCACCGATCCTGAGGCCATCATCGATCTCGCCGCAGGCCTTCCGCAGGTGCGCGAAAGCTGGATCCGGGCACGCGGTGCCGTTCCCGCCACGCCGCGCGCGGTGAAGCCCGAGGACAACGGCAATGTCTCGGCGGACAAGCTGGTGGCACCCTGCCCCGCCGAACGCCAAGTGCTGGAAGCGCCCCAGGGCACGCCCATCACCCAGTTCGAATTCGCCCGCGCCGGCATCATCACCGAGGAGATGATCTATGTGGCGCATCGGGAGAACCTCGGCCGGGCGCGCATGCTCGAGGGCGCCGAAGAACGCCTTGCTGATGGCGAGAGCTTTGGCGCGGAGATCCCGCCCTTCATCACGCCCGAGTTCGTGCGTTCCGAGATCGCCCGCGGGCGGGCCATCATTCCGGCCAACATCAATCATCCGGAGATCGAGCCCACCATCATCGGCCGCAATTTCCTGGTGAAGATCAACGCCAACATCGGCAATTCCGCCGTCACCTCCAGCGTGGCGGATGAAGTGGAGAAGCTGGTCTGGGCCATTCGCTGGGGTGCCGATACGGTCATGGACCTCTCCACCGGCCGCAACATCCACAACATCCGCGACTGGATCATGCGCAATTCGCCCGTCCCGATCGGCACGGTGCCGATCTACCAGGCGCTTGAGAAGGTCAATGGTGACCCGGTGAAGCTCGATTGGGAGGTGTTCAAGGACACGCTCATTGAGCAGGCCGAGCAGGGCGTCGATTATTTCACCATCCACGCTGGCGTGCGCCTGCCCTATGTGCCGCTGACGGCAAAACGCGTCACCGGCATCGTCAGCCGCGGTGGCTCCATCATGGCCAAATGGTGCCTGGCGCATCACCGGGAAAGCTTCCTCTACGAGCGCTTCGACGAGATCTGCGACATCATGCGCAAGTACGATGTCTCGTTCTCACTGGGCGATGGGCTGCGTCCCGGCTCCATCGCAGACGCCAATGACGCCGCACAGTTCGCCGAGCTGGAGACGCTGGGCGAGCTCACGAAAGTCGCCTGGGACAAGGGTTGTCAGGTGATGATCGAGGGGCCCGGTCACGTGCCGATGCACAAGATCAAGGTGAATATGGAAAAGCAGCTCGCCCACTGCGGCGAAGCGCCGTTCTATACGCTTGGACCGCTCACCACCGACATTGCGCCCGGTTATGATCACATCACCTCGGCCATCGGCGCGGCCATGATCGGCTGGTTCGGCACCTCGATGCTCTGCTACGTGACACCCAAGGAGCATCTGGGCCTGCCCAATCGCGATGACGTGAAGACCGGCGTCATCACTTACAAGATCGCCGCGCATGCGGCCGATCTGGCCAAGGGCCACCCTGCGGCGAAGCTTCGCGATGATGCCCTGTCACGCGCGCGCTTCGACTTCCGCTGGGAAGACCAGTTCAACCTGTCGCTCGATCCGGACACGGCACGCTCGTTCCACGACGAGACCCTGCCGAAGGAGGCTCACAAGGTGGCCCACTTCTGCTCCATGTGCGGACCGAAGTTCTGCTCCATGAAGATCACCCAGGACGTGCGGGACTATGCCGACAAGCTCGCCGGCATGGAGGCGAAATCCGCGGAGTTCAAGGAGAAGGGCGCCGAGATCTACATCCCGGCGCCCTAAGAAGGTGGCTCGTTGAGTGGAGGTGGCCTCAGGAGCCACCTCCTTTTCGCTCGGCGTCATGGGTGTGATGGCTGTCCTTCTCGCCACCGCCGCCGGATACCTTGCTGCGCTGGCGCGCATCGCTGTCCGCGGCTCCTTTCGGGATGTCGAGCGGTGCCTTGGCATTCTCATGGGATGCGCCGGGACCGCCCTGCCGGATCGTGTTGGGCGATTTGGTTGATGTCGACATCTCTCTCTACCCTCCGATCAGCGATCCTGCTGGTAGCCCTGGTTGGTGGTGTTCTGCTTGATGTTTCCCTGGCGGCCTTGCTCTGCGAGGTTCTGCGTACGGACCTGCCCCTTCTGGGTATCATCGGTGGAGGTCGTCTGCGGCTGTGCCGGCCCCTTCTGGTTCGCGTTTTCGGGCGGCACCGGTGGAGCTTTGCTGCTCATGTCTTCCTCCTCGTTGTTTCAAGGACAACGAGCGGCGGCAGGAGCGGTTCCGGAAATCTTGACTTCGCGGCACCCCATCACATTTCGTCATGGACCAGATCACAGCAGGGCGATTTCCTCGCGCTCCGGGTCGCGATATGGTCCGCCGCCATTGTTGACAGTTCATCGCTTTCGGGTGCCTCCGGCAGTCCCAGGCGGAGGTTGAAGTGAGTGAGATATCCGCAGCAGCGCTGCCCTACCGCGACGGCCGTGTCATCAGCCTGATCGGCGGCGCCCATTTTTCCAGCCACTTCTTCCATCTCGTGCTGCCTCCGCTGTTTCCGATCCTTCGAACGGAGTTCGGCGTCGGCTATGTCGAGCTCGGATTCATCATGTCCGTGTTCTTCACCACCTCAGGCTTCGGCCAGGTGGCGGCGGGCTTCGTGGTGGACCGCTTCGGTCCGCATCGGGTCCTCTGCATAGGAATCGCGCTTCTCGGGCTGTCCATGGTGATTGCCGGCCTTGCCCCGTCCTACTGGTTCTTCCTGCCCGTCGCCGTCATTGCCGGGCTCGGCAACAGCGTGTTCCATCCGGCTGATTATTCCATCCTCACGGCGCGCGTGACACCCAGCCGCATGGCACGCGCCTATAGCGTTCACAACATCGGCGGAAGTCTCGGCTGGGCCGCCGCACCTGTGGTGGTGCTGGCTCTGTCCGGCGCCTTCGGCTGGCGCACCGCGCTCATCATCATCGGGCTTGCCGGCCTGGTCTTCGCCGCTCTCATCCTGTCCGAGCGCAACTATCTTCATGTGCAGAACAGTCATGCCGCGCCGACGAGCGCAGGCGCGCCGGCCATCGCCTTGCTGTCACGCCCGATCCTCATCTGCTTCGCTTATTTCGCGATGGTTGCCCTGGCCATGTCCGGCGTTCAGAGCTTCCTGCCGACACTTCTGCCGAAGGTGCAATATGTCTCGCTGACCCTGGCGGCGCTGGCGACCACCCTCTATCTCGTTGGCAGTGCCGTCGGCGCTCTCGGCGGCGGCATTCTTGCCGACAAGACCCCCAACCATGACCGTATCATCGCGGTGGGTCTGTTTTTCGCAGGATTCATGCTGCTGGCCATCGGCTATCTGCCGCTGCCGGTGCCGCTCGTCTTCCTCTTCGTGATCCTGGCCGGTTTTGCCGTGGGCTCCACAAGCCCATCGCGCGACATGATGGTGCGGGCCGCAACACCTCCCGGCTCCACCGGCAAGGTCTTCGGCTTTGTCTACTCGGGGCTTGATCTCGGCTCGACCCTGGCACCGCTCGTCATCGGCGGCATTCTCGACCATGGCGAGCCCTCCAGCGCCTTCGCCTTCGTCGCAGTCGCGCTTCTGGGTGCGGTGGCTGTTGCCTTCGGCATCAAGACCCAGGTTCGCAAGTCTTGACAGCAGGCCTCGTCCCGGACACACCGACGCCTGATCTTTCCTGTTGTTTTCCGAGGACCTCCCATGACTGACGCGAACCTGCAATCAACCATCGACGCCGCATGGGAGGCACGTGCCGATATCTCCGCCAAGACGACCGGCGAGGTGCGTGAGGCGGTGGAACAGGCCCTGGCGCTTCTGGACAGCGGCAAGGCGCGTGTTGCGGAGAAGGTTGGGTCCGACTGGACCGTCCATCAGTGGCTGAAGAAGGCCGTGCTGCTGTCGTTCCGCCTCAACGACATGGTCACCATCAGCGGCGGCCCCGGCGGCTCCTCATGGTGGGACAAGGTCGCCTCCAAGTTCGACGGCTGGACCGACAAGGAGTTCAGCGCCGCCGGCTTCCGCGCCGTACCCAATTGCATCGTGCGCCGCTCGGCCTTCATCGCGCCGGGCGTGGTGCTGATGCCTTCCTTCGTCAACATCGGCGCCTATGTTGACAGCGGCACCATGGTGGACACCTGGGCGACCGTCGGTTCCTGCGCCCAGATCGGCAAGAATGTGCACATCTCCGGCGGCGCGGGCATCGGCGGCGTGCTGGAGCCGCTGCAGGCCGGCCCCGTCATCATCGAGGACAACTGCTTCATCGGCGCCCGCTCGGAAGTGGCGGAAGGCGTGATCGTGCGCGAGGGGTCGGTGCTCTCCATGGGCGTCTTCCTCGGCGCCTCCACGAAGATCGTGGATCGCACGACGGGCGAGACCTTCATCGGCGAAGTGCCCGCCTATTCCGTCGTGGTTCCCGGCGCGCTGCCGGGCAAGCCGCTGGCCGACGGCACGCCCGGCCCGAACCTTGCCTGCGCCGTCATCGTGAAGCGGGTGGATGAGAAGACCCGCTCGAAGACATCGATCAACGAACTCCTCAGGGACTGAACATCATGGCCGGCGAGGTGAACGTGCTTACGCTGGCCCGCGATCTCCTGCGCTGCGCCAGCGTAACGCCTGATGAGGGCGGCGCCATCGCCCTGCTGGCCAGCGTGCTGGAACAGGCCGGTTTCTCCGTACACCGCCCTGTCTTTTCCGCGCCGGATACACCCGACGTCGAGAATCTTTATGCCCGGATCGGAACAGAGGGACCTGTTCTCGTGCTGGCGGGACATACCGATGTGGTTCCGCCGGGCGATGAGGCCGGCTGGACCCACCCGCCGTTTTCAGGTGACGTGTCCGATGGAAAGCTCTGGGGGCGCGGCGCCGTAGATATGAAGGGCGGCGTCGCCGCCATGGTTGCCGCGGCCCTGTCACAGGTCCGCAAGGGGCCCTTCCAAGGGTCCATCGTCTTCCTCATCACCGGCGACGAGGAAGGCCCCGCCATCAACGGCACGAAGAAGCTGCTGTCCTGGGCACAGGAGAAGGGCGAGCGTTTCGACCATTGTCTGCTCGGCGAGCCGACCAGCGTCGGGGCCATGGGGGATACGCTGAAGATCGGGCGCCGCGGCTCCTGCACCGGCCGCCTGACGATCCACGGCAAGCAGGGGCACGTCGCTTATCCCGAGAAGACACAGAACCCCATCCGCGCGGCGCTGCCGGTTCTCGCCGCGCTCATGCAGCCGCTGGACGAGGGCAATGAGCATTTCCAGCCGTCCAACCTGGAGGTGGTCAGCGTCGACGTCGGGAATCCGGCTTCCAACGTGATCCCCGCCAGTGTGACGGCGCTTTTCAACGCCCGTTTCAACGACCTCCACACGCTGACCTCCCTGGAGGCGCTCTTGCGTGCCCGTGTTGCGAAGGCGGCCGGCGGGATCCCATTCGAGCTCACCTTCGCATCCAGCAATTCGGAAGCCTTCCTCACCGCGCCGGGCCCCTTTGTCGACCTGCTGCAAAAGGCTGTTGAGGCTGAGACGGGCCGGATGCCGCAGCTATCGACCGGCGGGGGTACATCGGACGCCCGCTTTATCAAGGACTACTGTCCCGTGGTTGAACTTGGCCTTGTCGGGACCACCATGCATCAGGCGGACGAACATGTGCCGGTGGATGAGCTGGAAGCCCTGACGCGGCTCTACAGCCGCATCCTGGAGCTCTACTTTTCCGGATAGTCGACGCTCATGAAGCAGAGCCCCGCGGCTGGCGCGGTCGGTCCGCAGGCCTTGCGGTCGGCCGCCTCAAGCGCTGCGCGCAGATCCTTGGCGGTCCACTTGCCCTCGCCGACGAGCTTCAGCGAACCGACCATGGAGCGCACCTGATTGTGCAGGAAAGAGCGCGCTTTCGCCCGCACCACCACCATTTCGCCCTCGCGGCTGACGTCGAGACGATCAAGTGTCCGCACCGGCGAATTGGCCTGACACTCGGAGGCGCGGAATGTCGTGAAGTCGTGGCGGCCAAGCAGGACCTTTGCCGCCTGGTGCATGGCCTCATGGTCGAGCCTGACCGGTACGTGCCAGACCCGGCCGCGATCAAGAGCGGGCGGTGTGCGGCGATCGAGGATCAGATATTCATAGGACCGGGCGGTGGCCGAGAAGCGGGCGTCGAAGTCGTCCTCGACCTTGTCGGCCGCCAAGATCACCACGCCGGCCCCGCGGAGATGGGCATTGGTGGCATCGCGTACGGTATCGGTTCGCCAATCCTTGACGATGTCGACATGTGCGACTTGTCCGCGTGCGTGTACGCCGGCATCGGTGCGGCCAGCGCCGCGGATCTTCACATCCTCGGCGGTAAAGGCCGCGATGGCGGCTTCAATGGCGCCCTGAACGGAGGGCCCATTCTCCTGGCGCTGCCATCCGGAAAAGTGGGTGCCGTCATATTCGATCAGGAGCCTGTAGCGCGGCATCAGCCGAAGCTCGTGCCAAGGGCAAGACGCGCGCCGCGCTGGAAGTCGTCCCAGGCCATGGGGCCTTTGCCGGCGCGCTGCACCTGCAGCAGCTTCACCGCGCTCGCGCCGCAGGCGATATCGCCTGCTTCCGACAGAAGCGTGCCGGGCGCGCCGCCCCCCATGCCGGCCGCGCTGCGCAGGATCTTCAGCCGCTCCGGCCCCTTGCCGAGATCGGCTTCGCACCAGGCTCCGGGGAAGGGGCTGAGGCCCCGGATATGATCGTGGATCTCCGCCGCCGGCCGCTGCCAGTCGATCCTGGTCTCGGCATTGGTCAGCTTGGCGGCATAGGTGACGCCCTCCTCCGGCTGAGGGCGGAAGGTCAGGCCGCCGCGCATGACGGCGCCGAGGGCGCGGTGCATCAGATCGGCGCCCAGGCGCGCAAGACGGTCGTGAAGATCGCCGGCGGCGTCATCGCGTCCGATCTCGATCCGCTCCTCCATGGCGACGGGGCCGGTGTCAAGGCCCTCCTCCATCTGCATGATGCCGACGCCCGTTTCGGCATCTCCGGCCATGATGGCGCGGTTGATGGGCGCCGCGCCGCGCCAGCGCGGCAGAATGGAGGCATGAAGATTGAGACAGCCGTGCGCGGGAGCGGCGAGCACCGGCGGCGGCAGGATAAGGCCATAGGCCACCACCACGGCCACGTCGGCACCATGGCTTGCGAAGATCTCCTGCGCATCGGCATCGCGCAGTGTCTTCGGCGTGAAAACCGGGATGCCGAAGCCATCCGCGAAGCGGTGCACGGGTGTCTTGGTCAGCTCCATGCCGCGCCCGGCGGGCTTGGGCGCACGCGTATAGACCGCGACGACATCGTGGCCGGTGCCGATGATCTCGGAGAGCGTGGGAACCGCAAAATCCGGCGTTCCCATGAAAACGACCCGAAGCATGTTGAAGCCCTTTCGGAGCGCTGTGCGAGGGCTAGCCGCGCTTGGCTTGCTTGGCGAACTTCCTGGTGACCCGGTCACGCTTCAGCTTCGACAGGTGGTCGATGAAGAGCACGCCGTCGAGATGATCGATCTCATGCTGGAGACAGACGGCCAGAATGCCATCGGCATCGACCTCCTGCTGCTTGCCGTCACGATCGAGGTACCGCACCCGCACACGTGCCGGCCGCTCGACCTCCTCGTAGTAATCGGGGATCGAGAGACAGCCTTCATCGTAGGTCCTGGTTTCCTCGGACGCCCAGACGATCTCCGGATTGGCGATGAACATGGGCTTGCGATCGACCGGCTTTTCCGCCGCCTCGTCCCCTTCGCCTTCTTCATCGTCCTGCTCGCGATGCGAGACGTCGAGCACGACGATGCGCTTCAGGACGCCGATCTGCGGTGCGGCAAGACCGATGCCGGGCGCGTCGTACATGGTCTCCAGCATATCATCCATCAGCCGACGCACATCGTCGTCGACCGCGGCGATGGGCTCGGCCTTCTGGCGCAGAACGGAGTCGGGAATGATGCGAATGGGCAAGATCGACATGATGCTCGCGGAGATAAGCGGCGCCTCGCGCCCCGTCAACAATACACCCCGTTTGCCCTGAAAAATTCGCGACCCGATCCGCGTGCTATTTTGGCTTAATGGAAAACCACCGGCGATATTCATCGCCGATGGCCCCTGTCGTAATCAAACCTTATCTGCGGGATTCAGGCCGCACGCACCGTCTGAAGGAAGCCATCGACTTCCATCTTCAATCGGCTGCCCTCTCTGGAAAGCTCCTGCGCGGAGGAAAGGACCTGGGTCGAGGCGCTGCCCGTGTCCGCAGCGCCGTTGTTGACCTCGCCGATGTTCGAGGCAACCTCGGACGTGCCGATCGCGGCATTCTGAACGTTGCGTGCGATCTCCTGCGTGGCGATCCCCTGTTCCTCGACGGCTGCTGCAATCGAGGAGGCGATTTCCGCCACGCGCTTGATCGTGGTGCTGATCTCCTGGATCGACCCAACCGAATCCTGCGTCGCCTTCTGGATACCGCTGATCTGGGATGCGATCTCGTCAGTTGCCTTGGAGGTCTGGCTTGCGAGTTCCTTGACCTCCTGGGCGACCACGGCGAACCCTCTACCCGCCTCACCGGCACGTGCGGCTTCAATCGTGGCGTTGAGAGCCAGGAGATTGGTCTGCTCCGCGATGGCGGTGATGAGCTGGACCACTTCACCGATGCGGTCCGCCGCTTCGGAAAGCTCATTGATACGCGTGTCGGTCCTGTCGGCCTGATCCACCGCATCGCGTGCTATCCGCGAGGATTCGGCAACCTGACGGGATATCTCCTGTACCGATGTCGCCAGTTCCTCAGAAGCGGACGCCACGGACTGAACGTTGGACGACGCCTCCTCAGAGGAGCTCGCCACAAGAACGGAGAGCTGCTGGGTGCGATCGGCGGTCTGGGTCAGCGTGGAGGCCGCGGTTTCAAGTTCATGCGAGGCTGAAGCAACGGTTTGAACGATGGCGCCGACGGCGTTTTCGAAATCATCCGCCATCTTCATCATCTCCTTCTTGCGCTGTTCCTCCGAAAGCCGCTTGCTTTCTTCCTGCTCCTGCTGGAGACGGATCTTGTCGAGACCGTTCTGCTTGAAGGTGAGCGCGGTACGGGCGACGTCGCCGACCTCATCCTTACGCTCGGTGCCGGTGACATCGACGTTCAGCTCGCCATTAGCCAAGCGCTGAAGCAGGTCAACGATCATGCGGATGGGTTTCGCAACGCCGAACTGACCGATGGCAAAGCCGAACACAAGTCCAAGAACGATGCCCGCAGCGGATACGCCGATCATTAGGCCGGAGGTCGCTTCGTATTCTGCCGTCGCTTCAGCCGAAACCGTCGAGACTCGATCATCCAGTTCCGTGGCCATCGTGCGAAGGGAGGCCCTGAGATCCTCCGCCGCCTGGCGGCTGGCCATGGCGCTATCACGGAGGCGACGGGTTTCTTCACCGATCTCAAAGTTGCCGACATCCTTGGCGATCTTGATCGTCCCCTCGAGTTCGCCGCGATAGGTTAGCCACTGACGCTCGATTTTCTCGATGTGCCCTTTCACAAGTCTATTTTCGCTGCTCTTCATTTCATCGAGACGTTTCTGGAAAAGAGCCGCCTCTTCGTCGATCTGTGTCTGAACCTGCTTGAGATTTTCCGGGCTTGGATCAATGGCGATGCGAAACTCGCCACGGTTGATCGCCACCAGATTGGTGTTGAGGCGTCCTGCGGTCAGGGCGTTCGCGGCGGCCACTTCCATGCGGTCCGTTGCATCATTGAGACTGCTCAGCGAACTGGTGCCCATCACGGCAACGCCCACTGTCACTCCAGACAGGAACAGGATCAACGCGATGATCTTCGTGAGAATGCGAAAATGTGAAAGAAAAGACATCATTTGGCTCCTCGACGACCTTCTGTCGCCGACCGGGGTTTCTCACTCTCGCCTCGACCAGCCATCCTGCTGGCGAGCGCCTAGAGCTATGCTCCTCATTCTCGCCATCGTGACTAAAATTTGATTAATGTTTGAATAAAATCGCAATTTTATTCTTGGTGTAGGTGCATCTATTTCAGAAATTACCAATTTATTATTGTATGGATTCCTTCTATTCTTCGAAGAAGTTTGGCGGAAAATCCGCCTGTTTCCAGAGTCCTACTCACCCACCAACAAAGATCGTTGATCACATTGGGCGATCTATACTGCCTTGCGCACGGCTCCACGCCCGATCCGGAATTGTTGCGCCGCAAAACATTACATCTAGAAGCACCCTTCAAGACTGGCTGCCTCTGCGCAGGGCGGCGCCATATTCTGTGACTCATGAGCCAAACACCTCGCAACAAAGGTCTCGAAAGCGCCCCGATGCCCATATCGGGCACGCCTTTATCAGCAAATGTTCTTTTTTTGTTCTCGAAAGGTGATGCGAATCCTGCTAAGGGACGGCATGGAAACTCCGATCCTTACCATTGGCAACACCGTCGTCACCGCCAGCCAAGCCATGGCCGGTCTAGGTCTCCTCGTGCTGCTTCTGCTCGTCGCGCTCCTTGTGGCGCTGGGACGGATGTCGCGGCAGCGGGCTTTGGAGGCCGCGAGCCATGGTGAGCGGGCGCAGGCCGCGGACAGCCATATCGCCGATCTCACACGCGCCCATGCGGAGATGGCGGGACGGCTTCAGGCCTTCGCGGAAGCACTGGCCCAGCGGCAGGCCGATCTTGGCCGCAGCGTCACCGAACGGCTCGATCAGGTGACGCAGCGCGTGGGCGAGAACCTGACGCGCGGCACCGCCGCCACGACCGAGCAATTGCAGAAGCTGGAGGCACGCATCGCCGTGCTCGACGCGGCCCGGGACAGCATCACCAGCCTCACCGACCAGGTCACGGGCCTCAAAGCCATCCTTGCGAACAAGCCGGCCCGCGGCGCCTTCGGCCAGGGCCGGATGGAAGCCATCGTCAAGGATGCGCTGCCTCCGAGCGGCTATTCGTTCCAGACGACGCTCGGCACCGGTGTGCGTCCCGACTGTCTCATCTATCTTCCCGGCGATGCGCGGGCGCTCGCCGTCGACGCGAAGTTTCCGCTGGAAGCCTTCGAGCAGCTTCGGCTCGCCAGCGGCCCCGAGATGGAGCGGGTCGCGGAAGCGCGGGTGCGATCCGACATCGGCAAGCACATCAAGGATGTGTCGGAGAAATATCTCGTGCCCGGCGAAACCCAGGATATCGCGCTTCTCTTCGTGCCGTCGGAATCCATCTATGCCGAGCTGAACGAGCGCTTCGAGGATGTGGTGCAGCGCAGCCACAAGGCGCGCGTTCTGGTGGTCTCGCCTTCACTGCTCATGCTGGCGATCCAGGTGGTGCAAGGGCTGGTGCGTGACGCCGCCATGCGCGAGCAGGCCCACCTCATCCAGGACGAGGTGCGCAAGCTGCTCGATGACGTGCGCCGTCTTGTCGACCGGACCGGCAAGCTGAAAAGCCACTTCGGCCAGGTGGAACAGGATCTCTCCGACATCGACATCTCGGCCGCGAAGATCCAGAAGCGGGGCTCCCGCATCGACCAGATGGAATTTTCCGGCTCCAGCGCCGCACCGGAAGCACTGCCGAACCCCATCGCCCGCAGCGTCGCCGCCGAGTGAAGGTCAGCGCGCCGGCACCTCTTCAGGCGCGGGCGCGGCCCCTCGGGTTGGCCTGATCATCACCATGACTGTCAGCACCACGGCAAATACGCCGATCAAAGCGGAATAGAGGAAGAAGGTGACGTAGCCCACGCCGAGGGCGGCCGGCGATACCGCCAGTTTGGCGGCGCCGGCCGCATAGGATTCCGGCGTGGTGCCGGTAAAGAGCGCCATCAGTGGCGCGACGGGCCCGCCGCTTTCCGCGCCTCTCGCCGCCCCTTCCACAATCCGGCCGGATTGCGAGGCAAGCAGCTTTCCCGGCAGGGCATAAAGCGAGGAGAAGAGAGCATATTGGGTCGCGGTAAAACCTGAGGAGGTCAGGCTCGACATATAGGCGATGAGGCAGGTGCCGGAGAAACCGCCGCAGACATTGTCGACGCCGATGGCCACATAAAGCGCCGGCAGGGAATGCCCCGATGTCGCGAGGAAGACGAAGGCGAGATTGCTGATGGCGCCGGCGAAGGCCCCCACCAGCAGCGACCGCATCAGCCCGAAGCGGGCAATGGCATAGCCGCCGAGAATGACACCGCCGAGCGATGCGAAGACCCCGAAGATCTTCCGGACCTCGGCGATCTCGACCATGGTGAAGCCGAGGTCGAGATAGAAGGGATTCATGATGTTGAGGACGAAGTCCGACACCCGGTAGATGCAGATGAGGGCGAGGATCAGCGCGGCCGATCCCTCGTAGCGCCGGAAGAAATCCGCCAGCGGCGCGCCGAAGGAGCCGCCGAGATAGACGCCGGGACGCGTGCGATGACCGGGGATGGCGCAGCACCCCATGGCGATGATCGCAAGACCGAGTGCCACCGCGCCGATCTGGAGCGCGATGCTGTAGGACTGGCCCTTCCACAACGGTGCCAGGCCGAAAGCATCCGCTGAACCGGCAAGCCCCGTCATAAGCGTCAGTGGGGTCGGATCGCCCATCAATCCCGCGCCGGCGATCAACGCGCCCGTGATGAAGAGGAGGCCGCGCACCAGCCACTCGGCGGCCTCGGCGAAGGGGCGGGCCGGCAGGTCGGCGGCGGGGATGGGCCGCACCGCATGTTCCCTTTCGCGCGGCGCGACGAGGACCGCCAGCACACCGATGCCCATGAGCGCGGCCATGACGGCGTAGGAGATGTTCCAGCTGTAGGCCTGGGCAAGGACCAGCGGCGCCGCGCCGGCGGTGATGATCGCCACGCGATAGCCCCACTGATAGGCCGCCGCGAGGATGCCCTGCTGGCTGTCGTCGGCGGCCTCGATGCGCCAAGCGTCGATGACGATGTCCTGCGTCGCGCCGGCAAAGCCGACGAAGACGGCCGCGGTGGCGACAAAACCGAGCTGGCTTGCCGGATCACTGCCGGAGATCGCCCAAAGCCCGAGAATGACGGCCGCCTGCGCCAGCAGCATCCAGGAGCGCCGATGCCCCAGCCAGCCGGTGATGAGCGGCACGCGCGTGCGATCAACCAGCGGTGCCCAGAGAAACTTCGCCGAATAGGCCAATGTGGCCAGGCTGAAAAAGCCGATCACCGCCAGCGAGATGCCCTCGCCCCGCAGCCAGGCGGAAAGTGTGTCGAAGATCAGGAGATTGGGTAGGCCCGCCGAAAACCCCAGCGCAAGCATGACGAGCGTGCGGCGCTGCAGGAAATCCGAGAGCACATTGCGCCGCTCCGCTGTCTCACCGCCCTTGCCCTGCACGCCACATCCTTTCGCCGAATCCCTCGTCCAACTTGAAGGCAGACGCGGCGCGGGTCCAGTGTCCGCGCCTGATCAGAAGGTGGTGCGGGACTTGAGCGCCGCGGCCAGCGTCCCCTCGTCGAGGTAATCGAGCTCACCTCCCACCGGCACGCCATGGGCCAACCGGGTGACTTTCACGCCCTGCGCCGCGAGGAGGTCGGTGATGTAGTGAGCTGTCGTCTGACCGTCCACCGTTGCATTGAGGGCCAGGATCACCTCGCCAATGCTGCCCTCAGCCACACGGGCTGCGAGTGTTGCGAGGTTGAGATCCTCGGGTCGTCGCCCGTCGATGGCCGAGAGCACCCCGCCGAGAACGTGATATCGGGCGCGGATGGCCCCTGCCCGCTCCAGCGCCCAAAGGTCCGCCACATCTTCCACCACGACCAGGATCGAGGGATCGCGACGCTCGTCACGGCAGATGGTGCAGGGATCGGAGGTATCGACATTGCCGCAGGAGGAGCAGACGACGATCTTGTCGCGCGCCTCGGCCATGGCGGATGCCAGGGGTGTCAGAAGCTGCTCCTTGCGCCGGATGAGCTGCAAGGCCGCGCGACGCGCCGAACGAGGCCCGAGCCCCGGCAGGCGGCCGAGGAGCTGGATCAGGCGCTCGATCTCGGGGCCCGCGACGGAGGATGGCATTGAGCCGAACGCCTCAGAAGGGCAGCTTCACGCCCGGCGGCAGGAGGCCGCCGGTGACGGACTGCATCTTCTCCTGCATGAGCTGCGCGGCCTTGGTCTGAGCGTCCGCATGGGCCGCGACGATGAGATCCTCCAGGATCTCGATCTCTTCCGGCTTTGCCAGGGAGGGATCAATGACGATGGAGCGCAATTCGCCCTTGGCCGAAAGCCGCACGGCGACGAGGCCAGCACCGGAGACGCCGTCCACCTCAAGCTGCTCAAGCTCGGCCTGCATCTCCTTCATCTTCGACTGAACGGCCTGGGCCTGCTTCAGCATGTTGAGCATGTCTTTCATGGTACGCTTCCTTCAGAAAATATCGTCATCATCGTCCATGACGGCGTCAGCGTCCATGGGCTCGGCCACGGCATCCGCCTCCGGCTGCGGCGGCTTGTTGGTGCGAACCTCGACGATCTGCGCACCGGGATATCTATCGAGGATGGCCTGGACATGAGGATGCGCGGCGACCCCGCGCCGCCTCTCCTGCTTCTCCGCCTCCTCGCGCTCGCGCACCGTCAGCACGCCTTCAGCGCGCCCTACCGAGACGATCCAGCGGCGGCCGGTCCATTCGGACAGCTTGCGCTGGATGACCTGGGCGAGATCGGGCGCGGCTGTCTGCGCGGGCTCAAATTCAATGTGCCCATCCTCGAACCGGACCGGCCGCACGTCGCATTCCAGCGCGATCTTGAAGGCGATGTCGCGCTTTTCCGCCGCCATGGCAATGGCCTGTTCGAAGGTATCGATGCGCCGCGCCGGTGCTGCCTGCGGCCGCGCCATGGCATGAGGCGCCTGCTGATAGGCAAGAGCCGCGCGCGGGCCACCGCCTCCGCCGGAGGGCACGGAAGGCGCCGCGCCTGCCGGGGCCGCGCCGCCCTCGCGCAGGATTCTCAACGCGTCGTCGGGCGTGGGCAGATCGCTGGCATAGGCAAGGCGCATCAACACCATGTCGGCCGCCATGGCCGGCTTTGGGGAGACCTGTACCTCCTGAATGCCCTTGGTCAGGATCTGCCAGGCCTGGCTGAGCGCGCGCATGGAAAGGCGCGCGGCGAAATCGGCGCCGCGCGTGCGCTCCGCTTCCGTGGCCGCCGGGTCCTGCAGCGCGGCCTCCGAGAGCTTCACCCGGGTGACGAAATGAACGAATTCGGCGAGATCGGTCAAAGCCACGGCCGGATCGGCACCGCCGTCATAGAGATCGCGGAACTCCGCCAATGCGCCGGCAGCATCGCCCCTCATCACCGTCTCGAACAGGTCGACGATGCGGCCGCGATCGGAGAGACCGAGCAACGCGCGCACTTCCTCGACCTCAACACGGCCCTGCCCGTGGGCGATGGCCTGGTCGAGCAGCGACAAGGCATCACGTACCGAGCCTTCCGCCGCACGGGCGACGAGCGCCAAAGCCTCGGCTTCGGCCTCGACCTTTTCATTGGTGACGATGCGGCCGAGATGCTCCACCAGCATGGCCGCATCGACACGGCGCAGGTTGAAGCGCTGGCAGCGCGACAGCACCGTGACGGGTACTTTGCGGATTTCGGTGGTGGCAAAGACGAATTTGACGTGCGGCGGCGGCTCTTCGAGCGTCTTGAGGAAAGCGTTGAACGCCTTCTCCGACAACATGTGCACTTCGTCGATGATATAGACTTTGTAGCGTGCCGACACCGGCGCGTAGCGCACGCCGTCAAGGATCTCGCGAACGTCCTCGATACCGGTGCGCGAAGCCGCATCCATCTCCAGCACGTCCACATGGCGACTTTCCATGATGGCTTCGCAGTGAACGCCGAGTTCGGAAAGATCGACCGTCGGGCCTTTGACGGAGCCGTCCGCCTTCTCGTAATTAAGCGCCCGTGCAAGGATGCGCGCTGTGGTCGTCTTGCCCACGCCGCGCACGCCGGTCAGCACCCAGGCCTGCGCGATGCGGCCCGAGGCGAAGGAATTGGTCAGGGTGCGGACCATGGCCTCCTGACCGATCAGATGATCGAAATTCTGAGGCCGATATTTGCGTGCAAGGACCCGATAGCCCGCGCCGGACGTCATGGAGGCGCTGGGTGGGACGTCATTCATCACGGTTGTCGATTGGCTCGTAGAAAAGTAGGAGGTTGGAACGGCAACCCGCATCGATCTCGTTAGGGCTGCTTCCTTCCGGACCTGACCCGGTTGGCGAGTGAAACGTCCACCGCCAACCTCCCGCCACGAATATGGAGGTATAGAGCCTCGTGTTCAACCGTTATGGGTGAGAGTTTATGCTGAAATCCACCATCGAGATCGACCGCCGCCTGGCCGCCGACACGGTCTATGTGTCCACCCTGGCCCTCAGCCAGGTGCGCCTGATGGATGATGCGCGATTCCCCTGGGTGGTGCTGGTGCCGAAAAGCCAGGCGACCGAGCTCACGGACCTTTCCCCGCTGGAGCGCGGCGCGCTCATGGAAGAGATCGCAACCGTCTCCCATGTGCTTGGCACCACGGTGTCGGTCGACAAGATCAATGTCGGCGCGCTCGGCAATATTGTCTCCCAGCTTCATGTCCATGTGGTGGGGCGGCGCCATGGCGATGCCGCCTGGCCTGGGCCGGTCTGGGGTTCCGGCGAGGCTGAGAAATATGAACCGACGGCACGTGACGCGTTGGTCAACAAGCTCGCCGAAGCGTTGAACGGCCCAGCGGAGCCGCGCGGCCTCAGCGCCGAGCCGACCGACGATCAGGCCTCGACCGATACGATCTTGGATACGGAACCACCAGCAGCGGACGGCACCATTGAACGATGATCCTGGCCTTTCCGCCCGTCTTGGCTTTACCGCCGGCGCGCTTGATCGGATGCCCGCGCAGCGGACGGATGCAACCTTCCTGACGGCGGAGACCGAGCGGGGCGACCGGCGTTTCGTTGTCTTCTCGGGCGACGCGCCTCTCGTCACGACGGACGGGGGCTGCTTTTTCACGCCGGAGACCGCCGAAGCACTCGGCATCGCGGCGGATGAGCTTTATCTCGGCCGCCAGGATGGCGCACCCATCTTTGCGCGCCGCATCGAGCTGGAGCCGGATTCCGGAGAAGCCTCGCACGGCACCCTTGCCGACCTCAGGACACTCGCCATCGAAGGGCAAATCGAGGTGTCCGGGGTGGCACTTCTGGGCCTGGCCAAAAGCCTTCTGTCCTGGCACCGCCGTCACGGCTTCTGCGCCAATTGCGGAGAGCGGACAGCCCCGGTGCATGGTGGCTGGCGGCGTGACTGTCCCTCGTGCAATGCAGAGCATTTTCCGCGGGTGGATCCGGTGGCGATCATGCTGGTGACGGAGGGCGATCGCTGCCTTCTCGGGCGCCAGCCGCGCTTTGCCACCGGCTCCTATTCCTGCCTTGCCGGCTTCATCGAACCTGGCGAGACTGCAGAGAATGCGGTGCGCCGCGAGGTCAAGGAGGAAGCAGGCGTCACGGTCGGCGCCGTTCGCTTTCTCGCCTCGCAGCCCTGGCCATTCCCGCATTCGCTGATGATCGGATGCCATGGCGAGGCGCTTTCCACCGACATCACCATCGACCGGGATGAACTTGAGGACGCGCGCTGGTTCACCCGCGAGGAACTGCGCCAGATGATCGCCGGCACCCATGCCGGCGGCCTTCGCATCCCGCCGCCGATCTCCATCGCCAGCGGCATGCTGCGGCATTGGGCCGGAGCAGGCTGACGGTCAGCCTGCCTTGCGCGCTTCGAAGCGAAACGGGTGGGCCTGGTAGACGCCCAGGATCTTCACTTCGGAGGAGAAGAAGGCCAGTTCCTCCAGCGCCAGCTGCACGTTGCGCTCGTCGGGATGGCCTTCCACATCGGCGTAAAACTGGGTCGCCACGAATTCGCCGTTGAGCTGATAGCTCTCCAGCTTCGTCATGTTGACGCCATTGGTGGCAAAGCCGCCCATTGCCTTGTAGAGCGCGGCCGGCACGTTTCGCACCTTGAAGACGAAGGTGGTGACCACGGGGCCGTTGCCCGCCTTCACCCATTCCGGCTCACGCGAGAGCACGACGAAGCGCGTGGTGTTGTGATCCTCGTCTGCAATGTCGGGCGCCAGGATGTCGAGACCATAGATCTCGGCGGCGAGCGTCGAGGCGATGGCTGCCCGGGTCGGGTCCTTCGCCTCCGCCACCTCGCGCGCGGAACCGGCCGTGTCGGCGGCGACAACGGCCTTGAGGCCAAGCTTGCGGATCACATTGCGGCACTGTCCAAGGGCCATCACGTGGCTCTGCACCGTCCTGATGGTCTCGAGAGAAGCGCCTTTCGCCGCCATAAGCTGGTGCTGCAGCGGCAGGAAATATTCTCCGACGATGTGCAGGTCGGACGTCGGCATCAGGTGATGGATGTCGGCCACCCGGCCGGCGACCGTGTTCTCGATGGGGATCATTCCCAGTGCCGCGGTTCCGTCGCTGACGGCCGCCAGCGCGTCCTCGAAGGTCGGACGCGGCAAGGGTTCCATATCGGGATAGGCATCATTGCAGGCAAAATGGGAATTGGCCCCCGGCTCGCCCTGATACACGATCTTCTGCTTGGCCATGAGATTGTCCTTCCGTCACTTCGCCAGTCGGGCGCGGGCGCGCTCCAGGTCTTCGGGGGTGTCGACGCCGAGCGGGACATCGCCCACCAGCATGACGTCTATGCGCATACCGGCCTCCAGGGCGCGAAGCTGCTCCAGCTTCTCGCGCTGCTCCAGCGTTGACGGCGGCAAGCCGACAAAACGTTTCAATGCGGCGCGGCGCCATGCATAGAGGCCGATGTGGTGGTAGAGCGGCCCATCACCATAAGGCGCCGTCGCGCGCGTGAAATAGAGGGCGCGCAGGTGGTTCTTCGCCAATGGTGTTGCGACCGCCTTCACCACATTGGGGTTTGCCTTCTCCTCGTCGCGGGTGATCTCGGCGGCAAGGGTCGCGATATCCACCGCTTCGTCACCGAGCGGCAACAGCGAGGCGGCGATCACCTTGGGGTCGATGGTCGGCAGATCGCCCTGCACATTGACCACGACATCATATTCACCGGCGGGATCCAGCTTTTCCAAAGCCTCGAAGATGCGGTCCGATCCCGAGGGGTGATCGGCGCGCGTCATCACCGCTTCTCCCCCGGCGGCGCGGACGGCTTCCGCGACCTCGGCCGAATCGGTCGCTACCGCGACGGGCCCGACATGGGCTTCGGTAGCCCTCATCCACACCTGGACGATCATTGGAAGCCCCGCGATATCGGCGAGCGGCTTTCCGGGCAGGCGGGTCGAAGCCATGCGGGCGGGGATGAGAACGAGGGACTTCATGAAGGAGCCAAAAGAGACGCGGGGGTTCAGGCGGCAAAAAGTAGCAGCGCGCTGGTCTCTATACGAGTTGTCAGGTGCGGGGGGAAGCGGCTAGGTTCCGCCCGCTCTGTCGCGGTCCCCGTTCGGGGGCGCGCCCTATTGTCTGACCCTCAGGCGGGAAGCGGATGGACTCGTTCGAACTCAATAAAATCCTTGGAGCCGTCCTCGGCACGATGACCTTCACGCTCGGCCTGTCGATCGCGTCGGAGATGGTCTTCCATCATCCGGCGCCCGAACAGCAGGGCTACGCTCTGCCCGAGCCGGAACCGACCGCCGCCGGGGGTGGCGCCGAAGCGGCCGCGCCGCAGCCGATCGCCGCCTTTCTGGGCTCGGCGGATGCGGCCAAGGGTGCGGATATCTTCAAGCGCTGTGCCTCCTGCCACACGGTGGAGAAGGGCGGAGCCAACAAGGTTGGCCCCAATCTTTATGGCGTGGTCGGCAATCACAAGGCGCATCTGGACGACGCCTTCGGCTATTCCAGCGCGATGAAGGAAGCCGGCGGCGAGTGGACCTGGGATGAACTCAGCCATTTCCTCGAGAACCCGCGCGCGGCCATCAAAGGCACGGCCATGTCGTTCGCCGGCCTGAAAAAGCCGGAAGAGCGCGCCGCCATTCTCGTCTACCTCAACGAAAATTCGGACAACCCGCTGCCGATCCCGGAAGCTCCCGCCGAGGGTGCGGCACCGGCAGAAGGCGCGGCACCGGCCGAAGGCGGTCAGCCCGCTCAAGGTGGAGCACAGCCTGCCGGTGGCGATGCACCTGCCGGCCAATCCCCCGATACCCCGGCACCCGGCCAGCAAGGCGCGGATGTTCCCGGCGGCGGTGAAGGCACGCAGCCCGGCCCGGCCACCAACGATGGCCAGCAGCCGCAGCAGCCCCAACAGCCGAATGCCCCGCAGGGCGGTCCCGCCCAGGAGCAGGCGCCGAACCCGTCTGAAAATCCGGCGAGTTCTCCCGCCCAGACGGGGCAACCTCCGGCATCGGACGCGCCGCCGCCTCCGGCCAACTGACACCGCTTTCGCGCCGGGCCTCGTGCCCGGCGTTTTCATTTCCGGCGGTCACGTTCGCGTAAAGGCCTGGAAGCCCTTCCCATTTGCGTCATAATTTCCGACAACCACTGTTGCTGTCGCACATAAGGAAGGTCGGTCGCGCATGATGTATCGCCGTTGGTTCGGTTTCCTGGCCATCCTCATGGCCACGGCTCTTCCCGCCGCGGCACAGTCCCCCTCCCCCGACGGCAGCGGCTGGAAGCACGGGCTCTCGTTGATGGGAGACGTGAAGTATCCGGAAGGGTTCAAGCACTTCGATTATGTGAACCCAGACGCCCCCAAGGGGGGCCGGGTGCGCCTGTCCGCCATCGGCACCTTCGACAGCTTCAATCCCTTCATCGTCACCGGCAATCCTGCCGCGGGTGTGGCGCTGCTCTACGATACGCTGATGGCGCCATCTTTCGACGAGGCGTCGAGCGAATACGGCCTGATCGCCGACGCGGCACGGTACCCTGAGGATTATTCCTCGGTCACGTTCCGCCTCCGGCCCGAGGCACGCTGGCATGACGGCAAGCCCATCACCACCGAAGACGTGATCTGGTCGTTCGAGACGCTCAAGAAGATCTTCCCCACCTTCAATCGCTACTACCAGAACGTGGTCAAGGCGGAGGCCACCGGCGAACATGAGGTGACCTTCACCTTCGACCAGAGCGGCAATCGCGAATTGCCGCAGATCGTGGGTCAGCTTTATGTGCTGCCCAAGCATTGGTGGGAGGGCACGAACGACAAGGGAGAGAAGCGAGATGTTACGCGTGGCACCCTTGAGCCGCCGTTGGGATCGGGCCCTTACAAGATCAAGAGTTTATCGACTGGCCGCAGCGTCACCTATGAGCGGGTGAAAGACTATTGGGCGGCGGATCTGCCTGTGAACCGCGGCATCAATAACTTCGACGAAATCTCCTATGACTATTTCCGCGACCGGACGGTGGCGCTTGAAGCCTTCAAGGCGGATCAGTTCGACTACAACCTTGAGGCGTCCGCCAAAGAATGGGCGACGTCCTATAAATTCCCGGCCGTGGAGCAGGGCAAGGTGAAGCTGGAGATGTTCGAGGACAGCGGCTCGGGGATCATGCAGGCCTTTGCCTTCAACATCCGACGCGAAAAGTTTGCCGACCCGCGTGTGCGCCGCGCGTTCAATCTCACGCTCGATTTCGAGGAGATGAACCGTACGCTGTTCTACGGCCAGTACAAAAGGATCGACAGCTACTTCTTCGGCACCGAGCTTGCCTCCAGCGGCATTCCGCAGGGCCTGGAAAGGGAGATCCTCGAAACGGTCAAGGACGACATACCGCCCGAGGTCTTTACCAAGCCATATACCAACCCCACCGGCACCGGCCGGGAGGTCATGCGCGAACATCTTCTGGAGGCGCGTCGGCTGTTGAAGGAAGCCGGCTGGGACATACCCGATGGCGAACGTGTGCTGAAGAACGCCAAGGGACAGCCTCTAACGGTTGAATTTCTGCTGGTTCAGCCGAGCTTCGAGCGCGTCGTGCTGTTCATGAAGCCATCGCTGGAGCGCCTCGGTATCCAGGTCAACGTGCGCATCGTCGATGACAGCCAATATGTGAACCGCGTGCGCGGGCGGGACTATGACGTCATCGTCACGGGTTGGGCGCAATCGCTGTCGCCCGGCAATGAACAGAGGTATTTCTGGGGTTCGGGCGCTGCGGATGACCCTGGATCGCAGAATTTCGTCGGCATCAAGAATCCCGCCGTGGACAAGCTGATCGATCGGGTGATCTACGCCAAAAATCGCGAGGAACTGGTGGCAGCCACCCGTGCCCTTGATCGGGTTCTGCTGTGGAACCACTATGTGGTTCCGAACTGGACGCTCAATGCCGACCGCACCGCGCGCTGGGATCGCTTTGGCCACCCCGACAACATGCCCAAGCGCGGGTCCATGTTCCCGACCATCTGGTGGTATGACGAGGCCAAGGCCGCAGCCGTGGGAGGCCGCTGATGACCCGCGACTTCCGGATCAGCCGCCGCGCCTTCGTCGGCGCCCTCGCGGGCAGCCTGCCCGCCCTTCATCTGGCGCGGGCGCAAGGGCCCGTGCCCGAGGCCAAGGTCGCCGTACCCGATGTCGAGCGGCACGGCATGTCATCCTTCGGCGATCTCAAATATCCGCCTGACTTCGCCCATTTCGACTATGTCAATCCGGACGCGCCGCGGGGCGGGACGCTGTCCCATGTGGGCTCGACCAATGCCTACAACCAGGAATTCAACACCTTCAACTCACTGAACATGTTCATCCTCAAGGGCAGCGGCGCTCATGGGATGCAGCTGACCTTCGCGAGCCTTATGACGAGCGCGCTCGACGAGCCGGATTCGCTTTATGGCTTCGTGGCACAGTCCGTTGCCATTTCCGAGGATGGACTGACCTATCGTTTCCGCATCCGCCAAGGCGCCGCCTTCCATGATGGCACAGCCATCAGTGCGGAGGATGCCGCCTTCTCGATCCTGACACTGCGCGACAAGGGCCACCCGCTCATGTCGCAGCCGCTGACCTGGGTAGAGGATGCCAGCGCCGAGAGTGATGTCGTCACCGTCCGGTTCAAGGCGGGCCGCTCACGCGACATCCCGCTGATGGTCGCCGGCCTGCCCATCCTCTCGAAAACCTATTATTCGAAGCAGCCCTTCGAGGAATCCACCCTGGAGGCGCCCCTGGGGTCGGGGCCCTACAAGGTCGGGCGTTTCGAAGCCGGCCGCTTCATCGAATACACCCGTGTTGCGGACTGGTGGGCCAATGATCTGCCCATCGCCAAGGGCCAATACAATTTCGAGACGATCCGCTACGAATATTATCGGGACCGGGACGTCGCTTTCGAAGGCTTCAAGGGGCGGGCCTATCTCTTCCGCGAGGATTTCACCTCGCGTCAGTGGGCGCGGGGATATGACTTTCCGGCGGTCAAGGACGGCCGGGTGGTCAAGGACGAGATCCCTGACGGGTCGCCATCCGGCGCGCAGGGTTGGTTCTTCAATGTCCGCCGCGACAAGTTCAAGGACGTGCGCGTCCGTGAGGCCATCACGCTGGCGTTCGATTTTGAGTGGGTGAACCAGAACATCATGTTCGGTTCCTATCAGCGAACCTCCTCCTTCTTTGAAAATTCGCCGCTGAAGGCGGAGGGCACGCCGAGCGCGGGCGAGCTTGCCCTTCTCGAACCGCTCCGGGACAAGCTCTCTCCTGCCGTCTTCGGTGAAGCGGCCATGCCGCCCACCTCCGATGGATCGGGACGTGACCGCAACAACCTGCGCCGCGCCATCCAGCTTCTGCGCGAGGCCGGCTGGACCAGCGATGGAGGCAAGCTCATCAATGCCACGGGCGAGGCCTTCACGATCGAACTCCTGGATTTCGATCCCGGCCTTGAGCCGCATCTCAGCGGTTTCATCGCCAATCTGAAATCGCTCGGCATCGCCGCGGCGATCCGGCGGGTGGATCCGACACAGTTCCAGGCCCGCGTGCAGGATTTTGACTTCGACATCATGTCCCGCCGCTTTGTCATGTCGCTGACACCGGGCGAGAGCCTGCGACTTGTCTTCGGGTCGGAAGCGGCCAAGACCAAGGGATCCAACAATCTGTCCGGCATCGCCGATCCCGCGGTGGACGCGCTGATCGAGAGCGCCATAAAGGCAAAGACACGCGATGATCTGACGGTCGCCTGCAAGGCGATCGACCGGGTGATCCGCGCTGGCCACTATTGGGTGCCCGCCTGGTACAAGCCCAGCCACTGGCTCGCCTATTGGGACGTCTACGAGCGACCCGGGGTCAAGCCTGCCTATGCCCGGGGGGTACTGGAGACATGGTGGTGGAATCCCGATAAGGCGAAGAAGATCGGCCTCTAACATCATCCGCCAGCAAACGACGGTTCCCTCTTGCTCGCATACATCGCCCGCCGACTGCTCCTGATGATCCCGACCATCCTCGGGATCCTGCTCATATCCTTCGTCATCGTTCAGTTCGCCCCGGGCGGACCGGTGGAACGGGTGCTGGCTCAGATCTCCGGCACCAATGTGGATGCGACGGCCCGGTTCTCCGGCGGTGGCGGAGACATGGCAGGCGCGCGGCCGGCGCCTGGGGCCTCCGGCGGTCAGCAGGGGCCGCAGGGAACCTATCGGGGCGCGCAAGGCCTCGATCCCGCCTTCGTGGCGCAGCTGGAAAAGCAGTTTGGCTTCGACCGGCCCGCGCATGAGCGCTTCTTCAAGATGGTCTGGGATTACATCCGCTTTGATTTCGGCCGCAGCTACTTCCGGGACATCTCGGTGGTTGATCTGATTGCCGAGAAGCTGCCGGTGTCGATCTCGCTTGGCCTCTGGATGACGCTGATTTCCTATGCCATCTCCATCCCACTGGGCATTTCCAAGGCCATGCGCGACGGATCGCGTTTCGATGCCTGGACGTCGGGCGTCGTCATTGTCGGCTATGCGATACCGTCGTTCCTGTTCGCGATCCTGCTCGTGGTGCTGTTCGCCGGCGGCTCGTTCCTGCAAATCTTCCCCTTGCGCGGGCTCACCTCCGACAATTGGAACAACCTCTCGCTGGCCGGCAAGATCATCGATTATTTCTGGCATCTGGCGTTGCCGCTGACCGCGATGGTGGTGGGCGGTTTCGCCACCACGACGCTGCTGACGAAGAACTCCTTCCTGGAGGAGATCCGCAAGCAATACGTCCAGACCGCGCGCATGAAGGGGCTGACCGAGCGGCGCGTGCTCTACCGCCATGTGTTCCGCAACGCGATGCTCATTGTCGTGGCCGGTTTTCCGGCGGCCTTCATCTCGGCCTTCTTCACCGGCGTGCTTCTGATCGAGACCATCTTTTCGCTCGACGGCCTCGGACTTCTGTCGTTCGAAAGCGTGGTCAACCGCGACTACCCGGTGGTCTTTGCCACTCTCTATATCTTCGGGCTGGTCGGCCTGATCGTCGGGTTGATCTCGGATCTCACCTATACCTGGATCGATCCGCGCATTGACTTCGAAAGCCGAGAGGTCTGAGGGATGGAGCAGACCGCCGCCCTAGCCGTCACCCCGAAGGCGCGCCGTTTTATCCTCTCGCCCCTCAACCAGCGGCGCTGGCGGAATTTCAAGGCCAACCGCCGGGGCTACTGGTCGCTCTGGATCTTCCTGATCCTCTTCGTCGTGACGATGTGCGCCGAGCTCATCGCCAATGACAAGCCGATCCTCATCCTGTTCGACGGCGGGATCTATAGCCCTGTCTTCAAGACTTACCCCGAGACCGCCTTCGGCGGCGACTTCGAGACCGAGGCGGACTATCGCGACCCTTATGTGACTGACCTCATAAAACAGAAGAACGGCACCGTGATCTGGCCGCCGATCCGCTTCAGCTATTCCACCATCAACCTCAATCTGCCGGTACCGGCGCCGGCGCCACCGACCTGGAGCCTGACGGATCAGCAATGCGCGGATGCCGCGCTGCGCTTCGGCGGCGAGGGATGCTCGAACCTGGAAATGAACTGGCTGGGAACGGACGACCAGGGCCGCGATGTGGTCGCCCGGATCATCTATGGATTCCGCATCTCCGTTCTCTTCGGGCTGACGCTGACCATCCTCTCTTCCGTCATCGGCGTCCTGGTCGGCGCCCTTCAAGGCTACTTCGGCGGCTGGACCGATCTCATCGGGCAGCGGTTGATCGAGATCTGGACCAGCGTTCCCACGCTCTATCTTTTGATCATCCTTGCTTCGATCCTTATCCCGAGCTTCTGGATCCTGCTTGGCATCCTTCTCTTGTTCTCCTGGACGTCGCTCGTCGGTGTCGTACGCGCCGAATTCCTGCGCGGTCGGAACTTCGAATATGTCACGGCGGCGCGGGCGCTGGGCCTGCCGAATACCACGATCATGTTCAAGCACCTCCTGCCGAATGCCATGGTCGCCACCCTCACCTTCATGCCGTTCATCCTCAATGGGTCGATCACAACGCTGACGTCACTGGACTTCCTCGGCTTCGGGCTTCCGCCCGGCTCGCCCTCGCTGGGCGAACTCCTGGCGCAGGGCAAGGCGAACCTCCAGGCGCCATGGCTCGGTATCACCGGCTTCGTGGTCACGGGATTGATGCTGTCGCTTCTCATCTTCATCGGCGAGGCGGTTCGCGACGCCTTCGACCCGCGCAAGACGTTCCAGTGAGGCGCGCCCGATGACCGAACCGCTTCTTTCCATCCGCGATCTCTCCGTCGCTTTCCGCCAGGACGGCCGGGATACGCTTGCCGTCGACAGGGTGTCCTTCGATATCGCGAGGGGAGAAACGCTGGCGCTGGTGGGTGAATCCGGCTCCGGCAAATCCGTTACCGCCCTATCGATTCTCAAGCTTCTTCCCTATCCGGCCGCGCATCATCCCTCCGGCCAGATCTTCTTCAAAGGCCGGGATCTTCTCACCGTTCCGGCCGCGGAACTACGCGAGGTTCGCGGCAACGACATCTCCATGGTGTTCCAGGAGCCGATGTCGTCGCTGAACCCGCTTCACACCATCGAGCAGCAGGTCGGAGAGATCCTGCGCATACACCGCGGCCTCGGCCGCGGCGCCACGCGGACGCGCGTGCTGGAATTGCTCGACCAGGTGGGCATTGCCAATGCCAAGGAGCGGCTCGACGCCTATCCGCATCAGCTTTCCGGCGGACAGCGCCAGCGCGTGATGATCGCGATGGCACTGGCAAACGAGCCGGATCTTCTTATCGCCGACGAACCGACGACGGCGCTCGACGTCACGGTCCAGGCACAGATCCTGAAGCTGCTGGAGGAACTGCAGAGCCGGCTCGGCATGGCCATGCTGTTCATCACGCACGACCTCGGCATCGTTCGAAAATTCGCGGACCGCGTCTGTGTCATGACCAAGGGTGAGATCGTCGAACGTGGTGATACCGCCCGCGTCTTCGAGGCGCCCGAGCACGATTACACGAAGAAACTGCTGGCCGCTGAGCCGAAGGGCGAACCACCCGCTGAGAAACCCGAGGCGCCCGTCGTGCTTTCGGCGGAGGATCTCAAGGTCTGGTTTCCCATCAGGCGTGGGTTCTTCAAACGTACCGTCGGTCATATCAAGGCCGTGGACGGCATCACGCTGGACCTGCGCGCCGGCGAAACGCTTGGCGTTGTGGGCGAATCCGGATCCGGCAAGACAACCTTGGGGCTTGCGATCCTGCGACTGATCTCCGGCGATGGACCAATCGTCTTTCTGGGCAAGAACATCGAGGACTTCAGTGCGTCCGACATGCGCCCGCTGCGCAAGGACATGCAGATCGTCTTTCAGGATCCCTTCGGTTCGCTCAGCCCCCGGCTGTCGGTGGCTCAGATCGTCGAAGAGGGCTTGAAGATCCAGAAGCCCGAGCTGTCGGCCGAAGCCCGCCGCGCCGTGGTGGCGGAAGCCCTCACCGATGTCGGTCTTGATCCCGCCGCCATGGACCGCTATCCGCATGAGTTCTCCGGCGGGCAGCGCCAGCGCATCGCCATCGCGCGCGCCATGGCATTGGACCCGAAATTCATCGTCCTCGACGAGCCCACATCGGCGCTCGACATGTCGATCCAGGCACAGATCGTGGATCTGCTCCGCGACCTGCAGGCCAAACGCAACCTCGCCTATCTCTTCATCAGCCATGATCTGAAGGTGGTGCGGGCACTGGCGAGCCGCGTCATCGTCATGCGTCACGGCAAGGTGGTGGAGAGCGGACCTGCCGCGCAGATATTTGAAGCGCCGCAAACCGACTATACCCGCGCGCTGATCGCAGCGGCGCTCAATCTCGAAGCCACAGCCGCCGAGGCCGTCTCATCATGATCGAAGACAAGACATCCAGCCCTGAGATCCATGAGGTACGCGAGGTCTACAAGGGCCCACGCTCTATGGAGACCTTCCGTCTGACGCCAGAAGGCGGGAAGGAGCAGACGCGCGACGTGGTTCGCGCGGGCCGAGTCGCTGCCGTCATCGCCTATGACCCTGACCAGGACGCCTTAGTGATGCTACGGCAGTTCCGCTTGGCCGCGCACCTCGCCAATGGCCATGGCGAATTGATCGAGATCGTCGCTGGGCGTGTTGAGAAGGATGAGGATATCGAGGAGGCGGCGCGGCGCGAGTGCGAGGAGGAGATCGGGCTTGCACCGCAGAAGCTCGTGAAGCTCTTCACCTATCTTCCCAGCCCCGGCTACACCGACGAGGAAACGACGGTTTTCCTGGCGCAGGTCAACGCGCTTGATGCGCCCGAGGCCGCGGGCGCCTTGCATGAAGGCGAAAGCACACAGCCGCTGGTGATCTCCCGAACTGCTGCCATGGAGGCGCTCGATTCCGGCAAGATCCATAACGGGTTGACGCTGACCGCGCTCTATTGGATTGCGCGGCACGGCAGGCGGCTGGTCGAACTCCTTGCCTGACAAACGGCTCTAAAGCCGGGGCCTGCTACTCGCTCGCCAATGCGGCGACCGGATCCATCCGCGCCGCCTTGCGGGCCGGCAGATAGCCAAAGACGACGCCGGTCAGGAAGGCACAGGCAAAGGCGAAGATAGGCGGGCCGAGGGAATAGGCGACGGGATTGCCGAAGAACTCCATGGTGGCCGCGACCGCGAAGCCGAGGCCAACCCCAATGAGGCCTCCGAGACCGCAGACCACAACCGCCTCGGTGTTGAACTGAAGCAGGATGTTCAACATGCGCGCGCCGGTCGCCATGCGGACGCCGATCTCGCGCGTTCGCTCGGTGACCGACACCAGCATGATGTTCATCACGCCGATGCCGCCCACGATCAGCGAGATGATGGCGACGGCGGCGAGCATCATGGTGAAGGTGCGCCGCGTCTCTGTCGCCGTTGCGATGAAGGAAGCGGTGTTGCGGATCTGGAAATCCTCAACGCCATGCCGGACCTTGAGGAGCGAGGTAATGGCCTCCTCGGTCTGGCTCGCCTTGTCGAGATCCTTGATGCGCACCACGATGGAGCCGAGATAGTCGCGCCCGAACACACGCATGAAGGCGCTGCGCAGCGGAACCACCGCGATATCGTCCATATCGTTGCCGCCACCGGTGGCGCCCTTTGGCGCCAGCACGCCGATGACCTCGAATGGCTGCGACGCGATCAGCACCGTCTTGCCGATGGGGCTGCTGTCCGGGAAGAGGTTGCGGGCGACGGTGTCGCCGAGAACCACCACGGCGGCCAGTTCCTTCTCCTCCTGAGGGCCGAAGAAGCTGCCTTGGGCGATCTGCCAGTCCTGCGCTGCCGGGAAGCCTGACGTCACGCCGTTGATCTGTGTCCTGTAGTCGATATTGCCGGCGCGCATGGTCTTCTGCGTGGACCGCTGCGGCACGACGACCTCCACATTGGGAAGACCCGCGATGGCCTCGGCATCGCCCACCACGAGGGTTGCCATATCGCCGGTGGGCCGTGTGCCCGGCGCGCCGGGACGAACGGTCAGAAGATTGGTGCCGAGTTGGGAGATGCGCTGCATCACCTGTTGCTGGCTGCCGTTGCCGATGGCGAGCATGGCCACCACCGCGGCGACGCCGATGACGACGCCGAGCAGGGTCAGCGAAGTGCGGAACATGTTGGTGCGCAGCGTGCGCAGGGCGAGCTTCGCCGCCTCGCCCATATCGGGCAGAAAGCCGAGGCGACCATCGGCGTGCATGCCGCCGACCTTGTGCGTGGACCCCGGACGGAACAAGAGCGCTTCGTCAGTGCGGGTATCGGAGACGATCCGGCCATCGGCGATGCGGATCACCCGACGCGCGGCCCGCGCCACTTCCGGATCATGGGTGATAAGAATGATGGTGCGGCCATCGCGGTTGAGATCCTGCAGCAGAGTGAGCATCTCGGCGCCGCTGGTGCGGTCCAGCGCGCCCGTTGGTTCATCGGCCAGAATGATCGGCGCGTCGTTCATCAGCGCGCGGGCGATCGACACACGCTGCTGTTGTCCGCCTGACAGTTGCCCCGGCGTGTGATCCAGCCGGTCGCCAAGGCCAAGCCGGGTCAACAGCTCCGCCGCGCGGGTCCAGCGATCCTTCTTCGGCCTTCCGGCATAGATGGCCGGCACCTCGACATTCTCCATGGCCGTGGTGTTGGCGAGGAGATTGTAGCGCTGGAAGACGAAGCCGAAGGTGTCACGACGCAGCGACGCCAAGGCATCGCGATCCAGCCCGGCTACATCACGACCGCGAATGAAGTAATGACCCTCGGTCGGCCGGTCGAGGCAGCCGAGGATGTTCATCAGCGTCGACTTGCCCGAGCCGGACTGGCCGACGATGGCGACAAACTCGCCCTCTTCGACGGTCAGCGACACCCTGTCCAGGGCCCTCAACTCATCCTCGCCGCTGTGATAGACGCGCGAGACATCGCGGATGTCGATGAGGGGCGCGCTCATGGACGTGGTCCGCGGCCGCCGCGCATCATACCTCCCTGACGGCTCGCATCGCCATCGGCTGCTGCGGGGCTCAGCATGCCGGTGATCACCTTGTCACCGACGTCAAGGCCGCTTTTGATTTCGGCGTGGGTGCGGTTGGTGAAGCCGATCTCGACCTTGCGTGTCTCGACACCGCCTGATGTGGCCACTCGCGCAAAGCGGTCGCCGTTGCGCCCGGTGCGCAGAGCTGCGAGGGGTACAACAGGCACGTTCTCCACCGCGCCCTCGATGAAGGAGACCTGTGCCGACATGGAGGGCAGCAGAACGCCGTCCTCGTTCGACACGTCTACCAGCACCTTATAGAGCACCACGTCGTTGACGATCTCAGGCGTCGGCTGGATCTGGCGCACCGTGCCTTCCCAGCGGCGATCAGGCATGCCCAGCGTGGAGAAGTAGGCCTTCATCCTGGGCTTCAGCGAGACGACATCCGCTTCGACAACCTTCGCCTGCGCGGTCATGGTCTTCAGGTCGGCGACGCGGACGATGATGGGCGCGGACTGGTTTGCGTTCAGGGTCTGGCCTTTGACGGCCGACTGCGAGACCACGGTGCCGTCCATGGGCGCATAGATCTTAGTGTAGTTGAGATTGGCTTCCGCCGCTTTCAGAGCAGCGCTCGCCTGCTGCACCTGCGCATCGATCACCCCGATCTTTGCCTCCGCAATGGCGACGGTGGAGCGGGCAATATCCAGCGCGTCCTGGGTCGAGACATTGCGTGCTGCCAGGCTTTGCGTGCGCTCGAACTGCGCCTTCGCGAGGTCCAGCTCGGCTTGCACCTGTGCTCGTTGTGCCGTGAGTTCGGCCAGCTTGGCGCGGTTGGAGGCGACCGATGTCTGATGCACGGTCGGGTCGGTCTCAGCCAGGAGATCGCCTGCCTTGACTTCGTCCCCGATCTCGACGTTGAGCACCTTCAGCTGACCGGACACCTGCACGCCCACGTCCACGTAATCACGGGGCTCCAGTGTGCCGACGGCAGATACCTTCCGCTCCACATTCCCCATGACGACAGTCTCGGTCCGGTAGCCCGGTGTGCCGGTCGCGCCGTAATACCCATAACCAAGGCCGGCCGCCGCCACCGCGAGCAGGGCAAGAGCCGCCCCGCCAAGCCACCAACGCCTAAGCCGCGGGGCTCGCGGTTTCGTCAATGTCTCCGGCCCTTTCGGCAGAAACACGACAGGAGCAGCGGTTTCGGATGTGCTATCCGGAAGTGGAGTGTGCTGGTTCACTTGGAAGGGTCACGCCGTTTCGATAACTGACATCTGTTCAACGGCGTCTTTCGGCAAATCCGTCGCAGATCTAATCGAGCCGGCGAACGCCCAGGACTTCACCCTCACCCGCCGCGACAATTCTGGCGATCGTCGCCTCGACATTTTCTATGGTGACGGCCATGGCGAAACCATTGGCGTGAAGGAAGTTGCCATCCCCACGGGCGATGGCGACATGACCCTTCCAAAACACGAGATCGCCCCGCTGGAGCGCGGCTGGATTTATGTCGACGGCATGGCCGAGAGAGGCGAACTGCATGTCGCTGTCGCGAGGAGCTGCCTGGCCGCAGGCGTCCAGCGCCATCTGGACAAGCGCCGAACAGTCGAGACCGACGCTGGTGCGACCGCCCCACAGATAAGGCGTGCCGAGGAAACGTTCGGCGACCGCGACCATATCACTCTCGCGTCGGTCGATCGGCGCCAGATGCGCCTTATGCACGAACCCGCCGGAATCGAGGATCGCGAATGGCCCCTCCTCCCGCACCACGGTGAGGCGCGCATTGAAGGGCAGCAAATCCTCGGGAGGCAGCTTGATGCTCGGCCCCGGAAAAACGAACGAACGGAGGGCCGCGACCCGATGGGTTGCCGCCGCTCCTGACGCGGTGAGCGCGGCAAGCGGCAACCAGCCGACATAGTCGTCGGTGGCAAGCTGTCCCCAGGCCCAGCCCTCATGCTCGTCGTAGACCGTGAAGGTCTCACCGAAGAGGGCCTCGGTGAAGAGAGAAGCATCGGGTCTCGGTTCTCCGCGCAAAGGAGCGGCCCCTACCGCGACCCGCTGGTTTCTGCCCTCGACATAGCGGGCCGCCGTGACCTCGCCTTGCAGATGCGCTGCGGCAAGATCGGGCCGGGCCGGTGTCACACGTCGATCAAGTGTCATGCCGGAAGCTCCGCAGCCTCGCGCACCAGGAGATCGGCAAGGCGCTCGACAAAGAGTGCGCCCTTCACCGTCCGCTGCACGATGACGTTGCGCCGGTCCGCATCATCCCTGCGGCGCGCCACCAGTTCCATCTTGCCCATGGTATCCAACGCGCGGGTGATGACAGGCTTGGTCACACTCAGCTTCTTTGCCAAGCCACGGACCGTGTGCGGCGGGGCATCCATGTAAATGGTCAGCAGGATTGCCGTCTGGCGGGCGGAAAGGTCCGGCTCACCGTCCGTCACCTGCGCCATCATCACATTGTGCCACAGCCGCAGTGCCTGCGCCGGTCTTAAGTGTGTTGCCACGCCGACCCCATCGTTTCGGAGGCGTATTATTTACGTCTCCGCCGCGATCGGCAAGGGGTCAGCGGCCATATCGTTCCGCGAGCAGGGCGAAGGCTGCCCGCGCGCCTTGGCATTCGCCTCCCTCGGGACGGCCGGGTTTCGCGGTCGGGGTCCAGCCGAACACGTCGAAATGGACCCAGGTTTTCGCCTTCTCGACGAAATGCGCAAGGAACAGGGCTGCCGTGATGGAGCCGGCGAAGCCGCCGCTGGCGGAGTTGGTGAGATCGGCGATCTTCGGCTCGATCATCTTGTTGTAGGGCTGCCAGAGGGGCAGGCGCCAGAGGGGGTCATTTTCGGTGGTGGCGTGGCGGGCAAGATCCGCAGCCACCTGATCGTCATCAGTGTAGAAGGGCGGCAGATCAGGTCCAAGCGCGACACGCGCGGCGCCGGTCAGCGTAGCGAAGTCAAGCAGAAGCTCGGGCGCTTCTTCATCGGCAAGCGCGAGGGCATCGCCCAGCACGAGCCGACCTTCGGCATCGGTGTGACCGATCTCCACGGTGAGGCCCTTGCGACTGTGGAGAATGTCTCCCGGACGGAAGGATGAGCCGCCAATGGCGTTCTCCACCGCCGGAATGAGCACCCGAAGGCGGATCGGCAGTTTCGCCGCCATCACCAAATGCGCCAGGGCCAGCACGGTGGCCGCGCCGCCCATGTCCTTCTTCATGTTGCGCATGGCGGCATCCGGCTTCACGTTGACACCGCCGGTGTCGAAGCACACGCCCTTGCCTACCAGCGTCACTTTCGGCGCATCATCCGCCCCCCAGGCCATATCGATAAGGCGCGGTGCGCGATCCGAGGCACGGCCGACTGCGTGGATCATGGGAAAGCCCTGCTGCAGCAGCGCATCGCCGGTGATTACCGAAATATCGGCTTCATGTTTGCCGGCCAGACGGCGGGCCGCATCTTCCAGCTCCTGGGGACCCATATCGTTCGCAGGCGTGTTGATGAGGTCGCGCGCCAGCGTGACGGCCTCAATGGTGTAGCGCAGCCACGCCTCATCGACGCCCTGCGGCACTTCGAGCCGGGCCTGGGTGGTCTTGCCCCGCGAATAGCGGTCGTAGCGATAGGAGTGCAGCACGTAGCCAAGCGCGGCGAGGCGACGGTCCTGCGGGGGAAGAGCAAAGCGGTATAGACCGGCGCCGAGCGAAGCGGCCACGGCACCCGGCGCGAAAGGATCACCTTTCGGATCGACGCCGAACAATACACCCGCGAGTGCTCCCGTCTCGGACGGCAGCATGACCGCACGGCCAGGCTCCGCCTCAGCGCCCGTCGATTTCATCCAGGCCGCCGCCAATTTGGGGAGATCGGCGGGAAGATCGTCCCCCTTGGACACAAACCAGAGGGGAGTGGCGTCTTCGCCGCTGCCGGCGGATGCGATCAGATCGGTCACGGAAGCATCTCCTGCTGTCAGTCCGCCCTAGCATGTCCCGGGGCCCGCGCCTCCAGAGCCAGATGCCGCACCCGCTCATGGTTAATCAGGCGTTAAGGTTAATAGTTCATGACTACGGTGTCTTCGACCTGGAGTTCTGCCGTGCGGACGCCACAGCTTTCCCTTTTAACGGTATCTCTCACTGCGCTTCTTCTTGCTGCCTGTACCACCACGCGATCCCCCGAGACCACCGGTTCGGTCTCGCGTGCGCTCGCCGCGGAACGCAGCCCGCAGGAGTGGCGGCAGCTGGCAGAACGTGCCAGCCGGCGCTATGAGGCCGATCCGTCCGACGCAGGTGTGGCGCTGGCCTATGGTTCTGCCCTTCGCGCCACCGGCCAAAGCGCACAGGCCGTGGCGGTGCTTCAACAGGCGGCCATACGCCACCCGGGCAACCAGGACATCCTGGCCGCCTTCGGCCGCGCACTGGCGGACGCCGGCCGCCTGGAGCAGGCGCTGGATGTGCTCAAGCAAGCGCACAGCCCCGCGAAGCCCGACTGGACCATCCTGAACGCACAGGGTGCCATCCTCGACCAGTTGGGGCGCCCTCACGCCGCGCGCGACTATTACGAAACGGCACTCAAGATCGCGCCGAACGAGCCGGCGATCCTGTCGAACCTCGGCCTGTCCTACGTGCTCAGCAAGGACCTTGCCAAAGCCGAGGCCGCACTGAAGCAGGCAGTGGCACAGCCGGGGGCGACCTCCCGCATCCGCCAGAACCTTGCGCTGGTTCTTGTGCTGCAGGGCCGGCGCGCGGACGCCGAGGCCGCGGTTGCGGCTGATCTCGGCGCGAAAGGTGCGGCCGAAATGGTTGCCGCCCTCTCAAGCAAGCAGCACAGCTGACACGTCGGAAAGGCCGCAGCGAAAAAAATCGCCGCTGTGTTCGCGCTTTCTCTAGTTGATGCCCATCACGCGGATGGCGGCCGGGCCGAGGATCACGATAAAAATCACCGGCAGGAAGAACAGGACCATCGGCACTGTCAGCTTCGGTGGCAGGCCGGCTGCCTTCTTCTCGGCATCCGCCATGCGCATGTCACGGCTTTCCTGCGCCAGCACCCGCATGGCCTGCCCGATCGGGGTGCCGAACTTCTCCGCCTGGATCAACGCGGCGACAACGGAACGGACTGTTTCCAGACCGGTACGTTTGCCGAGGTTCTCGTAGGCCAGGCGCCGATCCTGCAGATAGGACATTTCGGCCGTGGTGATGATGAGCTCCTCCGCCAGGGCCGGTGACTGCTCGCCGATTTCATCGGACACACGGCGCAATGCCGCTTCAATGGACATGCCCGATTCCACGCAGATCAGAAGGAGGTCCAGTGCATCGGGAAAGGCCCGCCGGATCGAAAGCTGTCGCTTTTGAACGACATTCTTGATGTAGAGATCAGGAAGCTTCACGCCGACGAAGGCGGCGCCTATGGCAATGCCCAGCACGATCAGCGGAGGCTGGTCCAACTTGACGATCACGAAGAGGTAGATCAGCGCGGTGCTGAAGACCAGGATAGGAATGGCAAAGCGGAAGAAGGTGAAGGCCACAAGAGGGGCTTGTCCGCGGTAGCCGGCCATGGCGAGTTGTTCGCGAACCACCTCAGCGTCGATGTATTTCGACAGTTTGAGCTGTTCGACGATCTTCCTCATATAGGCTTTGGGTTCCTGGCGCGCGATGCTGCGATCTTCCCGCGCCAGCCGCTCGCGTTCGCGAGCCCGAATCTTGTCGCGCTCCAGGGCCACCGTTTTCATGCGGCGGTTCAGGTCATCGCCAGCGAGCAGGGGAAGGCCGAGGGTCAGAACCGTCGCCATGGCGGCGATGGCCGTGAACGTCATCACCAGAAAATCAGTGTCGCGCAGTTTTTCGATGATGAGATCGAACATCTCTCGTCTCTCAGAAATCGAAGTTGATCATCTTGCGCATGACCATCACGCCGCAAAACATCCAGAAGGCGCTGCACCCGAGCATGACTTGACCAAGCGGCTGCGTCCACAGAAGCTCGATGTAATCAGGGCTGGTGAGATAGACGAGCACCATGATCACGATAGGGAGCGAACCGATGATACTCGCCGAAGCCTTGGCCTCCATGCTGACGGCCTTGATCTTCGCCTGCATCTTCTTTCGGTCACGCAGAACCTTCGAAAGATTGCCCAAGGTATCGGCGAGGCTGCCGCCCGTCTTCTGCTGAATGGCGATAACGATGCCGAAGAAATTCGCCTCGGTCACACCAACCCGTTCGTAGAGCTTTTCGCAGGCCTCTGCGACAGGAACACCGACTGTCTGAAGCTCGATGACCTGCTTGAATTCCGACCGCACCGGTTCCTGGGATTCCGTTGATACGATCCGCAGAGAATCGGCCAACGGCAAGCCGGCTTTGACGCCGCGCACGATGGCGTCGATAGCATTGGGGAATTCATCCAGGAACTTCTGCTGCCGCTTCTTACGCCGATAGCTGAGGAACCAACGAGGGAAACCGAGCCCGCCTGCGAAGGCCGCCGCAAGGCCATAGATCGGGGAGCTGAGCGTTACCATAACGGCAAGGCCTAAAATGACTGCGGCAACCGCACTGAACAGGAAGAACTGCGGCCTGCTGATCTCCAGGCCCGCCTGATCGAGGCGTTGGTTGAGCGAGGGGTTCTTGCGCCGCTTTTGGCGGTCTTCAAGCTCCTTCATGCTTTCCGCCACCTGTGTGCGCCGCATGGCAGCGTCGCGCGGCTTTGCAGCGGCAAGCCTGGTGGCATCGCGTCTGGCGATGTCCTGCGTGCGGCGCTCGGCGCGTATCTCACCCGTGAGATAGGGCAGGATCACCCAGGCAACGCTCGCCACGGACACCGCGACCAGAACGAAAGTGAGGGCGAATCTGAGGTCCATACCCGGGCCCCTTAGGCAGCGCCGGCTTGGCGGCGCTCTGATTCATCGAGCGCCCGCGCCAGATTGTGCTCTTCGCCATAGTAGCGGGCGCGATCCCAAAAATTGGGGCGGCCGATGCCCGTCGACTTATGGTGGCCGATGAACTTTCCGTTCGCATCCTCACCAACGATCTCATAGACGAAGAGATCCTGGGTGGTGATGACATCACCCTCCATGCCCAGCACTTCCGTTACGTGGGTGATGCGACGTGAACCATCGCGCAGGCGCTGCGTCTGGATGATGACGTCGACGGAGCTGCAGATCATTTCGCGGATCGTCCGGACGGGCAGATTAAACCCGCCCATGGAGATCATGCCTTCCATACGGGAAAGGGCTTCGCGCGGGCTGTTGGCATGCAGCGTGCCCATGGAACCATCGTGGCCCGTGTTCATGGCCTGCAGGAGGTCGAAGGCCTCCGGCCCACGCACCTCACCCACAATGATGCGTTCAGGACGCATACGCAGGCAGTTCTTGACGAGATCGCGCATGGTGATCTCGCCCTCACCTTCAATATTCGGCGGGCGTGTCTCCAGCCGGACCACATGAGGCTGCTGCAGTTGCAGTTCCGCCGTATCCTCGCAGGTGATGATGCGCTCATCGAGGTCGATGGCACGCGTCAGGCAGTTCAGGAGCGTGGTTTTTCCCGAACCCGTGCCGCCGGAGACGATGCTGTTGCAGCGAACACGCCCGATGATGCGCAGGATTTCCGCGCCCTCGGCCGAGATGGAGCCGAAGCGCACGAGCTGATCGAGCGTGAGCTTGTCCTTTTTGAACTTGCGGATGGTCAGGGCCGCGCCATCGATGGCGAGCGGCGGCGCGATGACGTTGACGCGGCTGCCGTCCTGCAGGCGGGCATCGCATATGGGAGATGATTCATCGACGCGGCGGCCGACTTGGCTCACGATGCGCTGGCAGATGTTCAGAAGCTGCGCGTTGTCGCGGAAACGAATGTTCGTCAGCTGAATCTTGCCGCCAACTTCGATGTAGGTCTTGCTGGCGCCATTGACCATGATGTCGGCGATGTCATCGCGCGCTAGCAATGGCTCGAGGGGACCATAGCCGAGAACGTCATTGCAGATGTCGTCGAGCAGCTCCTCCTGCTCGGCGATCGACATCACGATGTTCTTGATGGAGATGATGTCGTTCACGACATCGCGGATCTCCTCGCGAGCGGCATCCTGATCGAGGCGCCCGAGCTGAGCGATATCGATGGCTTCGATAAGCGCCGAAAAGATCGCGCTTTTCATCGTGTAATAGGCGGCGGATCTTTTGGGCGCGCCCGCATCATGAACGACTTCGGGCGCTATGACCTGGTTGGTGCGGCGCTCAGGAGCGGGAACGGCGGCCGGCTCCGCAGCCGCCGGCTTCGCCGGCACCGGCTGGATCGAGGAGCTATCTGAGGGGCCACGTTTGCCGAACATGAATGTACCGACTGTCAGGCTGATTTCTTGGAAAGCTTGGTCAGGATCGGAGCCAGGGACATGATGCCACGTTTCTGGACACGCACTTCCGCTCGCCCTGTCACCACCCGCGCGATGTCGAGAAAGCCTTCGTTAGCCTTATGAGAGGCTGATGTTTCGGCGATCATCTGGCCGTTGTTCGACGCGGTGCCGAAGACCTGCGCGTCGAAACCGATCGTTCCGATGGGATCGGTATCGAGCGCCTTGGCGAAATCCGATGGCTTGATCTCGGGGCGTTTGGTCAAACCGATCTTATTCAGAACAAGCCTCGGTTGCGCGTCGTTCGGGCGCTCGGCCTTCAGCTTGTCGAAGATGTTCTTCGCATTGCGCAAGTTTGCCAGGTCCGGCTCGGCGACTACGACGATCTCATCGGCGATAACGAGAGAGCGCTTCGCCCAGGAGCTCCACACGTGAGGGACATCAAGAACGATGCAAGGAATGTTCGCGCGCAGGATATCAAGCAGTGGATCGAACGCGTCCTCTCGAAAGTCATAGGGCCGATCGAGCGTCGAGGGTGCGGCAAGCAGACTGAGGTGTTCCGTGCACTTTGCCAGGAGCCGATCGACGACATTGCTGTCGAGCCTGTCCGCGGTGAAGACCGCTTCGGCCACGCCCTGTGGAGGATCCTGATTGAAATCGAGACCGGCCGTTCCAAAGGCGAGGTCGAGATCGACGATCACCGAATCCAGCGCCATGTCCCGGGCAATGGCCCAGGACACATTGTGAGCAACCGTCGAAGCGCCTGAGCCACCTTTCGCGCCGACGAAGGCAATGGTTCGGCCGACGGGCTCGGAATCAGGTGCGCGGAAGATCTCGGAAAGCGTGGCGATCAGCTCAAGTTCCGTGATCGGACCAACCAGATATTCACTGACCCCGCGGCGCATGAGCTCGCGATAGAGCACCACATCATTGAGCTTGCCGATGATAACAACCTTGGTGCCGGCATCGCAGAAGGCGGAAAGCTTGTCGAGGCCCTCAAGCACAACCTCGCGCTTCGCATCGCTTTCGAGCACGATAACGTTGGGCGTTGGCGCGCTTCGATAAGCCTCAACTGCCGCTGGTATGCCGCCCATCTGCACCTTGACGTGCGCCTTCGACATGCGACGGTCGAGCGCGGCGGACTGCATCAATTGGGCGATCGCCGGCGTCTCACAAAAGGCCTGGATCGACACCCTCGGAAGCGGAGCGATGACATTGTGCTCCGCCGCTTGATTGTTGTCGTCATCGCCATGACCGATCTGGCTCATTGTCCGACCTCGCTGATGGAGGTGTCTTCCGAACCGATCGGCGGCTGCGCACCTGTGGCCTCGCCCTTGATGTATTTGTCCATGATGGTGGCGCGACGGGCGCCGCTCGCCGGAGTTTCGGCACGCGGGCGGATAATATCTTCAGGATCCGCGATCATGGCCGCCATATTCTTTTGATAGGCGCAGCCGAAGTTGCTGTAGTCGCCATTGTTTCGACCTTGGCGCGATGTCAGGCTATTGCCGATATCTTCCGGCCATTGCCCACATACTGAGGCAACATCGGCCGCCAGTTTGGGAAACGACAGCCGGACCGGCGCAAGCTGCGCCGGATGGCTTGCTGGATAGGTTGAGGTTGTCATAGCCCGAGAGGGTATGCCGCCAGCGGTTAGCTCAGTCCTAATGCCCCGCACTGTGTGAGCCGCGGCCGTATCCGTCGCGCCGCCCTTCGGCATTTCGATCCGGACCAACCCGCGGCCCTGTTCCCGCCACTCCTTCGCGAAGCCGCGGATGTCCTCGCGCTGCCGCTCGGTCAGACCACCCGGACCACCGCCCGGCACGAGATCCAGCGTCTCGGCAGCTTCCGTGACCACGATCGGATGCCGGTCCCTGTAGGTCTGCGCGAGCGAAGCGGTCGTGACGGGATCGGATGCGCAGGCACCAAGCCCGAACGCCATGGCGGCGAGCACCATGATCTGCCCCGATCTTCTGATGTCTTCAGTTCGTATCATCTCGAAGCTCCACGACATCAGTCGACGATAAATCCAACCTGCGAGGCGTCCGTGGGCCGGATGCCGTAAACCTTGTTCATCCGCCCCAGGAAGTAGGCTTCACCGTCGCTGGACGTGATGAACCCATCATCGGGCCGCGCCATGGCATCCGGCCGAGTCGCTTTCGCAATGTAGGGCGTCACGAAGATCACAAGCTCGGTTTCAGCCTTCAGGAAGTCCCGGCTGCGGAACAGCGTGCCGATGATGGGAATGTCCTTGGCGCCTGGGATGCCAGCCATAGCCTGTCGGGTCGACTGCTGTATCATGCCGGCGAGTGCAATGGCGCCGCCGGAGGGGACCTCAACAGTCGTATCGGCACGGCGCACGCGAAGACTTGGAATGGTAAAGCCGTCGGTCTGAGTGAAAGCGCCTTCGTTGGAGAGCTCGCTGACTTCCGTGTTGACCTTCAGGCTGATGCGTCCGCCTGTAAGGACCACAGGTGTGAATCCGAGCGAGACGCCGAACTTCTTGAATTCGATGCTGACGTTACAGCCGTTATCAGGCGTACAGGTGCGGCCGGTTGGCACCGGGAACTCGCCGCCAGCAAGGAACTGTGCGGTTTCACCGGAGATGGCGGTGAGATTTGGCTCCGCCAAAGTCCGCATCACGCCATTTTCTTCCAGCGCGCGAAGATTGACAGCGCCCTCTCCACGAGAGTTCTGAAACGCCGCGCCGATGCCGTTACCACCGGCGATAACGTTGCCCGTGGTGGGATCGATAATGTTGGCCAAAGCATCGCCAAAGGCGAAGCCAGGATTGGAGCCTCCGCCGATGATCGTCGTTCCGATTTGATAGGCTGCATCCCAATTGATGCCGAGCTGCTTGGCTATATTGCGCTGCACTTCAGCAACCGTGACCTTCAGAAGAACCTGATCACGTTCGGTAACAGCCAGAGAATTGATGACCTTCGCGGGATCCCCCACAAACTGGCCGGCGAGCGCGACGGCAGTCTGAGCGTCCTGGGCCGAGCGTACCGAGCCGGTGACCATGATGGAATCGCCCACAGAGCGCACGTCGATCGGAGACTCGGGAAGTATCGTGCGCAGCGAAGCTTGCAGCGCACCGACGTCGCGTGCGACCACCACATCGAGCGCGACGATCTGCTGGCCCTGCGCGTCGATGAAGATGATGCTCGTGGCGCCGCCGGCGACACCGATGAGGAAAGCCCGCCGTGCCGACCGCACGACGGCATTGGCGATCTTGGGATCGGCGACGATGACTTCGCTGGCATCCCGCGGCAGTTCGACGACCATGGATTTGCCGATGCCGAGCTCGACCTGCTTGGAGCCGCCATAATGCAGCATCCCGCCGCCGACCGGCGCGTCCGCGGCCTGCGCCGGCACGGCACCTGGTGCGCAGGCGATCGCGGCGGCCAGGACGATCCTGCCGATCTTGCCCCCAATGCTCATTTCCCCATCCCCTTCAAGGCCTGCGGCCTTCCTGAAATCACTGTACGGCCTGCGTTGTCACACCGTAGCGCACGACATTGAGGCGATTGGCTTCACCGGGTTTACCTTGCAGCGCTTCACCGAATTGCGGGAGCGCGCCACCCACCAAGCCTTCTGGATTGGTGTCGACCATCGGGCGCAGAGCCAGCGAAATGGTTCCCAGCTGCCGAGAAAGAGCGAGCGCCTCGGCTTGCTTGGGCAGAAGTTCGAGCGTGGCCGTGCGGCCGACGACCACTTTCTTGCCGTTCTGGTCCTCGACGGTCTGGTCGATGGCGAGGGTGCGCACGTTTGTAAGCAGGGTCGAGGAAACGAACTGCTCCACACCGTTGATGTTCTCGCGGCGCGTCAGAAGAACGTCGACACGATCGTTCGGCAGAATGAAGCCGCCCGCACCTGTTTCGGCCGAGATCTCGGTTGCGATGGCACGCATGCCTGACGGCAGAATGGCGGACATAAAGCCTGATCCGGATTTGATCAGCTTGTTGTCGTTGATCGGCTCGCCCGCCACGAAAGATTGCCTGGCGATGGCACCGACATATTCACCCTTCTGATCGGTTCCGGGCTGTTGCTTGATAAAGCTCGCGGCATCCGCGCTGGGCCAGGTTCTCCAGGTGAGTTGCTCCGCCTTGATGGCGCTGCCCATGGGAATCTCGCTGCCGGCGACCAGAACCTTAGTCGTTTCCATCGCCGGAGCAGCGGCTTCCTGCTTGACCACGACCGGGGCAGGCGCATCTCCGCCGCGCGACAACAGCGCAGCAGCACCGCCCGCCACGATGGCAACCCCAAGAACCAGAAGACGTGAGCCTCTCATACGCCGTTACCCTTGGCATCAAGACCGCGCAGATCGCGAGTCATGGCAGATTTGACCAAGGAAAGGTCAATGTATGGTTAATGAGACGTATCGTTTTTTGCTGATCTTCAGGATCAGCTTAATGCTTTGGCCCAGAACGACATGGGGAGAACCCATAATGCTCCTGCAGAGATGGCTATGCCATATGGAATACCATTTGCAATATCATGTAAGCGGAGCGCCCATTCCTGTCGATGCAATAATGTAGGCAAGGGAAGCCTACGGGCGAACAAGACAAGTAATGTGAGGGCGCCTCCGATTATCGCGGTCATCAGAAGCCAAGGCATTAGCAGATCAAAGCCGATCCAAAGGGCTACACCTGCGGCAAGTTTTGCGTCTCCGCCACCAAGCCACCCCATCGAAAATAAGAAAAAGCAAACTATTAAAACTACACTGCCAGCCGCGATGTGCCAGACAACCGGCGTGGTACCCATGTTCAAGGCTGCAGCCGCCAAAGGGAACATCGCTGCGAATGTCAGGGTAACACTGTTGGGAATCTTCATCGTGAAAAAGTCGCTCAACGCGCAAAATCCAAGCGCCGCGACAATAAAAGAGATGACAATAGTGCTAGCCATCTCCCCCCTCCTAAATATAAAAGGCCGCCACGTGGCGGCCTTTTCTCGTGAAGACGATCAGTCGCCTGCACCGGTCAATGCAGTGGAAACGGCGGTAAATTTGTCCTGAAGATCGCCACCAAGGGTCTGCAAGGTGCCAATCAAAACCACTGCGATCAGCGCTGCGATCAGACCATATTCAATCGCGGTCGCGCCGGATTCGTCCTTCGAAAAACGTGCGATAAGCTTCGTCATTAGACCCTCTTGTGTCATCCTAAGCGTGTTGCTTTTCCGCCTACGTCGGGCCCAACCCGCGATATCGGAATGAGCGCATTTTACGTATAATCTGTTGAGGCAAGGTTAAACTGGTCACAGAAAGAGGATTAATGTTGTGTTTCAGTCGAAACTATTGTTGCAGCACAACCTCCTATTCCGTTAGCCCCTCAACGGAAAAGCGATAATTTCTTGTTTTACTGTTTTCCAATTTAACTAAATTGCATCAGGAAAATTAGCCCTTCATTCACCATTATGGATCAGTATCTCCGCAAGTGATTGTCCTCCACGGATGCAACATCATGCGGCCGCTCGTTTTATCTGCCACACTGATCGCCTCTCTTGTCGTGGGGCATCATGCGTCCGCGGAAAACATGAAGACTGTTACGGTGGTCGTAGACCGCGCGCTCGTCATTCCCGCCCCTCAGGGCACGACGACGCTGGTGGTCGGCAATCCCGCCATCGCCGACACCTCCATCCAGCGCAACAATGTCATCGTGCTCACCGGCAAGAGCTACGGCACAACCAATCTGATCGCCATCGACTCCTCCGGAAAGACCATCGAGGAGATGCTGGTCACGGTGCGCAGCCCCGAAGACAGTGTCGTCACCGTGCACCGCGGCACAGAGCGGGAATCCTATTCCTGCAGGCCCACATGCGAGCGCACGTTGCGCATGGGAGACTCGCCCGCCTTCTTCGATCAGGTCGGCGCACAATTCGGCGCACGCAATGGTTTTGCCCAGCAGGGACAGGCCGGTCAGGGCCAATCACGCTGACTTTCGGCGATCGCGATAACACTATCGAAAACTTTAACTGATATTCACCAAGCCGATCATGCGCGACTTCGCGCTCAGCGGAGCTTGGTGAAATGAGAATTAAGCGCCAGAAGAACCTTGCGGTCGCGGCGAGAGCACTTGGTCAGGACACCGAAGGTGCCACCGCTGTCGAGTTTGCTCTTGTCAGCGTGCCGTTCTTTGCCTTGATCTTTGCCATTATCGAAACAGCACTGGTTTTCTTCGCCGGACAGCTCCTGGAAAGTGCTACCGCCGATGCAAGCCGACTCATTCTGACGGGCCAGGCGCAAGGACAAGATCAGTCCTGGTTCAAGGAGCAGATATGCGAGCGGACAATAGATCTGTTCGGGGAAGATTGCGCGGGGCTCCAGGTGGACGTCCAGGTTCTGGGCAGTTTCACCCCGCCGTCAGGTCCGCCCAGGGACGAGGATGGAAATCCTGATTCATCGGGATTCGGCTACAATCCCGGCAACGGCGGCGACATCGTGCTTGTCCGCGTGATGTATGAGTGGCCTGTCTACGTCTCATTGATGGGCTTCAATCTCGCCGACCTGCCGAACGGCAATCGGCTTTTGATGGCAACGAGCGCCTTCCGGAACGAGCCTTTCGGCACGCCCGTCGCCGCCAACTAGGAGAGCACACAATGCTGCACGCTCTTCTCACATCCCGCTTTGCCCGCGACGCCCGTGGGGTCTCGGCGGTGGAATTCGCGCTGGTCCTGCCTTTCATGCTGATCCTCTATCTCGGCGGCATCGAGATCAGCCAGGCGGTTGCGATCAACCGCAAGGTGACGCTGGTCTCGCGCGTCGTCAGCGATCTCGTGGCCCAGAGCTCCGAAGACATCACCGTTGCCGAGCTGAACGCCATTTTCGCGGCCGCTGATGCCATCATGGCTCCCTATCCAGTCGAGAACCTCGGCGTCACGGTTTCCAGCGTCGCGATCGATGGCAGTCAGAACGGATCCGTCACCTGGTCCCGGCAGAGGAACAGCACGGAGCGAGGAGCAGGAGAACCAATCACCTTCCCGTCCCCCGCCATGGCCGTTGCGAATACATCGCTGATTATGGCGGAAGCCAAATACCGCTATGTGCCCACCTTCGGCTCGGCCTATATTGACCCGATAAACCTGTCCGAAACGATCTATATGCGGCCTCGCCTGGTCTATGAGATCAACGCGCCGCAGTAGTTCGTTGCCGGCGATCAGTCTGGCGCATCGGATAGCCTCCTCCGTCAGCCCTCTTCCGCTCGAGGCGGCTTCCTGTCCCTGCTTCCGCCAAGTGGGATCGGACTGCCGCATCGCCTTTGACGCATCATTTCCGGCTGCCGAACCCTGGCATCGGCTCACCCGCGACATGTGCAGCATGGCTCTTCCGGTGGAGACGGCAGACATGCTGGCTGGTGTTCAGGCGATCTCTGTTTTGCGATACGGACAGGATTGAACCTGTACTGAGCTATGTGCTTCCCAGACAGGATGACAGTTTCAGCACGGCTCAAACGACGCTGCGGACCTGTTCCTGCAGATCCCGGGCATCGATACGCCGCTGCTCGATGAAGGCCGCTTCGAATTCCGGCGCCGGCATCGGCTTTCCGAAGAGATAGCCCTGCGCAAAGGTGCAGCCGTAACGCAGCAGGAATTCTCGCTGCAGTTCCGTTTCCACGCCCTCCGCCACGGTCTGGTAGCCGAGATTCTGCGCCATGCTGAGGATGGTTGCCACCACGACACGGGAGGCACCATCGCGGACGCATTCGCTTACGAAGGACCGGTCGATCTTCAGGACGTCGAAAGGCAGGCGCGTGATGGTGGCGAGGTTGGAATAGCCAGTGCCGAAGTCATCGATCGCGAGCCGGACGCCCGCTGCCCGCAGAGGAGCAAGCTCGCGCGCCGTGCGAACCGGGTCGCGCATGGCGACGCTCTCGGTCAGTTCGATCTGCAACGAGGTCGTCGGCACGCCGCTCTTTGACAGCACGTCGAAAATCCCCGAGCAGAAATCGGGCTGCATGCATTGGCTGGCGGACACATTGACCGCCACCTTGGGGTAGAGCCCTTTGCGGCCCCATGCGGCGAGCTGAGCCGCGACTGACTGCAGCACATAACTGCCGAGCTGGTCGATCAGGCCTACGTCTTCCGCAACGTCGATGAATTCCATGGGGCCGACGAGGCCGCGCGAGGGGTGGATCCAGCGCACCAGCGCCTCGGCGCCGATGAAGGCGCCGTCACGAAGATCGACTTGAGGCTGATAGAAGACAACGAGCTCATTCCGCTCCAGCGCCAGGCGCAGTTCCTGTTCGATCGCCAGGCGACGATCGGCCCGGGCCGCAAGATCGCTGCGGGCAAAGCAGAAATGACCGGATCCTTGAGACCGCGCCTCGTGCAACGCCAGGTGCGCATTGCGCTTCATAGCCGAGTGGTCCGCGCCGTCGGCGGGCGCCAGCGCGATGCCCGCAGAAACCGTTACCACCACCGAGCGGCCGTTGATATCGAGGGGATTGTGGAAGGCCATGAGAAGCTGTGTGGCCACCTCCGCGGCCTCTTCGCCGATCTCCGTTCCGGGTATAAGGATCGCGAACTCATCGCCACCAAGGCGCGCGATGAAACGATCCTGGGGGGCGCCGAAGGCGACCGGCGATCGTTCGACCATGGGCTGGAAGCTCGCCAGGGCCTCGCTCAGGCGCTCAGCGGAGGCGGCGATCACTTTCTCCCCCATATCGCCGCCAAGCTCGACATTGAGCTGGCTCAGCCGTTCGACATTGACGATGAACAAAGCGAAGTGGATGCCGCTTTCAAGGTGGCGCGTCATTTGCCGGCGCAGACCCTGTGTGTTCGGCAGGCCCGTCAGAACATCGGTGGTGGTGAGCTTCTCGACCGTCCGAGCGGCCGAATCCATTCGGTCTTGCAGATCTTGAAATGCGCGGGAGAGATCCCCGATCTCATCCGTGCGCCGACCGATCAGCTCCAGCGTTGTCCGGTCCTGATCTGCTCCGCGGGCTGCCGAGACGAGTTTCCTGAGCGGCGATGTGATGTTGAGCATAGCCGCGACGGCGAGCGGCACGATCACCAGCAGCAGAATGGCGAGCATCATCGCCTTGTGTGGCAAACTGCCAAACGGGGATGCCTCGAGAGGGGCTGTGCTCAAAGCAAAATAATAGGCGGCCACGGGGCCGCCGTTTCCCGGAACAGGAACCGCGAGGGCTACTTGATCTCCAAAACGACGGACCACCGTTTGCTGATCCTGCCGCAACCGCGCGAGGATCAGCTGTTTGGGGCTGTTCACCGAGGATGACGCTTCTTCGGTGAAGGAAACATACTCCTGCTCGACCACCAGACCATCAAAGTCCAGCCGATCAAGGACGGCGGCGATCTGCTCCCGCGCTTCGGAATGATCGGCATCGGAGACGATGGTCTCGATGCTGCTGACCATGAGATCGACCCGGCGCTCCACCATCTCGCGCGAGGCACGCTGGCCGTCGAGACTTTGCATGACCAGCATAAGCGAAATCAAAGCGACGGCGACGGCCGCGATCAACGCCGTACATTGCGCTGTCAGGCTTATTTGCCCTACCGCGAGGCGGTCCAGAAATGCGCGCGTCACCGTCGATCCCGTCACCCGGGGACCGGGGCCTTACAAGGGGCCCCGGTGTCCGTGTTTGTTGTTGGTCACGGGCAAGTGTTCAGGACTTGACTTAAATGGGGGTTAAGTTGCGGTCGCCCCCATTGGAAATTTTCGTTTAAGTTTGCGGGCAGCTCATATCGTCTGGTTGTATTCGCCCACTTCCGGATGTGCGCGCAGCACACCATCGACAGCGGCGAACATCTCGCGCATCCGTGCCTCCGACACCGGGCTTTCCACCACAACCACAAGTTCGGGCTTGTTGGAGGAGGCGCGCACCAGGCCCCAGGTGCCGTCTTCCGCGGTCACGCGGACGCCATTAACCGTGACGAGATCGCGGATCTTCTGGCCCGCGACCAGGGCACCCTCGCTGCTGGCTTTTTCAAAGTGCGCGACAACCTGATCCACGATGCCGTATTTTGCCTCGTCGGCACAATGCGGGCTCATGGTGGGTGATCCCCAGGTCTTCGGCAGAGCCTTGCGCAGATCGGACATCTTCTTTCCGGGATTGCGATCCAGCATGTCGATGATCGCTATGGCGGAGACGAGCCCATCGTCATAACCGCGTCCGATTGGCTCATTGAAGAAGTAGTGGCCCGACTTTTCAAAACCGACGAGGGCACCGGTCTCGTTGACCCGGCGCTTCATATAGGAGTGGCCGGTCTTCCAGTAGTCGGCCTTCACCTTATTGGCGATCAGCACCGGGTCGGTAGCGAAGAGACCGGTGGATTTCACGTCGACCACAAAGGTTGCATTCGGATGCAGCGCCGAAAGATCCCGCGCCAGCATGACGCCGACCTTATCCGCGAAGATCTCTTCACCTTCGTCGTCGACCACGCCGCAGCGATCGCCGTCACCGTCGAAGCCGAGGCCCACGTCCGCTTTGTGCTCAAGCACGGCGTCGCGGATGGCATGAAGCATCTTCATGTCTTCCGGGTTCGGATTGTATTTCGGGAAGGTATGATCGAGCTCGCAATCGAGCGGCACCACTTCACAGCCGAGCGCTTCGAGGATACGCGGGGCGAAGGCGCCAGCGGTGCCGTTGCCGCAGGCGGCCACGACCTTCAGCTTGTTCTTGATCTTCGGCCGCGAGGTGAGATCGGCGATGTAGCGCTCAGGAAAATCCTGAACGAAGCGATAGGCGCCGCCTTCACGCAGCTCGAAGGCCGCGTTGAGCACGATCTCCTTCAGACGGGTCATCTCATCGGGGCCGAAGGTCAGCGGGCGGTTGGCGCCCATCTTCACGCCCGTCCAGCCGTTGTCGTTGTGGGAGGCGGTGACCATGGCCACGCAGGGAACATCAAGGTCGAACTGCGCGAAATAGGCCATGGGCGAGGTGACGAGACCGATGTCGTGCACCTTCATCCCCGCGGCCATGAGACCCGACACAAGCGCCACCTTGATGGCGGCGGAATAGCTGCGGAAGTCGTGTCCGACCACGATTTCCGGGCGCTGTCCCATGGCATGCACAAGAGTGCCGATGCCCATGCCGAGCGCCTGAACGCCCATGAGATTGATTTCTTTCTCATAGAGCCAGCGGGCGTCGTATTCGCGGAAGCCCGTGGGCTTCACCATGGGCCTGCTCTCATAGGCATAGGTGTTGGGCTTGAGAACGGGCTCGGGCTTCGGAAACATCAAAGGAAACTCCTCGCGCAGAAAGGGCGTGAGACAAAAGGTAGGGCAGGAATGTGAAACTACACCATTACGGCAAAGTGGCGGCGCGTTTTTATTGTTCCATGACCAGCAGGCCGTTGCGGATCTCGAAACGTCCCAGCTGGCTGAGGAAGCTCATGCCAAGCAGATTGCCGGACAGGGCGCCTTCCTCGGAGACGGTCGCGCTGACATTGCGCACGACGATGCCGCCGACACGGACACTGTCGAGCGTCACGCGCTTGCCCCGTGCGATGCCATTCGCCGTGCGCATCTGAACGTCCCAGCGGTCTCCCGGCCGGATGACCCCGAGCCGGCGGCCTTCCTCATAGCTGAGCGCGATCGTCGACGCCCCCGTGTCCACCATGAATGGCACGGACAGACCGTTCAGGACGGCTTCGGTGAAGTAATGGTTATTGCGGCTCGCGCGCAGCGTCACGGTGGATTGGGTATTGCTGGCGTCATCGCCGTCATCGGTCAGCCTGGCAGCGGACACGGCCGGCTTGTCCATTCCTTCCAACAACCGCGGGGCCAGAACGGCGGCACAGGCCGTGACGCCCGCCAGCATGGCAAATGTGCGCAACATGTGAAGCCTCGCGAAAACCCGCTGCCAAGCATGGGTTCCGCGGCCAAACAGGCCGTTAACGAAACGGTTTTCTACAGAACTATTTCGCGGCACACTCGTTGTGCTGAGGTTATCCCGAGTCGTCAGCTGACCGCAGGAGGTGTCGTAATGCCCACCTGGCGTCTTGTTTCCTTGATTTTCGCCGGTCTGATCGCAGGTCATCAGCCAGCCATCGCAGCAACCGAAGTTGATCTTGAGCTCGTGCTGGCGGTCGACATTTCCTATTCCATGGATCCCGACGAATTGAACATCCAGCGAGAGGGCTATATCTCCGCCCTCACCTCGCCGGAGGTTTTGACCGCCATCCGAGACGGCGTTCTCGGAAAGATCGCGGTTACCTATGTGGAGTGGGCCGGGTCGGAAACGCAGAATGTCGTGGTCGGCTGGAAGATCATCGACAGCCCGGAAAGCGCGTCCGCCTTTGCCGCCATCATAGGTGAGGCGCCGATCCAGCGCGCCTTTCGAACCTCGATCTCAAGCGCTCTCGTCTTCAGCAGCGGGCTTTTCGACCGAAACGATTTCGAAGGCATCCGCAGGGTCATCGACATTTCTGGCGACGGGCCCAACAACCAAGGGCCAATCGTAACCGGGGTCCGGGACGAGGTGCTGGCGAAGGGCATCGTGATCAATGGGCTTCCCCTCGTGTTCAAGCGGCCCAGCTATTCGCTGATGGATATCGAGGATCTTGCCGCCTATTATACGTCTTGTGTGATCGGCGGGCCCGGAGCTTTCGTGATTCCCGTGTCCGACAAATCGCAGTTTTCGGAAGCCATCCGAACCAAGCTGGTGCTGGAAATCGCGGGCAATCGATCCCTGCAACACAGGGATGGTGCACGGGTCATGGCGGCTCAGGCCACCACACCGGAGGTCTGGGCCTGCACGGCGGGCGAACGGCTCTGGCGGCAGAGGTACGGTAAGTGAACTTGATGACAGCGACAGCGGATCGGCCATGTGTGGCGCTCGTCGCGCATGACGCCAAGAAAGATGATCTCGTCACCTTTTGCAGCCAGCATCGTCGTGTTCTGGTCGGCTGCGACCTCATCGCCACGGGAACCACCGGTGGCAGGATCAAGGAGGCATGCCCTGATCTTTCGGTAACGCGGTTCAAGAGCGGCCCTCTTGGCGGCGACCAGCAGATCGGCGCCCGGATCGCGGACGGCAAAGTCGACGTCCTGATCTTCTTCATCGACCCCCTGTCGCCCCACCCTCACGATGTGGATGTCAAGGCGCTCACGCGGCTGGCTGTCCTTTACGACATCGCCATGGCCCTGAACCGCGCCACGGCCGAACTGCTCATTGTTCAGATCCTGAAAAATCAGCGCGTTGCCTGATCAGCCGACGGCGGCTGACCGGTGCGGGCATCCAGATGCAGCTTCACCTCTGCTCCGTCGGTCATGAAGTAAGTGATCTCATAAATGCCTTTTTCGATATCGATTTCATCGATGAAGGCGAATTTTTCCCGCTTCTCAACGATGCTCACGATTTCGGACAACATCTTTGCGCCTTGGGGCGGCCGGTCCTGAAAATCCGCGGCAGCCGGCAACGCGAACAGTGTTGCAGCTGTGGCGATAAGGGCGAAGCGCATGAATGATCCTCGTTTACGTAAAGGGTATCCTTTAACGCGCGGCGTCAGATTTCGTTCACATCTCCATCCGTCGCTTGGTTCGATTGGTTGCCGGAGCGTTTAGAGGATCTTCAGGCCAGGGATGCTTCGGATAGCGGCCGCGCATCTCGGCGCGCACCGAGTTCCAGGAGCCGCGCCAAAAGCCCGGAAGGTCCCGCGTCACCTGAACAGGGCGGTGAGCTGGCGAGAGCAGTTCCAGCACCAGGGGCACGCGACCCGCCGCGATCGCCGGATGTTCGCCGAGACCGAAGAGTTCCTGCACCCGAATGGACAAGACTGGCTCATCGCCGCCGTAATCGATGGGAACGCGTGATCCCGAGGGTGCCGGGAAATGTGTCGGCGCCTCGGCTTCCAACCGCCGGGACAGATTATAGGGCAGCAGGGCCTTCAGCGCCGTGTCGAGATCGCCTTCGCTTATCTGCGCCAATGCCGTTTTCCCGATGAGGAACGGAGCGAGCCAGCCGAAGGCTGTCTCGGCCAGGTTCTGATCGCTCAGATCGGGCCACTCGTCTCCCTCGGCGCGACGCAGGAACATGACGCGCTCGCGCCACTGGCCGAGCGATTTGTTCCAGGGAAGCCGCTCGATACCGAGCGATATGATGCCTTCGGCAAGGGTCTTGGCGGCCTCATCGCCGAGGGGAACGGATCGGGGCTGCTCGTCCAGAACGAGCGCGTCCAGACGCCGGACAAAGCGGGCCCGCAATGACGCGCTGTTTCGGTCAAAGCTGATCTCTTCGCCGGCGGTAATGCGATCAGCGAACATCTCCTCGATGTCCTCGCGGCTGATGGCCGCCGCGAGCTGGATGCGCGCTGAGGCGGCCGATCCCGTCAGTTCCGCGGCGACGACATAGGGTTCACGCGCCAGCGCCTCGACTGGATCGAGGTTGGCCCCTCGCCCGTTGGCGAGGCGGAAGCTTCCCGATTTCCCCCGAGCCTGCGCGATTCGGTCGGGATAGGCGCGGGCGAGCAGCACGCCAGGACTGGACGTGGTGGGGGCCTCGTTCTCCGTCGGCGCCCAGCGCCGCGCCAGCTGCCGCGCATCCTCAGCGCGGCGTGACCGGTCACGCCTGAAGTTGGTGAGCCGCAAGGCGATGTCGATTTCGCTGCCGCCAAGGCCGCGTTCCACAACAAGCACCGCCAGTTCGGCCGCGAGGCTGCGCTGGCCGGGCACGGCAACGATCATAGCGGCGAGACGGGGCGGAAGCGGCAGGGCCCGGATGGTTTGGCCACCTTCGGTCAGCCGATCATTCTGATCGAGCGCTCCGAGAGCGCGCAGAAGCCCCTTCGCTTCAGCCATGGCGGACGCAGGCGGCGGATCAAGCCAGGACAACTGAGCCGGATCAGCCGCACCCCATCCGGCAAGATCAAGAGCGAGGCCGGAAAGATCGCTGCTGAGGATCTCAGGCTTTGCGAAGGGCTCAAGGCTTCCCGTCGCAGCTTCTTCCCATAGCCGGTAGCAGACACCAGGTTCCGTGCGCCCGGCGCGGCCGCGCCTCTGATCGGCCGCGGCGCGCGACACCTTCACTGTCGCAAGCCTCGTCAGCCCGGCCGAGGGCTCGTAAACCGGCACGCGCGAGAGGCCGGCATCGACCACAACGCGCACGCCCTCGATGGTGAGGCTGGTCTCGGCGATGGAGGTAGCCAATACGACTTTGCGCCTGCCGGGTTCCGCCGGTCTCACGGCAAGGTCCTGGTCGCGAGGATCAAGTCCCCCGTGAAGGTCGGCAAGCGTCACCGCCGGATCGATCCGCTCTGCCAGACGATCGTGCACCCGCCGGATTTCCGCCTGTCCGGGCAGGAAGACGAGAATGCTCCCGGTCTCCTCGCGCAGGGCAAGCATGACGGCATCGGCAACCTGATCTTCCAGCCGTCCTCGTGGATCGCGCGGCAAATGGCGGGTTTCGACCGGAAAGCTGCGGCCTTGGCTTTCGATGACAGGCGCGTCACCCAGCAGCTTCGCGACGCGTGCGCCGTCGAGCGTGGCCGACATCACCAGGATGCGCAGGTCCGGACGCAGAGCAGCCTGCGCTTCCAAGGCCAGGGCCAGCCCGAGATCAGCATCGAGGCTTCGCTCATGGAACTCGTCGAAGAGAACGGCGGCGATCCCCTCCAGAGCGGGGTCGTCGAGAATCATCCGGGTAAAGACACCCTCGGTCACAACTTCGATGCGTGTGCGCGCCGATATCCTGGAGCCGAGCCTGACACGAAGACCGACAAGATCGCCCAGGTTTACCCCAAGGGTTTGCGCCATTCGCGTGGCGGCACCGCGGGCGGCGAGACGCCGCGGCTCCAGCACGATGATCCGCCCGTCACGACGCCACGGCGCGTCAAGCAGGACCAAGGGCACGCGCGTGGTCTTGCCGGCACCTGGAGGAGCCACCAAAACGGCGTTCGACTGATGCGCCAGCGCCGCATCCAGGGTGGGCAGCACATCATCAATCGGAAGGGCGGTATCGAATGTCATCGACATGCCCATATCGTGCCGCCACGGCGAGCAAAAGCCATGAAAAAAGCCCGGCGTGTTGCCGGGCCTTGATCACACTGTTCGCTTGATAGGATCAGGCCGAGCGGTCCGCCGTGAAATGGCCGCACCAGTCAGCCTGAGTCACCACGGGCCACAGGCCGTGCGAGGTCTCGTTCGGCTGCGAGACCGGCGGGTTGTAACGGCACAGGCCGTCCGACGGCGCGGCGGCGTTGCGGCTGTGCTCATCAAAGAAAACGCAGGCGCTGCAGGTGGCTGACTTGTTCATCGGTTCACTCCATCACAAAGCTTACTTTGGAACGGCTCTAAATTGGAATGGTTCAAAAGTGCAAGCTGATTTATCCGCCTGCTGGTTTGTAGCGCGGAAGTTACTCTCCTACGGCCAAGCCCTCCCGCCGTGGATCCGCCCCGCCGACGAGCCCTTCGGGCGTGATGACAATGCCTTGCAGCCCAGAGGTCATTTCCGCCGCCCTTACCTCGTAGCCCATCGCCTCGAGCGGCGCCTTGAGAGCTTCGGCTTGAGTTCCCCACTCGATCTCCATGGGGCCGGTCCGGCTCAGAATATTGGGAAGGGAGATCGCCGCCTGGATGTCCATGCCCCAGTCAAGGTGAGCGATCAGCGTCTTCGCCACATAGCCGATGATCTGGCTGCCGCCAGGAGAGCCGACCGACATGTAAGGAGCACCCTCACGCATCACGATGGTGGGCGACATGGATGACCGAGGTCTTTTGCCTGGCTCAACCCGATTGGCGATCGGCACGCCGTTCGCGTGGGTTTTGAAGGAGAAGTCGGTGAGCTCATTGTTGAGGAGGAAACCGTGCACCATGAGGCGGGAGCCGAAACCGGCCTCGATGGTCGTTGTCATAGCGACCACATTGCCTTCTCCGTCCACAATGGAGATGTGGCTGGTGGAGGGAAGCTCGAGCGCCTCGTCATCCGCCCAGAGACTGGCATGGGTCCATTTCGGATTGCCGGGCTTGGCATCCGTCAGGCGCTGGCCGGGTTTCAGGGCCCCGGAGCGATCCCTGAGGTAGTCCCGCTCGACAAGTCCTTTGACCGGCATCGGTACGAAATCACTATCGGCCATGTAGCGATCGCGATCAGCGAAGGCGAGGCGCGAGGCGTCGCCAATAAGCTGCCACGCCTCCGCGGAGTTGGAATCCATCGCCGTCAGATCGAATGGCTCCAGCAGGCCGAGAATCTGGCCGACGGTTAAAGCGCCGGAACTCGGCGGCCCCATGCCGCAGACGTCATAGGTGCGATAGGGCGCGCAGACAGCTTCGCGCTCCTTGACGCGATAGTTCCTGAGATCGTCCAGCGAGAGGACGCCGGGATTACCTTCAGCGCCCCGCACCGTCGCGACGATGTCGGCCGCGATCGGCCCTTCGTAAAAAGCATCCGCGCCTTCCTCGGCAAGAAGACGCAAGGTCTGGCCATATTCCGGATTTTTAAGCAGGGCACCAGCGGCGAGGGGCGCGCCAGAGGCGTCAAAGAAGTATTCCGCCGGGCCGTCATAGCGCTTCAGCTTGTCGCCTTCGGCGGCCACGAGAGCCGCCAGGCGCTGCGGCACGGGAAAGCCCCCTTCCGCCAGCTGGATCGGCCGCAGGAACATTCGGCCCCAGGCAAGCCTGCCGTACCTGCGGTGCACCGTTTCCAGAAGGCGCGGCGTGCCGGGCGTGCCGACAGAGCGACCGCCGACCACGGCATCGGCAAATTTCAGAGGTTCGCCCTTTTCATCCTGAAACAGTGTCGGCGTTGCCTCCGCCGGCGCCGTCTCACGCCCGTCAAACGTTGTGAGGCGCTTCTCGTTTGCGTCCCAATAGACAAGGAAAGCGCCGCCGCCGAGGCCGGAGGATTGCGGTTCGACCAGGCCAAGCACCAGTTGGACGGCGACAAGGGCATCGATGGCATTGCCACCGGCCCTCAGGATTTCAGCGCCGGCTTCCGCGGCGGTGGGATTTGCCGCCGTCACCATCCATTTTTTTGCGGTGACTGCCTTCTTTTCGGCAAGCCCGGAGGCGCCTTCCGGCACCACCACGTCGGAGGCCTGCTGCGCCATGACGGGCGCCGCGGCCATAAGCGGGATGAGGAGAGCAAGAAGGCGAAGCATGGCGTGTTCCTCTTTCCTGAATTCTCGCAGAACCGCGTCGCGTCACATGGCGAGCGCCTTCACGATGGCCTTCTCCGCCATGACATGGATCAGATGGGCGCGGTAATCCCTGTCCGCGTGGATGTCTGAACCGAGGCAGCTCGCAGGTACTTCCGCCTGCTTCACCGCATCCGGGCTGAAGTTCGCTTTCAAGGCCGCTTCCATGGCCGGCAGGCGAAAGACGCGAGGCCCCGCGCCCGTCACCGCCACACGCACGGTTCCGCCGGCAAGTTCAGCCACGAAGACACCGGCCAAGGCGTAGCGGGACGTCGGATGCCGGAATTTTTCGTATCCGGCGCGGCGCGGCACAGGGAAGCGGACCGAGGTGACGATTTCACCTTCCCCCAGCACCGTTTGAAACGGACCGACAAAGAAGGCCTCGGCCTCGACGTCACGGCGATTGGTGGAGATGGTTGCGTCAAGGGCAACGAGCGCAGCGGTGTAATCCCCGGCAGGATCATTGGTGGCGACCGCTCCGCCAAGCGTGCCGAGATGCCGGACATGCGGGTCACCGAGCACAGCGACGAGATCGGTCAGCGCAGGAATCCGGCCCCGGACCACCGGATCCGTGAGAACATCCGCATGCAGGGTGTTGGCGCCAATGACAAGCGCATCCCCCTCATCACGCATGCCCTTCAACTCGGGGATACGCGCTATGTCGATCACATTCGCCGGCGACAGCCGCCGATCCTTCATGATCGGCAGCAGCGTCTGTCCCCCTGCCAAGAGTTTTGCGTCCGGATGGGCGGCCAGCAGCCGCTCGGCCTCCGCAAGCGTCTTTGCGCGATGGTAGGTGACGTTATCCATGGCGGCCCTCCCGCAGCACCTCGGTCATGCCGCGGCCCCGCTCGCCGCAAGGACGGCCTTCACGATGTTCTGGTAGCCCGTGCAGCGGCAGATGTTGCCTTCCAGCTCGTGCCGTACCGTCTCTTCATCGGGATGAGGGATCCGCCGCAGCACATCCACCGCCGACATGATCATCCCGGGCGTGCAGAAGCCGCATTGCAGGCCATGATGCTCGCGAAACGCTTCCTGCATGGGATGCAGGAGGCCATCCCGCGAGAGCCCCTCGATGGTCGTCACTTCGCAGCCGTCGGCCTGCGCGGCCAGCAAGGTGCATGACTTCACGGCGCGACCGTCGAGGTGGATCACGCAGGCGCCACATTGGCTGGTGTCACAACCGACATGCGTCCCCGTCAGGCCCAGCCGCTCGCGCAGGAAGGTCACCAGCAACAGCCGGTCCTCAATCTCTTCGCTTCGCAGGGTGCCGTTTACGGTTATGGCGACGGTGCTCATTGCTTATCCATTCATGATGACGAGGACGAAGACCATCGCCAGGAAGACGGCGAACATGGCAATGTTCCGCCAGCGCCAGAGTGTTATGCCCGTTTCGACGGGATCGGGTGTCGAGGAAACCACAGTCGGTGCGATCGGATCCAACCCATAGGCCAGGGGCGGCGCGTCGGTCAGAGGCAGTGGCCCTTCGAAGGAGGAGGCGCATCTCGCCGACAGGGCATCGAGAAAGTCTTCCGCGGCCTTCTGGGCCGCATCCTCGAGCGCCCGGTCTCCAAGGCCGGCGATCCTGCCATCGAACTCGGCCCGCCATGTGTAGTCAACCCGGGTTCGCGTCCCCTCTGGCGTCAGCCGCAGTGCGGCCACGCCTTTCGTGAAGCCCGATGCTCCGCATGATCCATCGTAAACGAGGCTGAGGCCATGAGGCGGATCGATGTCCGACAGTGCAACCCGGCTGGTGAAGCGGTCCCTGAAGCCACCGACGTGAACGCTGCCTGAGGCGATCATATGGGTGGCCGTCACGCGATCGAGGCCCTCGCAGCCGGGCAAGCAAGCTCTTAGCATCTCAGGGTCGTCTATGACCGCCCAGACATTTGCGGGCGAGGCCGAAATCCGGCGTGAACCGGCAATCTGCATGAAGCAACCTTCCTCGGCGTCAATTCTGCCCTCTTCAATCTAGGGCATTTGGCGCGCGCGGGAAGTTTTTTTCACCGCCTCCATTCCCGAGAAAAAGCCCGCGTTGGTTGCAGAGCGTTATATCGGCATTTACTTGCGCGGGTTTAGTAAACGACGACGGAGTCACTTTAATAGGAACTAAACGATGAATATTCGGGCGAAGGTTTATTCCATTGTCGCCGCAATGGGGCTGACCGCAATTGCGATTACAGGACTGTCGATCTATGCGCTCCAGTCTTATGAGCAGCACACCGGACGCCTTGAAAGCATCTCCGCCCGCACGTTCATCGGAGAGAACCTCAACCGGCTGGTTTCCCAGGTGGTTTCGGAGTCACGCGGTGTCTATATGTCGCCCGGCACCAAGGAGGCACGTCCCTTCGCCGACGGCATCGTAAAGACACTGGGGCAGATCGACACCCTGATGGCCCAATGGGAGCCTCTCGTGCATCCGCGTGAAAGAGACGCGTATGAAGCCATGAAACGCGATCTCATGAAGTTCAAGGAGTTCCGTACGGAAACTGCTCGCCTTGGAACCGAGGTATCGCCGGAGGCGGCATCCATACAGGGCAACAATGAAACCAATCGGGCAAGCCGCAAGGAATTGCAGGCCTCGATCGACGCCCTCGTCGCCGACAATCTGGCGCGCCATGCGGCCATCAAGGAAGAGCTCTCGGCATTCGGCAACAATATCTTCTACCTCGTCGTCGGCACGGCGGTCGCAGGCATCGTCGTAAGCGTTGCTTTTGCAACTTATATCGGCTCCGCTCATATGAGCCGCCCGCTGCAGCGGCTCACCGGAACCTTGAAGCGCATCTCCGATGGCGATCTCGATACACCGATCCAGGTCCGTCGTTCCAAGGACGAGATTGGAGAAATCTGGAAGACGGTTGAGCGATTCCGCGATGTCCTTGTTCAAACGGAGACGCTGAAAGCCGAGCAGGCGCAGTCGGAGCAGCGTCAGGCGGAGGCACGCAAGCAGGCCCTCATGTCGATGGCCAAGGACTTCGAAGACGGCGTCGGCATGATCATCCAGACGGTGTCGTCCTCGTCGTCCCAGATCGTCGGCGCGGCGGAAAGCATGTCGCGCAGCGCCGAGGAAACCACCCATCAATCCACCATCGTCGCCAGCGCTTCGGAGCAGACCTCGTCCAGCGTGCAGTCGGTCGCCAGCGCCTCCGAACAGCTCTCGGCGTCGATCAACGAGATCGGCCAGCAGGTGGCGAACGCCGCCCAGTTGATCTCGGCCTCTGCCGATCAGGCTCGCGAGACCGACCAGGAAGTGCAGGAACTGGCCGACAGCGCGCGCAAGGTCGAAAGCATCATCGGCATCATCCGCGACATCGCCGAGCAGACCAATCTCCTCGCGCTCAACGCGACGATCGAGGCTGCCCGGGCCGGTGAAGCCGGACGCGGTTTCGCTGTGGTGGCGAGCGAAGTGAAGGCTCTTGCCAGCCAGACCGGCAAGGCGACGGAGGAGATCGAGACGCACATCGCGCAGATCCAAAATGCCACCAGCCGCACGGTCTCTTCGATAAACGCCATCGGCGGACGCATCCAGAACCTCAACGAGATCGCCGCGGCCATCGCCGGCGCGACCGAGGAGCAGGCCGCCGCTTCACAGGACATCGCCCGCTCCATCTCGCAAGCCGCGCAGGGAACCGGCGAGCTCAACAGCGGTATCTCTGCCGTTCGGTCGATGGCCGAAGGTACAGGTGCATCCGCTTCCGGCCTGTTCCAGGCCTCGCAGGCCTTGGCAGCCGAGGCGACCAACCTGCGGGAGCAGGTGGCGGGTTTCTTGCGCACCGTTCGCGCCGCATAAAAGCTTGAGCCTGATCAGTCGCGACGCCGGGGCCGAAAGGCTCCGGCGTTTCTTTTCGGCATTCCCGCCTTGCTCTTGGCACGGTCACGCGGCACACCGAGGGTCGCTCCTGCCTTGTAACAACATCGATGACCCACGTGCCGCGCACCGACCTGAAGCCTCGCCTGCCCATGATCGATCTGGCGCGAGGTCTCGCGCTCGTTGCCATGGCGGTCTATCATTTCTCCTGGGATCTCAGCTTCTTCAGGCTCATTGAGGTCAATGTCTCGGGCGAGCCCGGCTGGCGCCTCTTTGCGCGGCTGATCGCGGGCTCCTTCCTTTTCCTTGTGGGCGTCAGCCTCGTGCTGGCCTCCCGGGGCGGCCTGTCCCGTGCCGCCTTCCTGCGCCGTCTGGCGCTGGTGGCAGGCGCGGCGGCCTTGATCACGCTCGCGACATGGTACGCGTTTCCGTCGAGCTTCATCTTTTTCGGCATTCTCCACCACATCGCCCTCGCAAGCCTGCTCGCGCTGCCTTTCCTAAAGGCGCCGATTTCTGTGACCGCCGTCATCGCCGCCGCGGTCTTCGCGCTCCCCTTCTTCTTCACGCATGATGTCTTCGCGCAGCCTGCGCTCCTGTGGACCGGGCTTGCTCCCGTGCCGCCCGTCACCAATGATTATGTGCCGCTGTTTCCCTGGTTCGGCGTCGTGCTTGCCGGTGTCGTTGCCGCACGGCTGGCGCTGGCATTCCCGGACCGGCTGCGGTGGGCGGAACGAAAGCCGACGTCCAACGTCGGACGGCTTCTGGTCTGGGGCGGGAAGCGAAGCCTCTGGGTCTATCTCATTCACCAGCCGGTGCTACTGGCCGTTCTGTGGCTGGTGGCGCAGGAACTTGGGCCTGCGCCAGCGGCCGACGATCAATCCTTCGCCCAGAGCTGCCAGCAGAGCTGCACGTCAGCGGGCAGCGATGCTGAATTCTGCACGGCGTTCTGTGGTTGCGCCGCAGACAGCCTGAAGCGGGAAGGCCTTTGGGGCGCTCTCATGTCCGGCCGGATGAACGATGTGGCGCAGGCCCGGGTGGCGGAGGTCACCGCCATGTGCCGCAGCAACCATCCGATGCCTTAGCCGGCTTTGTCGCCGTGCGCTTCCGGCCGCTCAACAAAGAATAAACCATGACATTGAGTAAAGTTGGCTGCCGGACTGTATTACCGGGCTGATGGCCCTTTTTTCGACTATATTCGTTTTCTCAGACGCGCGTGCAGGATGCACCCCCACTACGGCGGTAAGGCATTTCTTACAGGATGAGACCTATGGCTCGGCATGCTCTCGCGCGCAGTCCGGCGCGTGAACGCGCGGCGACACGTGCGCTTATTTTCACCTTCCTCATCGGTCTTCTCATGGCGGCCGGCTTCCTGAGCCTGATCGCCTTCAGCACCCGCATGGCTGCCGATCGCCCGACCTTTGCCGTGACGGTCCATCCCGTTGCCTGACGCTGTCGATGGTTGACAGGCGGGCTCGCGCCGCTCCATGGCATCAAAGCCATTGACGCTTGCGAGTCTGCCGACGTGCTTCCGTACCGCCTCGTCCTGACACTCCTCGGCATGGGACAGCTCATCAGCTGGGCCGCCTTCTACTATTCCTTCTCCTCCTTCGTGCTGCCCATGCAGACCAGCCTCGGCTGGGACAAAGCGACCCTGATGGGTGCCTTTTCGCTTGGGCTCGCTGTCTGGAGCCTCGCCACCTACGGGGCCGGCGCCGTGATCGACGCGGGCTACGGCCGGGCGCTGATGACGGGCGGTTCCGTCCTCGGCGGCATCGGCTTTCTGATCTGGTCGCAGACCAGCGAGCCGTGGATGTTCTATCTTGCGTGGTGCTTCATCGGCTGCGCCATGGCCATGACGCTTTACGAGCCCGCCTTCACCATCCTGACGCGGCGCTACCCGACGCGCTACCGACAGGGGATCACGACGCTGACCCTGATCGGCGGCTTTGCCTCGACCGTCGGTTTTCCCGCGGCCGCAGCCTTGCTCGCCGTCGTGGACTGGCGCGCCGCCGTCCTGGTGATCGGTATCGTGCTGATCGCCGTCATCGCACCGATCCACTTCCTGGCGCTGCGGGGCGGCGGAGAGCTTGTCCCGGCGACTGCTGCCGCGTCCGGGGAGCCCGCGGCGGAGACAGGCTTCACCGTGAACGAGGCGCGCCGCACTGCCGCCTTCTGGCTTCTGACCGCCACTTTTGCGCTTTACTCCTTCGCCGCCGCGGCGCTTTGGGCACATGTCATTCCCGCGCTGGCCTTCAAGGGCCTTGATACGGCGGAAAGCATGGCCGTGCTGGTCTGGGTGGGACCGGCGCAGGTGGCGGGACGACTTGCCTTCGTCACCTTCGGCAAAAGACTGCGTCCGCATCCCCTCGGCATGGTGATACTCTGTGGACTGCCGCTTTCCTTCGGGCTCTTCGCCTTCGCCTCCACAACGGCGGAACTGATCATCTTCGCCGTGCTGTTCGGCGCCGCCAACGGGTTGGTGTCGATCATCCGTGGCAGCCTGCTGCCTGAATATTTCGGGCGCACGAGCCTGGGGCGTATCGGGGGCGCCATGTCCGCCGTCGCTCTCCTGGCCCGGGCGATCGCGCCCCTGTCCGCCGCGGCGCTTCTGCTTTTACCGATGTCCTATGCCGGCATCATGCTGGTGCTGGCTGGTCTCGGCGTAGTGGCGGTGGTGGCCTTCGCGTTGGCGCGCGCGCCGCTGCGCTGAGAGATCAAGAGAGCCGGAAAATCCGGCTCCCTTGTTTTGCGACTCAGAATTCGTTGTCGTCGAAACCGGCATCGTCGAAGCCGGCGTCATCGGCCTGCGGTTCCTCCTCGGCGGGCGCTGGCGTTTCGGCTGCCTGCGCCTCCCCGCCACCGAGCATGCCGGCGATGGCGTTGCCGAGCAGGACGCCGCCGGCCACGCCCATGGCGGTCTGCGCCGCGCCGGCAAGGAAGCCGCCACCGCCCATGCCGCGCTGGGACTGGTTCCAGGGCGAGGCGGGCTGCGCCTCACCGCCGCGGGCCACCCGCGGAACGGAGCCGGAAGACCGGACCGGTTGCCGGCCGGAGCCGAGGAGACCGCCGAACAGGCCGCCCGATGCCGAAGCCTGCGGCTGGCCGCGTCCCTCCAGTTCCTCGATGCGGGCCTGCGCCGCCTCGAGAGCCTGCTGCTGCACCACGATGGTCTGGGCCATGTAGTAGGGCGCATGGGGCTGCTGCGCGATCCGCTCCCGGATGAAGTCCTCCGACTGCGGATCGCGCGAGGGCGACTGCCGCTCAACAGCGGAGAGCTTACCGAACAGCGAATCGATCGCCTGCTGGTCGTTCCTGTCCATGGTTCCGCCCACCGGTTACTCGCGCTCGCCGGTGAAGTTCAGCAGCAACTGGAAGATGTTGACGAAGTTCAGGTAGAGCGAGAGCGCGCCCCAGACCGCCATCTTCTGCTGCGATTCAGCGTCGATGTTCTCGGCGTACTGTTCCTTGATGGTCTGCGTGTCCCACGCGGTGAGGCCGAGGAAGACCAGGATGCCGACCACCGAGATCACAAACTGCAGGGCCGAGGAGCCCAGGAAGATGTTGACGATGCTCGCGATCACCACGCCGATGAGGCCCATGATCAGGAACGACGAGAACTTCGTCATGTCGGTCTTGGTGGTGTAGCCGTAGAGGCTCATGGCACCGAACATGGACGCGGCGATGAAGAAGGTGCGCGCGATGGAGGTTCCGGTGAAGACCAGGAACACCGAGGCCATGGAAAGGCCCATGACGGCGCAGAAGGCCCAGAACATCATCTGCGCGCCCGATGCCGACATGGTCTGGAGACGGAAAGAGAAGAAGAACACAAAGGCCAGCGGCGCCAGCATCACCACCCACTTCAGCGGGGATGAGAAGATCGGCACATAGAGCGCCGGCACCGAGGACACCGTGAAGGCAACGAGGCCGGTCAGCACCAGGCCGAGAGCCATGTAGTTATAGACGCGCAGCATGTGCTGGCGCAGGCCCTCGTCGAAGATGGCGCCGGAGCGGGCATAGCCGGTCTGATAGCCGTAGTTGGGAGTGTTCATGCGTATCTCCTGGATGGATCACTCAATAAAGGGTATCGGCGAGCCGCTCTGCGGCGCGGCTCAGGTCTTTCGTCTTTCCTGCCGCGACAAGGGCATAGGCCACCTCGCCGATCTGGAAATAGGCGGAAGAGGTCTCTTCGGAGGTCGCCTGTGTCGGGCGGACGACGTCGAAGGTGCCGGGACGCACCGCAAAGAGCGACATCAGGCCGAAGTCCTTGCTGTCGACCGCGAGTTCGACGCTGGGTCCGAAGCGTGAGGGATAGATCTGCACGTCGCGCACATGCCAGCTCTTCGGCAGCTCCGGCATGACAATGGCGGTGGCGGCACGGATCTCCTCGGGGTCGTAGTTGGTGACCTCCGGCTGCGACTGCATGGAGGCGCGCAGCACCATGGTGCCGTGTGCTCGCGCGGCATCCTCCACATAGGCCGGAGGGGGCGTGGAGGCGACGACCTCCGTCACCGAAAGCGGCCCCGCCATCTCATGGGCGAGCCAGCCGGCGGCAATGAAGACGGTGATGGCCGCGGCACGCTGCAAGCGGCTGAACAGCCGGTCGCGGTAGAGCCCGCGTTCCAGCCGCCGCGCCGCAACCTGGATGCGGGTGCGCGGCAGCCCGTGCGGGCCGGCCGTGGCAAGGCGCAGCTCATCGCGCAGCCTCAAGTCGGCCATGACCTTGGCGGCATCGTCAGGCCGGGCGGAAAGATAGGCTTCAACCTCGATGCGGCGGGTGACATCGAGCTGATCGTCCACATAAGAGTCGAAATCCGCCGGGGTGATGGGATCAAGCGCTTTCGTCATCGCGTCCTCCGACGATCCTGAGGTGTCTTGCGGCGGATGCGCCGCCCTCCTCCATCTGCCGCAAGGCCGCCCGCGCCCGGCCGATCCGGGACATGAGCGTGCCGATGGATATGCCGAGCGCGTCGGCCGCCTCCTGATAGGACAGGCCCTCGATGGCAACGAGGTGCAGCGCCGCCCGCTGCGGCTCCGGCAAGGCAAGGAACGCCTCACGGATCTGCGTCAGACGAACCGAATGCTCCTGCGTGGGATCACCGGCCATGTCGGCAAGAACACCGGCCTGCTCCTCGCGGGCCGCGGCGGAACGATGGCTGCGGATGCGGTCGACGAATGTGTTGTGCAGGATGGAGAGCAGCCAGGCGCGGATGTTGCCGCCACGCCGGAAGGTGCCGCGCCGCTCATAGGCACGCACCAGCGTGTCGTGCACGAGATCTTCGGCATCGGCGGCGTCGCGCGTCAGAGATCCGGCGTAACGCCGGAGTGCGCCGAGTTGGCCGAGGACGTCGAAGGGTGCCTTGGGCGATGTCATGCTGAATATACGGAGCCGCCAGCGGCTTTAATCCGAGGTGCCCTGATTTTTTTCGCCCCGGGCTTGCAACCCCGCACAGATCAGCCGCACGAGGGTCTCGATCTGGCTTTCGAGCTGACGCCTCGGGACGGCCACAAGCTTGTCCTCCAGCCCTATGGCGATCACACCATGGACGGCGGAGAAGAGCGTGCGGGCGAAAACCGCGCGTTCTGCCTCGCTCATCCCCGGCGCAAGGCGTGCCAGCGGCCGGGCAATATGCCGGAACAGAATCATCTGGTCCGTCACAGACCAATCGGGCAATTCCGCACCTTCGGCTATGCGATGCTCGAACAGGATGCGCCAGAGCTGGAGGTTTTCTCGGGCGAAGGCGCAGTAAGCCAAAGCCAGGGCCACGAGGCTGTCACTTGCTTCCACAAGCGAGGCTGGCGGCTCTTCCATCGCGGCGGCGGTGAGCGCCTCATCAAGACGCGCCAGGGTGCGGGAGCCGACCCGCAGAACCAACTCATCCATGTCAGACACAAGGTTGTAGATCGCGCCCACGGCGCAGCCCACCTCCCGCGCCAGTTCGCGCGCCTTCAGCCCGGCTGCACCTTCGGCGGCGATCGCCGCCTCGGCGGCGTCGATCAGGGCCTCCCGTTGCCTTTCGCGGCGTTCAACAGTGCTCCGCATCGATACTCCCATGAACGACGTTCATATTTCCTGTTGAACGCCGTTCATAACGTGATATAGACGTGAACATCGTTCATATCAGGAGCGCGTCGATGTTCAAGGGTTTTAGACTTCAACTGTCCAGCGGTAAGCGCTTCTCAACCTCAAAATTGCATCGCTTCCGCGCCAGAAACGTTTGATTTGCCGTGACGATGCAATTGTCCTCCCAAACCCTGGCGAGCACATCATGACCACACTCCTTATGAAGCGCCGTTTCGCCCCGCTGTTCTGGGCGCAGTTCTTCTCCGCCTTCAACGACAACTTCCTCAAGAATGCGCTGGTCTTCCTCATTCTCTACAAGCTCAGCGGCAGCCACGGCGAAGCCCTCGTCACGCTTGCCGGCGGCATCTTCATCGCTCCCTTCTTCCTGCTCTCCGGCCTCGGCGGCCAACTCGCCGACCGGTTCGACAAGGCCTTCGTGGCGCAGCGGCTGAAGCTTGCGGAACTGGGTGCAGCCGGCGTCGCCGTCCTCGGATTCTCGCTGCAGTCGGTGCCCGTACTCTTCGTGGCACTGTTTCTGTTCGGCGTGATCTCGGCCCTGTTCGGACCCATCAAATACGGCATCCTGCCGGACCATCTGAAACGCGAGGAACTGCCGGCCGGCAACGCGCTGATCGAGGGCGCGACCTTCATCGCAATCCTGCTCGGCACCATCGCCGGCGGCCTCGCCTCCCGCGATGGCGGCGATCCGGCCTCCCTCAGCCTGCTCATCCTCGGCTTTGCCGCGCTGTGCTGGATCGCGACCCTGTTCATCCCCAAGACCGGCCCCGCCGCGCCGGATCTCCGGATCGATCGCAACATCTTCCGCTCCACAGGCGACCTCCTCACAGACCTCTGGAGCGATACGCGGCTGTGGCGGCTCGGCGTCATGGTCAGCATGTTCTGGCTGATCGGCGCCGTTGTCATGTCGCTGCTGCCCTCGCTTGTGAAGAACGGCATGGGCGGCACCGAAATGGTGGTTTCCACCTACCTCGGCCTCTTCGCCATCGCCATCGCGGTGGGCTCCGGCATCGGCTCGTTCCTCTCCAGCGGCCGCATCGTGCTGCTGCCCGTTCCTGTCGCCGCCGTGGTCATGGCCATCTTCGCGCTCGATCTCGGCTGGGCCATCTCGGGCGTCATCGCGCTTCAGCCCGCGCAGGACATCTCCGGCTTCTTCGCAACATCCGTCGCCTGGCGCGTGGGATTCGACCTCGCCATGCTGGCGCTGGCCGGCGGCGTGTTCATCGTGCCCTCCTTTGCCGCCGTCCAGGCCTGGGCGCCGGCTGAAAGGCGGGCGCGCATCATCGCCGCCGTCAATGTGCTGTCGGCGGCCTTCATGGTGGGCGGCGCCGTGACCGTCGCCGTCCTGCAGGCTGCCGGCCTTAGTCTCTCGCAGCTTTTCCTGGTGGTGGGCCTTGCCACGCTGGGCGCGGCCGTCTGGATCTTCAGGGTGCTGCCGACCAATCCTCTGCGCGACTTTATCTCGATCCTGCTGCGCGCCTTCTACCGGCTCGAAGTGATCGGCCATGAGAACGTCGCGAAAGCCGGGCCCAATGCCATCATCACGCTGAACCACGTCAGCTTTCTCGATGCAGCCGTTGCCCTCTCGATCCTCGACAAAGACCCGGTCTTCGCCATCGACCACACCATCGCACAGCGCTGGTGGGTGAAGCCTTTCCTCAAGCTGACACGGGCCATGCCGCTCGATCCGACCCGCCCGCTGGCGACGCGCTCGCTGATCAATGCCGTCAAGGACGGCGAGAGCCTGATCATCTTCCCGGAAGGCCGCCTGACGGTGACCGGCAGCTTGATGAAGGTCTACGACGGCGCGGCCATGATCGCGGAGAAATCCGGCGCCAAGCTGGTTCCGGTGCGCATCGAGGGGCTGGAGGCGACGATCTTCTCCCGCCTGACGCGCGAGCAGGTCCGCCGCCGCTGGTTCCCCAGGGTGCGCGTCACCATCACCGAGCCCGTCACCCTGTCGGTGGATGACAGCCTCAAGGGCAAGCAGCGCCGGCACGCGGCAGGCGCCGCCCTCTATGAGATCATGTCCGATCTCATCTTCAAGACGACTACCATCGACCGCAGCGTCTTCGATGCTGTCGTCGAGGCCGCGAAGATCCACGGCAAGGGACGCACGGCGGTGGAGGATCCCGTCACGGGATCGCTCAGCTACCGCAAGCTCCTCGTCGGCGCGCGGGCGCTGGGCCTGAAGCTCGGTCATCTCGCAGGGCATGGTCAGGCGGTCGGCGTCATGCTGCCCAATGCCAATGGCGCGGCCGTGGCCGTGCTGGCGCTGATGTCATCGGGTCGTGTGCCGGCCATGATCAACTTCACCGCCGGCGCCACCAACATCCTGGCGTCCTGCAAAGGGGCGGAGATCCGCACCATCGTAACCTCGCGCGCCTTCGTGGAGCGCGGCCGCCTTCAGGGGCTGATCGAGGCGCTGCGTGAGAACGTCGAGATTCTTTACCTCGAGGATGTCAGGGAGGCTGTCACCACGACGGACAAGCTGAAGGCGCTGTGGAACTGGGACAAGCCCATCGCCGCCGCCCAAGGCCAAGACCGCGCCGCCATCCTCTTCACCTCGGGATCGGAGGGAACGCCAAAAGGCGTGGTGCTCTCCCACACCAACATGCTGGCCAATGCGGCGCAGGCGGCCGCCCGCATCGACTTCGGCCGCCGCGACAAGGTGTTCAACGTGCTGCCAGTGTTCCACTCCTTCGGGCTCACGGTCGGCCTGGTGCTGCCGCTGGTCTCGGGCGTGCCGGTCTATCTCTATCCCTCCCCGCTGCACTACCGGATCGTGCCGGAGTTGGTTTACGGCTCCAACGCCACCATCCTCTTCGGCACCGACACCTTCCTGTCGGGCTATGCCCGGGCGGCCCATGCCTATGACCTGAGATCGCTGCGCTACATCCTCGCCGGCGCCGAGCCGGTCAAGGAGTCCACCCGCCGGACCTATATGGAAAAGTTCGGCCTGCGTATCCTGGAGGGCTACGGCGTCACAGAGACCGCGCCGGTGCTGGCCATCAACACGCCGATGTTCAACCGCTTCGGCACGGTCGGCCGCCTGATGCCGGGCATGGAGGCACGGCTGGAGCCGGTGCCCGGTGTCGATGAGGGCGGTCGTCTTTACGTGCGCGGGCCCAACATCATGCTGGGCTACCTCAAGGCGGACAATCCGGGCGTGCTGGAGCCTCCCGCCGAGGGCTGGCACGACACGGGCGACATCGTCACCATCGATGCCCAAGGCTTCATCACCATCAAGGGCCGCGCCAAGCGCTTTGCCAAGATCGCCGGCGAAATGGTGTCGCTGGCGGCCATCGAGACCATGGCGGCGGAACTGTGGCCCGATGCTCTTTCGGCCGTTGCCAGCGTGCCCGATCCGCGCAAGGGCGAGCGCCTCGTCATGGTGACGGAGAGGAAGGACGCGACGAAAGGCGATTTCCAGGTCTTCGCGAAATCCAGGGGTGCGGCGGACCTGACGGTGCCTTCGGAGGTGCTCGTGGTGCCTGCGGTGCCGGTACTGGGATCGGGCAAGCTCGACTTTGCCGGCGTCAACCGCATGGTGCGCGAGATGGCGGCGGACAGCGCCGCGGCATGAACGCGGTCCCGACGCAAGCTGTCGCGTCGGGACGCCAAATTCATCGGGATCAGAAGATCAGGTCGAAGATGCCGAACACGACGGCAAGGCCGATCAGAAAGATGATCAGGATGATGATACCCAGGACTCTCAACATGAAATTCTCCCACCCGGCTGTCTCTTGCGGAAAGAACCCGGACGGGTGCGGCAATGTTCCATGTGGCCGGACTGCCAGTGCTGCTCTCGACACGGTCTAAGGCGATTACCTGCTACCGCCAAGTCGCGAGCAATCTTTCTTTTAGGCGCCATTCGACTCACGCCAAATCTTGCCTACGCCTTGCTCTTCCCGAGCTGTGGAAATTCACGCCTCGTCAAGGATTGAACTCTACAAATCGCGGCAGAATTGTGCTGTTTCTGCGATAGCTTGCCTTGTTTGTTGGCTTGGAGTGAGTTGGGGGTTTCTGGCTTGACGATTTCTCGTTTTACTTCGTCAGCTCGTAGGCCAAGGACCGGAGGAAGGTTCGCTCTTTTCGTCACCACTTCCTCGGTCGCATTGGTCTTCGCCAGTCAGCAGGCACTGGCCGCCAGTTACACGGCCTCGACGGAGCAAGAACTGCGTGACAGGATCGCCGACGCCAACGCGGATGCGGACCCGACCGCCACGATCACGCTGACCGGTAATATCGCGATCAGCGATCCAGCAGCCTTCCCGGCATTGACTAAACCGGTGACGATCGACGCGGGGGCATTCACGTTGTCGGGCCCTGACGTCGCGGTGGGCGCAGCCAATGGCAGCCCCTTGTCGTTTTCCGGTGGCAGCATGGTGCTCACCGGCACATTTGAGGGCGGCAATGCTGCCTCTGCCAACAGCAATGGCAGCGGAGGCAGCGCGATCTCCCTGACGGGCGGCTCCATCGACAATAGCGCGGCCGTCACCGGCGGCGCCGGAGGCAGCACCAGCCTCACGAGCCCCGCAGGACGTATCGCAGGCGTCGGCGGTTCCGGCATGTCCCTGACCGACAGTGTGTTGGTCAACGGCGCCGCGGGTTCAATCACCGGCGGTCAAGGTGGTTATACGGATTCCTTAGGTAACTCAGGCTCTGGAACAAACTTGGGGGGCGGTGCGGGTGGAGCGGGCCTCATCATGACCGGCGGATCGCTCGACAATCAGGGCACCATCACCGGTGGCGATGGCGGAGACATCCTCAATTCGCCGGGGAATGCCGACAACCATTTCGCCGGCGCGGGCGGGGTCGGCGCCTTCCTGACCGGCGGCACCCATGCCAACAGCGGCACCATCACAGGTGGCCAGGGTGGCATCGGCAGAAATATCGGAGGTATAGGCAGTGGCCTTGGCGGCACCGGACTTGCGCTGGCCGGCGGCGGCACCTTCGTCAACAACGGCGCCATCATTGGCGGCGACGGCAACATCGAGACCAACACCACGCGCGGCGGCAGCGGCGGCCTCGGCGCGACCGCGGCGAACAGCACCCTGGAGAACTTCGGCACGATCACGGGCGGCAACGCGGGCGGCACCACGGGAGGCGTGGGGGGCATCGGCATCAGCGGCACGGGTGGCGCGAAGATCGTCAACGGGGGCATGGTCGACGGCGGGCTTGCGAGCAACGGCGTCCAGAATGCCATCGCCATTCAACTGACCAATGGCGGCAACACGCTCGAATTGCGGGCCGGCTCGACCATCAACGGCCTTGTCACGGCCACCGCCACCGATACGCTCGCCCTGGGCGGCACCACGAATGAGACGTTCAACACCGCGCTCATCGCTTCCAATCAGACCTATCGCGGCTTCGGCCGCTACCAGAAGATCGGCAGCAGCACCTGGACGCTCACCGGCACCACGGCGGCGGTGACGCCCTGGGAAATCGTCGACGGCATGCTGTCGGTGGCGCAGGACAGCAATCTCGGCGCCCTTTCAGGCCGCCTGACCTTTTCCGGCGGCACCCTGGAGAACACCGCGGCCTTCACGACGTCGCGCGCGATGACCATCAATGCCGCGGGAGGCACGTTCAAGACCGATGCCGATCTGACACTCTCGGGCATGATTGACGGCGCCGGCGGATTGACCAAGACCGGAACGGGCAAGCTTACCCTGACAGGCACCAATACCTATGCCGGCGGCACCCTTATCGACGATGGCACTATCTCCGTCGCGGCGGATGCCAATCTCGGCAATGCCGCAGGGGCGCTCGTTTTCGATGGGGGCACGCTGGAGAACACCGCGGCCTTCACCTCAAACCGCGCGGTGGGGCTGAATGCCGGAGGCGGCACCTTCGACACCGGCGCGAACCTCACCCTCAACGGCGTGATCTCGGGCATCGGAGGATTGGACAAGACCGGTCTCGGCACCCTCATCCTGAACGGCAACAACGACTATGCCGGCGCGACCACGATTTCGGCCGGCACGCTCCTCGTCAACGGCGATCAATCTGCGGCGGACGGCCTGACGACGACTGGGAGTGGAGCCACGCTCGGCGGCTCGGGCACGGTGGGCGGCGACGTCATCATCGACGACGGCGGGATCCTGTCGCCGGGCGCCTCCAACACACAGGCTGACACGCTCACGATCGACGGCGACCTGACCCTCTCCGGCGGCTCGATCCTGGATTTCAATTTTGGCCAGTCCAATATTGAGGGCGGCGCGTTCAACGACCTCGTCAACGTCAACGGTGACCTGACGCTGGACGGCACCCTGAACGTGACCACCACGCCCGGCGGCACCTTCGACACCGGCATCTATCGGGTCATCAACTACTCCGGCGATATCATCGCCAACAATATTCTCGAGCTCGGCAGCCCCAGCCCGACCCTCTATGTCCAGACCTCGATCGACCATCAGGTCAATCTCGTCAACACATCCGGCCTAGCGCTGCGCTATTGGGACGGCGATGCCGGACCCAAGAACGATGGCACACCCGACGGCGGCAATGGCATCTGGCAGGATTTCAGCGGGAACGACAATTGGGTCGATCCGGATAACGTGCCCAATGCGGGATTTCTGGATTCCGCCTTCGCGATCTTCATGGGCACAGCCGGCACGATCGAGGTCGATGACAGCCCCGGCGCGGTCAATGCCTCCGGCATGCAGTTCATGACCGACGGCTATCGCATTGAGGGCGACGCCCTCAATCTGGTTGGCGCTACCTGGTCCGACATCCGCGTCGGTGATGGCACCGCCGGCGGCACGACCATGACGGCCACGATCGCTTCGGAACTCACTGGCGCGTCCGGCCTGAACAAGACGGATGCCGGCACCCTCGTCCTGACGGCGGCCAATAGCTATACCGGCGGAACCCGCATCAGCGGCGGCACTCTACAGATTTCCGAGGACGCCAATCTCGGATTGGGGTCCGTGGAGTTTGACGGCGGCACCCTACGCACCACCAGCAATTTCACCACCACCCGCGCGCTCACGGCATCTGCCGGTGGCGGCGCGATCAACACCGACGCTGCGACGAGCCTGACACTTGCCGGGGTCCTCACGGGCGCCGGGTCGCTCGACAAGATCGGCGTCGGAACGGTTCTCCAGCAAAGTGCGAGCCTTCAGACCGGTACGACGACCATCCGCCAGGGCATCTGGCGCACCGGCGGGGCCAACGTGTTGAGTGCCGTGGGAGGCTATGCGGTGGCTGCCGGCGGCACGCTCGATCTGGACGGCCTCGACCAGACCGTCGGCGGGTTCGACGCTGGTGGCGCCGTGCGCTTCGGCGGCGCACCGGGCACCACGCTCACCGTGAACGGCGATTATGCCGGCAGCGGCGGCACGCTCTATATGAACACGACGCTTGATGGCGACGGGTCGTCCACGGACCGGCTGGTCGTTACCGGCAACAGCACAGGCAACAGCAACATCCACGTGACCAATGTCGGCGGCAGCGGCGCACCGACGGCTGAGGGCATCAAGCTCGTCGATGTCGGCGGCGCCTCGACCGGCACCTTCGCGCTTCGTGGCGACTACGTCTTCGAGGGCGATCAGGCCGTGGTCTCGGGCGCCTATGCCTATCGGCTTCATCAGGGTGGTGTCTCAACGCCGGCCGATGGCGACTGGTACCTGCGCTCGGCCCTGGTGGCTCCCGATGGATCCGCCGGTCACCTCTACCAGCCCGGCGTGCCGCTCTACGAGAGCTATGCCCGTGTGCTGCAGCGCTTCAACACGCTGGACAGCCTGCATCAGCGTGTCGGCAACCGCTCGTGGATGGGCGCCGCACCCGGCGGCGAGACCGGGGCGATCGAGGGCAACGGCATCTGGGGCCGCGTGGTCGCGTCGCACGCCCACTTCGAACCGGAGCATTCCACGTCGGGCGCCTCTTTCAACGCCGATACCTGGAAGATGCAGTTCGGCGCGGACCGGCTCCTTCACGAGAGCGGCGCCGGCCGCCTGATCGGCGCGCTGTCGGCGCGCTACGGCCTCGTGTCGGCACAGATCGAGTCCCCCTCGGGCGACGGCGACATCGACACCACCGGCTACGGCCTCGGCGGTACGCTGACCTGGTATGGCGCGTCAGGCTTCTATGTCGATACTCAGGCGGAAGCGACCTGGTACAGCAGCGACCTTGCCTCCGACACCGCGCGGCTGTCACTCGCGGACGGCAACGACGGCTTCGGTTATGGCTTCAGCCTGGAAAGCGGTCAGCGCATTGCGCTTGATCCGCACTGGTCGCTGACGCCGCAGGCGCAGCTTGCCTATTCAACCATCGACTTCGACAGCTTCACCGACGCCTTCGGCGCAAGGGTCTCCTCCGAACGTGGCGGCAGCCTCGTGAGTCGTCTTGGCCTTGCGGCAAATTACGACAACGAATGGCGCAACGGTGCCGGTCAGCTTGCCCGCTCAAGCGTCTACGGCATTGCCAATCTCTACTATGAGTTCCTCGATGGCAGCCGCACCAAGGTTGCCGCCATCGACTTTACCCAAGAGAGCGAGCCGCTGTGGGGCGGTCTCGGCCTCGGCGGCAGCTACAACTGGGCTGACAACAAATACTCCGTCTATGGCGAGGTGGGCCTGAACACCAGCCTCGCAGCCATCGGCGACAGCTACAGCGTCAACGGCACTGCCGGGTTCCGCGCGCGCTTCTGAGGCGACTCATGTCGGCCTTGCTCTTGTGGAGCAGCAGAGCGTCTATTCCCTGACTACGGCGGACGAGGGCGCGCAGTTCATCCGGCTTGTCACTCTCGGCGCGTAAATAGCCGCGTTCCAAAGCTGGAAAACGTGCCAGCGCTAATGTCATCTACGCCCCCCGCGGAGTGTCACTCGGCGTTGGCGCGTCCGGTCTAACTATGAAAGATATTGGTGCCCAGGAGAGGACTCGAACCTCCACGGATTGCTCCACACGGACCTGAACCGTGCGCGTCTACCAGTTCCGCCACCTGGGCATTGGCGCCCTCATAAGGCCCGGCTCGACGCCTGTCAACGAGGGGCGCGGCGCGACATCGCGCCCCGGCGCTCTGGACGCCCTGCGGTGGGTCGATTAGGACAGTGCCCAAGACACACATCACGCCAAGATCGCGAGGGCAAAACCATGAGAGCGGCGATATCGGATCGGCTGGTCACGGTTTACGGGGGATCAGGCTTCATCGGCCGCCATGTTGTGCGCCTTCTGGCGCAGCACGGCTGGCGGATACGGGTCGCCGTGCGGCGGCCGGACCTTGCCAACCATTTGCAGCCACTGGGCGCCGTCGGCCAGATCCATGCCGTGCAGGCCAACCTGCGCTACCGTGATTCGGTGCTGCGCGCCGCCGAGGGCTCCGAAGCGGTGGTCAACCTCGTCGGCATCCTGGCGCCGTCCGGCCGGCAGAGCTTCGACGCCGTCCACGCCTTCGGCGCGCGCATGGTGGCCGATGCGGCCCGTGAGGCGGGCGCGCGCACCCTGGTGCATATCTCGGCCATTGGGGCCGACGCCAATTCGCCGTCATCCTATGCCCGCACCAAGGCCGAGGGCGAGGCCCGTGTGGCCGAAGCCTTCCCCAACGCCGTGATCCTGCGCCCTTCGGTCGTGTTCGGGCCGGAGGACGATTTCTTCAACCGGTTCGCCTCTCTTGCGCGCATCTCGCCCTTCCTGCCGCTCATCGGCGGCGGCGAGACGAAGTTCCAGCCGGTCTTCGTCGGCGATGTGGCGGCCGCCGTCACCTTGGGCGTCGAGGGCCGATTGAAGCCACGCACCGTCTATGAGCTGGGCGGGCCGGAGGTGAAGACCTTCCGGGAGCTGATGGACTATGTGTTGAAGACGACCTACCGAAAGCGCTTCCTCGTACCGGTGCCTTTCGGCCTCGCCAAGATGAAGGCCCATGTGCTGCAGCTGCTGCCCAAGCCATTGCTGACGGTCGATCAGGTGGAGCTCTTGCGTGAGGACAATGTGGTCTCACCGGAAGCCATCGCGCAGAAGCGCAGCCTGCCAGGCATGGGCGTTGCGCCGACGTCTATCGAGGCGATCGTGCCGAGCTATCTTTACCGCTTCCGCAAGAGCGGACAGTTCGAGCGTGCGCCAGAGGCCTGAGGGCCTCCGGCCGTATCAGCCGACCAGCACGAGGGCGGCAAGGCCGACCGTGCCGACGAGGATGCGCCACCAGGCGAAAGGCGCGAAACCGTGGCGCGAGACGAAGTCGAGCAGCGAGCGCACCACGAAAACGCCGGCGATGAAGGCTGCGATGAACCCGGCGGCGATCACCGTCAGATCATCCACCGTGATGACGTCGCGGTTTTTATAGAGGTCATAGGCGAAGGCGCCGGCCATGGTGGGCATGGCAAGGAAGAACGAGAACTCCGCCGCCGAGCGCTTGTCGCAGCCGAGAAGCAGCGCCCCGCCGATGGTGGAGCCGGAGCGCGAGACGCCGGGGATCATCGCCAGCACCTGGCAGAAGCCAATGGCGAGGCAGAGCTTCCAGGGATAGGCCATGGCATCGGTGTGACGCGGCTCGATGGTGCGCCGATCGATCCAGAGCAGGGCAAACCCGCCGATGATGAGCGCGATGCACACCACGGCCGGCGTCTCGAACAGCACGGTCTTGATGAAGTCATGCGCCAACGCGCCGATCACGGCTGCCGGCAGGAAGGCGATCAGAACGCCGATCACGAAGTTGCGTGCCGACGGGTCGGTCGGGAGCCGAAGGGCCACATTGGTGAGCCTTGCGGCATAGACCGAGAGGATGGCGAGGATCGCACCCAGCTGGATCAAAACCTCGAAGGTGTTGCCGCTGGTCGAGAAGCCCAGGAAATGGGTGAGGAGAAGCAGATGCCCGGTCGAGGACACCGGGATGAATTCGGTCAAACCTTCCACGAGGCCCAGAAACAGGGCTTCCACGATACGGCCATAGTCCACGGGTGTTTATCCTTTAGAACAGGGGACGGCAGCCCGATTCGGGTTGCCCGGCTTCGGGCGCGGTTCTATACGGGGACGGCGATCCGCGCCACCTCACGAGTATCATCGAGGCTTCATTGGCCGGTTTCCGCGGCGACATCCATTCATGGCGATTTTATACCATCACCCTTTGTGCCCGCATTCCCGCTTCGTGCGCCTGATCCTTGGTGAGCTTGGCGTTGAGCACGACCTTGTCGAAGAGCGGGTCTGGGAGCGCCGGAGGGAGTTCCTCGTTCTCAATCCCGCCGGACAGACCCCCGTGCTGGTGGAGGACGAGGGGTCAGCGGTGCCGGGAGCCTGTATCGCGGCGGAATGGCTGGATGAGACGCGCGGGCTAGCGCTCGGCGAGCATCGGCTGCTGCCGGAGGCGCCCCAGGAGCGCATCGAGGTGCGCCGGCTGGTGGAGTGGTTCAACGTAAAATTCTTCGAGGAAGTCTCGCTGCATCTGGTGCATGAGAAGGCCTATAAGCGCTTCATGCCGGCCGATGTCGGCGGCGGCCCTCCCAATCCTGCCGGCATCCGGGCTGCGCGCGCCAACATCCGTTACCATATGCAGTACATCGGCCATCTGGTAGGACGGCGGCACTGGCTCGCGGGCGAGCGGTTGACCTATGCCGATCTTGCCGCAGCGGCCCATCTTTCGGTGACGGACTATCTGGGCGACACCCCATGGGACGAGGATCAACGGGCAAAGGAATGGTATGCGCGCGTGAAGTCGCGCCCGTCCTTCCGTGCCCTGCTCGCCGATCGGATCGCCGGCATCTCCCCGCCCGACAGCTACGCAGACCCCGACTTCTGACCTCCATACATTCGGGAGGCGCGCCATGACGGCCGCGCGCCCGGCTCCCGACAAGCTCAAGGCTCTCCTGCTCGCACGGGCGGCGGAGGAGGATTTCGACGTCCTCCGCATCACCCGTCCCGACGCCATCCCCAGCGCCGCCGCCGGGCTGACGGCCTTTCTGGACGAGGGCCATCACGGCACCATGGCATGGCTTGCCGAGCGGCGCGAATGGCGCGGCAACCCCGCCGTGCTCTGGCCGGAGGCACGCTCGATCATCATGCTGGGCCAGAATTACGGCCCGGCACGCGATCCACGCGGCAACCTTGAGCGCGCCGACCGTGGCCACATCTCCGTCTACGCGCAGGGCGACGACTATCACGACGTCATCAAGGGCAAGCTGAAGCGGCTGGCGCAGTGGCTCGCCCACGCCGGCCAAGCCGAGGTGAAGGTCTTCGTCGATACGGCGCCGGTCATGGAGAAGCCGCTGGCGGAGGCCGCCGGCCTCGGCTGGCAGGGCAAGCATACCAACCTCGTCAGCCGCGAATTCGGCTCCTGGCTCTTTCTCGGGTCGATCTTCACCACTCTGGAACTGCCGACGGACGAGCCTGACCAGAACCGCTGCGGCTCGTGCCGGGCCTGCCTTGCCGCCTGCCCCACCGATGCCTTTCCCGCGCCCTACCGGCTCGATGCGCGCCGTTGCATTTCCTATCTCACCATAGAGCATCAGGGTCCGATCCCGGACGAGTTCCGCCCCGCCATCGGCAATCGCATCTATGGCTGCGACGACTGCCTCGCCGCCTGTCCCTGGAACAAATTCGCTCAGGAAGCCCGCGAGATCCGCTTGCGGGGACGGCAGGAGCTGGACGCGCCGCGCCTCGCGGAACTTCTGCGGTTGGACGACGCTGCCTTCCGCGCCCTCTTTCGCAAGAGCCCGGTGAAGCGGATCGGCCGCGACCGGTTCCTGCGGAACGTGCTGATCGGCGCTGGCAATTCCGGGCTGGCAGAGCTCGTGCCCCCAGTCCGCCCGCTCCTGAACGATGCCTCGCCGCTGGTGCGGGGGGCTGCGGTCTGGGCGCTGTCGCGACTGCTTTCACGGGACGATTTTACGGCTCTCGCCATTGCCCATCGTTTCAAAGAGGACGATGTGGGGGTTCAGGCAGAGTGGGATAAATGCGCGGCATGACGACACTGCTCCTTCTCGGATACGGCTATGCCGCCGAGCGGATCGCTGAAAGACATGCGGACCGTTTTGGCAAACTCATCGTCACGGCGCGATCAGCCGATAACGTCGATGCATTGAGGGCCCGGGGCCTCGACGCCTACCTTTTTGACGGCACCGGTGTTTCGGCGGAACTCTCCCTGGCGCTCCGGCCGGTGACCCATGTGGTTTCGTCCATTCCGCCCGCCGAAGCCAGTGACCCGGTGCTCGCAGCCCTCGCCCCGGAGCTCGCCCGTTCTCCAAACCTTGCCGCCGTGGGATATCTGTCGACCACGGGGGTCTATGGCGACCGGTTGGGGGCCTGGGTCGATGAGGATACCGAACCGCAGCCGAACGGGCCGCGCGGCCATCGCCGCCTCCAGGCCGAGAACCAGTGGCGCGCCTTCGCCGAGGGCAGCGGCGCCACCGCGATCATATTGCGCCTCCCCGGCATCTATGGCCCCGGGCGCAATACGCTCATGCAGCTTCGCGCCGGCACGGCCAAAAGGATCGTCAAGCCAGGGCAGGTGTTCAGCCGCATCCATGTGGACGATCTCGCGGACGCCGTGGCGGCCGCCCTTCTCAATCCTTCGGCCGGACGCATCTGGAACGTTGCCGATGACGAACCGGCTCCGCCGCAGGACGTGGTGACCTATGCCGCCCGGTTGATGGGCCTGGAGCCGCCGCCGGCCGTGCTTTTCGAAGAGGCGCAACTGTCTGACATGGCGCAGTCGTTTTGGGCGGACAACAAGCGCGTTGCCAACCGCGGCATTCGCGATCGGCTTGGCGTCACGCTGACCTATCCCACCTATCGCGAAGGCCTCCACGCGCTCTGGACGCAGAGCAACGGCGGCTGACGCTTAGACGGCGGTCTCAACCTTCGGCGGCAGCGTGAAGAGTGTCGCAAAACGCTCGGCCACGGCCCGGTCGCCTTCCACGGCCAGGGCTCCGACTGAGATCATCGTGTCGAAGGGCTGGCCGCCGTAGACGACAGCGGCCAGCGAGGTCGCTTCTCCCGCGATCGTCGCATCGGCTCCTTCGAGCGGTGAGCGCTTCAGGTCCAGCGTGCCGTCGGCGATCCGCGCAAGGAAGCTTTCCTCACCGATGCGGATGCCGACAGTTGCATCGAAACCTTCCGCCTTCGCCGCATCGAACATGGTGCGAAACGACAACATAAGCGAGACCGCGCTGAGCGGCAGACTGGGGTCGTGTCGGGGCGAGCGCGCTGCCCACCGCCCCATGACCTTGATCAAGGGTTCGGCCTCGTAGCCCCAGGGCGTGAGCTCATAGACATGCGCCGACGCAGGAGGCGGCAGCTTGCGGCGGATCAGAATGCCATTCGCCTCCAGGCCCTCCAGGCGCTGGGTCAGCACATTGGCGCTGATGCCGGGCAGGTCCGCTCTCAGGTCGCTGAACCGTTTGGGTCCGAGCATCAGCTCGCGCACCACCATCAACGACCAGCGTTCACCAACAAGATCAAGGGCATGAGCAAGGCCGCAGGCGTCGTCATAAGTGCGCCGGGAGCCTGCTTCACTTCTTTTAGTTATTTTTTCTAACTTCATGGTTGCTTTTTATAACTCACGGGACTAAAGGTGTCAAACGTCACGAGCGAGATCAAAGAGGAAACGCCATGCCCAAGCTTGTTTTCATCAACCTGCCCGTCACCGACCTCTCCCGTTCCAAGGCTTTCTATGAGGCGGTCGGCGCCACCAACAACCCGCAGTTCACCGACGACACGGCTGCCTGCATGGTATTGTCGGATACCATCCACGTGATGCTGCTGACGCATGAGAAATTTCGTCAGTTCACACCTAAGGCCATCGCCGACGCACGGACCACGAGCGAGGTGCTGATCTGCCTTTCAGCGGACAGCCGTGGCGAGGTTGACGGCCTGGTCGACAAGGCCGTGAACGCCGGCGGCAAGGGCGATCCCACGCCCACGCAGGACTTCGGCTTCATGTACGGCCGCAGCTTCGAGGACCTCGACGGCCACATCTGGGAGACGATGTGGATGGACATGGAAGCCGCCAAGGAAGCCATGGCTTCGGCCTGAGACCGAGCTCGCACCAGGGAGTGTCTGTCATGCACGAGCTTACCGTCACCCGGTTGATCAATGCTTCACCGGAAACCGTCTATCGCGTCTGGACGACACGGACGCAGGAATGGTTTGCGCCCAAGCCTTACACGACGCCGCGGCTCGAATTCGACCTTCGCCCCGGCGGGCGCAGCTGGATGGAGATGCAGGCGCCCGATGGTACGCTTCATCCGCATGAGGGCGTCTTTCTGGAGGTCGTTCCCAACCGGAAGATCGTCACGACCGATGCCTTCGCTCCCGGCTGGGTGCCCCAGGGGCCGTTCATGGTCTCGATCTTCACCTTCGAACCGGAAGGCTCTGGAACACGCTACACCGCCGTGGTGCGCCACTGGCGCGAGGAAGACAAGAAGACCCATGAGGAAATGGGCTTCGAAGCCGGCTGGGGCCAGGTATGCGACCAACTCGCCGAACTGGCAGAGCGCAACTGACCGGGACGTGACACCCAACCAAGAGGAGAAGAAGACATGAGCTATATTGATGGATTCGTCGCCGCCGTTCCTACGGCGAACAAGGACATCTACACGAGGCATGCGAAGGAGGCGTGGGACATGTTCAGGGACTACGGCGCCACGCGCATGGTGGAATGCTGGGGCGACGACGTGCCCGCTGGCAAAATCACCGACTTTCAGAGGTCGGTTCAAGCAAAGGATGACGAAACCGTCGTCTTCGCATGGATCGAATGGCCGTCCAAGGACCTGCGCGATGCGGGCTACAAGAAGATGATGGACGATCCGCGCATGTCGATGGACAACATGCCTTTCGACGGCAAGCGCATGATCTATGGCGGTTTTTCGCCGCTGCTCGACCTGAAGGGATAGTCACATGTCACAGGTCGCGACATGCCTCTGGTTCGACAAGCAGGCTGAAGAAGCGGCGCGCTTTTATGTATCGCTTCTGCCTGGTTCCACCATCGACTTCGTTCTCCCCTTCCCGGCCGAGACGCCGAGCGGCGGTCCTGGCGGCGTCATGACGGTGGAGTTCACGCTGGCCGGACAGCACTACATCGCCCTCAACGGCGGCCCTTACTTTCACCTTTCACCGGCGGTTTCGATTTCCGTCACCTGCGAGGATCAGGCGGAAGTCGATCGCCTTTGGGAGGCGCTTCTTGAAGGCGGGGCACCGCAGCAGTGTGGCTGGCTGACCGACCGCTTCGGCCTTTCCTGGCAGATCGTGCCGAAGCGGCTGCTGGAGCTGGTGAAGGACAAGGATGCCGAAAAGGCCCGGCGTGTCACCGAAGCCATGCTGCAGATGGTGAAGCTCGATGTCAGAGCTCTTGAGCAAGCTGCAGCCTGAATCACCTGCGCGGCGGCAACGGCCGCGCAGGCCCTCACCCTTGCCCTAGCAGGCGCCCCACCAAACGGGCCGTATAATCCACCATCGGCACGATACGCGCGTAGTTAAGCCGCGTTGGCCCGATGACGCCAAGCACTCCCACGATCTTCTGCTCGCTGTCGTGGAACGGCGCCGCGATCATGGAAGAGCCGGACAGGGAAAAAAGCTTGTTCTCCGAACCGATGAAGATGCGCACGCCATCGGCGCTCTCGGCTCGGCCCAGAAGATCGATCACGTCCTTCTTTCCTTCCAAATCCTCCAGCAGAAGGCGCACGCGCTCCAGATCTTCCAGGGCCTTTAGGTCCTCCAGAAGATTGGCCTGCCCGCGCACGATCAGCTGCCGCCTGTCGTCGTCGCCGTTCGACCAGATGGCAAGCCCCGCCTCCACCACCTTCGCGGTGAGCGCGTCCAATTCGGCCTGAGCAGAAGTGTGTGCGCGTTCAAGCTCGGCGCGCGTTTCGGCGAGTGTGTGGCCGCGCATGCGGGCATTGAGGAAATTTGAGGCCTCAACCAGCGCCGAGGGGGGCAGTCCCGACGGCACCGCCAGCACGCGGTTTTCCACGCTGCCGTCCTCACCCACCAGCACCACCAGCGCGCGAGTTGGCTCCAGCGGCACGAATTCGATGTGCTTGACGCGCTGGTCCTGCTTCGACGTCACCACGACCCCAGCGCCGCGCGAAAGGCCCGAGAGCATGGTGGAGGCCTCGGTGAGCACCTGCTCCATGGAGCGCGTTCCCGGAGCGCCCCGGACCTGCGCCTCAATGGAGCGGCGGTCGTCCTGGTTGATGTCGCCGATCTCCAGCATGGCATCCACGAAGAAGCGAAGGCCTGTCTCGGTGGGCAACCGGCCGGCGCTGGTGTGGGGCGCGTAGATCAGCCCCGCCACCTCCAGGTCCGACATCACGTTGCGCACGGATGCCGGCGACAGTGTCATCGGCAGCATCCGCGACAGGTTGCGTGAGCCCGCCGGTTCCCCGGTCGCCAGATAGGTCTCTACGATCTGTCGGAAGACTTCGCGGGACCGCCGGTCAAGGGCGGGCAGTGCAGGACCTGATCCAAGGATCGGACGTTCGATCGTCACGTGCGGCAATTCCTTCTTTCCAGCTGTCATTGTCGTCCCGTGCGCTGGCGCAATCAAGCGGCGCCTTGCGCGCAGGCACGCGCTACGGAGAGTCGACAGTTTTGTTGACAGTTGCCAGGTCGCGTGGTGGCATATCGCGCCTGCACAAGAACAAAACTGAAGCTCACCGGAGGAGCGCCATGAAAGTTTACGAGGCCGTCGCGGCAGCCGTCGTGGCGGAAGGCTGTGATTCCATCTTCGGTCTCGTCGGCGATGCCAATATGGGTGTCTGGGCCGCTTTCGGCGGCATGCCGGGGGTAACGCTTTATGCGGCACGGCACGAGGCCGCGGCCGTCACCATGGCCGAGGCCCATGGACGCGTGACGGGAGGCGTGGGTGTCGCGACCGTGACGCGCGGACCGGGCCTCACCCATACGGCGACGTCTCTTGTCGCGGCAGTCAAAGGTCATTCACCGCTGGTGCTGATCGCAGGCGACATCGCTCCTGGCAGCAAGAACAGGCACCAGGATATCGATCAACGGAAGTTCGCTGAGGCCTGCAACGCGCGCTTCCAACAGCCGTCCCGGCCGGACACCGTGCTTGAGGATGTGCGAGAGGCCTTTTACATCGCACGGACGCATCGCTGCCCCGTGGTCCTCAACCTGCCGGCCGACATCGACGAGCGTCCCTACGACCGGCCGTGGAATTACGTGCCCTCGACCGCCTTTCTGCCCCAGCAGGTGACAAGTCCAGACGCGGCCGCCATCGCCACGCTTGCCGATGCCCTCATGGCATCGGAACGGCCGGTTATCATCGCCGGCCGGGGTGCGGACAGAGATGCCGCGAAAGCCATCGAACAACTCGCTGATCGCGCGGGGGCACTTTTGGCCACGACCCTTCTGGCGAAGGGTCTCTTCACCGGACACCCCTATGATCTCGGCATCGCCGGCGGCTTTGCCAATGCGCCGGCAGAACGGCTTATGGCCGATGCCGATTTCGTTCTGAGCTTCGGCGCCGACCTTGGCTATCACACCGCCGACGGGGGCAAGATGTTCCCCAAGGCGGAGATCGCCCGCGTCGACATCAGGTCTTCAGCCGAAAGCATCTCGCTGCTGCCCGGCCGCTTTGTGCAGGGCGATGCCCATGCGACGGCCCTCGCTCTTGCCCATGAACTGGAGTTGCGGCAGGTGCAACGGAGCGGCTACCGCACATCTGAAACGGATGAGGTGCTCGCCACCGACTTCGGCGCATTCGAGACGCCGACCGATGGCCTCGACCCGCGGCTTCTGATGCGGCGCATGTCGCCGGCCCTTCCCGACAAGGTGCTCGTCACTTGCGGCATCGGGCACTTCTTTGCCTTCCCCGCCATGTATGTGGAACTGCCGCCTGATGGCGATATGCAGTTCTCCCATCATTTCGGCGCCATCGGGCAGGGTCTTCCCTATGCCATCGGATCCTGCGTCGCCGCGCGCAACCGCCCTCACGTCCTCATCGAAGGCGACGGCAGCCTGCTGCAGCATCTGCAGGAGCTGGAGACCGTGGTGCGCGAGGGACTGCAGCTGACCGTCCTGGTCTGGAACGATGCCGGCTACGGCGCCGAGGTGCACAAGATGCGCCAGAAGGGCCTCAATCCCGCATTCGCCCAATGGACATCACCCGACTTCGTCGGTGTCGCGCGTGCCTTCGGAGGAGACGGCATCGTGCTTGATAATGAGCAGCAGATCAAGGACGCGCTGGCCACGGGTCTGAGCAGAGGCGGGCTTTACGTCATCGATGCCCGTGTCTCTCCCAGCACCATCAGCGATCCCTATCGCCGGCAGCATTTGGGCGAAGACAACAGGGCGCCGCTGCTTCGCTCTGTCGCCCAGCCGTGAAGGCCACGGGAAGAACCTCGGCCCTCGCCAGGAGGAAAAGAGAATGACCATCGGCATTTCGGCAGCGCAGGCCGCAGATACCCGCATTCGCAAATCCCTCAAGAACGGCACCGGCTATTTTCGATCGCGTTACGTCAACGATGAGAATTCAGGAAAGCCGGAGGGGCCCACCTGTTACCTGATCGAGCAGGATCCCTCCTCCGTGATCCCAGCCCATTTCCACCAGGCCAACCAATTCCAGGTCATGGTCAGGGGCGGCGGCCATCTCGGCAAGAGGGAGATCAATGGTGTCCTCGTGCATTACACGGACGCCTATACGCCATATGGGCCGATCAACTCCGGCGAAGAGGGCCTGCATTATTTCACCCTGCGCGACGGCTTCGATCCCGGTGCACGCTTCATGCCCGAACAGCGCGCCGAACTGGTGCGCAAACATGGCCACCACCGGCACATGGTGTCGGTCATCGTGCCCACCGATCTCGTGACGTCCGGTGATGAAGACCGCGTTGAACTCATCGCGGCACAGGAGGACGGGCTCGAGGCGACGCTATTTCATCTGAAAGCGGGCGAAAGTCTTCCTCCCGCCAAAGGCGCCGGCGGCGGTCAGTTCGCGTTGGTGCTGCGAGGAAGCCTGCAGCACCTCGATCAGAGCATCGAGGACAGAGGGTGCATCTACGCGGCAGCGGACAGCTCTGTTTCGGCGATGGCCGGGGGGGAAGGCGCGGAGGTGATCCTGATGCAGTTTCCCCGGCCGCACCTTCACTGACGTCACGCCACCGGCGACAGGCCGCCATCGACGTTGATCGCGGTGCCGTTGATGTAGGATGCCGCATCGGAGGCAAGGAAACAGGCGATGTTGGCAAATTCCGCCGCCTCACCCATGCGGCCGAGCGGCACGGATGAGCCGAGCGAGTGCTTTTCCTTTTCAAGACCGGCCTGGTCGTCGGGATGACGGCGCGCGATCTGGTCGGTGACGATCTTTCCGATCAGCAGTGCGTTGACGAGAATGTTGTGCGGTCCGCCATCCCAGGCCATGGCCTTGGTCAGGGCCATGCCTGCGGCGCGGGTCACGCTGGTGGGCATGCTGGCGGCGCGAGGGGCCTTGGCCCCGATGTTCAGCACATTGATGATCCGGCCCCAGCGCCGCTCCTTCATGCCGGGCCAGGCCAGCCGCGCCAGCCGGATCGCCGCGAAGAGCTTCTGGTCGAAATCGGCCTGCCAGAGTTCGTCCGTGACGGTCTCGAAGTGATTGGCGCGGCCTTGTCCCGCATTGTTGAGGAGGATATCGACGGCGCCGAATGCGGCTATGACCTTTCCGAAGGAGGCTTCGATATCCTCCTTCTTCGCGACATCGCAGACAAAGCCCTCGACCTTGCCACGCGCGGTGGCGGCCAGGCTGTGGCAGGCTTCCTCCAGAACATCCGCGCGCCGCGCGAATATGGCGACATTGGCGCCCGAGGTCGCAAGCGATTGCGCCGCGGCGAAACCGAGACCCTTGCTGCCCCCGGTGATGATGGCCGAGCGTCCGTCAAGCCGGATGTCCATCCCGCTTCTCCCTTGCTGCATCGATATGGTGGATGATGGGAAGCACGACGCGGCAGAGGCCGCGTCGCTCCGGTATTCTGGTCAGCGGACGCCGAATGTGGTCCGGTAGTGGTTGACGATCTTGGCCTGCCTTTCTGAATCGATCAGGCTCAGGCCATCGACGACCTTGGGAAGCTCGGTCGTTGCCGGAAGGTGCTCAAGCGATTTTGCTCCCGTACGGGTGACGGACAAGCCGCCAAAGGTCAGCAGCTGTTCCTGGCCCTTTTCGGTCATCAGCCAGTTCAAAAACACCTTCGCGGCATTCGGGTGGGGGGCCTTCGCGGCGACGAAACCGACGCCATTGGTCACCGTCGTTCCCGACTTGGGATAGATGAAGCCGACCGGTGCCCCATCCTCCAGGAGCGGATGAAGGGGGATGTCGGTCAGTTCGGCCACCGCGACGTCGCCGCGTACAACCGCCTGGATGATGCCGCCCGACCCTTCGAAGAATCGGACATCCTGCGCTTTCAGCTTGGCTGCGGTATCACCCAGCTTCAGCTCGTCCTCCCAGTAGGCGATGATCTGCTGGATCGCGAGCGCACGCCAGGGCGGATTGAAGCCGATCTTGCCCTTCCATTTGGGGTCGAAGAGATCCGTCCATTCCTTGGGCGCTTCGTCATCGGTCACCAGGTTCTTATTCCAGATGATCGCCTCTCTGGCCTGCTGCAGCGTGAAGAGCTGGTTCTTGCGGCTATGCTCGGGGGCAAAGTTCTTCAGCTCCGGCGGCGTCCATGTCATCGCCCAGTCCTCCTCGTCGATGCCCTTCAGAAGGCGCTCGTCGGGATAGGTGATCATGACGTCGACGATATGCCGGCCGGAATTATATTCCGCGACGAAGCGTTCCAGCATCGGGGGAGCACCCAGCCTGATCTGCTCCGTTGCAATGTCCGGATGATCCTCACGGAACTTCTGCAGCAAAGCCTCGACCCCATTGGGCTGCAGGTTGCTGTAGAGGACGACCTTGCCCTCCTTCTTCGCCCCGGCGAGGACCTCATCCCAGTTCTCCTGCGCGCCGGCCGTGACCGTGCTCAGGCTCAGTGCTGCCGCGATCGCAACGGCACAAGACGTGATCTTTCTGACCCATGCACCAGCAAGGGTGCCGGCATTGTTATCGCCATGCCATGTCATTTGTTTCCTCCCAAATTTTATTGTCCGAATTCTTCACTCCGTCTTTTTTTATTTTGCAGGCGCCATTTTCTTCTTCACTGCGCGGCGCATGACCGGAGACATGACGAGATCGGAGACATGGATGTCCCAGATTTCGCTGCCGGCGCCGCCCTTGAAGCCTTCGAGCCGTTCGGCGAATTGGTCGGGCGAGGTGATGGTGGATCCACGAAGGCCAAACCCCTGCGCGAGCTTGCCGAGGTCGCCACGGCCGAAGGTGGAGCCGCTGTCGTCGATACCATCCGATCGCAGCTTGTGTATTTCGGCGCCGAACGCGCCATCGTTCAGCACACAGATCAGAATGCGCAGATTGTGCCGCCGGATCGTCTCCAGCTCCTGGACATGCATGTAAAAGCTGCCATCGCCGTCGATGAGAACGATCGTCTTTTCAGGTTTGGCCGCCGCCATGCCAATGGCATAGGATACGCCATTCCCGATTGCACCGAACTCCCGGATCACCAGGAAGCGCTCCGCGCTGCGGCCGCGCATCTGTGCCGGATAGAACGAGCAATGCCCGGAGGAGTTGACGATCTCCCAGTCTTTCGGAATGACCCGGTTGAGGGCTGCGATCGCGTCCCGCGGATCCAGCATTCCCTTTTGTTCCGGGAAGCTTTCACTGTCCGACGGCTCCTCGATGATCCGACGTGCCAGCTCCGGGGTGCGCCACGACGCCTCGCGCGTACCCTTGCGCGCTTCAACGGCTGAGATGAGCGCCTCGACACCGGCTTTCGCGTCGGCGCGCACGTAAAGGTCGGCCACCTTCAGGCCCTGGCGGATGCCGGCCGGGTCACAGTCAATCTGGATCACATCCGCATTGGGAAACAGCTTTCCGCCATCGACCGTGTGATGGGTCATGCTGGCGCCAACGGAGATGACCAGGTCGCATTCGTCGAACTTCTCGCGCGCGACCTCCGATGAGAAGCCGCCGGCGACGCCGAGCGAGAACTCGTCCTCGTCGAACAGGCCGCGAACCGGCAGCGTGGTTGCCAGCAGCGCGTCCACCATGCCGGCAAGTTTCCGGCACGCCTCCTGCGCCCCGGCCTTTTTCGCGCCACGCCCGGCGATGACGATGATGCGCTTGGCCTGCGCCACTCGATCCGCCGCGCGCTCAACGAATGCGGGATTGGGCACCATGCGGCCCGTGTCCGGGATGAACTCGGTCGAGGGAACGTAGGGCTTGGAGGGCTCCAGAAGCTGCTTCTGAAGATCATAGGGGACGCCGAGCACGACCGGGCGCTGTTCCATGCGCGCGATGAAAAAGGCGTTGCGCACATATTCCAGCATACGGGGCAGGCTGTGCGCCTGGATGTAATGGGCACCGGTGGCCGTAACGATCGGGCCCTGGTCGATCTCCTGATTATACCAGGACATATTCAACGGGCTCTCGCCGGCAAAAACCACCAGCGGAATGCGCGCGCGGACCGCCGTTGCGAGCGCGGTGGAGAGCTGAGTGAGGCCTGGACCGCAGGTGACCGAGGCAACGCCCACCTTTCCGGTGGCTGTGGCATAGGCGGACGCTGCCGCGCAGGCACAATGCTCATGCCGGACATAAATCGTCCGGACGCCCTGATAGCCGGCAAGGGTGGACACCCAATGCATGTTGCCGTCACCCATCAGGGTGAAGTGTGTATCGACACCTTCAAGGAAAAAGGCCTCGGCAAGAAGCTTGTAAATTTTTGAGCCGCTCATGGTTCACCTGTCCTGCCCTGGAAATTGCTTTGCTGTGCGGCGATTTCGCCGGCGTTCAAAAGGCTGCGAAGCCTGATCAGGAGCCAATCACATCCGATGCCGACAAGCCAGTCAACTATATTGTTGACAATCTCAAGAAGCGAAGCTTGTGATCCCAGCCTGTTCATGCGAGCTGGGGCCCAGCTCTTTGGAACCAGGCCGCGGCGGGTCAGAAACCGAAAGCCATGCTGAATGCGCAGAACTCAGCTCGACGGAAGTTCGAACCGCGACTAAGCGAAGGAGTGCGTCATCTCGAAAGATTTCTGCAGATTTTCCAGAACCGAACTGAGGTGGTCGCGCATGGCCGCCTCCGCCTCCTGTTCCGAGCGTGAAACGATCGCCGCGACGATGCGCTTGTGCTCCTTGAGCGACTGAGCTGCGCGATCCGGCATCAGGATCGCCCGATACTGAATCCGCACCAGCTGATGCTTGAGATTCATGATCAGCTTTGTCAGCGTGCGATTATCCGCCATCTCGAGTATCTGGCTGTGCAGTCGCCCGTTCAGATGGGACATCGCCAGGAGATTTCCCGTCTCATACTCGGCCTGCATTGCCTCGATGGTGTCCTGCAACGGCCTGCAGTTTTCGGGGGTTGCGCGTTGCGCCGCCTTTTTCGCGACCAGCCCCTCCAGCACCTGTCGTGCCTCGGCGATCTCGATCGCTTCGTCTTCCGAAATGTTGCGCACGCGAGCGCCGCGGTTCGGTTCGCGGACGACGAGGCCCTCGCCTTCGAGCACCGCGAAAGCAGTGCGGATGTTCGTCCTGTTGGTGTGCAGCGACGCCGCGAGATCAGCTTCGATCAAGCGTTCGTGGGGCATGAGCCGGCCCGCGACGATCATTTCGCGCAACTGGGCGATGATTTCCATGATGCCACCACGAGCCCCGTTGGTTGAGGCCTCCGCTCCGCTGTTTTGAGGAGCTTCGATGTCGTTGGTTCTCGTGGTCATAGAGTTATTCCGTCAGCGGCAGCGCACGGCTGCTTCTAGCGAGCCGCTCGCTCCGAGCCAACTCATGTAACAGATATCTATAATGTCGACATGTTTGTCCGCAATTGGCCAGCCGAAGTGGCTCATCTGCGGCTGTTGATCCATATGGCAATACCGTGTCAGCATCAGCTCATACTGAACCGACCGGCCCCAAGACCGGAAACAGGCAGGAGCTTCCAGATGAGCATGTTGACGACGATGAAACGCCTGGCGGCAGGCGCGGCCCTCTTCGGCGCCGCTGCCGTGGCCACAGCTGCGGTGGGCCAGCAGATGCAGTTCTTCCGCATCGGCACCGGCGGCACCGCTGGCACCTATTTTCCAATCGGCGGCCTGCTCGCCAACGCCATATCAAGCCCGCCTGGAAGCCGCTCCTGTGCCGATGGCGGCGCCTGCGGTGTCGAAGGCCTGATCGCAACCGCGGTCGCGTCCAACGGCTCGGTCGGCAATATCAACGCCATTCAGGGCGGCTCGCTGGAGTCAGGCTTTACCCAATCGGACGTCGCCTTCTGGGCCTATACGGGCACCGGCGTCTACGAAGGCAAACCCAAGGTGGAAAACCTTCGTGTGATCGCCAATCTCTATCCCGAGACCATTCATCTGGTCGCCCGCAAAGGCGCGAACATCAAGTCCGTGGCGGATTTGAAGGGAAAGCGCGTCTCGCTCGATGAGCCGGGATCGGGCACACTGGTCGATGCGAAGCTGATCCTCGCCGCTTATGGTCTGACGGAAAAGGATGTCGAGGCGGAATATCTGAAGCCGAACCAGGCCGGCGAGCGCATGCGCGATGGCGGCATGGACGCTTTCTTCTTCGTCGGCGGCTATCCGGCCGGCGCGATTGCCGAGCTTGCCAGTTCCAGCGGCATCGATCTTGTGCCCATCTCCGGTCCCGAAGCGGAAAAGATCCTCGGTGAATACAAGTTCTTCGCCAAGGACACGGTGCCGGCGGACACCTACAAGGGCGTCGGCCAGGTGGAGACCATTTCGGTCAATGCCCAGTGGGTGACCAGCGCCAGCCAGCCGGATGAGCTCATCTACGGCATCACCAAAGCGCTGTGGAACGACAATACTCGCAAGCTGCTCGACAGCGGCCATGCCAAGGGCAAGGCGATCAAAACCGATACCGCCCTGCAGGGCCTTGGTGTGCCGCTGCACGCCGGCGCGGAGAAGTTCTACAAGGAAGCCGGCCTTCTGAAGTGAAAGCCTGATCCCGTGCCGCGTGCCGGCACGGGGACCTTGCCGGCAGCCGCGCGCCAGGAGGTGCCGGCTGTCTGTTGTCACGGCGGCGGCTAAGCCAGGGGACCCGGATGACGCGTGTCGAGCTCGATGAAGCCAAGGCGCAGGCGCTTGAGGAAAAATTCGATTCGGAGGTGCGCTTCCGGAAGCTCGGCCCTGTGGCGACCCAGCTTGTGGGCGTGCTGCTCGTCGCCTTATCCCTGTTCCACTATTACACGGCTGGCTTCGGCCTCCTGCAGGAAGTCACCCATCGCGGCATCCATCTCGCCTTCGTGCTGGGGCTGATCTTCCTTGTCTTTCCCATGGCCAAGGGCGGCTACGACGGCTCTCTTGCCGGAAGTGCCCTGAGGCCGCTCGGCATACCCCTGATCGACTGGCTTCTTGCCGCCGTGGCGGTGGTTGCCGTGCTTTATGTCCCCTTCACCTTCCAGGAAATCGCGTTCCGCGTCGGCAACCCGAACACGACCGATGTGGTGTTGGGCGGAGCGCTGATCGTCATCCTGCTGGAGGCCACGCGCCGTTCAATCGGCTGGCCCCTGCCGATCATCGCCATGATCTTCATGGCCTATGCGCTGTTCGGGCGCTATGCTCCGGGTGTCCTGGTTCACCCCGGCTCGTCCTTTTCCAACCTGATCAATCATCTCTACCTCACCAGCCAGGGCGTCTACGGTGTCGCGCTCGGCGTCGTCGCTACCTATGTCTTCCACTTCGTGCTGTTTGGCGTGCTGGCGACCCGGATCGGGCTCGGCCAGCTCTTCATCGACGTCGCATCCTGGGTGGCTGGGCGCTACGCCGGCGGCCCCGCCAAGGTTTCGATCTTCGGCTCGGCGCTCTTCGGCATGATTTCCGGCTCATCGATCGCCAATACGGTAACGGTGGGATCGCTGACGATCCCGGCGATGATCCGCCTGGGCTACCCCAAGCACATCGCCGCCGCCGTGGAGGCGACCTCATCCACCGGCGGCCAGATCACGCCGCCGATCATGGGAGCCGCGGCCTTCCTGATGATCGAGTTCCTGGGCGTGCCGTATCAGAGCATCATCGTGGCGGCCATCGTCCCGGCGTGCATGCACTTCTTCGGCGTCCTCTGTCAGGTACATTTCGAAGCAAAGAAACGGGGCCTGCGGGGCCTGCGCCGCGATGAGCTGCCAAACCTCCGCGAGGTCATCAAGACCGACTGGCCGACGGTGATCCCGCTGATCGCGCTCGTCACCATCCTGGTCATGGGATACACGCCCTATCTCGCCGCCTTCTGGGGCATCACGCTCTGCATCGCCGTCGGCTTCCTCAATCCGCGCCGCCGCATGAGCCTGATGGATCTGTTCGTCGCGTTCCGCGATGGCGCCAAATATGCCCTTGCCGTTGGTGCGGCGGCCGCGACGGTCGGCATCGTGGTAGGCGTCGTGACCCTCACCGGCGTCGGCTTCAAACTGTCCTTCATCGTGACGGGAACAGCCAACGACCTCGCTCTCTGGACGACGTCATGGTTGCCGGCGTTCCTCGGCGACCAGGGAACGCTGACGCTGCTCTTCACGCTGATCATGACCGGCATTGTCTGCATCCTGATGGGCTGCGGCATTCCCACCACGGCGAACTACATCATCATGGTGACGATTGCTGCGCCCGCACTGGTGCTTCTGGGCGTGCAGCCGATCGTGGCGCATTTCTTCGTCTTCTATTACGGCCTGCTTGCCGACATCACCCCACCGGTGGCCCTTGCGGCCTATGCCGCGGCCGGCATGGCGGGTGCCGATCCGTTCCGCGCCGGCAACACCGCCTTCCGGCTCGGCATCGGCAAGGTTCTGGTGCCTTTCGTCTTCGTGTTCTCGCCCTCGCTTCTCATCATGGTCGAAGGCTTTTCCTGGAGCGGCTTCTTCCTCGGATTGTTCGGCGCCGTGGCGGGCATCCTGTGCCTGTCCGCCGCCTTCGCCGGGCACCTGCTGGTGGACACCAAACACTGGGAACGCTGGGTGCTCAGCATCGCAGCCCTTCTGATGGTGGCGCCGGAGCTCTATTCCACGCTGATCGGCCTCGTTGTGGCGCTGCCGGTGCTCGCGCGCCACATCGTCGCGTGGCGGCAAGTGCCGGTTGCGGCGGCATAGGCCTTGTCGGGAGAGGCATAACACGGCAAAGAAGGCGCCTTGATCCCAAGAGGTGCCAATGACCCGTCCATCCAACCGCGCGCCCGACGAAATGCGAGCCGTTTCGCTTGAGCGCAGCGTCGCCCGCTATGCCGAGGGTTCCTGTTTCGTGAAGTTCGGCGAAACCCATGTGCTGGTGACTGCCAGCGTGGAGGAGCGCGCGCCCGCATGGCTGCGCGGCACCGGCAAGGGATGGGTCACGGCTGAATATTCCATGCTTCCGCGCGCGACATTGACCCGGACGCGGCGCGAGTCGAGCTCCGGTAAACCGTCGGGCCGCACTCAGGAAATTCAGCGCCTCATCGGCCGTTCCATGCGCTCGGTCGTCAATCTGCGCGGGCTTGGAGAGCGCCAGATCACCATCGACTGCGATGTGATCCAGGCCGACGGTGGGACACGGACGGCGGCCATCACGGGTGCCTGGGTGGCGCTGCATGATTGCCTTAACTGGATGCTGGAGCGCGGTATCGCATCGGGCAAACCGCTCGGCGACCACGTGGCGGCGGTCTCCTGCGGCATTTCAAAGGGCGCTGCGGTGCTGGATCTCGATTACGCTGAGGACAGTGAAGCGGAATCGGACGTCAACTTCGTCATCACCGGATCCGGCGGACTGATCGAGGTGCAGGGGACGGCGGAAGCGGCGCCCTTTTCCGAGGAGCAGTTGATCCATATGCTGGGCCTCGCCCGCAAAGGCACCTCAGCCCTTATCGAACTGCAGAAGGCAGCCATCGCGTGAGCCGCCGCCTGACCGAACCCAAGCTGGTTGTCGCCACGCATAATGCGGGCAAGCTCCGGGAAATCCGTGAGCTGCTGGCACCGTTCGGAGTTGAGGCCGTTTCAGCGGGTGAGCTCGGTCTTCCCGAGCCGGAGGAGACCGGCACCACCTTTGCCGAAAACGCGCGCATCAAGGCCGAGGCCGCCGCCACGGCGTCGGGTCTGCCTGCGCTGGCTGATGACAGCGGCATCGCGGTGATGGCGCTCTGGGGCGCGCCCGGCATCTTTTCGGCGCGTTGGGGCGGGCCGCAGAAGGATTTCGGGGCGGCTATGGCTCGAGTGGCGGCGGACCTCGAGGCACGCGGGAAAACCGAGCCGCAGCAGCGCCGCGCGGCTTTCGTCGCCGCGCTTTGCCTCGCCTGGCCGGACGGTCATGTGGAAGAAATCGAGGGTGCTGTGGAAGGCATTGTGGTGTGGCCTCCACGGGGCGACCGCGGCTTTGGCTATGACCCCATTTTCCAACCCGACGACCATCAGCGCACCTTCGGCGAGATGAGCTCGGAGGAAAAGCACGGCATTCGCTGGAGCGCCGAAGGAGGCACCGGCCTGTCACACCGCGCCCGCGCCTTCGCCGCCCTTGCCGGCCGCTGCCTTGGCGAACCGGTGCTGCCATGAGTGGCGATGCTGGCTTTGGCGTCTATGTGCATTGGCCGTTCTGCGCCGCCAAATGTCCCTATTGCGACTTCAACAGCCATGTCCGCCACAACGGCGTTGATCAGGCCGACTATGCGAAGGCCTATGTTGCGGAGATCGCGCATATGGCCTCGCTCGCACCGGGAAAGAAGGTGCGCTCAATCTTTTTCGGCGGCGGCACCCCCTCCCTGATGGAGCCGGCGACCGCGCAGACGATCATCGACGCCATCGCCGGACACTGGAGCCTGGAGGCGGACGCGGAAATCACCCTGGAGGCAAACCCCACCAGCGTCGAAGCGGACCGCTTCACCGGCTATCGCGCCGCCGGTGTCAATCGCGTCTCGCTTGGCGTCCAATCGCTTTACGACGAAGACCTCAAAGCGCTTGGACGTCTGCACAGCGGGGCCGAGGCCATGTCCGCGCTTGATATCGCACAGCGCATTTTCCCGCGCGTGTCATTTGATCTGATCTATGCCCGCCCACGGCAAACGCCGGAGATGTGGCAGCGCGAACTTGCGACAGCCATCACGCGCGGAACCGAGCATCTGTCCCTCTATCAACTGACCATCGAAGAGGGCACGCCTTTTGCCGCGCTGTTCAAGGCCGGCAAGCTCCAGATGCCTGACGAGGATACTGCGCGGGCGTTCTGGGACGTGACGCAGGACCTCACCGGCCAGGCCGGTTTGCCGGCTTACGAAATCTCCAACCATGCTCGACCGGGAGCCGAGAGCCGCCACAATCTCGTCTACTGGCGATCCGGCGAATGGGCCGGCATCGGCCCCGGCGCCCATGGCCGGCTTGGCGATGACGATCGCCGTCTGGCACTCACCGTGGAGAGAAATCCGGAGCACTGGCGCCAGCGGGTGGCCCAGTTCGGCCACGGCCTCGTAACCGAGGAGCGGCTCGATATCGGCGAAATCGCCGATGAGTTTCTGGTGATGGGCTTACGGCTTGCCGAAGGCGTTGATCTTGCGCGCTATCGGCGGCTGACAGGAGAGGATCTTGATCCGGTTCGCATCAAAGCTCTGGTGGATGATGGGCTGATCGAAGCTCTGGGCGCCGATCGTCTCCGGGTAACGCCATCGGGCTTTCCCGTGCTCGACGCGGTTGTGGCCGATCTCGCGGCCTGATGCGTCGCGTTATTGCCGTACAGCTTTGTTTCCATAACTCGGCGTCCTTTCAAGCATACATAAATATAACGGCAGCAAAGCGCGACCGCTTTCGAAATTCTTGCCATGAAATAGTGCTGAAATGGGCAGTTCATCGCCCCGGTAAAGCCTGATTATGAGCACCCTCAACCGGGAATCTCCTGTCTACTTCAGCGCGGCTATTAGCAGCCGCTCCTTCATGACACCAACGGGAGATTTCAATGACCCGAACGCTAATCGCCGCTGCCGCCGCCGTGTGTTTCACGCTGCCGGCGTTCGCACAGACCGCCGGGGGCTCCACCTCGGCGGCGCTCTGCACCAGCGAGGCCACCCAGATCCAGGCAGCCGTTGAACGTTCCAGCCTTCAGCAGGAGCAGAAGAGCCAGGTCAATTCCGCACTCGGAGCTGCAATCGATCAGGAAAAAGCTGGAAATTCGCAGGCCTGCCAAGCAACGCTCGATCAGGTGAAGCTTGCCTTGGGAATTCAGCCGGCAACGCCGAGCGGCCGCTCTTCCACGACGAGTCCCCCTCCCGCGGCGCAGTAATCACCTTGCAAGAGGGCGGGCGGCTCCGGCCGCCCGCCCTCTTTTTGTATCAGCGCTGACCGCCCTTGCGGCCAGCTTCCGAAGCGCGCTCGCGGTCTTGAGCAAAATTGCCGCCGCCCTGCTGGCGATTGTCGCTACCGCTCTGCTGCGACTGCTGGCCATGTGACTGCTGGCCGCCTTTGCGACCGGCCTCCGAGGCCTTCTCGCGATCATTGGCGAAATTTCCCGGATTGTTGTTCTGAGCCATTTTTAGATCTCCCTTGTTCGAGTGGCCTGAACAGGAAATCAATGACCGCCGGATGGTGAAGTTCCTGCCGCAATTTGGGCATTTCGCTTCGCCCTTTGACATAAAGACTTCTTTATATGCTTATTGCCGCCAAGCGGTAGCGGTGCTAGAGAGCCTGCGACCTTGCGCGGGTTCCTCACCGCGCCTCTTGAAGGATGGGATGCACGATGACTGATTATGTGGTGAAGGACATTTCGCTGGCTGACTGGGGCCGCAAGGAAATCGATATCGCCGAGACCGAAATGCCGGGCCTGATGGCGACGCGCGAGGAGTTCCGCGCCGCGCAGCCGCTGAAAGGCGCCCGCATCGCCGGCTCGCTCCATATGACCATTCAAACCGCCGTCTTGATCGAGACGTTGAAGGAACTGGGCGCCGATGTCCGTTGGGCCTCCTGCAACATCTACTCCACGCAGGATCATGCCGCTGCGGCCATCGCCGCCTCCGGCACTCCGGTTTTTGCCATCAAGGGCGAGAGCCTTGAGGACTATTGGGAGTATACCCACCGGATCTTCGAATGGGCCGATGGCGGCACCCCCAACATGATCCTTGACGACGGCAGCGATGCCACGCTCCTCATCCATCTCGGCAAGCGGGCTGAGGACGGCGACACCGCCTTCCTCGACGGCGCGACCAACGAGGAAGAAGAGGTCCTCTTCGCGTCAATCAAGAAGCGGCTGAAGGAAAAGCCGGGCTTCTATTCCGCCATCGCCAAGAACATCAAAGGCGTCACGGAAGAGACCACCACCGGTGTTCATCGCCTTTATGAAATGCAGAAGAAGGGAACGCTGCTGTTCCCGGCGATCAACGTCAACGACAGCGTCACCAAGTCCAAGTTCGACAACCTCTATGGCTGCCGGGAAAGCCTCGTGGACGGCATCCGTCGCGCCACCGACGTGATGATGGCGGGCAAGGTCGGCGTTGTTGCCGGCTTCGGCGACGTGGGCAAGGGCTCCGCCGCCTCGCTGCGCAACGCTGGCGCACGGGTGATCGTCACCGAGATCGATCCGATCTGCGCGCTCCAGGCCGCCATGGAGGGCTATGAAGTCACCACCATGGAAGAGGCCGCACCGCGCGGCGACATCTTCGTGACCACCACCGGCAACGTCGACGTCATCACGGTCGACCATATGCGCGCGATGAAGCACCGGGCGATTGTCTGCAACATCGGCCACTTCGACAGCGAAATTCAGGTGGCCGGCCTCCGGAACCTCAAGTGGCACAACGTGAAGCCGCAGGTGGACGAAGTCGAATTTGCCGATGGCAAGCGCATCCTCCTTCTCGCCGAAGGGCGCCTCGTCAATCTCGGCTGCGCCACCGGCCATCCGTCCTTCGTGATGTCGGCGTCCTTCACCAACCAGACGCTGGCACAAATAGAACTGTGGACAAATCTCGGAAAATACGAGCGCAAGGTCTATACCCTGCCCAAGAAGCTCGATGAAAAAGTGGCCGCCCTGCACCTCGAGAAGATCGGCGTCAAGCTTTCGAAATTGAACGAAAAGCAGGCCGCCTACATCGGCGTGTCGGAGAACGGGCCCTTCAAGCCGGAACACTACCGCTACTGAGTCTTTCACGCCACACATGGCCTCATCCCGCACGGCTTGACTCAAATAACGATCGGAGTCCGTGCGGGGACTCTTCTTCCCGATTCTCGAGAACGCTATCTTGATTGTGATTCGCGTAGGGCGCGAACACAGGAGAGGGCGGGGAACATGGGACAAGCGGGACGCTGGCGATCGAGGAGCCTCAAGGCTCTTCTCGCACTCGCGCCACTCCCCTACCCCGCTGCGGCCCAGTCCGCCGATTTTGCCCTGCATGAGCCCGGCAACCTGATCTGGGTGGTGATCTTCGCCGGGGTCGCCGTCACTGCCGTCACCTCCAGCCTCATGCTGGTGCGTTATCGGTCACGCGCGCTTCTCAATGAACGCACCGCCTCCAGCCAGATCAGCGCGCTGCGCGCGCGCCTGGACCGGGCCGAGGTGTTGGCTTCGACGGAGCCCCAGATCGTCATCATCTACGAAGGCCGCGACAGCGAGCCGGAAATCACCGGCTCACTGCCCGAGGCCCAACTGCCGCCCGGCAAGCGCATCCTCGGCTTCGGTGCCTGGCTGCAACCGCACGATGCCGCCGCGCTGGAACATGCCGTGGAAGTGTTGCGGACCAAGGGCATTGGCTTCCGCCTCGACGGGGTCACGCGCTTTGGCGACCATGTGCTGGTGGATGGCCGGGTGTTGGGCGCGCAGGCGCTGGTGCGCATTCGCGATGTCACCGGAGAGGCCCGTGCGCGTGCCGAACTGCAAAGCGCCTATGACAGCCTTATGAAGGACATGGAGCGCACACGCGCCCTGCTCGATGGACTGCCGCACCCGTCGTGGATGCGCGATGGCCAGGGCAACCCCATCTGGGTCAACAAGGCCTATGCCTCGGCTGTGGAAGTGCCGGAAATTGGTAAGGCTCTCGCGCTGGAGCTGTTCGACGAGACTGCGCGCTCCGCCGCCGCCCGGTCGCTCGCGCACAGCGGCAAATACCGTGAGCGCGTCGCTGCCGTTGCTCGGGGAGAGCGCCGCATCTTCGATATGTTCGCAACCTCGACCGGTGCCGGCAGCGCCGGGCTTGCCGTTGATGTCTCCGATGTCGAGGCGGTAAAGGCGGAGGTGGAGCGGCTGCGCGCCTTCCACCGCCGCACGCTGGACGAACTCTCCACCGGTGTCGCCACTTTCGCCGCCGACGGCACGCTGGTGTTCCACAATCAGGCCTACCGCCAGATGTGGCGGCTGGATCCGGCCTTCCTCGACAGCGAGCCGACCGACACCCAGATCCTCGAGCGCCTTCGCGCTGACCGCCAGCTACCTGAACAAGCCGACTTCCGGGTGTGGCGGGAGAAGCTGCACGAAGCCTACCGTGCGATCGAAAACATCGAACACTGGTGGCATCTGCCGGACGGCCGCAGCGTCCGAGTTGTGCAGACGCCGAACCCCGAAGGCGGCATCACCTATCTGTTCGACGACGTCACCGAGCGCATCAAGCTGGAATCCCGGTTCAACGCCCTGTCACGGGTGCAGAACGAGACGCTGGATCATCTTCGGGAGGGCGTTGTCGTGTTCGGCACAGACGGCCGCCTCAAGCTCTGGAACCCCGCTTTCGCCGCCCTCTGGGGCATTCCGGCGGAGCGCCTTCAGGATGAGCCGCACGCCGCCGACGTCTTTGCAGCCTGTCATCCGCGCGACGAGAATGCGCAGGAGTGGGCGCGCCTCAAAGGCACCGTCACATCGCTGGCCGAGCAGCGCACACCGGTCTCCGCGCGCATCGAGCTCACCGACAACACCGTGGTGGACGTCAGCACCGTGCCGCTGCCCGATGGCGCCACGCTGGTCGCCTTCACCGATGTGACCGCGCAGTTCGGCATCGAGCGCGCGCTTCGGGAAAAGAACGAAGCGCTGGAAGCAACCGCTCAGCTCAAGAGCGACTTCGTCAAGAATGTCTCCTACGAACTGCGCTCGCCTCTGACCAACATCATCGGCTTCACGCAATTGCTGGGTGATGCCACCATCGGACCGCTCAACGACAAGCAGCACGAATATGCCGAGCATATCCTCGCATCGTCGGCGGCACTCCTGACCATCATCAACGACATCCTAGATCTCGCCACCATCGACGCCGGCGCCATGGAACTGGACCTCGCCGAGGTCGACATCCGCGAGACCATGGCCGCCGCCGCTGAGGGCGTACGCGATCGTCTGGCTGAAGCCACTCTGACGCTCGATATCGCGGCCGACAGGAACATCGGCCGCTTCACCGCCGATGGCCGCCGCGTTCGCCAGGTTCTGTTCAACCTCCTCTCCAATGCCATCGGGTTCAGCCCCAACGGTGGGACCGTCACTCTTTCGGCCATGCGTGAGAACGACGCCGTCGTGTTCAGCGTGACCGATCGCGGCCCCGGCATTCCGGAGGAAATGATCGATCGGATGTTCGATCGCTTTGAAAGCCGCACCAACGGCTCGCGCCATCGCGGCGTTGGCCTCGGTTTGCCGCTTGTGCGCTCACTGGTTGAGTTGCATGGTGGCACGGTGGAAATCATGAGCGCGCAAAACAAGGGTACGACCGTGATCTGCCGCTTCCCCATCAGCGGTGTGGCAAACCGCGTCGCTGCGGAATGACAGCATGACGACGGCCGCGCGCTGCGCTCTTCCGCTCGCCGACGAAGCGGCGATGAAGCTGGTGGCATCGCGCATGGCGGAAGCCTTCCAGCCCGGCGATCTTATCGCCCTGCACGGCGATCTTGGTACCGGCAAGTCGACCTTCGCACGCGCCGCCATCCGCGCGCTTGCCGATGATCCGAGGCTCGAGGTGCCGAGCCCGACCTATACCATCATCCAGACCTATGAGACGCGAAAGGGAATGGTGACACATGCCGATCTCTACCGCGTCTCGGGGCTGGACGAGATCGAGGCGCTGGGCTGGGACGAGATCAGCGAGCACGCCATCGCTCTTGTGGAATGGCCCGAGCGTCTCGGCACCCTGCCCGCGGATCGATTGGACGTGGAAATCAGCCTTGCCCCCGAACGCGGGGCGGAAGCGCGCAATGTCGTGCTCATCGGCCACGGCGCCTGGGCACCCCGTCTTGCCCGCACCCTGATCGTGCAGGACTTCCTGGACAAGGCAGGCTGGGGCATGGCGCACCGCAGCCACATCCAGGGTGATGCCTCCAGCCGGCGTTACGAGCGGCTGACGCTCGACCGGCGCACCGCCATCCTGATGGATTCGCCTGCCAGACCCGATGGGCCGCCCATCCGCGACGGCAAGCCGTACAGCCGGCTGGCGCATATCGCCGAGGATGTCCGCCCCTTCATCGCCCTTTCCCATGGGCTTGGAACGCGAGGCTTCACGGTTCCCGACGTCATGGCGGCGGATGTCGAACGCGGGCTCCTGCTTCTCGGCGACCTCGGCACCACCCCCGTGCTGCGCGAGGGGCGGCCGGACATGCTGCGTTATGCTGCTGCCGTGGACCTGCTGGTGGCCTTGCACGGCAAGGTGTTGCCCCACGAGATCATCGTCTCCGACTCTTTCAGCTACACACTGCCGGACTATGACCTCGACGCCATGCTTGTTGAAGCGGAGCTCCTGGTCGACTGGTACATCCCCTTCCAGACCGGCGAGACGCTCGATCCCGATGAACGCGACACCTTCCGTGATCTCTGGGGGGCAGTTCTGCGCGACGTTGCCGGCCGCGACGGCACCTGGGTTCTGCGAGACTTCCACTCGCCCAACCTCATGTGGCTGGAGGAGCAGCACGGCATCAAGCGCATCGGCCTGCTCGACTTCCAGGACGCGCTTTTCGGGTCGGCCGCCTATGATCTGGTTTCGCTCCTGCAGGATGCCCGCGTCGACGTTGCGGAGGATCTTGAGCTGCGCCTGCTCAGCTCCTATGTGAAAGGCCGCAAGGCGCAGCAACGCGTTTTTGATCCGACCGATTTTGCCCAAGCCTATGCCATCATGGGCGCCCAGCGCGCGACAAAGATCCTCGGCATTTTCGCGCGGCTCGCCAAGCGCGACGGCAAACCGGGATATCTCCGTCATATTCCGCGTGTATGGCGCTATCTGACACGCGACCTTGCGCATCCCGCCCTCGGCGATCTGCGGGCCTGGTATGATGCCAAAGTGCCGCCTCCGGAGATGAATGAATGAACGTGAAGTCCTCCATCCGCCGCGCCTTTGTCCCCGCCGCCGGGCTTGGAACGCGGATGCACCCCATCACCACCACGCGCCCCAAGGCCCTCGTCGAGGTCGCGGGCCGCAGCCTGCTCGACCATGCCCTCGATCGCCTGTCGGCGGCAGGCGTCGAAGAAGCGGTGGTCAATGTCCACCATTTCGCCGACATGGTCGAAGGCCATCTGAAGGGCCGCAAGGCACCGAAGATCATCATCTCCGACGAACGGGACGCGCTTCTGGAGACGGGTGGCGGTCTGGTCAAGGCGCTGCCGCTTCTGGGCGATACCCCATTCTTCGTTGTCAATGCGGATACCATGTGGCTCGACAGCGTGCGGCCCAACCTCGCCCGTCTTGCGGAAGCTTTCGACGAGAGCCGGATGGACGGCCTTCTGCTGCTCGCCTCCAGCGTCGGCAGCGTCGGCTATTCCGGCCGGGGTGATTTCCGGCTTGACCCGCTGGGCCGCCTGATGCGCCGGCCTGAACGGGATCTTGCTCCCTTCGTCTATGCGGGCGCGGCCGTCATTTCACCGGCGCTTCTTGAAGGTGCGCCCGAAGGCGCCTTCTCGCTGAACAGGCTGTTTGATCGCGCCATCGAGGCCGAACGGCTTCATGGTCTTCGGCTCGAGGGCATGTGGATGCATGTCGGCACGCCTGATGCCATCGCGGAGGCGGAAGACTCCATCGCACGCAGCGCTGCCTGATGGCAGGCTCCAGGCCGCGCGTCTTCACCATACCGCCGGGCGCCGCCTTCCTCGAGGTCCTGGCCGAATCCCTGATCGAGGGTCGTCTCATCCCCGGGTTTCGTCCGGCGGATGATCCGTTGCTTCTGGCCGACGCCACCATCTATCTGCCGACCCGGCGCGCCTGCCGTGCGCTTGAGGCGGTCTTTGTTGCCAGGGCGGCCCATGGTGTCGCCGTGCTGCCGCGCATTGCACCTCTGGGCGATGTCGATGAGGACGAGGAGGCCTTCGCGGAGGACATCCCGTCGCCCAGCCTGCCGCCTCCACTGAGTCTGCTGGAGCGACAGCTCACACTCTCCCGCCTGGTTGCGGCATGGGCGACAAACGTGCGCGCGGAGATGCTCCGGGCAGCACCAGGAGAAGAGCCGCTGCTGCCGACAACGCCCGCCGAGGCCCTGTCGCTTGCAGGGGAACTCGGCAAGCTCATCGACAGCGTGGAGACCGAAGAGGTCGACTGGAGCGCTTTTTCTGGGCTGGTGCCTGCAGATTATGACGAGGCCTGGCGCCTCACCGCGAACTTCCTCGCCATTGCCATCGCCCATTGGCCAGATCACCTCAAAGAGCTCGGACGCTCCGATCCGGCCTGGCGCCGAAGCCGTGCGCTGAGGGCGGTTGCCGAGGACAAGAGGCAGAACCCACCGCGGGGGCCGGTCATCGCGGCCGGCTCCACCGGATCAATCCCGGCCACCGCCGCGCTTCTTGCATCGATCGCCTCACTGCCGAACGGCGCGGTGGTTCTCCCAGGGCTCGATACCCTGCTCGACGAGCCGAGCTGGCGGATGCTGGAGGAAGATGACGCCGCCAGCTTCACCAGCCCGCAAGGCGGCCTCAAACGCCTGACTGCGGCGCTCGGCGTGGAGCGCAAAGATGTGGTGCCGCTCGCCGAACCGCCCGTGCCTGAGCGCGTAGCACTGATTTCGACGGCGTTGCGGCCGGCCGCTTCCACCGATCGCTGGCTGGAGGCCCACCTCGTTCAGGACCAGGGGGGCGGAGGTCTGAACGGAATGGCCATGGCAGAGGCCTCCAACGAGCGCGAGGAGGCACTGGTCGTGGCTGCTGCCGCTCGCGAAGCCTTGGAAACCAAGGGTCGTTCGGTGGCGATCGTTACGCCTGACCGCGATCTCGCGCGTCGCGTCACGGCGGAGCTGTGCCGCTGGGGCATCGAAGTCGAAGACAGCGCCGGCTGCCCGCTCTCGACCACGCCGGCCGGCCTCTTCGCGCGCCTCATCGCCGAGGTTGCCGCGACCGATTTCGCGCCGATCGCGCTGCTGGGCCTGATTCAGCATCGCACGGCAGCTTTTGGTCTCGATCCGGCCACCATGAGAAGGGCGGCGACCGCGCTGGAGCTTGGCGCGCTGCGCGGGATTATGCCACCGCCCGGCATCGCTGGCCTGCGGGAGGCACTGGCCAGAGCACGCCGCGACAGGCGCAGCCACCATCGGCGCCGGATGTCCGATGCCGACTGGGATGCAGCGGGTGACCTGGTCGCGCGGTTGGAACGCGCCCTGGCACCGCTGGCGGATCTGCGGGCACAAAGCCTCTCACTCGGCAGCCTGGCGCAGGCACACGCCGAGGCCATTCGCATCGCCGGCGCCACGCCCGAGGATGCCGATGCCGCCTTCGCCGATCGCGATGGGGCGGCACTCCTGGCACTGCTGGAGAGTGTCGCCGCGTCAGGCAATGAGGTGGCGCTGCGGCTTGAGGACTATCCATCCGCCATCCTGACCCTGATCGGCGGCGCCGTGGCACGGCCGTTCCGCCCCTCTCACGCCCGCATCACCATCCTCGGCCTCCTGGAGGCGCGACTGATCACGGCCGACCGCCTGATCCTCGCCGGTCTCGACGAGGGCATCTGGCCGCCGCAGACGCGCAACGACCCCTGGCTGTCCCGGCCCATGCGCCGCCAGATCGGCCTACCGCCGCCGGAGCGGCGGATCGGTCTTGCCGCTCATGACTTCGCTCAGGCGTTCGCCCACCCCGATGTGATCGTCACCCGGGCGCTCAAGCGTGAAGGCGTGCCCTCCACGCCGGCGCGCTGGCTGCAACGCATCGCGGCGGTCGCGGGGGATCAGGTCTGGGGCGAAGCGCGAGCGCGTGGCGATGCCTACGTCCTACTCGCGCGCACTCTCGACGAGGCGCCGCGTGAGGCGGCGCCGGCCGCGCCGCAGCCAAAACCGGCGCTGCCGCTGCGCCCTGCCCGTCTTTCGATCACCGAGATCGAGACCTTTGTCCGCGATCCCTATTCCATCTATGCAAAACATGTCCTGAAGCTGCAGCCGCTCGACCCGCCCGGCCTCGCCCCAGGCGCCGCCGATCGTGGCACGATCATCCACGATGTCCTCGCCCGCTTCGTTGCGGAGGGAGCCGACCCACGCATGCCTCATGCGCACGAGCGGCTTCTCGCCTTGGGCGCGGAGGCTTTCGCCACGCTGGAACAGAACGATCTGACCGCGATCTGGTGGCGACGCTTCCTGCGGATCGCTGACTGGTTTCTAGGCTGGGAAGCCGGCCGGCGGCCCTCTCTTGCCGAAAGCCATGTCGAGCAGGAGGGCCGCAGCGAGTGGACGACGGTGGCCGGACGCCGCTTTGCGCTCATAGGCCGAGCCGATCGGATCGACCGTTTCACCGACGGCACGCTCGCCATCGTCGACTACAAGACCGGCAACCCGCCCGGTGCCAGGGAAGCCCGCGTCGGTCTCGCGCCACAGCTGCCGTTGGAAGCGGCCATGGTGGCCGGAGGAGGCTTCGATGCCGTGCGACCGAGCGAAGCCTCGTCGCTGCTCTATGTGCGGCTGTCGGGCGGCACCCCGCCGGGGGAGCTTCGCGAGGTGTCCGACCCAACGAAGGAAGGCGCCAGCGCACCCGCCCTTGCCGAAGAGAGCATGCTGCGGCTGAGGGAATTGATCGACCGCTTCGAGGCGGAAGATCAGCCTTACACCTCTCTCGACCACCCGAAATTCAAGCGCCGGCCGAATGGCCCTTACGACCATCTCGCCCGCGTACGTGAATGGTCGATTGCCGGTGACGAAGGGGGCGAGGGATGAGCCGCGGTTCTCCCAGCGATGAGACAGTCGCCCGCCAGCGCCGCGCCTCCGATCCCGGCGCTTCGGCCTGGGTGTCCGCCAACGCCGGATCTGGCAAGACTTACGTTCTCGCCCAGCGCGTGGTGCGGCTGCTTCTTGCCGGCACGCCGCCCGGCCGCATTCTCTGCCTTACCTTCACAAAAGCCGCAGCCGCCAATATGGCGAACCGGGTGTTCGGCTGGCTGGCCGAATGGACGCGCCTGACCGATGAGGAACTCGATGAGCGGTTGCAGCGGCTCGGCGAGGAGAGGCCCACTCCGGCGCGGCGCGCGGTGGCGCGGCGGCTGTTCGCGCAGGCGCTGGAGACGCCTGGCGGCCTTAAGATCCTGACAATTCATGGCTTCTGCGAAAGGGTTCTGCAGCAGTTCCCCTTCGAGGCCAATGTGACGCCGCGCTTCTCGGTGCTCGATGACCGCACCGCCGCGGAACATATCGCGGCGGCCAAGGCCCAGATCATCACGCGGGCCACTGCCCAACCGGACAGCAGGCTCGGCCGCGCAATGAACGCGGTCATCGAAGGGGCGACCGACAGCGCCTTCGCCTCAGCCTTGAACGAGCTTCTCAGCGCGCGCGGTCCTCTCGCCCGCGCCACGGAAAGCGCGCCGACCCCCGGAGTGGCCGGGATCATTTCGGAGCTCGCGGCAGCGCTTGGCGTTGCACCGGGCGACAGCCTCGCGACTATCGATGATGAGGTGCTGGTGGGCATACCTGCCGAACAGTGGCTCGATCTTGCCGTGGCCTTCGAGGAAGGCACTGCCGCCGACCACAAGAACGGCTCGCTCCTGCGCAATGCGATCACCGCCACCGATGAGGTGGTCCGGCGGGCGCTCTACCGCAGCCTGTTCTTCACCCAGAAAGACGAGCCGCGTTCACGCCTCGGCACCAAGCGCTTCCGTGACGCTTTTCCCGCCTGGGCAGAGCGTCTCGACGCCGAGATGGCGCGTCTTGTCCAGCTTACCGAACGCCGGCGGGCCGTGGCGGCGCTGACGCGAACCGACGGCCTGCTGACGTTGGCCGATGCGATCCTCACAGCCTATGCCCGGGCGAAGGCTGCGCGCGGCGCGCTCGACTTCGACGATCTCGTCGCCAAGACGAAGAACCTCTTCACGCGCGTGCCGGCAAGCTGGGTGCTCTACAAGCTCGACGGCGGGCTCGATCATGTGCTGGTGGATGAAGCCCAGGATACCAATCCGGATCAATGGGAGATCGTTGCGGGGCTCACCTCCGAGTTCACCTCCGGCTTCGGCGCGCGCGGATTCGCACATCGGACCGTCTTTGCGGTCGGTGACGAAAAGCAGTCCATCTACGGCTTCCAGGGCGCGGCTCCAGAGGCCTTCGACGCCTGGCGCCGCCGCTACATGCGAGAGCATCAGGACGCGGAGCTGTCCTTCTTCGACGTCAGGCTCACGCAGTCCTTCCGCTCCACGCCGGATGTGCTTGATGCGGTCGATCACGTCTTCTCGCGGCCCGAGGCCTACCAGGGCCTCGAAGCTCAGGCCGCCGCCACCATCCACGAGACCGTGCGGGCGGGCCACCCTGGTGTAGTGGAGATCTGGCCGCTGGCGAGAGCCGAGCCGCCGGTGACGGTCGACAGCGCCTGGGATGCGCCCTTCGACACCGCGCGTGCGACGAGCCAGCATGTCATCCTGGCCGAACGCATCGCCAGTGCGATCCGGCGCTGGACGACCACGGGCGATCCGGACGCCGGGCGGCCACCGGTCTCTCCGGGCGACATCCTCATCCTCGTGCGCAGCCGTGGCCCCCTCTTTGAGGCCACGCTTCGGGCGCTGAAACTGAGAGGCATTCCGGTGGCGGGCGCCGACCGCCTCGTACTCAACGAACACATCGCCGTTCTCGATCTTCTGGCGCTCGGCGATGCTGTCATTCAGCCCGAAGACGATCTGGCGCTCGCGTCGGTGCTGAAGAGCCCGCTCTTCGGCCTCAGCGATGTTGATCTACTTGCCTTTGCTCCCATGCGCCGAGGCAGCCTGGCGGAGGCCCTGGAGGAAGCAGCCTGGAACGACCTTGCGATCGCCACCGCCCGTGATCGGTTCCGCGACTGGCAAAAGGCGGCGCGCCAGATGGCGCCATTCGACTTTTTCAGCCGGGTGCTTGGTCGCGACGGCGGCCGGCGGGCGTTCCGGGCAAGGCTTGGGCCGGAAGCCGATGACGTGCTCGACGAGTTCCTGGGCCTCGCGCTGGCCTTCGGCCGTGACGAGATTCCCACCATGGCGGGGTTCCTGCACTGGATGCGGGCGGCCGAAGTCCAGATCAAGCGGGACCTCGACGTCGCGTCCGGCGAAGTCCGGGTCATGACCGTTCACGGTGCCAAGGGGCTGGAGGCCAAGGTGGTGGTGCTTGCCGACTCCGGCCTACCGCCTTCCGGAAAACAGGACGCCTGTGTGCTGACGCTGCCCGCGACGGCGGCCCATGGACCGCTGCCGGTCTGGTCGCCGCGCGCGGGGGATGATCCCGCAGCCGTGGCGGAAGCACGGCTTCAGGCCCGCGCCTCCGCGGAAGCCGAGCATCGCCGGCTTCTCTATGTAGCGCTGACGCGGGCGGAAGATCACCTCGTCATTGCCGGCGCCCTGCGCGCCAATGCGCAGGAGATCGACCCTCAGAGCTGGTATGCGCTGGTGCGGGATGGTCTTGCGCCGCTCTCGCAGGAGTTCCAGCTCCCAGGCGTGGAAGAACCGGCGCTGCGCTTTCGCGCAACCGAGGGAACGGCAGAGGGCGAAGCGCACACCGCGCCTGCGCTCATGAGCTTGACACCGCCTCCCTGGGCCCGCACGCGGCTCGCTCCGGAAACACAGATGCCCAGCCTCAGCCCTTCCGCGGCCGCGGCCCATGAACCGGTGCGCGCATTCGGCGGTGCGGCTGGCCCCGCCTTTGCGCGTGCGCGCGGGCTTGCCATCCACCGTCTTGCGGAATGGTTGCCGGGGCTTGCGGCGGATGCGCGCCGGACCGCTGCGGAACGCTTCCTGGGCGGCGGCCATGCGGACCTGCCGCCGGATACGGCTGATGGCGATGCCGCCGGAATCATCGATGAAGCGCTTGCGCTCGTCGCGGACCCTTCTCTTGCGGAGCTCTTCCATGGAAATGCGCGCACCGAGGTCACAATCGCCGGCCGCGTGGAGATCGCGGGCCAAACTCACGCGATATCGGGCCGTATCGATCGGCTGGTGGAAGAGGCGGACGGCTCGCTTCTGCTGATTGATCTGAAGACCGACCGGCAGCCTCCGGCGCACCCGCCGGCGGCCTATGTGGCCCAACTCGCGCTTTACCGCGCGCTGCTGCAGCGCATGATGCCGGGGCGAACGATCAATGCCGCTCTCCTCTGGACGGCACTGCCGCGGCTTGAGCGCCTGCCGGGGGATGTGCTCGATGCGGCCATCGCCCAGATTGTGTCTGTTCCTTGACGTTCAGGGTGCGGATGCATAGCTTCCACCCGACTCTCGGGACTTGATGTCCCGCACAATCGAAAGGTTTTTCAGATGGCTACCGTCAAGGTAACGGATTCGAGCTTCGAAGCTGAGGTTCTCAAGGCTTCCGAGCCCGTCGTGGTCGACTTCTGGGCCGAATGGTGCGGTCCCTGCCGCATGATCGGCCCTGCTCTGGAGGAAATCTCCAACGATCTCGCCGGCAAGGTGAAGATCGCCAAGATCAACGTGGACGAGAACCCCGGCGTTGCCGCGCAGTTCGGCGTCCGCTCCATCCCGACCCTGCTGATTTTCAAGGGCGGCGAACATGTCTCCACGCAGGTCGGCGCGGCGCCCAAGCCAAAGCTGTCGGAATGGATCCACGCCGCCGTCTGATCACGGCAAGCGATGACGACTAAAAAGGCCGGCACATCGCCGGCCTTTTTCATTGTGGGGGCGTGCCGTTGAGCGCCAGCACCTCACCCGCCAGATAGAGCGAGCCGGTGATCAGCACGCGCGCGGGGCTTTCGCTCTGCCGCAGGACGGCAGCGACCGCTTCCTGCAATGAGGCATGGGGCAAGGCCGGTATGCCGGCACGTGCCGCCGCCTGGGCCACCTCTTCCGGCGTTCGGCTGGCGTCGCTCGATGCGATCGGCACCGCGTGAAGTTCGCTGGCGATGCTGGCGAAGGAGTTGAGGAAACCCTCGGAATCCTTTGTGTTCAGCATGCCGACAATGAGGATCAGCGGACAGGACACCCGCTCCTCGAGCGCTGTCATGGCCTCGGAGATGACGCGACCGCCGTCGGCGTTGTGGCCGCCATCGAGCCAGATTTCGATGCCTTCCTTAAGGCCTTCGACCAAGGCGCCCTTGGTGAGGCGCTGCATGCGGGCCGGCCACTCGACGGTCTGCAGGCCCCGCTCAACGCTCCCAGCGGTGACGCCGAGCTGCGGCAGTGCTCTTAAAGTCGCGATGGCGGCGCCGGCGTTTTCATGTTGGTGGCGTCCTTGAAGCCGTGGCAGCGGCAGATCGAGAAGGCCGCTCTCATCCTCGAACACAAGGCGCCCCCGCTCCTCCCGCGCCTGCCAATCCTGCCCCGAGATCAGAATCGGAGAGCCGGTCCGCGCGGCGGCCCGTTCCAGCACATCGCGGGCCTCATTCCCCTGCACGGCGATGATGGCCGGCACGTCCTTCTTCAGGATACCGGCCTTTTCCCAAGCGATTTCCGTAACCCGGTTGCCCAGGAACTTGGCGTGATCCAGCGAGATGGGAGTGATGACGCTCGCCAACGGCTTGGCCACCACATTGGTGGCGTCAAGCCGACCGCCGAGCCCGACCTCCAGCAGCAGAACATCGGCGGGATGACGCGCGAAGAGCAGGAAGGCAGCTGCCGTGGTGATCTCAAAGAGCGTGATGGGCGCGCCCGCGTTGACCTCTTCCACATAGGCGAGCGCTTCGGCGAGCTCCGTTTCGCTCACCAATTGCCCGCCGCCGGGTGCGGCAAGGCGGATGCGCTCATGGAAGTGGACAAGATGGGGCGAAATGTAGACGTGAACGCCTTTGCCTTCCGCCTCGAGCATGGCGCGAAGGAAAGCGATCGTCGACCCCTTCCCATTGGTGCCCGCCACATGGATCACCGGCGGCAGGCTCTGCTCGGGATGGCCGAGCGCGGCCAAGAGCCGCTCGATGCGGCCCAGCGACAGATCGATCTCACGCGGATGAAGCGCGACCAGCCGCGCGAGGATCGCGTCGCTGGATTTCATTCCGTCACTCGGCCGCAGCCTGCTCCACTGGCGCGGCCGGCAAGGCGACCGGCGCCATGGTCGGCGTGGCGATGGCCGGCGCCTTGATCATGAAGCGGCAAAGGCGCGAGAGCGTGTTCTTCATCTCATGGCGATGCACCACGATGTCGACCATGCCATGGTCGCGCAGATATTCGGCGCGCTGGAAGCCTTCCGGCAGCTTTTCCCGGATGGTCTGTTCAATGACCCGCGGGCCGGCGAAGCCGATGAGGGCGCCGGGTTCTGCGATGTGGACGTCGCCCAGCATGGCATAGGATGCCGTGACGCCGCCGGTGGTCGGATTGGTGAGAACGACGATGTAGGGCAGCTTCGCCTCGCGCAGCATCTGCACGCCCACGGTCGTGCGCGGCATCTGCATGAGGGACAGGATGCCTTCCTGCATGCGGGCGCCGCCGGAAGCGATGAAGAGGATGAAGGGCGTCTTGCGCTCCACCGCCGTCTCCATGCCCTTGACGATCGCCTCGCCGGCCGCCATGCCGAGTGAGCCGCCCATGAAACCGAAGTCCTGGACACCCACCGTCACCTGCAGGCCGCTGAGGTGACCGACGGCGACTTTCACCGCGTCCTGATCACCCGATTTGTTGCGGGCATCCCTCAGGCGGTCGATGTACTTCTTCTCGTCGCGGAACTTGAGAGGATCCACCGGCACATCCGGAAGCGCAATCTCCTCCCATTCGCCATCGAGCACGGAAGCGAGACGCTGCTTGGCGCCCATGCGCAGGTGATAGCCTGAGCCGGGAATGACCCAGAGATTGGCTTCCACGTCCTTGTGGAACACGAGCTGGCCCGTTTCCGGGCATTTGATCCAAAGATTTTCCGGCACCTCGCGCTTGGCACCGAGGAGGCTGCGGATTTTCGGACGAACGACGCTGGTAATCCAGTTCATGACCGTTACTCCTGACTATTCGGCCGCGACGCGGGCGCCGCGGACGCCGGAGGCAAGCTCCGACACCAGGGCAACCACCGCGGAGACCGTCTGTTCCGTCGCCTTGCCTTCGGCGTCGAGGCTCTTCCTGATTGCGTCGATCAAGGCGGAGCCGACCACGACGCCGTCCGCGTTCGCGGCCAAGGCACGTGCATGTTCAGCCGTTTTTACACCAAAACCGACGGCAACAGGTAAATCGGTCCTGGCCTTGATGCGGGTGACCGCCTGGCCAACGACTGAGAAGTCGGGCGTGGCGGAGCCCGTGATGCCCGTTATCGAGACGTAATAGACGAAGCCCGAGGTGTTCCGCAGCACTGTCGGCAGGCGCTTGTCGTCCGTGGTCGGGGTGGCCAGGCGAATGAAGTTGATGCCGGCCTTCATCGCCGGAAGGCAGAGCTCGTCGTCTTCTTCCGGCGGCAGATCGACGATGATGAGGCCATCCACCCCGGCCTTCTTTGCGTCGGTGAGGAAGCGGTCGACGCCATAGATGTAGATGGGATTGTAATAGCCCATGAGCACCACCGGGGTCGTCTGGTCCTCCTCGCGGAAGGTGGCGACGAGGTGCAGCGTCTTGGTCAGCGTTTCACCCGATTTCAGCGCGCGCAGGCCCGCCGCCTGGATCGCGGGGCCATCGGCCATGGGATCGGTGAAGGGCATGCCGAGCTCGATCACATCGGCGCCTGCGCCCGGCAAGGATTTGACGATGGCGAGCGAGGTGGTGTGGTCGGGATCGCCGGCCATGACGAAGGTGACCAGCGCCGCGCGGCCCTCGGCGCGCGTTTCAGCAAAGCGGGTGTCGAGACGGGTCGTGGTCACAGGCTGGCTCCGATGGCGTCAGCCACGGTGAAGATGTCCTTATCGCCGCGACCGGACAGGCAGAGCACCATGATGTGTTCCTTCGGCAGCTTCGGCGCAAGTTCGATAACCTTCGCGAGCGCGTGTGCCGGCTCCAGGGCCGGAATGATGCCTTCAAGACGCGAGCAGGTCTGGAAGGCGTCCAGCGCCTCCTGATCGGTGGCGGTCAGATAGGTAACGCGGCCGCTGTCCTTCAGCCAGGCGTGCTCCGGACCGATGCCGGGATAGTCCAGGCCGGCGGAGACCGAATGGGCCTCTTCGATCTGACCATCGGGATCCATCAGGAGATAGGTGCGGTTGCCATGGAGAACGCCCGGGCGGCCCTTGGTGAGCGAGGCGGCGTGTTCATTGGTATCGAGGCCCTTTCCCGAGGCTTCAACGCCATAGATCGCGACATCGGGATCATCGAGGAACGGATGGAACAGCCCGATGGCGTTCGAACCGCCGCCGATGCAGGCGATCAGGCTGTCCGGCAGGCGGCCCTCGCGCTCCATCATCTGCTCGCGCACTTCATTGCCGATGACGCACTGGAAATCGCGCACCATGGCCGGATAGGGATGCGGGCCGGCGGCCGTGCCAATGCAATAGAAGGTGTCGTGGACATTGGTGACCCAGTCCCTCAGGGCCTCGTTCATGGCGTCCTTCAGCGTCCGGGCGCCCGATTGAACCGGTACGACCTCCGCGCCCAGCATGCGCATGCGGAAGACGTTGGGCTTCTGCCGCTCGACGTCGACGGCGCCCATATAGACCACGCATTTGAGACCGAAACGGGCGCAAACCGTGGCGGTTGCAACGCCGTGCTGCCCGGCGCCGGTCTCGGCGATGATGCGCGTCTTGCCCATGCGGAGGGCAAGGAGGATCTGTCCTAGCACATTGTTGATCTTATGCGCGCCGGTGTGGTTGAGCTCCTCGCGCTTGAAATAGATCTTGGCGCCGCCAAGATCCTCGGTCATGCGCTCGGCGAAATAGAGCGGACTTGGCCGGCCGACGTAGTGGGTGAGATAGCCATCCATCTGCTCGCGGTATTCCGGATCCTGTCGGGCCGCCTCATAGGCAGCCTCTAGGTCCAGGATCAGCGGCATCAGGGTCTCGGCGACGAAACGGCCTCCGAACTTGCCGAAGAGACCCCGATCATCCGGGCCGGTGCGAAACGAATTCTGCGCATGCAGCATGCTTATCCTGCCATCCTCTCGGCACGGCTCGCGTCCCGTGCCGCGCGCACGAAGGCGCGGATCTTTTCTGCGTCCTTGATCCCGGGTGCGCTTTCCACGCCGGATGAAACATCCACCGCCGGGGCGCGCGTTACGCGGAGCGCCTCTCCGACGTTCTCCGGATCAAGACCACCGGAAAGCACGAAGGGCTTTGCAAGGTCAAGCTCCGCCAGAAGGTTCCAGTCGAAGGACACCGCGTTGCCGCCCGGGCGGTCCGCACCTTTCGGCGGCTTGGCGTCGAAGAGGACCCTGTCGGCCACGGCGGCATAAGCGCCGGCACGCTTCAGATCCTCGGCACGATCCAGGGCGACCGCCTTCCAGATCCTCACATCGTAGCGCGCCGCGATCTCGGACACCCTCTCCGGGCTTTCAGAACCATGCAGCTGCAAGACATCCGGGCGGATCTTGGTCATGACCTCATCCAGCAGGGCGTCGTCGGGATCCACCGTGAGCACCACAACCGAGGCACGCCCACGCGCCTGCTCCGCCAGTTCGGAAGCCGCCGTGAGATCGACATTGCGGGGGCTTTTGGGGAACAGCACGAATCCTACCTGATCGGCCCCGGCTTCCAGCGCCGCCTCAAGCGTGTCCCTGGTGGACAACCCACAGATTTTGATCTCAACCGCCATGGGGCTCTATGTGGCATGCCGGCAGGCAAAGGTCCATGAGGCGCGTCAGGACGCCGCCTTTTTGCCGACAGGACCAGTCGAGGATCGCCGCAGTGAGATCCTCCAGCGCCGGGAAGGTTGGCAGGCTATCTTCGTAGGGCGGGCACTCCGGCGCCGGCGCCGGCGTGAGCCTGGGCGGCGAGATTCTGCTTTTCCGCCTCCAGCTTGCGGATCTCCTGCCGGCGGTGGCGCACCTCGCGGCGATAGCGGCCCTGCTGCAGCCAGCCAGCGACGCCCCCAAGAACAACACCAGCCATAAGGGTGAGGAGGAGCAGCACGAACAACGGCAGGCTAAAGGACAGAGCCGGTGTTTCCGGCGCAAAGGGATCAAGCGAGACCGTCACCCAGCCCCGATTGGCCAGCGCGAAGAGGATCAGGAGCGCCGCCGCAGGCAGACCGATCAGCAGGGTAATGATCCTGTGCACGTCGTCCCCTTATCCCGCGCCGTTCTGGTTGATGCGCTCGCGCATCTCCTTACCGCTCTTGAAGAAGGGAATGTCCTTCTGAGCAACGGAAACCTTCGCGCCTGTGCGAGGGTTCCGTCCCTCGCGCGCCGGCCGGCTCTTCACGGAAAAGGCCCCGAAGCCGCGGAGCTCCACCCGGTCACCGCGGGCAAGCGCATCGCCAATGGCATCCAGGATCGCATTCACGACATTTTCCACGTCTCGTTGATAAAGATGCGGATTGTTCTCCGCAATCTTCTGAACCAGCTCTGACTTGATCATGACCCACCCCTAAATCATTCTGATATATATTGTTTTTCAATCGAAGGGTGCCAGACCGCAAGCACACCGTCAAGCACCCCGACCTGATTTGCGCCGCCGCGCCGGAGATCGGCGGCAAGACCCGTCCAGCCGAGCACCTCCGCCAGTGCCGCCGCCATGGAGGAGGTCGCTCCCATGCCGGACCAAAAGCCCTCCGATGGTTTCCAGTCGACGATGGGAAGGTCCCCGGCGACCCCCTTCTCACGCGCGAGCCACTGCCGGGCTTCGTCTTCCCCGCCAAGCTCGTCGACGAGCTTGAGATCGAGGGCCCGCTGCCCGACGACCACGCGGCCGTCGGCTACGCGATCGAGTTCCTCTCCGGTCAGGTTCCGCCGCTCGGAAACCAGACCGCGGAATTGCTGATAGCTGTCGGACACCAGCGTTTCCAGGACCGCGGTTGCCTCGGGCGGCGTAGGGCCGAAGCCATCGGGCTCGGCCTTGATGGGGCTGGATCGCACGGCTTCCATGTTGACGCCGACGGTGTCGAGCAAGCCGGTCAGATTGGGATATTGCACGAGTACGCCGATGGAGCCCGTGATGCTCGATCGGCGTGCCACGATGTGGTCGGCGCCCAAGCCCACCATATAGCCGCCGGAGGCGGCCAGGCTTTCAAAGACGGCGACCACCGGCTTCTTTGCCGCCAGCTTGCGGGTTTCCTCGTAAAGCGCTTCGGAGGCCGTCACGCCGCCACCCGGGCTGTTGACCACCAGGATGACCCCTTGAGCGCTGCTGTTTTCCAGCCGCCGGAACATCTTGGCATAATCACGAGCGTTGCCGATGAAGCCGGAGACCGAGACCCGAGCGATGTGGCGTCCTTGGCCAAAGCCCACGCCATCGGCCACCCGCCAGGCGATCGCCCCCAGCGCAACCGCGATCAGAACAAGGGCCAGACCGCGCCATAAAGAGGCTCTGCGGCGCAGCCGCCGCCGTTCCACGAGGGCGTCAGCATCAAGGCTCATGATCGATTCTCCCGCATACTGCCGCGACTGTTAAACAAGAAAAAGCCCGCGCGGGGAACCCCGCGCGGGCTTCAGGTCGTTGCCGATGCTAGGCCGGCGTGTCTCAGTCTTCCGAGCTATCGCCCTGGCGCTGCTTGAGTGCAGCACCGAGAATGTCGCCCAGCGAAGCGCCGCTATCGGTCGAACCGTACTGCGCGATCGCTTCCTTCTCCTCGGCCACTTCCAGCGCCTTGATCGACACGGAGACCTTGTGGGCCTTCTTGTCGAACTGGGTGACGCGGACGTCGAACTTCTCGCCAACGGCGAAACGCTCGGTACGCTGATCGCCACGGTCACGAGCAAGCTCGGCACGGCGGATGAAGGTGGTCAGGTCAGTATCGACGATCTTGACCTCAAGGCCGGTGTCCTTGACCTCGATGACCTCGCAGGTCACGACAGCACCCTTGCGGATGTCGCCGCTCTCGACGAACGGATCACCACCGAGCTGCTTGATGCCGAGGGAGATGCGCTCCTTCTCGACGTCGACGTCAAGAACCTGAGCCTTGACCATCTCGCCCTTGCGGTACTCTTCGATGACCTGCTCGCCCGGACGGTTCCAGTCGAGGTCGGAGAGATGGACCATGCCGTCCACATCGCCGTCGAGACCCAGGAACAGACCGAATTCGGTCTTGTTCTTGACCTCGCCTTCGACCACCGCGCCGACGGGATACTTCTCGGCGAAGGCCTCCCACGGGTTCTGCATGGTCTGCTTGAGACCGAGCGAAATGCGGCGCTTGGATGAATCCACCTCGAGCACCTGCACCTCGACCTCCTGGGAGGTGGAGACGATCTTGCCCGGATGAACATTCTTCTTCGTCCAGGACATTTCGGAGACGTGGATGAGGCCTTCGATGCCTGGCTCCAGTTCCACGAATGCGCCGTAGTCGGTGATGTTGGTGACACGACCGGAGAAGCGCGCACCCAGCGGGTACTTGGCTTCGATGCCTTCCCACGGATCGTCCTGCAACTGCTTCATGCCGAGCGAGATGCGGTGGGTCTCGTGGTTGATCTTGATGATCTTGACCTTGACGGACTGGCCGATGGTCAGGACCTCGCTCGGGTGATTGACCCGGCGCCAGGCGATGTCGGTCACATGCAGCAGGCCGTCGATGCCGCCGAGATCAACGAACGCACCGTAGTCGGTGATGTTCTTGACGACGCCGTCGATGATCTGGCCTTCCTCGAGGCTCTGCACCAGTTCCTGGCGGAGCTCGGCGCGGCTCTCCTCGAGCACGGTGCGGCGCGACACGACGATATTGCCGCGGCGGCGGTCCATCTTGAGGATCTGGAACGGCTGCGGCTGGCCCATGAGCGGGCCAACATCGCGCACGGGGCGGATGTCGACCTGGCTGCGCGGCAGGAAGGCCACGGCGCCATCGAGATCGACGGTGTAGCCGCCCTTGACCTGGTTGAAGATAACGCCTTCGACCTTTTCGCCCTTTTCAAAGGCGACTTCGAGCTTGACCCAGCTCTCCTCGCGACGAGCCTTGTCACGCGAGATGACGGCCTCACCCATCGCGTTCTCGACGCGCTCCAGGTAGACGTCGACTTCATCGCCGACCTGCAGGCCAGCTTCCCGGCCGGGGCCGGTGAATTCCTTGAGCGCGACACGACCTTCGGTCTTGAGACCGACGTCGATGACGGCCACGTCCTTCTCGATCGCTATGACAGTGCCCTTCATCACCGTGCCTTCTGCGAAATCAGCCTTTTCGAAAGACTGTTCCAGCAGGGCGGCGAAATCGTCGTGAAGGGTGGTCTTGGAAGCGGTTGCCATGAAATCTCCTGCCCATCTAGGGCATCTGCGCCGTTCTTGTTCGTGTTGCGATCGTCCTGGCGCTGCGACCTTCCACTTCGGCCCGTCCGGGCCGAAGTTCGGCGCATATCCGCACCGTCAGAACCGTTTCTTCAAGATGCCGTTCCGGTTCAGACCGAAACGACGAAAGGGGCACGCGCAAAGCGCACCCCACTTGTTCAGGCGCCGTCGATCAAAGCGACAGCCGCCCGGAACGCCGCGTCTATATCCAAATTTGTCGTATCGAGCAAGCGCGCGTCCGGTGCCGCCTTTAGCGGCGCTACGGAACGCGCACCGTCGCGGGCGTCGCGCGCCTGGATGTCGGCCAGTATCTGCGCTTCGTCCGCGTGGGCCCCGCGTCCGCGCAGCTCCCGCACACGGCGGCGTGCGCGCTCTTCCGCAGTTGCCGTCACAAAAAGCTTGGCGTCGGCATGCGGCGCCACGACGGTGCCGATATCGCGGCCGTCGAGCACGGCGCCTGCCGGCTGATTGGCAAAGGCACGCTGGAAGTCCAGGAGAGCCGCGCGAACGGCGGGAATGGCGGCGACGATCGAGGCCGCCCCACCCATTTCGGCACTGCGCAGGCGGGGATCGCTCAGATCGTCCAGTTTGAGATTGCGCGCGGCAGCCTCCGCCAATGCGGCATCCTCCAGCGGCTGTCGTGCAATTGTCATGGCCAGCGCCACGCCGCGGTAGAGCAGCCCGGTGTCCAGGTGCGGAAGGCGGTAATGTGCCGCCAGCTGCTTCGACAATGTGCCCTTTCCGGATGCGGCCGGCCCGTCGATCGCGATGATCATCGTCAAGCCTTCAGACTGGCGCCGAGCCGCGTCATCAGCGGAACGAAATCCGGGAAACTCGTGGCGATCATCGTCGCGTCATCGACCGTCACCGGTTCATCGGATGCCAGGCCCATGCAGAGGAAGCTCATGGCAATGCGATGATCGAGATGGGTTTCGACCGTGCCGCCACCCCGCACCCGCCCGCCGCGAACGATCAGGTCATCACCTTCCACCCGATGATCGACGCCATTGGCGGCAAGACCCGCGGTGACGGCGGCAAGCCGGTCGCTTTCCTTGACGCGCAATTCCGCTAGGCCCCGCATCCGCGTCTCGCCTTTGGCAAAGGCCGCGGCGACCGCGAGCACGGGGTATTCGTCGATCATGGAAGGCGCGCGCTCTGCCGGCACATCGACGCCGTGTAGAACCGAGGCCCTGACACGCAGATCGGCCACTTCCTCACCACCGTGCCCCCGTGTTTCGGCAACCTCGATGGACGCCCCCATCTCGCGCAGCGTCTTGATGAGGCCGGTGCGCGAGGGGTTCAGCATGACGCCTTCGATCAGGATATCGGAGCCCGGAACCAGAAGGGCGGCCACCAGCGGGAAGGCTGCGGACGAGGGATCGGCCGGCACTTCCACCTCCCGCCCCTTCAGGTTCGGTCGTCCCTCAAGGGTGATGCGGCGGCCGTGCTCTCCTTCGGGTTCAACGAAGATCCTGGCACCGAAATGGGCCAGCATGCGCTCGGTGTGGTCACGCGTTGCCTCGCGCTCCACCACGGTGGTGCGGCCCGCCGCGTTGAGGCCGGCGAAAAGCACGGCGGATTTTACCTGCGCAGAGGGAACGGGCGTCTCATAGACAATCGGCAGCGGATCACCGTTGCCCCTGAGCACCAGCGGCAGCCGTCCGCCCTCGCTTTCCGACACGATTTCCGCACCCATTTTCAGGAGCGGGTCGAGCACGCGGCGCATCGGCCGCTTGCGCAGGCTGGCATCGCCGTCAAAAGTGACCGTGACACCGTGGCCGGCGACCACCCCCATCATGAGCCGGGAGCCGGTGCCGGCGTTGCCGAAATCGAGCACTTCCCGCGGTTCGGCCAATGCACCGACCCCAACGCCGAAAACGCGCCAGGCGCCTGGTCCATCCTGGGTGACTTCAGCTCCGAGGGCGCGGCATGCTGCCGCTGTGGCCAGCACATCCTCGCCCTCAAGCAAGCCGCTGATACGGGTTTCGCCGCGGGCGAGGAGCCCCAGCAGCAGAGCGCGGTGGGAGATGGATTTATCGCCGGGAACGCGCACACGTCCGGTCAGCGGCTGACCGCGCGTGGCGGAGAGAGGCATGGCAGCTTGATGGCTCATGGGTGTCAGTCAGATGAAGAACGAGCGGGGCTGGTAACATGAGGCTGCCGCCACGTCACCTCTCGCTTGAGCCCGTCCGGTCGTTTGTCCTTGACATGGCCCCCATGGCGCGTCATGGGGAGCCCCCAAATTCAAGAGAACATCGTTGGGGATTTCCGTGGTGAAACCAGATCTCGGCACGAAGCGTGTCTGCCCGACGACGGGCCGTAAATTCTACGATCTCAATAAAGATCCCATCGTCTCGCCTTACACAGGCGAAGCCTTCCCGCGGTCGCTGTTCGAGCCGCAGATGAAGACGCGGACTGCCGAAAAGCCCGCACCCGAAGCCGAGGCCGAAACCAGCGAGCTGCAGGAAGATGTCGAGCTGATCAGCCTGGAGGATGCCGACGAGGATACCTCCGGCAAGAAGCGCGCTGATCCGAGCATCGACGGTGACGACGATGAGCTCGAGGATGACATTTCCACAGATGACGACGACGACACTTTCCTTGCAGATGACGAGGATGACGGCGACGACGTGTCGGATTTGATCGAAGGCGATCTGAAAGACGACGAAGAGCCTTGATGCGGCGCTAAAACTGTGGTTCATGGCGCCCGTTCGGTGCGGGCACCGAACCACAGACTCTCCGGCCTGACACCCAAAACAGGCTGGTTTTCGTGGGGCCATAGCTCAGTTGGGAGAGCGCTTGAATGGCATTCAAGAGGTCGGCGGTTCGATTCCGCCTGGCTCCACCAAGTTTCGGGAGGCAAGCTCCCCAGAAAGCCACCTTCGGGTGGCTTTTTTGTTGCGCGCTCTGACCTGCGGTTCCACCATTTCCTCAACTTGCAGCGATGATCATCCATCCCCATATCACGGGAGCGGACGATCCCGCATTCCGGAGGCCGCTTGTGGATCCGGACAAAGTCGCTTCAAGGAGGGCTTTGGCAATGACCAGACCAAACGGGCTGTCGAGCCCATTTCTTCTTGGCTTCGAGACCATCGAGCGAACCATCGATCGCGTGGCCAAGGGCTCTGATGGCTATCCACCCTATAATGTCGAGCGCGTTCCGCCGAAAGGGAACGACCCTGAGCGCATCCGCATTGCTCTAGCAGTGGCCGGCTTCACGTCGGACCAACTCGACGTTACCGTCGAGGACAAAGAGCTCGTGATCCGCGGCCGTCAGGTCGATGACGACAGCCGGATCTATGTTCACCGCGGCATTGCGGCGCGGCAGTTTCAGCGGGTGTTCGTTCTCGCGGAAGGCATGGAGGTTCTGGGGGCAACTCTTGAAAATGGGTTGCTGACAATCGATCTGGTGCGCCCCGAACCGCAGAAGACTGTGCGCACCGTCGATATCACCGTGCGCGGAAAAAGCGCACGAAAGGAGGTCCAGGATGACCAGTGATCATTTTGTTGTGCCCGATGGGCCCATTTCGCCTTCTGAACTGGCGAGTATCGGCGGTGGCCGTTTGGCTTATGTGAAGACCATGACGTCCGATGAGCTTCATGAGGCTTTCCCGCTGGCTCCAGCCCTGCAGCCGGGCCTGAAGCTCTTTGCGCTTCTGGCGGCGGATGGCACGCCCATCCTCGTTACCGACACTCGCGAGGCCGCCCTTGCCAATGCCTGGGAGAATGAGCTTCTGACGGTAAGTCTACACTAAGACGCAGTACCGGGCGCGGGCTTACCCGCGCCCAACGCCTTTACGGCATCACGCCGCGTTTGATGACGACTGCGGCTGGGTAAGGAGAGCGTAGAGCGCCGAGGCATCCTGCGTGGTTCGCAGCTTCTGCGCGACATTTGCATCGCGCAGCACGCGCGCGACCCGGGCCAAGGCCTTCAGATGATCGGCCCCAGCCGCTTCCGGCGCCAGCAGCAGAAACACAAGGTCCACCGGCTGCCCATCCAGTGAATCAAAATCAATCGGCCGATCCAGGCGGGCGAAGAGCCCGACGAGGCGGTCGATAGTGGTCAGCTTTCCATGAGGAATGGCGATGCCATTTCCGACGCCGGTCGAACCCAGCCGCTCGCGCTGAAGCAACGTGTCGAACACATCGCGCTCGGCAAGCCCTGTCAACTGGGCAGCCTTTTCCGCAAGCTCCTGAATCGCCTGCTTCTTGGAATTCACCTTCAGCGCGGGAATTACCGCCTCAGGTGTCAGGAGATCACTCAGAGGCATGTGCAAGCCCCCTTGCCGGTGCGTGAGCCAAACTGCTCCGCACGATGATATGAGCATAGCCGCATGGCGACGCCCTTAGTTCCCGCCGTCCGGGGCGGGATCAACCCAGCCGATATTTCCGTCAGACCGGCGGTAGACCACATTGATCCGTCCGTTGGCAGCATTCCGGAAAATCACGCATGGCGCTCCGGTCAGATCAAGATCAACCACGGCTGAACTCACAGGCAATTGCTTCAGCTTGATCGCTTTTTCAGCAATGACAATAGCACTGAAGCCGTCGACATCGATTTCCTCATCGGAGGTCGGCGCTTCGAATACGGTATAATTGGAGGAAAAACCATTTCCCTCTATCGCAGCCGCATGCCTGTCCTTCAGCCGACGCTTGTACCGGCGCAAACGCTTTTCAATGCGCTCTGCGGCCTGATCGAAACTGGCATAGGCGTCCATGGCCGTCGCGGTGGACTGGAGATCAATGCCGGAATCGAGATGCAGCGCGCATTCGGTCCGAAAGCCGGCTCCCTCGCGCTCAACGGTCACATGACCGGAATAGCCGCCGCTGAAATATTTCGACAAGGCATCCGCGATACGGCCTTCCACCTGACTACGCAGCGCATCACCGATATCGATATTCTTACCAGATATTCGCAAAGACATATGCGCCTCGCGCCCCCGCCATTCTCTTTATACCGGCGCCACAGGCACCACGGTATGATCGGGATCAACCTCGGTCATACCACGCTCAGCTCATCTTCTGCCGCCTGTTCCGGGAGGGCGCTCCCCGCCGGAACATACGCCTGAAACTCCAAGTTCGTTCCACCCCCTCGGGGACGGTCGACCTTGGTCCAAGACCTACGGGTGGGCGGTCAGGAAGTCAATCTGCGGTGCGGTAGCAAGCGGCCCCTGCCTTGCCTATGCGGTGGCGCGCTTGGCGCGGCGGCGATCGACGGATGAGGGGATTCCCATGCCCTCGCGATATTTCGCAACCGTGCGCCGGGCAATGTCGATGCCCTCGTCCTGCAGCTTCTGAACAAGCGTGTCGTCGGACAGAACACGTTGCGCGCTCTCTTCGTCGATCAGCTGGCGGATGCGATGCCGAACCGCCTCAGCCGAATGCGATTCGCCGCCGTCGGACGATCCGATGGCGGCCGAGAAGAAATATTTGAACTCGAAGATCCCGCGCGGGGTCGCCAGATATTTGTTGGATGTCACCCGGGAAACGGTCGATTCGTGCATCGAAATGGCATCTGCGACCGTCTTCAGATTGAGCGGACGAAGATGGGCGATGCCTTTGACAAGAAAGGTATCCTGCTGGCGCACGATCTCGCTGGCTACCTTGAGGATGGTCCGCGCCCGCTGCTCGAGGCTGCGGGTCAGCCAGTTGGCGGATTGCAGGCATTCCGCGAGATAGGACTTCTCCTCGGTCGAGCGCATGCGGCCCGATACCACCGCGTGATAATCCTGATTGACGAGGACGCGCGGCAGCGTGCTGCTGTTCAGCTCCACGCGCCACCCGCCATCCGGGGCCATCTGCACATAGACATCAGGTACGACGATCTGAACCGGCGCGGCCCCGAAGGCCAGGCCGGGCTTGGGCGTCAAGGCCCTGATCTCGGCAATCATATCGGCGAGATCATCCGGATCGACGCCGCACAGCATGCGCAGGCGGCCAAGATCGCGCCGGGCCAGAAGTTCGATGTTTTCCACCATGGTCTGCATTGCCGGATCGTAGCGGTTGCGCTCGCGCAGCTGGATGGCAAGGCATTCGGACAGCGATCGTGCGCCCACGCCGGCCGGATCGAAGGTCTGGATAACGCGCAGGACTTCCTCGACTTCCTCCATCGAGGCGCCCAACTGTTCGGCGATGGGCTCCAGCGGGTCGGTCAAATAGCCGCTGTCATCAATCATTCCGATCAAGAGGCTGCCGATTATGAGGCGGCGCTGATCGGTCACCGCGACGCCGAGCTGGCGCTCCAGATGATCCGGCAACGTGGTGTCGGCAGAAACAAAGGCTTCGAGATCAGCGCTGTCCTCTCCGCGCCCGCCAGGTCCCCAGGACGCGGCATCAGGGCCGATTTCTCCTTTGGCGGGCGCGGTGGCGGAAGCCGCCGCCGGATCATCGGGAAAGACATTGTCGAGGTCAGTGCCGAGCCTTTCTTCCATATCGGCCCGGCTAGGTGTCTCAACGCTCACGCCGTTTGTCTCGCCGCCTTCGGCGGGCGGATCGGCGCGGGGCTGATCGTCGCTTGCTTCCAGAAGCGGGTTTTTCTCCAGCTCCTCGGCCACATAGGCCGCCAGGTCCATGTTGGATAGCTGCAGCAGACGGATCGCCTGCATGAGCTGCGGCGTCATGACGAGCGTCTGACTGTGCCGCAGTTCAAGCTTTGGGGTTAGTGCCATCGGCTTTGCTTCACGCTTCCCGGAAGTGGGCCAATTCTTGCATGTGGCCCTTCGAGAAACTGTTAAAGCCGAAATTCCTCGCCAAGGTAAAGACGACGAACGTCACCGTTGGAAACTATTTCATCCGGTGTGCCTTCCATCAGCACCCGGCCGGCGTGGATGATATAGGCGCGATCGATGAGACCGAGCGTTTCACGAACGTTGTGATCGGTGATCAGGACGCCGATGCCTCGGGACGTCAGGTGCCGCACCAGCACCTGGATATCGCCGACGGCGATGGGGTCGATGCCGGCGAAGGGCTCATCCAGCAGCATGAAATCCGGGCGGCTGGCCAGCGCCCTTGCGATCTCGACGCGCCGCCGCTCGCCACCGGACAAGGCGATGGAGGGAGAATGCCTGAGTCGCGTGACGCCGAATTCCTCCAGCAGGGCCTCAAGCTCGGCCTCACGCTTGTTCCGGTCCGGCTCGACCACTTCGAGCACGGCCCGGATGTTGGCCTCGACCGTCAGACCACGAAAGATCGATGCTTCCTGCGGCAGGTACCCGATACCGAGCCGAGCGCGGCGATACATCGGCAGCCGGGTGACATCGAACCCGCCGAGCTCGATGCGGCCATGATCGGCGGAAACAAGGCCGGTGATCATATAGAACACCGTGGTCTTGCCGGCTCCGTTCGGACCCAGGAGCCCTACAGCTTCGCCGCGACGCACCGACAGGCTGACGTCATGCACCACCGCGCGCTTGCGATAGCTTTTCGCGAGACCTTGGGCGGCGAGAACGTCCGCTCCGCCTTCGCCGATATGGGCATCCAGATCCGGATCGATGAGTCCAGGGCCAGAGGCGGAACGCTGTCCGAAAAGGGAAAAACCGCGGGCTAAAATGAAACCTCTCCCAAAACGTACGTCAGTTGCGGGGAGGCGCGCCCGGCGTGCCCTTGTTCGGCAGGAACAGGCCCCGCACGCGTCCGGTGTTGCCGCCGGTTTCGATGCGGGACGTCTGCTTGGTCAGATCCACGAACAGGCGATCGCCGCGAATAACGTTCGGCCCCTGGGACACGGTAACCCCGCCGGTCATGACGATCGTGTTGGACGCCATGTCGAAAACGCCGGTGTTGCCGGTTGCCTTCTGGTCCTTCGATATCACGACGACACCGCCATCGGCTTCCAAGCGCCGGATGGAACGGCTGCTTGCGGGCGCATCCGCTGTCGCGCCTCCGGTGTAGAAGACCGTCAAGGCCTTCGTCTCCAGACGCGATTCGCCTTGAGTGACGACCACATTTCCGGTGAAGACCGCAGCCTGGTCCTTGTCACGCACGTCAAGCCGGTCGGCCTCGATGTTCACCGGCTCATCCGAATTGCTGGAAAAGCCGTCGAAGGCGTTCGTCGCCTGCTGTGCCGTGGCGCCGGCGATGCCGAAACAGCAGGCAAGAACAGCGGCCATCACAATCCGTCCGGTCATGTCGCACCCTTGGCTGATGTCTTCGAGGGTTCGATCTTCATGCGAACCCGGCCCTGAAAGATAATAAGATCGCCACCGTCGCGGATTTCCATGCGATCTGCCTTTAGGTCGCCGGCATCGAAGGTCACCGCAACCGGCTCATTGGAAGTCACACGGCCTGCTTCGAGGTCCACATCGGCGGAGTTCATGGTGGCATGATAGCCGGTGTTGGACGTGACGCTGACATCCTTGTTCAGTCGGAGCGTCTGCCCTTCATTGTCAAAGAAGCCCCGGCTCGATTCCAGCCGCGCCCAGCCGTCGCCCTCAAGCTGCATGCGTGCGGCGAGCTGATCGAGATCGATCTTCTGCGGCGCAGCGATATCTTGCTCTGCCCGCGACGCGATCACTTCATAGGGCCGCCGCTGGCTGTTGTAGCCCGTCAACCGCGGCTCGACCATGGTGATGGTCGACCCCGATATGGCCGAGGTGCTCTGGTCAAAGACCGGGTCCCCCAGCGAACGGATGTCGAGGAAGGACGTCAACAGGAAGCCCGCGGTAAGAAGGAGGGCAAGACCAGGAACGCCAACGCGCAGCAGGCCGACAAGCCGCGAATGCCGGCGCGCGGCGCTGAACGCCGTCAACCGGTTTTCGGCATGGCCATCGAAAGCTATGGCGAGATCGTTCATGCGTTCATCGTCGCCTCAAGGCGCCCTCGTCTTATGCATTTCTATGAATGCGCGAAAATGTCGTCGTTTTCAAATCCAGCAAGGTCAAGAGCCGCGCGGATCGGCAGAAAGGCGAAGCAGGCATCCGCATAGGCTGTGCGGCCTTCTCGGGCAAGGCGTTCGTCCAGCTTCTGTTTCAGAGCATGAAGATGCAGTACATCGGACGCCGCATATGAAAGCTGCGCGTCGCTAAGATGTTCCGCTCCCCAGTCGGAGGATTGCTGTTGTTTGGAGATCTCCACGTTCAACAGCTCGCGTACGAGATCCTTCAACCCGTGGCGGTCGGTGTAGGTCCGGGTGAGGCGCGAGGCGATCTTGGTGCAGAAGACCGGCTCCGCCATCACACCGAAACTCTTGAAGAGCACGGCAACGTCAAAACGGGCGAAGTGAAACAGCTTGAGGATCGATCGATCGCGCAGAAGGGCGATCAGGTTCTTCGGCATCGATTGTCCAGGGCGGATCTGGACAAGTTCCGCCGTCCCGTCCCCGGCCGACAGCTGCACGAGACAGAGGCGATCCCGATGGGGGTTCAGGCCCAGCGTTTCGGTGTCGATAGCCACCGCACCGGAGAAAGTCAGGCCATCCGGGAGGTCACCCTGGTGCAAGCGTATTGTCATCGGAAATCCGTTCTTCTGAAGCGTGTCGTGCGGGTTAAACCTCAGATGTCGTTCGGGTGCAAATAGGCACTCCTCCCGCCATGCAAAAGGGGCGACCCCTTGGCCGCCCCCGATTTCAGCGCAGACCGGGAATGATCAGGCGGGCGCGGCAAGACGCGCCGAGACCGCCTCAAGTATCTTGCGGTGAGCGCGGTCGACGATATCGTCCAGCGAACGTGTCTTGGCGAACATGGCCTGTGCCCGTTCCCGGATCTCCTCATGCGTCGGCAAGTGCGGCATGTGAAGGCCGGCGAAGAGGTCCTCCGCCTTGTGCTGCGCCGAGGCCATGCGCTCATGCAGCTCGGCCAGGACCGGAGAGTCCGCCAGCGCGTGGCGAATGCCGGCGACGATGCCGTCCACGTGGAACGTGGCGGCGAGATCACCTGCGGCGCGGTCGATCACGCGCGCTCCGAGGCGCTGTTCGTTGCGCAGTACCTCCGGGGGCGGGCTCTTCATGTCCCAGACAACGCCGATCCACGAGAGCGCCTTCAGGATGTAATAGGTGGGATCGATCTCCCACCACTTGAAGCCCTGCCGCACGCTGGACTGATAGGCGTGATGATTGTTGTGCCAGCCCTCGCCCATGGTGAAGAACGCGAGCAGCCAGTTGTTGCGGCTGTCATCGCCGGTGACATAGCGCTTTTTGCCATGCACATGGGCCAGGGAGTTGATGCAGAAGGTGGCGTGGTAGACCAGCACCGTGCTCCAGACGAAGCCGACCACGAGGCCAGGCCAGCCCGCGATCAGCCAGCAGACAATCGCCGTGATGACAGCGGGCAGCAGCTCGAACCGGTGCAGGAACATCAATTCCGGATATTTGGCGAAATCGGCGATCTTCACGAGATCCGTGGTGTCGTGGTTCTTGGCGAAGATCCAGCCGACATGGGCATAGAAGAAGCCGGTGTGCCGCGGCGAATGAACGTCATGCTCGGTATCGGAATGGAGATGGTGATGCCGGTGCTTGGCCGCCCACCAGAGCACGCTCTTCTGCGCGGTGCTCTGCGCCAGGAAAGCGAGGATGAACTGGAAGACGCGGCCTGTCTGGTAGGAGCGGTGCGAGAAATAGCGGTGATAGCCCGCGCCAATGGCGAAGATGCGGATGACATAGAGCGCGACGCAGATCGCCACCGCTTCCCAGGTCACGCCGGTCCAGATGGCGGCAAAAGCCGCGAAGTGCAGAAGCACGAAGGGGATGGCGGCGGGATAGACGATGTCGTCGTGATGGTCGTGATCGGTGTCGGCTGTCATGAGTATCCTGAAGGTATAAACGGAGTGCCCGTATCATAAGGCATTCGCGACCGCATGGAACGCCCCGCCGCTGTCGGCAATACACATTTCTGCGAGAGCAGAGTACGGTGACGCAGCCTAAATATTAACAAGACGTTAATGACACATCCGGAGTTTATATAGGACACGACGGTCTGCATTAACCCACTGTTGAAGTTTAGATATCCGATATGACGTTTGTGCTTACATCACCGATAAAATTAAGCGAAAGATGATCACAAGAAAGGCCCGAGCGGGTCTTCAACACATCTTGCGTGAGGCGTCATCATGAGCACGGTCAATTCGGCCACTCGTGTCGACTGGGTCGATTATGCGAAAGGTCTTTGCATCATCATGGTGGTGATGATGCATTCGACGCTTGGCGTGGAAAAGGCGGCGGGAACCGAGGGCTGGATGCATGCTTTCGTTGCTTTCGCCCGACCTTTCCGCATGCCCGACTTCTTCCTGATCTCCGGCCTCTTCCTGGCGCGCGTCATCGACCGCGACTGGCGCAGCTATCTTGACCGCAAGGTGGTGCACTTCGCCTATTTCTACGTTCTCTGGCTTCTGATCCAGGGCTTTTTCCGCTGGCCCGGGCTCGCTCTTTCTGAAGGCCCGGCCGCCGTTGCCGAACAATTCCTGATCGCTCTCATCGAGCCGTTCGGCACGCTCTGGTTCATCTATCTTCTGCCCATCTTCTTCGTGGTGGCGAAGCTGGCGCGCCGCGTGCCGCCGCTGGTAATGCTCGCTCTTGCGGCCCTGCTGGAAAGCGCGCCGATCGTCACGCATTGGATTGTCATCGACGAATTCGCCAATCGGTTCTTTTTCTTCCTGCTCGGCTGGTATGCCGCACCCCAGATCTTCGCCTTTGCCGCCTGGGTCAGCCGGCAGCCGGGACTGGCAGTGGCTGTCCTCGCAACCTGGGTTTTCGCCAACGCTCTCGCGGTTCTGACCGGCGTCGCCGAATGGCCTGTGGTCAGCCTGATCCTGGGTCTTGCCGGTGCCGGCGCGGTGATCGCCATCGCATCGCTGCTCGCTCGCCGCGACAGCGCTTGGATGATCCGACACGCCGGCGCCAATTCCCTTGTGGTTTATCTCGCCTTCTTCCTGCCCATGGCGATGACGCGCACCGTTCTTCTGATGACCGGCGTCATCCCCGACGTCGGGACCATATCGCTCATCGTAACCGCCGTGGCCGTGGTCTCTCCGCTGGTCCTCTATTGGATCATACAGCGCATCGGCTGGGGACGCTTCCTGTTCGAACGACCCGCGGCCTTCCGCCTGGACAGTCTGCGCCCGCCGCAAAGGGCGACACCCGCACCCAATCCCTTCCCCTGACGGGGAGGGCTAGAGTGAGGATGGTTCGCCGGGTACTGCTGCCCCCATCAGACGCCCTGAGCGAACCATCCTCCTCGCCATCTTGCGCGTGAAGCCGGGTTTCCTCCCCGCCGCGCCTTGTGGCAATGTCCCGGCGAATTTTAAGCGCACTGCCGCGCCAAAGCCCGGACACCATGACCGACACCACTGTTAAAGCCGGCGACCACGTCGTTCTCGTCGACGGTTCCGCCTATATCTTCCGCGCCTTCCATGCCCTGCCGCCGTTGACGCGCGCGTCCGACAAACTGCCCGTGGGCGCCGTGGCAGGCTACTGCAACATGCTGTGGAAGCTGGTACGGGGCCAGGGCTTTGATCCCAAGCCGACCCATCTCGGCATTATTCTGGACAAGAGCGAGACCACCTTCCGCAAGGAGATCTACCCTGAGTACAAGGCGCACCGGCCGGAACTGCCGGATGACCTGCGGCCACAGCTCTCGCTGATCCGCGAGGCAACACGCGCATTCGATCTGCCATGCATCGAACAGGACGGCTATGAGGCCGACGACATCATCGCCACCTATGCCGAGCAGGCCGCCGCGGCCGGGGCCAAAGTGACGATCATCTCCTCGGACAAGGATCTGATGCAGCTCGTGACGCCGCTGGTGTCCATGTTTGATCCCATCAAGGACAAGGTCATCGGGCCGGATGAGGTGTTCGAGAAATTCGGCGTCACGCCGGACAAGGTTGTGGAGGTGCAGGCGCTGGCGGGCGATGCCACCGACAATGTGCCGGGGGTGCCGGGGATCGGCGTCAAGACGGCCGCGCAGCTCATCACCGATTACGGCACCCTGGAAGCGCTGCTGGAACGGGCGGCGGAAATCAAACAACCGAAACGGCGCGAGAGCCTCATCACCTATGCGGTGCAGGCCGCCATTTCCAAGCAGCTCGTGGAGCTGAAACGGGATATGGACGTGGAGGTCCCGCTGGCGGACTTGTGCTGCATCGAGCCGGATCTGAAGAAGCTTATCAGCTTCCTCAAGGCCATGGAGTTCAACACGCTGACACGCCGCGTCGGCGAGGCGGCCGAGATCGATATCAGCGCCATCGAAGCCGACCCGCGGTTGAAGGCTGGCGGTTCGGCCGCACCGATGCCGGCCGCCGTGGAGGTTTCCGGCGAGGTCGCGGCGGGCGCGGAGCGACCCGGCCTCACATCTGACGCGGCAACGCCGGCCGCTCTCGCGGCCAAGCGGGCGGAGGAAGCCCGCTCCTCCCCCTGCTCGCACGATGCCTATGTCACGGTGCGGGATATGGAGACGCTGCAAGGCTGGGCCGATCATGCACGACAGGAGGGCGTCGTCGCCTTCGATACCGAGACCACCTCACTCGATGCCATGTCGGCGGAACTGGTCGGCATCAGCCTCGCGGTCGGGCCCGGCGAGGCCTGTTATATCCCGCTGAACCATCGCGGCAGCGCCGACATCTTCGGCGGCGGCAGAGCCGAAGGCCAGCTCAACATCGCCGAGGTGCTGGAGGTCCTGAAGCCCGTCTTTGAAGATGCCGGCATCCTGAAGGTGGGGCAGAACGTCAAATACGACTGGCTCATCCTGAAGCGCCACGGCGTCGACGTGCGCCCCTTCGACGACACCATGCTGATGTCCTATGCGCTCGATGCGGGGGTCACGGCGCATGGCATGGACACGCTGGCGGACCGGCACCTCGGCCATGGCTGCATCAGCTATGACAGCGTGACGGGCACCGGCAAGGCGCGGATCAATTTCGCCGAAGTGCCCATCGACAAGGCGGCGGTCTATGCCGCCGAAGATGCGGACGTGACCTTGAGGCTGTGGCGCGTGTTGAAGCCGAGGCTGGCGGCGGAAGGCGCGACCACCGTCTATGAGACGCTCGAGCGGCCGATGCCTGACGTCCTGGCACGCATGGAGCAGCACGGGATCTCCATCGACCGGCAGATGCTGTCGCGCCTGTCGGGAGAATTCGCGCAGCGCATGGGTGCGCTGGAAGCGGAGGTCTATGATCTCGCCGGCGAGCGCTTTACCATCGGCAGCCCCAAGCAGCTCGGCGACATTCTCTTCGGCAAGATGGGGCTTCCCGGCGGCACCAAGACCAAAACCGGCGCCTGGGCCACCGGGGCGCGCCTCCTCGACGACCTTGCCGAACAGGGGCACGAACTGCCGCGGCGGATCCTCGATTGGCGTCAGCTGTCGAAGCTGAAGTCCACCTATGCCGACGCCTTGCCCACCTATCTAAACGCCGAGACACGGCGGGTGCACACCTGCTTCCAGCTGGCGGCGACCACGACGGGGCGGCTCTCCTCGTCGGAACCGAACATCCAGAACATCCCTGTCCGCACCGAAGAAGGCCGCAAGATCCGCCGCGCCTTCGTCGCCGAGCCGGGCCACAAGCTTGTCTCCGCCGACTACAGCCAGATCGAGCTGCGCGTTCTCGCCCATATAGCCGATATCCCGCAGCTGAAGACGGCCTTCGCGGACGGTCTCGACATCCACGCCATGACGGCATCGGAGATGTTCAATGTGCCGATCGATGGCATGGACCCGATGGTGCGGCGGCGGGCGAAAGCCATCAATTTCGGCATCGTCTATGGCATCTCCGCCTTTGGCCTCGCCAACCAGCTTGCCATCCCGCGCGAGGAAGCCGGCGCCTATATCAAGAAGTACTTCGAGCGCTTCCCAGGCATCCGCGATTACATGGAGGCAACCAAGGCCGCCTGTCGCCGCGATGGCTATGTGACGACGCTGTTCGGCCGGCGCTGCCACTATCCGCAGATCAACACCAGGAACCCGGCCGAGCGGGCCTTCAACGAACGGGCGGCCATCAACGCGCCGATCCAGGGAACCGCGGCGGACATCCTGCGCCGAGCAATGATCCGCATGGAAGGCGTGCTTGCCGAGGAGAAGCTTTCCGCGCGGATGCTTCTGCAGGTGCACGATGAACTGGTGTTCGAAGTGCCTGATGCCGAGGTGGACGCAACACTGCCCATCGTCAAGCGGGTGATGGAGATGGCGCCTCTTCCCGCCGTTACCCTTTCGGTGCCGCTGCAGGTGGACGCGCGTGGTGCCGACAATTGGGAAGAGGCCCACTAAGAGGCCTCTTCTCCTGCGCTACGTCATGACGGCGTTCTTCAGGAGGAAGATCGCACTCTTCACCAGCGCGTAAAGCACGCCCCAGACCAGGGCGATGGCGCCCGCGCCGGTCAGGGTGCCAACGATGACCCACAGGCCGTCGCGTTCAAGAAGGCCCAGCGCCAGAAGGCAGATGGCGAGGGCCGGCAGCATGTTGCCGAGCGGAATCGGCAGCACCAGCACGATCGACATGATGAGGCAGATGACGCCGATGGCGTGTTCGGCGGGCGGATAGGCAAGCCAGGTCAGCCGCGGCCGCAGCAGCTTCTCGGCGCGCGCCAGCCAGGGCCGGGACTTGGCGATGAGGGTGGCAAAATCGCGCCTCGGCATGGATCTGTTGGCGATGATCTTGGGCAGCCAGGGCTGCCAGCCAAGCGCCAGTTGTGCCGCCAGAAAAACCAGCGGCGCTCCGAGGATGGCCGAAGTGCCAGGTATGGACGGCAAGGCATTGGGCAGAGCGAAGATCAGCATCAGCGCGCCGATGGCACGGTCCCTCATGAAGAACAGGAGGTCGGCAACCGAAATGCGCTCGCGGCTCTCATCCTCTGCAATATCGGTCAAAAGATCCGACAGCCGGCGCCCCTTCACCGGGTCACCATATGGCGCGTCTTCTTTAAAATCGTCGTCAGTCGGCAATCACGCGCTCCGGGCAGTCGTCGCGGCGCTCTTAGCACAGGAGCGTCGCGTAAAGCATCTAGCCGTTACGATGTGACGCAATGACGACCGAAGTGAGTGCCTGTGCAGATGCGGGCCCGCCTGCGACGTTACGACCCCACCGGCCATCAGCAGGTGCTGCCGGCGTCCACCGTCACCACGGTGCCGGTGATCGATCCGCCGTCGGGGCCGATGAGGTAAGAGACCGCGCCCGCGGCATCCTCAGGTGTCGCGAGGCGGCGCAGCGGGCTGCGGCGGAGGATGGACTGCAGCTTGTCTCCCTCTAGGCCCTGCGTCATCTCCGTCTGCATATAGCCCGGCGCCACGGCGTTGACCGTGATGTTGATGCGTCCCAGTTCGCGGGCAAGCGACTTGGTGAAGCCTTCCAGCGCCGCCTTCGACGCCGCATAGGCGGCAAGACCGGAGAAGCCGGTGGATGCGATGATGGAGGAGATGTTCACGATACGGCCGCCCCGGGCCAGCATCATGGAACGGGAGGCATATTTGGTGAGGATCATCGGCGCCAGCGTGTTGATCCGCAGCAGTCGCTCGATATCGGAATTGTGCATGGTGCCGAGCACGCCATCGAGCCCGACGGCCGCATTGTTGACGAGCCCGAACAACGGCCCATGGGCTGTGGTGACCGATTGCACGAAATCCTTGATGCCATCGGTCTCGGCCATGTCAAAGGGCAGGAAATGCACGCGATCCGGCTGGCTCGCGCGCAAGGCCGCCAAATCCTCCGTCTCCCGCCGTCCGGTGGCGACGACATTCAATCCGTCGCTCGCAAGACGCGTGGCGATCGCAAGTCCGAGGCCACGTGTTCCGCCGGTAACCAGCACTGTCTTCACGGAATGCTCCTCTGCACCTTGCCGGCCGCCGTGGTCTCGATGCTGTCCACCAGCCGCAGGATCGCCGGAACCTGCCAGCGTTGCAGATGTGCGCGGCAATGGGCGAGAAGCGCGGCGGTGTAGGCCTTGTGTCGGGAACCTCTATGGCCGGAACCACCTCGGCAACGACCACCGCTCCGGTGATGGGATTGGGCCGCGCCGAAACGCGGGCCAGCCGGACCTCGGGATGGGTCACCAGCATACGCTCCACCTCTTCAGGAAAGAGCTTGTTGCCGCCGATGTTGATGGCGCCGTTGGCGCGGCCGCGAAAGAGGAAGCGATCTCCCCGCCGTTCCACCACATCCCCGGTGTCGATAAAGCCCTCCTCATCGGCAAAGCGCTGGTCAGAACCGATGTAGGAGGGCGAGACATCACCGTTCTCAACGAAGAGCCTGTCATCATGGATCTTGAGACGGATGCCGCCTGGCGGCTCATCGACAAAGGAGGCTGGAAAACCGGCCTTGCCGTCCTTCACCGAAAATGCCGCTCCCGCCTCTGTCGAGGCGTAGATGTGGACGATCCGGGCCTCGGGAAACTCCCGTTTGAGGCTCTGAAGGATGGCATCGTCCGCGACTTCGCCGCCAAGCGTCACCTGCCGCAGGGACAGTCGCGGCCGGTCCGGCGTCATCAATATCTTGCGCCAGAGCGTGGGCGTACCTGACAGCGCGTTGCAGTCGTGAGCCGCCAGAAACGCGAGCTGATCACGCAGGGGCCACCGCGTGTCCGGCAGGACAAGCCCGCCGCCGCCCATGAGGCCCTGCAGGAAGACCTGGATGCCGGCAAAACGTGACAGTTCGAAAAGCTGGCCCCACCGCAGGGCCGCCCCCTCCCCCCGTCCGCGTTTGGCGGTGCGGGTCAGGGAGGAGAGACTGTGCTCCACCAGTTTCGGCCGTCCCGTGGTTCCCGAGGTGGCGAAAACCCAGCGGGTTTCGGCAACTGCCTCCGGCCCTGCGGTAACAGGGCTAGCCCCCGGCAACGTCACGTCGCCGTCCCAGACCACCGGCGTGCCGCGCTCCATCCAGCCCTGCGCCCCATCACTCAAGATGGTGCATGGGCCAAGACGGCCGAGAAGGTCGGCGGCATCAGCGGCGGCGGTGGCGGGCGAAATGAGCACCATGCGCTCGGCGCGCCCATGAAGAGCGAACAGCGCCAGCGCCAGCTTCAGCGGATCCGCCAGGCAAAGGACGACATCACCCGCCTCCGCCAAGACCGCTGCGGGCAGCAACCGCCCGGCCTGACGCAAAGTCTCGCCGGTCCACGGACCGGCCGTGGAGAAAAGCACATTCGCCTGCGGTAAACCGGCGGCCTCGGCCGCCAGGTCAGCGAGGGCGATTGTCTTCATAGAAGGCGACGAACTGGCCAAAGGTCGTTGGATAGAAAGCGGTGCTGGAGAGGGAGAAGGGATCGTAGCCCAGCTCCTCATCCAGCCGCGCGACCAGTATGGCAAAGCCTAGCGAATCCAGCCCGCTCTCCAATAGAACGGTGCCGTCTTCAAGGTTGACCTTTTGGGTAGCCCCCGTTTCAGAAATGACATCGTCGAACACGGAAATGATCTTCGCTCGGACATCTGTCATTAGCCAACTTCCCCTGATGCCAAGTCTCGCATTTTAGCTTAATCTACGGTCCTCGCCATTGAAAGCCTAAAGCTTGACCATAGAACTGTCTGGTACAGCGGGGAGTGTGCGATGTCCTTCGTGGAAGATACGGGAAACGCCAGCACGAGGATGGGCCTGAAGGCGCTGATCAGGGAAGACTACCGGAACCATTTTTCCGACTGGACGCGCCCCGGCTTTCGCGCCATCGCGGTCTATCGTTTCGGTTTTTGGGCGAGAGGCCTAAAACCCGGCCTCAAGCGCCGCATCCTCGTCCGCCTCCACCTGACGGCGTTCCGCTATGTCCGCAATCGCTATGGCATTGAGATCGCGGCAACCGCCAAGATCGGCCGTCGCTTCCACATCGGGCACCAGAACGCCATCGTGGTGCATGCCCATGCGAGTATTGGCGACGACTGCAAGATCCGCCAGGGCGTCACTCTCGGCGTGGGCGGCCTCGAGCGCGACATCGATTTTTCCAAGAGCGGCCCGGTCATCGGCAACAGGGTCGACATCGGCGCGGGCGCGATGATCGTCGGCAAGGTCACCATCGGCGATGACGTCAACATCGGCCCGAACGCCGTGGTCATGGTCAATGTGCCGGCCAATTCCACCGTGCTCGGCCCGCCCGCCCGCATCCTGCCGCGGCCGGCACCGGCAGCGGAAGGCAAGGCCCATGCGGCCGGCGCAACCGCGCCTTCATTTAGCCGGCTCAACTGAGCTGCGTCGGCGCTGCTTCCAGACAGTCCAGAGCGGTGTCGCAAGCACGAACAGCGTCAGGGCGATCATGATCATCGACATGGGCGAGGAGACAAGCGCCATGGGGTCTCCGCCGGAGATGGTCATGGCGAGCAGGAGCTGGCTTTCCGCGATGGGCCCCAGGATCACGCCCAGAATGATGGGAGCATTCGGATAGTCCAGCTTGTCCAGCATATAGGCGACAAGGCCGATGCCCAGGAGGGTATAGAGATCGAACATGGTGTTGTTGACCGCATAGACGCCCACGGTCACGAACAGCATGATCACCGGCGCCAGCACCACGCGCGGAAGTCTCAGGGCCTGTCCGAAGATGCGCGTTGCCGTCAGGCCGCCGACCACGGCAAGCATGACGGCAGACAGCAGCATCTGGACCATGAAGCCGTAGACCACATCCGGATGTTCGGCGAAGAGCTGCGGTCCCGGCCGGAGGCCATGAACCAGGAGGCCGCCGAGGATCACGGCGGCCACGCCGGAGCCGGGAATGCCAAGGGTGAGCGCCGGGATGAGTGAGGCGGCATTGTCCGCTCCGTTGCCAGCCTCCGAGGCCGCGACACCCTCTGGATTGCCCTTGCCGAAGGTCTCGGGCTGCCTGGAAGCGCGCTTGGCGTCATTGTAGGCCAGATAACAGGACATGCTGCCGCCCGCGCCCGGGAGCACGCCGATGATGATGCCGATCACAGAACTGCGCATCCAGATCGGCAGATAGCGGCGCCAGTCCGCCAGAACCGACCCCTGCCGCTTCAGCTTCAGAAGGTCACCGGGCATGCCCGTCTTCAGCGCCTCCTCGATCATCATGAGGACCGGCGGGATGGCGAAGAGCGCGCTGAGGAGCACGACGATGTCGAGACCGTCGGCGAACTCCAGCAGGCCGAATGTATAGCGCTCGGTACCGGAGGAAATATCCGTGCCGATGGTGCCGATGAGAAGGCCGATCACCGTGGCGATCAGGCCCTTGAGAAAATCATCGCCGAGCAGCGACGCGACGGTGGCAAGGCCGAGGATGGCAACCCAGAAATATTCCGCCGGGCCAAAGAGCAGGCTGAGCTTCACAAGACCCGGTGCGAATATGATCAGCGAGATGGCTGACAACACCGATCCGATAACGCCGGAGACGACGGCGACCTGAAGCGCATAGGCGGCCTTGCCCTGCTTGGTCATCTCATAGCCATCGAGGATGGTGGCGACGGAAGCAGGCGTGCCGGGCACGCGCAGCAGGATGGCGGGAATGGCGCCGCCGTAGCTGCCGCCGTTGTACATGCCGGCCATCATGCCGAGCGCGAACAGCGGGTCGAGCCCGAAGGTCAGCGGGATCAGAACGGCAATGCCTGTCGTGACCGTGAGGCCAGGCAGTGCACCCACCACGAGGCCGGCGACCGTGCCCAAGAGAACGGCGAAGAGATTTGCGGGCTCGAAGACGAGCGGCAGTGCCGAAAGCAGAGCGTCGATCATAGGATGGCTCTCAGTACGCCGTCGAGAACATCGGGCGGAAGCGGCCTTTCGAGCATCACCTTGAAGACGAGATAGATGAAGACGAGGATGCCGATGACGACAGGCAGGAGAAGCTGCAGGTGGCGATAGCCGAGGAGCATCGGCACGCCGATGCCGAAGATGAGGCTCGGCAGGATGTAGCCGACGACATCGATGGCGACGACGTAGAGGAAGATCATGCCGAGGCCGACAACAAAGCGGCCGGGATGATCGAAGAGGCGCGCGTCATCGGGCGCGGAAGCGCCCATCAGCGTACGCGCCGCCAGGATGATGGCACTGAGTCCCAGCAGGATGGCGAGGACGCGAGGGTAACCCCCGCTCTGCCCGGCATAATTGCCGGCCTCCACATAGGCCCAGACCGCCGCGCCAAGAAGCAGCGCGGCGAATCCGACCTCCGCATGGCGGCGGCTGGGGTTGAGATTTACCGCCACGGGGTGACCTTCCAGGTCTCAGCGAGATTCTTGCTGATGAGGTCGATCAGCGCCTTGTAATCCTCGGCGTTGAGGTAATGCAGCGGGATCTCGGCCTTGATGGCGGCATCGCGATATTCCGGATCGTTCATGGCCGCTTCCAGCGCCGCCTGCAGCTTGGCCAGGATCTCTAGCGGAACACCCTTGGGCGCGGCGAGACCACGAGAGGTGGTGACCACCAGATCGATGCCCTGATCGCGGAAGGTCGGAACATCGGGCAGAGCCTTGGAGCGCTCCTCGGCCATGATGCCGAGAATGCGGATGTCGCCGGAACGGGCGAGCTGGACGGCCTCGCTGAGGTTCATGGTGGCGGCAGGGACATGGCCGCCGAGCAGCGCCTGACGCACGGGCGCGGTGGAGCCGAAGAAGGCGGGCTTGAAGGTGGTGCCGGCCTGGCGATTGAGGTTGAGAAGGCCGATGTGGTCGGAGGAGCCGACCGCGCCGGAATTGCCGATCACGATGGTGTTCGGCGCCTTCTTGTCGGCCTCGATCAAATCCGCCAGGGTCTTGTACGGGCTGTCCTTACCCACCACGAGGATGCCGGGGTCATAGACCATGTTGCCGATCGGCTGGAAGTCATCGGTGGTGTACTTGGCCTTGCCTTCCACCACGAGGGAGTTGAAGGCCGGCGGATTGATCATACCGATGGTGTAGCCATCCGGCTTTGCACGGGCGAGCTCGGTCCAGCCGATCTCACCGCCGGCGCCGGGCTTGTTGACCACGGCGATGCGGGCACCGCCGCCGAGATGTTTTTCCATGAAGCGGGCAATGGAGCGTGCCGCCACATCCGTGCCGCCGCCGGGCGCGAAAGCCACGATCATCTCGATGGGCTTTTCCGGATAGTCCGCGAGTGCGGCTGAAGGAAGGGCCGCGAGGCCGGCGATGATGCAGCCGGCGAGCCAGGTTTTCGTTTTCATGTCGGATCTCTCTGGTCAGGTTATTGACTATGCACTTGGCCTCGCCGTTCAACGGGCGAAATCTCACTCATGGTTCCACCCTCCTCATTCGGCAGGCTTTGAATGCCCGAGCACATGCATCAGCCGGTTGGCCCAGCCGAAGATGGCGATGGCATGGATGAGGTCGATGATCTCGCCGTCGTCGAGGCCAGCATCGCGAAGCGCCGCGACATCCTCAGGCGTCGCCTGCGATGGCGTCACCGACAGGCGCCGGGCGAAGGTGTAGATCGCGGCGTCGCGCGGGCTCATGTCCTCCGCGCGATTATAGAAAGCGGCCGACACGGTGTCGTCGCTGCCGGTGATCCTGGCATGCTGGCGCGCATGGACCACCGCGCAATAGCGGCAGCCGTTGACAACGGACGCCCCCAGCGCCCCGAGCTCGCGATCGGCGCGCGGCAGGCCGCCCTCCACATACATGATGGCGTTGAACAGCACGGTGCGCGCCACATAGCTTTCCGGATCATGGGCGAGCGTGCGCACATATTCCGAGACCTTCTTGGCAGACGGCGTGACCTTCATGGCCTCGAGTTGCTCAGGTGTCGCGTCATCAAGCTCCACCGGTGCGATGTGGGGATGCCAGGTCAGCGGTTTCAGGCGGACGGCGGGAAGGCTCATGATGCCCCCATGAGGCGCAGGCCTGCGACAACACGGGTCTGGAAGTTGACGAAGGCGATCAGCTCGGACAGCGCCACGATCTGCGGGTTGGTGAGGCCTGCGCGCTCCAGCCGCCGGATGTCCTCGGCGCTGGCACGTGAGGGATCGGAGGTGATCAGATCGGCATGGCCCGCCATGGCCGCCAGCGGTTCGGCAAGGCCGGTCTCGCCGCGGGAGAGCCGAAGTTCCTCCTCCGTCGGCAGGCTCATGGTGAGTTCGGCGTCATAGTAGGCCGTCAGCGGCGCATCGTCGTTGAGCGCGGCCATGCGCCGGGCAAGCGCTGCCCGCAGCGCGCGCGACAGACCCAGGTCGTCCTTTGGCGCAAGCACCGACGTCCGGCAGATCTCCGCGCCCTCGACGAACTCCGGGCGAAGCCGGCGGGCGATGAAGCGGGGATCGGCTGACGACAGCCCCGCTGCGCTGTCGATCACATCACGTTCGGTCATCGCGTGCCCTCCACCTGCAGCAGCGGCGTTGAGTCCACCCATTCATCGCCCTGAAGTTCCGGCGTGTCATAGGCGATGAGGTTGGCGAAGTGGGTCTCCACATCGGCCGCAAAAAGCGCTGCCGCGATGCCGCGCGCCAGGCGGTCCGCGCCGGCGCTGACCGCCGGGATGTCGCCGGAGACCTTGCCATGGGTCAGCATGGCGGCATCGTTGAAGCAGTGGATGCGCGACAGCATGGGGCATGTGCCCGGCACCTTCTCGCGGAACTCGAAGTCTGGCCCGAGATCGGGCGCGTCGCTCATGTTGCTGCGCATCGGCCCCATGTCGGCGGTCTGGCGGCCATCGGCCCAGGTGCGGATGAAAGGCGCGATGCCGGCAAATTCCTCGCGGTTGGTGAAGCCGTTGGAAAAGCCGGTGGCGGCAATCAGGAAATCAAACTCCATCTTCCCTTGCGTGGTCTCGACATCAAGCGCGCCGTTGCGCTCGACAACGCTGCGGATGCCGCAATCAAGATAGAAGCGCGCGTGAGGATGGCGCGAGACACGGAGGGTGGAGGACCGCGGCGGCGGCGTCTGCTGCGCGGCGGTGTAGTCGACGAAGCGCCACTTCCAGGCATCCGGCAGACGGTGCATGCCGTGGATCACACCCTGGCTGCCGATGCCGGTCATCTTGTTGATGCGCGGCATCTCCTTGCGGCGGATCAGCATGGCAAGGCTGGCCGCGCCCGCCTCCAGCGCGGTCGCCGCATTGTCCATGGCGGAAGCGCCCGCCCCGATGACCGCCACGCGCTTGCCCCGCAGGGCCTTGAAATCGATGTCGTCAGCGGAATGGGCCCAAAAGCGGCGATCGACGCCCTCAAGGAAGGGCGGAATGGTCGCCCCGCCAAGGCCGGAGCGGCCGGTCGCCAGCACCAGATGGCGCGTAAACACGCGGCGCGCCTCGCCATGGTCGAGGAGATCGAGCGCGATGACGTCGCCGGCGTCATGGATGCCGGTGAGCCTGACGCCGTTCTCGACCGGAAGATTCAACACGCGGCGATACCAGACGAGGTAATCCATCCACATGTCCTTGGGGATCTTGTCGAGATCCTCCCAGGCCTGCTCGCCGAATTGCGCCGTGAACCAGGCGCGGAAGGTGAGCTGCGGCAGGCCAAGGCTGGGACCTGCCAGGGACTTCGGCGAACGCAGCGTGTTCATACGCGCAAAGGTAACCCAGGGCCCCTCGCTTCCTTCAGGCGCGGCGTCATAGGCCACAACATTGGTGATACCGGTCAGCACAAGCTTTGCCGTGGCGGCGAGGCCGCACATGCCGGCGCCGATGACCACCACATCGCGGACCCGCTCGCCCTCATGCCGCTTTTCCGGCACCCAGGGCTTGGCGGGAAGTTCCAGGTAGAGCAGGTCCTGCGCCAGCCGGGCCTCGAGCCCGGCCAGTCCCACCATCCCGTGCGTGTGTGCGACGTCAGTCATGCCGGAAGTCCGTCCTTCACATGATCATCCGCTGCGACTGGAACTGACTTGCCCACGATCAAAGTTCCGGCGAGAGCCGGATCCAGCACCTCAAGTCCGGGAATCTTTTCTCGCGCCGCGGCCTCGACGGCGTCGATCAGCGCCATGGCGAGGGGCCGGACGGGCCGTCCCTGCGGCGCGATCACACCCCATCGGAAGGGCGCCGCGCCATCGATCGGGCGGATCACCACGCCCGGAAGGCTGAGGCCATAGGCGGTGACCGGGTCGATGACGGCAGGCACGGCCATTTCGCGCACCATCTGGAGCGCGGCATAGGACACATTTGTGCGGATCACCGGTCCAGTCTCGACACCGCGTGCCGCGAGCGCCTCCGCGATGTGACGCTGAAAGCGCATCGGATCCAGCATGGTGACGATGCGCCGGCCGGCAAAGGCCGTTAGCGGCACGACGTCGAGCTTCACCAAGGGATCATCGGCCTGCAGCGCCACCACATCGGGCACGGAATAAAGGCGCAGCACCTGAAGGCCGGGCGTGTCAAGCGGCAGGCTGGAGAAGCCCACCTCCGCGCGCCCTGCCCGCACCTCCTGCGCCACCACGGAGGGCTGGAACTGACCGACATGGGTTTCCTGCGGAAGCTGGCCCTCATCCAGCCGGGCCAGGGCATGCGGCAGGAGCCCCGTTCCGATGGCGGAGGTCGCGGCAATCTGCAGGATGCGCCCTTTGCCGGCGGCAATGGCTTTCGCCCGCGCCGCAAGTTCGGTGAAGGACATCAGCAACCGTCGCGCCTCCTGCTCGAAGGCGACCCCCTCCTCCGAAAGCTGCACCCGCCGCCCGACCCGGTGCAGCAGATGAAAACCCAATTCCTGCTCCAACTCCTGGATGGTCCGCGTCACCGAGGGCTGCGGCCGGCCAAGCATCTCGGCAGCCTTGGTGATGCTGCCGCTCGCCGCTACTGCGAGGAATGTCTGAAGATCACGCGTTTCCATTGGGCATATGCTGAATGTGAATTTATTATATTAACTCATTCAAATATGGCATATGTCAACCGGGTCTGAAGAGGGGCCGTGTGGGCCTGGGCTGACAACAACGGCCAGATGCAGGACAAGGGGTAAGCTGAGCCGTTCACAGGAGCCGGTGACCAGCCGCGCATTCCGCGTTGCGAAAATCGCAACGATCCGCTACGTTCCGCCCGCACTGCTTAAGGCAAGCACCCGTAGCTCAGCTGGATAGAGCGTTGCCCTCCGAAGGCAAAGGTCGCACGTTCGAATCGTGCCGGGTGCGCCAACTTCCAACTCATCCGCAGCCGCAAAAACCTCTCATTTCGCAACCGCTTGCGCGATTCTAGAACGCAGTGGAAGCGAAAGCAATCGGCTGCTGTCGTTTACGAAAGACTGACGATGGGATGCGGCTAGTGTGACCAGCGTGTGACCAGATCACATGATGATGCCGGTTCACCTACTACCTGCGCAAAGATCGATGAGCCTCCCCCCGGAGAAAACAAAACGGCGGAGTGCGTAGTGCGTGCGTGGAGCAAAGTGAGGCTCATTGTCCCCCACTTGCATCGACGCGGAGTGCTGCCTTTGGGAGCGCAATCGGTGCGGTACCGGCGAAAGTACCACTTAGGAGCTTGAGCATCATAGACCCCACATCACGACCTGATTGACAACCCAACTTTCAGTGCGTGCAACCATCTGTCGATAGCGAATGAGCTTAGATGGAGCCGGACGCATTTGGCCTTATTCGAATTTCGGCACCGAGTGATCGCGGCAATCAAACTACCTGCCGTTCGAGTTGCTTTTGATACGCGCGTTATAAAAGCCGCTTATTGAATTGGCGGCGGTGGCGGAATCGACGGCACACTAGTGATAGTCCGTCGTTTTTAGCCGACGATCAGATATGAATGCCGCTCGCTGTAACAGATACGGGTAACTAGGCTGCTCCGATCAACATCAACGCAATCGAAACCTGCCGATGAAACACATGAGCCGTACTTCGGACATAAGGCTTCAGCCGCTACGCTGGAACTGGCTGCCAAAGCGCTGGCGAAAATAGCGATTTTTGACAAGCACGAGCACCTCCAAAGCTTTTTGTCGAAAGTTGCACCAAATTTCTGTGTAACTTTTCTCTTTGGCTATAGCCGACTTCGATCAGGTCAGACAATCGTATGCTGACGATGCTCGATGGATGCACTGGAGTTGGTAGCATGAAAGCAAACCTTGCGAAAAGCATGCAGGCGCGAATGCCATTTCAAATTGCTCAGAAAATTCTTCGACAGCTTGATCTTGATCGCGGCATGGGCTGGGAAAAAACCGTTCAAAAAATCGCAAGTGATGATCTTACAGATGAGCAGGTCAGCAGCTTGGAAGCTGCGCTTCGAGAACATATATTTTGCGGGGAAAAGAGTGTGCGCTTTTTCCACATCTCCGACGATGAGCGGTCCCTCTGCCAGTCGAGCCAATTCCTCGAACCAATTCCAGAAAGCGAGTTTAGGAAGCACTATCCGGCATCTGTGCCGGAAGATCAGTTAGCAGGCCTGCCAAACAAGCCGATCTTAACAGCCATCGAAACCGTTGGAGAAGACACCGCATTCGTTTTCTGTTCGGTCCGAACGCAGACAATCCGTGAGCCCATTCGACCTGATCAATTACCTACCGAGACAGCCTCCGATCTTTTCCAGTCCTATGAGGAGATTGTTGGGCTGAAAACAAAACGCATTCAAGCGTTTGATGTCATTTGGATTCCCGGAAAGTCCAAGCTTGCCGATGCGCGAGTCGATCAACCGCTCGGAATGTTGGGCGAAGCAGCAGAAAACGCACACATTGATCTAGCAGAGGCCTTTAACAAGCTTGTTGGCCAGAACATTTTCTCCAACCCTATCAACTTGTTTCCGCTGATCGAAAAAATGTATGGCGATGAAAAAGAAGGCGTTGTTGTCGAACTTGGGTTTGGAACCTCTACCGCCTCGGTCAAACAAGAAAAAATGCGGCGTCAGGGCGCATGCTTGCGAAAGGAAAGCTATCATGTCGGTGGCAAGGCGAACCTCCCAACGCCGATTGAACCCTATCGCGTCAGCATTATGTGGAAGCTACCATTACGTCACGATCAGTTCTCAACACCTGAATTGAGCTTAAATAGCAGTGTCCGCATTGCCGGATCAGCCATGCCATCGATGCTATCGGTTAACCTAAGGAAGTGCTTAGGAAACTCCGATTACAATTTCGTAAGATCACGTATCGCCAGTCATCTTTATGGTTCACCAACGGCAGCAAAGCCAAACCCATGAGCATCAAGACGATCACTGACGCACTTGAACGTTGGGAAAAGGGCCCGGCGCGCGATGCCTCTTTGAAGATCGTTGAGTATGTTTCCGAACATCGTAATCACGTTCAACTCCTAACGTTCAAGACGCTGGGAAATGCCGTTGGGGTCGAGGTGAATAATCAAGTGTTGCTCGCTGCGATCAATATCCTCGCGAGCCCTCGTATTGCGGCATTAGATATACACGCACACTATTCGGATAATGATGAGGAAGAAATCGAGTTAGACGCGCGAGAATTTGCCGAGGTTTGCAGGACCGGCGTTTTTATTCATCCCTATACGGGAGCTGAGATCAACGACTATCAGGATAGAATATATCCGTTCTTTGTCCCATCTTCGAACTTTCTTGAATCCAATGACTGAAGAGCGCTACAGCCTCAGAGAACTTCGCCTTATGACAAATGGTGATTTGCCAGCCACACTGTCACTTGATCGCCTATTTAATAGATCGTTTGAAGAACAAAATAAGATTGTGAATAAATCTATTGATTTATGCGCTCGAATTCTTGTGGAAAACAGGCATTTAAAGCAAAAACGATCTGAAGATGAACTTACCATTGATCTCGTCATGATGTTGCAAGCTCAGGGAGTGGATGCAACACATGACACACAGATAGGAGGCCACTGTGATATAGTCATTCGCGGCTATTTTGGTTTTTTATGGATAGGAGAATCAAAGCTAGGAACAGACTACAATTGGATATTGAAAGGATACGAGCAGCTTGATACAAGATATTCAACAGGGTTAGAAGGGCAAGACACAGGATCTATGCTAATATTTAGTTATCGCAAAAATTCTGCATCGATGTTTAGCCGATGGCTAAAACATCTTAAGTCTAATAGGTCAGATGTTAGTATAATTGAGAACGATAACGATACTGTATCGATACACAAACATGAAGGTACGGAGCGTCCATTTACAGTTCGCCACATTCTTGTGAGCTTATATTGGAAACCCATGGATAACAAAACACCAAGTCAGCGAAATTTAGCCAGATCAGGCAATTCTTAAGAACTATATCTGCAACAACATCTACTAATCGGGCTCTTTCACTAGGTCGACATGACTAACGCTCAGAACGGCCGCTAGCTCAAAAAGAGTTATCACTGTTGGGTTTCGCTTGCCCCGCTCCAAGTCGCTTATATATTGCTGACTATACCCCGAGAGTTCGGCGACTTGCTCCTGTGTAAGCCCCCGAGCTTGGCGTATCCGAGCAAAGTTGTCACCGACGAGCTTGCGCATATCCATGCGCTACCGATTGCAGGAGTGCGCTTCTCGGTTTATCAACTATAGTATGTAAGTTGGGGTGTTCGCTTATGTTGCATCGTCGTTCGAAGCTGATTGTTTCTGCCTTCGCTGTATCGCTGATCGGCGGTGGATGCACAACGACCGCAGACGGAACGCAAACACGTCAGCTGTTCGCCCTAGCTGATCAAAAGCAGGCTGTGTGTGATGCGCAGCGGTTCGACACTGCACGAGCACGTGCTACGTGCGCCAATAGCGCGGACGAGGCGGCGATTGCTGCTTACGGCGGCGATGCCGATCTCATTCGAGCGAAAACAGCGGCAAGGATGGCCATCGCTGAACAGGTTGATCGAGGACGGCTAACCCGCACGCAAGCACAAGCGCAGTTCGCACAGGTCACATCGCGTCTGACTAGCGAGCTCCATCGCCGTCGAGCTCAACGAGTGGGGGCAGTCGCTCAGGTCATGCAAGCGCAAGCGAACTCGCAAGCCATCGATACGATTGCCGCATCGAGCGAAAGGCTGGCGGGTGCTGCGGAGGATCAAGCCGCAACCTTCAGGACGCTGACGCAACCTGAACGTTATCGCCGCGCTGCATTTTGAAGCTCAAGCCGAGGTATCAGATGTTTCGTGTCAGTCTGTTCGCAACATCACTGCTTCTGGCGTTGACGGCCGGATCGGCTCACGCGGATTTGGTGAACGGGATCGTTCGGGACGCCATGCGCAAAGCTGGTGATGAAGCGGCCCAACGCGCTATAGCGGAATTAGCGCATGAACGAAATGCTGGGTTTCGATGGGCGCTAGAAAACGACATTACGACCGAGCGGAGGTGCACAGAACGCTCAATTAATCACGCTGCAGGCTGCCGCGAGTTTGTCCAATTGCAAAAGTTCTACCGGGTACCCGTCATCAATGCGGTTGAGACCTTCAAAGATCAGGGTATGAGTGGACTCGAAATATTGTCTCGCGATTGCCGACGCAAGAACGGAACGGCCGAACCGTTGTGCGTCTACATCGACCAAGTCGGCTTATACGTTGACGCAACAATATCGGCTGGGTTGGGATTTCCGCCGCACGCGTATTTCACTGAGGAAGCGTTTTTACGCCGCTCGGTGCCAGTGCTGAAAAATAACGGTCTCAGCGCGGTCGAGCCTGCTAATTCCTATCTGCGAGACGTGCATCGCTACGTCACTCGCATCGTTGATATGGAAATGGGTTGGTAAACCATCTCAACTTAAGCTAACAACCAATCTATTTGGATGTTTTGGATGCATAGCCTGTGTCATAGTGTAAGCTTGGCGGATGTTTTCGGGTCCGCACCAAGCAAAGTCGGCATCTATTTCATACCATCCGTGGCCCCAATTATATATGTAATCCAGCTCTTTAAGAGTTTTGATCGCGCGTCCGACAGTGTTTGAGGATATTCCTAGCTCGCGAGCAAGTTCTTCTTGCCCAATCTCAGCGCGGCACCCACATACTCGCAACCTGTATGCACTGTTCCCCTCCGGCGGTTCGGGCGCTGCATGATCCAGCTCCGCTACTGCGAATTGGAACCGACGTATCAATGCGATGAGAATTCGTAGCGCTGAGTTATTTGCTAATGTCGCTCCATCCTCTTCGATTTTAGCGAGAAGCTGTCTGGTCATTCGGACATGCTCTGGCATCCGATTGTTGGGATCGTAAACACTAACATTCAGGCCGTCGTTTCTTACTGCCTCTTGCGCCCGACGTTTCGCTTCGCCTGTGTCGCGCATGTAAAAGATGGGTCGGAGATCAGACCGCTCTGGCCTAGGCATGGAACAAAAACCCTCATCTAAGAGGGATTCCGTCCCTCCTTAAGGCACAAAAACCATCAGGTATGGTGGATTTTGGACGAGAAACATAAGTTTTTTCAATGACTTAGTTCCCTATATATATTCAAGAGGCTATGCCCTGCTTGTTGGCTTGAAGCCACTCACGGACCTGTCCAGTCTGATAAAGCACGGCTCGACCTACCTTGATGAAGGCAGGCCCTTTCCCCTCGTGACGCCAGCGAGCAAGCGTTTGCTCCGCTACGCCTAGGTAGGCGGGCAGCCTGGATGACGGAATTAGGGCCTCATCGGCCTCGGGAAGCAGTTTCAGCGCATAGGCGGCATCGGGTGTCATGAGAGGCAATCCTCTGCAAAGTGTCGATACCAGACGTTAGCCAATACGTCTGAGTTTGCATTGGGGCATTAATCGCGTGCGAGCTTGCGCCGCGTTTCACGTCGAGTGATCACGCGACGCAGTCGCAAACAGGTCTGCTTTCTGAACTGTGGCCCAAACGTCGCGTATATCGCCGTAGCGCGTTCGAACTCACGCAACAGCACGCACCAAAAGAAGTCGTCGATACTGTAGCTCTTGCTCGGATCGAGCAGCGGGTGGTGACGTGGTGCATGCCGGTGATACTCGCGACGCAGTGTATCTATGTCATCTTCCGGATCGCGGTACTGATCGTCGTGGTCCTGCGTACGCCGCTGGCGTGGTTTAGCGTCAGGGTGCTGATCGACGCTTTGGCGCAACGCAGCTCTCACGCCGCGGTTGGTCGCGAGCGCCTGCGTCACTTCCCGGTGTAGTGCGGTCTTCTTTGCATTGCGTGGCCGGCCGCGAGCAGGGAGACGTGCGAGATCGTCCGCAACGCGTGCGACATAGTCGCGTGGCGGTTCTGGCAAGTCGTCAAACTCTCGGCGCAATAGGTCTAGAAGTTCTTCGGTTTCCATGGGTTTATCGGCCGATGTACGCACATGCGGGATTGACGCTAAGACGATCATTACATCTTCACCGCGATGCCAGCTTCTGATGAATTTGCTCACGAGCAGCATGTGAATAGCGTTGTAACATCCTCATGTCTCGATGCCCCGACATCAACTGCGCCTCCGGTACCGTTAGGCTCATCTCGAAAAAGCGGCTGATGCCTTCGTGGCGCAGATCGTGGAAGTGGATGTCTTCCACCTCGCACCGTAGTCTGATCCGTTCCCATGCTAACCGCAGTGCGTTCGCGGTCATCGGGAACACGTTCGGCTGAGTGTGTGGCGTCAACATCGCCATTGCCCTAACTGATAGCGCGATAGTCCTCGCGTGACCGTTCTTAGTTGAGGGAATGAGAAGCGTTCGCCGTTCGAAATTTATATGATCCCACCGCATCGCAAGGATTTCGCCGCGCCGCATAGCGGTCTCGACCGCAAACACCATGATCCGTGCGACCATCCCACAACGCCGGTCGGATGCCGCGATCATCAAGCGCTGATACTCGTTCGAGACAAGCCGCCGCTCGCGCTGGTTAGGCTGCAGGTTGATCTTTAGCCGAGCTAGCGGGTTTTCATTGATCGGCAATCCCCATTCGTCGCGTGCAACTTCGAACATGTTGCGGATTGGTCCGAGCTGTCGCTTCACAGTATGCGGCGACACCGAAGCCAACCGCTCATCACGATACGCTATGAAATCAGCAGTCGTAACGTCTGAGAGACGCTTTCGGCAGATTGGATGACGCAGAAACGCGGTGAGAAACGTGTGCTCGACGGCATGCCCGCGCTTTGTCGGTGTGACCGTGTCGCGATAGCGTGTGATCACATCAAAAAGCGTGATGCGCTCAAGCTCTCGTGGATCGCCAGCCATTCCGCGACGGTCTGCCTGCGACTCCATCTGTCGCGCCCATTCTTTCGCGTCGGACATGCGGTTGAAAGAACGTGAGATCGCGGGAAATCCCTTCCTGCGAATCTGCACCTGAAACTTGTCTCGATGTTTGCGGATCGTCGCCATTTCGTTGCTCGCTGTGACCAGAGTGTGACCAGCGGCTTGCGACGAGATATTTCTGGTGACTGCGGACGAGTTAGAAGGCTACAAGCTCTTGGCACTGCTTAAGGCAAGCACCCGTAGCTCAGCTGGATAGAGCGTTGCCCTCCGAAGGCAAAGGTCACACTTCGAATCGTGTCGGGTGCGCCAGCTACCTTCCTAAATCTGTTTTAATCGCGAACGCTGGACGCTGCCGATTTCACGTCTTCCATTAGGGCGGCACGATTATAGAGGCGGCCCGGGCGCCGTAGTCCCGGCGGCGGCATGGCGAGGAAGGCAGGTGGCGGCGATCATAGCTCCTGTTATGGCGATGGCCACCACCGCGCCGATCCATGCCGCGTAGAAACCCAACCCGAGAATGAAGCCCGCCAGAACCGGAGAAACGATATCCGTCACCGCGACCAGGGCTTGCCCCGCTCCCATGACGGCCCCTTGTCGCCCGGGCGGGACATGGACCGACAGGGCGGCGAGATAGGTAGGCTTCGCAAGTGCGTCGCCCGTACTGATGCAGAGAATGGCAAAGGCGAGGACAGGGATCGAGCTTGCTATCCCAGCACTGACGACACCTGTGCAGATGAGGGCAAAGATCAGCGTGATCAGCCCTTGCTCGGAGAAGAACCGGCCGAACCATCTGAGCAGGAAAAGCTGGACGAGGATGTTGATGACGCCGTCGGCCGCTATGATGTAGCTGAACTCGCGTGGCCCGAGGGCGCGACCGTTCCACACGAAGTGATCGGCAAGGAAATTCGGAAGCTGGGAGGTGTACATTCCAAAAGCGAAGCAGTGGCACAGCATCACGACGATGAGCACGCGGATCACCGGGGAGCCGACTGTCGCCCGGAACAAGATTTTGGCCCGATCGGCCTCAGCCGCCGGCTGTCTCACGACCGTGTCGCCTTTCAGGCCGAACATCGTCACCGTGACACCGAAAGCTGACAGGGCCAGTGCCATATAGATCGGGACGTCCAGCGAAATCTCCGACAGAATGCTTGAAAGGCCCGCACCGACGATCGCCCCGAGACCAAGACCGGCGTTCACGACCCCCATCGCCTGGCGTCGGTTCGCCGGCGAACTATTGTCCGCGGCATAGGCCGCTGCAGCCGAGAAGTTGCCGGCGGTGAGACCGAAGAGGAAGCGAGCGAGCAGGACGGTGAAGATGCTCTGCGCGAGAGCAAGCAGCAGCAGGCTTACCACTGCTATGAAATGACTGGCCAGAAGAATCCGTTTGCGTCCGAAACGGTCAGACAGCTGGCCGAGCAAAGGGGAGGCTGCGGATTGGCTCAGCGCCTCCGAGGCAAGGACGAGGCCGAAGACGAAAGGGCTCGCCTCCATCTGACGCATATAGAACGGCAGGATGGGGAGAACCGCACCGATGCCGGCGGCGTAAAGGGAGACGATGGCGAACAGCGGCAACATCAGCCGCCAGTCGAGCCTATCCGACGCGCCCGCCGCATCCTTCGAACCGGTCTCGACGCTCATTTGCGTTCTTCTTCGAGACAGACGATGCCCATGCGGACCAGGTAGGCTTCCAGCTCCGCTGTCTGGTCTGCATCAAAGATCGCCCCGATATATCCGTCCGGACGGATCAGCACACACTCGCCCCGTGCCAGATCGTAGGCATCGCGGACGTGTCCCCCGGCGTCGATGACATCGCCTTGCAAACCGACGTGGTGGACACGCAGCCTCGGGCGTGACGCAATCGGTTCTCGCGCGGCCTCATGGACAAGCAGCGTCCAATGCGGCCCCTGGAACAGCCGGAACAGGCGCGACGGCTGACCCGCGGCGCCCGCAACCGGGGCATCGGGGGCGCGGCTTCCAGCGCGCAGACCGCCGCTGCGTTCGGCCGCGCCCTGCGAAAGAAGAGATCCGGGATAGCCGATATCAAGCTGGTGTACCTCGCGGCCCCGCGGCATCCCACCTTCTTTCTGTGCATCGAGCAGCCGGGTCGAAAGACCGAGTACCGCTTCTGCGACAGGACGCCTTTCCTCCTCATAGGTGTCGAGCAGGTGATCTTGAGCGCCGCCGAGCACGGCCGCGAGTTTCCAGCCCAGGTTGTAAGCGTCCTGCACGCTGGTATTGAGGCCCTGGCCACCTGTCGGCGGATGGATGTGGGCGGCATCGCCAACGAGGAACACCCGGCCGACCCGGTAGCGATCGGCGAGCCGGGCGTTCATCGCGTAGGCCGACGCCCAGGAGACCGAGTGCACCTGAATATCGCTGCGGCCGGTCCGCTCGCCAATCATCCGTCCGAGGCCGTCTGCTGAGAGGTCGCATTCGCCCGCAAGCGGAACGGGTGCCTGAATCTGGAAGAGATCGGTTCCGGCAAGCGGGCAAATTGCAGCCATCCGCTCCATGTCGCCGGCGTTGAATTGATGCCACGCCTCGCGATCAAGCCCGCTCAACACGACATCTGCCACGATTGCACGCACGCCCACCGTCTTGCCCGGAAAGTCGATGCCAAGCGCTCCACGCACGAAGCTGCGTCCGCCGTCTGCTCCGAGAAGATAGCGGGCGCGAACGGTTCGCTCGCCATCCGGCCCGGCAAGACGTGCCGTGACGCCGTTCCCGTCTTGCTCAAGCCCGACCAGCTGGCATCCGAACTCGACCCGATGGCCCAACTCGGCCAGCCGCTCCCGCATGATCCTTTCCGTGATAAATTGCGGGATCATCAGCGGGATATGGTACGGCTCCGCCGGCGTCGGACCGGCCCGCTCGACAGTGCCCTTTTCGGAGTAGCTGCCGTTGTCGCGATACTCGCGCAACGGCGGATAGAGGCCGCCAGCGGCAACGACCTTGTCGAGAATGCCAAGGTCCTCGAGAATTTCCTGTGTCCTGGGCTGAATGCCCTTGCCGCGTGAGCCAGGGAACGGTTTGCTCGTTTTTTCGATCAGCCGGAAAGACACCCCGCGCCGTGCAAGCTCGATCGCCAACGTCAGGCCAGCCGCTCCCGCGCCGCAGATGAGCACATCTGCTGCAAAACCGTTTGTCATGCCTGTCTCCATATGTGTATTATGCACATAATAGGAGGCCAGCAATGCCGTCAAGGAAAAATGTGAAAAATACACATATTGAAAGCCGTCAGATACGCGAACTCCATGGAGCGCTGATCGAAATCGCCAGCCTTATGAACAGGCCCCAGCGCGACGAGCAGATGGTACGGGAGGCCGGAATCGCACTCGATCGCGCCCTGTTTCCCCTGTTGGTCGGGATCGAACGGCTTGGCCCGATCGGCATCGTGGAACTCGCTGACCGGGCCGGCCGCGATTACACCACCGTCAGCCGTCAGGTGGCCAAGCTGGAAAGCCTTGGTTTGGCGGAGCGCAGGCAGAGCGCCGCCGACCGTCGCGTCAACGAGGCCGTGGTCACGCCGAAGGGCAAGGCGATGACCGACAAGATCGATGCCGCGCGGGAAAGGAATGCCCGCGCCATTTTCGAAACCTGGGATGCACATGAGATCGCCGAACTCGTGCGGCTCATGCGCAAATTTGCTGACGCGATGAAAGGAGAACCGAGCGACTCGATTCACTCTTAGGACGAAGCACGAGGCCGCACAGCTTTGATATCTATCAATGCCCGCCTTGATGGCCGCCGCGCTCTGCAAGCCACTCCTTCATCTCTTTTATCTCGGCCTCCTGAGCCGCGATGATGCTGTCGGCCAGCCCGCGGATCTGAGGATCCTGCCCGTAACGCTGCACGACCTTGGCCATGGCGATCGCGCCTTCGTGGTGCGGGATCATGCCGCGCATGAAGTCTGTGTCGGCGTCTCCGGTGTAGGAGAGGTCCATCGCCTCCATCATGTCGTCGTGAGCCGTTCGGTAAGCCGCCGTGGAGGGCGTCTCCGTTCCGGCATCAGAAACGGCGTGGGCGGTGTGCGAAGGCTGCGTCGCCATGTTCATGCTGCCGGCCACAAGGCCGAAGGCGGCAAGGGCCATCCAGACCGCCATGGCGACCATCATCAGGTTTTCGGTGAGCGAGACGAAGCCGAGCGGCACATTGCTGGAGCCGCCGACGCAGGCGCATTTCAGCTCACGCTTGTCGATGTAGACGGCCTTGAACACCGAGACGGCGCCCACCGTCCCGATGAAGAGGGCGACGGGGACGGACAGCCAGGTCAGCGCACCCGCCACCATCAACAGGCCCGCGAAGGCTTCAGCGAAGGGATAGATGTAGCTGTAGGGCACCCAGCGCTTCGCCAGAAGGTCGTAGTTCAGGAACATCGTCGAGAAAGTCTCGACGTTCTGGAGCTTGAGCAGCGCCAGCACGACCATGGAGAAGCCGATGAACCATTCCGCCGCGCGAAGCGTGAAGGGGCTGCCGTATGCGGCGTAGCTGACGGCCAGAGCCAGCAAGGCCGTCGTCGCGAACAGCGCGACAACGGGGCGGTAGCTGGTCGCCTTCGGATCGGCGACGCGTTTGCCGAGGAACCGGCGGAGATCGTCATAACCGCCCACGCGCTTGCCAGCGATGAAGGTCTGGGGCGTGGTCGCAACGCTGTGTTGCGCCTTGAAGGCATCGGTCTCGGCGCGAGTCGTCAGGTGGTGATCCTCGACGTCATAGCCGGCACGCTTCAGCAGGTCTTTCGCCTTCAGGCCGTAGGGGCAGGTATGATCCGGCATCACCATGCGATGGATGACCGCCTTCTTTCCGATCGTTGGCTGGCTTACCGTATCCGACATTTTCACGTTCCCTTGTCGTTTCGTCGGCACTCATATAGGTTCCGTACCATGGTACAGAGTCAAGAGACCCAATCGCTCACGATCGGCAGGCTCGCCGCCGCCGGCGGCGTGGGCGTCGAAACCATCCGCTTCTACCAGCGCAGGGGTCTGCTTGGGACTCCAACGCGCGAAAGCGGGATTCGCCGTTATGGCCGGGAAGATTTGCGCCGGCTGCGATTTATCAAGCACGCGCAGGCAGCGGGCTTCACGCTTGAGGAGATCCGCGAGTTGATGGCGCTGGATGCGAGCGACGACCGGGGCCGTGCGCATGAGCTTGCGCAGGCCCGTGTCGACGCGCTCAACATCCGGATTGCCGAACTTCAGCGTGCCCGCGATGCGCTCAAGCGGTTGGCACGAGAATGCGGCGGGGGCGGAACAGGGCCATGCCCGATCCTCTCGTCCTTCGAGATGTGAGGATTGATCAGCGGCATCGGTATGAGGGCGTTCCCTCCGAAGGCAAAGTCACACGTTCGCATCGTGTCGGGCGCGCTTCCGAAGGCTCAACGCGGTTGCCGCAGCATCGGGACGAGCGTCGGTGACGAACCGGCCTGGATCGCGCCGAGCGGTTCGAAGCCGTGGCGCCGGTACAAGGATATGTTGCGCGGGTTGGAGGATTCCAGATAGGCCGGCACGTGATCGCGATCGCACTGAACGAGTGCGTAGGCCATCAAGGCATCGCCGTAACCTTTGCCCTGATGAGCCGGGTCGACACCGATCACGGGCAAGTACCAATGCGGTTCGTTCGGGTGGTACTTGGCCATCTGCTCGAATATGGCTGCGGCGTCAGCAGCAAGAGAGGGCGCAACCGTGCTCTCCACCACCGCACCGAGCTCCTCCTCGTCGGGATGCACCCCGGGCGGCAGCCATAGCGCCGTCCCGGCGCAGCCGTCGGTGCTAAAGGCGCTTCCGTTAGAGAAGGCCCTGCTTCCAAATGCACGGATCAGTCGCGGCATGGCCGCGAGGTACTGGTGTGCATGCGGCCAGGTCCAGCGCGCCATGGGATCGGCTGCAAACGCCAGCACGATCGTTTCGACCGCCCACTCTTCATCGGCCGCGGCCATAACTTTCACTGCCGGCGATGTCATGCTGCCCTCCAGTGACGTAGGTGGTTCCGTGCTCAGTCACCCATCGTAACCCGGATGACGCGGGAGCGACATCCGATTGCTGGCGCTCCCGGCTCGCTTCGCCTGCTTTCGCAGGCTTTTGCGGACTTTGTGCGCCCGCAAGAGCCGGCCTGTCCTTACTCCGTTCGAGATGACCCATGGACGGTCTCCAGATCGAAAAAACCGCCGCGGGCCACCAGACGCCGGTGAAAGTCGGCGCTCAGCGCGGCCAGCGTCACGTCGCCAAAGCGCGAGAGCAGCAGCGCTTCTGCATCCTGAAACGCCTGGTTGAGGGCGGCATTCACGGCCTGTTCGACAAGGCAGCCTGGCGCTTCCGTCCGGTTTCCCATGGCCAGAAGCGGCGGACAGCCGAGCGCTGTGTAGATATCCCGCAGCGTCACCTCCGACAGGTCGCACGCGAGCGTCCAGCCCCCGCCATGGCCCTTCTCCGACCGGACATAGCCTTGATCGCGAAGGCCGGCCATGATCCGCCGGATCACCACCGGATTGGTGTCCATGGCTTTCGCCAATGTTTCTGATGTCACCGGTCCGCCCTGCTCCGCCATGTGAAGCAGGACGTGCAGCACACCCGACAGTCGGCTATCTCTCTTCATGCAACTTTATGTGTTGCATAACGGCAAAAGATCAAGCTCGAACCGGCTCTGATAGGGCCAGCAAGCCATCACAGGTGGCAATGCCACCCTTACCAGCGGATCCGCGGGCCAAGATTGCCGCCGATGCTTCGCTCATCCGTGTCGCCGCCGGTTCCTGTGGTGTAATCGGCCGCAAGGAAGGCGCTAGCGGGGTCACGAGAATTCCGTGACGCGAGGGCTGCAATCGGGTTTCCTGCTCACCGGCAGGGATACCCCGGCGCGATGCGGCAGTCAGGTCGCGGACGTGGCCTGTGATGCGGCGGGCGCGGCCGATAATGCGGCGGCCGGACCACCACAGGCGGGCGGACGATAACCGGAGGCCGAACCACGACAGGTGGGCGCGACAATCCTTGCAAATAGCCAGACGAAACCCAACCGCTGAGGCGTCCCACGCGGACACGGCACCACGAGCCGGCGCAGCGCGCGACGTTGACGCCGGTTCCAGCATCGAGTGTGGCAATGCGGGGATAACTTGTGCCGGGACCGGTGCGCATATTGACGTTGCCGGTGGTGAAGGCATCCGCCGCCAGGGCGGATAAAGGATAAGAGAGAACGGCCAGAAAGGCGCCGCCGATCAGACAACGCACCAAGCGTGAGGGCCGCATGGATGTCTCCTTGGCAGGGTTACTGGTTGTAGTAGAGCATAGCTGCACGCCAGGCACAATTCTTTCGCCGCCTAACTTTCCGGATAGAAGCTGTTCGGTTAATCGCATCGATGGAACCCGAACCAATTCTTCCGGAATGGCGGAAGCAGTGCCGGCGGATTCAAGTCAGGTGTCGCCTTGACCCGATCGCGTCCAGACTGGCCGGGGCATGCTGGTTGAAAGCCAACCCGCTAAGGCTCGGCGTTCCGGCTGCTGTTTCCAGCCCTGGAGGATCGGGTCGGCGTGACTCTTCTTGCAAGCTTCAGGCCGCGGTCCGGCCTGGCGCCTGCTGGATCTGCTCAGGGGCGCGTCCATAAATGCCGTCGAGAACCCTGGCGACGTCCACCAGCTTCTCCGCCTCCGGGTTAAACCCCTCGCCTTGCGCGAGACGCCGCGCCCAGTCCGCGGCAGCCCTCCCGCCCCAGGCGTCCGGCGGAGCGGTCAATGTGTCCGATGCCGTGCCGCGATAGCGTTCGGCGGTGAAGTCGTAAAATGAACCGTTTACGTTACGAAGAGCAGCTCCACCTTGCGTGCCATAGAAGGTGGCCGAAATGACCGCATCTGCGCCGGCATGGAGGCGCCAGGAACAGGTCAGGCGGATGACGGTGCCGCTTTTCAGCGCAATGGTCGCGACCGCATAATCTTCCACCTGCTTGGTTTCATCCGCGAGCGGCTGGCCACCGGCAAAAAGCGAGCCCGACACCGTCTCGACCGCAGGGAAATCGAGAGCCCAGAGGGCAAGGTCCACCAGGTGGACGCCGAGATCCATGACGCAGCCGCCTCCCGCGCGAAGCGGATCGTAGAACCAGTCTTTGTCGGGGCCATAGGCGTTGTGGAACACGAGGTCCACGGCATAAAGCCGGCCAAGTTCCTCCGACTGAACGAGCTTACGGATCTCCTGCATGCCTTCCGTGAAACGGTAAGACAGATCGACGTCAAGAAGGCGGTCCGCCCGCCGCGCTGCCTCCACCACAGAGGTCACTTCGGCCGCGGTCCGTCCAAGGGGCTTCTGGCAGAAGACGGCGGCACCCGCGTCCAGAACCTTGATGGACTGTTCGGCATGCATCGCGCTCGGCGTGGCAATCACCACGCCATCGACACCCGCGGCGAGCATTTCGTCCAGAGAGGAAACCAGCACCGCGCCAGACGCAAGCTTCGCTGCCTCCTGCGCCATCTCTGGAGAAGCATCGGCGATGGCCACCACATCGACAGTGTCCGTGTCGACGATGGCCTGCATCCGGTGCCGTCCGATCCAGCCGACGCCGAGGAAACCCACCCGAGAACGGGCGGCGCGCGTGGAGGAGGTTTCTTTCGCGGAGATGTTGCTCATTCGTATGTCACCAGGGCCTTGAGGAATCCGTCGGGGCGGTCACGGGTGGCGTTCAGCGCGTCATCCAGGCGCTCCAGCGGAAACCGATGGGTGTACAGCGATGAGGGGTCGAGTGCTCCGGAGGCCACCGCATCAACCGCCTCGCGGATGCCCTGAATGTAGATCCTGGGATCTCGTTCATGAGCGTTGATGACGTCGATGCCCCGCCAGTTCCAGAGCCACATGTTGACCTGCCGGGCCCCGTCCTGATGATAGCCGGCAACGATCAGCTTTCCGCGCTCGCGTGTCAGCTCGCCGGCAAGATCAAGCGGCCACTGCTTGCCGACCGCCTCGACCACCCGGTCACAGAAGGCGCCGCCGGTCAGTTCCTTCACCCGCTCGATGATGCCGTTGTGATCTTCCATGGGGATGGTCTCGGTGGCGCCCATCCGGCGGGCGACACCGAGAGAGAAGGGCCGCCGCGAGATGGCGATGACACGTGCCCCCGCGTTGCTTGCCAGCCTCGTCAGGATGGCGCCGAGAAAGCCGATGCCGATGATGGCCACCGTCTGACCGGCAACGATCTCGCTGCGCCGGAAGATGTTCATGGCGCAGCCGAGCGGCTCTCCGGGGAAGGGCTGCCCCGCCAGTTCAGGCGGCAGGGGAACGACGGCGTCAGCCGCGGCGATGTCATGGGTGGCATAGCTTTTGTAGGATAGCGCCGCGACCCGGTCTCCAACGGAGAGAGTGGTGACACCCTCACCCACGGCGTCGACGAAACCCCAGCCTTCATGGCCGAGATCGCCCGGAGCCGTGGGGAACGTCATCCAATCCGGGCCGGACCAGGGTGTCAGGTTGGAGGCACAGACGCCGCACCCCTCAAGCCTTATCCGCACCTCTCCTACGCCGGGTTCCGGCAGGGAATACTCCTCAATCCGGATTTCGCCAGGGCCTGTGACAACTGCCGCCCGCATCACGTCCAATGCTTGGCCTCCGCCGCTCTTCTCATCGCTATACACGGATCATCCTTCTGTGATTGCCCCTTGGGGAGATGTTTTAGGGCTGCGACGGCGCAAGTCTCGCCTGGCGAAAAAATTCTAAGGCTCTTCTCAGCGACTGCTCCCGCTCCCGGTATGCTCCTCGATCTCATCGAGGACCGCTTCCGGCGCCACGTCCTTCTTCAGTTCATCCAATTCCGGATCGGCTTCCGTCTCGACGCCAAGCTTATCGGCGATCGCGGACATCATGGCGATCAGCCTGGTGGTCTCATGCTCATCCAGCAGCGAAATCTGCAGATTGAGATCGGCGCGTTTGTCATCCGCCGCTGCCATCCGGTTCTGGCTGATCAGGACGAAGGTCGACAGAAAGATCGCTTCCACGGACGCGATCATGGCCAGAACGACCATGGAGGGATCCCATGGGGACACACCGGGGATCCGGCCTAGGTTGGCGATGATCCAGAAGCCGAAGAAGGCGAGGTGGAGATAGACGAAGGGCATACTTCCGGTAAAGCTTGTGATCGCCTCGGCGATGCGCTCCTGCAGCGAGGCCTCGGCAGCCTCCTTCTCGCGCCGCTTCATGAGTGCTTCGATGTTCTGCTCGAGAACGGGACCGAGAATGTTTCGCCGTTCCCCCTTGTTGCGATTGCGCATGGGGCTTCCTCCGCTGGCTCCCAACGCCGAAAGTCTGCTTTGGTTCGACGCCTTCGCAGTGCCCCTGCCGCTCGATTTTTCCGCAGCAGCAGGTGGAACCGAATCCCCGTGCAGCGACTTCCTCCTACCTCACCCATACAGGGAACGGCAGTCTATCAGGGGGATCCATTGAGCACCTATCTGATCACCGGCGGTTGTGGCTTCATCGGCCGGTATGTCGCGCGCGAGCTCCTCGACCATAGTCACCAGGTTCGGATCCTGGATTCTCTCGTGGAGCAGGTGCATTCCGACAGCACGCTTGATGTTCCTGATGGTGCCGAGTTCCTGCAAGGCGACGTGCGCGACGCGGATCTCGTGGCGCAGGCGATCGAAGGTGTCGACGGCGTGTTCCATCTTGCCGCCGAAGTGGGCGTCGGTCAGTCCATGTATGAGATTACGCGCTATGTCGGCGGCAATGATCTCGCCACGGCTGTCCTTCTGGAGGCGCTAATCAAACAGCCGGTCCCGCGCCTGGTGGTCGCATCCTCCATGAGCGTTTACGGAGAGGGGCTTTACACCAAGGGCGATGGCACCCGGGTCAGCAATGCCCGCCGCCAGCAATCTCGGATCAAGTCGGCGCTCTGGAATCTCGTCGACGAGAATGGAGAGCCTCTGACGCCCGTCGCGACGGATGAGGAAAAAGTTGTCGACCTCGCGTCGATCTATGCCCTGACCAAATATGTGCAGGAGCGAGCCGTGCTCATCTTTGGCGAGGCCTATGGTGTCGAAACCGTGGCGCTGCGGCTCTTCAACGTGTTCGGTCCAGGTCAGGCCCTCTCCAATCCCTACACGGGCGTTCTCGCGAATTTCGCGTCGCGACTGGCGAACAATCAGCCTCCCATGATCTTTGAAGATGGCGAGCAGCGCCGCGACTTCGTTCACGTGCGCGATGTCGCCCGCGCTTTCCGGCTCGCGATGGAGCAACCGCGCGCGCCCGGACATGTCATCAATGTGGGCAGCGGTCGCGCCTACACCATCACCCAGGTCGCGACGATGCTCGCGGAGGCCATGGGGGTTCCGGAGATCGCACCGGACATCATGGGCAAGGCGCGTTCCGGTGACATCCGCAATTGCTTCGCGGATATCTCCAAGGCGCGGGATCTCCTGGGTTTCGAGCCGCAACATCGGCTGGAGGACTCGCTCGGGGAACTCGCTGAATGGGTGCGGCAGGTCGGCGCCGTCGATCGCGGCGCTGAGATGAAGCGCCATCTGGAAGATCGGGGGCTCGTATCCTGATGAACGGTCCTGCTCGTTTCTCGGAGAATCGGCGCGGATTTGGTTTCGTCGACTGGTTTCGGCCCGGAGAATATGAGCGGACGGAACAGGTGCTGTCGGATGTGGTCGCCTCGGGAGCGTCTTACCTGCGCACCCATCTGTCATGGGCCGAATATCTCGCGCCGGGCGGAGAGAAATGGTTCGACTGGCTCATGCCAAAGCTCGGCAGCCAGATCGACGTCTTGCCTTGTGTCCATTACACGCCGCCTTCGCTGTCGCGCACGGGCCAGTGCAATGGCGCACCGCGCGAGCTCAAGGACTATGCAGATTTCGTGGACCATGTGCTGACGCGCTATGGCAAGCACTTCCGCGACATCGAGCTCTGGAACGAGCCGAACAATCTTCTCGACTGGGATTGGCGCCAGGATCGGGATTATCAACTCTTCTCCGAAATGATCGGCGGTGCCGCCTATTGGGCCAAGCAGCGGGGCTGGCGCGCCGTCCTTGGTGGGCCCTGCCCCTTCGACCCCTCCTGGCTCAACCTCATGGGCGAGCGGGGTGTTCTCGAGGTGGTGGCCGCCGTCGGCTTCCACGGCTTTCCCGGCACCTGGGACAGCGAGGCCGGCAGCTGGAGCGGCTGGGATGCTCACCTCGGTGAAATGCGCGCCATTCTTGACCGCTACAACAAGGATGCCGAAATCTGGGTCACCGAAACAGGTTACTCCACCTGGCGGAATGACGAGGTGGAGCAGGTCCGAAAGTTCTGGCAGGCGCTCAATGTACCGGCGGACCGGATCTACTGGTACAGCTGGCGCGACGTCCCGAGCGATGTTCCTGTCCAGGAAGGGCTGTGGTTCGATCCCCGGCACTATCACCTCGGTGCCGTGACCGCGGCGGGTGAACCAAAGCTTCTGGCACGCCTCCTCACCAGCGGCGGGCTCGCCAAAATCAGCGAGGTCGCGGGTCTTGCGGCGCCTGCCGTTTCGGTCAAAGCGGAACCTATCGTTATCGTGGGTGGAAGTGGCTTCATCGGCTCCAATCTCGCTGAAAGTTTTCTGGCGGACGGCGAGGACGTCATCGTCCTCGACAATCTGAGCCGTCCGGGCGTCGACCAAAATCTTGCCTGGCTATCCGACCGCTTCGGCGATCGTGTTCATCCCGTCCTGGCCGATATCCGGGATTATGTGGCGGTTGCTCCGGTCTTTGCCGATGCCAGGGCGGTGTTCCATCTCGCCGCGCAGACGGCGGTGACGACGAGCCTCACCAATCCCATGGAGGATTTCGAGGTCAATGCGCGCGGCACCGTCAACGTGCTGGAAGCGGTCCGCAAGGCGGGTAAATCCGCGCCGGTGATCTTTGCCAGCACCAACAAGGTCTATGGCAGCCTCGAAGACATCGAGATGGTCGAGTTGGACGACCGTTATATGCCCGCGGACCAGAACATCCGCCCCCATGGCATCAGCGAGGCCCGCAATCTCGACTTCTGCACGCCCTACGGCTGCTCCAAGGGCGTCGCCGATCAATATGTACTGGATTACGCCAGTTCCTATGGGCTGCCGACCGCCGTGCTGCGCATGAGCTGCATCTATGGGCCTCGGCAGTTCGGCACCGAGGATCAGGGATGGGTAGCGCATTTCCTCATCCGCGCTCTCAAAGGTGAGCCCATCTCCATCTACGGCGATGGCAAGCAGGTGCGCGACATCCTGCATGTCTCCGATGCTGTCGCGGCCTACCGCGGCCTCTTGAACGCCATCACTTCCGTCAAAGGCCAGGCCTTCAATCTCGGCGGCGGTCCGCGGAACGCGGTCAGCCTGCGCGCGGTTCTTGAGGAAATCCGACAAATCGCGGGCCGTGAACCTTCGGTCTCCTTCAGTGAATGGCGCCAGGGGGATCAGTTCTACTTCATTGCCGACACGCGGAAGCTGGAAGCCGCCATCGGTTGGCGCGCTGAGATTTCCTGGCGCGATGGTGTCAGGGACCTTGGCTCATGGCTGCGCGAGCAGCGTGGCCTGGGTGCCTTAGCCCCGGAACCACGGAGGGTACCCGCATGATGACGGCCGTTCCCCCTGCTTTCCCGATCAAAGGCCGGCTTCGCCAAGATCTCGGAACGGGGGCGCGGCCGGAAAGGGTGCTCATGACGCTGGACGCCATCGGCGGTGTCTGGCGCTATGCCATGGATCTCGGCACAGGCCTGAAGCAGGCCGGTGTCGAGGTGGTCTTCGCAGGCTTTGGACCGCTGCCCTCCCCCGGGCATGCCGAGGAGGCGCGGACAATCGGGACATTGGTCTGGCTCAAGGCACCGCTCGACTGGATGGTCACGGGGGCCGCCGAGTTGACCGATGTGCCGCATCTCCTTCAGGGCCTCATCGAAGACCACGACATCGATCTGGTGCACCTGAACCTGCCATCGCAGGGCTACCGCCTCCAAGCCTCGGTGCCGGTGGTGGTGGTCTCGCATTCCTGCGTGGTGACCTGGTTCAAGGCCGTCCGGCAGAGCGATCTGCCGGACTATTGGTCCTGGCAGAAGGCTTGCAACCGCGCGGGCTTCGACACCGCGGACGCGGTTGTCGCTCCGAGCCAAGCGCATGCCGATCTCCTGTCGGCCTGTTATGGCGTGATCAACAATCTCACGGTGATACCCAACGCCGTGCGCGAGCCGGCAAGCCCTGCGGCCAAGAAGGAGATCGTCTTCGCGGCCGCCCGCTGGTGGGACGACAGCAAGAACGGTTTGGTGCTCGACCAAGCGGCTTCCAAGAGCCTATGGCCCGTCGTCATGGCCGGCCCAACCGTTGGTCCCAACGGCCAGGCCATCTCCCTCGCCCATGCCCATTCGCCGGGCGAAATCGCCAGCGAGGAGGTTCGACAGCGGGTGGCCAGCGCGGGCATTTTCGTTTCGCCATCCATCTATGAGCCCTTCGGCCTTGCCGCCCTCGAAGCGGCGCGTGCGGAAGCGGCACTGGTGCTGGCCGACATCCCCACCTACCGCGAGCTCTGGCGTGACGTCGCCCTTTTCGCAGACCCGCGCGACCCGGACAGCTTTGCCTCGGCCATCAACACTCTCGTGGCGGATCCGGAGCGACGGCAGGCACTCGGCCGTTCCGCCCGCGCGCGATCTCAACGCTTTTCCACCGAGGCCCAAACCCGGAGCTATCTGGATCTCTACCGGCACGTCATGAGCCATTCACCGCAACTTGCAACCGCGATCTGAACATGCGTTTTCTTCTCTACACTCACTCGCTAATTTCAGATTGGAACCATGGCAACGCGCACTTCCTGCGCGGAATCATGCGCGAGCTGAAAGCCCGCGGTCACGACGCCAAAGCCCTGGAGCCCGAAAACGCCTGGAGCCGTGACAATCTTCTGAAGGATCAGGGCCGATCGGCCGTCGAGCGGTTCCGCCGTGATTTTCCGGAACTCTCATCGCGAGCCTATGGGCCGGGCTTTGATCATGAAGAGGCGCTGAATGGTGCCGATGTGGTCATCGTCCACGAGTGGACCGATCCCGCCTTGGTGGCGCGCATCGGACGCGCGCGGCGCCAGGGTGGCCGTTTCACTCTCCTGTTTCACGACACTCACCACCGGGCCGTCTCCGCCGAGGAAGATATCGCTGATCTGATGCTGCGGGATTATGACGGCATCCTCGCCTTCGGCGAAACCCTGCGCCAGCGCTATCTCAGGGCTGGTTGGGGCCGACAGGTTTTCACCTGGCATGAGGCCGCGGACGATCGCCTGTTCAAGCCACATCCAGAAATTGGGAAGACCGGCGATCTGGTCTGGATCGGCAATTGGGGAGATGACGAGCGAACGGCGGAGATACAGAGTTTCCTGATCGAGCCCTCGCACGCGCTTGGTCTGTCGGCGACCGTGCGCGGCGTGCGCTACCCCGCTGCCGCCTTGCGGGCGCTTCGCGAGGCGGGCCTCTCCTATGGCGGCTGGATCGCCAATGCGGACGTGCCGGAGGCCTTTGCCAGGCATCGCGTGACGATGCACATCCCCCGGCGTCCCTATGTGGAAGCCCTCCCGGGCATCCCCACGATCCGCATGTTCGAGGCCCTGGCCTGCGGCATCCCTCTGATCTCGGCGCCCTGGAGCGACAGCGAAATGCTGTTCCGGCCGGGACAGGATTTCCTTTTTGTGCGGGACGGCGCGGAAATGACCTCCCGGCTCCGCGACCTTCTCAACGATCCGGCTCAAGCCTCAGCGCTGGCCGCATCCGGTCTTGAGACCATCCGCGCCAGGCACACCTGCCGCCACAGGGTCGATGAGCTCTTCTCGATACTGGAAGGCTACGGCGCGAGCCGCGCCACCCGCGAACTGGCACTCAACGAGGTCGAAAAATGAAAATCGCCTTCTACGGATCCAGCATTCTGTCGTCTTACTGGAACGGTGCCGCCACCTATTATCGCGGCCTGCTGCGCGCTCTCGCGGAACGCGGCTACGACATCACCTTCTATGAACCCGACGTCTACGACCGGCAGAAGAATCGCGACATCGATCCGCCCGATTGGTGCAAGGTCGTCGTTTACGACGGAACGATCGAGGCGCTGAAGCGCGTCGCAACCGAAGCCGGAAATGCCGATATCGTCGTCAAGACGAGCGGCGTCGGTTTTGAGGACGACGCGCTCCTGTCCCATGTTCTGGCCGCGAGCTCCCCGGCTGCCATGAAGATCTTCTGGGATGTGGATGCCCCGGCGACGCTGGCGGAACTGAAGTCACAGCCGGATCATCCGCTGCATCAGGCGCTCGGGCAAATTGACATGGTCCTCACCTATGGGGGCGGCCATCCCGTCGTTGATGCCTATCGTGCTCTCGGTGCGGCCGATTGCATACCGATCTACAACGCGCTCGACCCGGAGACACATCATCCCGTCGCGCCCGATCCTCGCTTCAACGCCGACCTCGGCTTCCTCGGCAATCGATTGCCTGACCGCGAAGCTCGCGTCGAAACCTTCTTCCTCGACTGCGCGGCGCGCAGCCCGGAACAATCGTTCCTGCTCGGTGGATCGGGCTGGGGCGACAAGCCCATGTCATCGAACGTCAACTACATCGGGCACGTCTCCACGCGCGACCACAATGCCTTCAATGTAACGCCGAAGGCCGTACTCAACATCAGCCGCGCCAGCATGGCGGAGACGGGCTTCTCACCGGCAACACGCGTGTTCGAGGCCGCGGGCGCCGGAGCATGCCTCATCACCGATGCATGGGTGGGGCTGGAGCTTTTCCTGGCGGACGGCGAAGAAGTCCTGGTGGCGCGGGATGGCCATGACGTCGCCGACCTGCTGCGGGACCTTACACCGGAGAAGGCCAAGGCGATCGGCGAGCGGGCCCTGGCGCGGGTTCTGTCTGAGCACACCTATGCCCATCGGGCCGCCGAAGCCGACCGCATCTTCCGCGCCTTTGCCGGCGCTCGCGCCGTGGAGCCCGTGCAATGAGCCGCGCTCTCGACATCGTGGTCCTCGGTCTTTCACTTTCATCGTCCTGGGGCAACGGGCACGCAACGACGTTCCGGGGGCTGCTGCGCGCGCTCCACGCCATGGGGCACCGCGTGCTGTTCCTGGAACGGGACGTGCCCTGGTACGCAAACCATCGCGATCTCGCGGAGCCTGATTTCTGCGACCTCCGTTACTACGATGGCCAGCGGGGCCTGCTCGATGCGTACTCCGATGTCCTTCGTGACGCAGATGCGGTGATTGTCGGCTCCTATGTGCCTGACGGAGTGGAGATCATCGATGCTGTTGCGGCGCTGAGCCCGCGCCGGTTCTGCTTTTACGACATCGACACGCCCGTGACGCTGGCAAAACTGGAGCGCGGCGACGAGGAATATCTCGCACGCCGTCAGGTGTCCCTCTTCGACACCTACTTCTCGTTCACCGGCGGCCCGACACTCGACCGGCTGGAAAAAGTGTTTGGCGCGCGTCATGCCGCCGCCCTCTACTGCTCGGTCGATGCAGACCGCTACAGCCCAACGGGCGAAGCGCTTCAGTGGGATCTCGGTTATCTCGGCACCTATAGCCCTGACCGGCAACCCACTCTTGAACGGCTGCTGATCGGACCTGCCCGGCGATTGCCGGACATGCGCTTCGTGGTCGCCGGGCCGCAATACCCTTCAGACATCGACTGGCCGGCCAATGTCGAGCGTGTCGATCACCTGCCACCGGCCGATCATCCCTCCTTCTACAGCCGGCAAAGATTCACGCTCAATGTGACGCGCGCGGACATGATCGCCGCGGGCTGGTCACCAAGCGTTCGGCTCTTCGAAGCCGCCGCCTGCAACAGTCCCATCATCAGCGACTACTGGGACGGTCTGGACGAGTTGTTTCCCGACGGCGAGGCGATCCTGATCGCGAACACCACCGAAGACGTGGTGCATGCCTTGACCTCAACGGATGAGGAAAAACGATCCGCAATCGCCCGCTCCGCCCGCTCGCGTGTTCTAGACGGCCATACCGGTCAGGCAAGAGCGCAAGAACTCCTAGGTCATTTGGGAACCAGAGACAATCCGGATCGTTCCTTAGGGTATACAATATCAGAGACTATTATCGAACAGCAAGTTTAAGAGCATATCTCGTCAGTCGAGGGAACAAAAACATGCGCGGCAAATCCAGAATTAACAATAATAAGAGTATTGTCGTGGCTGGCGGCGCCGGCTTTGTCGGATCGCATCTTTGCGAAGCTCTCCTTTTCCGAGGACATCGAGTTGTCTGCGTCGACAATTTCTTGACTGGCGCTATGATTAATGTCGAGCCGCTCGAGAACCATCCGAATTTCAGGTTAATAGAGCACGATATCTGTGACCTGCTGGAGATAACCGAGCCGGTGGACTTCGTCTACAATCTTGCCTGCGCGGCCTCGCCTCCCCGGTATCAGGCCGACCCCGTGCATACCATGATGACGAATGTGGCCGGCACCAAGAACCTGCTGCAGCTTGCGGAACACTACGGTGCATCATTCCTGCAGGCATCCACGAGTGAAGTTTACGGCGATCCGGAAGAGCACCCGCAGCGGGAAGATTACTGGGGGCATGTCAACTGCACTGGTCCACGGGCCTGCTACGATGAAGGCAAGCGGGCCGCTGAGGCGCTATGCTTCGACCTTTATCGCAGCGGGCAGGTGGACGCCCGCGTGGCACGCATTTTCAACACCTACGGTCCTCGGATGCAGCCCGAGGATGGCCGGATCATCTCCAATCTGGTGGTGCAGGCACTCCGGGGGCTGCCGCTGACGATCTACGGCAATGGCGAGCAGACGCGTTCCTTCTGCTATGTGTCCGACCTCGTCCGGGGCTTGATCGCACTGATGGAAGTGAACCCGAATCCCGGCGTGCCGGTCAATCTTGGAAACCCCCACGAGTTCACCATCAACGAGCTGGCTGAGATGGTGCTGGCCTTGATCCCGGCGTCATCCTCAAAGCTCGTGTACGAGCCGCTGCCGACCGATGACCCCCAGCGCCGCAAACCGGATATTAGCCGCGCGGAAGAGTTGTTGGACTGGCGACCGTCGGTGCCGCTTGCCGAAGGCCTGCCCCAAACCATCGCCTGGTTTGCCGCCACGTTAACGGGCGTGACGACAACGATGCCCGCCCATGCGGCGGAAGCACCGGCGCGCCCGGCGCAGCTACCACTTTAATGCTGACAGCGCGTGGCTGCTGCCGAAGCCCTCAGTAGCCATGGTCCCGGTCGACCAGCCCGAGAGGGGGCTCACCACGGCGCAGGCGGCCGATGTTGTCAGCAACGATCTGCGCCGCGGTGTCAGGCACCGTCATGCTGGCGATGTGCGGGGTCACGAAAATCCGCGGGTGAGACCAGAAGGGATGTTCCGCCGGTAACGGCTCCTTGCGGAACACGTCGAGCACCGCGCCCGCCAGCTGACCGGATTCCAGCGCCGCCAGCAGATCCTCTTCCACGAGATGCTCACCACGCGCCACATTGATCAGATGCGCGCCGCGAGGCATGCGCTCGAAGAGCGAGGCGTTCAGCACCCCTTCGGTTTCCGTGGTGCGGGGAAGAAGGCAGACCAGGACATCGGACCGCGCCAGGAAGGGCGCGAGATCCTGCTCGCCGGCATAGCTGGTAACGCCTTCGACATCTTTTCGGCTGCGGCTCCACCCGGCGACGTCATAGCCGAGCGAGACAGCCGTGGTGGCAAAGCCCGTACCCAATTCTCCCATGCCCATGACACCGACACGGCGCGGTATGATTTCCGGTCGGGTCCATAGCGCCTGCCGTTGATTGGCCTCCATCTCTGCGAGATTGCGATGCAGCCGCAACAGCGCCATGAGCAGGTACTGGGTCATCCCCCGCGTCAGCGACGGATCGATCATGCGCACCACGGGAAGATGCAGCGGCACGGTCGGGTCGTTCAGGATATGATCAACACCGGCTCCCAGCGACAGAATGGCCTTCAGATTGGGAAAGCTCGCGATCACACCGGGATCGGCAGCCCAGGTCAGAACGAATTCCACCTCCTCCACCGGACCGGTTTCCGGCCAGATATGAACCTTCAGATCCGGGCAGGTCACGGCCAGAGCCTCCAGCCACGCCTTGGTCGGTGCGTTCTTGCGGATCAGAACCAGACTCATAGGATGCTTGCCTCGCTCATGGGGTGCGGGTTGAAACGATTAATGCGGAAGCTGTCGAGAGGCGTGGTGCTCGTGCCGTCCCTTACCAGTTCGGCCAAAACTTCGCCTACGGCTGGCGCGATCTGGAAGCCGCCGCCGGAAAAACCGAAGGCATGAATGAGCCCTGAAGTCGTCGGGCTGAAGTCGATCACCGGGTTCTTATCCGGAGTATAGCCTTCGGTGCCGGACCAGAAGCGAATCACCTGGGCATGCCGCAGCGCAGGAAGGATCGCGGCCGCTTGCTCGGCAACCGAGGCCATGGGACGACGCCCCGGCCGGGAGGTGCCTGGCCCCGTCGCTTCCCCGAAGCCGCCGCCCATGACCAGATTGCCCCGCGCGACCTGCCGCGCATAGAAGCCGCCGCCTTCGACGCCGAGACTGACGCCGAGCACTGCCGGAAGCGGCTCCGTCACCGCCATGGTGGGATAACCGACTTTCAAGGGGAGGTGGTCGCCGAAGTGGGAAGCAACCTCATGCCCCCAGCCGCCCGCAGCGTTGATGAGGTGCTGCGCCCTGATCTCAACACCCGCCTCAGCGCGGAGGAGGAAGCTCCGTTCCTCCCGAGCCATGCTTGTCAGGTGGCAGCGCTCCAGCACGATCACCCCCGCCGAGGCCGCGGCCCGCGCAAATGCGGGCGCGACGAGACGTGGATTGGCCTGCCCATCCTCCGGGCTGAGGGACCCACCGGCGACACCTTCGCCGAACATCGGAAAGCGGCGGCGAAATTCAGCACCCTCCAGAATCTCCAGCTTGAGATCAAAATCCGACGTCCGCTCGCGGTACTCTGCAAGAGCGGCGAGGTCCTGCGGCGAACGGGCCAGCTTCAAATGCCCGGACTGGACATATTCGCCGTCCGTTCCGATGAGTTCGGGCAACCGCTGCCAGATCGCATGGGCACGCATAGCCAGATGCAATTGGCCGATGCTGCGGCCTTGGCGCCGCACGCCGCCGAAATTGACGCCGCTTGCCCTGGCACCGCACAGATCCCGTTCGATCAGAACGACAGAAAATCCCAAGCGCCGCAGCGCAAGGGCCGCCGAGGAGCCGATCAGGCCGCCACCGACGATGGCGACATCGCTTGCAAATAGGCTCATGGCGGCGGCACGCCGATGGCTGCCAGCGGAACGGGCTTGATCGGTGCCTGAGCCCGCAGGCGGCCCGCCGAGGCTAGGCCCCCGCCCGAGCATTGCGCCAGCAGTTCCGCGGCCGCCGGTGCGCAGCTGCGTCCCTGGCACCGCCCCATGCCGATGCGGGTGAGAGCCTTCAACCTGTTGAGTTCGGAGATCTCATTGGCAGCGATGGCACGGCGTGCCTCACCAAAGGTGATCTCCTCACAGCGACAGATGATGAGATCGTCGTTCAGCTGAAAGTCACCGAAGCCGGGTGCGGGAAACGCCGTTTCCAGACCTCTGCGGAAGTGCCGCAGTTTGCCGATCTCACCGTCAAGGACAACAGCACGCGCATTGTCATGGCTGTGGCCGATATCTTCCAGAAGTGCGAGAGCGGCGCGCTCCCCTGCTCGTTCCGCAAGATCGGCACCACCGATGCCGCTGCCATCACCGGCCAAGTAGACTTCTGCCCGGGAGCTGCGCCCAGCGCCGTCCACCTGGGGCAGATAGCATCGCTGGCTGTCGTCATACTCGAACTTGCACCCGAGCAGGTCGGCGATCTGGGTTTCCGAGCACAGGCCAAAACCGGTTGCGACGGCATCGCAGGCGATATCCTGCCGCTGGCCCTTGCGCGACCAGGTCAGTCCCTCCACCGTTCCGCTTCCAAGCGCCTCTACCGGCAAGGCTGCGTTCCACACCGGAATGCCGCGAGCATGAAGAAACGCCCGGTAAAACAGGCCCTTCGCCAATGTGACCGGCTGCCGGAGCAGATCCGGCAGGGCGCGGACCTGGGCTCCAAAGGGCGCACTATCTATCACACCGGCCACCGCGGCGCCGGCAGCCGCATATTGATAGGCAACGAGGTAAAGGAGCGGGCCGGTTCCGGCAAAGACGATCCGCGGGCCCAGAAGCGCGCCCTGATATTTAAGCGCGATCTGCGCGGCACCGAGGCTGAAGACTCCGGGCATGGTCCAGCCCTCGAAGGGAAGCACGCGGTCGCGTGCGCCGGTCGCAACAATGATGCGGTCGAAGGAGATCTCCGCCACGCGGCCCGCCCGCAACAGATCGAGCTTGCCCTCGCGCGCGTTCCAGACCAGCGTTTCAGGATGGTAGTCGATGTCGGGCATGATCCGGGCGAGAGCGCTGTGCACGCCGTCCGCCTTGGGCGCCTCCCAACCGTAGAGATCCTTGCCGCTACGGCGGAAGGCCCGTGGCGGCTGCCGGTAGATCTGCCCTCCGCCCCGTGCCGCCTCGTCAATCAGCACCGGCCGAATGCCATTGCGCACCAGCGTCTCGGCCGCGCGGATGCCCGCCGGCCCGGCGCCGATGACGACGACGCGGTCGGTGCTCATAGCGTTCTTCCGCTGTCAGGCACCACGAGGCTCATGCCGTCCGTCAGCAGCGTGGAGCAGGCGCGGAAGCGGTCACCGTTCTCGGTCGCCATCCAGCAGTCCTGGCAGGCGCCCATGAAGCAGAAGCCGGCGCGCTCTTGGCCGGAGAACTCGCTGACGCGGAGGTGGTTGCTGACAGCCAGCACTGCCGTCAGCACCGTATCGCCCTCCAACGCGCTATGGGGCGCACCATTGAGACGGAAGCGCAAAGTCGGGCGATCGGTACTTTTGACGCGGCGGAGCAAGCTCATGTCCATTGCCCGTGCATAACGGTGACCTCAGGCTTCAGGAACACCATAGAGCCGCTGGACTGTCGCCCGGTAGTCCGCGACTTCGGCCTGCACCCGGTTTTCGCCCCAGCCAAGAAGAGCCCCCGCAGTCTGCGCGATCTCTTCGGCCTCCGGCAGTCCCTGGCGCCGTTCCCACAGAAGCCCCAGCCGGCGCGAGAGCAGATCATCGAGAGTGACGACATGTTCGGTCTCGGCGATCCGCGCAAGATGGGAGCGCCAGTCGGCGGTTCGCGTGATCCTGTCCGCGGAATCTTGCATAGCCTCGGCGGGTGCCGGCGGCTGCGGCACATGAGCGGAAACGGCGTCCAGAAGATCCTGACCGGTGGCGCGATGGGCTCCGAGAGAACCATTCGTGAGCGCGAAGGCATCCGGCAGATCGTCTTGTCCGAGATCATGAATCCGGCGCGAGCGATGACCCATGGGGAGGGCGGGATCATAGGTCAGGGGGCGGATGCCGGCCCAGGTGGAGACGATATCCTCCCGCCGCAATGACAGGCCCGGGAAGAGATGAATGGCTTCGCTTAGGATGAACTCCACCTCGTCCGCGGTCACATGGACATCGTCGAGGTCTCCCTCGTAGAGCGTCTCGGTCGGGCCGAAGAAGTGAAGATCACGCCAGGGCATGCAGTAGAAGGGACGGCCACCGCGGGACATGCCGGCAAGGCCGTGGCCGCGACATTCGGGCGGCAATGCAAAAACGATGTGCGAACCCTTGGTTCCCGTTACCTTGCGGCCGACCGGCCGGCCGGACCGCGCATTGACCTCATCGACCCAGACGCCCGCGACGTTAAGAAGGCTGCGCGCGCGAAAGGTCGCCGTTTCCCCGGTCGTGATGTCGGAGACACGCAGTTCCCATTGGTCGCCCTGCCGCTCGAAGGCGGTGACCGCGGTGTAATTGCGGATGACGGCGCCTGCCCGCTCGGCATCGAAGGCCATATCGAGCACGACGCGTTCCGGCCAGTCGAACTGGTATTCGGTGTAGGAGGCGATGCTTTTGAGCAGCGGCTGATCGCGCAGCCATTTGGCGAAGGGGATCTTGCCCTGCGCCTCAGCGGCGGTCATGCGCCTGTAGTTCAGGGATACCCCGTCGTCTCCCAGGGATCGCAGCAACCCAAATGCCACATCGATTTGCCACGGCGCATAGGGTCCGTCCGCGTAGACGGGATAATGCATGCGGATCGGCTGTACGCTCTGCGGCTGCGTCCGCACAAAATCGCTGCGCACCGCCATGGAGCGCCGTGCGGTCTTCAGCACATCGAGGAAGCGGCCCGGATGCCGGACGAAATTGGACAGCGGTCCGCCCGGCGCCAGATAGCGCAAGCCGCAGTGCAGAAGACGGCTGGAGCGGCTGCTGGATCCCGATCCATAGTCGCCCTTGTCGAGAAGGGCGACCGAATATCCGGCCGCTGCCGCGGTGCGAGCCGCGGCAGCGCCGTTGATGCCGGCCCCGACGATCGCGATGTCGAACAGACGATCATTGATGACGTCGAGGCCCGGCCGCACGATCGATCTCCTACTTGTTCAGCGTGGTCTGCTCGGTGATGAGCGGACCGTAGGACAGCGAGCCAACCAGGTCGTAGCCGTAGTCGAGCGTGTTGCGGCGAGCCCAGACGAGCTTCTGCTCGAACAGCGGCACCGCGCAGACCTCATCGATGATCTTGGTCTGAGCCGTCTTCCACAGCTCCTGCTGGCGCGCCGGATCGACTTCCTTGCTGGCCGCGTCGATCTCGGCATCGGCGGCCTTGCAGTGCGAGAAGTTGGTCACGGCGGTGGGCTGACCGACCGCGCTGCGGGAGTGATAGAACTCCTTGAAGTAATTGTCGGCCACGGGGAAGCGCGCCGCGCCGTAGACCACAATGTCGGACAGGTTCTGGCGGATCTGCTGGTGATAAGTGGCATGTTCCACCACATCCATGTCGATCTCGATGCCGACCTTCTTCAACTGGGCCTGAACGATCTGCGCGGGCCCGAGACTGGTGATGTTCTGGCTCTGCACCATCTTGAGGCGCAGGCCATCGCCGAAACCGGCTTCCTTCAGCAGCTCCTTGGCCTTCTCGGGATCATAGGCCGGCAATTTGGCTTCCGGGTCCGCGCCGAGAGTGGCCTTCGGGAAGATGGTCACAGGCGCTTCGGAGACGAGGCGTCCCTTGAAGTTGACGACCTGATCGACATCGATGGCATGGGCGATGGCCTGGCGCACGCGAATGTCGTCGAGCGGCTTGTGCGACATGTTGAGATAGGCCGTGCCCTGATAGGCTGGCTCCATCACGTCGAGGACGGTGTCCTCGCGTGCCTTCATGCGTTCGGCCCATTTCTGGTCCTGACGGCCGTAGATGAGGTCGAGCTCGCCGGATTCATAAGCCAGATCACGGCTCGCGTCGGACCGGATGTAGCGATAGACGATCTTGTCGATCTTGGGCGCGCCGCGGAAGTAATCGCGATTGGCGGACAGCGTCACCGACTGACTGGCCTGGTAGGAGGTGAAGCCGAAGGGTCCGGTTCCAGCCGGGTTCACACGGAAATTGTCGCCGTGCTTCTCCACCGCCTTCTTGGACACGATGAAGCCGCCCTGGAAGCCGACCAGCGTGTAATGCAGTGTGGCCGACGGCTCCTTCAGCGTGAAGCGCACCGTCTTGTCGTCCACCGCCTCGACATCGGCGATATTGGCGAAATCGGACGAGAAGGAGGAGGTGGCGGGGTCCGCCGCGCGCTTGATGGAGAAGACGACATCTTCCGCCGTCATCATGCCGTAGTCGCCATGGAATTTGACGTCATCCCGCAAGGTGAAGGTCCAGACCTTCTTGTCCTCCGAGATCTCCCACTTGGTCGCCAGATCCGGCTCGATGTCATTGAGATCGACGGAGCCCGGCTTGAAGCGGGTCAGTCCGTTGTACATCCAGGCCAGCACGATCTTCTCTTGGGTTGCCGCGCCACGGTGCGGATCAAGCGTACCGAGATCGGAGGCGGCCATGCCGACCGACAGCACCTTTTCCTGGGCGAAGGCTGGACCGCTGGATAAGAATCCCGCTGTGCCGATCAGCGCAGCGGCAATGAGAGGCCGGCAGTTAAATCGCGTCATCTGAAGTCCCCTGTTTCCTTGTTTTACTTGTCGTTAATGAGCGCCACGGCTGCCACGACCCAGATCACCTCTGTCCTCGTGTCACCGGGATTGCGCCACCTGTGCGGCGTCTTGCTGTGGTACCGGAAGCTGTCGCCCGGCTTTAGCGTGAAGCACTTGTCTTCAATCCAAAGCTCCAGCTGCCCCGTCAGCACGAGGCCGACCTGCTCTCCCCGCTCGATGGTAAAAAGCTCTTCACCGGTTGAGCCGCCGGGCTCTATGAAAGCGCGATAGACGTTGATGCCGGCCGATGGCTGCGGCGTCACGATCACCTTCTCAATGCCCTTTTCGGGATTGTTCAACGTCGGGTGGCTGTTGGCCCGGGACACGATCCCCTTCTCATCCGAGGCGGGCGCGTCACCGAATTTGAGCAGAGCAGAACTTGGGATCTCCAGCGCTTCCGAAATCAACCGAAGAGCGCGAACCGAGGGTGAACTGATCCCCCGTTCGATCTGGCTGACGAGCCCGACCGACATCCCGCACTGCTTCGACAGATCCGAAATCGACAGTCCGCGCTTCTTGCGCGTCTGGCGGATCTGCTGACCCAACCAGAGGTCCGCGACGCTCCGCGCTTCATAGCTTGTGGTCGATGCCATTTCAGCTCCGTGCCACCGGCACTATCCCCGGCCGACACGAAAGTTTCATCAATGATGGCATCACGCAAGTGAAAATTTCATATTGACGATGAGTTCATTCATGCGCAGGCTTGTTCCGACTGGCGCCGACCTCCGTGCGTCAGCGACGGAGCATGCCTATGATGTCCATGGAGCTTTGCGCATTCGGATCAGTTGACCGAGGCATAGCCATGTTTGCCGGCTCCCTAAGAGGCGCCCGCTGATGCTGGCTTACACCCTGAAGCGGCTCCTGGTGGCCATCCCGACGCTGCTCGGTGTGCTGACGATCGTCTTCTTCCTGGTGCGGGTCGCCCCCGGGGATCCTGCCATCGTCATCCTGGGCGAGAATGCGACCCAGGTGGCGATCGACCAGTTGCGGGAGCAGCTGGGATTGAACAAGCCGCTCATGGAGCAGTATTTCAGCTTCATCGGCGCCATCGCCCAAGGCGATTTCGGCCGCTCCATGATCAGCAATCAGCCGGTCCTGACGGAAGTGCTGCGTGTGCTGCCCTACACGCTGGAGTTGACAGCGGCCTCGCTGATCATAGGCATCGTGCTCGGGCTCCCTCTCGGCGTCATCGCGGCCCGTTACCGCAACACCTGGATCGACTTCTCCATTCGCTTTTTCTCGCTGCTCGGCCTGTCGTTCCCGGCGTTCATTTCCGCCATCCTGCTGCTGCTCGCCTTCGCGATCGAGCTGCGCTGGTTTCCCGTTATCGGTGAGGCCGCCTATGCCGATCCCGTGCAGCGCCTGCGCGCGTTGATACTTCCCTCGCTCAATCTCGGGCTGATCATGGTGGCCTATATCACCCGTGTGACCCGCTCCAGCATGCTGACGGTGATCAGCGAGGATTATATCCGCACGGCGCGCGCCAAGGGCGTTCCGGCCCGCATGGTGATCTGGCGGCACACGCTCAGAAACGCCCTGATCCCCATCGTGACGGTGATCGGCCTTTATCTTGGCGTCCTCATCGGCAACTCGGTCCTGACGGAGATGGTCTTCAACCGGCCCGGACTCGGCAAACTGATCGTCATCGCGCTCAACGCCCGCGATTACACGACCCTGCAGGCCATGCTCGTGATCTATGCCTTCTTCATCGTCCTCGCCAACCTCATCACCGATCTTCTCTATGGCGTCATCGACCCGAAAGTGAGGCACCAATGAGCGCGATCGCAGCAGAGACGCGGCTGTCGCGGCTGGGGCGCCTCATGTGGCGCCGGAAGGCGGCGAGCGTAGGCGCCATCGTGACGCTTCTGGTCATCGTTTCGGCCATTCTCGCGCCATGGCTCGCACCTTACGATCCGAACGAGCAGAACATTCTCCTCAACCTGGCGCCGCCATCGGACGAATACCTCCTGGGCAACGACACCTACGGTCGCGACATCCTCTCGCGCATCCTGTGGGGCGGCCGGGTTTCGCTGTTCGTCGGCGTCAGCTCCATCGCGATCGCCATGATCGTCGGCGGTTTGCTCGGCATTATCGCCGGCTATGTCGGTGGCCGCACCGACCGTGTCATCATGGCGGTCATGGACGTCCTTCTGTCCTTTCCCAGCCTCGTCATGGGCCTTCTGGTGGTGGCGGTGCTGGGTCCGACGCTGACCAATCTGATCATCGCCATCGCCTTCACGGCCATCGCGCCCTTCGCGCGTATCGCCCGTGCGCCGACCATGGCCGTGAAGCAGAGGGATTTCGTCGAGGCCGGGCGGGCGCTTGGTTTTTCGGACCTGCGCATCATGCTGGTCCACATCCTGCCGAACATCATGGACGAAATCCTGGTGCTGGCTTCGCTGTGGCTCGCCACCGCGATCCGTACCGAGGCCTCTCTCAGCTTCATCGGCCTGGGGGTGCGGCCTCCGACCGCGACCTGGGGCGGCATGATCCGCGACGGCTTTGAGAACATGCTCGACGCGCCCTGGCTCGTGCTCTTTCCCAGCCTCGCCATCCTCATCATCATGGTTGCGCTCAATCTCCTGGGAGACGGGCTGCGCGACGCAACGGATCCGAAGCTTCGCCATGAGTGACACCCTCAACTCCCCGCTCCAGCCCGTCCTTTCGGTGGAGAACATAACCACCGAGTTCCGCATCAATGGTGCGTGGCACCCGGCGGTGCGCGATCTCAGCTTCTCCGTCAAACCGAACGAGACGCTCGCGATCGTCGGCGAATCCGGCTGCGGCAAAAGCATCACCGCGCTCTCGGTCATGCGGCTGATCTCGAAGACTCAGGGCCGCATCAGCTCCGGGAGCATCCGGTTGCAGGGCCGCGATCTCCTGGCCTGTTCGGAGCGGGAGATGGAGGCCATTCGCGGCGACGCCATGTCCATGATCTTTCAGGAGCCCATGACATCGCTCAATCCTGTGATGACCATCGGCGACCAGATTGCGGAATCGCTCCGCTACCATCGCGGGCTCTCGCGGCGGCAAGCCAATGCCCGCGCGTTGGAATTGCTTGAGCTGGTGAAGATCCCCTCCGCCCCCAGCCGCTTCAAGGACTATCCGCATCAGTTCAGCGGCGGCATGCGGCAGCGCGTGATGATCGCCATGGCGCTTGCCTGCGATCCGCAGCTCCTTCTGGCCGATGAACCGACCACGGCCCTCGACGTCACGATCCAGGTCCAGATCCTGGCGCTCCTTGCTGAACTGAAAGAGCGTACCGGGATGGCGATGGTCTTCATCACCCACAATCTCGGTGTGGTGGCCTCCATCGCCGACAGGGTCGCCGTGATGTATGGCGGCCGCATCATTGAGGAGGCGCCGGTCGAGCAGCTCTTCGATCGGCCGACGCATCCCTATACTGAAGCACTGCTGCGCTCCATGCCCCGTGTCGACCGCGACCGATCGGAACTGCACCCGATCCCTGGCCAGGTGCCACCCATCACCGTCAGAACGCCCGGCTGCCGCTATGCCGACCGCTGCCCTTTGCGCATTGAACGCTGCATCCGGGAGGTACCGCCTCTCGCTCCGGTTGGCGGCAATCCCCATCATACCGCCCGCTGCTGGGTACGCGCCGATCTTCCCGTGCAGGAAAGTATTGCCTCATGACCACTCTCCTCGACGTCAAGAATGTTTCCAAGACCTTCGTCGTCGGCAAGGGGTTCATGGGGTCGCGCAAGGCGAAGCTGCAGGCCCTGCACGATATTTCCTTCAGCGTCGGCGAGGGCGAAAGCTTCGGCATCGTCGGTGAATCCGGCTGCGGGAAATCGACGGCTGGCCGGTCGATCCTGCGTCTGGTGGAGCCCGACGCCGGCCAGGTGTTCTATCAGGGCGAGGATCTGCTCACCGCCAACCGCAAACGCATGCGGGCTCTGCGCCGGGAAATACAGATCATCTTCCAAGACCCTTACGCGTCGTTGAACCCGCGCCTGACCATCGGCCGGACGCTGGCTGAGCCCATGCTGCTGCATGGTGTCGCCACCCGGCGGGATGTGGAGGAAAAGATCCAGTCGGTCCTCGCCGAGGTCGGTCTCCCACCGCAGGCGATGCAGAAATATCCGCATGAGTTCTCCGGCGGGCAGCGGCAACGCATCGGCATCGCCCGCGCCCTGGCACTCGATCCCCGGCTGATCATCGCGGATGAGCCGGTGTCCGCGCTGGATGTCTCGATCCAGGCACAGGTGCTGCAGCTTATGGAAAAGCTGCAGCGGACGCGCCGGCTCAGCTTTGTCTTCATCTCCCACGATCTCGGCGTCGTCAGGCACTTCTGCCGTCAGGTGGCGGTGATGTATCTCGGCCGCATCGTCGAAAAGGGCAGCGTCAACGACGTCTTCGAGGAACCGCTGCATCCCTATACCCAGGCATTGCGCGCCGCTTCCCCGGTGCCGGACCCCAGAGCGAAGATCACCGTGGCCAAGATCGAGGGCGACGCCGCCTCGGCCATGTCGCCACCAAGCGGGTGCCATTTCCATCCGCGTTGCCCCAAGGCGATGGATATTTGCCGCCGCGAATACCCAGCCTGGCGCGAGGTAGGTCACCGCGGCGTGGCCTGCCATCTCTATCCCGCCAAGGCAGGCGATGCCCATGCCGCATGACACGGTTTCGGTCCCGCTTGCCGGCAGCATCGCCCGGGCCGTGACCGGCATCAGCTATGATGCGATGCCCGCCGAGGTCGCCGAGCGCGCCTGCCTTCTGATCCTCGACGCGGTGGGCGTTGCGCTTGCTGCAAGCGCCAGGGGTCATGGACGGGGCTTGATCGAGAGCCTCGCCGCACTTGGGGGCACCGGCAGCCATGCGGTTATTGGTCATCCGGCGCAGCTTGGCGCCCGCGATGCCGCCTGCGCGAACGGGCTTCTGATGCACAGCCTGGAGTTCGACGACACGCATATGGCGGCGATCCTCCACGTCACCTGCACGGCCTTCCCCGCGGTGCTCGCGACAGGCGCCCATCTGGGTGCCTCCGGCCGGGAGGTGCTTGAAGCCTATGTCGCTGGCGCCGAGGTTGCGGCGCGGCTCGGCATGGCGGCCAAGGGCGCGTTCCAACGGCGCGGCTTTCATCCGACGGGCGTCATTGGCACCTTCGCGGCCGCTCTGGCGACAGGTAAGCTGCTGAAGCTCGATCACGAACAAATGGTCCATGCCCAAGGCATCGCTCTTTCGCTGGCGAGCGGCTCCATGCAATTCCTCGATGACGGGGGCAGCATGAAGTCCTTCCACCCGGGCTGGGCGGCGCAAGCCGGCATGACCGCCGCGATGATGGCAGCACAGGGCCTGACTGGTGCGCGGCACACATATGAAGGACGCTTTGGTCTCTTCCAGAGCTTCATCGGCATGGACGCCCTGGACACTGATCTTCCCGGCATGGTGCAATCGATCGGAGCGGAGTGGGAGGTACCGAAGATCGCTGTGAAGCCCTTTCCTGCCGCCTATTACAGCCATGCCTGCATCGAAGCTGCCGTCGAACTCAGCCAATACGACAATTTCGACATCGACGAGGTTGAGGAGATCACGGCCTGTGTGCCCGCCGAAGTGGTCGGCAAGATCGGGGCTCCGATCGAACGCAAGCGTCGCCCCAAAACGCCGTCGGACGCGCAATTCGCCCTGCCCTTCCTGGTAGCTACGGCGCTGGTACGGCGGCAGTTCACCCTCTCTGATATCGATGCCGATGTCCTGCAAGACGCCCGCATTCTAGCGCTTGCCGACAGGGTGCTATGCGAGGGCGTGTCGGGCACCTCCTTCCCGACGTTTTATCCAGGATCGCTGGTGGTGCGGCTGAGGGACGGCCAGACGTTCACAAAATCGGTGGACATCAATCTCGGTTCTCAAGGGCGGCCGATCGGCTCCAATTTCATCCAGGCAAAGTTCATCAGCAACACCGACCGGAGCTTTGCTGCGGGCGAGGCGGCGGACGGCATTATGAGCTTTATTCTCAACCTGCCGGATCGACCGAACATTCGTGACTTCTACCAAGCGGTTGCCGCTCCAGCCGGCGCCGCTACCCGGAGCGCGAAAGACGTAGCCTAGGCATCAAAGGCTGCTTATCGGCCCGGATAAAAATCCGGGCCTGCCGCTGCTTTGTCGCGGCGTTAAAAGTTCCCCCGCCCCTGCACACATTGCCGTGAACTCACGCGAATGCGTCCAACTGTGTTGGACCTATGTCGCATTCAATGCGTTCGCTGTCGCATCCTCGAGATCCCCTCGTCCAATCGGGAGAGCCGCCAATGACCTCCATCCTCTGGGGCCGTCCGGCCCGTTTGTCCGCAGCCGCCGCTTTTTTCGCCTCGCTCGCCTTCAGCCATGCCTCCGCGCAAGGGCTTGATCTCGATGTTCCCTATGTGCCGACGCCCCCGAGTGTCGTCGAAAAGATGCTGGATCTCGCCCAGGTTAAAGAGGGGGACAATGTCATCGATCTCGGTTCCGGCGACGGACGGATCGCCATCGCCGCCGCCAAGCGCGGCGCACGCGCCTATGGCGTGGACCTCAACCCGCAACGCATCGCCGAAGCCGAGGCAAACGCCAAAGAAGCGGGGGTCGAGGTCACCTTCAAGGAGCAGAACCTGTTCGACACCAATATTTCCGGTGCCGATGTCATCACCATGTATCTACTGCCATCGGTGAACCGCGACCTGCGCCAGCGCATCCTGGATCTGAAACCGGGCACCCGCATCGTCTCCCACGCCTTCGACATGGGAGAATGGGAGCCGGATGAGCGCGCGAGCGTCGATGGCCGCACGGTCTACCATTGGGTGGTTCCGGCCAAATTCTACGGACGCTGGAACGTGGAGCATAATGGGGAAACGGTGAACCTGTCGCTCAACCAGAACTTCCAGAAACTCAAGGGATCGGCCGAAGTCGGCGGCACTCGCATGGACGCCACGGGCGAGATCAAAGGAGAGGTGGTGCGCATCACCTTCGGCGAAGGGGAGAGCCGTCGCGAGTTCGTCGGCCGCATCAATGGCAGCAGCTTCGAGCCGGTTGAGGCGGAAAATGCCAAGGGCACCTGGAAGGCTACCCGCGCCTGATGCTTCCTGGCGCGGTCTTGGCCGCGCCGTCGTCATTCACTCCATCGACGGGGTCCCTCCATGGCCACTGAAGCCAAGCCTCTTGCCAGCCTATCCGTCCTCGACGGCGTCGCCATCATGGTGGGCGTCGTCGTCGGCATCGGTATCTTCCGAACGCCGCCACTGGTGGCTGCCAATGTGGGCAGCGATGCGGCTTTCATCATCGTCTGGCTGGTTGGAGGCTTCGCGGTCTTCATTGGTGCCCTGTGCTACGCCGAGCTGGCGGCCTCCCACCCCAATGTCGGCGGCGAATACCATTTTCTCCGGAGCGCCTTCGGTCGCAACATGGCGATCCTCTTCGCCTGGGCACGCTGCACGGTCATCCAGCCCGGCGCCATCGCGGCCGTTGCCTTCGTCTTTGGCGACTACATGCAGGAAATTATGTCGCTCGGCAGCTACGGCGGCGCCATCCATGCGGCGATCGCCGTGGCCTTGCTGACAGGCCTCAACGTCCTTGGAACACCCCAGTCCAAAACGCTGCAGATTGCGCTGACCACGCTGACCCTGGCGGCCGTGGGAGGCGTGGTTGTCGCCGGTTTCGTGGCCGACCCCGCTGCGATTCCACCCTCGGAGAGCAGCACCGGCACAACAGGCGCGCTCGGCATGGCGATGGTTTTCGTGCTCCTTACCTACGGAGGCTGGAACGAAGCGGCCTATATGTCGGGCGAACTGCGTGATGCCAAACGCACCATGGTTCGTGTGCTGGTCTATGGCACGGCCGTGATCGTCATCGCCTATACCGCGGTCAATCTCGCCTTTCTCGGCCTGCTCGGGCTTGACGGCCTGCGTGCCGCCGACGCGCCTGCCGCCGTGGTGATGCGGGCCGCCGCCGGCGAGGCTGGCGTATTCGCGCTCAGCCTCATTGTCGGGCTCGCCTCCTTGAGCACCATCAACGGGACCATCTTCACCGGCGCCCGGGCCTATTACGCGCTCGGGCGCGATATGCCGCAGTTGCCGGGCGTCGGCGACTGGGATGATCGCGGTGACACGCCGCTCAACGGATTGCTGGTGCAGGGCGGCCTTTCGCTGGCCCTCGTGGCTCTGGGCGCGGCAACGCGCGATGGTTTTCAATCCATGGTGGATTTCACGGCTCCGGTGTTCTGGCTGTTCATGCTCTTCGTTAGCCTGTCGCTTTTTGTGCTTCGGCGAGCCGAACCCGACATCGAGCGGCCTTTCAAGGTGCCGCTCTATCCGGTGCTGCCCGCGCTCTTCACCCTGATGTGCGCCGGACTGCTCTACTCCAGCCTAGTCTACACCGGGGTTGGGGCATTGATGGGTGTTGCCGTCCTGATTGCCGGCATTCCCTTTCTGCTGATCGGGCGGCGGCAGGAGTTGCCAAAACCTGCTGAATAAACTTGGATTTAGCGGTCATATTGCATCGCAACATACTGCTGGCGGCCCTGCCAGTTTCAAGCGAAACCGGTTGCCACTCATGCAAATGCATTATTGTCTGAAATTGTAGCTAACTATGAAACCGTGCCATAGTCCCGGGAGTTGAAAGCTCGAGTGGCGCCGCAATGGCTGCCACTTGAACCTTAAGCCGGGAGGGGTAACGCATGCTGTTCGAGGCGGCCGTTGACCTAAGCTGGATCCAATCGTTGCGGGTCCTTCATGCGATCACCGAAGCCGGATTCACATTGCAGGTCGCGCCGGAACATGAAATCCGGATCCGCGCGCTGAAAGATGTGTTCGGCATGAAGGTGGAACTGGGCCGCGAGGCGGTTCCTGTTCTCACCGGCATCGTTCTCAATCATCTCGGCCCTGAAACCCGCATCGGTGAGATTTCCCGCCCGATCGTCTTCCCAAAGGCAGCGACCGAATACTGCCGCTCCCGGTGGAGCCACGACCGGCCCGTTCATGTCTCCTTCGCGGGGCTTCTGACCGATAGCCGGCGGCGCGCTATTGAAAACTGGCTCACGATCTCGGGCATGAGCGAGGAAGTGAAGATCCCGCAGGCGCCGAGCCGATATAGGCTCTTCGCCAATAAGGTCGTACGCCGCCTGGGACTTGCGATATCGGAAACCGTTTCGACCAAGCACATGGTTCTCTCGTTTTCCAATCAGGGCCGCGTTTTTCCGGCCAAGGCCTGGAACGTTCAATATTACGATCTGCTCCTGGCCTCCCGCTTCGTCCTGTGCCCAAGCGGCGATTTCGGTGCGCAAGGCCATAGCTGGACCTATCGCTTCTTCGAAAGCGTCCTGTGTGGCGCCATTCCGGTGGTTGAGGAGCCATGCTCAGCCTATGACGGCTTCCGCTATCTCTCGATGAGCGACCCTATCGCCAATTTCGACTGGCGCCAGGACGATGCCGACTTCAACTATCAGCTGCTGCTGGAGCGCACGACGATCGATTCCGATGAGCTGCGCGCCGAAGTGCTGCGCCTTCTCAAAGGGGCACGCCACGAGGCAGAGGCACCTCGCGCTGCCTTTGCCTAGACCCAGACCTTCCAGGGCGCATTGCCGCTGGCCCATTGGTTTTCCAGCACCATCTTGTCGCGCAGGCTGTCCATGCTCTGCCAGTAGCCCTTGTGCCAGAAGGAGCCGAGCTTCCCGTGTGCGATGACAGCGTCCATGGGGCCCTCTTCCCAAACGGTGTCATCGCCCTCGATGAAGTCGAACACCTCCGGCTCCACGACGAAGTAGCCGCCGTTGATGAGGCCGCCGTCCCCGGCGGCCTTCTCGCGGAAGGTTCGGACCCGTGACATGTCGTCCGACAGGCCCAGGGCGCCATAACGCCCCGGCTGGCTTACGGCTGTGAGCGTGACCCAGTTGCCGCTGTCGCGATGCGCTTTTATCGCCGCGCCGACATCGACGTCGGACACGCCGTCGCCATAGGTCAGCAGGAAGGTGTCATTACCAATGTGCTGGCGGGCACGCTTGAGGCGGCCGGCGGTCATCGTCTCCAGCCCCGTGTCCAGCACCGTGACGCGCCATTTCTCCACCGCGTTATGCATCCAGGTAACCTCCCCGGTGGACAGATCCACCGTGAAGTCGCTGTTCTGGGCATAATAGGAGTGAAAATAATTCTTGATGAAATCGACCTTATACCCGCCCAAGACAATAAAGTCCCGGAAGCCGTGGTGCTCATAGATCTTCATGATGTGCCAGATGATAGGTTTACCGCCTACCTCCACCATGGGCTTGGGTCTCAAGGTCGTTTCTTCACTGAGCCGGCTACCGTATCCGCCGGCGAAAATCACCACCTTCATGATGCCACTCCTGCCGGAAAAAGAGCGTCCTGTTCGGCTCGCAGTGCGTGAACCATGCTGCCGTGAGGCGGCTCGACATCGTCGTAAGTCAGGGCCTGGTCGCGCGAGACGTCCCGTTTCAGCCTGCAGCCTTCGGCCAGCCCCATGGGCAGCAGGCGTTCCGTACGGCTGACCTCGTAATTCTCGCCGACGCCATAGGTGGAATAGCCGCCGATGCCGTCGACCACATCCCCGGCCTTGAGGTCCACCTTGGCGCAAGCAACGACGTCGACGCTGGGTCCATCCTTCGGCGCGATGATCACATCGCGGCACAGGGCGACGCGGGCGATGGAAAGTCCGAACTCAAGGACGGTGAGGTGCCAGGGCGTATAGAAGCTGTAGAGCGGCCCTTTGCCGAGCTTGCCCAGGTTCAAGTAAAAGGCGGCATTGTCATCGAGCGCCTCGGCAAGAACATAGATACCGGGGCTCGGGCGGGTGCCGACCACATAGTCGACGATGCCGCCGAGGGCGCGAAGCTGGTCAATGTCGTAGAAGGCAGTGAGGTCATCGACATGGCCATCGTGCTCGCGGCCGATCATCCCGCGCTGCGACACCTTCATGCCGGTGGCATTGGCGACGATGGCCTGTTCGGCCGTCATCTTGGTGCCGTCGGCGAAGCTCGCCACCATCTGCGGCGTCTGGTTCCACTGTTTGGCGTAAGCTTGCTGTGTGGTCGGATTGCGGGTGCGGTCCTGTAGGCCCTTGATGTTGCCGCAGACAAGCGGCCTGAGCCCCATGGTCTCGATATAGCGCACCAAATTCATGGTGACGCCGGGCTGGTCGCCGTCGGCGCCGGTCAGTATCACCCCCGCCGCATCCGCCTTCTTCTTCAGAAGCGGGCCGACCGTGGCATCGAGTTCGACGTTGAGCGAGACGATATCCTTGGCATTCTCGATGCAGGCCAGGGTCACTTTCGCGCCGTGTTCCACGGCTCCGGTTGTCTCGATGACGATCTCGATAGCCGGCGAACGCGCAATCAGCAGAGGATCGGGGGTGACAACACGCTTGCCTGATGCGATGGCCTCGGCAAAGGCAGCATCACTCTCCACTTCCGCGATGTCTTCGCGAGCGATACCGGCGGCGACATAGGCATCGATCGCCCGCTGCACATTGCGGTTTGCGATGGCCGCGAAGTGCAGCACCTTCATGTGGCGCTCCACGTGCACCAGCATGCCGCGCCCCATGAACCCGCTGCCGATCATGCCGACGACCACCGGTTTTCCGGTCGCCAGACGTGCCTTGATGGCGGTATCCACGATGATCATTCCAGCCCTCCCGGCGCGCCCTCAGACCAGGACGCGCAAATGCTCCGCTCCATGGAAGGCCGGATCGAAGTCCGGCCAGGAGGCGTCCTTCTCAGAAATTTCCATAGGTTGGCGTGGCCATTCGATGCCGAAGGCCGGATCGTTCCAGCGAAGGCCGCGCTCGCTCTGCGGCGCATAGGCGGCGCTTACCATGTAGATCACTTCGGTATCTTCGGTCAGCGTGATGAAGCCGTGCGCGAAGCCACGCGGCACATACATCATCAGGCGGTTCTCGGCACTGAGTTCGGCAGCGAACCACTTTCCCGAGGTCGGAGAATTCGGCCTCAGATCGACGATGCAATCCCAAAGGCTGCCACGGATGCAGCGGACGAGCTTTACCTCCGCCGCAGGCGGCAGCTGATAGTGCATGCCCCGCAGGGTGCCGGCCTGCGCGCTTAACGAGTTGTTGACCTGAACGAAGTCGGTTTCCAGCCCTTCCGCTGCGAATTCATCGCCGCAATAGATGCGAGCAAAGAAGCCACGGCTGTCGCCGCGTGGCTCGGGCTCGATCAAACGGGCCGTTTCCACTGGTGTTTTATGGAACTTCATTGGTACCCGCCGGAAGTAACCTTCGTTGTCTACAACGCACTGGGAGTGCACTGCAACATCATCAGCGCGTAGTAAGAACCGCTATTGGCAATGAGTCAAATTATGGGGGGTCAGGTCCAGCGGAGATCGGTGTTTAACGAGCCCTGTGCAATCGCTTGATCGAGCACGTTCAGCCGCACGAAAGCGGAAGTTCGAAAGTCCTGGTCCTGGAAGCCCAAGCGGCTGAGACCTGCCGCGATATCCGCCACGGCTTCAGGAAGCGTCACGCGGGGCTGATGCTCAGGCGCGAGCTTCGCGTACAGCGAAAAATCCACCTGATAGGATCGCTTGTCGGGCGGTGCGTCCGTGTTTATGGAGACGTCCGTTCCTTCAATCTCCGCCGCCACCGCCTCTGCCAGGTCACGGACCTGATAGTTCCAGCTGTTGGTTCCGACATTGACGGCAAGATGAGAGCCCGTCTCGCTCTCGTCACGCGTGATTGCCCACTCGATGGCACGCGCCATGTCGGTGACATGGATGAGGGGGCGCCACGGTGTTCCGTCGCTGAGGACGGTGACGCGTCCCGTCGCGAGCGCGGAGGCGACGAAATCATTCAAGACAAGGTCGAGCCGTATGCGTTCGGAGAAACCGCAGGCGGTGGCGAAACGCAGCGCCGTTGTCACCATTCCGTTCGGTGCCATCTGGGCGAGGCTCTTCTCGGTGGCGACCTTGGAGCGGGCATAAGCCGTCAAGGGATTGAGATCATGATGTTCCGCTCGCGGACCGCCTTCGGCAAAGCCGTACATGGAGCAACTGGAGGCGAAGACGAAGCGCTTGACGCCGCCCGCCGCCGCCATCTCCGCAAGGCGGGCACCGGCGCGCCAGTTGATCTCATCGGTGACGTCCTCGAAACGAGCTCCCATGGGATCGTTGGACACCGCGGCAAGATTAACCACCGCGTCGACACCATCCAACATCTCTGGCGCAATATCGCGCAGGTCACAGAAGATCTGGCGGTCGAGCCGCGTCTCCGGAAGCCTTGGTACGGAAAGACAATGCGCAAAAAGACCGCTGTCCAGCCCAACAAGTTCGCAGTCCGGCCATTTCTGCCGAAGATGGCGCGTAACGACCGGGCCGACATAGCCCATATTGCCGACAATAAGGATCTTCAACTTGGCCTCCCCAGCCCCGAAGACTTCAGCGTAAGTAATCCTATTTCACTCTCAAGCGGAAAAAGAAAGCAAAACTAGTCCATTCGGAGAATATGACGGACCTATCTCAGTGATGGAGGTCGACCATACCCTTAGACGACGGAGCGACCACTTCGTTCCATTTCACCGGACGTTCAATGGTGCGGTGGATGCGCGGCGGCTCGGTTCCGGCATGGAGGCGGCGGATGTGCTCGCCCACCACCGCGTCCGCGTGCGTCATGCGGTGATTGTGGCGGATGTAGTCCATCCAGGTCGGCGTGCGATAACTCTCGTACCACAACGTCGGATCTTCCAGGTCGCGTGCCAGTGACCAATGGCGTGCGCCATCACGACGGCGAATGCGTCGGCGCTCCAGCATGACGTTCAGGAACTCCGCCGTGTCCTCTTCGCGGATGATGTATTCGATATTGATGACGATGGGTCCGCTGCGCGGCGTCACATCAAGAGCAAGGTGGGGTTCCTTCCACCGGTTGAGCGGATCGAGGTTGAGCTCCTTTTGCTGTGGCAGGGCAAGGCGGGGGAAGAAGCCGAGCGCGCCGCCCGCGACCAGCCAGCACGAGGCGATGAGCAATGCATCGCTGGTGCCATGCTGTTCGGCAAAAAGCCCCCAGATCCAGCTGCCAAGCGCGACGCCTGAAAACATCGCGGTCTGATAGAGCGACAGCGTGCGGCCGAGGACCCAGCGCGGCGTCGACAGCTGGACCGTGACGTTGAAGAAGGAGGTCGACAGCACCCAGCAGGCACCGCCGATCATCAGCGCCGGACAGGTGATCCAGGCCGTCGTGCTGAGCGCGATGATGGTGGTGCAGATCGCAAAGCCGATGAAGCACAGACGGATGCTCCATTCCGCCGAAAGCTTCTCTCTTATCCCCGAACTGAAAAGCGCGGCGAAGACGGCACCGGCGCCAAAGAAGCCGAGCATGACGCCATAGAGCAAAGGGCCGCCTTGCAGGATATCGCGTGCCACCAGAGGCAGCAGCGCAAGGATGGCGACGCTGCCGCCGCCGGAGATGGCGGCGCGGAGCAACACCTTGCCGATGTTCGGCGACATGGCGACATAGCGGAGGCCCGCGCCGATGGCGATGATGAGAGGCTCGCGCGGCAGTGGGCTTTCAGGGATGGACGGCCTCCAGCGCATCAGGACGGTCATGATGGGCAGATAGCTGAAGGCGTTGAACACGAAGGCGCCGACGCCGCCCGCGAAAGCCACGATGACGCCGCCGATCGCCGGGCCCAGGCTGCGTGTGATGTTGAAGCCAAGGCCGTTCAGCAGCACCGCTGCCGGCAGGTCGGCGCGCGGGACCATATCGCCGACCGAGGCCTGCCATGAGGGATTGTTGAGGGCGGTGCCACAGCCGAGGAGGAAGGTGAAGGCAAGCAGAAGCCAGGGCGTGAGGCCGCCAAACCAGGCGGTCACGACCAGCATGACCGACACCGCCAGCATGAAGCCCTGCCCCACCAGCATCACGCGGCGGCGGTTGAAGTTGTCCGCGATCGCTCCCGAGAGCGTTGAAAAGAGCATGATGGGCGCGGCCGCGGCAGCCTGCACCAGGGCCACCAGATCGGCGGAATCGGAGATCAAGGTCATCATCCATGCGGCGCCGACGCCCTGAATGATGGTGCCGAAGTTGGAGGCGATGTTGGCGATCCAGACCGAGCGAAAGACATCATGGCGAAAGGGAGCCAACGTCGATGTATGCTCAGTCACGAGTTCCCCCGGCGGTCTTGCTGACGCGTTCACGACGGCAACGCGGCGTGTGCGTGATTTGATCCCCGAAGCCTAGGCCCTGTTCACCCGGAACGATAGAGCATAAAGCTCTCAGGCCGCCCTCTTCGCGGCCGTCGCCGTTGCGCCCGCCGAGGCCAGGATCACAATGCTGATGGCTACCCATTGAGCGATTGCGAGTTTCTCGCCCAGCACCAGAAAGCCGGCGAGAGCCGCTATGGCGGGTGCCGAACTCACGAGGATGCCGAAAACCCTGCTGGACAGCCGGCGTAGCGCCTGCATTTCGAGCGTATAGGGAACCGCCGAGGACAACAGCGCAACCAGGAGACCGATCAGAAGCACGCGCCCCTGCAGCATGGCGGCGCCCGATGTCGCGGCGCCGAGCGGAACGGTGATGACGGCGGCGATGACCATGCCAAGCGCCACAGCCTTTCCACCGGCCATCGCGCTGGAGACGCGTTTACCGAAGACGATATAGAACGCCCAGCAGGCCCCGGCGCTCGCCGCGAACATGATGCCCCATGGGTCCAGCGGTGGCACGCCCTCCTCCGGCACGAGCAGGAGGTAAAGTCCCACGATCGCGAGCGCGGTCCAGACGAAGTCCTGGAGCCGGCGCGAGGTGAGAAGGACCACGGCGAGCGGACCCACGACCTCGATGGCAAGAGCGATGCCCAGCGGGATACGCGCGAAGGCGTGATAGATGGAAAGGTTCATCAGCCCAAGCGTCGCGCCGTAGATGAGAAGGCTGACGAGATCGCGCCGCGCCAGCCGGACGTCCCATGGACGCCAGAGCGCGAGAAGCACAACGGCGGAAATGCCGACACGCAGCGCCGTGACGCCCTCGATACCCACTTGGGGGAAGATGTCCTTGGCGAAAGCCGCGCCGACGTTCACCGAAAACAGTGATGCCACGACGGCGAGACTTGGCAGCAGTGTTCGTTCCGTCGCGGAAAGCTGGCTCATGTCACCATGGCTATGGGATTCAGCGTTCCAATTCCAGCCGCTGGTTCACCCACAGCGCGATCAATGTGCAGACAGCACCCGACAGAAGATAGGCTCCGGCGGAAATGAGGCCGAAATTGCCGGCCAGCAGAAGCGCGGCCAGCGGCGCGAAACCCGCACCGAACAGCCAGGCGAGGTCGGAGGTAATGGCCGAGCCGGTGTAGCGGTAGGTCTTTCGGAAGCTGGACGCCACCGCGCCTGAGGATTGGCCGAAGGACACTCCGAGCAGGATGAAGCCGACGATCATGAAGATCATCTCGCCGGCGAAGCCCGCGTCCAGCATGGCCGGTGCGAAGCCGCTGAAAACGGCGATTGCGATGGCCCCGCCGCCGAGGAGCGCCCGCCGCCCGATCCGGTCGGCGATGAAACCCGACAGCACGATGGCGATAAGCCCGAAGACAGCGGCAAAGGCCTCGATGAGGAGGAAACGGGCTGGCCCCTCCTCCGTGTAGAGAAACACCCAGGACAGCGGGAACACCGTAACCATATGGAACAGGGCGAAGCTTGCCAGCGGCGCGAAGGCACCGGTGATGATCTGGCGGCCGGCATGCCGCCAGGTCGTCACGACGCTGGTGGGTTGCAGTTCGCGGCTTTCGAACAGATGCGTGTATTCCGGCGTCACCACGATGCGGAGACGGGCAAAGAGGGCCACGACGTTGATGGCAAAGGCGACGAAGAAGGGATAGCGCCAGCCCCAGGTGAAGAAGTCTTCCGCTGACAGGTTGCCGACAAAGAAGGCGAACAGACCACTGGCGACGATCAGCCCGATGGGAGCGCCAAGCTGCGGGATCATGGCGTACCAGCCACGATGTTTTTCCGGCGCGTTGAGTGCCAGAAGGGAAGCAAGACCATCCCAGGTGCCGCCGAGGGCGAGGCCTTGGCCGATGCGCAGGAGCGTCAGCGCCCAGACCGCGCCAGCTCCGATCTGATCGTAACTTGGAATAAAGCCGATGCAGACGGTGGATGTGCCCAGCAGGAAGAGTGCGAGTGTGAGCTTCATACTCTTGCCATAGGCGCGGTCGATCTCGGTGAAGATGAGCGTGCCGATGGGGCGGGCGATGAACGCCACCGCAAAGATGGCGAAGGAATAGACGGTGCCGGTCAGCGGATCGACATAGGGGAACAGCAGCCTCGGGAAGACGATAACCGAGGCAATGGCATAAACGAAGAAGTCGAAGAACTCCGACGTCCGGCCGATGATGACGCCGATCGCGATCTCGCCGGGATTGACGTCGCCGTGCCGTGCGTTGACCAGCCGTGCATCGCGTTCTGCCGTGGTTGATGTTTGCGCCATGTTTTCAGCACCCGACGATTGCGTATCGCCCATAGGCAAGCGACCACGGGCTGTTGGCTATCTTATTGTCCTGCGGGGGCAGATAGCGGCATTGGGCAAATTGTCCAATGTCGCTTAGCCTGTCCGAGAGCTAGCGGTGCCCCATCTATAGAGCATTCCATCGACAGGTGGCTGTCTTGACCCCGTTCCGCCTCCTTTTCCTGCTGCCCTTCGCCCTGCTTCTGGGCGGCTGCGATCTCGTCGTCATGTCGCCCTCGGGCGACATCGCCGACCAGCAGGCCAATCTGATCATCATCTCCACCATCCTGATGCTGATCGTCATCGTGCCCGTCATGGTGATGATAGTCCTGTTCGCCTGGCGCTACCGCCATACCAACACCGAAGCCAGATATGAGCCGGACTGGGACCATTCGACGGGGCTTGAGCTCATCATCTGGTCCGTGCCGCTTCTGATCATCATCTGCCTCGGCGCCGTGACCTGGATGGGGACGCATCTTCTGGACCCCTACCGCCCGCTGGACCGGCTGGCGCACGGCAAGCCGGTGACCGAAGAGCACGTTCCTCTCGAAGTTCAGGTGGTGGCGCTCGATTGGAAATGGCTCTTCATCTATCCCGAGCAGGGCATCGCCAGCGTCAATGAAATGGCGGCGCCGGTGGATCGGCCGATACACTTCCGCATCACCTCCTCCTCGGTGATGAACTCCTTCTACGTGCCCGCCCTCGCCGGCATGATCTATGCCATGCCGGGCATGGAAACGACGCTTCACGCGGTCATCAACGCGCCCGGAGAGTTCGAGGGTTTTTCCGCCAACTACAGCGGCGCCGGCTTCTCCGGCATGCGCTTCGCCTTCCATGGGCTCGAGCAGGGCGATTTCGACAAATGGGTTGAGACGGTCAAATCCGCGGATGGCGCTCTGAACCGGCCGGATTACCTGGATCTCGAGCGCCCCAGCGAGAACGTTCCCATCCGCCATTACGCCAGCGTCGACGCCGGCCTCTTCAACGCGATCCTCAACATGTGCGTGGAAGAGGGCAAGATGTGCATGAAGGAGATGATGGCCATCGACGCCGAGGGCGGCCTCGGCCTCGCCGGCATCCACAACACCATGCCGCTGACCTATGACAAATACGCCCGCCGCGGCGCTGTCTTCGGTCCGGATCCGAGCTATGTGCTCAGCATCTGCGCCGTCGAGGAAGCACCCGGGACAGCGGAGTTCACGCCCACGCCGCCGGCGAACATGTCACCGATCGTCGGCGCGGGCCTGAAGCGCCCCAACGTCAAGCCGCTGCGCTCCTTCCCGACAACCTTCTGGGCCGCCCCCAGCCGGCCGTCCAACTCCTGATACGCAAGATTTGTCATGACCGAGACACAGCAAGCCATCCACCCGATCTTCGGCCGGCTGACCCTGGAATCCTTCCCCATCCATGAGCCGATCCTGGTGGCGACCTTCATCGCGGTCGCCCTCGGCGGCCTCGCGATGCTTGGTGTGATCACCAAGTACCGGCTCTGGGGCTACCTCTGGAAGGAATGGTTCACCACCGTGGACCATAAGCGCATTGGCATCATGTACATGATCCTCGGCATCATCATGCTGCTGCGGGGATTTGCTGACGCCATCATGATGCGCCTGCAGCAGGCGATGGCCTTCAACGGCTCCGAGGGCTACCTCAACGCGCATCACTACGATCAGATCTTCACGGCCCACGGCGTGATCATGATCTTCTTCGTGGCCATGCCGCTGGTCACGGGCCTCATGAACTACGTGGTACCGCTGCAGATCGGCGCCCGTGACGTCTCGTTCCCCTTCCTCAACAACTTCAGCTTCTGGATGACGGCCGCCGGCGCGGTCCTCGTGATGATGTCGCTGTTCATAGGCGAATTCGCCCGCACCGGCTGGCTCGCCTATCCGCCGCTCTCGGGCATCGCCTACAGTCCCGATGTCGGGGTGGATTATTACATCTGGGCGCTGCAGGTGGCCGGCATCGGGACGACGTTATCCGGCGTCAACCTGATCTGCACCATCGTCAAGATGCGCGCGCCCGGCATGACCATGATGAAGATGCCCGTCTTCACCTGGACCTCGCTGTGCACCAACGTGCTCATCGTCGCCTCCTTCCCGGTGCTGACGGTCGTCCTGGTGTTGCTCTCACTTGATCGCTACGTGGGAACGAACTTCTTCACCAACGATCTCGGCGGCAATCCGATGATGTATGTGAACCTCATCTGGATCTGGGGTCACCCGGAGGTCTACATCCTCGTCCTGCCCGCCTTCGGCATCTTCTCCGAAGTGGTCACCACCTTCACCGGCAAGCGCCTGTTCGGCTACACCTCCATGGTCTACGCCACGGTGGTCATCACCATCCTGTCGTACCTCGTCTGGCTGCATCACTTCTTCACCATGGGCTCCGGCGCCAGCGTGAACTCCTTCTTCGGCATCACGACGATGATCATCTCGATCCCGACGGGCGCCAAGATCTTCAACTGGCTCTTCACCATGTACCGCGGCCGGATCCGCTTCGAGCTGCCCATGATGTGGACCGTGGCCTTCATGCTCACCTTCGTGGTGGGCGGCATGACCGGCGTTCTGCTCGCCGTGCCTCCGGCCGACTTCGTCCTGCACAACAGCCTGTTCCTGGTCGCGCACTTCCACAATGTGATCATCGGCGGGGTGCTGTTCGGCCTTTTCGCCGGCATCAACTACTGGTTTCCCAAGGCCTTCGGCTTCAAGCTCAACCAGTTCTGGGGCCATGTTTCCTTCTGGTGCTGGGTTGTCGGCTTCTGGGCCGCCTTCATGCCGCTCTATGTGCTCGGTCTCATGGGCGTGACGCGGCGCCTGCGCGTGTTCGACGATCCCTCGCTGCAGATCTGGTTCATCATCGCCGGCTTTGGCGCGGCGATCATCGCCGTCGGCATCGGCGCCTTCCTGATCCAGATGGTGGTCAGCGTCTGGAAGCGTGAGGAACTGCGCGACAACACGGGCGATCCCTGGAACGGCCGCACGCTGGAATGGGCGACCTCCTCGCCACCGCCGGACTACAACTTCGCCTTCACCCCCGTGGTGCACGACAACGATGCCTGGGCGGACATGAAAAAGCGCGGATACCAGCGCCCGCTGGAGGGCTTCCGGCCCATCCACATGCCCAGCAACACCGGCACCGGCATCATCCTCGCCGGTCTGAGCATCGCCTGCGCCTTCGGCCTCATCTGGTACATGTGGTGGCTTGCGGCGATCAGCTTCGTCGGCATCCTCGCGGTCGCGATCGGGCACACGTTCAATTACCACCGCGACTTCCACATTCCTGTAGAGGAGGTTGTGCGGACCGAGGAGGAGCGCACCCGCCTCCTCACCGCGGCAACGGCGAAGGCCTGACGATCATGGCGGCAACAGTCACGACCACCCAGGACGAGGCCCCGATCTTCTATCAGGTCGAGGAACACGCCCACCCCGAAGGCAGCAGCACGGCGCTGGGCTTCTGGATCTATCTGATGAGCGACTGTCTCATCTTCGCGATCCTGTTCGCCACCTATGGCGTGCTCGGCGGCAACTATGCCGCCGGACCCGGCCCGAAAGACCTGTTCGATCTGAACCTGGTGGCGCTGAACACGGCCATGCTGCTGTTCTCGTCAATCACCTACGGCTTCGCCATGCTGACCATGGACAAGAACCGTGTCGCTGCGACGCAGATGTGGCTTGCCATCACGGGCCTGTTCGGCCTCGCCTTTCTCAGCATCGAACTCTACGAATTCCATCACTTCATCCACATCGGCGCCACACCGCAGCGCAGCGGCTTCCTGTCGGCCTTCTTCGCGCTGGTCGGAACACATGGGCTTCACGTCACCTTCGGCATCATCTGGCTGGTGACGCTGATGGTGCAGGTGGGCAAACACGGGCTGATTGCCGCTAACCGCCGCCGGCTGATGTGCCTCAGCATGTTCTGGCATTTCCTGGACGTCATCTGGATCGGCGTCTTCACCTTCGTCTATCTGATGGGAATGGTGCGATGAGCGCGACGGTTCACAACGAACATGGCCATGATCATGGTCACGACGACCATGGCGACGGCCACGCCCACGGCACGTTCAAGAGTTACATGGTCGGCTTCGTATTGTCGGTCATCCTGACGGCCATCCCCTTCTGGCTCGTCATGGAGGGCGTTCTGGCGGATGCCAATGCGACGGCCTTGACGATCATGGGCTTTGCCGTGGTGCAGATCGTGGTCCACATGGTGTTCTTCCTGCACATGACTCCCAAGGCCGAGGAAGGCTGGAATATGATGGCGCTGATCTTCACCCTGATCGTTGTCGTCATCATCCTCGCCGGCTCGCTGTGGGTGATGTACCACCTCAACACCAACATGATGCCCGGTGTCCATGACATGAACCGGATGTGACGGAGGCCGTCCCATCCCATGGCTCAAGCGCCCGGCGACAGGACTGAGCGGCACCGCAGGCCCCGTTCGGCCCTGGCGCTTTCGATCATGGGTCTTTTGGCGGCCCTCGGCGTCGTCGTCCTGACGGGCCTCGGCCTGTGGCAGGTGGAGCGGCGTGCCTGGAAGCTCGATCTCATCGCACGCGTGGACGCGCGCATTCACGCCGCGCCTGTCGCTGCGCCCGGCCCCGCATCCTGGCCGCAGATGACGGCCGCGGGTGCTGAGTATCGAAAGGTTCAGGTCCGGGGACGGTTCCTGCACGACCGTGAAGTGCTGGTGCAGGCGGTCACCGACTTCGGCGGCGGCTTCTGGGTGATGACGCCGCTGGCCACATCTGAAGGATTTACGGTCTTCGTCAACCGCGGCTTCGTGCCGACCGATCGCCGCGCCGCCTCCAGCCGCATGGAGGGACAGGTCGAAGGCGAGACCACGGTCACGGGCCTCCTGCGCCTCAGCGAGCCCGGAGGCGCCTTCCTGCGCAGCAATGATCCTGCGGCTGACCGCTGGTATTCCCGCGATGTGGCCGCCATGGCGCAGAGCCGCGACATCGATGAGGCCGCGCCCTATTTCATCGATGCGGATCGAACCGCCAATCCCGGCGGACTGCCGGTCGGCGGGCTCACGGTGGTCCGCTTTTACAACAACCATCTCGTCTATCTCCTGACGTGGTTCGCGCTGGATGCCATGCTGGTGGGCGCCATCATCTTTGTCGCCTACGATGAACGGCGCCTGCGCCGTGCCGCGCGCGGTGGCAGCGAAACGATGAGGGAGGCCTGAGATCAGCACCCAGCAGACAACCGGGCAGAAGAATCTGTTCCTCCTGATCCAACTCCGTTGGCTTGCGGTCATGGGTCAGGTGGTGACGATCGTCATCGTACAATACTGGTTCGGCATCGCTTTACCGCTCATCGAAATGGCGACGGTGATCGGGCTTCTCATCGCGCTCAACGCAGTCAGCATGCTGCAGCTGCGGCACGAGGCGGTTGCCAGCAACATGGGGCTTTTTCTCCAGCTCCTGATCGACGTGGCGGCGTTGACCATCCAGCTCTATCTGTCCGGCGGCGCGACCAATCCGTTCGTTTCGCTGTTCCTGCTCCAGGTCATCCTGGGCGCGGTGCTGCTTGAAACCTGGTCGACCTGGGCGCTCGTCGCCATCGCCAGCGGCTGTTTCATCTGGCTGACGACCAGTTACCGGGAACTCGAGCTGCCCCAACACCAGGCCGGCAACCTGCTCAATCTGCACATCCAGGGCATGTTCATCTGCTTCGCCCTGGCGGCGACCCTGCTCGTGCTGTTCATCACGCGCATCAACCGGAACCTGCGTGCTCATGACGCCTATCTGGCCGATATGCGGCAACGCTCGGCGGAAGAGGACCACATCGTGCGCATGGGCCTTCTTGCCTCCGGCGCCGCCCATGAGCTCGGCACCCCGCTCGCGACAGTCTCCGTCATTCTCAATGACTGGCGGCGCATGCCGATCTTTCGCGACGATCCTGATATCGCGCAGGAGATCGAGGAAGTGCAGGGTCAGCTTGATCGCTGCAAGACCATTGTGTCCGGCATCCTGATGTCCTCAGGCGAGGTGCGCGGCGAAGGCACGGTGAGAACCACCGTCAACGCCTTCTTTGACGAGGCCATAGCGGAGTGGCGGTCGCACCGCTCGCCGCCGGAGCTCGTCTACGACAACCTCTTCCGTCCCGATGCGGTCATCGTGTCCGATCCGGCGCTGAAGCAGGTGCTCTACAATGTGTTCGACAATGCGCTGGAGGCCTCTCCCCAGTGGGTGGGGGTCGATGTCGAGCGGCGGGATGACCATCTTATGGTCACGGTGAAGGATGCCGGCTCCGGCTTCGATCCGGAGATCCTCGCGGAATTGGGAAAGCCTTACCGTTCCAGCAAGAACAGGCCTGGCAGCGGCCTTGGCCTCTTCCTTGTCGTCAATGTGGTTCGCAAGCTCGGCGGCAGCGTGGCGGCACAAAACCGGACCGGCGGAGGCGCCGTCGTGACGGTGGCCCTGCCGCTGGGCGCGCTCTCGCCAGGAGGTGACAATGAGCTCTGATCGCACGCTCCTGATCATCGAGGATGATCCCTCCTTCGCACGCGCGCTGAAACGCTCCTTCGAGCGCCGCGACTATGAGGTCCATCTCTGCGATGGCCTGGAAAGCGTCACAGCCCTCCTCCAGACAACGTCTCCGCATTATGCAGTGGTGGATCTGAAGCTCGTGGGAGGGTCGGGCCTTGAATGCGTGAAGACACTGCACGCGCACGACCCTGATATGAAGATCGTGGTGCTGACGGGCTTTGCCAGCATCGCCACCGCCGTTGAGGCCATCAAGCTGGGGGCCTGCCACTATCTGGCCAAGCCCTCCAATACAGATGACATCGAGGCGGCCTTCAGCAAGGCGGACGGCGACGCGGCGGTGCCGCTGACCAACCGCGCGACTTCAATCAAGACCCTGGAGTGGGAGCGCATCCATGAGACGCTTGTCGAAACCGATTTCAACATATCGGAAACGGCACGGCGTCTCGGCATGCACCGGCGCACGCTGGCCCGGAAGCTGGAGAAGCAGCGCGTGAAGTAAGCCGGCTTGCGATCCGTCAGGACGTTCCGTTCTTCTCCAGCCACTCCTGATAGCTGTCCATCTTCATTTCGAACTGATCGCGCGTGCGTGTGTAGAGCGAGGCGAACAGGCGGCCCACGGGCTTATAAGCCTGGATGTCGATCCTGAGGGTCTCCGGGTCCATCAACCCGTCGCGCACATGCACCATGACCACTTCACCAATGGCCAGCTTTCGTTGGGGCGCGATCTGCAGAACGGCGATGCGGCGGCATTCCAGTGATGCGGGCGCTTCCACGATCCGGTGAGGCTTGATCTTCTCCGACGGCGCCAGCGTCAGACCCGCGATCTCCGTCTCGTTCGTGCCCTCCGGAAAATCGGTGGCGCAGACGTTCATGGCCTGCGCCAGGTCCTCGTCGACCAGGTTGACCACGAACTCGCCGGTCTCCACCACGTTGATCGTGGTGTCCTTCACCTTACGGTCCTCCCAGTGGTCCTGTAGGCCGATGATCACGACCGGAGGATCCTCGCCGAACATGTTGAAGAGGCTGAAAGGCGCGGCGTTGTGTGCGCCGGCGGGCGACATGGTGGAGACCAGGGCGATGGGACGCGGCACCACCAGGGACGACATGACTTTATATTGATTGCGGGCATCGAGACTTTGGATATCGACTTTCACATCGGCCTCTGGATCTGGGGAAGTGAGCGGAGGACAGGACGCCCTCCGCTGAGTGGATCAATACTGGTCGCCGGGAACAGTGCCCTTCGGCAGGCTTTCGATGTGCTGGCAGATGTCACCGGGGCGGGTCAGCCAGATCTTATCGCGGTGCTTCAGGATGTGCTCGAAGGCCCGGCGCAGTTCCCGGAGGCGATAAGGCCGGCCGACGACGAAGGGATGCAGCGAGATGGGGCATACCAAGGGCTGGTCCTTGGACTGCTCGAGCATCTCATCGAAGCTGTCGATGACCATGTCGGTGAATTCGGCCGAGGAGTAGCGGTACCAGACCAGACCGCGGTTATCGTTGGTCTCGACAGGATAGGGCATCAGCAGGATCTTGCCGTTGCGGGTCTTGGCCCAGACCGGCTGATCGTCCGACGTCCAGTCCATGACATAGCGATAGCCGGCTTCCTGCAGGAGATCGAGGCTGCGCTCGGAATTGGAGAGCCAGGGGCTCATCCAGCCCAGCGGCTTCTTGCCCTCCTCCTTTTCGATGCGCCGGGTGCAGTCTTCGATCAGCTTGCGCTCATCGTTCTCCGGAAGACCGCCCTGCTCGTCGGAGTTGGTATGACCATGACCGAGGATCTCGTCGCCGTGTTCGCGAATGCGCTCCATGATGTCGGGATGATGGTCATAGATCGCCGTGTTGAGCTGATGCTCCAGCGGAATGTCCATGTCGCGGAACATGTCCATCAGGCGCCAGAAACCGACTCGGTTGCCGTAGTCGCGATAGGAATAGACGCTGTGGCTGTTGGCCTGATCCGGCGGTGCGATGGCTGCGCCCTTGCCCTTGCCGTAGCGAAACACCTCGATGTTCATGGCGACGTAAACGGCAAGGCGTTTTCCGCCCGGCCAGTCGTAGGTCGGCCGTTTGGTGATGTTGGAATAGTCAAAACGTCCGTGATGCTCGAGCATCGTTCGTTCTCCTCCGAAGCTGTGGATCAAGATGCCGTGCGCGCGATGGTCGGGGCCTGGCGATGGAAGTCGGTCTTCTGCTGGAACTGGTCGGCGGCCACGAGGATGCGCGCCTCCGCGAAGGGCTTCCCAACAAGTTGGAAGGCAATGGGCAGGCCGGCGGTGTCAAAGCCGCAAGGAACGGTCACCGCCGGCAGGCCCAGCAAGGAGATCGGCCGGGTAAACTGCGTGATGCGGCCGACGAGCTCCAGCACCTTTTCGCCACCCGCGCCTTCGACGTTGGTGTCCGCGATCTTCGGAACCGGGATCGGCATGGTGGGAAGATGCAACACATCGACCTTGCCCATGACATCAGACAGGAAGGCCGCCGTCAGATGAGAACGCTGGCGAAGGGCGTCGATGTAGGAGGTTGCCGGAATGGCGAGACCCGCCTCGATGCGTACGCGCACATGGGCGGCGTAGTCCTGCGGGCGGGTGCGCAGCCACTCGCGGTGCATGGCGCCGGCTTCGGACTTGATGATGGTCTCGGCAGTGAAATAGATCGGTTTCAAGTCCGGCAGGTTGACCGGAACCAGAACCGCGCCGAGGCCTTCCAGGACCTTGAGGCTGGCCTCAAGCGCGTCACGCACCTGAGGGTCGACCGTGGCGAGATCCTTCTCGGACGGCACGCCGACGCGCAGGCCGCGCACGCTGCCGCCTTCGAACGGAATCCCGCCCACCGCCGGCTGGTCGGCGGTGCTGGGATCGCGAGGGTCGGCACCGGCGATCGCCTGATAGATCAGGGCGGCGTCGCGGGCCGAGCGGGCCAGGGGGCCCACATGATCGAGCGACCAGGAGCGAGGGACAGCGCCATGGCGGGTGATGCGGCCATAGGTGGCCTTGAGGCCGGTGAGGCCATTGAAGGCCGCAGGCAGCCGGATGGAACCGCCGGTGTCGGAGCCGAGAGCACCGAACACGAGGCGGGCGCCGACGGCCGCGCCGGAGCCGCTCGATGAGCCGCCGGAAATGTGGTCGTGGTTGTAGGCGTTGCGGCAGTCGCCGTGGTGAACGTTGTGTCCGGTCGGCCCTGCGGCGAACTCGGACATGTTGAGTGCACCGAGATCGATTGCGCCTTCCGCGTCGAGGCGTTCGAGCAGCGTGGAGGTCTGGGTGGCGACGCGGTCCTGCAGGATTTTCGAACCGCCGGTGGACACCTTGCCCTTGCGATCGAACATGTCCTTGTGGGCGAGCGGGATGCCATGAAGGCGGCCCTTGAGGCGGCCGGCCTTGCGCTCGCGGTCGCTCTCCTGAGCGGCCTTCAGCGCCTCCTCCGCATCAAGGCGGATGAAGGCGTTGACGGACGGATTGTGCGTCTCGATCCTGGCAAGGCAGGCTTCCGTCAGCGCCACGCTGGTGGCCGTGCCCTTTTCAAGGGCTTCGAGAGCTTCGGTGAGATTGAGAAGGGCAAGATCAGCCACGGTCGGCCTCCTTCCGCATCAGCGCCGCATAATTTGAGGGTTCGTCGTAGTAGTCGAGCGGAATCTGAATGCTGGCGAGACCTGACAGCAAACGGTTCGTCTCGATGGCGATTTCCTCAAACCGCGCCTCTGGACGGTCGATGCCGTGCAGCGCGAACGCGGTCTGAACCAGGTTCTTCAGGTCGTTCATGTCGGACACTCGTGCGGGGGGTGGAATGAGGCCGGCATCGCTGCCGGCCTCGAGACATCAGGACATCATGTTGGGGATGAAGAGTGAGAGCTGCGGGAAGAAGATCAGCACCGCCAGGACCAGGAAGTCCATGACTACGAAGGGCATCACACCGGAGAAGACGTTCTCCAGTGTCAGCGGCACGGGCGAAGCGCTTCGCACCACATAGACGTTCAGCCCCACCGGAGGTGTGCAGAGAGAGATCTCCGCCAGCTTCACCGAGATGATGCCGAGCCAGATCGGATCGTAACCGACGCCGGTCAGAACCGGATACATCACCGGCAGCGTCATCACCATGATGGCAATGGATTCGATGAACATGCCGAGGATCAGGAACACCACGATGAAGCACAGCAGGTAGGTGTAAGGCGCCAGCTCCAGCGAAATCAGGTAGGCGCTCAGATCATTGATGACGCCGGTGTAGGTCAGGAACCGGGCGAACAGCATGCCGCCGATGATGATGATGAAGATGGTGGTGCTGGTGATGCCGGTGTCCTTGATGATCTCCAGCATGGATTTGCCGGTGAGCCGGCGCTTCAGGATGACGATCAGCAGCGCGCCGAAGGCTCCGATGGCTCCGGCATAGGTCGGCGTGAACAGGCCAGCGTAGATGCCGCCGATGACCAGCAGAAACAGGACGCCGATGCCCCAGACACCGTAGAGCGACTTCCAGCGCTCGCCCCAGGAGATGACCTCCTTCGGCATCGGAGCAAGCGACGGATTCAGCTTCACCCGGACATAGATGCCGCCCATGAAGACGATGGCCGTCAGGAGCCCAGGAACGAGACCTGCCAGCATGATCTTGCCGATCGATTGCTCGGTGATGATCGCATAGATCACCATCAGGATGCTGGGTGGAATGAGAGCCGCCAGCGTCCCCGAGGCCGCGATGCAGCCCGCGCTGAGACGCTTGTCGTAGCCGAGGCGGGTCATCTCCGGCAGGGCCATGCGGGTGAAGACCGCCGCGTTGACGACCGTGGAACCGGAGGCTGCGCCGAAGGCGGCCGAAGCGAAGGTGGTGGCGATGGCAAGTCCGCCGGGGAGACGGCCGAGCCAGGCGTAGGCTGTCCGGTAGAGATCGGTGGTCAGGTTGGCCTGCGTTGCGAAAGATCCCATCAGGATGAAGAGAGGGATTACCGCCAGCATGAAGGAATTGGTGGTGGCGAAGGGCACCATGGCAAGCTGCGCCCAGGCGGCGTCGGGGCCGATGGTGAGATACATGCCGAGAATACCGGCAAGACCCAGCGCAACGCCGATGTGCGTACCGATCACCAGCAGGACGGCCAGAAGAGCCAGTACAATGTAACTGGTTGTTGCGGGATCAAGCACGACGCTGCGCTCCTTCTTCCATAAGCGCCTTGATTTCTTCGGAAATCAGCTCTTCCTCGCGGCCGCCTTCGCCCGTGATGAGACGACGGATGTCCTCGATGAAGTCGACCGACATCTGGGCCAGGAACATGGCCGAGCCGAAGACGAGCAGGATGCGTGCGGGGTACAGCGGGAAGCGGATGAGACCGCTGGTCGCCTCGTTGATCTCGATGCTGTAGGCCGCCTCGTTCCAGCCCTGCCAAATAAGCAGGCCAAAGAAAACGAGTGCTGCGATGTCGGCGAGGATATCCATGAGGGACTGCACGCGCGGGCCCATGCGCAGGTAAAGCAGTTCCACACGTATGTGCTTGCGCTTGATCTGGGCATAAGTGAGGCCGCCGAAGACCACGAGCACCATGGTGCTTTCGGTCAATTCGTAAGCGCCAGGCACCGGATGGTTGAAGTAACTTCCAACGACATCGGCAACACCGAGGCCCATGGACAGCATCAGACCAATGCCGCCGACAAGAACGGTGACCAAGGCCATTTTTTCGAGAAATCGGGACAGTTGGATCATGAAGTGTCCACCGGGATCTAAAGGAGCGTGGCCGGAGTCCGGCCACGCAGATGGTCCGGGTATTACTTGGCCAGCTCTTTCAGGCGGGCCGCGATTTTGTTTGCTTCCTCGCCCTTGCCGCGCTTGGCCATATCCTCAGCCCAGGCCTGTACCAGATCAGGCGTGGCAGCCTTCCACTTCGCCATTTCATCCGCATTGAAGGGGGTGATCTGGATGCCGGCGTCGTTGATGACCTTGATGGCGTTCTTGCCGTTGTCATCGACCCAGTCCAGGTAACGCTGCTGGGCTGCGTCGGCTTCCTCCATGATGATCTTCTGATATTCCTCCGGCAGCTTGGCCCAGGTCCGCTCGCTGATGGTCATCATATGACCGCTGAAGGTCATGATCGGGCCGCAGATGTTCTTGCCAACTTCATAGAGCTTGAGCGAGGCGATATTGCCGACATCGGCATTGGCGTAGTCGATGACGCCGCGCTGCACCGCCTCATACATTTCCGTGGTGGTCAGCGTGATGGCCACAGCGCCGGCCGCGGAAATGATCTTCGGAATTTCTGAACCGAAGGCACGGATTTTCTTGCCTGCCAGGCCTTCTAGGGTATCACAGCCCGCCTGGGGACCGACGAAGTAGTAGGAACCGAGCGGCTGCTGGAACAGGAAGCGGATTCCCATGCCCTTCATTTCTTCATCGAAAAGCGGGAATTCCTCCCGCAACGTCTTGAAAGTCTCGATGGCCTGCTTCGGCGTGTCGAAGACGAAGGGGAGTTGGGACGCCTTCCAGACCGGCAGGCGGTCAGGATAGTAGCCGGCCGCCGAGGTCGCGAAGTCGACGGCTCCGCGTCCAGCGAGGTTGAGAATTTCACCAGCGCCGCCGAGGCCGCCGGCATAGGTGCCGGTGATCTTGACCTTGCCGTCGGTGCGCTTTTCGACGGCTTCGGCGAAGCTGTTCTCGATCTCCAGGAACGGCGTGTTGGGCAGGTAGTGCGCCCAGCGCAGGTTGAACTCGGCCTGGGCCTTGGCGAAGGTGGGGGCCAGCGACAGGCAGGCGGCGGCGACTGCAACGGGAATGAAGCGTTTCATCTGTTTTTCTCTCGCGTTGTTGCGACTGTTCAATTGGCAGTCAGCGGCGGATGTCTGTCCGTCCAGTCGGTCGCCTTCTGGTAGGCGGCGGCGACATTGAGGACGACGTCCTCCCGGTTTTGCGGGCCTGCGATCTGCATGGCCAGGGGAAGGCCCGAGGCGGATAGCCCGCACATCACGGACATGGCCGGATGGCCGGTGAGGTTAAAGGGTGCGCGGGCATGCTGGAAATAGTTCAGCGCGACCGCTTCCTCGTCCTCGATACGGCACGGCGGGTTCATGGCGTTGGCCAGCAGCAGCACATCCACCTTGTCGAAGACGGCCTCGACCTTCTCCTTGAGCCTTGCGCCCATGAGGCGCGCCCGGACATGGGCCTCCGCCGACACGAAGGCGCCGACCATGAGGCGGCGGCGGCTGAAGCGGCCGTATTTCTCCGGGTGCTCGCGCATCCACTGGCCATGGATAGCCCAGGCTTCCGGGGTGAGGATGGCGCGGTTGACGTTGGCGAAATCGATCAGGGACGGCAGTTCCACGTCGGTGACGGTCGCGCCAAGACCGGCCAGGGTGTCAGCCGCCGTCTGAAGCGCCGCCGCCGTCTCCGGTCCAGCCGGGATTTCCTTCTCATGGTAATGGCGGACAAAGCCGACGCGCAGACCGCGGATATCGGGATTGAGCGCGGGCGGCGGGCTGCCTGTCATGGCGCCGAGGAACAGCGCGACGTCTTCCGCCTTGCGGGCGAGAGGGCCGACATAGTCCAGCGTCCACGACAGCGGGAAGACGCCGTCGCGCGAAACCTTGTCGTATGAGGCCTTCAGGCCCATCACACCGCAGGCACCGGCGGGATTGCGGACCGAACCGCCGGTGTCGGTGCCAAGCGCGACCGGGAACAAGCCGGCGGCGACGCCGGCGCCGGAGCCGGACGAGGAGCCGCCGGGATGGTGGTCGAGGTTCCAGGGATTACGCGCCGGCGGGAATGGCAGGTCAAAGGAAGGGCCGCCGATGGCGAACTCGTGGGTGGAAATCTTGCCCAGCGGGATGGCGCCAGCCTTGCGAAGACGGTCGACCACGACGGCATCGCGCGTCGCCACATTGTCCTTCAGAACGGCGGAATGGCAGGTGGTCGGCAGGCCCTTGACGTCGATGATGTCCTTGACGCCATAGGGAATGCCATGAAGGCTGCCGAGATCACGTCCCGCCGCGAGGTCAGCCTCCGCCTGACGGGCCTGACGCAACGCGCCTTCCTCATCTACATGGATGAAGACATTGAGGGTCGGGTTCAGCGCGCGGATGCGCGCCAGGAGATGCTCGACCACCGTGACCGGCGACAGCTCGCGGCGGCGATAGGCTGCGGCGAGGTCCGCCGCGGAGAGCCAGCAGATGTCCGTCATCGGTCGACCCCCGGAAGATAGGTGGAACCGGGAACGAGGATCTCGACGTCGAGCTTGGCGACGGCCTCATTATAGCGGGCGGCCTGTTCGAGAGCGACCATCACGTCTTCCGGATAGGCGGCATAGACTTCCTCGAGGCCGGCCTGAGCAATCAGGGCCTTGGCCTCGGCGGGACTGAGCGAACGCATTTTCGATCTTCCTGATGAGAACCATGGAGTGCGGCCGCCAGTTGGCGGCCGCAACAGACGTCTTACTTCTTGAGCAGCTTGTTCCAGCTATCGACGACGCTCTTGGCGGCATCGCCCTCGCCGCGCTGGGCCATGTCGTCAGCCCAGGCTTGCAGGAGGTCAGGGGTATTGGCCTTCCACTTGGCCATTTCCTCGGGCTGGATAGGCTTCACGATGTGATTGGCGTCGGCGAGAACCTTGGCGGTGTCGGCGTCGTTCTTGTCGAGCCAAGCGATGTATTCCTGCTGCGCCTTGTCAGCTTCCTCGTTGATGATCTGCTGGATGTCTGCCGGCATGCTATCCCAGACGCGCTTGTTGATCAGGACCATGTGGCCGCCAAAGCTCATGACCGGGCCGCAGGTGTATTTGCCGACTTCGTTCAGGCGGTGAGCCGCAATGTTGCCGAGATTCAGGAAGGAGTAGTCCAGCGTCTTGCGCTGAAGCGCCTCATAGATTTCCACGACCTGGATGGTGACGGGCGTCCCACCAGCGGCATTCACCACCTTCGGAATGTCGGCGCCGAAGGCGCGGACTTTCTTGCCCTGGATGCCCGCAAGCGTGTCACAGTTTTCGGTGTTGCCTGTCAGATAGAAGGAACCGAGCGGCTGCTGGAACAGGAAGTGCGTGCGAAGCTTGTCCATTTCCTCGACAAAGGGAGCGGTGCCCTTCGAGGCGGTGACGACTTTAATCGCCTGCTCTGGCGAGTCGAACACGAAGGGAATCTGCGTGGTTTTCCAGAACAGCAGCTGGTCCGGATAGTAGCCCGGGACCACCGCCGCCATGTCGACGCCGCCACGCCCGACCAGACCAAGAACCTCGTTGCCGCCGCCGAGGCCGCCGGAATAGGTGATGGCGATCTTGACCTTGCCGCCGGTGCGCTCCTCGACACGTTTGGTGAAGGCTTCCTCGACCTCAAGGAAGGCGCCCTTCGGCAGGTAATGGGCAAATCGCAGATTGAACTCCTGCGCCGCCGCCGTGCCGAGCGTGAGGGCAAAGCCCACAGCGGCCGCGAGGCTGCACGTCAGGGGATGTCGCTTCATGGCTGGCTCCTCTGCCTGATCTATATGACCGCATTTACGCGTGATTGGGCCGACAACATAGGCATATTAACCTACCGCCGTGCCGATCCTCTTTTTTCACCAGCATCCGAACCTACTGCAGCTTTGTCAATAGGCATATATCGTATATGATATTTTTTTGGTCACGATTGCTGCCATTTGTACAAATGCGCTCTTCTTCTTGACTTTCTCGCCCAAATTTTTATCGGTGAAAAATGTTTACATATCAGTTGCCTCCGGAATTTTTGACGTATAGCATTACCGTTAGACTCGCCCGCACCACTCAGTGTGGTCTGCGTTTATTTTCCTATGCGTCGGAGGCCTCCGATGATCGATCTCATCATTCGTTCTGACAGGGTGGTCACGCCGCATGGCGTCGGCGACTACGACATCGCCATTTCCGGCGAGAAAATCGCCGCCGTTGCCAAAGCCGGCACTTTCGCTCCTGAAAACGGCGCACGGCTGATCGACGCAACCGGGAAGATCGTGATCCCGGGAGGGATCGATCCTCACGTCCATTGCAGCTGGCATGTGCCCAATCCTGATGGCACCGCCGGACTGTCGGACCCGCCCCCCGTGGTCAGTCGCGCCGCCCTTCACGGCGGGACCACAACGGTGATTGATTTCGCGCGCTGGACGCACGGCAACACGATCCAGGCAACCCTGGAAAAGCGTGACCAGGACTGGCTGGGTGAGTGCTACTGCGACTATTCCTATCACGTGATGGTGGAAGGCCAGCTGCCGCCGGATCTGTTCGGCCAGATCGCCGAGACCATCCAGGCCGGCTACCCGACGATCAAGATCTTCACCACCGACATTCGCCCTTCGACGCGAGGACGGATGGTCGACTTCGGCGATATCTGGGAGGTGTTCAAGGTCCTTTCGACCGAGGGCGGCATGGGGGTGATCCACGCCGAAGACAATGACATCGTCATGCACATGTATGACAAGCTGATCCGCGAGGGCCGCACCGGCTTTGAGAACATGGCCGAGGTGCACAATGTGCTTTCGGAGGATCTGTCGTTCCGCCGGATCATCCGCCTCGCCGAGCAGGTGCCGGGCACGGCGCTTTACATGATGCATGTCAGCGCCAGCACCGGCGTTGCCGCGATCCGGGCCGCCCGTGCCAAAGGCTTGCCTATCTATGGGGAAACGCTGCATCAGTACATCATGTACACCAGCGAGGACTACAAGCGCCCCAACGGCCAGATCTATCACACCTATCCTTCGCTGAAGTCGGAAGAGGATCAGGCCGCGCTCTGGGGCGGCACGCTCGACAGTTCCATCAACACCATCGCCACCGACGAACTTTGCTGCAGCCTTCAGCGGAAACTGCAGGGAAACCGCATCGATGACACGACCGGCGGCAATGCCGCAGTCGAGCCGCGGGTGTCGCTGATGTATACGCAGATGGTGGAGCGGCGCGGCTATTCCCTGGAAAAGTTCGTCGACCTCATATCCACGAACGCGGCGAAGATCCTCGGCCTTTACCCGCGCAAGGGCGCACTCGCCCCCGGAAGCGATGCCGATATCGTGGTGCTGGACCCCAGCCTGCGCCGCACGCTCCGCGCCGAGGAACTGCACGAGAGTGACTATTCACCCTGGGAGGGGCATGAGGTGGCGGTCTGGCCGTCCCTCACGGTCCTGCGCGGCAAGATCGCAGTCGAGGACGGAACGCTCCAGGCTGTCAAAGGCGGCGGAACCTATCTGCCACGCAAGCTGGACCCGCGCTTCCTCTCCGAACCTTGTCTGTGATGCGATGGAACAGGCCGAGGCCATCTCCCGTGTCCACGCTCTCCTCAGCGCCAGCCTGGTGCTCTGGGGGGCGGCACAGGTCATGGGGCCGCGTGAGGATGCAGACACCCTCACGGTGCGGGAGCCTGATGGAAGCGTGGTTCTGATCATCGGTCCTGCGCCCGCCGCTCTGAAAGACATCTTCCGATGGTCCGCCACTCCTCGAAAGGGCGCTGCACGCAACAGCAGTTCCGTCCTCGGTCTGCTTGATACTGTTCGCGACATGCTCGGGCTGGAGCCCAACAGCCTGTCTGTTCGGCTTGGGGTGACGGGGACGACCTCATGACACCGATCACGCTTCTCACGGGGTTTCTCGGCAGCGGCAAGACCACGCTTCTGTCTCGCCTCCTGAAAAGCAATGACTTCCGCGATACCGCCGTCATCATCAATGAGTTCGGTGACGTCAGCCTCGACCATGACCTGGTCGACAGCGCCGACGAAACCATCGTCACCTTGAGCAACGGCTGTCTGTGCTGTCAGGTGTCATCCGACCTTGCGTCGACGCTGTCGGAGCTCAACAGGCGCCGATCCGCAGGTGAGATCACATTCAAACGTGTCATGATCGAAACCTCGGGCCTCGCCGATCCGGTGCCTCTTCTTCATGCCTTGGGCACGGACCATGTGATCGCCATGGACTTCACGCTGGCCGGCGTGGTGACCGTTGTCGATGCCGTCGCCGGGAAAATGACACTTGAGCGCTATGGTGAGGCACGCCGGCAGGTCGCCCTGGCCGATGTGCTTCTCATGAGCAAAGTGGATCTTGAGGAGGCGCGGCGGGAGGAAACCACCGAGATCCTCGCCACCATCAATCCCGCGGCCACGGTCGCGGATGCATGTCACTGGGACGGTTCAGCCGCGAGCGCTCTGATCGCTTCGGGCGTAAAAGCCACGATGCCGCGCATGTTCGGCCGCCGCCATAGCCAGCGCTTTTCGACCGTAACGCTTCTGCGCGAGCGTCCCCTGCCCGCGCTTGCGGTACCTCTTCTGCTGGAGGGCCTCGCGGCCCACCTGGGTGACCGGCTTCTGCGTCTCAAGGGTCTCATCGCGCTGGAGGAGATAGCGGACAGACCGATGGTCGTGCATGCCGTGCAGCACATGGTGCACAAGCCCGAGTGGCTTGATGCGTGGCCGTCGCCCGACCGCCGCAGCCGGATCGTGCTGATCGGCCATGACATTCTGCCTGACTGGCCGGGCCTTCTGCTCGATGCCATCGAGGATGAAGTCCGCGATGCAGCGGCCGCCTCGATCGACCGTAAAGCCGCGTACCCGAAAGCTGGATGAAAGGTCATTCATGGCGAGTGCAAGGTGTAGATAATCCGTCGGAAAATCCTTCGAACCTATGGCAATTGAGCGGGTTAATGGATATTTCGGCAGGGCTGGACACAGGTGGCAGGCGGCCGCGCATCTCGCGCAGCCGCTCGAACCACCGCTACCGAGGAGCGATTGTGAGACCATCACAAGCAGGCGTCAGGAATGGCAGACGGCCGGCCCGTGATGATGCCGCTCTCAATCTCCGCGCGGCTCCGGTGGCCCCGCTGCAACGCGATGTCCGCGAGAACCTCTCCACTCACGTCGAACGCCACATCCGATCGTCCCTGCTCGCGGGCCGCTTCACGCCCGGCGACCGCATCTCACTGATCTCACTTGCGGAAACCCTGGGCACCAGCGTCACTCCGGTGCGCGAGGCCCTGTCGCGGCTGGCGGCGGAGCGCGCTTTCGAGCTCATTCCCGGGCAGATCGCGCGGGTGCCACGGTTCGACGCCCAGCGCTACGCGGAACTGCGTGACATCAGGGTCGCGGTCGAGGGGCTTGCAGCCGAACGCGCGGCCGAGCGCATCACGAAGCGGGAGCTCGCCAAGCTCAAGCGTGTCCTGAACCAGTTCAACGCGGCGTCGCAAGCCGGTGAGGTCGAGCGCATGCTTCTCGACAGCCGCGACTTTCGCTTCATGGTCTATGAAGCCTCGGGGATGCCGGCTCTGGTCCGGATCATCGAAGGCCTCTGGCTCCAGAGCGCGCCATCATTCCGGCTGATGTACGGACCCAATGATCGGGACGAATTGCTCGAGAATGCCTATGGGTGGCTGCTGCAGGCCCTCACCGATCACGATCCCGCCGAAGCCAAAAGGGCTGTCGAGAGAGCAGTCACCATGGGTGCGAGCCGCCTGATCTCGATCGTGGGCTGATTGGCTGAGGCGCCAGGCTGCGCGCGGTCAAGCACCGGCAAAATCTGCTTCAGCTCAACCTGCGCTCGACGTGACGGGCGAAGAGGGCCGCCCCGATAGGCAGGATATCGTCATCGAATTCATAGGCCGGATTGTGCAAGGCCGCGCTGTTCTTCTGACCGAGGAAGAAATAGGCGCCCGGCACGCAGCGTAGCATGTCGGCGAAATCCTCACTCCCCATGAAGGGAGCGGCTGTATCGACGACCTTGTCGGGGCCGAGAACTTCCCGCGCCGTCTCCGCAATGGCCGCAACGGCGTCCGGCTGATTATCCAGCACGGTGAAGGCATCGCGGATATCGATATCAGCCACTGCTCCGAAGGTCGTCGCGATACCGGAGGTGATCTCCCCGAGCCTTGCCCGCAGCAGGTCCCGCGTTGGATCGTCCAGGGCGCGTAACGTACCGGTCAGATGAACCTCATCGGGAATGACGTTATAGGCCGCACCGCTGTGCAGCTGAGTGATGGAGGCGACGGCCGGCAGCAAAGGATCGACATTGCGGCTGACGATGGTCTGGATGGCCTGCGCCAGGGTCGTCGCCACGATGATCGGATCTACCGTCGTCGATGGCAGTGCCGCGTGTCCTCCGCGGCCGATCAGTCTGATGTCGAAGAAATCAGCGCCCGCCATGGTGGCGCCCGGGCGCAGCCATACCGTCCCCTCCGGATAATGCGGGGCATTGTGCAGGGCATAGATTTCGTCGCAAGGGAAGCGGTCGAACAGCCCGTCGGCGATCATCGCACGGGCTCCACCCAGCCCCTCCTCCGCCGGCTGGAAAATGAAGACCGCCGTGCCGTTGAAGCGGCGTGTTTCAGCCAGATAACGCGCCGCGCCCAGGAGCATGGTGGTGTGGCCGTCATGCCCGCAGCCGTGGAACACATTAGGGTGCTTCGACCGATAGGGAAGATCGGTCGCCTCCGTCATGGGAAGGGCGTCCATGTCGGCGCGCAATCCGATGCGCCGCCCCGAACCCGATCCGCCCCTGAGCACGCCGACAACGCCGGTGCGACCGATGTTCCGGTGCACGTCGAGCCCCCAGGCCTCGAGCCTTTCGGCGACGATCCCGGCGGTGCGATGTTCCTCAAAGCCGATTTCCGGATGGGCATGGAAGTCGTGGCGCAGGGCCATCAGCTCCCCGGTGAAGCCCTCGATGTGTTCCCGGATCATCCCGCGGCCTTCTCCATCACTTCCCGGATGCGTTGATTGGTGCCGTTGATATCGGCGATCTTTTCGCCAGCGGCGACACGCGCGAGCGTCTTCTTCTCCGCAAGCTGCATGGCGATGGCCCGGTTCGCCGCAGGCTCGATCTCCGATGCCGGCAGCACCAGAACGCCATTCTCATCGGCCAGCACGGCGTCGCCGGGATGGACCGTGACCCCGCCGCAGGAGATGGGCACGCAGAACTCTCCGTGGGTGTATTGCCGTTTTCCCGTCACGGCCGAAAGCCCGCGCGCCCAGACCGGCAGGCCATACTCCCTCAGTTCGGCGATATCGGTCGCCGGACCATCGATGATGATGCCCACGGCCCCTGCCTCGCGCGCGGCGAAGGCGACACCGCCGCCGCAGGCGGCATGCCGCCGGTCCCCCATGCGGTCCATGACGAGCACATCGCCGGGGCGGATGTGGCTGAGGGCGTAATGAACGATGGTGCTGTCCATCCCGGCGAAGCGGATCGTCACGGCGGTGCCGGCGATGCGGCGGTCTGGCAGAAGCGCGCGCACATCCGGGTCCATGAAGCCCTCATGGCGGAAATGACCGATGGTGGCAGGCTCCGCCTTCACGAGAAGGGCGAGGAGGTCGGGATCGACCTGGGCGGGAAGGTCTTTCAACGTGAACATCAGCGGGTTTCCTTACGGTCGTGTCAGGCGGGCAGGACGTGGCAACAGGAGGCATCGGCACTCATCCAGACCTCGTCGCCCGCGGCGACGGGCACAGGCGCGCCATTGTTCGGCAGTTCGACGCAGCCAAAGCGGCCGTCCTGATACTGGACGTGGACTTCACGAGCGGCGCCCAGGAACAGGACGTCGGAGACGCGACCCTTGAGCGCCATGACAGCCTCGCCTGCAGCGGGCATGTCCTTGGATATGCGGGTTCGCTCCGGCCGCACGGCAACATGCACGGTGGTGCCCGCCGCGAGCTCCTGGGCATCGTGGCCTGAAATCACATTGCCTCCCACCAGTTCGATGCGCCCGGCGTCGTCCATCACTCGACCCTGGTAGAAGTTCATCCGGCCGATGAACTGCGCCACGAAACGGCTGGCCGGGTGCTCATAGATGTCGGTGGGCGGGCCGACCTGCTCGATCCTGCCGGCGTTCATCACGGCGATGCGGTCCGACATGACGAGGGCCTCACCCTGATCATGGGTGACGAAGACCGTGGTGATGCCGAGCTTGCGCTGGATGCGGGCGATTTCGACGCGCATGTCCTCGCGCAGCTTCAGATCAAGGTTCGACAGCGGCTCATCAAGCAACAGGATCGTCGGGCGGATCACCAGCGCACGCGCAAGCGCCACCCGCTGGCGCTGGCCGCCGGACATTTCCAGGGGCTTGCGCTCGCCCAGGCCCGTTAGCTTCACGAGACTCAGCGCCTCCTCGACCCGGGTCTTGATCTCGGCCTTGGGAAGGCGCCGCATCCTGAGGCCGAAGGCGACATTCTGCTCCACCGTCATATGGGGAAACAGGGCATAGTCCTGGAACACCACACCGATGTCACGCTTGAAGGGCGGCAAGGCGGCCACGGGCTTGCCGGCCAGCATGATCTCGCCGGCGGTGGGTGGGAAAAAGCCCGCGATAAGGCCGAGCGTGGTGGTCTTGCCGCAGCCGCTGGGGCCCAGCAGCGTCAGGAACTCGCCGGTGTGCACCTGAAGGTCGATGCCATCGACTGCGCGGGCCGCACCATAGGTTTTTTCAAGGCCTTGCAGTTCGAGCGCGAATTCAGCCATTGCCGCGTCCCCCATAGATAAAGTTGCCAAGACCGGTCAGCCGCTCGACGATCAGGACGAGGATCAGCGGAAGAACCAGGGTGATGACCGAGACCGCAGCCAAGGTCGGCGCAAAGCCGTATTCGAGAAAGCCCATGATCTTCACGGTGATGGGCTGCTCTCCCGGACGCACCAGGAACAGTGAAAGATTGATGTCGGTGAAGGAGTGGATGAAGGCGAAGACACCGCCGGCCACGATGCCGTTCTTGATGTATGGCAGCGTGATCTCCATGAGGGTGCGCAGCTTCGATGCCCCGAGGCTTGCCGCCGCCAGCTCCAGGTTTGGCGGCAGCGTGGTCAAGCTGATGGCGATGGTGCGCACCGCAAATGGCAGGCAGATTGCGACATGGCCGGCGACGAGCGCGGGAAAGCCGATCCAGGCACGCCACCCCATGAAATCAAAGAACTGCAGCAAGGCGACACCGGTGACGAGAGCCGGCAACAGAAGTGGTCCGAGCGTCAGCGCCATGAGCGCCTGGCGGCCGGGGAAGGTGTAGCGCACCAAGGCGAAGGTCAGAGGCAGCGCCATCAACGGGCTGAGGACGGCCGAGACGGCCGACAGCTTGAGGCTGAATATCAGGGGGTCGACCCATTCCGGCGAAAAGGCCTCGCCCCACCAGCGCAGGGACAGGCCCTGCGGCGGAAACAGCGAGCGATTGGTCGCGTTCAGCGACACCACGGCGGTGATCAGGATTGGCGTCAGCATGAAGGCATAGACGGCGCCGACCGCGATCTTCAGGGCACTCCAGGGCGAGACACGCAGAAAGGACATGGCGGTCTCCTCACAAGCTCGCCGTCCGCGCACCGGCGCGGGCGGCGAGATAGAACAGGAGCAAGGACGAGACGATCAACACAACCGCCATGGCGGCGCCGATAGACCAGTCGAGCAGCTGCGTCATGAAACCGTAGATGGCGGTCGCCATGACCTGGGTGGCCGGCCCGCCGAGGATTGCGGGCGTGGCATAGGCCGAGATCGCAACCGAGAACGACAGGATGAAGCCGCCGATGAGGCCCGGAAGAGCCAGCGGCAAGACCACTTCCACAAAGCAGCGGAAGCGGCTGGCGCCAAGGCTCATGGCCGCCTTTTCGAGCGACGGATTGATGCCGCCCAAGGCGCCCATCAGGGTCAGAACCGCATAGGGCAGCAGCGAATGAGCGAGCCCGATGATGATCGCGCCGGTGGACGGCATCAAGGTGAGGCGCTGCTCGATCACGCCCAACCACAGCATCACGTCGTTGGCGACGCCGAAACGGTTCAGGATCACATACCACCCGTAGGTACGCACCACGACGCTGGCGAGCAGCGGCGCGAGCGCCAAAGCGATCAGAAGTCCACGCCAGCGGGAGTTGGTCCGCACGAGAAAATAGGCCAGAGGAAAAGCCAGCACCACATCCAGTATGCCCACGCTGACGCCGACAAAGAATGTGCGCAGAAGGGCCTCAAGATAGGTCTGCTCCGTAAAGAGGAAGACGTAGTTGTCGAGCGTCAGCTCCCCGGTGAGTTGTTGCGCCTCGGTCTTCAGGAAACTGATGGACAGCAGCATCGCATTCGGCAGGCCGAAGAAAACGAACAGGAAAACGGCCGGCAAAAAGGCGATAAGCCAGGGGCGACGGTCCTGGAGGGAAACGGCTTTTGACATGATGCCTCAAGTTGGATCGGCTCTCCCGGGTAGAGCTCCACCCAGGAGAGATTTCGGCGCAACAGGCGAGACGGCTGACGCCGTCAGGCCATGATTTCCTGCCAGCGCAGGGTCCAATCCTTGCGCCTTTCACCGATCAGCGCGGAATCCGGGAACTTGAGCTTGTCCATCTGTGCCTGCGTGACGACCTGGCTTGCCGCGAATTCCGCAGGCCAGTCTTCGATGTCGCCGCGGCCGGGGCTGCTGTGATAGGCCAGCGAGAAAGCACGCTGGGTTTCTTTTTCCAGCCGGAAGTTCAGGAACTCGTAGGCCAGCTTCTTGTTGGTGGCGCCGACGGGGATCGCAGCGACGTCGCAGAGGGCGTTGACGCCCTCGGTGGGGATGACCATGCCGAAGGGCATGCCACGCTCGATGTAGTAGCCGCTGCGCGGGCTCCAGTAGGGTGCGAGCCACACCTCGCCATTCTCAAAATAGGGCACCGCTTCCGATGAGCCGGTCACGACGGTGCCGACATATTCCTTCTGCTTTTTGAGATACTCCCAGGCGGGTTCCATATTGTCTGCGCCGCCACCGCCGAGCTCTGCCGCCTGGAGCAGGGCATAAACGGCCAAAAGATTGTTGGGATGGAAGGCGATCAGATGCCCCTTCAGATCGGGGTTGCCGCTCTTTGCCGGGTCCCAGTAGTCCGCCCAGGAGGTCGGTGCCTTGACCTTCTCCTTGTTGTAGATCAGCGCGCAGTACATGTAGGTGTGGGGCACACCAAAGCCTGGGATGACCTTTTGCCCTTGTGGCCAGATGTATTTGAGGTTGGGCACCTCGCGCTCGGTGACCGGCTCCAGCATCTTTTCCTTGGCGCCGAGAATGACCTCGGGCGGGGTCAGGTTGTGCGCCACGTCGAAGCCGGGTGCGCCGCGCGCGGCGCGTATTTTCGCATAGTCCTGCGACGCGCTTCCGGTGGGGTCATGGATGACCTGCACGCCGAACTTCTTCTCGAAAGGCTTGATCACCGTCTCTTCGATGATCGGCTGGAATTCGCCGCCCTGGCTGTTGACAACGAGCGTGTCGGCCGACCGCGCGGAAATGATGAAGGGCTTCGACAGCGTCACCGCGCCGACAGTGGCCGCGCCGGCAAGGAAGTTGCGGCGGCTGAGACTTAAACCTGAGTTGATTGGCTTTGTCATCGTAGGGTCCCTCTGGATTGGCTTCGATCAGGCTGCGGCTTTTGTGGTCTTCTTTGCTTCGCAGCACGGTCGTTCTGGATGAACATTGATAACCGAACAGGTCGTCTTGTCCTTTCTGTTCTCAAGCAGGCTCGAGCTGCTGGATCGTCAGAGCCAGCGCTTGCGCGCGCGGCACCAGTGTGTCGACCAGCAGGAATTCGTCAGGGCTGTGAACCTTGGCGCCGCACGGACCGGTCGAACATACGGTCGGCGTGCCGAGGGCCGAGGTAAAGCCGGAATCGGCGCAGCCGCCGGCAAATTCGCCGTCAACGGTCTGGCCGAGTTCGGCGGAGGCGGCAACATAGGCATTGAACATGGCCTCGGAGGCCGGCGTCTGGACCAGCGGCACGAATTCTCCGGCGATCGTCAGTTCGGCGGAGGCGCCGGGCACGAAGCTCCTGTTCACAATGGCCTGGATGGCGGAAAGTGCCGCTTCACGCTGAGGCGGCTCGACGTAACGCAAATCGATCTCGGCGGAGGCCTCCGCCGCGACAGTGTTGACGGACTGGCCGCCCGAGATGAGGCCCACGTTGACGGTGGTTCCGATGGACAGATCCGTCAACGCATGAAGCGCCGTGGTCTTGCGGGCCAGCTCCTCAATGGCGCTGATGCCGTCCTGGAAATTGACGCCGGAATGCGCTGCCTTGCCGCGAACCGTGAGCTTCATGAAGACGCCGCCCTTGCGGCCGGTGACGACGTTGTTGTTGAGCCGTCCGGGCTCGGCATTGAAAACGGCGCGAACCCCGCGCGCCTCGGCCTCGATGACCGGCCGGGAGGCCGGCGAAGCGATCTCCTCGTCGGAGGTATAGAGTGCGATCATGGGTATGGGCGCTCCGGCCCGCGCAAAGGCCGCCATGACGAAGCTGTTCATGACAAGACCGGCCTTCATGTCGGCGACACCAGGCCCGTAGGCCTTGCCGCCCTCAACCCGGAAGGGGCGGCGGGCGGCTTCGCCATCAGGAAACACGGTGTCCCGATGGCCGAGAAGGAGGATGGGCGCCGTATTGCCGATAGGGCCGATCCGGGCGCGAATGCTGTCGCCGAAACGCTCCTGCGGAATGATCTCGCAAGTGATGCCGAAGCCGGAGAGGAATTCCCGGATGATCTCGCCTACCCGGTCGACACCGGCCTTGTTGTAGCTGCCGCTGTCGGTGTTCACGAGCCGGCCGAGGAGATCGACCATGGCATCGTGCTGCCCGCCCAGCCAATCCAGGACCTCGTTGCCGCCCGCCATGATCAACGCCCGGTCCAGCGCGCAAGCTTCGGGGTCAGCGAGAACACGTCCTCGATGGTCCGGCCGCTGGCGACCTCTTCCATTCGGGCAAGCTCACCTGCGAGGTGTTCGTCCGCCAGATCGGCGACGCGCTCGGCATCGGCCAGAGGCACGACGACCACGCCATCGCGGTCTCCGATGATGATGTCGCCAGGGTTCACGGATACGCCGCCGCAGGTGATGGGCACGTTGATGGCGCCGGGGCCCATCGAACCGAAGATGCGAATGCAGCTGGCGCGCGCGAAGGTGGGCGGTGCGTCGGTCACCATGCCGGCCGCATCACGCACGGCGCCATCGACGATGATGCCGACCGCGCCCTTCTGCTTGAAGAAACCGCCAAGACGCTCGCCGATGCAGCTGACGTCCTTGTAGCCGCCAGCGTTGATGACGATGACGTCTCCCGGCTGCGTCATGTCGATGGCCTTCTGCACATAGAGCGCATCGCCCGGCCGGGTCAGCACCGTCAGCGCCGAACCGAACACGCGCATGTTGTTTTCAAGGGGCTTGATCTCGAATTCCATGGCGCCGTAGCCGCCCATGGAGTCGCACACCTTCGCGGTATCGTGGATCTTGAAGCGCTCGATCAGGGATTGGGGAGCGCGCTTGAAATCGCTGATGGTCTGACCGTGAAGAGAATGCTGTTCCATTGTCTGCCTCTTGTCCGATGTCGTCATCGCCCGTTGCAGGCGGAAAGATTGTGGCTTGCGACACAGCATGAAACTTTGGCTGGGATCACGAGGCCAAGTGGAGGTAGGCTAGGAGCGATGGAACTTGGCTGTCCAATGACTAATCCGCCCAAATCTATAACCTGAAGGCATGGGATGCAGCACCAACCGGTGAGGGTTCAGTGAACTACCGTCAGCTCGAGGTTTTTCAGGCCATCATGCACACCGGCTCCGTTACGGCGGCCGCGCGGATGCTCAATCTTACGCAACCCGCCGTGACGAAGATCCTGCGCCATACGGAGGATCAGCTACGGTTTCAGCTGTTCAGCCGGGTGAAAGGCAGGCTGGTGCCAACGCAGGATGCCCAAGCGCTGTTTCCCGATGTCGAACGGGTCTTTGACGAGATGCGCGAGGTCCGGCAGTCGATCGAGGACATCCGCAGCGCCCGATCCGGCCGGCTCAGCATCGTTTCAATTCCGACGCTGGGGGAGGCAATTCTTCCCCAGGCGATCTCGACCTTCATGGCCGAGCGCCCCGACGTCACCCTTGATTTTGATGTGCGCCCGCGCCGCGCCGTCGTACAGAGCATCGCCACGCAGCGAGCCGATCTGGGCTTTGCCTTTCTGGCGCTGGAGCATGCCGCCGTCGCTTCCACGGAACTGTGCCGCGGCGGCGTCACATGCATTATGCGGCGCGACCACCCCCTGGTGCGGCTCGACGTCATCACGCCGGCCAATCTCGTCGGGCACCGTCTGGTGTTCTATTCGAAAGATCAGGGTCTTCGAACCCTGATCGATGCCGTGGTCGCCGATGCTCGTGTCGAGCTGGAACCATCACTTGAAGTGGGCTGGATCTCAACCGCCTGGAGCCTCGTCAACAAAGGCATCGGGGTTGCTCTGGTGGATAATTTTTCGCAGCTCGACGCGATCTACCCCGACATCATCATGAAGCCGTTCCTTCCCCACATCCCTCTGCGCGCGGAATTGCTGACCACGAAGAACATTCCGCTGTCCCGCCTGGCCCGGGATTTCCTGAAGACGGTATCGCAATGCATCCGGGCGCCTGCAGTTTAAGGCGTAGGCTGCCGTCACATCAGGTTTGACAGCACCATGACCGTGAGAAAGCCCGCCCCGATGGCAAGCGCCGCCGACTGCTGAAACTGATGCGCCTCCGCCTCCGGCACGAGATCGGTGATGGTCAGATAGAACATGCCTCCCGCGCCTATGGCGAACAGGGTGCCCTGCAACGTCTCCGGGATGTTCCGCATGAGGAACCAGCCGATCATGGCGGATGCAAAGAGCGAGACGCCGATCAGTGAGGTCCACATGAAGGTTCGCCGTTTGGCCCCGGGGCCGCCCTCGCTGATCACCAGCTCTCCGATGCTCATTGCCTCACTGAGGTTGTCGATGAAGATGGCGAGACCCACGATGAAAGCGGTACTGGGCTCCAGAGCGGCGCCGACGCCGATGGTGAGCCCTTCAATCAGTTCCTCCACACTGGTGCCGCCCGCCAGAACCGACGTATCACTGCCCCGCGGCTTACGGCGCCTGTGGGCTCGTCCGACGCGGTCCCTCTGATCGGCTTCGGGCCCGGCGAGTTGCCACCGGTTCACATACAGATCCAGCAGATAGACAAGGCCGAGCCCAAGAATGAACCCACCGGCTGCCAATGGCATCGATGCCAGTTCCAGCGCCCTGGGCATCATCTCAAAGGCGAAAGTACCGAGCAGCACGCCGCCGGCGAGCCCAACCGTGATCGACAGCAGCAGGCTTGTCGGCCGCAACCAGATGGCGAGCATGCCGCCGGCGGGTGAGGCCAGCGCTGCCGCGAGCGCAATGCCAAGGACCATCAAGAACGATGAATGCAATGGTGCGGATCCGATAGGCTTAAGATCAAGCTGACCAACGTGTCGCGGCGGGGAATAGTTCACGAGCCTGATAAATACGGGCGCCCGCGGCCTCAGTTTCGCCGGTGCGGCCCCGTAATGGTGCAGCCGATGTTGTGTTCTCTCTAGCTCAGCGACAGAAGTTCCAGATGATCTGGAACATATAATAGTTGAATTGGATTATAGGGTCTCATTGTAGCTGATCCCGACATCATCCACGTTGCCTCTTTACGGAAGATGCGCGACTCAGGAAGAAGTAGAGATCTCGATAACATTGCTGAATGGTGTAATGTTTATGATCTCCCGGTAGGTGCTGTGACAGGCGGTGGAGCCTGCAGCACCCGCTTTCTCGCCGGGATACGAGGTGACGCTGGCTTCAAACCAGGACGAGCGACATCAAAATCCGAAACGCTGGAAAAGCGCAGAAACCCCACGCCAATCAGGAGGCAGACATGCTGCAATGGCGTTTTGAGGAACAGGAGGCGCAACCCCTTCCCCTTGACAGGGCCTTGGCCAGCTACCCGGCAGGAGGGTTGAAGGCAACCGCTCTTGCATCCGTGGAGGTGGCTGTCATCAGCCGTGGACTGCTTGGCCATGGCATCTGCCGGCTTCTGGCACCGCTGGTCAGGCAGATCCAGGCTTTCGACCATCTCGACGCGCTTCTGATCGCGCGCGACGATAATGATCGCGGCCTGATCGTCTTCATCGAACCGTCGGCAAAGACGCTGGCCATCAGCGAGCTCAATATGCTCGCTGCACATTGTTCGACGTGGCGAGCGATCCTGATGGTCCCGCAAGCGGCCCATTCCGAGATGGGAGAAGCCATCGCCGCAGGTGCCCTGGGCTGCATCACCCACGACACGCCGCCGCATATGATCGAGAGCATCATCAAGATGGTCCTGGCAGGACATGTCGTCTGGCCGGCGGAAGCCTGCCCGCGTCCGGGCCCCGATGCTTCGGTCACCGACCGGAGACCAGAGCGAGCCGCGGCATCGTCGATCGGGATCGATGAAAAGATCGCCCTTCTTTCCAAGCGCGAGCGGGATGTTCTGAAGGCGGTAGGAAGAGGCCTCGGCAACAAGCGCATTGCCGGCGAGCTGAGCATCTCCGATACGACAGTTCGTCTGCACATGCGCTCGATCATGCGCAAATTAGGTGCGGAGAACCGGACGCAGGTCGCGCTGTCGGTCGCCCGCGGCCTCATCTAGCGTCCTAGGCGCCCAAGGGCGTTGCGTGCGAGTTCGGCGATATGAGTGATCCCGTCCCGCAGGGCGGGAATGACTTGCCCTGTCTCAGCTTCCGCCCAGAAGCCGAGCATGAGAACGGCGCTGAGGCCAATGAAGCCGATGAGCCATCGCCTGACCCGCTGATGCGCCTCCTGGGCCTGCCGGGCGGTAGTCAGTTTCTGATTGATGGCTTCGTCGATTTTCGCCGCGAAGGTGATCGTCACGAAGGCTTCCAACTGCTCCACGCTTTCCTTGACGACAGCCATGTCCCTGCGTAGCGCGGCGGCGATGTCCGGATCATGCTCCGCCCGCAGCTCTCGAAGGTTTACTGAGAGGGAGGCGAGCTGGGAAAGGATCTCCTCCGATGCGGCATAAATGGCGTTACCTCCGGCGACGGGCGTTCCCCTGATGCGCAGCCGTCCGTCCGTAGCGTGCAACGGGACAACCGCCGGCGTGGCCTCTTCGGACGTGCCTACCGCCGCAACGAAGGGCTGCATCTGCGGCAGGCGTACCGGCGCGGCGCCGCCCTTCGTTGCGGCGGGCACCTCCAGAGCCGCAGGGACCTCTTCCTCGGTGTTCATAGTCAGTTCTCCCGCATGGCGTGAGCAATCTGATCCTGCAACGGTTTGGCGAGATAGGATAGAACCGTGCGCATATTGGTCTCGACAAAGACTTCGACCGGCATGCCCGGGCGCAGTTCTTGTCTCTCCAGCTTGGCGAGTTCGCCTTCCGCCAGTGCCAGGCGCGCCGTGTAGTAGGACATGCCCGTCTTTGGATCCATGGTCAGATCCGGCGAAACACTCAGCACCGACGTTGTCAGTTGTGGCGTGATGCGCTGATCGAGGCCGGTCATCCGCACCCGCGCGATCTGGCCGCGATGCACGGAATCGATATCCGTGGGGTTGAGTTTGGCCTCGATCAGGAGGTCATCGTCATCGGGTATGATCTGCAGCAGGGTTTCGCCCGGCGTGATGACACGCCCCACGGTGTGGACGGCCAGTTGATGCACATAACCGGCCATGGGGGACCTTATGTCGATCCGCTCCAGGCGATCGAGGGCAGCCACCTTCTCCTGGCGCAGACGGGCGATCTCGACGCGTTTCTGATCAAGTTCCGTGAGGACCTGTTCCAGGAACTCTTCGTCGATCTGGGCTTTCTGGATCTTCCGCTCGCTGATCGCCTGTTTGGCCTCCACGACCTCCGCTTTCAGCGAGGCGAGCTTTCCCATCAGAGAGGCGCGCTCGCGTTTCACCGCGATCAGTTGCGAGTCCACCAGGAGTCCGCGCTTGTTCAGGTAGGAGACATCGACAAGCTGCTCATCCAGGAGGCTTATGTTCTCGTTGACGGCCTCCTGCTCGGCCGTAAGGGCGGCGATCTTCTCCTCAAACTGGCGCGCCTGCTCATCAACCTGCGCCTTGCGGCCGATGAGGGTGGCGCGACGCGCATTCATCAGTTCGATCTGACCGCGCCTCAGGAGGGAAACGTCGGCCTCCTCCCCTGCCAGCTCCTCGGGAAAGGAGATGGCGTCCAGCCTTCCCTGTTCGGTGAGAAGGCGGGCCTCCTGAGCAAGGAGCTGCTTCAGCTGGCTCTCCACGATCCCAAGGTTGGCCCGTACCGCGGTTCCATCGAGCTGGAACAGCGTTTTGCCCGCTTCGACCCGTTCGCCCTCACGCACGGAGATGGTGCCGATGATCCCGCCCTCGGCATGCTGGACCTCCTTCGCCCTCCCCGCGACGATGATGGTGCCAGATCCGATCACGGCACCGGAAATCTCGGCATAGGCGGCCACGCCGCCAAACCCACCGGCCAGAGCGGTGACAACGGCCAGCGCCCCGAAAAGCTGCATCCGGAGCGAGCGGCTGATGCTGGTTTCGATCTGCTCGCTATGCATGCGCCGTCCTCCTTGGACCGCCCTCGACCAGCACGGGCGCGATGCTGGTCAAGACCTTGTCGCGCGGGCCGAAATCGACCTGCTGCCCGTCCCGGATCACCAGCATCTTGTTGACGGCGGAAAGCGCGCTGGAGCGATGGGCGACCATGACAACGATCGACCCCTGTTTACGGACCTCAAGAACAGCTTCCGAGAGCGCCCGCTCCCCCTCCGCGTCCAGGTTGGAGTTGGGCTCGTCCAGGACGATAAGGAAGGGCTTTCCGAAGAGGGCACGAGCGAGGCCGATACGCTGGCGCTGGCCGGCAGAAAGCCGCGCGCCGGCCTCTCCGATCATGCAGTTGTAGCCGTCGGGCAAGCTGGTGATGAGCCCATGGACGCCGGCGAGCTTGGCGGCACGGATGATCTCGACGACGGGCGGATCCGGTGCAAAACGCGCGATGTTTTCGGCGACCGTCCCTTCAAAGAGCTCCACGTCCTGTGGCAGATAGCCGATGAAGCGGCCGCGTTCGCTGTCGGTCCATTGATCAAGAGTGGCGCCGTCCAGCCGCACGGACCCGCGCACGGTCGGCCAAACGCCAACAAGGGCTCGCACAAAGCTGGTCTTGCCCGAGCCGGAGGGTCCGATCACACCCAGCCCATCGCCCGCTTCAAGAGAAAGATTGATGCCCTGAAGCGCGACGCCCGGCTCTCCCGGTGCGGCGGTTGCCAGTTGCGCAACGGCCAGGTTTTGCGTGGGCAAAGGCATATCCTTCATGCCCGTCGCGGGCGGGGATTTTCCGAGCAGTTCCTTCAGCCGGGCGGCCGCCTGGCGCGCGGCGACGAATGTCGGCCAGTTGGCCACCGCCTGTTCAATCGGCGACAGCGCACGCGCCATGATGATCGAGGCCGCGATCATCACTCCGGGCGATATCTCCTGCAGGATCGCAAGATATGCGCCGAGCCCCAGCATGGCCGACTGCAGCAGCAGGCGCAGTGTCTTTGTGATGGACGCGAAGAACGCACTGCGATCGGCGACGCGGCGCTGTGCGCCATAGGAGCGCTCCAGCCGCTGGCCGAAGCGATGGGCGAAGCTGTCGAACATGCCCATGGCACGCAGGACCTCGGCATTGCGCCGCGCGCTGGTCACCACGGCCAATTGCGCGGAGGTTTGTGTGACGAGGTCACGGGCGGGCTCACGGGCCGTGATCTCGTTGGTGACGACGAGGACGAAGATCACGATCCCGCCGCCGGCGGCCAGAACGCCGAGCCAGGGATGGAAGAGAAACAGCAGCGCGAAATAAAACGGCATGAACGGCAGGTCGAAGATAGCCGCTGGTCCCGACGAACCAAGGAAGCGCTTCACATGGTCGAGGTCTCGGATGGGCTCCATGGATCCCGCCTTGCGCCCCATCAGCAGCGGCAGCTGAACGCCGGCGAAAAAGGCCGGGACGGACAGTCTGGTGTGGACCCGCAGGGAGATCAGCGAGAGCGCCTGGGAGCGCAGGATGTCGAGAAGGCCCGAAAAGAGGTAGAGCGCGAGCGCGATACCTGACAGCACCACAAGGGTCGGCACGCTGTTGCTGGCGAGCACCCGATCATAGACCTGCAGCATGAACATCGGCCCCGTCAGCATCAGGATATTGAGAACGGCGCTGACGAGGAAGATGCCAAGCAAGGCACTGCGACAGGTGCGCAGCGCGGAACGAACACTGAGGTTGGCCGTAGCCTTCTGCATAACGCGCCTCAGATCACCAGGTGATAGTGGAACAGCGGATCCTGTGGCGCGTCATCGTCACTGGAGGTGCTGGACAGCAGGTCAGCCAGGGCGGCGGGATCATTCGGTCCGACCGAGGTGTCACCGCTGCCCGCGCTGGTGCCATCGGTATCGGACAACAGCTCAGCCGCGGTCAGATCCTCAGGCGCTTGCGTGTCCGAGGTCTCAGCGGACACCTCACCGGTGTCGATGGGCGCCTCGGAACCGCGATAATCCAGCGTGAGCGACTGAAGGTCTATGGATGCTGCGCCACCCGCATCCGACGCCGCCTTGTAAGCGATGCGGATGGTGTGCTCACCTGCCTCCAACGTCAGAGCCACCGCGCTCATTGCCGCATCACCCTCGGCGGATGGTTCCCCTGTCGGCTGCAAGGTCGCTTTTGCAAGCTCGGCGCCGTCACCCAGCGAGATCGTGACTTCCGCGGTCTCATCCCCCGTGTTTGCGGAAAGGGTGAGATCATAGATGCCGTCTTCAGGGACCGTGACGGTGTATTCCACCCAGTCGCCGTCAGCGAGCTGACCGTCGGCATCATCGGCTTCAACGGTGGTTGCATCAGCCATTTGGGGAGCGCCATCTGCGGGTCCCGCGTCGCCCGGCATGCCGGCATCGTCCGGATCACCGGGAGTGGCATCACCCGCATCCGCTCCATCGTCGGCGATGGGAGCGAGGGTCTCCTCGGTGCTCGCCAGCATCATGGAGCTCGCCGCGGTCGTCGTGGGGATGGGATTGCCGTTGGAGTCCGTCGTGATCGGAACGCCATCGCCGAAGTACATCGGCGTCACGCCCTCAATCACGAACATATTGTCGTTGTAGTCGTAGTTGCCGCCGGCATAGTCCATGATGCCGAGGTAGACGTTGGGGATGTTGTTTCCGTTGGCGTCCTGAGCTTGGAAGATCTTGACGTAATGGCCCTGCTGCGCGCCCGCGACAATCGTTCCCTGGACCTTGTTGAGACGTGGGTCGGACGAAAACTCCTCCACCATTATTCCGAATATGTCGTTGCCCGTCCAGGTATCGGGAATATCCGCCGCGGTGAAGACTTTCGTGGCGAAGGTCGAATTGGTGACGTTGGGAAGGATGCGCTGGTTGTCGTTGCTCTGATGGTTCCAGAACGTGATGTTGCCGGACTTGGTGTCGAGGTTGTGGATCCCAAGCGTGGCTCCACCGTTGCCATGAAAGCCCGTGATCTGCGTGACCTTGGCTTCGGTGACACCGTCGGCGATCTTCCAATAAGGCGACAGGATTTCCGTCGAATCGGTCTTGGCGAAAACGCCCTTCTTGCTCAGCGTCGAGTTGCCGCCGCCGTCGGTGGTCTTCAGACCCTCGATGCGGTTGCCGAAGCCGAAGATGCTCCAGACCTCGTTGACGTTGGGTTCCTGGCCCCCTTCATCACGGGCCTGCCAGAAGCCCGCGAGATTGACCACCACACTGGGTGTTCCCGCGTCGTTGCTGTTGATCTTGAGAGCTCCGGTGAAGATCGTGGAGGTCTGATCGACGTTGGTCGTGGGCGGCGTGTAGGCGGCCCGGTTGAAATTGACCCGCACGTCGAGTGATTGGCCTGCGGCCAGGGTCACGCCGTTGAGTGCATTGGGGTTGGCAAGCGTGAAGGGGCCTGTCAGCTCATAGTTGTGAAGGGACAGCGGGCCCGAGCCGTCGTTGGTGATCCGCACCGTGCCGAAGGCTTTGAAGTCGCGGTCAACGGCATTCGGCAATGTTCTGTCGGGATCTTCAAGATAGTTGAAGTGCAGCCGGTTATCGAAAAAGGCCGGATCGAGGCTCTGCACCACGATGTTTCCGCCGCCGGAGCGCGTAAAGGTCAGACTGTCCAACGCGCGGTTCAAGGCATCGTCCGTAACCTCGATCTGGGCCGTGATCGAGCCCTGGAACGCGCTCAGATCCACCGTGAAGCGATCCTGATCGTTGACGCTGACCGTCTGCCACGCGCCGCCATTGAAGCGGGCACGTACGGCGGTGATGTCGTCATCGAGACCGTTCAGCTGGAAAATGGTCGCTGCGGGATTCGAGAGATCATAGGTGACAAGATCAAGGTCACCGCCTTCGTCGGCGGTCGTGTCCTGGTTCGGAGCTCCCGGTGCCGGCGTCAAAAGAACGAGCTGGCTTGCTCCGGTGCTGCGGTTCAGCGTCATCAGGTAAAGCTGACCGGTCAAGGGGTGTTCGATGATGTCGAGCGGGTCGATGTAGTCGTCGATCACCGATCCATCGGGGCGGCGCAGCACGTCATCTCCCACGATCTCGCCGTTCTCATTGAGGCGGATCATGCGGACGTTGTCGCCGGTGGAGAACTGGGCGAAGAGGATCGCGCCCTTCAGATTGGGGCCGAACATACCGCTCTTGTATTCGATGGCACCATTGGGCGACTGGTTGTGGCCCAGATTGTAGGTGCCTTCGATGTCGTAATCAGGATCCGGATCGACCCCGACGCTGTAACCATCGGTCGAGGGGTTGCCATCGTTGCCGCCGACGACTTCGTTCCTGTCGAGGCCGGCGGTGGGGTTGCCGCCATTGAGGATATACTCGTCGCGCAGCACATTGGGGTGGCCGTAATAGCCGCCCTCCTTCACGTCGAAGAGGTAGTCGTACTGCTTCGGCGAATTGGCGATGACGGTGTCATCGGTCGGCTGCGTCGGATCTAAGGGCGTCTTGCCGCCTGCCGCGGTGCCGTTGGTCGGCACATAGAGGTGTCCGTTGGAATGCCACACGAGATCGTAGGCGTTGCGCACGCCGGTGGCGTAGATCTTCAGAACGGCGTCGGTTTCGAAGGGATTGTAGTAGCCCGGATAGGTCCCGTCCGCGTTGAAGGCCGAGGCGGGATTCTGCGTGGTCGGCGTGGTGACCGGCTCGGTGCGGACGTCGAAGCCTCCTGCCGGCGGCGTGCGCGAGGGGTCGACTTCCAGCACCGCGGCGTTGAGCAGGCGCTCCGGCCGGTTGCCCCAGGCGTCATCCTTCTCACCCGCGGCCGAGTTGGAGCCCTGTGTGAGATACAGGAGATGATCCGGCTGCCCGGGAAGCGCCGCATCGGGATTGGCGCGAAATTCGATGCTGTTGGTGACGTGATCGCCGCCCGAGCGGGGCAGACCCTGGATGTAGGCCCGCGCTACCGCGCCCTCGAAGGATCCACCCTCACCCAGCGTAATCGTGCTGATGCGGCCGGAAAATTCAGGCGTGCTGAAGGCCTTGCTCTCGCGCGGCACCGGATAGTTGTCGGTGATCCAGATCTTGTTGGGGTCGTCGGGGTCGAAGGCAAGACCAATGATGCCGCGCCGGCTGCTGCCCTGGGCAAGGTAATCCAGTTCCAGCGTCTCCTGGGAGGCCTTGTCGATCGTGCCGTCGGCGTTGACATCCCAGCGATGGATCTGGCCCGTGATGGTCGCGACGTAGAGCTTGCCGTCGGGGCTGAATTCGACTGTGGTGAAGCCGCCAGCGCCGTCAGTGAAGCCATCGAGCAATGTCTGGGTGGTGAAAGCCACCTCGCGGGGATGTTCCACCGGCGTTGTCCCGGTGACGAAAGTGGTGGTCAGGTCCTGCATCTGCCGCAGCGGCGCGGTGCCGTCGGTGATGCTTCCGAGATCGAGGACATCCTCCACCCGCAGCGTGTAGCTGGTGTTCTCCTTCAGCGGCTCCACGGGCTTGATGGTGAGCGAGTCCGAACCGCCGCTGAGCTGAACGTTGATCTCGACTTCCGCGCCGGTCAGGGTTTCGACCAGCTTGACGTTATCGACATAGGAAATGTTCGGACCCCGGTGGCCGGGCGCCTGGACGTTCAAGCCGACGACGAAGGCCGAGAGCGGGTTGATGTCGGTTGGAAGGTCTCCGTCCTCGTCAATGGCGATGGAAACCTGCGCTTCATTGAGATAGGCGGCAACCGGCGCTTCGAAGAAGGAATAATCGAGGTCGGCCGTTCGTCCGTCACCGGGCGTGAGGTCGGGAATGCGTTCGACCTCCAGATACTGGATCTCGGTGTTCACGCCACCGATGGAATCGATGGTCAACCGCCCGTCTGTCACCTGGGCGATCCCGGTGACGAGGCCGGAGCGAAATCCCTTGGTCTGCGTGCTGTCGATGGGATTGGCCGGCGACCAGTCCGGCATGAATTCCTGGCCCTCGACGTTGACGGCGTAATCGGCGCCCAGCGTGCCTGAGGTTTCGCCGATGGAGAGCTTGATCTGATAGGTGCCGTTCTCGAGCGCCATCTCCCAGGCATAGGCGGCGCCGCCGCTGGTCTCGAAGAGAGCGGAAGTCTTCTGCAGGTTGCTCGCGTTGGTGATCGTGTTGTTATAGCTCAGCGAACTTGTCGGCAGAGCCGAGGGCGTGGTGCCGTTCGCCGTTCCATCGGCGACGCTCGCCTCCGTTACCCAGCCATAGGTCTGGCCATTGCTGCGCGCGCCGTAGGCCGCGCCGGTATCGGCGAAAAAGCCCGACGGCGTGGTATAGGACGAGGGGAGGCCGCTGGCCGGCTGGAAATTGATCTTGGCAACCGGTTCGAACCTGACCTGGTCCCGCACCTCGACGTCGCCTCGGCTGATGTCGACCCGATCAATGTTCGGCCCATTGGCCACCGTATTGGTCAACTTGAGAGTGTTGGAACCGGCGGCAAGCTCCAGTTCCACCGTCGTCGTCTGCCAGATATCCCATCGTTGGGAGCCTGTTCCGGGAAATGACAGCGTCGCCGTTTCGGACCCCACGCTCAGCGTCATGGGCCTGTCGGTGCTCGCGCCTCCGCCGCCGTTGGAGTAGCGGAAGGTGAAGGTATAGAAGCCAGCCTCAGGCGCGTTGAAGGTGAAGGAGGCGGCATCACCGATCTGGCTGCCCATGTCGAGGTAGCCTGTTCCTGTGAAGCCATCCCAGAGGCTGTCACCGTTCGCATCGTGCGCGAGCGGAGTGTTGGGTTCCGGATTGGAGGGCGTGCGTGCCTGGGTGATCTGTGTTCCCGTACCCGTGGTGTCGATGGGGGTGAAGGTTTCCCCCTGGATCGTCAGCGCGAAGGGCTCGCCCGGACCCGGGCCTGGCCCTGGATCGGGGTCTGGATCGGGGTCTGGATCTGGATCGGGGTCAGGACCGGGATCTTCCGTGGCCTGGAAGGTGATCTGGTCGATATTGGGGCCGCTGGTGGCACCTGACGGTATGGCCAATTTGATGGCGTTCATGCCCGCGACAAGATCCAGCTCGACCGTCTTATCCACCCAGGTCTGCCACTTCACCGAAGAGTTCGTCGTTGCTGCGCTGGGTTGGAAGTCCACCGATGTCGTGGCGCCGCCATTGACCGACAGGCTCAGCGGCCGGTTGGCGGTGCCGCCATTGGCATAGCGGAAGGTGACAAGATAAGTCCCCGCCGTCGCCGCATCGAAGTTGATGGTGATGGCGTCACCGGCATTGCTGCCATAGTCCATATAAGCGCCGTCGACAGCGCCGCTGTGATAGGTGCCGCCGGCGTCGGGATGCGTGGCGTCGACCACACGGGTGAAGCTGGAGCTGGTCGGCGTACCGGTATCCTGAACGGTGACCTTGGTGGCGTCCTCGGCCTGGATGACGATGGGGGCCGCGAGAGCCAGAGAAGCATCGTCGTCGGGAGGCGTTTCCTCATCCTCCGGTGGTGTCTCACCGCCGCTCGTTGCTTCCGCAATGGTGATGTTCGTGCTCGCCTGAGCCACGTTTCCAACGCCATCGGTGACGAAAACAGTCACCGTCGACATGCCCGCCGGCAGATTGGACCCCGCGAAAGTAAAATCGCCGTCCGCATCCGGACGGTCGGTAATGTCGGTCCGGGTTTCCCCGCCATCGAAACTGATCTCGATCTTGACGATGTCAGGGTCGATGCCGGCCAGTTGGAAGTTGATGGAAGCCGCGGCGGCGGATGTCAGCTCTCCCTCAGGACCATCAAGGAACAGGGGCCGTTCATCCGCATCGGCGGACAGATCCGCGTCCGGATCGGCAGGTGGTGTCTCCGGCACCAGGATAAACTCGATCTTGTCGATGTTCGGCCCATTTTCACCAAGCAGTTGCAGAAGATTGCTGCCTGCTTCAAGCCGGATCGTCGTTGCCGATGTATGGGTTGTCCAACCTTCCCATCTGGTCGGATCAGGCGTCGTTCCGGCATCCTTGCCATCGGCTGGCCGGATGCTGGCGGCCATGTCCTCGTAATCATCGGGATAGGCGGAGGGCGCCGCCGTCGGCGCGAAATCGAAGGTCAGATCATCGGAGGTGTCATCATCTGCCAGGCCGAGCGTCAGGACGCGGTTGCCGGAACTGCTGGCAGAGGGTGAGCTCCCGTTGGCATAGGTGATCGCAACGCGGTAATCGCCCGCCACGGCAGCTTCGACTGCGAACTTCAACGTGCCGGCTGCGCTGCCCCAATCCAGATAGGCATTGCCCTCCGCTCCGGTCCGGAAGACCTCGTCTGAGGCCACTTTCGCGTTCTTGGCGGTCAGCAGAGCTTCCGTGATGGCGCGATTGGCGCTCTTCGGCGTCGATGTCGTGGTGCCCGAGATGAGATCCTCCGCCTGGAGCACTATCCGGCCGGGATCCGGTGCACGCACTTCGAGATAATCGATGTCGGCGCCACCGGAACCGTTGGAGGACAGCCGCAGGAGGTTCTCTCCGGCGGCAAGGAACACCCTCGTCTCTCGCTCGCCATAGGTGCCCGGCGTGCCCGTCGACGGAAGATCGAACATACGGTCGAACAGCCTGAAGGCACCTTCGCCGTGCTTGATATCGAGGCGCATCGGGGTACCGGACGCGGCGGCATAGCCGATGCCGAGATCGTAATAACCGTCGGCGGGTACCGTCACGGCAAAGTCGATGTATTCACCCGACCCGCCGCTCTCGCTGGTGAAATGAATATGGCTCGGCCCGGTGGCGGAGATGATCGCCAAGGGGACGGTGGTGAGCGAGCCTGCACCGTTGTTTCCTGGTGCCGAGGCTGTCTCCGCTTCCAGGCGGATAGTTTCAAACGGATCCATGGCTACCCCGCTTCGTCAGCGTTGAACGTGACGTGAGACGCGTTGCTCCGGCGCCCCCGGGCTTTGCCGTCAGGTGCTAATACGGCTGTCTACGGTCTGTTAGGGCTGATTGATCGTCAAATCCCCGGGCGGGGCAACTGACAAAACAAGTGCCGGTTTAAACGTTTCGTCAGGTGAATATTAGGAACTACTTTCTTGGCTGTGACGGGCGAGAGGCAAGGCCGAGGAGTTATCAGCGAGATACTGAAGGAGATCCCGCGCCGGCGGCGTCAACTCGTCCTCGGAATGGGTACAGACCGACAGCCGGCGTGTGGCCCAGTCGTCAGCAAGCCGGACCCATGCGGCCTCACCCGATTTCACATATCGCCGGGCCGCCGTCTGCGGCACGATGCCGAGGCCAACCCCATGAGCCGCCATGCGGCAGATGCCCTCGAAGGTGCGCGCGCGCACCCGCATCTTGAGCCTGGCGCCGATCCTTGCTGCCTGGGCATCCAGATGATCCTGTAGCGCGCCATGCGTCAGCCCGACGAAATATTGGTCCACGATATCGGCGAAAAAGATACTCTTGCTCGCTGCAAGCTCGTGATGGCGAGGGACCAGCACGACCAACCGATCGGTGGCGAAAGGCTGCAGACTTAGGCCGCCGGTGTCGACCGCAGCCGACAGAACACCCATGTCCGCCAGCCCCAATGAGACGGCCCTTGCGATCTCGGTGCTTTGGCGCTCCTTCAGCTCGACGTCGATCGTCGGGCGCGCCGCCATCCAGGGGGCGAGCCGTTCCGGCAGGAATTCGGTGAGGGCAGCGGTGTTCGCCAGAATGCGGATGGTCTTCCTGAGACCCTTGGCGTGTTCACCCAGTTCGCCGCGCATCCGGGCCATCTGCCGCAAGATCAATCGGGCATGATGAGCCAAGGCGTCGCCGGCCTCAGTTGGCGAGACACCGCGCCGGCCGCGCTCGAGCAGCCTGATCCGGCCCACGGCCTCCATGTCGCGGAGGCGCTCGCTTGCGGCCGGCAGCGAGAGGCCGACCTCCGCCGCTCCGTGGGTGATGCTGCCGGCATCCACCACGGCCAGGAACAGGCGAAGGTCGATAAGGTCGAACCGCATCGGGTCAAGATGCACGATATTCAGCATTCGGGCCAGCCGAAGGCTGGCTGCGGATCATCCGCATTGTCCGCGCCGTCGAACTCTCTATCCAAAAGGTCATGGAAGCATCGATCTGGCTTGTCACCGCTGTCGGCGTGACCTTCTTCGCCGCGGGCATGGTCAAGGGCGTCACCGGCATGGGGCTGCCCACCGTCGCCATGGGTGTTCTGGGCGCGCTGATCTCCCCTCTTGCCGCCGCAAGCCTGCTGCTCATCCCCTCCTTCGTGACCAATGTCTGGCAGCTTCTGTCGGGGCCAGCCTTCGGCGCGCTCGCTCGCAGGCTCTGGCTGATGATGCTGGCAATCCTTATCGGGACCGTCACGGGCTCATCGCTGCTGGCGAGCGGTGAGACGCGCCTTACCACCAGCGCGCTGGGTGCTGTCCTGGTGGCTTATTCCACATACACGCTCTTTGCGCGTCAGCTCCATGTGCCGGCGCGGCTGGAGCCGTGGCTGTCGCCCCTCATCGGGGGGATCACCGGCGCCGTCACCGGGGGCACCGGCGTGTTCGTCGTCCCGGCCGTGCCCTACCTTCAGGCGCTTGGGCTGGACAAGGACAGCCTGGTGCAGGCGCTCGGCCTCTCCTTCACCATCTCAACCGTTGCGCTGGCAGCCGGCCTCCTGTGGCGTGGCGCATTTGAGATCGACAATCTCGCCCTCTCCGCTCTGGCAATCGTCCCAGCCCTCCTTGGCATGTGGGCCGGACAGATCATCCGCGATAAAGTAAGCCCAGCGGTCTTCCGGCGCTGGTTTCTCATCTGCCTGCTTGTTCTCGGGGTTGAGATGATGTCGAGGCTGTTCTTCTGACGGCGCAACCGTGCCGTCACAGTCGCTGCTCGACCGCAAGGCGTGTGAGCCCCTCCAGGAAGTCCATTAGCGCTTCAGCGCGCACCGCGGCGGCATCGGCGTCCCCTGCCGCGATTGCTTTGACCACCTCGCTGTGGAGGTTCGCCGCATCCACCAGCCGGGTGTCGTCGATATAGGCATACCAGAAGCGACGGGAGAGCCCATGGATGACGCCCATGGTCTTGATCAGAGTAGCATTGCGCGTGGCCGCCGCGCTGAGCCGATGGATTTCCTTGTTGGCGACGAAGTACCGGGCGATTACCAAGGTCCTTGAGGCTTCGAGGATTTCGTCGGAAAGCTGCAGCAACCGCTCGCGGTCCGCTTTGCTCGCCCGTTGGGCCGCGAGGCGCACCATCAGCTCCTCCAGTGACCGCCGGACCTCCAGAAGCTCCAGCTGCTTGCGAACGTCGACCGGCGTCACCAACGCCCCCCGGCGGGGGTGGACCTCGATATAGCCCTCGAGCTTCAACCGCAGCAGCGCCTCCCGGATCGGCGTGCGGCCGCACTGCAGGACCTCGCTCATCTGACTTTCGGAGATCATGGAGCCTGGTGGAAGCGTTCGCATGACGATCATGTCTTCGATCCGCCGATAGGCTTCGTCGGCCAGCGATTCCGGGACAGCCGGCTGCAGGGGATTACCAATCATGAGCTGAGCGATCTCCATAAGATTCGTCCCGAGCCTACCGGTTGACCCCGTCATCAGCAATTGATATGTCAGTTGTCTATCAGATTGGCAAAGACCAATCGGACAGGGAGAAGCGGGCATGGACCGGAGAGCTCACGAGCGCCTGGAGACGGACGTCCTGGTTGTCGGGGGCGGTGCGGCCGGTGTGGCGGCAGCGGTCACGGCCGCGCGCCAGGGCCTCGATGTAACGCTGGTGGAGCGCTACGGCTTTTGCGGCGGTGGAGCGGTGGCGGGACATTCCGGCACGGTCTGCGGTCTCTACGAAGCGACCGATGACCGATCCGCACCCCCGCGTCAGGTGGTCTTCGGCTTCGCCGAGGAGTTCGTTCAGCGGATCTCCTCGCTCGGCGGCCTGACCGGCCCGGTTCCCTACGGCAAGACCTACACCCGCGTCCATGATCCGCTGGTCTGGCGCGAGACCGCCGACAGCTTCCTGCGTGAAGCGGGCGTGCGCGTGGTCTACCACGCTGTCGCTACCGACCTTCATATGGATGGGGCAGAGGCGGTCGAAGGGGTTTCAGTCTTTACCAAGCAGGGCCCGCTCGACATCAGGGGCAAGGTCACGATCGATGCATCGGGTGATGCCGATCTCGTCGCCATGGGCGATCTTCCCAACTTCATCGGCGACAACGGCCGGGTCCAGAACCCGACCATGATCTTCCGCCTTCTCGGCGTCGACATCGACCGTTTCCAGAAAGCCTACGGCATGGACACCATCATGCCGCCCTCGGTCACGGAGATGATCCTGGCCAAGCATAATGCCGGCGACTACGCGCTGCCGCGCGCCAAGATCTGGCTGTTCGCAACCACCCGCCCCGGCGAACTCCTCTGCAACTGCACCCGCATCGTCGGCCCCGATGGCCGTGAGCTCAATCCGCTGTTCTGGCGCGACTTCACCGACGCGGAGATCGAAGGCCGCCGTCAGATGCGCGAATATGCGCGCTTCTTCCGCGACAATCTTGTGGGCTGCGAGGCCTCCTTCGTGAACGACACGGGGGTCCAGGTCGGCGTGCGGCAGACCCGGCAGGTGGAGGGCGTTGCCAAGCTCGCCAACAGCGATGTCGTCGCCGGCACCAAGTTCGCCGACGGCATCACCGCCTCGCCCTGGCCGATCGAGCTGCACTCCGGAGCCAAGCCCCGCGTCGAGTGGCTGCTCAACGACGTCTACGAGGTGCCCTATGGCTGCTTTGTGCCGAGCCGGGGGGAAAACCTCCTCGTTGCCGGCCGCTGCCTCTCCGCCGAGCACGAGGCCGTCGCCTCGGCCCGGGTCACCGCGCAGTGCTTCGGTTATGGCCACGCCATCGGCCATGCCGCTGCCATCGCCGTGAAGGAGCGGGTGGCACCGCGCAGCATCGATGGCCGCGACCTCCGCCACGTCCTCAACCGGGACGGCGCACGGCTGGACTGAGCCGACCAGAGATTTCGAAGAAGCGGGGCCGAGGCCGCGCCTTACACGACACGAAGGGCCGACATGACCAAGATCTCCACTGCCGCGGCTGCGGTCGCTTCCATCTCCGACGGCGCCACAGTCGCCTCGGTCGGTGTAATCGGCTGGATCACCCCCGATGCGGTCCTAAAAGCCCTCGGCGAGCGCTTTCGCCAGACCGGCGCGCCGCGCAATCTCAACTTCTATTTTCCCTGCGGGACCGGCGATGCCCAGGGCATCAGGGGCATGGACCATGTGGCCCAGGAAGGCCTCATGAAGCGGATCGTCTCCGGCTCCTATATCAACCCCGTGGACCCCGTCACCGGCAAACGGCCGGAGCTGATGCGCCTGATCCGGGAGAATCTTGTCGAGGCCTACTCCTGGCCGATCGGCGCCTCCATGCATTGGCTGCGGGAGGTGGCGCGCCGCAGCCCCGGCTATTTCACCCGTGTCGGCCTCGGCACCTACATCGACCCCGATCTCGGGGGAGGCAGGTTCACCTCCCGCGCCAAGGACGATCTCGTGCAGAAGATCGAGGTCAATGGCGAGACCCTGCTGTTCTATCCCACCTGGCCGATCGATGTCGCCATCGTGCGCGCCTCCACCGCCGACGAACACGGTAACCTCTCTTGGGAGGACGAGGCCCTGGTCTCCTCCAACATGGGGCTCATCCTGGCGGCCAAGGCATCCGGCGGCCGGGTGATCGCCCAGGTCCGGCGGGTGGTGCCGGCGGGGGAGCGGCCGGCTTCCAGGGTCGGGCTTCCCGGCTATTTCGTCGACGAGGTGGTGATCGACCCGGAGATGATGATGGCGACGGACGTCGCCTTTGACCCGGCCTATTTCTCCGGCACGCGCCGGCCGCTCTCGGCGCTGCCGCGGCCGGAAATGTCGCCGGACAAGGTCATCGCCCGCCGCGCGGCGCGCGAGGTGCGCAAGCGCGAACTGTCGATCTTCGGCTTCGGCGCGGCCGCCGACATTCCGCTCGTCATGGCCGAGGACGGGCTGTTCGACGACGGCGGCCTGAACGACTACTGGTTCACCACCGAGCACGGCTCCTATGGCGGCGTCGTCATGTCCGGCTGGCAGTTCTCCGCCAACATCAACCCGGAAGCGATCATCGACGGGCTCTATCAGTTCGACGCCATCGATGGCGGCCTCTGCCGCTTCGCGGCTCTCGCCTTCGCGCAATATGACGCGGCGGGCGTGGTCAATGTCTCCAAGTTCGGCACGGCCAATCCCGGCGCCGGCGGCTTCATCGACATCGCGGAGAACGCGCGGCGGCTGGTCTTCACCGGCACCTTCACCACCGGCGGCCTCGATGCCCGCTGCCAGGATGGGCGGCTGGACATCGTCCGTGACGGCAAGATCTCCAAGTTCGCGACACAGGCGGAAAGCGTGACCTACCGCGTCGCCGATGGGGTTCGCGGCCGCGGCCAGACGGCGGTGGTGGTGACCGAACGCGCGGTCTTCGACGTGCGCCCCGAAGGCCTCGTGCTGACGGAGATCGCGCCTGGCGTCGACGTTCGGCGCGACGTGCTCGACCGCATGGACTATGCCCCGGCTGCCATCCTTGACCCCTTGCCGCTGATGGATGCCGACCTTTTCCGGGAAGCCCCCGCGGCCGCCGTTACCGTAAACGCCTAGCCGCCACCGAAGAATGCCGGCGCCCTCGGCGCCGGATAAGAAGAAGCAAACGGCGCGGCAAGCGCCGGCAACAATGAACCAGGATCGGCCAAGCGCGATCCCCAGGATGAGGAACGTTCAATGCAAGGCACATCACGCAGGACTTCGCTGAAGCTCGCCGCCGCCGCCATGGCCGTGGGCTTCTTCTCCGCGCCGGCCCTGGCGCAGGAAACCTACAACTGGCGCATCCAGACGCTCTGGCAGCCCGGGACCGCCAACCAGGAGGCCTTCGAGCGCTTCGCCGAGAACGTCGCCACCATGACCGACGGCCAGATCAAGATCACCCCGCTGCCCGTGGGCGCGATCGTCGGCGTCAACGAGACGCTGGATGCGGTCAGCCGCGGCATTCTCGACGGACAGCATCCCGCCACCGTCTACTGGACCGGCCGCAACCCGGTCTTCGCCGCGATAGGCGATCTCAACGCGGCCTACGACAATCCGTACCAGGCCATGGAATACTTCTATAAGTACGAAGGGATGGAGATCCTCAAGGAGGCCTACAAGCCCCTCGGTCTCTATCCGATTGGCGTTGCCTGGTGGGGCGTTGAGTCCATCCCCACCACCCGGCGGGTCGGCGGCGTCGCGGATCTTAAAGGCCTGAAGATCCGTCTGCCGCAGGGCATGGCCTCGGAGCTGTTCGAGAAATTCGGCGCCGTTCCGGTCAATCTTCCGGGCTCCGAAACCTTCAGCGCCATGGACAACGGCACCATCGAGGCGACCGACTGGGGCACGCTTGCCATGAACGCGGAGCTCGGCTTCCACGACAAGGCTAAGTTCGCGATCTATCCCGGCGTGCATTCCATGCCCGTCGGTGATGTCTCCATTCCGCTGAAGGTCTGGGAAAAGCTCAGCCCGCGTCTGCAGAAGACGCTCGAGATCGCCGTCCGCGACTTCAGCCTCGACATGATCCAGACCCTGGAGAAGCAGAACCTGGAGGTCGCCGAAGAGCTCAAGGCCGAGGGCGTCGAACTGGTCGACTGGAGCGAAGAGGACCGGCGTGAGTTCCGCAAGGCCGCCGTCGATACCTGGAACGCCTATGCGGGCAAGAATGAGCTGACCAAACGGGCCGTGGAAACACAGGTCTCCTACCTCCGCAAGATCGGCCTGATCGACTGACGCTGGACTTCGTCCGGCCTGACGCATGGTCCCGGCATCCTGCCGGGACCACCGCAAGACATGCGATCCCACCACATCCGTGACCGGAGGCGGCCATGAACGCGATCGGCAATGCCATCAGCGCGCTCAACCAGAAAATCGGGGACTATTCCAGTCTCCTCTATCTCGTCGTCTTCGTCGTCACCGTCTATGACGTCGCATGCCGGTATTTCTTCAACAGCCCGACCATCTGGGGTCTCGAGCTGGTCATCATGCTGGCGGGCATCCACTACATGATCGCCGGGGCCTATGCGATCAAGAACGACGGCCACGTCAGAATCGATTTCATCTATCGACTGCTTCCCAAGCGGGCGCAGATGATCATGACGATCATTGCGCATCTGCTGGCCTTGGTCTTCCTGCTTGCGGTCGTCTACTACGGTTACCAGCAAGCCTATCCTTCGGTGCTCGGCGGCGAGACCACAGGCGCCGGCTGGAACTCCCACTCTCCGATGTATCTGAAGATCGCGATCCCGGTCGGTGCCGCCCTGATGGTCCTCCAGACCATCGTCTGTTTCGTCCAAGCCTGTCGGGAGCTCTCCAATGTCCGGTGAAATCGTCAGCCTCGTAACGATCGGACTGCTGCTTCTCCTGCTGGCGACGGGCATTCCGCTGGCTTTCGCGACCGGCACCACCGCCGTGATCCTCACCCTCTGGCTGTTCGGGCCGGAAAGCCTCTACTTCATCCCGAGCCGCATGTTCACGCTGATGAACAACTATGCGCTGATCTCGGTGCCGCTGTTCGTGCTCATGGGCTGCATCCTGGAAGGAGCCGGCGTCGTCGAGCGACTGTTTCACGTCCTCCACATCTGGTCGGGACGGCTGCGCGGCGGCCTTGCGGTCGGAACGCTGCTCGCCTCCACCGTGCTTGCCGCCATGGTTGGCGTCATCGGCGCGGAGATCGTGGTGCTCGGCCTCGTATGCCTCCCCGCCATGCTGAAGCGGCAGTATGATCGAGGGCTTGCAGTCGGCGTCATCTGCGCCGGCGGCTCGCTCGGAACCCTGCTGCCGCCGAGCATCGTCCTGATCGTCTATGGCCTGGTCGCCCAGGTATCGATCGGCGAGCTGTTCCTGGCCGCGGTTCTTCCGGGCTTCCTTCTGGTCGGCCTCTATCTCACCTATGTGCTGATCCGCTGCTACCGCAATCCGGCGCTTGGGCCCCTCGCCTCCGATGAGGAGCTTTCCATGCCGCTGGGCGAGAAGCTGCTGCTCGGCCGTGCGCTGTTCCTTCCGCTCGCCCTGATCACGACCGTTCTCGGCTCGCTTTATCTCGGCATCGCCACCCCCACCGAGACCGCCGCCGTCGGCGTGCTCGGTGCGATCATCATCGCGCTGGTGAACCGGAAGCTGACCTGGGACATGATCTATTCCGCGGTCAAGACCACCGGCAGCACGGTCGCCATGCTGACCTGGATCTTCTTCGGCGCCTCGGCGCTGGTGGCGGTCTATACGCTGGCCGGCGGCACCAGCTTCCTACAGGGCGCCATCACGGGTCTGCCGGTGGCACCGATCGTGACCGTTGGCATCATGATGCTGATCCTGATCGTGCTCGGTTGCTTCATCGACTGGATCGGCATCGTGCTCCTGACCATGCCGATCTTCGTGCCGGTCATCCGCCAGCTTGGTTTCGATCCGATCTGGTTCGGCGTCCTCTTCACCATGAACATGCAGGTGTCCTATCTGACGCCGCCCTTTGGCGCGGCCGCTTTCTATCTGAAGGCTGTCGCCCCGCCGGAAATCACGCTGTCGGATATCTTCCGCGCTGTCGTGCCCTTCATCGGTCTTCAGCTGATCGGGCTCGCGCTGGTGATGTCCTTCCCCCAGATCGCACTCTGGCTGCCGGCGTTGCTGAAGTAACGCGCGCCGTCAATCACCCAATCCCAAAGGTAAGGCGACATCGACATGCTCGACATCACAATTGCCAATCGCGTGGCCACCCTCACGATCAATCGGCCGCAGCGGCGCAACGCGCTCGCGGCCGAACTGGTGGCGAAGCTGACCCGCGCCTTCGCCGATCTCGACAATGACCCGAACGTCGGTGCCGTGGTCCTTGCCGGCGCCGCACCCAGCTTCTGCGCCGGCAGCGATTTGAAGGAGCTCGGCACCATGGACGTGCCGGGCATGGTCGCCAACGAGGCCGACACCGCCGCCATGGCGCGCCGCATCGGCCTTGTCAGTGTGCCCGTGGTCGCGGCCGTGGAAGGCTATGCCCTCGGCGGCGGCTTCATCCTCGCCGCCTCCTGCGATCTGGTGGTGACCGGCGCCGATGCGCGCTGGAGCCTGCCGGAAGTGCCGAACGGCTGGCTGCCGCCCTGGGGCCTCCAGGCGCTGGTCGCCCGGGTCGGCCCTGTCAATGCCCGGCGGCTGGTCTGGGGCTTCGAAACGCTTGATGGCGAGGAGGCGCGCCGGCTGGGCGTGGCCGATTACTGTGTGCCGAGCGGGGAGGCCGCATCCCATGCCGCGACGCTTGCCGCGCGGATCGCGGCGCTTCCCGCCCCGGCGGTGCGCTCCACCAAGGAATTCTTCCAGCAGGCGATCTCCGTGCAGGCCGAGGCCTGGGACGCCGCGGCAGGGCGGATCTTCGCCGACAACTGCGCGCATGAGACGGCGCGTGCCACGCTCGCTCGCTTCGCCGCCAAGGTCTGAACGAGAGCTCGGAGACATCGGATCATGTTCACTCTCAACGATGAAGAGCTCGCGCTCAGCGAGGCGGTGGACCGTTTTGCCCGTGAACGCCTGGCGCCCGCCATGCCCGCGTTCCTGCGCGACCACCTCTTTCCCGCCGACCTCGTATCGGAATTCGGCCGGTTAGGTTATCTCGGCACGGCCTATGATCCCGATTACGGCGGTGCAGGGCTCGGCACGCGTGGCGCCGCGATAGTCGCGGAGGTGCTGGCCCGCATCGAACCTTCCTTCGCGGCGATCTATCTCTGCAACAGCGCGCCGACCTCGCTGATCGCGCGCTTCGGCTCCCACGAGCTGAAAAGCGAATGGCTGACGGCCGTCTGCGAGGGCCGTATGATCGGTTCCTTCGGCGTGACCGAACCCCATGGTGGTTCCGACGTCGCCAATATCCGGACCCGCGCCGTGCGCGACGGCGGCGACTGGGTTCTGAACGGATCGAAGATCTTCTCCACCAACGGCGGCACCTCGCTGCACGGCTTTTCCAGCATCGTCGCGGTCACAGATCCAGATAAGGGGCCGAAGGGCCTGACCTGCTTCGTGGTACCGGTGGGTACACCCGGTTTCTCGGTGGGGAAGCCCTCCCGCAAGATCGGCTGGCGCTTTGCCGATTCCGTCGAGCTCTATCTGGAGAACGTCAGGATCCCCGACCGTCACCGGGTGGGCGAGGAAGGCGACGGCCTGAAGCAGATCCTGAGCGTTCTCAGCATCGGCCGCATCCTCGTCGCGGCCACCGGCCTTGGGCTGGCGCGCCGTGCCATCGACCTCGCAAAGGCCCACGGCCGGGACCGCAAGCTCTTCGGCAAGAGCATTCTCGCGCAGCCGGGCCTGGCGTTTCCGCTGGCCGATATCCTCACCAAGATCCACGCCGCCGAACTGATGGTGCGGCATTCGGCGACACTGGTGGACGAAGGCCGTCCGTTCCGCAACGAGACCTCCAAGACCAAGCTCTTCGCCAGTGAGCTCGCGGTCGAGGCGGCCCTGAAGGCGATCCAGGTCCACGGCGGCTATGGCGTGTTCGAGGAATTCCCGGTCTCCGGGCTGTTGGGAGAAGCCAAGGTGCTGGAGATCGTCGAGGGCACCAGCGAGATCCAGCGCATGGTGATTGCGCGCGAACTGCTGGACTAACGGCCGGCCGTTCGGACTGCCAATCGGCCAGGATCAACTAAGCTGTCTTATCGGATTGCCCGCTGCGAAGGCGGCGATGTCCTCAACCACCTGGCCATAGAACAGCATATAGTTTTCCCGCGAGACATAGCCGATGTGCGGCGTGGCAACCACGTTCCTGAGGGTGCGGAACGGGTGGTCGCTTGGCAATGGCTCTGTATCGAAGACGTCAATGGCAGCCCCCGCGATCCGCCTCGATTCCAGCGCTTCGACCAATGCGTGCTCGTTCACGATCGGGCCTCGGGATGCATTGACCAGATAACAGGTCTCTTTCATCTTCGCGAACTGATCGCGGCCGATCAGACCACGTGTCCCGTCTCCGAGTACAAGATGGATCGTGATCACGTCGGCTTCCGACAACAATTCATCAAGACTTGCCGCCAGGCGAACACCCGCCGCCTCTGCACGTTCGACCGTGAGGTTGCGGCTCCACGCCAGCGTCTTCATCTCAAAGGCCTGCGCCAGCGCAGCTACGCGGGTGCCGAGCCTGCCAAGGCCCAGAATTCCAAGCGTCTTGCCCTGGAGCAGCTCGCCGAGCCCGACCTGCCAGCCTCCCCCACGAAAGGATTCCAGCTCCTGCGGAATATTCCGGACCAGGGCCATGATCAGTGCCCAGGTCAGTTCCACCGTCGATTGACCAACCGAGTCCGTGCCGGAGACCACGATACCCGCAGCCTTCGCTGCCTCGACATCAATGGATTGATTGCGCATTCCCGTGGTCACCAGAAGGCGCAGCCGCGGCAAGCTTTCGATCACGCTCCGGCCAAACGGCGTCCGCTCGCGCATCAGGACGATCACGTCAAAATCGATCAGATGCTCAAGAAGATCCGCTTCCGATTTCAGGGGATCGCGAAAGGCCCTGATCTCGACGGACGGACCCAGCCGTTCCCAATCGGCACAGCTGATCGCCACATCCTGATAGTCATCAAGTATGGCAACCTTCATGGAAGCCTCCCGTAGCACACACAACCCGAATACAGACCTTGCCTGCAGACTGCCGCGCCTCCAGCCTCCGCCAGTTCCGGCATCGGCAGTGGCTGGACGTCGAAGCCGCCCCCTGACGACCAAGGACGACAGCGCGCATCCTTACCTAGCGTCCCACGAAGACGGGCGCGCGTCGTGCCGCAAAGGCAGCCAGTCCTTCCGCATAATCTTCTGATGCAACCACGCGAACCAATGAGCGACGCTCGTTCTGGAGACATTCCGATGCCGTGAGATCCGGCGCGTCCCGCACGAGGCGCTTAATCTCGCGCGTGCCAAGCGGCGATCGCGACGCGATCAATGCCGCCAGCTGCGCCACCCTGTGGTCGAGCTCGCCCACGGGAACTGCATGATTGACGAGCCCCATCTCGCGAGCGCGCTCGGCGGTTACCGGCTCTCCCGACAGCATCATTTCCAAGGCGAGCGCACTGCCAATAAGCCGCGGCAGACGCATCGTCCCGCCAGCGCCGGGGATGACGCCAATCCGCGTCTCCGTCAATCCAATGAGCGCATCCAGCGCGGCCACCCGCATATCGCAGGCAAGGGCCACTTCGCACCCGCCGCCGAAGGCCAGGCCATTGACAACAGCAATGGTCGGAACTGGCGTTTCCGCTATCGCATCGATCGCCGCGTTGATCGCTGCATTGTGCTCCACACGCTGGTCGACGCTCATGGTCTGGCGCTCCTTCAGATCGGCGCCGGAACAGAATGCCCGCCCGGACCCGCGTATCAGCAGGACGCGGGTTCCATCGTTCGCCAATGCTTCGACCGCATCACGCAGGTTGCGGACCATCGAAAGGCCTAGCGCGTTCAGCCGCTCGGGGCGATTGAGGCGGAGCTGGGTGACCCCCTCCGAAATCCTCTCCACCACGACCTCAGCAGAGGAGGCCTCGTCGGCCCGCTCGGATGAATTCCGCACATGCATCATTGGCGTCCTTATACGAGGCAGACCCATCGGACACCCCGAAGGGTGCCGATGGCCGCCGTCCAACATTCAGGGATTGGAATAGAGCAGTGACTCCGGGACAATCTTGTCGGCGCCCTGGATCCGGCCCTGTGTCTTGACGAAGCCGAGCTCCTTCTGGATCTGCGCCATCGTGTACTCCGGTTGCGCCCAGTTGGCCGAGTTCCGCTCGAACACGCTGTCGATCGTCGATTTGTCCAACTTCGGATAGGCCTTGGACATCGCGGCTTTCACACCATCAGGGTCCTGCGCGATCATCTCCTTCAAATCCTCCAAAGATTTGATGAGGCGCTTCACCACGTCCGGGTTCGTCTTGGCGAACTCCTCCGTCGTTTGCAGAACAGTCGAGCTTGTTGGCTCCACTTCTTCCGGAAGTTCGCCACCAGTGCCGTCGATCCAAAGCGTTCCGCCGCTGGCCAAGACACCGGCATCCGTGTAGGGCGAGCCGGCCATCATGCCATTGATCGCGCCGGTCTTCAGAGCAGCCGGCATGGCCGATTGTGCCATATAGGTGAAGTTGATCTTCACATCGTTCATTTCAGCGAAGGTCTTGAGCGGAACGGTATAGGCTGAGGTTGCGCTTGGCGTTGCAATGGTCAACCCATCCAGGGCGCGCAGGCGCTCTACGACCGGAGCATCCCGCTTCACGGTCATTTTCTTGGCTATCGGTTCGCTGAGAACCAGGGATCCCGACAGTCCGCGGTAAAGGTTGCCCAGGATAACGATCTTCTGACCACGCGCGGCAGCGGCGATCACCTGCTCGGGACCGGACGCCGCCACTTCAGCGGATCCCGAGATCAGAGCCGTCGTTGCCGCATTACCGCTCTCAGCGACGACGATCTCCGCTTTGATGCCATTCTTCTCCAGGATTCCGGCGTGCTCGGCCACACGCATGCCGCCATAGGCAAAGGAATTGGAGCCAATGACAACCTTGAGGGGCACCGTCTCGGCCTTGGCGCTTGGGGAAGCGAGGCAGGCCAAAGCGCCGCAGAGAACGGATAAGGCAAGAATAGGTCTCATGTTGTTTCCTCCCGGATTCTTCTTTTGTAGCGAGTGCTAGGGGATATGCTTCGACGCATCTTCTCCGAGGGCCACCTCGGCGGTCTGCCAGTAAAGAACGCGCTTTTCGATCAGCTTCAGGATTCCAAGAAGCGTGAAACTGATCAGCATCAACATGATCAGTCCCGCAAACACGCCGGAGGTATTGAAGTAGGACGTGGCCTCCTTGATCCGGTAGCCGACACCTGCATTGGCGGCAACAAACTCGCCGACGATCGCCCCGATCAAAGCGTAGGGCAGACCGATGCGCAAACCGGTGATCACCCAGATGGACGAATAGGGAATGGCAATTCGCGTCCAGGTCTGGAACTTCGACGCGCCCAAGAGACGGGCGTTGGTGATCATGTCGCGGTCGACCTGCCGGGTGCCCTGAAACGTGGTGAAGAACACCATGAAGAATACAATGATGGCGGCAAACATGATCTTGTTGGTTATGCCGATACCAAACCACAGCACGAAGAGCGGTGCCAAAGCGACCTTTGGCAGGCTGTAGAGCGACAGGATGAGCGGTTCCAGAAGGTCTCCGAGCTTGCGGATCCACCCGAGCAGGAAGCCGATGATGGCGCCGCCGATGCTGCCGATGACGAAGCCGCTTCCCGCCGCGGTCAGTGTCATCCGCAGGTCGTTCAGAAGCGTGCCCGACGCGTACCATCGGATGAACTCCTGATACACCGCGACGGGGCTGGAAATCCAGAAATCCAGGCTGAAGTAGAGGGAGGTGATCTGCCAGGTCGCCAGCAGCGACACGAACACCAGGAGTTGCTGGAGACCCAGTGGAACGGCCCATGACTTGCGTTGCGTCGGCGCCCTGCCCTCATGCGCGCCCGTTGCTTTTCTCGAGTTGACCGCCGCGGTATTCATACTCATCGTTCAACTCCCGCTTGATTTGCAGAATAACCTCGCACCAGAAGACCGCGGGCTCATCGCCGCCTCGAGCCGGTCTAGTTGAGGTCGAGCGCCTCCCAGAGCGTCTTGATATAGCCGCCGAAGCGCGGATTGCTCTGGATATCAACCACATCTCTCGGGCGCGGCAGATCTATATCCAACGTCAGTTTCACTTGTCCGGGACGGCCCGACATGACAACGACGCGATCGGCCAGGGTGACGGCTTCAGCCAGGTCATGCGTCACGAAGACAAAGGTGGCGTCAGTGTCCTTCCAAAGATGCAGGATTTCATCGTGCATCTTCGTCCGAAGCAACGCATCGAGGCTGCCGAACGGCTCATCCATCAGATAGATGTCCGGCTCATAGACCAACGTGCGCGCGATCATGACACGCTGGAGCATGCCGCCTGAAAGCTGCCGCGGGTATGCCTTCTCGAAACCCCGGAGACCCACGCGCTCGAGTGCGCTGGCGGCAAGACTCGCGACCTGCGCCTTGGGGAACCTGCGAAATTCGAGCGGCAGACGCACGTTACCCTCGACCGTGAGCCAGGGCAGACAATAGTTCTTCTGGGTGATGTAGCCTACCGCCGGGTTTAGACCTTCGACAGGCGCACCGTTGAATATTGTTTCTCCGGTGAAGGGCTGCAGCGTTCCAGCAACCAGGTTCAGTAATGTGGATTTTCCACAACCACTTGGCCCAACGATTACAAGAAATTCACCCCGCTCAACTGTCAGATTAACGGGGCCCATCGCCGTGAAGTCGCCAAACCTGACGCTTGCGTCACGGAAGTCAATCGCAGGGCGTCGCAAACCTGCACCAGCATCGACACTGCCCGTCGGCGCATGCATTTTCTCCCCTCCTGACATTCTTTTTTTAAAGTAGATATGCCTCCCGCGCCCATGTCAACACTACATCATTTAATAACTAGACGAGTCGGAAAGACATAAGACAAATTCTTACAAGCATGACCGTCCCGCAATCATCACAAAAGCGAAGACATCAAGCAGAAGGATCAGTTTTATTGCTTTCTCAGGATACCAGCCTCTCTTCCCTCATCCGGACGATATCATCAGGACTGAAGCCGATGTCGCTTAGTATTTCATCGGTATGCTCGCCGAGACGCGGCGCCGCCGTGCGTTTGGGTGCCAGAAAGTCAGCTCCAAACAGCGGCCCCGCTAAAACCGATCGGCCGGCATCCGGCACCTCGATCTCCTCGAGCACATGCGCTTCGAAGAGAGTGGGGTCGGCAACATATTCCGCTATCGTATTCACCGGCGCCGCTGGCAGGCCGCTCGCCCGAAAGGCGGCGAGCAACTCAGCGCGGTTCCAGGTTCCGACGGCCTCCGAGACAAGCTGGTCGACTTCGGCACGATTGGCGATGCGCTCTGCCAGAAGACGATAAGGGACCTCCCCGCCAGCGCCGGCGAGGCCCAACACGCCCACCAGAACGGCCCACAGCCGGTCGTTTCCGCCGGCGATGAATATCGGTCCGTCCGAGCAATTAAACACGCGGTAGGGAACGAGCGCCTCATGGCCGCTGCCGCGCCGCTGCGGCAAGGCACCAGCCATGAAATATCCCGAGATCTGGTAGGTGAGATAGTTGGTTGCCGTTCTGATCAGCGATGGCTCCACATAGGCGCCCTGCCCTGTTCGGTCGCGCTGCAGCAGAGCCGACAGAATGGCAATCACCGAGGAAAGTCCCGTGCCGAGATCGATGACGCTCGGACCACAGCGAACCGGATCGCCGCTGCCTTCGCCCGTCAGGCTCATGACACCGGTATAGGCCTGAGTGGAAGCCTCGTAGCCCGGCATTCCCTCCGAGGCGCAGCCGGCCGGAAAGGCCCGCACGGCGCAATAGATCAGCCGAGGATTGAATTTCCGGATGGCGTCGAAGCCAAGGCCATAGCGTTCCATGGTGCCGGGCCGGAAGTTCTCGATGAAGACATCGGCCCGTTCCAGCAGCCGCCGCAGAATGGCGATACCTTCCGGCCTGGATAGATCAACCGCCAAACCCTTCTTGCTGTGGTTCATGGCAAGGAAACTCGCCGACACGCCGTTGACGATTGGCTGCCAGGCACGAACCTCGTCGTTTGCCGAGGGGTGCTCGAGATGAACGACGTCAGCGCCGAGGTCGGCAAGGATCGACGCACAAAACGGTGCGGCCAGCACGCGCGAGGCATCGACAACCCTGATGCCGCCGACCGGCCGGGGCGCCTCGTTTGCGGCCACGTCTTCGGCCCCGTCGATCATGCCAGCAAGGCCGCGAGGCTGCTGACATCCTCGAGTTCATCCAGTCGCTCAACCAGATCGATGATCTGTTGCGCGCGTTCCACGGGAATGGGAGTCGCGGCATTGGCGGCGCAGTCGAAAACCTTGGCATGGCGGCGCTCGGTCGACATGGGATTGTCGGGGTGCCCCAAAGCTGTCGTCGAGGTGGCTTCCAGCTTTCTGCCATCTCTCGTCACAACCTCGACACGGCCAGGCTCGAACGTCCAGGGGCCGTTCTGGCGCTCGTCGTAACGCCAGCGAACCTTTGGCACGCCGCGCGCGATCACGTCGTCCGCAAGTGCAGGATCGTTGTAGATCGCGAGCTTTGTATTGCCGTGCAGGATCGTCGCACCGAGCCCGAAAGGCAGATTACACAGAAGATCGATACGCCGGTCGGGGACCATTCCCGGCTCGGTCGGAACACACAGAGCCTGATTGATGCGCCCGACGACGGCAGTCACGCTCTCGATGTCGTCGAAACCAAGCCTATGCTCTTCCATCAGGCCGGTAAGAGCTGTGTAGAGGGCGTGAAGATGCCGGATCGACGGCCAGGGCTTCAGCGAGATCCGGTCGCTTTCGTAATGCTTGCCAAGATCGCCGACGAGTGTGCTGCGATCATACTCGCCGCGGAAGAACACATTGTAATAGCCGTAAGGGCCATCAAAAACCCTCCGGTCGCCGCGCACGCCGCGCATGGCCAGCGCGGCCGCCACCACGCCATCCCGATAAGCCAGGCCGTCCCTGATCGAGCGCACGCTCGATCCTCCGTGATGCAGGCTCGCCCATGTACCGGCGACCTGCGGAAGGGTGAGCCCAAGGGCTTCGGCGTGCTGACGCTCGCTGGCGCCCATGATCTTGGCGGCTGCAGCCGTGGCGCCGAACAATCCGATGACCGGGGCGCGGAACCACGGAAAACTGCTAGTATTACCATGAATGGCCAGGCCGATCCGGCCGATGAGATCATTGCCCAGTGCCACCGCGGTGATCAGCTCGCGACCTGAAACCTTTCCCTTTTCTTCGGCCGCCGCCAAAGCACAACTGAGGCTGGCCGATGTGGGATGACACACGGCAACGTCATGGGTGTCGTCGAAATCGAATTGATGAACGGTCGCACCGTTCGCAAATACGGCATTCTCCGGCGGTATCTTCAGTCCGCCCCCGCCCACGACGGTGCAGCTTTCCCGTCCGCCCCAGTGGCGGACCAGATCGTGGATCGCCTTGACGTCCACGCTGACCGTTCCGGCCATCATGCAGGCCAGTGTATCCAGGATGTTCCTCTTGGTCGCCGCGACCACGCTTTCCGGCAGGTCGGTAAAGCTCACCTGCGCCAGATGCTCCGCGATGACGTCGGCGGAATCGGCACCCTCATACCCGGCCTTCATGGCGGGAGAAGAGGCATTTGCTGGCATGATGTGCTCCCCCTGTTCGCGTGCTCGAATTGGCGCGCTTTCCACTGTCCGACTTAGCCGGATTTTTCGACGATACTGAATAAGGTGCGAGTGTCAAATCATCTGGAGCAATTAACGGCCCAATAAAAAAGGACAGCATTGCTTATGATATTGTGTTTTATATCCAAATTCGACCCTTGGAGCAGGCGTATTTACCACAAATCATCTAGAGCTAATCCGCATCCACGCTTAGCCGGCGGCGACGAGCAGTGAATCAATCAGGATTGGAGCGGGTGATTACGCGCGAAGCGCTACGAGCCACTGAGTCATCGCTGAAGTAGCGCGCGCAGGCGATCCACCCGCCCGGGTCGGGCCGACAGCAGCCAACCAATTTATTTTGATGAGGGAAAATGGTGCCCAGGGGCGGAATCGAACCACCGACACTGCGATTTTCAGTCGCATGCTCTACCAACTGAGCTACCTGGGCGCATGAGCGTGTCGCTCATGAAGCGGGCGGGTTATAGCGGCTTCTTTCAGGCGCTGTCCAGACCCATCATTCGTCTTCGCCATCTTCTTTTTTCGGCGGTGGATCATTGGGGCTTTCGTTGGTGGGAATACGATAGACGCCCCCCAGCCATCGGTTGAGGTCCACATCCGCGCAGCGCTTGGAACAGAAGGGATGGTACGCCGCCACCGACATGCGCGAGCAGATGGGACAGGGCCGCGGCGGCCGGGCGGGACGCTGGTCCTCGTTTCCGCTCATGCCGCGCCTTCGAGCGGGTTGAGCCAGCCGAGATGCACCGGGAAGCCATTGCCCGCCAGAAGATCCAGCGTCTCGCGCAGGGGCAGTCCGACGACACCGGAATAGGAGCCCACCAGACGCACCACAAAGCCGCCGGCGATGCCCTGAATGGCATAACCGCCCGCTTTGCCGCGCCACTCGCCGGAGGCGATGTAGGCCTCGATCTCCTGCTCCGACAGGCGCTTGAAGCGCACACGGGTTTCCACCAGGCGCGTGCGCCGCTTGCCGCCGGGGTCCGCCAGCGCCACGCCGGTAAAGACCCGATGAGCGCGGCCGGAGAGAAGCCGAAGGCAGCCGAGCGCCTCCTCAACCGTTTCGGCCTTGGGCAGAACGCGGCGGCCGACGGCCACCACCGTGTCGGCCGCCAGCACGTAGGCTTCCTTGAAATCCTCGCGCAGGTCGGCCGCCTCGCGGGCGGACGCGGCCTTGGCATCGGCCAGACGCACGGCGAGCTTGCGGGGCGCCTCGAGGCGCTTCGGCGTTTCATCGAGACTGGCCGGCAGCAGAAGATCCGGTCGCACGCCCACCTGCTCCAGCAGCGCCAGGCGGCGTGGCGAGGCGGAGGCGAGAACGAGTTTGCGGCGGCCGATCATGACGGAAAATCCTGGTAGCGCGGAGGTCAGCCTCGCCGCGCAGGCATCACTTGAAGCGGTAGGTGATACGGCCCTTGGTGAGGTCGTAAGGCGTCATTTCGACGAGCACCTTGTCGCCGGCGAGAACGCGGATGCGGTTCTTGCGCATGCGGCCGGCGGTATGGGCGATGATCTCATGATCGTTCTCGAGCTTGACGCGAAACATTGCGTTCGGCAGCAGCTCGGTTATCACGCCCGGAAATTCAAGCAGTTCTTCTTTCGACATCTGAACTCGCGATTAGGGAGAAAATCGCGCGGAACCTAACCGAATTGAACCGCTTTGTGAACGGCGCAGACGCTGAGTCAGCGAAATCGTTCCATTATGCGCTTTTTTAGCATGTCCCGTACCTGTCTGTAGGCCGCCATACGCTGGTCCCGATGGCCGGTTTCCACGGTCGGGTCGAGGGTCGGCCAGTACTCGACCTCAACCGCGTAGTGGCGCGTGAGCTCCAGTGCCTTGTGGTGCGCTTCCGGCGCCAGCGTGATGATGAGGTCAAAGCCAAGGTCCTCGATATCCTCCAGAGACTTGGGCCGGTGCCGGGATATATCGAGCCCCGCCTCCTCCATGCAGGCGACGGCGAAACCGTCGGCTTCACCAGGCAGGACACCGGCGGACTGCACATAGAGGGAGCGCCCGAAGTAATGTTTGGCAAGGCCTTCCGCCATGGCAGACCTGATGGCGTTCTGGCGGCACATGAACAGGACCGACTGGGGCCGCTTTGCCCCAGCATCCGTCATCTGCCCTGCCCTTTCCAGAGCAGCACGGAAATCAGCGTAAACAGCCGGCGCGCCGTTTCGAAATCGACTTCGATCTTACCTTTCAGTCGCTCGATCAGGAGATGCGAGCCTTCATCGTGCAGGCCCCTTCGGCCCACATCGATGGCTTCGATCTGCGACGGCATCGCCGTGCGGATGGCGGCATAATAGCTTTCGCAGATGAGGAAGTAGTCCCGCACGATACGCCGGAGCGGCGTCAGCGAGAGGATATGCGTGATCAAGGGCACCCCATCCTGCCGGTCGACGGCGAGCACTAGTTTGCGGTCGATGATCTGGAGGCGGAGGTTGTAGGGTCCCTCATCGGCATAGTCGCGCAGGACGAAGCGGTTCTTCTCCAGGAGATCATAGATGGCGACGCGCCGCTCGTGCTCCACATCGGGCGGCCCCTGCCCGATGGTGTCCTTGTCGAGGGTCACCGCGACAAGGCAGCATTTTTCATCTTTGGCGGGGCCGGTTGCCATGGGAGATCCTGATCGTCCGCGGGCAAGCTAGCGAAGTTTCATCGCGGCGTCACAGGTTCATGCGGAGGGCGACGGAACGGCCATGGCCCGCAAGGCCTTCGGTTTCGGCCAGCACCATGGCGGCCGGACCGATGGCGCGAAGCTGGTCGGGCCCACAACGCAGGATCGATGTGCGCTTGACGAAGTCGAGAACGGACAGGCCGGATGAGAAGCGCGCCGAACGCGCCGTGGGCAGCACATGATTGGAGCCGCCGACATAATCGCCGATGGCCTCGGGGGTATGGCGGCCGAGGAAGATGGCGCCCGCGTTGCGGATCATGCCGGCCAGAGCTTCATCATCGCTGGCCATGATCTCCAGGTGCTCCGGTGCCAGGCGGTCGATCAGCGGCACCGCCGCCTTCAGATCCTCCACCAGCACGATGGCCCCGTGATCGCGCCAGCTTGCGCCCGCGATCTCCTTGCGCGGCAGAAGGCTCAACTGCCGCTCCACGGCGATTTCCACCTCCGAGGCGAGATCGGCGCTGTCGGTGACCAGGATCGACTGCGCGGCGGTGTCATGCTCGGCCTGGGCCAGAAGATCGGCGGCGATCCAGTCGGCATTGCCGCTGGCATCGGCGAGGACAACCACTTCGGAAGGACCGGCGACCATATCGATGCCGACAGTGCCGAACACGCGCCGCTTGGCGGCCGCCACATAGGCATTGCCGGGGCCGACGATTTTCGCCACCGGGGCGATGGTGGCCGTGCCATGGGCGAGAGCCGCCACCGCCTGAGCGCCGCCGATGCGATAGATCTCATCCACGCCGGCAAGACCGGCCGCGGCAAGGACAAGCGGATTTAACCGGCCGTCGGGCGTCGGCACCACCATGACCACGCGCGGCACGCCCGCGACCTTTGCCGGCACGGCGTTCATGAGCACCGAGGACGGATAGGCCGCCGTGCCGCCCGGCACATAGAGGCCGACGGATTCGATGGCGGTCCAGCGATGGCCGAGTTCGACGCCGATGGCATCGGTGTAGCGCTCGTCCTTCGGCATCTGCCGCGCGTGGTGCGACCGGATCCGGTCGCGGGCAAGCGTCAGCGCCTCCAGAGTGCGCGCCTCGCAGGCGAGCGTCGCCGCGGTTATTTCATCCGGCGTCACCCGCAGCGTCTCGGGCGTCAGCTCAAGCCGATCGAATCTCGCCGAATATTCGATCAGGGCATCGTCGCCGCGCGCCCGGACCGCCGCGATGATGTCGGCGACAGCGGCATCGACGTCGGCGGAGGCCTCACGCTTTGCCGCCAGGAGGTCGGCAAAGCGCGCGTCGAAATCGCCCTGCCGGGCGTCGAGGCGCATGACCATCACGCCTCTCCGTCATTCAACGGGTGCTGCGGACAGCCTTCGCATTCCCAGGTGGGCCCGAGATCCTTCATGGCCGCCTCGACGCATTCAACATCCAGTTGCACGCAGGCGTCACCGGAGAAATGGAGCTCGATGGCGCCCGCGGGCGCATCGCCCGGCATGAAGGCGATGGCCAGCAGATTGAGCTTCCCGTCGCGTTGGGAGAGGTCGACGCCCCTGGAGCGGACGTTGGTGACGCCTTCGAAATGCACCGCCGCCCGACGACGCCGGTTGCCTTCCCCAAGCGCGGCACCCTCCCAGTCGAACCGATCCGCCGCGAAGGCGAAACGTCTCTCGCGCGGCAGGAAGGCGAAATCGGCAACGTTGAGGATCGCGTCCTGGAAATGGGCGGAGAAAACCGCGAGGTCTTCGGCATCAAAGGCCATGAGGCGAAGCGGAGTATCGGGCATGGGCGAACCGTTTTGGCGAGAGAGCGCCTTGGCTAAGTAGTTCGCGAACCTTCACTGTGCAACGGGCGCCCCTGGAAGATTGCGGATGGAAGATCAGCCGGAGATACGTTCGATCTCGGCGCCGCAGGCGGCCAGCTTCATCTCCAGCTGCTCGAAGCCGCGATCCAGATGATAGATGCGGTTGACCACCGTCTCGCCCTCGGCGACGAGGCCGGCAATGACCAGCGACACCGAAGCACGCAGGTCGGTCGCCATGACGGGCGCGCCTTTCAATTTGCTGACGCCGGTGATGAAGGCATTCTGGCCATCAAGACGAATATCGGCACCGAGCCGCGCCAGTTCCTGCACATGCATGAAGCGGTTTTCGAAGATGGTTTCGGTGATGCGCGACACGCCGCCGGCCCGAGTGGTGATGGCCATGAGCTGCGCCTGGAGATCGGTCGGAAAGCCGGGAAATGGTTCGGTGGTGACCTCGACCGGTGCAAGGCCGTGGCCGTTGCGCGCGACGCGGATGCCGCGATTGGTGTTTTCCACCGTGGCGCCGGCGGCGCGCATGACGTCGAGAGCGGAATCCAGAAGATCCGCCCGGGCACCGTCGAGCAGCACATCGCCGCCGGCCATGGCGACGGCGAGAGCGTAGGTGCCGGTCTCGATACGATCGGGGATCACGGTGTGGGTGGCGCCATGAAGGGCCGGCACGCCCTTGATTGTGATGGTCGAGGTGCCCGCGCCCTCGATCCTGGCTCCCATCTTGGTCAGGCAGTCGGCGAGGTCGACCACCTCGGGCTCGCGCGCCGCGTTCTCGATTACCGTCTCGCCATCGGCGAGAACGGCGGCGAGAAGCGCGGTATGCGTCGCGCCGACAGAGACCTTGGGAAAGCGGATCTCTCCTCCGCGAAGACCCGAGGGCGCGCTTGCCACCACATAGCCCGCGTCGATCTCAATGGCGGCCCCAAGATGCGACAGCGCCATGAGATGAAGGTCTACCGGCCGCGTGCCGATGGCGCAGCCGCCGGGCAGCGACACCCGGGCCTCTCCCATGCGCGCGATCAGCGGTGCCAGCACCCAGAAGCTCGCCCGCATGGTGGAGACAAGCTCATAGGGCGCGGTCGTGTCGATGATGGTCCCGGCGGTCAGTTTCAGGGTCTGGCCCGTCAGCGTCGTCTCGCCGGGGCGCTTGCCCTGGATGGCGATATCAACGCCGTGATTGGACAGGATGCGCTTCAGCGCCGCCACATCGGCAAGACGCGGCACATTTTCAAGGACCAACGTCTCGGCGGTCAGCAGGCTCGCCACCATGAGCGGCAGCGCGGCGTTCTTCGCACCGGAGATGGGAATCATGCCGTTGAGCGGGGCTCCGCCACGGATGCGGATTCGGTCCATATTGTCGGTCTCCTGCCGTGTCGGCCGAGGGTCATAGGGCGGCTTATCGGATCGCCGTCTCCCGCACAAGGACGCGGCCGGTCATCCGTTCTCGTCTTTCGCCGGCTGTTTCGTTCCTGCATCATGCCGCCGCGCCCGCATCTGCGCCTTCCGGCGCTTGAGATTGTCGCGCAACTGCTGCGCCAGACGGGCCTTGCGGAGCTCGGCCTCGGTGGGCTGGCGGCCTGGTTTCTCATCATCGCTCATGGGGCCTTGATGGCGCGGCAAAAAAGTTTGTGCAAGCGGTGTTGCACGAGCCGTTGCCTTGTGGCAGTTTCCGCGCGCTTCGAGCGGCCCGCCAGCGGGACGTCGATTGGCCCTTGGCTGCTGTAGCTCAGTGGTAGAGCACTCCATTGGTAATGGAGAGGTCGACAGTTCAATCCTGTCCAGCAGCACCATTCATTCTGCCGATAGCCAGCCAATTTCCGAACGTGCACGTTTGTCGCGCCAGCGGCGTGACTTAGCTGACAATCCAGGCGCGCTGAGACACCGCAGGCACCGGGTAGAGGACATATTTCCCGGGAGTATGCGGCTCCGTCTCAGGCACCTCTTCCGCGTTTTTCCAAGAAAGTTGTTCGTCCTATAATCGAGACTGGTTGTGCATAAATGGAGACCGGTTCGCAGAGCGGCTGCTTTGCGCCCCCGTCTCGGTCGTTCGCTCTAGCTTTTTGTGTTGCTAATAGCGGACGTTCTGTGAAGCCTTGCCTGCCACGCAGCTCTCCGCCTTGAAAGCTATTATCCGCCGCCGGCTCGAAAGCTAATACCATCCGAGATGACCCTCCCAAGCCAGTACCCCAACCACCATGTCCCAGTGAAATATTTCCTCGCTTCTTACCGTGCCCTCTCAGATGGTCGGACGGGGGTGCGTCTTCTCGAAGAGAAGCTGGAGAAATCTACGCGGTCGCTGCTGTCCGAATGGAAGGTCCTGTGGATTGGCACCTGCACGATCTTGAGGACCTCCATCGATCTGTTCCGGATCGACGGCGAGAGCTGCCTCGCGTCGCGTATCCGCGAAGAAATACGGGCAGAGTGGCATGCGATCAGAACCGAAAAGGAGAAGCACGCAATCTTTTGGGAGTTCCTCCGGAAGGAACGTGACAGCGTTATACATCAATATGAATGGCGAGCTTACGAGACGTGGATCAAGCCCGACGGCACGTTTCGTGGCCCCAAGCTGTCGCTGCTGATCATGGAGGATGACGACGTCGCGAAGCCGGCGATCCTCATGAACGACGGGTTTTTCCAGGGCAGGGATTCGCTAGAGCTTCTGCGCGAAGGGGCCGACTGGGTCGAGGAGCGCATTTTCTCGGCGGTGCGCCGCGCTGGGTTCGATCCCGAGGAGGCACGTAGCTTGGCCAGCTTTCTCCCACTGCCAACAAACAAGGGCGGACTTTTTGGTGACCCGAGCGGCGAGGACGTGGAAGTGGAAAAAAACGGCGGGCCATAGCGTAACCCGGAACGTCATGAGCCCAGCGCTTCTGCGCGTGGATGCGCCCCCATTCCGGTCGTTTGACGAGCTGACGCGGCCTCCTAAAGCGGACATCGTCAGATCGGAACGCGGTGACACGTATGGGTAGGCATAAGCGGAGCCGGCGCTCCGGGAGTGGACTGCCAACTAACTAGCGTGCACTTTAACCAAATCTGCATCGCCACCGATCCGCCGGCCCTCGCAGTACGGGCAGCCGTCGCGCCTTGACGTGGCTGTCCCTGCCATCAGCAGGTTCTTGAACTGGAAGATCGTCTTGGGTAAGCGTATCGTCGCCCGATCCGATACCAGACGAAACAGGTCGGAAGCGACCAGTACGGCAGCCGTCATGGAAACGAACGATACCGAGAACTCGGGCGGCATGCGGGCGACGAAGCTCTTAACGTCCCGCTCACCCATTTGCCCGCATTTGGCCTGGTCCGACGCCAGAAATGCCATCGCGGCATCTAGGTCATTCACGTTCCCCGCCAGTTCCCGGCGACGGTCCGCTTCGGACATAGCCCGCAGCGCCGCTTCCCGCTGGGCGGCTCGTGCCAAGTTGTCAGTCGGAACATTGGGCTTTGTCGATCACTCGACCTTCAGCCGAGCGTTCCGGCGGGAATTCGGGTACAGCCCGACCGAGGCGCGCGAAAGGAGCCTCGCCAGGCTCTCTGCACAACCGGTCAACATTGTCCTCCCGGAGACGACGGGAGATATCGCGTCCAGCTTGACAGCGGCACTGGGCAGCAACGGGAACAATCGCTTCGGGCCTTCGTCGCGTCATAGCCCCGCCGGCTAGCCAGCAAGCGTGAGGCATCCGGCATAAATGGAGAGACCCGGCGCCTCTCCTTTCCCTATACTGTTTTTATTCATTGAACTCGGGGATGACCATCGGCAAGCTTCATCAAGGTGCACAGATCCTGATCGCGGCCATCATCGCGATCGCCGCCCTGTCGGCGGCAAGCTCGGTTTTTGCCCCTGTCGCCTTCGCCCTCTTCATCATCACCCTGGTCTGGCCGCTGCAGCGGGGCCTCCAGACCGCGCTGCCACGGCTATTGGCGCTCGCCATCAGCATCGTGATCATGGTGGTGGCCTTCGCAGCCTTCGGCTAGCTTATCGTATGGGCCTTCGGCAGGGTGGGCCGCTGGATCGTCAGCGACGCCGCGCGTTTCCAGCTCTTCTACGGCCAGCTCACGACCTGGCTGGAGGGACACGGCATCGCGTTGGCGGGCGTCTGGTCGGAGAACTTCAACGTCAACTGGATGCTGCGCACGGCGCAGACCATCACCGGCCGCCTCAACAGCACAATGAGCTTCTGGCTTGTGGTGCTGGTCTATGTGGTCCTCGGGCTGCTGGAGGTCGACGATTTCGGGCGCAAGCTGCAGGCCATGCGGAACCGCGATGCCGGTGCGGTCCTGTTCCGGGGCAGCGCCGCCACCGCCAGCAAGATCCGCCGTTACATGCTGGTCAGAACCTTGATGAGCGTCATCACCGGCCTTCTCGTCTGGGGTTTCGCCAAACTGGTCGGCCTGCCGCTCGCGGCGGAATGGGGCTTCATCGCTTTCTCACTGAACTACATCCCCTTCCTCGGGCCGCTGGTCGCGACAGTGTTCCCGACCGTGTTCGCGATCAGCCAGTTCGGATCATGGCAAGCCGTGATCGCGGTCTTCGCCTGCCTCAACCTGATCCAGTTCATCGTCGGCAGCTATATCGAGCCGCGCGTGGCCGGGAACGCGCTGTCGATCTCGCCGGCCATTGTCCTGTTCTCGGTGTTCTTCTGGAGCTATCTCTGGGGCGTCTTCGGGGCCTTCATCGGCGTGCCGATCACCATCGCCGTCCTGACCTTCTGCGCTCAGCACCCCTCCAGCCTGTGGCTGGCGGAACTCTTCGGCTCATCTGGGAGAGATACATCGCCGGTTGCCGGCGACGCGGCCCCCAAAAACTGAGCCTGTTCGCCTCCTTCACGAGCGGCGGCGCCGCGCCTCGGGCAGATTGGGACGCCCGGGACAGAAGTGGGACAGGTGGTCGATGACCCTCAACAGGGCGAACGCTATTTTATTGTCAGCTCATCACGACTGTTTGTTTGCTGGGGATGGTCGGAGCCTGACCCATGCCGCAGCACAGGGCCCCGACACCTGAACGGCGCTCCGATACAATGGTTGGTGCGAACGCCACCACACTTGACCCTCGGTTCGACCAAGGCCGGAGCCTCCTCAGCACGGGACGACACGAACCATGAGCGCGATCGAAAGCACAGCGGTCATCACCGCCATCACGATCGCCCTCTTCGCCTGGAACAGGCTGCCGGTGATCGTGGTCGCTGTCGGCGCAGCGCTGGCGCTATGGGCGGCAGGCGCCGTCACGCTGGAGCAGGCGCTTGCGGGCTTCGGCGACCGTGCCGTGCTCTTCATCGCCAGCCTGTTCATCATCAGCGCCGCGCTCGAGAAGACCGGCGTGACGGCCTGGGCGGGGCAACTGCTGATCGCCAGGGCGGGCGAGAACAGACGCACCCGCCTCCTGATCATCATCATGACGGCTACCGGCTGCCTGACCGCCCTGATCAGCGGCGGCGGGGCGGTCGCCGCGCTGATGCCCGTCGTGGTGATGGCCTCGATCCGATTGCGTCAGTCCCCCTCGCAGCTCCTGATGCCGCTCGCCTTCTCGGCTCACGCCGGCTCCAACCTGCTGCTCACCGGCGCGCCCAAGAACATCTTGGTCTCCGAGGCGCTCGAGGATGCCGGCCTGCAAGGCTTCGGCTTCGCCGAATTCGCGCTCGTGGGCCTTCCCCTGCTTGCCGGCACGATCGCGATCATCCTGCTGCTCGGGAGGCGCTTGCTGCCGGAGCAGAGCGATGCGCGGCTGCCCGCGGATTTCAGCCGGCATGCCCAGACGCTCGTCGAGCACTATGGCCTCCGTGACGGAGTTTTCCGGCTGCGCGTCCGTGCCAGTTCGCCCTATGTCGGCATGGCGCCGACGGATGTGAACCTTATGAACGATCCGCGGCTCGAGCTGATGGCCGTTCAGGCCGGGGCATCGGCGATGCCGCTGCGCGCGGCGGCGGTGTCCGAAGGCGATTATCTCCTGGTGAGGGGCGAGGCCGAGGCTGTCGCGAACCTCGCGGCCGAGCAGCACCTTGCCCTGCGAGACGGCGCCGATGAGGAGGCTGGGCAAAGCCTCTTCAGCCGCCATTCCGGCCTCGCCGAAGTCGTCATCCCGCCGCGCTCGGCGCTGATCGGCAGCGCGATGTTCCCAGGCATGATCACCGACAGCGGCGATCTTGTCGTGCTGGCTGTCCAGCGCGCCGGCATTGATCTCAAACCTGGCGACACGCTTCAGGCCGGCGACACGATCCTGCTGGAGGGCAGCTGGAGGGCTCTCGACCTCAGGCTCGACGATCCCGATGTGTTGGTGGTCAACTCGCCGGATCTCGTCAGGCGACAGGCCGTGCCCATGGGAGTTGGTGCCGGCGTCGCCGTCACGGTGCTCATCGGTCTTGTGCTGTTGCTGGCGACCGGCGTCGTCCCGCCGGCGGTCGCCGGTCTCATAGCAGCTTGCATGCTGATCCTCGCCGGCATCGTCTCCGTCGAGCAATCCTATCGCGCCATAAATTGGACGACCGTCATTCTCGTCGGGGCGATGATGCCGCTCTCGACCGCCATGGTGCAGTCCGGCGCCGCCCAGCTCGTCGCCGACCACCTCGTCGCCCTGACGGGCGGCGCCGGCCCGCTTGTCTTCCTCGCCGGACTGTTCGTGCTGACAGCGAGCCTCGGGCAGATCATGAGCAATACGGCGACGACCATGCTGGTGATCCCGATCGCCATGGCGGCGGCCGCCGGGATGGGTGTCTCGCCGCGACCGATCCTGATGAGCCTATGCGTCGCCGGCGCAGCCTCGTTCCTGACGCCGATCGCCACCGCGACCAACCTGATGGTGATGGGCCCGGGCGGCTACAGCTTCAGCAGCTACTGGAAGCTCGGCACGCCGCTGATGCTCTGGTTCTTCGTCATGGCGGTGTTCTACGTGCCGCTGATCTGGCGTTTTTGACCGGCGCTGCTGGCTTGCACCGACATGGATGTAGGGCCGCTCGAGCCGCCGACAACGGCCGATCTGGTCATCTTCAGGTTCGCTGGGCGGGACTGATGTAGATGTTGCGGAACTGCACGGCGGAGCCCTCGTGGTGGTTCTGCAGGCCAATGTATCCGGAGCGGCGACGCGATCCGCCGGTGAGACGGCTGACCTCCTGCCCGTTCAGTCGGACAGTAACAGAGCTTCCTTGGGCCATGATCTCAAACTCATTCCACTCGCCCAGACCGCGCGACAGCAGCGCCCTGGCCGGGGCTAATTCATAAATGGCACCCGTCAGATGGAGCGCATCCCCGGTTCTTCCCGTGCGGGGATTGAGACCGCGGTCGTCGATCTGGATCTCATAGCCCCCGGCGATCGCTGGCTTCGGGCTGTCGTCCAGGGCGGGTGCGCGAAGGAAAACGCCTGAGTTGTCTTCGGGCCGGGTGGTGCGCCATTGAGCCCAGAGGGTGAAATCGTCAAAGCGCCCGGCCGCGTACCAGAACAGGCCCGAACCGCCCCAGCTCTCCACCATGCCATCGCCGATCCAACGGAAGCCGCCCGGACCGGCCATGCGCCAGCCGGGAAGGCCGGGCAGCAGCAGAGATCTCTTTTCCATCACCACACCGTGCCTTTCAGGGCCTCCTGCCCGCCGCCGGACCGGGCAGGCCGCCGCCACTGCCGCAGCTTCGTCATCATGCGTTTCACATGACTGCCGGGCCAGTAGAACCGGCCGCAGAGTGGGCAAGCGCGGAACGGGCCGCCGAGCTCGCGGGCAGACAGGGGCATCCTCTCCACCTCGTCCGGGCCGGCGTCACGAAGCGGCGTGTTATCCACGAGACAGCGCGAGAAGGGCCGCAGCATCCAATCGATATAAAGCATGGCGGCGAGACACTCCGCTTGCTGATCGAGATCATCGTGGGCCAGCAGAAAGGCTGCTGCGGCGCCTGCGGTTTCGGCGAGCCGGCGATCACGGGTGATGAGAAACCGCCCCTCCTCCTCGAGACGGCTGACGACGTCAGCGTCGCGCGTTCCTGGATCAACGGTCGCGGCGTCATAACCGGCGGCGCGAAGCCAGCGCGCAAGACCGATCAGCATCTCGTCACACAACAGGCGCATCGTCAGGATCACCACGGCTGCTGAATGGAAGGCGGCAGGGGAGGGTTCCACGACCTCGCTTGCGCGTCAAAACCGGACACGGATGCACTCGGATCTCGCGAACGGCAGCCGGAGGGTGCGGCACGAGTGCGCGTCGCAGATTTCACAGTTGGTCTTCAAGCACCCATGAAAATCGACACTTTTATGGCTGGTGGCAGATTCACAACAGTCTCGGGAAAGATCGAAAACCCGCCTTCGCTGCATTGATTTGTTTACCAGCCGCATCGTAAAAACCGGCCGCTTCGTCGCGGCGGGAGTTCTAAAAGCGCACCGCCAAAACGGGCTTTGCGGAACTTTATGCGTAGCCTTTCTGTTCAAACCGGAAAGCCGCCTGGCATTCTTGACGGAGTGGTCGGATGACCCGCCAAAGCAATCTTCTCCTCCTTTCCATGGGCAGCCTCCTCGGCACGACCCTGCTGGTCGCCTTCGGCATCCTCGGTTATGTGGTGTTTACCGACAGCGCCTTCGCAGACGCCCAGATCGGCTCGCCCTCGATCGCCGTCGCCGCCGAATAACCAGCCTCAACGCGGCACACTGTCGCCTTCTGAGAAGTTTCCGCGACATTTTACGGCGTTGGCGTTACGTTGGGCCGCGAAAAGCCAAACGTAAACGATGACCTACGACCACTATTTCCGTTCGGCGATCGATCGCCTCCATACTGAAAACCGCTACCGTGTCTTCTGCGATCTGGAACGATTGGCGGGGCGGTTCCCTCATGCCCTTCACCACGCCGACGGAGCGGCGCGGGAGGTGGTGATGTGGTGCTCCAACGACTATCTCGGCATGGGGCAGCATCCGGTGGTGGTCTCGGCCCTCATGGAGACGGCCGAGCGCATGGGCGCCGGCGCCGGCGGCACCCGCAACATCGCCGGCAACAATCACCCCCTGGTGATGCTGGAAGCCGAGCTGGCCGATCTTCACGGCAAGGAAGCCGGCCTCGCCTTCACTTCGGGCTTCGTCTCCAATGAGGCGGCGATCTCGACCATCGCCAAGCTCTTGCCTGACTGCCTCATCCTCTCGGATGAGCTGAACCATGCATCGATGATTGCCGGCACGCGCCATTCCGGCTGCGAGAAGGTGATCTTCCGGCACAATGACCTCGACCATCTGGAAGAGCTTCTGAAGGCGGCGGGCCGCGACCGCGCCAAGCTCATCGCCTTCGAGAGCGTCTATTCCATGGATGGCGACGTCTCGCCCATCGGCGCGATCTGCGATCTCGCCGAGCGGCACAACGCCATGACCTATCTCGATGAGGTCCATGCGGTCGGCATGTACGGCGCGCGCGGAGGCGGCATCGCCGAGCGCGACGGCGTGATGAGCCGCGTGGATGTCATCGAGGGAACCCTCGCCAAGGCCTTCGGCGTGATCGGCGGCTATGTGACCGGCAAACGCGATGTGATCGATGCCATCCGCTCCTATGCGCCGGGCTTCATCTTCACCACCGCCCTGCCGCCGGCCATCGCCGCCGCGGCGCAGGCATCGGTGAGGCACCTGAAAACCAGCGATATCGAGCGCAAGGCGCAGCAGGACCGCGTCGCGGCCACCAAGGCGGCGCTCGTGGCGCGGCGCCTTCCTTTGATGGCGAACGACACGCATATCGTGCCCCTGTTGGTGGGAGACCCGGCCAAGGCCAAGGCCGCCACGGACCGGCTTCTCGACAAACACCGGATCTACGTTCAGCCGATCAACTATCCCACGGTGCCACGTGGCACCGAGCGGCTGCGCATCACCCCCACTCCGTTCCACGACGATGCACTTGTGGACGCGCTGGTGGACGCGCTGGAAGAGGTCTGGACGGCGCTGGAACTGCCGCGCACCAAGGACCGGGCCGCGGCCTAAAGCTTCCTTCGGCTTTTCATGACGAGCGGCAGCAGCAGTGCGAGCCCGACGAAACGCGCCATCTGGTGGATGCCGACGTAGACAGGATCTATGCCAAGCGCAAAGGCCATGAGGATCATGGTTTCAAGCGCTCCCGGCACATAGGCGAGGAAGACCTGCTCCAGGGGAAGGCTCAAGAGGTGCGAGACGGCCAGCGCCGCGGCCAGCGCCGATGCTGTCGCCACCAGGAAGGCGCCGAAGGCCGGCACGAGGATGGCCGGCAATTCCCGCAACCTCACGTTCGAGAAGCGGCGCCCTACCACCGCGCCAAGCACGATGAACGACAGGACCACCACGAGCGGCGGCAATGGCGCCACGGCGACTTCCGTGACATGGAGCACCGCCGAGACGATGAAGGAGCCCATCAGAACCCCCGCCGGAACTCGAAGCCGATAGGCGAGGTAGGCGCCGATCGGACACAGCACCGCGAGGATGAGAAATTCCAGTAGCGTTCCCGTGCGCAGGGGCGCCGTGACCGGTGCTCCGCCTCCGATGTTGGAGACGAGCGAAGGCATGATCGCGACAAGGATGAAGACCCGCAGCACCTGAGCGATGGCGACACGCGGAACATTGGCATTGGAATCAGCCGCCATCATCATCACCACCGGCATGGCGCCGGGGATCGAGGCATAGAGCGCGGTGTTACGATCCCACCCCGCCACCTTCCAGAGGAAGAGGGCCGACAGGCCGACAATGGCGAAAACGCTGAGGAAAAGACCCAGGAGGCTGCCCGGCCAGGTCATGGCCTGACCGACGGCGTCGGGGGTCACGCCCACTCCCATGGACGCTCCCAGGAGGAGCATGGCCAGATTGACCACCGGATCCGGTGGATTGGCGCCACGGCTCGCAAGCGTCAGGATGCCAACGGCCAATGTGCCGCCGGACAGCCAAGGCGCCGGGAAATCCAGAAGAAGGAAAATCCAGCCCCCGAGAGCGGAAACGATCAGTGTCAGGAGCGCGGAAGCGATGCGGGGTGAAAAGACCGCCATGGGACTCATGGTTACGGGGGCGAGAGACGGCGCACCATGGTCTCTCGGGCCCTGGAGGTCAAATGCGCTAGACCAGTGGAAGGATGTGGCTGCGCTTGATCTGCCCGAGGGCAAAGCTTGATTCGATGGATGCAACGCCGTCGAGGCGGGTGAGCTTGTCCTTCAGGAAGCGCTCGTAGGCCTCGATGTCCTGAACGACGATCCTCATGAGATAGTCGCGCTGGCCGGTCATCAGGTAGCAGTCGGCCACTTCGGGCCAACGCCGCACCGCTTGCGCGAAGCGATCGAGATCCTCCTCGCGCTGACGTTCCAGCTTGATCGAGGCGAAGACGCTGATCGGCAGCCCCACACGCGCCTGATCGACAAGAGCCGCATAGCCCGCGATGATGCCCGCCTCCTCCATGAGGCGCACCCGGCGAGCACAGGGCGATGGCGACAATCCCACCAGCGCCGCGAGTTCCTGCAGCGTCAGCCGAGCGTTTCCCTGCAAGGCGACCAGTATACGCCGGTCGATGCCGTCGAGCGGCTGCGTTGGCATATTTTCCCTCGTGAGATGCTGTTTTTAGCTGCAGCAGCTAATTTATGTGCGTTGAACCTAATACTTTGGCCACTTTTCTCGCGCGCGCAACCCTAAGATGGGGAAACAAGATAGGGGAAACGCATCATGGACAAGCGCCTTCCTGCCCTGGTCGAACTGGAGCGCAAGGTGCTCTGGCTATCCACTTGGATGATCCATCACGCCAATCATCTCCGACCCAATGGCGACGGCATGAAGGTTGGAGGGCATCAGGCCTCGTCGGCCTCCCTGGCGGCGATCATGACCGCGCTTTATTTCGCGGTGCTCAAACCTGAGGACAGGGTCGCCGTCAAGCCGCACGCAGGCCCGATCTTCCACGCCATCCAATACCTCTTCGGGCAGCAGAGCCGCGCCAAGCTGGAAGGGTTTCGCGCCTATGGTGGCGCCCAATCCTATCCCTCACGCACCAAGGATGCCGACGATGTGGATTTCTCCACCGGATCGGTCGGGCTGGGGGTCGCGCAGACGCTGTTCTCCTCCTTGGTGCAGGACTACATCCGGGCCAAGAACATGGCTGCCGACCGGCCGGAAGGCCGGATGGTGGCGCTGATCGGCGATGCCGAGATGGACGAGGGCAATATCTTCGAAGCCCTGATGGAAGGCTGGAAGCACGGGCTGCGCAACACCTGGTGGATCGTCGACTACAACAGGCAGAGCCTGGACGCGGTGGTGCGTGACGGTCTCTGGTCGCGCTTCGAGGCGATCTTCCGCAACTTCGGCTGGGACGTGGTGATCCTGAAGCATGGCGCACTGATGGAGGCCGCCTTCGCCGAACCAGGAGGTGAGGCCCTGCGAGGCTGGATCGAGGCCTGCCCGAATCAGCTCTATTCAGCGCTCACCTTCCAGGGCGGTGCAGCCTGGCGGAAGCGCCTGCTGGATGATCTCGGCGACCAAGGCCTCGTGACGGCCCTGATCGAACGACGCTCGGATGAAGAGCTCGCCCGCCTGATGAGCAATCTCGGTGGCCACGACATGCCATCGCTTCTCAAGGCCTTCGAGGAGGCGCGCCAACATGATCGACCGGTTTGCTTCATCGCCTATACCATCAAGGGCTTCGGCCTGCCCCTCGCCGGCCACAAGGACAATCATGCCGGGCTGATGACCCCGTCCCAGATCGACGTCCTGCGGCAGGCCATGAATGTGCGTGAGGGCCACGAGTGGGATGAATTCGAAGGCCTTGGCCTGCCGGAGGACGATCTTCGCGCGGCGATCGCATCCGCTCCCTTCATCAGCCGCGGCCGCCGGCGCTACGAGGCGAAACCTGTCACCGTTCCGGTGTCGCTGGATGTGTCACTCCAGCCTGCGATGTCGACACAGGCGGGTTTCGGGCTCGTCATGCACGAGATCGCCAAAAGTGACACGGAGTTCGCCAGGCGCATCGTCACAGCCTCGCCGGATGTGACCGTCTCGACGAACCTCGGTGCCTGGGTCAACCGGAGGGGCCTCTTTGCACGCGAGGAGATGGCGGATCTCTTCAGGAAGGAGCGTATTCCCTCGACCTACAACTGGAACTTCTCGCCGCAAGGCCAGCATATGGAGCTGGGCATCGCCGAGATGAACCTCTTTCTCATGCTGTCGGCGCTGGGGCTCTCGCACTCCCTCTTCGGCGAGCGGCTGCTGCCGGTCGGGACCCTCTATGATCCCTTCATCGAGCGCGGCCTCGATGCTCTCAATTACGCCTGCTATCAGGATGCCCGGTTCCTGTTGGTCGCGACGCCTTCTGGAGTGACACTGGCGCCGGAGGGCGGCGCGCATCAATCCATCGCGACGCCGCTCATCGGCATGGGGCAAGACGGTCTGGCCGCCTTCGAACCGGCCTTCGTCGATGAGCTCGCGGTCATCATGCGCTGGGGCTTCGACTACATGCAGCGCTCCGGCGGTGAGGAGCCGGCGGCAGGCAATTGGCTGCGCGACGACAGCGGCGGCTCGGTCTACCTGAGGCTCTCGACACGCATGGTGGAACAGCCGCAACGCACCATGACACCAGAGCTTTCACAGGACATGATCGATGGCGCCTATTGGCTGCGTCGCCCAGGCCCCAACGCGCAGGTCGTCGTCTGCTACACAGGCGCCGTCGCTCCCGAGGCGATCGAAGCCGTCGGCCTGATGAGCGAAGACCGCCGCGACATCGGACTGCTCGCCATCACCTCCGCCGACCGGCTCAACGCCGGATGGAGCGCCGCCCAACGCGCGCGGGAACAGGGAGAGGCACAGGCGCGCAGCCATGTGGAGCGGCTGCTGGCCGATGTTCCGCGCAACTGCGCGCTCCTGACCGTTATCGACGGACATCCGGCAACGCTCGCCTGGCTGGGCTCGGTGGAAGGGCACAGGACCCGCTCCCTCGGTGTCGAACATTTCGGCCAGACCGGCACCGTCGCCGATCTCTACCGCCACTTCGGCATCGATGCGCAAGGGATCATTTCCGCGGCCGAAGCCATCGCTCCGGGGCCCCCGATCCGGCACCTGCGGGTGGTGAACTGAGGATGGGCAAGAGGGTCTCGCCCAAGCGGGGCACAAATCACATATAAGGAGACGTGAGCGCAAAAGCCGGTCCCCCCTCCACTGACGCGACAACCGCCCTGCCGGATCGCTTCCGTCGCTGGTTTAAAAAGCGCGGCTGGCGCCCGCGTTCGCACCAACTTGATCTGATCGCGGAGACCAAACCCGGCGGTTCGGTGCTGCTGATCGCGCCCACCGGCGCGGGCAAGACGCTGGCCGGCTTCCTTCCCTCGCTGATCGATCTCGCGGACGCGCCTGATGCGCATGGCGGGGTTCACACCCTCTATCTCTCCCCGCTCAAGGCATTGGCCGTCGACATCGCGCGCAACCTGGAGGCGCCCATCACCGAGATGGAGCTGCCGATAGCGGTCGAGACCCGCACCGGCGATACATCCCAGGCGAAACGTCAGCGGCAGAAGCTCCATCCGCCGCAGATCCTCATGACGACGCCGGAACAGCTGGCGCTGCTGCTGGCCAGCGCGGAAGCGGAATTTCTGTTCGGCAACCTCAAGCGCGTCATCGTCGACGAGCTTCACGCCATCGCGCCGACCAAGCGCGGCGATCTTCTCGCGCTCGGCATCGCACGGCTGCGCAGGCTGTCGCCGGCGCTCTCCATCGCCGGTCTTTCCGCGACGGTGAAGAACCCCGACGACCTCCGCCGCTGGCTGGCGCCGCAGAGGATTGGGGAGGAGCTTGCCGCCGTGATCACCGTGCCCGGCGGCGCCCGGCCCGAGATCATCGTGCATGAAACCTCCGAACATCTGCCCTGGTCGGGACATGCGGCGCGTCATGCCATCCCGGCGATCTATCAGGCGATCAAAGAGCACAAGCTCACGCTGGTTTTCGTCAACACGCGCTTCATCGCCGAATTCCTGTTCCAGGCGCTGTGGGAAACGAACGACGACAACCTTCCCATTGCGCTTCATCATGGATCGCTCGACGTCAACCAACGCCGCAAGGTGGAGGCCGCCATGGCCGCGGGGCGCCTGCGCGCCGTCATCTGCACGGCGACGCTCGATCTCGGCATCGACTGGGGCGATGTCGATCTGGTGGTGCACATGGGATCGCCCAAGGGATCATCACGGCTGCTGCAACGGATCGGGCGGGCCAACCACAGGATGGATGAGCCATCAAAAGCCATCATCGTTCCGGGCAACCGTTTCGAGGTGATCGAATGCGAGGCGACGCGCTCCGCGGCCATGGCCGGTCAGCAAGACACGGAGCCTTTGCAGGCCGGAGCCCTCGACGTCTTGGCCCAGCATGTCCTTGGCATGGCCTGCGCGGCACCATTCGAGGTGGCGGATCTTCATGCGGAGATCACCGGCGCGGCGCCCTATCGTCATCTGGGTTTTGAAGAGTTCACCGACGTCGTCAACTTCGTCGCCACCGGCGGCTATGCGCTGAAGAGCTACGACCGCTTCGCGCGGATCCGGCAGACCAAGGACGGCCTGTGGCGCATTGCCAACCCGCGCGCGGCACAGCAGTACCGCATGAACGTCGGGACCATCGTGGAAGCCGACATGCTTCGTGTGCGCCTGACACGCAGCCGTTCCCGCCGCTCCGGCCTCACCGGCCCCGTGTCGCGCGGCGGCCGCGTGCTGGGGGAGATCGAAGACTATTTCGCCAGCACATTACGCCCGGGCGACACATTCGCTTTCGGGGGAGAAATCCTGCGCTTCGAGACTCTTGCGGAAAATGAGGTGCTTGCCACCCGCTCCCACACGCAGGATGCCAAGGTGCCCTCCTATGCCGGCGGGCGCATGCCGCTGACGACAGACGTGGCGGCCACGGTGCGCGACATGATCGCCAACCCGGCGCGCTGGACCGAACTGCCCGGCCAGGTCCGCGAATGGCTGGAGATCCAGAGGCATCGCTCCGTGTTGCCCGGCCATGATGAACTTCTGGTCGAGACCTTTCCGCGCGCGGGCAAACACTGGATGGTCTGCTACCCCTTCGAGGGCCGCAACGCGCACCAGACGCTCGGCATGCTGCTGACGCGGCGCATGGAGCGGGCGGGGCTCAACCCTCTCGGCTTCGTGGCCAATGATTACGCTCTGACCATCTGGTGCCTGGGTGACATCGATGCCCGCATCGGTGCCGGGTTGTTCTCGCTGGACGAATTGTTCGACGAGGACATGCTGGGCGACGACCTTGAGGAATGGCTGCTGGAATCCTCGCTGATGAAGCGCATGTTCCGCAACTGCGCGATCATCGCCGGCCTGATCGAGAAGCGCTTTCCCGGGCAGGAGAAGACCGGCCGGCAGATGACCATCTCGTCCGATCTCATCTACGATGTCCTGCGGCGCCATGAGCCCGATCACCTTCTTCTGCGCGCGGCGCGGGCCGACGCGGCGAAGGGGCTTCTGGACGTCAGCCGCGTCGGCAGTATGCTCGCCCGCGTGAAGGGGCGAATCGTCCATCAGCCGCTGGACAGAATTTCGCCCCTTGCCGTGCCTGTGATTTTGGAAATCGGCCGCGAGCCGGTACATGGGCAGGCACGCAACGCTCTGCTCGAAGAAGCCTCCAGCGCCCTGGTGGAGGAGGCAATGGGATCCGCCGATGTCTGACACCGCCTGCCCTGTTCCCGCCATGCCGGGGGTTGCCGCCCGGCGCCGGGCGCAGGCGGTCGAGGTGTTGGGCCATGAACTGGTGATCGATCCCACAGGCGCCGTCTGGTGGCCGTCGGAAGCGATGCTGATCGTGGCCGATCTGCATCTGGAGAAAGGCTCCTCCCGTGCCGCACGCGGCTATCTGGTGCCGCCCTATGACACCTCGGCGGCGCTCGCGGGCCTTGTGGCCTTGCGCCAGCGCTATCAGCCGAAAGCCGTCCTCGCGCTGGGCGACACATTCCACGACCGCAGGGCCGGCGAGCGCATGGCGCCGCGCGACGCCGATACGCTGGCGAGCCTGTCGCAGGGCTGCGACTGGCTCTGGATCGCCGGCAACCATGATCGGGAAGCCCCTGCCCTCATTCGCGGGGACTGGCTTTCCGAATGGCGGTGCGGTTCGCTGGTGTTCCGCCACGAGCCGACCGCTGCGGCCGCGCCCGGAGAGATCGCCGGGCATCTTCACCCGGTCGCCAAGATCCAGGTGCGCGGACGCGTGCTGCGCTGCCGCTGCGTGGTCACCGACGGCTCGCGGGCGGTGCTGCCCGCCTTTGGCGCCTATACCGGCGGGCTCAATATCTGCGATGCGGCTTTCGAGCCGGTGATGGCACGGCAGCTGATGCGGCTCTGGATGCTGGGCGATGAGGCCGTCTACCCGGTCGGGCAGGACATGCTGCTGCCGGACCGCTCTGTTCAGTCGCGGCGGAAGGCGACACTGGCGAGCCAGCCACAGGCGACGGCGAGGAAGGCCGCGACAAAGCCATAAGTCCAGGGTCTTTCGCGCGCGACATCGGCCATGTCGGCTTCGAACCCCGCCTTGACCACTTCAAGAGCCGTGTTCTGGGTGGCGAGCAGCGCGCCGCCGGAGAAAAGCTTCACCTCCACCTCAAAGACGCCGATGGGGACATTGGCGGGAAGCGGGACCGTGGCGCGAAAAAGCGCCTCGTTCAGGAAGGTGACGCCGGTCGCATTGTAGATGTAGCGCCGCTCGATCTGCTTGAGGCGGATCAGCGAGGACCGGTTGCGAGCCACTTCCTCCGGCGGCATCCGCTTGGACACCGGCAAGGGAAGGCTCTCCTCCAGGCCCAGGCGGAGGCTCTCGCGTTGCGCCTCACCCGCGATCTCGGCGAGAGGCTTGGACGAGGAGATGGCGAGGTAATCGGGGATCTGCGGAAAGGTCAGCGAGCTCCAGTTGACCCAGAACCCAAGGATACGCTCCTTTTCACGCACCACGATATCGCGCTTGGGGCCCCGCACGGTGACGACGACGTCGTAGGAGCCGGAGCGGGAGATGGTGGATGCGTCGCGGCCGATGGCGCCGAACAGCACCACATCGGCTCCGGTGAAATTCGACCGGATGATGATGCGGTGCGAGGAGAGAGACACCGTCAAGCCTTCGGCAAGCGCGGGCGATGCCATCAGCACGAGCGCGGCTATGAGCGCCGGAAGCCTCATACCACCTCTCCTCGCACCGAATAGGAGAAGGGCTCCTCGGGCGTGGTGATGAGGTCGATGGCGAAACGCGCTCCCACGGCCAGCAGGAGGGCGGCGAGGAGGAAGCGCAGGTGTTCTCCCCTCAGCTTCTGGCCTGCCCGTGCGCCAAACTGCGCCCCGATGGAGCCGCCGATCATCAGCATCAGCGCGAGAACCGCATCCACCGCCTGGTTGGTGCCGGCATGAAGGACGGTCGCCACCAGCATGGTGATCAGGATCTGGAACAGTGAGGTGCCGACCACGACGTTGGTGGGTACGCGGAAGAGATAGACCAGCGCCGGAACCAGGATGAAGCCGCCGCCAATGCCCAGCACCGCGCCCACGAAGCCGATGAAGACGCCGAGCCCGATCAGCGGAATGACGCTGACGTAGATCATCGACCGCTTGAACCGCATCTTCAGAGGCAGGCCATGGATCCAATTGTGCTGCCCCGAGCGGCGTTTGACCTGGATGCCGCGCCGCGTTCGCAGGATCGCGCGGGCGCTTTCCACCAGCATGAGGCCGCCAACGATGCCGAGAAAGACGACGTAGGAAACGGCGATGACGAGGTCGAGCTGGCCGAGGCGGGACAGGACGCGGACGAAGACAACGCCGAGCCCGGTGCCGGCGATGCCTCCGATCAAAAGGACGCCGGCAAGCTTGAGATCCAGTGCCTTTCGGCGCCAGTAGGCGATCGATCCGGTGACGGATGCCGCAGCGATCTGGCTGGCCTCGGTGGCGACCGCGATGGCGGTCGGGACGCCGGAAAAGATCAGAAGCGGCGTCATCAGGAAGCCACCGCCGATGCCGAACATGCCGGAGACGAAACCGACCGCCAAGCTCATGCCGAGAACGAGCAGAACGTTCACGGGGATCTCGGCAATGGGCAGATAGACCAGCACGTCGGGGCCCGTTGGGAAATGGCACGGAAACACTAGAATTTCCGCGCCATAAAGGACGCTCGGCAGCCCGTGTCAATGTTGATACGGACCCTTATGCAATCGTGATCGGCTCAGGAGGTCTTGGCCACCGGCCCGTCCCATCCGCCGGCGGGCGCGTTCTCGTCATTGGCGAGCCCGTCCTTGGGCAGCGGCTGCCAGGTCTGTGCCTCCAGGCGCGCTGCCACCAGAGTGGCAGGTTTCAGCTTGGCGGCCACCTGATCGCGTTTGGTGGCGGCGTCGGCGTCGCCGGCAGTGGCGGCCACGGCGAACCACTTGAAGGCCTCGGCCATGTCTTGATTGACACCGAGCCCGCGCGCCAGCATGACGCCAAGATTGTACTGGCTGTCCCGCACGCCGCGATCGGCAGCACGGCGGAACCAATAGGCCGCCTGCGGATAATCCGGCTTGCCAAGGCTGCCCTCGGCCAGAAGCACGGCGAGATTGTGCATGGCTTTGATGTGGCCCTGATCGGCGGCCTTACGATACCAGCTCTCGGCGGTTCCCGGGCTGGCGGTGACGCCGTGTCCCTTGTCGTAGGCGTTACCGAGGCGGTACTGCGCCGGAGCAAAGCCAAGCTCCGCGGCCTTCTCGAACCAGCCCACGGCCTTGGCCTGATCCTGCGGAACCCGGTCGCCGTCAAAGTACCGGATCGCGATTTCATGGAAGGCGGCCGGATCGCTTTTCCTTGCGCTTTCGATCAGGGTGGGGCCACCGATCCCGGCAGGCACATCGACTTGCGCGGGAATGGAGCCGGTGACCACCGGCTCGACCGCGGGGGTCGCCACGCCTTCGGTTTCGGCGACAGGTACCGCTGGCGTGGTGTCGGTCACACCCTCACGAAGCGCTGCCGTTTCGGTCTCGGCAGTGGCGGCAGGCGGCGCCGTTACAGTTGCGGGCTGCACCTCCGCCTTGTCGCCGTCAACGGCCTGTGCCGTGCGAACTTCCTCGTTCTGAAGCGCGAGCCGGCCAAACTGGAAGGAGCCGAGCACGAGCAGCAAACCCGCGAGGCCAACCGCCGCCACCCGGCGCCCATTCCAGGACAGGCGGCCGCCCTGAGCAGGGTCCTGTTCCAGATCGTCGTTCACCGCCTCCGGCATCGCCGGGGTGGTGGCGCGGCGCGCGGCGGCGATGAAGCGCGCGCGTTTGCTGCGCGCCTCGCCGGCTTCCGATGTCTTGCCGAGGTCGAGCTCTTTGCTTTCCTCGATGGCGCGCAGGGCCGCGGCACGCGCCGCCGACATCGGGTCGAGCTCGGCCGTCGGCTCTGCCTTGGTTTTGCCGCTCGTGTCCTCATCGGTCGCGAGGCGCGCGATGATCCGCTCCAGCGTCGACCGCACGCTTTCGAAAGCATCAACCGTGCGGCGCTCCGCCTTTTCCGACTGCGACCGCAACGCGCCGAGCATATCGGACAGGGCGTTCAGCCGCTCGTTGTCGGACCCGAGCATATCCGGCAGTTCGGTCAGCGCCTCACGCACGGCACGGACCGCCGCGTCCTGAGCCACCTTGGTGGAGGTCTCGTGGCTGCTTTCCACGAGGCTGACAAGACGGCTGACCGTCTCCTCCAGAGCGACCAACCGCTGCAGGCGCTGGTCGGAGACATCAAGACGACTGGTGAGGGATTCGAGCGCGCCGCGAATGGCAAGGTTTGCTTCATGGGCATTATCGGTCACGCCGTTGCGCTCAAGGCGGTCGGCGAGGTTTTCGATCGCGCCCTGGATCGTATCGAGCGCGCCGGAATCCGTGGCCGGCGATTTGCCGTCCAGCTTCTGCGACAGTTCCGCAATGGCCTTCTCGACGCTCGACAGCGCTTCATTGGTGGCCAGTTGCATCGGCGTCTTGTCGAGCCTGTTGGTCAGGCTCGCGATCGAATGCTGCAGCGTCTGCACTTCGGGCCCGCTGACACCATCGCCGCGGCCGGAGGTCCGAAGCTCCGCGATGAGACCTTCGATGGTGTTCTCCAGCGAGGCGAGCTTCTCGGTCTTGCTGGCAAGGTTCCCGATGCGGTTGAGCTGCTCACCAATACCTTCGATGGCCGCGTGCATGGCGAAAAGCGCTTCCGCCGTGGAGGGGGCCTGCACAGCCTCGTCAAGCCTTACGGCCAGCTGCTCGATCGAGCACTGGATGGTGGATAAGACGGCACGGGTCTCTTCCCCGGGGCGGGCGTTGTCCAGGCGCGCCGTCAGCGCTTCGATGCTGTCGCGCAGCTGTTCAAGCGTCCCGACCGAGAACTCCGAGCTTTGGCCGTCAAAGCGGTAAGAAAGATCACCCAGCGCGCGATGGATCGCGCTCATCGTCTCCGGCGAACCATCCGCCGCGAGCGGGATATTGACCCGGCGGGCGAGGGACGCCACCGCATTGTTCAGCTCCAGCATTTCACGACTGACATAGGGCTTGTGTCCGTCAGACGCGTGGGACACGTTTTCCATGCGCGCGGCGATAGCCTCGAGCCGATCCTCTAGCGCACGGACACGAAGCGAGTTGTCCTTGGAGGCGTCAGCCGCCAGTTCCCGCTGGCGGGCGTTGATTTCGGAGACAACATCCTTCAGCCGCGGCTTCGGCGTTTGTTCGGGGATTACAGTGTCGGATGCGGCGGGCGTCTCCGGTTCCGGCACGGCATAGGGAACGAAAGTAAAACCAGCGCTTGTCGGAAGCGGCGAGATGGAAGGCGCGGAGACCGGCTCATCAGCGGCTTCTTCAGGATTGGTCAGGAGCAGAGGCTCGGCTTCGGCCACCTCCTGTTTTGGCGGGCTTTTGCGGCTCAGACGCGCGAGGCGTTCCTCGAAACGGCTGACCTTGTCATCCCGCGACGGCGCCGGAGGAGGCGGAGGCGGGAAACCACGCGCCTCGGGCTGCGCCTGCACGTCCCCGGGAGCCGAAGGGACTGCCGCCGGACGGGCCTGGGTCAGGACATTGGTGAGGAGCTCGAGCGCCGAGGCGATACGGTCTTCGCTTTCCTGGGTGCGGCGGGCGAGATCTGCCACCATCTGATCGAGACCGGGCTGAGCCTGGGGCTTGGGATCCGGATTTCCGGCGATCTCAGCGGGGGCTTGCGGTTCCTCAGGCGCGAGTTGCCTGGCCAGCTCGTTCAGTCGGGCCGTCACCTCATCAAGGCGATTGCCCGGCGCGGCGCGAGACCCTTCAGAAGCTTTGCCGGCCTCCTCATCGTGGCCACCCGTTTCATCCCACTGTGCGGACTGAACCGCTCCAGAACGGCCTCCCCCGATCGCACGCATGCCCTGACCACCCCAGTTGCTGCTCGCCATATTCGACCTCCAGGGCCGGCGCCGCGGTCTCCCCACCACAACATCCGGCGTCAACGCTCACTGAAAGGGCCCCCGAATCGGCTCCCCGCACGTCTCGCGTTCGTAAACAGACTGTTGCCGTGGATGGTTAACGGCGGGTTAACGCCTTAGGGATGAGCCTGCGGGCGTTAGGCATCAGCCGCTCCGACGGGGGCTCGCACGCGCAATAATTTTTCAGATATGCTTCGCTATAGATCAGGCGGATGGCAGGCCTGCCATCCGGTCAAGCCGAGAGGAACGTCCGCATGCCGCTTTACAAAGCTCCCGTGGAAGACGCGCTTTTTCTGCTGAACGACGTGCTCGGTTTTGAGCGGCACGGCAACCTTCCCGGCTTTGCAGATGCCACCCCCGACGTGCTCGAGGCCATCCTGAGAGAAGCGGCAAAGATTTCCGAGGACGTGCTGCAGCCCTTGAACCTCTCAGGCGATAAGGAGGGTTGCACGCGGCATGATGATGGCCGTGTCACCACGCCGACGGGCTTCAAAGAGGCCTATGATGCCTATGCCCAGGGAGGCTGGATGGGCCTCTCCGTGCCGGAGGCCTACGGCGGTCAGGGGCTGCCCTTCACCGTCAACGCGCTGATGAGCGAATTTTCGTCCTCCGCCAACATGGCCTTCGCCATGTATCCGGGGCTCACCATGGGGGCTGTCGCCGCCTTGCTTGTCCACGGGTCGGAGGAGCAGAAGCAGACCTATGTTCCCAAGATGGTTGCGGGCACCTGGACCGGCACCATGAACCTGACGGAGCCACATTGCGGAACCGACCTCGGCCTCATCAAGACCAAGGCCGTCCCGCAGGAGGACGGCTCCTATAAGATCACAGGCACCAAGATCTTCATCTCGGCAGGCGAGCACGATCTTTCCGAAAACATCATCCATCTGGTGCTGGCCCGCATCGAAGGCGCACCGGAGGGGACCAAGGGCATCTCCCTCTTCATCGTGCCACGGAACCGCGTGAACGCGGACGGCTCGGCGGGCGAGGCCAATGGCGTCTCCTGCGGCTCGATCGAGCACAAGATGGGCATCCACGCCAATGCGACCTGCGTGATGAATTACGACGGCGCGACCGGCTGGCTCATCGGAGAGGCCAACCGCGGGCTGAATGCCATGTTCGTGATGATGAACGACGCCCGCCTCGGAGTTGCGATCCAGGGGCTGGCCCTGTCGGAGGTCGCCTATCAGAATGCCGCCGCCTATGCCAAGGACCGCCTCCAGGGCCGCGCGCTGACGGGCGCCAAGGCGCCGGAGAAACCGGCCGATCCTATCATCGTCCATCCGGACGTGCGCCGTAACCTGATGACCATCAAAGCTTTCAACGAAGCGGCTCGGGCTCTCGTGCTCTGGACCGCGCTGAAGTCGGATGTCGCCCACCGCTCACAGGACGAGAAGGAGCGCCAGGCGGCAGACGACCACCTGGGTCTGATGACGCCGGTGCTGAAGGGCGTCCTGACCGATACGGGTTTCGACAATTGCGTGCTTGCGCAGCAGGTCTTCGGCGGACATGGCTATGTGGCGGAATGGGGCATGGAGCAGTTCGTGCGTGATGCCCGCATCGCGCAGATCTATGAGGGCGCCAACGGCATTCAGGCCATGGACCTGGTGGGCCGGAAGCTCCCGCGCGATGGCGGCCGCGCGGTCATGGGCTTCTTCAATGAGCTGGGCGCCTTCATCAAGGACAACCAGGGTAACGAGGCACTGCAACCGTTCCTGAAGCCGCTGGAGGTCTCCACTGGGCACCTGCAACAGGCGACCATGTGGTTCATGAAGAACGCCATGGCGAAGCCCGACAACGCAGGCGCGGGTGCCTATGACTACATGCATCTCCTCGGCCTCGTCGCGCTGGGTTATATGTGGGCCTTGATCGCCAAGGCGGCCATCGCGGGGAGCGCGAATGGCGACGCGAAGGCCATGGAACACAAGCTGGCAACGGGGCGCTTTTTCATGGAGCGCCTGCTGCCGGAGACGGCCACCCGCCTCGCCCGCATCTCGGCGGGCGCCGATGCCGTGATGGCACTGCCCGAAGACGCATTCTGAGCTTTCGCGCGGGCGACCACTCGCGGAAGCGGGGGACAGCCATTAAGTTCTACGGAAACGAGCGGCACGAAGGTTCGGCTGCCGCGAAGATCGGGAGGCCTGACAATGCCTGAAGCCTTCATCTATGACGCCGTGCGGACGCCGCGCGGACGCGGCAAACCCGACGGAGCCCTGCATGAGGTGTCCAGTCTTGCCCTTGCGACCACAGCGCTGGAGGCCCTGAAATCCCGCTCCAACCTCGATAGCGGCGTGGTCGATGACGTCATTCTCGGCTGCGTCGACGCGGTCGGCGAGGCCGGTGGCGATATCGCCCGCGCCGCCGCCATCAACGCGGACTACGGCACCTCGGTGCCCGGCATCCAGATCAACCGCTTCTGCGCCTCGGGCCTTGATGCCATCAACATGGCCGCCGGGCAGATCATGGCGGGGCAGCACGATCTCGTGGTGGGCGGCGGCGTGGAGAGCATGAGCCGCGTCGGGATCGGTGCCGCCGGTGGCGCCTGGCCCATGGACCCCGATATCGCGCTGAAGTCCTACTTCATGCCCCAGGGCGTCTCGGCCGACCTGATCGCAACCAAATATGGCTTCAGCCGTGATGAGGTGGATGCCTATGCGGTGGAGAGCCAGAAGCGCGCCAAGGCCGCCTGGGACGATGGCCGCTTCAAGGATTCCATCGTGCCGGTGAAGGACATCAACGGCATCACGATTCTCGACCGCGACGAGCACATGCGGCCGGAGACGACCATGCAGTCACTGGGCGCCCTCAAGGCGTCGTTCGTGCAGATGGGTGAGATGGGCGGCTTTGATGCCGTGGCCATCCAGGCCCATCCGGAGGTGGAGGAGATCAACCACGTCCACCATGCGGGCAATTCCTCCGGCATCGTCGATGGCGCGGCGGCCGTGCTTCTCGGGACCCGGGAGGCAGGCGATCGCATCGGCCGTAAACCGCGTGCCCGGATCCGTGCCTTCGCCAACATCGGGTCCGACCCGGCGCTGATGCTCACAGGGCCGGTGGATGTCACGAAAAAGGTGCTGAAACGTGCCGGGATGGAGATCGGCGATCTCGATCTCATTGAAATCAATGAAGCCTTCGCCTCGGTCGTGCTGAGGTTCCAGCAAGCCTTCGATCTCGATCTCGCCAAGGTCAACGTCAACGGCGGCGCCATCGCCATGGGCCATCCCCTGGGCGCAACCGGAGCCATGATCACGGGCACGGTACTGGACGAATTGGAGCGGTCGGGCAAATCGACCGCGTTGATCACGCTGTGCATCGGCGCCGGCATGGGAACGGCAACCATCATCGAGCGCGTCTGAGGGGGGACAGCAGATGAGCGAAACGAACTTCCGCACCGAAACCGATGCCGATGGCATCGTTCTCGTGACCTGGGACATGCCAAGCCGTTCCATGAACGTGCTGACGGCCGAGGCCATCACGGAGCTTGGCGAAATCCTCGATCGCACCACTGCGGACGAGGCCGTGAAAGGCGTCGTGGTCACCTCCGGCAAGAACGCTTTTTCCGGCGGGGCTGATCTCACCATGCTCGAAGGCATCGGCAAGCTTGCCCGCCAGGAGGCTGTGAAAAGCGGGGCCGAGGCTGCTGCGAAGCTTGTTTTTGATGAAAGCCGGAAGCTCTCGCAGCTCTACCGCCGCATCGAGACATGCGGAAAGCCGTGGGCCGTGGCCGTCAATGGCGTGTGCCTTGGTGGCGCCTTTGAGCTTGCTCTCGCCTGCCATTACCGAGTCGCCTCCGACGACCCGAAGACACGGCTCGGCCTGCCCGAGGTCAAGGTCGGTCTCTTTCCCGGCGCCGGCGGCACGCAGCGCATCGCCCGCATGATGCCAGCAAGCGATGCGCTGCAGATGCTGCTCAAGGGCGACCAGCTGCGCACCGACAGGGCCAAAGCCATGCGCCTCATCGATGAGGTCGTGCCGCGCGACCAGATGGTCGAGGCGGCCAAGACCTGGATCCGCAACGGCGGATCTGCCGTAAAGCCCTGGGATCAGGATGGCTTCAAACTGCCCGGCGGACCCGTCTGGTCCAAGGGCGGTTTCATGACCTGGCCTGCCGCCAATGCGATCTACCGGCGCGAGACCTTCGGCAACTATCCAGGCGCGCGCGCCATCCTGAAGGTGGTGTTCGAGGGGCTGCAGCTGCCCATGGATCGTGCGCTGACGGTGGAAAGCCGCTACTTCGCGCACATCCTGCAGTCGAAGGAGGCGGCGGCCATGATCCGCTCGCTCTTCGTCTCCATGCAGGAGTTGGGCAAGGGTGCCCGGCGGCCGAAGGATGTTCCGCCGTCCAGCATCAAGAAGGTGGGCGTGGTCGGCGCCGGCTTCATGGGTGCTGGCATCGCCTATGTTTCCGCGCTTGCGGGGCTTGAGGTCGTCCTTGTCGATCGCGACCAGGCCGCAGCGGACAAGGGCAAGGAGCACTCCCACAAGCTGATGACCGGCCAGATCATGAAGGGCCGCGCCAAGACCGCAGACCGCGACGCGCTGCTCGCCCGCATCGAGGCGACGCCGGACTACCAAAAGCTCGGAGACTGCGATCTCGTCATTGAGGCGGTGTTTGAGGACCCGAAGGTCAAGGCGGAGGTGATCGGCAAGGTCGAGGCGGTGATCGACAAGGATGTCATCTTCGGTTCGAACACTTCGACGTTGCCAATTTCGGGCCTTGCTGCCTCATCGGAGCGGGCAGACCAATTCATCGGCATCCACTTCTTCTCGCCGGTGGAGAAGATGCTGCTGGTCGAAATCATCCTCGGCAAGGAAACAGGCGACAAAGCGCTGGCCGTGGCCATGGACTACGTGCGCGCCATCAAGAAGACGCCGATCGTGGTCAACGACACACGCGGCTTTTATGCCAACCGCTGTGTCGGAGCCTATCTCCTTGAAGGGCACCTCATGCTGGACGAGGGCGTGCCGCCCGCCATGATCGAGAACACGGCAAAAATGGCAGGCATGCCGGTAGGGCCCCTCTCCCTCACCGATGAGGTCGCGGTCGATCTCGCGCTCAAGATCCTGAAGGCGGCGGAAGCGCAAGCCGGCCCGGATGCCATCAACGAACGGCAGAAGGAACTTCTTGTCACGCTGGTGGAAAAGGAAGGCCGCCTTGGCCGCAAGAACGGCAAGGGGTTCTATGACTATCCCGAAGGCGGCAAGAAGAAGCTCTGGCCGGGCCTCAAGGATCTGCAGCCCGTCAGCCGGGACGCGGATTCGATCGATGTGGCCGAGTTGAAGCATCGTTTTCTGGCGACCCAGGCGCTGGAAGCCGTTCGAACCGTCGCGGAGGGCGTCGTCACCGATGTGCGTGAGGCTGACGTCGGCGCGATCATCGGCTTTGGCTTCGCCCCCTTCACCGGGGGGCCGCTGTCGTGGATCGACGGCATGGGCACCAAAGCCTTTCTCGCGCTTGTGAAGGAGCTTGAGGCCAAGCACGGTCCGCGTTTCGCCGCGCCGAAGCTTCTTGAGGAAATGGCGGCCAAGGACGAGACCTTCTATGGCCGCTTTCCGCCGGAGGCGCGTGAGAAGGAGGCCGCGTGATGGCTGGCGTGATCCGGCGCAAGACGATCGAAGCACCCCGCGAGGGCACCATTGCGGGCCTTCGTGACGATCCCGTGGAGGACGGCCGCCTTCTCATCGTCGAGCGGGCACGGCTCGACGTCGATACGGCAGGCCGGGGTTTTACCGATGTCGGCGGCACCATCGGCCGCTGGCTCGATGCCATGTCGGCATGCGACGGCATGGTGCTCATCTTCCTGCGGCATACCTCCGCCTCACTGACCGTGCAGGAGAATGCAGACCCCAGCGTGCGCAGCGACCTTCTCACCGCGCTCGACCGGCTTGCGCCTGAAGACGGCGGATGGCGTCATGCGCTGGAGGGGCCGGATGATATGCCCGCCCATATCAAGACCATGCTGACAACCACCAGTCTCACGATCCCCGTCGTCGACGGGAGATTGGGGCTCGGCACCTGGCAGGCGATCTATCTGGTGGAGCACCGCTATGAGCCGCATCGGCGGGAGATGGTCCTGCAGTATATAGGCACGTGCAAGGATCAAGTGATACGTCTGGAACAGGGCCAGCAGGCGGCCCTGGAGAACGATACCTTCCTTTGACGGTAGCGAAAGCTTCCGGCTACAACTTGCGTCTAATGCTGTCGTGGTCCATGACTTGTGATCAGAGTACGGCAATCGCGACGGAGTACCAATGAGCGAGACCGAAAACGGCGCAGCGCACCGCTTCCTCATCGCTGACGACCACCCTCTGTTTCGCGGCGCCCTGAGGGCAGCCATTAGCGGCCCCTTCGCCTCTGCAGACATCGCCGAGGCGGGCAACTTCGGCGATGTCACCGCCGATCTTGAGGCACGACCGGACACGGACCTCGTGCTGCTCGATCTGAAGATGCCTGGTGTCAGCGGCTTTTCAGGGCTCCTTTACCTCAGGGCGCAATATCCCGGGGTGCCGGTCATCGTGGTCTCCGCTCTTCAGGACACGACCATCATCCGCCGCTGCATGGGCTTCGGTGCATCCGGCTTCATCCCAAAGACGCTGGAAGTCGACGGCATGCGCGAGGCAATCCGCACCGTTCTAGAGGGCGGCATCTGGACACCATCCGATATGGAAATCGCGCAGGATGACGCGGAGACCTCGGACCTCTCCCGACGGCTGTCGAGCCTGACACCACAGCAGGTGCGCGTCCTGATGATGCTGTCGGACGGTCTCCTCAACAAGCAGATCGCCCATGAACTCGGCGTGTCGGAAGCCACGGTGAAGGCTCACGTGTCGGCCATTCTGCTGAAACTTGGCGTCGAAAGCCGCACCCAAGCGGTGATCGCCGCCGCCAAGATCGCCGCCGGTCAAGGAACCGACATCATCGCCAACTGATCTATTCGGCGGCGTTACGCTGCGTCTGCCATTGTCCCAGCAGGGCGCGGAGCGCCGCCGGCTTGACCGGTTTTGGCAGGACCCGCAGGCCCAGCGCATGGGCCTGATCGCGCACCGCCGGCGTCCGGTCCGCCGTGACCAGCAGGCCGGTCACCTCGGCGCCAAGAGCCGCGCGAATGGCCGACATGGCGCCCAGGCCATCCTCGCCATCCAGATGGTAATCGACGATGACAACGTCGGGGACCACATTCTCCCGCGTCAGAAGATCGATCGCCTCGGCGGCAGATGAGGCGGTGAGAATTCTGCAGCCCCATCCCGTCAGCAGCAGCCGCATGCCATCAAGGATGGCGTTCTCATTGTCTATGCACAGCACCAGCGTGTCGGACAGCGGCATGGACGGTGAGGTGCGCGTGGCGGAGCGGCGTGGCGCAGCAGCGGCGGGCGCCGTGGACACCGGCAGGTCCACCCTGAATGTGGAGCCCTTTCCCGGTGCCGATGCAACTGAGAGCGGATGATCCAGCACACGGGCGATGCGCTCCACGATCGAGAGACCGAGACCAAAGCCCTGCGCGATACGTGCCCCCTGATCAAGCCGCTGAAATTCCTTAAAGATGAGCTTCTGATGCGCAACGGGAATGCCGACCCCGGTGTCATGGACCTCGAAGTGGACACGGTTGCCGTGACGCCGGCAGCCCACGAGGACCCGTCCTCTCGGCGTGTACTTGAGGGCGTTGGATATGAGATTCTGCAACAGACGGCGCAGCAGGCGGCGATCGGAACTCACCGCGATGCTCGATGGCACGAAGATCAGCTTCAGACCTTTTTCACGCGCGAGCGGCGTGAACTCCACCTCGAGCTGCCGGAACATCTCATCCAGCCGGAAACAGGTCATCTCCGGCTTCATGGCGCCGGTGTCGAGCCGCGACAGATCCAGCAAGGCCGACAGGATCTCCTCGACGGCCTCAAGCGACGCATCGATGTTGTGGGCCAGCCCGTCGGTGTCCATGCCGCTGCTGCGTTCCACCAGACTGCTGACGTAGAGCCGGGCGGCATTGAGCGGCTGCAGGAGGTCGTGGCTGGCCGCGGCCAGAAAGCGCGTCTTGGAGATGTTGGCCTCTTCGGCCTGCTCCCGCGCCCGTTCAAGTTCCTCGTTGAGGCGCGTCAGTTCCAGGGTGCGCTCGCGCACCCGTCCCTCCAGCGTCTCATTGGCCTTCTCCAGCGCCTCCTCGGCGACAACCGACTGGCTGATATCGGTGTAGGTCGTCACCGTTCCGCCGCCGGGCATGCGATTGGAGCGGATCTCGATCACGCGGCCGGAAGGATGCAGCCGGGTCCGGAACGTCTTGAGCTGGGTTGCAATCTGTTCAAGGCGCGCGGCGACGAAATCATCGGCGTCGCCCGGCCCGTAAAGGCCGCGCTCCGCATTGAAGCGGATGATCTCGTCGAGGCCCAGTCCGACCTGGAGGAAATCCGGCGGCAGATCAAACAGCGTGCGGAACTCCTGGTTCCAGCACATCAAGCGCAGATCGTGGTCGAACACCGTGACGCCCTGCCGGGAATGATCGAGCGCGGTCTGCAGCATGTCGCGGGAATATTGGATCGCGGCGGAAGCATCATCGAGCAGTTTGAGAGCCGCCTTGGTGGACACATTGCGCCGCTTCAGAAGGATCGAGAGCACCAGCCGCGACGAGGCGGCGCCGATGGCGGAGGCGAGGAGATGTTCGGCAAAGCGCAGAAGATGGATATCGGCGTCGCTGCGCGGCTCCAGTCTGATGCCATGCGAGCGCGCGAAACTGCGGAACGCCTGATCGGTCCGCTCCTCGCCAAGATAGCGGGCGACGGTCGCCTGCAGGTCACCCATAGGCACGGCGGCGTTCCAGAGCCGAAAACTCTGGGCCATGCCGAAAAGCTCGTCCCGCGTGAAGATGCTCGCCTGCAGCCGCTCCATGGCCTCGGGTGCGCGCGTGGCCGTCACAAGGACATAGGCGAGGACATTGGCCGCCATGCTCCACATCACACCGTGCGTCAGCGGGTTCATGTCGAGGCCGAACAGCGCCTGTGGTCTCAGCATGTCGACCCCGAAGGCGCCTTCGGTCATGAAACTCATGGGCAGCAAGCCCGATTCCGCGAAACTCGGCAGGAGCAGGGTGAAGACCCACATGGAAATTCCTGCCGTGACACCGGCAATGGCGCTGCGCGCGGTGGCACGCTTCCAGATGAGGCCGATGAAGAGGGCGGGAGCAAGCTGGGCGATGGCGGCGAAGGAGAGCAGTCCGATGCTGGCCAGCGCGGCGTCTCCCGCCGCCCGGTAGTAAACATAGCCGAGCAGCAGGATGACGAAGATCGACGCGCGCCGCACCAGCAGCAGACGCCGCCCCATGTCGGCGCGATCAGGGTCGCGCCCGCGCAGGAGGAGCGGGACCGCGATGTCGTTGGAGATCATGATGGCCAGTGCCACTGTCTCGACGATGACCATGGCGGTCGCCGCTGAAAGCCCGCCAATGAAGGCCACGATAGCGAACATCGAGGCGCCGTTTTCGAGCGGCAGCGACAGGACGAACATGTCCGGATCGACCGCGCCGGGTGCGAAAAGCACAAGGCCCGCCAGCGCAATCGGAAAGACGAACAAATTGATGGCCACGAGGTAGGCGGGATAAAGCCAGGCCGCGTGCCGGATTTCGCTCTCGCTGCGGCTTTCCACTATCGCCACATGGAACTGCCGAGGCAGTAGCAGCGCGCAGACGAAGGACAGAAAGGTAACGGTGATCCAGAAATCCGCCGAGGGCGTCACATCGAGGCGGTCAAAAACACCGATGTCGACCGCCCGAGCGGACAAATCGTTGGGGCCTCCGAAAATGCCCCAGACAACGAAAATGCCCACGGCCAGAAAAGCGAGAAGCTTGACGACCGATTCCATGGCGATGGCCAGCATCAAGCCATCCTGATGTTCGGTCGCGTCGACGTGGCGCGTGCCGAAAAGAATGGCGAAGGCGGCGAGCACGATGGCAACGAAGAGGGAAAGATCCCCCAAGACCGGCGTCTCACGGCTCATGCCGTCGATGACCGGCAGGCTCGGTTCGGCCAGGACGGTGGTGAGCGACACCGAGATGGCCTTCAGCTGCAACGCGATGTACGGCAGTGTGCCTATCACCGCGGCGAGGGTGACCAGTGCCGCGATCTTCGGGCTCTTGCCATAGCGGGCAGCGATGAAGTCGGCAATGGATGTGATGTTCTGCGCCTTGGCGAGCCGGCGGATCTTGAGCACGATCGGCAGGCCGACCGTGAACATCAGCGCCGGGCCGATGTAGACGGGAAGGAAGTCGAAACCGGTCCCGGAGGACAGGCCGACCGAGCCGTAAAAGGTCCAGGACGTGCAATAGACGCCGAGGGAGAGGGCATAGATGTAAGGCCGCCCGGCACCGGTCATCCAGGGGCGTTTCCGATCGCCGTAGCTGGCGACCGCGAACAGCACCCCCAGATAGGCCAGCGCCACCGCGACAACGACCCAACCCTGCAGCACGGAACCTGTCTCCAACCCTTGGACTTACCGCCAACAGTGCCTGAGCCAGCCGGGCCTGTCACCTAGCCGTCACTAGAAGGGTTGTCAGATGCCCTCTTCGCGCCGCAATAATGTGGCGCGGGGCACCGCCGACTCATTCATCCAGGACCCTGGCCTCAGGGTCACCCACGGGGAACCTCCGATGTTTCAGGAATTCAAGAAATTCGCCTTGCGTGGCAATGTCATCGACTTGGCCGTCGGCGTCATTATCGGCGCGGCGTTCAACAAGATCGTCTCGTCGCTGGTCGATGACATCTTCATGCCGATCATCGGCTTCGTCGCCGGTGGCCTCGATTTCTCGAACTATTTCTATCAGCTCTCCGGCACGGACGCACCGACCTATGCGACCGCGAAGGAAGTCGGCGCCACCATCGGCTACGGTCAGTTCATCACCGTCGCGATCAACTTCATGATCGTGGCCTGGGTGCTGTTCCTTGTGATCAAGGCCATAAACCGCATGAAGCGGGAAGAGGAAACCAAGCCGGCTCCGGAAGATTCCAAGGATGTGAAGCTGCTGCAGGAGATCCGCGACCTGCTGGCGCAGCAAAAGCCTACGGCGTGATGGATCGCGTCACAGCTTTTGATGCCTGACCCTGGGCGCATGCGGTTATGATGGTGATACCACTCACCCGGAGCCGCATGTGACCCACTCCGCATTCGCGCCATCGCGCCTGACCGATCACCTGTCTGCCCCGGCGCGCGAAGCGCCGGCCAGCGGCATCGTCGAGGTCATGAACCATGGCCGCGCGCGCGAAGGAATGATCCCGCTCTGGGCGGGTGAAGGCGACGTGCCAACGCCGGCATTCATCTGCGAGGCGGCGGCAAGAGGCCTGCGGGACGGCGAGACCTTCTACACCTGGCAGCGCGGCATCCCGGAGCTTCGTGCGGCGCTCGCCCGCTATACCGCGCGGCTCTACGGTGTTCCGGAAGCCGTTGAGCGGTTCTTCGTCACCGGTTCCGGCATGCAGGCCCTGCAGACGGCTCTCCGCATGGTCGGCGCGGGGGGCGACGAGGTGCTGATCCCGACGCCGGCCTGGGTCAACTTCTCCGCGGCGATCGGTGTCGGCGGCATGGCGCCGGTGCCGGTCGTCATGGCCTACTCCTCCGACAGGGGCTGGGTGCTCGATCTGGACCGTCTCGCTGCCGGGATCACGCCTAGGACGAAGGCCGTCATCATCAACTCCCCTTCCAATCCCACGGGCTGGACCGCCACGCGGGACGAACTCGCCGCCGTCCTGGCGATCGCGCGAAGGCACGGGCTCTGGATCATCGCCGACGAGGTCTACGGCCGCTTCGTCTACGACGTGGAACGCGCCGCGTCCTTTCACGACGTGGCCGAGCCCGACGACCGGATCATCTACATCAACACCTTTTCCAAGAACTGGGCCATGACCGGCTGGCGCATAGGCTGGATTGAAGCGCCGGTGGAACTTGGACCTGTCATCGAGAACCTCATCCAGTATTCCACGTCCGGCGTCGCCGCCTTTCTGCAGCGCGCGGCTGTCGCGGCGCTGGACGAGGGAGAAGATTTCCTGCGCCAGCAGGTGGAGCGCGCCCGCACCGGCCGCGATACGGCGACGCGCATCCTGGGCGCCACCAATCGTGTTCGCTTCGCCAATCCCAGCGGCGCCTTTTACCTCTTCTTCGGCATCGAGGGCGTCACCAACACACGTCGCCTCGGGCTTCAACTGGTGGACGAGGCAAATGTCGGGCTTGCTCCCGGCACAGCGTTCGGCCCCGGTGGCGAAGGTTTTCTGCGCATGTGTTTCGCCCGCAGCGAACCTCAGGTGCGGGAGGCATCCGAGCGGATCGCCGCCTGGATCGCACGTCAGTAAGGCCGCCAATCTCCATGCCCACAGCAGCTCCCATGGTTCTCAGCGGCTTTCTCACGCTCGCGCTTGCCATGGGCATCGGCCGCTTCTTCTACACCCCGGTCCTGCCCCTGATGCAGACGGCGACGGGCTTCGGCCCTGATGCCGCCGGCTTCCTTGGATCGGTCAATCTCACCGGCTATCTGGTCGGCTCGATCCTTATGTCGCTCATCGGCGGTGAGCCCTTGCGGCGCCGGATCTTCCGCATCGGGCTGATCGTCAGTGTCGCCACCACGCTCGCCATGGGCCTGACAGAAAACTTCACCGCCTGGATCGTGATCCGCACCCTGTCCGGCGTCGCCAGCGCCGTCTGCATGATCCTTGCCACCGGCTATGTCTTCGAGGCCGTCGCCATGACAGGCGAACAGCGCACGGCCGGGTGGCTGTGGGGCGGTGTCAGCCTCGGCATGGTGATCTCGGGCCTGCTGGTGCGCTTCATGAGCGACGTCGCGAGCTGGGATCAGCTCTGGCTTCTCGCCGGCGCTTTCGCCGCTCTGGTGGTGCCACTGATCTGGCGCGAGGTCGGGCCATGGCGGCACAGCCCCTCCGCCGGGCGCGGCGACATCCTGCGGCAGCCAAGGCCCTTTCCCTTCATGCCGCTGTTCTGGGCCTATGCCTGCGAGGGTCTCGGCTATTCAGTCTTCGCCACCTTCATCGTGGCGATCCTGAAGGCCCGGCCGGGGCTTGAGATCATCGCCGATTATGCCTGGGTCATCGCGGGACTGGTGGGCATACCGGCGGGGCTCGCCTGGATGTGGCTCGGCCAGCGGATCGGGATCGCTTTGGCGCTGGCGCTGGCTTATGTGGCGCAGCTGATCGGAGTGCTGCTTCCCGCCCTCAGCGAAGGCGCCGTTGCGGCCATCGTTGCCGCAGGTCTTTTCGGCGGCACCTTCGGCGCGATCTCGCTCCTTGCTCTCCCGCTCGGCAAAGCGGGTGGCGGCGGGCGTGGAATCGCCATCCTGACGGCGGGTTTCAGCGTGGGCCAGATCATCGGGCCGGCGGCGGCAGGTCACGCGGTTGCTCTTGGCCGAAGCTTCGAGGAAAGCCTGATCGGCTCCGGCGCGGTGCTCGGCCTCGGCGTTCTGCTGCTTGTCTATGGCATGTGGCGGCGACGCTACATGCCCGCCGCTTAGCCCCGCGCTCTTTTTTCCACTCCGGCGGGGCATATCTTCTGCATCATGCGCCCTGAAGATCTTCTCTGCCCCACCCCACGCGGCCTCTACTGCCCGCCGGCCGATGTCCACATCGATCCGTTGCGACCCGTTCCCAAAGCGCTCGTCACCCACGGCCATTCCGATCACGCCCGATCCGGCCATGGCGCGGTCCTGGCGACAGCGGAGACGCTTGACATCATGGAGGTGCGCTATGGACCGGACTTCGCCGGAAGCCGGCAGGCCCTCGCCTATGGCGAACGCATCAAGATCGGGGACGTCAGCATCTCCTTCCATCCGGCGGGGCATGTGCTGGGCTCAGCTCAGATCCTGCTCGAGTGGAAGGGTTTTCGGGCCGTGGTCTCCGGCGATTACAAACGTGAGGAGGATCCGACCTGCGCCCCGTTCGAGGTGGTGCCGTGCGATCTCTTCATCACCGAGGCGACCTTTGGACTGCCAGTCTTCCGGCATCCGCCGGCTCTGCAGGAGGTCGAGAAGCTGGTGCATTCGGCACGGCTCTTCCCTGAACGCGCGCACCTCATCGGAGCTTATTCGCTGGGCAAGGCGCAACGACTGATGGCGCTGGCGCGGCGCGCCGGCCATGAGGCACCCATCTATCTTCACGGCGCCCTGCTGCGGCTGACCGATTTTTACGCCGCGCGCGGGATTGAGCTCGGCGAGACACGGCCGGTGAAGGCGGATGAGCGCAAGACGCTGGGCGGCGCCATCATCATCTGCCCGCCTTCGGCGACGCAGGACCTCTGGGCGCGACGCTTCCCTGATCCTGTCACCGGCTTTGCCAGCGGCTGGATGAGGGTAAAGGCACGGGCCCGGCAGAAAGGCATCGAACTACCGCTGGTCATATCCGACCACGCGGATTGGGACGATCTCGGCCGCACCGTGCTCGACACGGGCGCGGGCGAAATCTGGGTCACCCACGGCCAGGAAGACGCGCTGGTGCACTGGTGCCAATCGCGAGGGCTGAAGGCCAGGCCGCTGCGCCTCGTCGGCTATGGCGATGAGGACGAAGGCGAAGGCGCGGTTATCGAGGAAGCTGCAGGAGGCGCGCCTTGAACCGCTTCGCAGACCTCCTGGAACGACTGGCCTATGAGCCCCGCCGCAACGCCAAGCTGCGGCTGATGACGGATTATTTTCGCGAAGTCCCCGACCCCGAGCGAGGCTGGGCCCTGGCAGCGCTCACCGGCGCCCTCTCCTTCCGCAACGCCAAGCCCGGGTTGATCCGGGCCCTGATCATGGAGCGGACCGATCCGGTGCTGTTCGGCCTGTCCTACGATTACGTTGGCGATCTTGCCGAAACCGTCGCCTTGATGTGGCCGGGCGAAACGCGGGCGAACAGCGTACCGACCTTGGGTGACATCATCGCGGGCCTGCACGAAACCTCCAAAAGCGACCTGCCGAAACGCCTGTCCACCTGGCTCGACGCGCTCGATGAAACCGGTCGCTGGGCGCTGCTGAAGCTCATCACCGGCTCCATGCGCATCGGTGCATCGGCACGGCTTGCCAAGACGGCGGTTGCGGCCCTTGGAGAGGAGATCGCTCCCAATGAAGTGGAACTGGTGTGGCACGGGCTGACGCCGCCCTATGAGTCGCTGTTCGCCTGGGTGGAAGGGCTAGGTCCCAAGCCACTTTCCGAAGATCCGGCGCCGTTCCGGCCCGCCATGCTGGCAACAGCGCTCGAGGACGTTACCGACTGGGCCGAGGCTCTGTCAGCCGGCGACTTCCGCGCGGAGTGGAAATGGGACGGCATAAGGGTGCAGGCCGCCACCGGCAGCAATGCGGATGGCACACTGGTGACGCGGCTTTACTCCCGGACCGGTGAGGAAATTTTCGGCGCGTTCCCGGACCTACTCCATGCTTTCTCCGAGGAAGGCGCGATCGATGGAGAGCTTCTCATCCTGCGTGAGGGGCGGGTGCAGTCCTTCAACGTGCTGCAGCAAAGGCTGAACCGCAAGGCGGTGACGCCAAAGCTGCTGGCGGACTTTCCCGCTCACATCCGCGCCTATGATCTTCTGGTCGATGGGCGCGAGGACATCAGGGATCTTCCCTTCAGCGAACGGCGACAAAGACTGGTGAACTTCGTTAGCCGGCTCGACACTGACCGGGTCGATCTCTCTCAGGAAGTCGCCTTCTCCACATGGGATGATCTGGCGGCCGCGCGTGCGGATCCCGCCTCGGCGGGTGCCGGAGACGACGCCGAGGCCGTGGAAGGCGTCATGCTGAAGCGGGCCGACAGCGCCTATGTGCCAGGCCGTCCCAAAGGCCTGTGGTTCAAGTGGAAGCGCGACCCGTTCACCGTCGACGCCGTGTTGATGTACGCCCAGCGCGGCCATGGCAAACGCTCGTCCTATTATTCGGACTACACCTTCGGCTGCTGGGCACCGGGCGAGGAGGGCGAGGACGTTCTGGTGCCTGTGGGCAAGGCCTATTTCGGCTTCACCGACGAGGAACTGCTGCAACTCGACCGCTTCGTCCGCAAGAACACGACCGACCGGTTCGGCCCGGTGCGCGCAGTGACGGCGGAGGCAGACCACGGTCTTGTGCTGGAGATCGCCTTCGAGGGACTGCAGCGTTCCACCCGCCACAAATCGGGCGTGGCCATGCGTTTTCCGCGCGTGCACCGCATCCGCTGGGACAAACCCCCGCGCGAGGCCGACCGGCTGGACCATCTGGAGGCGCTGCTGCGTGAGAGCTAGTACTCTCAGCCCTCTGTCACCTGGCGCTTCAATATTCCGAATCCCAGGGGCGGCAGGGTCAAACCGGCCGGCTCCCGTTTCGACACGCAGTCCGGAGCCTTGACCGGTTTCCAGTCCGGCTTGGCCGGAAACAGCCGCTCATCCAGGCTGAAGTTCACCACGCATCGCAAGGTGCCCCGATTGTCAAAGCGGTCGTAGCTCAGGAGCGGAGCCAACCGGTCGCCGTGCACCACTTCGCCGCCGAATTTCAACGCCGGCTGACGCTGCCTCCATCGCACGAATTCCTTCATGAAGTTCAACGTTGAACGTGGATCGCGCTCCTGCTGATCAACCGCAAGCGTCAGATGTTCGTCCGGCACCGGTAGCCAGGTGTCGTTGCCGGTCGTGAAGCCGGCGTGTCTCGCATCCGCTGTCCAGGGGAGCGGTGTCCGTGCTCCGTCGCGGCCCTCGAAGTCCGGCCAGAGCGCCAGCCCCCACGGGTCCTGCAAGACCTCGCGTGGCAGATGCGGGTGCGGAAGACCCAGTTCTTCCCCCTGAAAAATGGCGCAGCCGCCCTTCAGCGTAAACTGCAGGAAAAGAAGCAGCTTGGCCGCCTCGCATCGATGGCCGGCATCGACGGCAAAGCTCGCGAGATTTGATACCGCCCGGGTGGAATCGTGATTTGTGAAGACGTTGTAGAGCCATCCGGTGCGCAGATAGTCGTCGCGCCGCTGCAGCATGGCCGTGATGTCGCTGACGTTGGCCGGGCTGTTGATCAGGTCAAAATCATAGACGGCGTGGAAGGCCTTGCCTTCCGCTGTGTATTTTTCCGCCGCGCGCGAGGAATCGACGTCCGCGAGTTCTCCGATCAGAACCCGTTCGGGCGTGTAGTCCGACACGGCCTCCCGCAGCCGCTTGAGGATGGGAACGGCCTCCGGAACATCGCGGTCGAACTCGTGAAGCTGGCGCCCGAAGGGATTGTTTGGGCCGCCGCCAAGAAGAATGGGGGATCCCGCCCTGGGTGCAGGCGGGTTGGAGCGAAGTTCCGGATCACAGGCAAGGCATTGCACCGCATCGAGACGAAACCCGTCCACGCCGAGGTCCAGCCAGAAGCGCATCTCCGCGATAACGGCCTCGAGAACCTCCTCCTTCTGCAGGTTCAAAGCCGGCTGACAGGAGAGAAACGGATGGTAGTAATACTGTGACCGTCTCGGGTCCCATTCCCAGGCGCTGCCGCCAAAGGACGACAGCCAGTTGTTGGGCGGACAGCCATCCCGCGCCGCATCGGCCCAGATGTACCAATCGGCACGATCGTTGTCCCGGCTGGAGCGGCTTTCACTGAACCAGGGATGATCTTCCGACGTGTGGGCCGGAATGAAATCCAAGAGGAGCTTCAGCCCGCGATCGTGAACCCCTTTTAGCAATTCCAGGAGGTCCGACATCGAGCCGGCTTGCGGATCGACGTTGCGCATGTCGGTCACGTCGTAACCGAAGTCCTTTTGAGGTGAGGGATAGAAGGGCGAAAGCCACAGCGCATCCACGCCGAGCCCGGCGATGTAGTCCAATTTCTCGATCACGCCGCGAAGATCGCCGATGCCATCGCCGTTGCTGTCTCTGAAGCTGCGGATATAGGCTTCATAGATCACCGCTCCCCGCCACCACTCCTGCCTTACCGGCGGCTCAAGCTTCGGCTCCTTGGCATATTCGGCCAGCAGGGTCTCGCGCGTGCGGGCTTCCATCAGGCTTGGCCTCCGAAATAGGCGCCGAGTGCCGGCAGTTTCAGTGTTTCGCCGGCTCGGACGCCGCCGAAGCCATGGCCATCACGTGGGTGACCCAGGAAGGCGTCCGAGAAATTCGCTTCGGCTTCTTCGTTCTTCAGGTTGAAGACGCAGCTCACTTTTTGGCCGTCGAGCATGCGTTCGAATGCGAGGATGCCTTCCGGAGCGGAGACAAAGCGCAGTCCCCCGCGCAGCAGCGCCGGGTGCTCACGCCGCCAGGCGAAAAAGCGCTTCATGCGGTTGAGCAGCGAGCCCGGGAGGCCCTCCTGCGTGGCGACGGCACGCGCGGCGTGGCCCGCCGGTATCGGCAGCCAAGGTTCCACACGGCTGAAGCCGCAGTGAGGCTCGTCCGTGTTCCATGGCATCGGGGTCCGTGCGCCGTCCCGGCCAGCGAAGGCGGGATAGAACTCTCGGCCATAGGGATCGATCATCCGCTCGTGCGGCACCTCGGCCTCCTCCAGGCCGAGCTCGCTGCCCTGATAGAGGCAAAGCGCCCCGCGAAGGCAAGACAGCGCCGCCAGAATGGCAAACGGCAGTTCTCCGGAGGCGGCATCGGGACCGAGCCGTGTGGGCGAGCGCATGAAGTCGTGGTTGTCCAACGCCCAACAGGGCCAGCCGGAATGCATCTCGTGCCCGAGATCCGTCGCCGTTCGCGCGATGGTTTCCGCGTCAAGCCGGTCTGCGCCGAGCAACCAGTAGCCATAAGCGAGCTGCAGGCGGTTCGCCTCCGTGTATTCAGTATGAAGCCTGACGCCCTCGTTTTCGTGCAGCTCTCCCAGGAGAACCCGATCCTCGTAGCCATCGGTCAACGCGCGGAGCCGCTCCAGGAAAGTCAGGTTTTCCGGCTGTCCGATGTCCCGCGTATGAAGCTGCAGGGAATAGGGATTGAACATGAAATGGCGGCCCGACGGCCGCTGCGGGTTTGGCGGATTATCCCGCAGCTCGGCATCATGAAAATAGAAGGAGCAGACGTCGAGGCGGAAGCCATCCACCCCCATATCCAGCCAGAAGCGCGAGACGTCGAGGACAGCTTCCTGAACCTCCGGCTCGTGGTAGTTCAGGTCCGGCTGTTCGCGCAGGAAGTTATGGAGATAGTACTGGCTGCGGCGGGGCTCCCATTGCCAGGAGCTTCCACCGAACACCGAAAGCCAATTGTTCGGCGGCGCGCCGTCCGGCTTCGGATCGGCCCAGACGTACCAATTGGCCTTCGGATTGGTGCGGCTTTCGCGGCTTTCCAGAAACCACGGGTGCTCGTTCGACGTATGGCTGAATACCTGGTCGATCATCACCTTCAGCCCCCGCTCATGCGCCGCGGCCAGAAGGCTTTCGAAGTCATCGAGCGTGCCGAACAGCGGGTCGACGCTCAGATAATCGGCCACGTCGTAGCCGAAGTCCCGCATGGGCGATTTGACGAAGGGGGAGACCCAGACGGCGTCTGCTCCCAGTGTCGCGATATGGTCCAGCTTGCGCTTTATGCCTTCCAGATCGCCCACCCCATTTCCGGTCGTATCGAGATAACTGCGTGGGTAGACCTGATAAATGATGGCTCCCTGCCACCAGGCGTTTCTGCCTGTGCCGGATTTCGTCATACCGTTTGAATGCTCCGCGCGTTTCGAGACCTGCCGGTCACCCGGCCCGTTAGGGCAACGTGCGATTCATGGATCGGTTTCATGAAAGACCGGCGCCCGGCGGGTTACTGACGTGCGTCGGCGCGGAATACGGCCGAACCCTCCAGGTAGACGCGTGGTGGCATGATCCCTTCCTTCAGCCCACCACCACGGCCATGACGATCGGTGCGATCAGTGCCGTGAAAAGCGCGCTCAGCGCCATGGCGATGCCCGCGAAAGCACCGGCAACGTCGTTGACGTGCAGCGCTCTGGCCGTGCCGATACCATGTGCGGCAAGGCCGGCGGCAAAACCGCGGGCCGCATAATCGCGGATGCCCAGCGCGTTCATCAGCGGCGTCACCATGATGGCGCCGATAACGCCGGTGACGATGACGAAGGCTGCGGCCAGCGAGGGATCTCCTCCGAGCTGTTCGGCGACACCCATGGCAACCGCCCCCGTCACCGATTTCGGCGCCAATGTTGCCACCATGTCGTGGGGAAGCCCGAAGGCAAGCGCAAGGCCGATGGCGGAGATCATGGCGACAAGCCCTCCCACCAAAAGCGCCACCAACATCGGCAGGAGATTCGCCCTTATGGCGCGAAGGTTACGCAGAAGCGGCAGCGCCAGGGCGACGATCGCCGGCCCCAGAAGGAAATGGACGAACTGAGCGCCGCTGAAATAGGCCTCATAGGAGGTGCCGGTCGCCACCAGCAGGGCTGACACCAGCACGATGGAAATGAGCACGGGATTGACCAGTGGGTTCCGGCCGCTCGCCAGCGCGATGCGGTCGGCCAGGAGATAGGCGGAAATCGTCACGACCAGCCAAAACAGGGGAGTGGCGGACAGATAGACCCAGATACCGGAGAGCTCCATCGGTCTCAGCCCCTCGAGGTCAGTCGCCGCACCGCGACAAAGGTACAGGCGGTCGCGACAAGGGCCAGGAATGTCGAGACGATGAGGATCACCATCAGCGCCAGCACATGGGGAGCCACATCATCAAGACGTTCGATGATGCCGCAGCCGGCCGGGATGAACATGAGCGACATGTTGCGCAGGAGCGTGTCCGCCACGGAGGCGACAGGGCCTGCCGCCGCCTCCACATCGGCACCGCCGAGCGCATGCTGCCGCAGCACGAGACCAATGATCAGCAGGAGCATCCCGACCACGGGGCCCGGCACGGGAATGCCGGACAGCCGCACGAGAATTTCTCCCGCGAGCTGGGCAACGAGCAGGACAGCGACGGCATGCAGCATGGCGGGCTCCAGGCGAAGATCGGACGTCGCCACGTCTGCACCCATGCAGGCGCTCTGGCAATCATCCGCATGGCTCCTTATGTTGGCGCAGGTTCGATTTTTACATCATGGGCGTTCGGGCATGGCCTCTTCCTCCTCCGGTTCCATTTCCCGCTTCTTCGGCGGCTCGCCGCTTGCGGTGCTCCTGAAGCTGGTGCTGCTCTCGGTCATCATCGGTGTGCTGCTCTCGGTTCTCGGGCTCGACGCTTTTTCCATCGTACTGAACGTCAAACGGATGATCCGCGGGCTGTTCGAGAACTTCTCGGACGCCCTCGAGACCCTGACCCGTTGGTTCCTGCTGGGCGCCGTGATCGTTTTCCCGGTCTGGCTTTTGCTGCGGCTTTCGAAGATGGGCAAAAGCGGCTGATCAGGCGTTCTCGACGTCGGCCACCTGGGCTGTCCACAGTTCGCAAACTTGCCGCGACTGGCGTGGACAGTGACGCGCGAGCCTCCTAAAGTTCACCGCATCCGCCGTTTCACATTGTGAGCAAAGAGGGAGACCGCTTCCCGAGGCACGGCGCGAAGGAGGATGCGTGACCATCGAGCTCGACGAAGCCGAAATCGCTCGGCTGTTTCCTGAGATAAACGAAATCAAGGATCCGTCGCTTCGCCGCGGCGTGATCGATATCTGGATCGAGGTCGCCCGGGAGGCTCCCTGGGACCGGCTTGAGGATATCCCGAAGAATCTGGACTACGAGCGTTACCGGCCCTTGCTCGGCCACATCCGCGGGGTGACCCGGATGGCCATGGCGCTGGCCGAAATCGCCGAGCGGGAGCATGGCACGCCCTATAACCGCGACCACCTGATCGCAGCCTGCCTGCTGCATGACGTGAGCAAGATCGTCGAGGTGGAACCTGATCCCACGGGCAAGCCAACCGACGGTCCAGCCCTCCCGGCGCGCAAGAGCCCGATCGGCGAGAAGATCCAGCACGCCGTCTATGCCACCCACAAGATCTTCGAGAAAAAGCTGCCGCTCGATGTCGCGCATCTGGTGCTGACGCATACCCATGCCAGCAACCACCGCAGCAAATCCGTTGAAGCCGCCTATCTGTTCTATGCCGATTTTGCCGATTCCGACGCCGGCATCGTTCCTGTCGGCGGCAAGTCCTTCGCGCAGCGCTGGGAGCTGGGCTGACATCCGGAAGCCGAAGGACGGCAACATGGACAAGCTTCTCACCAAGATCGAGGACGCTCTCATGCTCATCGGCATGCTTGGCGCCCTCACCGTTGGAACGGCGCAGGTCGTCATGCGCTATGTCTTCAACACCGGCTTCGTCTGGAGTGAGATCGCGCTGGTGACCCTCACCATCCTGGCGGCGCTGGTCGGAGGCAGCCGCGCCGCGGCGGAAGGCATTCACATCCGCATCACGGTTCTGACCGAACGCCTGCCTGCACCCGTCCAGCGCTATGCAAACACGCTCGCGATGACGATCGCCCTCGCCTATTCCCTCTTCATGGCCTATGCCGCCTTCCTCTATGTGCAGTTCCTGCACATGACGGGCATGGTCTCGGTCGAGGCGCATATCCCGACCTGGATCATCTTTTCGATCGCGCCCCTGACCATGGCCCTCTTCTCCATCCGCTACATCCAGCGCATCCCGCATGCCTGGCGCGGAGACGAGGTCGCGAAGGTCGAGTTCATTGATTAAGCGAACCCAGCGCGAGTTCTGCGTATGACCATCGCCTTTCTGTTCGCCTCCTTCGCGGTGCTTCTCCTGGTCGGCACACCTGTTGCCGTGGCCCTGGGCGGCTCAGTGGTCCTCGCCTCTCTGTGGTCGGGCGCGCTGCCGGTGCCGATCATCGGCCAGAAGCTTTACGCGAACCTCGATCATTTCACGCTGATGGCGGTGCCGTTCTTCTTCCTGGCGGCCGCGCTGATGGAAACCGGCGGCATTGTCCGCCACCTGGTGGCGCTTGCAAACATGCTGGTCGGCCGCTTTCGCGGCGGGCTCGGCATGACGGCCGTCCTCACCTGCATGTTCTTCGCGGCGATCTCCGGTTCCAGTCCGGCCACCGTTGCCGCTGTCGGCGCCATCATGATCCCGGCTCTGACCAAACACGGCTATCCCACCAATTATGCCATCGGCGTGGTGACCACCGCTGGCGGCCTCGGCATCCTCATTCCGCCCAGCATCCCGCTCATTCTCTATGGCTTCGTCACCGAGACCTCCATCCCCAAGCTGTTCATGGCGGGCATTCTGCCGGGGCTTCTCTATGGCGCCATGCTGATGCTGATGGCGCGCTTCCTGGCACGCAAGCTTGCGGTCGCACCGCCCGAATTCATGTCAGCTGCCGAGAAGGCGCGCGCCGTCCGACTTGCGGTGCCGGCCCTGATGCTGCCCGTGTTCCTCGTCATCGGCATCTATGGCTTTCCCGCCTTCAGCCTTGGCGGCATGACCTTCGAGGGCGGCGCCATCTTTACGCCCACGGAAGCCGCCCTGCTGTGCGCGACGGCCGCGCTGCTGATCGGCGTGTTGATCTATCGCCAGACCACCCTGCGCTCTCTCGTCTCGACGGTCCTGACGGTGACGCCCCGCGTGGGCATGGTGTTCTGGATCGTCACCAATGCCGTCCTGTTCGGCTTTTTCCTGGCGCAGCAGGGCGTACCCACGGCGCTTGCGAACTGGCTCGTGAGCATGGACATGCCCGTGTGGGCGTTCCTGCTGCTGGTGAACCTTATCCTCATCGTGGCCGGCATGTTCCTCGACGGCGTGCCCATGATCCTGATGTTCATGCCGGTGCTGTTTCCGGCGGCAAAGGCACTGGGTGTTGATCCCATCCACTTCGGCATCATGGTGGTCGTGAACATCGAACTGGGGCTTCTCACTCCTCCGGTGGGGCTGAACCTTTTCGTCGCCAGCACAATTTCAGGGGTGCCTCTGGCGAGGGTCATCGTGGCCGTTTTGCCATGGGCCTGTGTTACGCTGACGATGCTGATCCTGACGACCTACCTGCCGATCATAAGCACGTTCCTGCCGTCACTGATGGTGGATTGAACAACAAAGAAAAAGGGGAGACTGATATGCGGCGTCTAACATCCTGCCTGGCGAGCCTGGTCATCGCGGCTTCCGTTGCGTCCACCGGCGCGGCACAGGCGCAGACCAAGGCGACAGCCCTCAACGACATCCAGCAGAACACGGTGAAGGGCCAGACGTGGGACCTGTTCAAGAAGCTGGTCGAGGAACGTCTGCCTGATGAGGTGACGATCGAGGTCTCCCACGGCGAGGCGCTTTATGACCAGAAGACGATGGTCCAGGCGCTGCAGCTGGGCGCCCTCCAGTTCATCTCGCCGGTGGTCGGCGTCTATAGCGGCACCTTCCCCAAGCTGTCCGTTCTGGTGCTGCCCTACCTCATGCCCTCTCCCGAGGCGATCAAAGAGGTCATGGAGGATCCTGAACTGGGCGGCGCCCTGTTCGACGACATGCGCGCCAAGGGCATCGAACCCTTGGGGGTCTGGCTCAACGGCCCTCGCGACATCGGCCGCACCGGGTCCAAGCCGGTTCTGGTGCCGGAAGACGTCAAGGGCCTCAAGATCCGCGTCCCGCCCGGCCGCAACTATGTCGACACCTTCAAGCTGCTTGGCGCCAATGTAACCACCATGTCCTGGGGCGAGGTGCCGACCGCACTGCGCCAGGGCGTGATCGATGCCGTGGAGCCGGTGCCGCACGCCTGGGCGGCCAGCCATATGTATGAGACCGCCAAGCAGATCACGCGCACGGAGTACATCTGGGATTTCTACATCGTGGCGACCAACAAGGCCTGGTGGGACGGGCTTGATCCCAAGGTGCGGGACACCTTGAAGGCGGCCATGGCTGAAGCGACCAAGTGGAACTGGGAGAACACCGCGGAAGAAAACCGTGAGGCGCGCGCCACCATGACCGCCGGCGGCGCGACCATCCATGAGCTGACACCTGAACAGCGCAAAGCCTGGGTCACCGCGGTAAAGCCCCTATGGGACACGCTCGGCACCGAGCTCGTCGGCAAGGACGTGATGGCAAAGCTGATCGAGATCACCGACAAATATCGTTGATCGGGTGGAGCGGCCGGCTATAGGCCTGCCGAGACCTCATCTCCCTCGGCGCACCGAAAGGATGAAGCGTGCCGTTGCGGCCGCCGTACCGGCGCCTGCACGGCGAGATAGGCGACCGCAAGCCGCCTTGCCTGGAACATCCGCTGAAAATGATCCATGGGGATGGCGCCACAGGTCGGCTTGAAGAACGTGTCCCACGCGGCTTCAGGCACCGGATCACCGGTCATGCCTGCCTCGACCAGACGTGTGCGAGCCGCGAGCGCCGGCGATGGCGGGATCAGCGGGCGGTATTTGTTGCCATCCTCATAGGCATAGAAGCCACACATGGTCGGTCCCCTCTACGCGCTTCAGGCCGCTGCCTTGAACAAACGTCCGGCGCTGATGCCGGTGACGTCGATCTTCATTCGGGTCAAAGCCGCCCACAGCGAGGCCTGGTTCGATGTCACGACCGGGACATTCAGCTCCCGCTCCAGACGCTCGATCTGATCCAGCGTATGGAGCTGGGTGCAGCTGATGAAGAGACCATCGCATGCTGAGATCTCCCTCGCGTGAGACATGGCCAGGGTCGAAACCTCACGCGATGGCACGCGGCGAATTTCCTCGCTGTTGCGGCACTGGAAGCTGTCCCAGGCCGCGACTTCGATGCCGTGGTGCCTGAGAAAATCCGCCTCCTGCCGGTTAAGCTCGTCCGGATAGGGCGTGATCATATAGACGCGTGCCATGGCGAGGGCACGCATGGCCTGCCAGACGGAGGTGGCGGTGGTCACGGCCGGAATGCCCGTAAGCGCGGTGATCTTGCGAGCTATGGCACCGTCGTCCTCGCCAAGGAAACTGCCACTGGTGCAGCCGTAGACGATGACCTCGGGCTGTGTCTGGGCGAGATCGGATGCCGCACGATCCACCGAGGCCTCCATGGCGAGAAGCGAGGCTTCCGACAGCGAAGAGTCCGGCCGCGAGAGGCGGTTGCAATGCATCGCCACCTCCTCGGGCAGAAGGGGTGGAAGCTCGCGTTCCATGGCGACATTGCCCGGTGGAAACAGGACGCCGAAGCGGCGGATTGGCGCCTCGCCCATCTCCATCTCACCCAATGTCGAAGGTGACGCCCTGGGCCAGCGGCAAGGCGCGCGAATAGTTGATGGTGTTGGTGGCGCGACGCATATAGCCGCGCCAGGCATCGGAGCCGGATTCACGGCCCCCGCCCGTCTCCTTTTCACCGCCAAAGGCGCCGCCTATTTCGGCTCCCGACGGTCCGATATTGACGTTGACGATGCCGCAGTCGGAGCCGGCAGCCGACATGAAGGTCTCCGCCTCGCGCAGATCCAGTGTGAAGATCGATGATGCCAACCCCTGCGGCACCGCGTTGTGCGAGGTGATCACCTCTTCAAGATCCGTGTAGCGCATGACGTAGAGGATCGGAGCGAAGGTCTCTCGCAGCACGGGGCCTGCCTGATCCGGCATCTCCACCACCGCCGGACGCGCGTAGAAGGCGGCCTCCCCGAGATCCTCACGGGCGCGGCCGCCGCCGTGCACGGTGCCGCCGAGCGACCTTGCCTCGGCCAGCGCCGCCTCCATGTTGTCGAAGGCGGCCTTGTCGATCAGCGGGCCGATCAGTGTGCCCCTGTCGCGCGGGTCCCCGATGGCAACGGAGCCGTAAACCCTGGCGAGCTTCGCCACGAAGCTGTCGGCCACGCTTTCATGGATGAAGAGGCGGCGCAGCGAGGTGCAGCGCTGACCTGCGGTGCCCATGGCGGCAAAGGCGATGCCACGAAGGGCAAGATCGAGATCGGCGGTAGGGGCGACGATGGCGGCATTATTGCCGCCGAGCTCCAGAATCGAGCGCCCGAAGCGGGCAGCGACACGCGGCCCCACTTCGCGGCCCATGCGGGTGGAGCCGGTTGCCGAGACGATGGCGACGCGATGATCGTCCACCAGCGTCTCTCCGAGCGCGCGGCCGCCCTGCAGCAGCAGGGCAAGTCCGTCCGGGGCATCGCCGAAGCGTGCTGCCGCCCGATCGAAAATTGCCTGGACCGCCAGCGCCGTCAGAGGTGCCTTTTCAGACGGCTTCCAGATCACGCTGTCACCGCAGACGAGCGCCAGCGCGGCATTCCACGACCAGACCGCCACGGGAAAGTTGAAGGCCGTGATGATGCCGCACACGCCAGCCGGATGCCAGGTTTCCATCATCCGATGACCGGAACGTTCGGTGGCGATGGTGAGGCCATAGAGCTGCCGCGACATACCGACCGCGAAATCGCAGATGTCGATCATCTCCTGAACTTCGCCCAGACCTTCCGAGAGGATTTTTCCGGCTTCGAGCGTGACCAGCCGGCCCAGGTCTTCCTTCGCCGCGCGCAATTCGTCGCCGAGAAGGCGCACCAGCTCACCCCGGCGCGGCGGCGGCACCTGGCGCCAGGCCATATAAGCCGCATGGGCCTTGCCGATCGCGGCGGTCATCTCTTCGGCGCTGTTTTCCACCACATGGCCAACGAGCTTCCCATCGATAGGCGAGCGGGCGGCGAGCCCCTTGTCACCCAAAGCGGACGCAGGAACGCCCAGCCGCTCCAGGATGGCCAATGCATCGCCGGCGACGGTTTCGTGGGATTGATGAACGTTCATCGGAGCAACTCCTCAAGCATCTCAGTCATCGGTCACAGGCTTATACCCGCTCCAGGATGTGCATTCCCCGGTTGCGGTCGATCACATACATGAGACCCTCCTTCGTCAGGAAGACATCATTGGTGCCGGGGCGATCGAACCCTTGCGGCGCATCGGGGACGAAATGGGCGACCTCTTTCGGAGCGTGAGGATTCTTCACATCCACCACGCGAAGCCCGCAGGCAAACCAGGCAACCGGGATCTCCGTGCCATAAACCTGCTCGGCTGGCTGATGACAGCCGGTGAACTCCGGCATGTTCACATTCTCCAGGCCTTCGATCTGATAGGTCGAGATCGGCACCGGGAACTCCTCCTCGGTTATATCCACCACCCAGAGGAAGGGTGGCGGCGAGGGTTTTGTCTTTCGCACATCCTCATCGGCCACCAGCAGGATGTCGCGGCCTGCCAGCTTGAAGGGCATGGGCAGCGCCGTGTGGGTGGGATGCGTGTAAGGCGGATTGTAGCGCAGCCGCGAGACCATCTTCGGCTTGGTCATGTCCTCGATGTCGAGGATCACCATTCCGGCATGCCAATAGGCAACATAGAGCCGCTTGCCACGCCTCAGGATCTGATGGCACCAGGTCATGCGGTAACCTTCGTCCGGTGTCTCGCCGCCGGCGACCCACTGGCCGGGCATCCACCAGCGGCCGACTTCCCTGGGATTGGATGGATCCTGCAGGTCAAGGATCATCGCGATGTTGAGATGGTAGCCGTCGACCTCCGGCGTGATGTAGGCGTAGCGGCCATCGAAATCGAACCGGTGAACGCCTGTCCCGGCCGTCTTCCAGAACGTGATCTGCTTCGGATTGCGCGGATCCTTCACGTCATAGATGGCAAGGCCGCCCTGGAAATTCTCGCCGAGGATATAGGGAGGTGGGCATTCCCAATTCACCAGCATCAGATCGTTCTCGACCCGCACCTTGTGAGTGTGCACCCCGTCGGGGATGGCGATATGGGCCACCTGCACAGGGTTCTTCGGATCGCTGATATCCAGAATCGTGGTGCCGGCCGGAGCATCCATATGCGCGATGTAGCAGTAGTTGCCCTGAACATAGACCTGACCGCCGCCTGGACAGTCAAAGTAGGAGATAACCTTCAGACCCTGGATATCCACCATCGCCTTGCGAGCTCCTTTTGTCAGCCGGTCGGCTGCTGTTGAGATTCATTGCGGATGAATTGCGCGATCTTGGCGCGCCGGCGCATGCCGACGACGAGGTTGAGAGCGAAGAGAGCGAGTGCCGCCAGGACCACCATCCCGCTGACGGGCCGCAGCAGGAGATAGGACCAGTCGCCATTGGCCATGAAAAGGGACTGCCGTAGCGCCTTCTCGATGATGGGCCCGAGCACGAGGGCGATGACGAGCGGTGCGGGATCGATGTGCAGCTTGCGGAGAAGATAGCCGGCGCCGCCCATGACCACCATGATCCAGACATCGAGTAGGCTGTTGTTCAGCGTATAGGCGCCGACGAGGCAGAACAGCACCACCAACGCCGCGAGAACATGCTGGGGCAGCTTCAGGATCGAAACGAAGATGTGCACCAGCGGCAGGTTGAGCAGGAGAAGCAGGAAATTGCCGAGGTACATGCTCGCAATCACGCCCCAGAACACCTGCGGTGCCGAGACCATGAACAGCGGCCCCGGCTGCACGCCATGAATGACGAGGGCGGCGAGAAGCATGGCGGTGGCCGGGGAAAAGGCGATGCCAAGCGAGAACATGGGCACCATTGAGCCGGCAGTCGCAGAATTATTGGCGCTTTCCGGGCCCGCGACACCCTCTATCGCGCCTTGGCCGAAGCGCTCGGGGGTTCGCGAGAGCTTCTTCTCCACGCGGTATGACATGAAGGAGGACATGACGGTGGCCGGGCCGGGAATGAGACCGACGATGAAGCCGATCACCGAACCGCGCAGGATCGGCAGAGCCGACATCCTGGCCTCCAGCCATGACGGCACCAGATCACGCGGACGCACCTTGGTGATGCGCGCCTTTTGGATGCCCTCCTCCATCATGGAGAGCACTTCAGCGATGCCATAGAGGCCCATGATGACGGGCACCAGATCGATCCCCTGAGCCAGATGCGTGAACCCAAGGGTGAAGCGCTGCGTGCCCGTAACAGGATCAATGCCGATGGTGCTGATGCCGAGGCCCAGCGCCACCATGGTTATGGCAATGCGAAAGGAGTTGGTTGATAGCCCGCAGAGAAAGATGAGACCTGCGATCGCCAGCGCAAAGAATTCGGGCGGCCCGAACCGCAGTGCGAATTCGGCCAGCCATGGGCCGACCAGCATGATGCCCAGAATTCCGAACGTGCCGGCTATGAACGACCCTATGGCGGCGATGGCAAGCGCGGGGCCGGGGCGCCCTTTCTTGGCCATCTGAAACCCGTCGATCGCGGTCATGACGGAGCCGGCCTCCCCTGGCACGTTGAGGAGGATAGCCGTGGTGGACCCGCCATACATGGAGCCATAATAGATGCCGGCCAGCATGATGATGGCGGCCTCCGCCGACATGCCGAAGGTGAGCGGGATCAGCAGCGCCATGCCCGCGTTGGGGCCGATCCCCGGCAGCACTCCCACCAGGGAACCAAGGGTCACGCCAATAAGGCACGCCAGAAGATTTGGAGGTGTCAGTGCCACACCAAAACCGTGCATGAGGCCGTCAATCATTTCCATGAGAGGCCTCCTCTTCAGCACAGCGGGACGGACGGGAGATCATGGCAGCCAACTCCCCCGGGGCAGCGGCAGGCCAAGCAAGGCGATGAAGAGGTAATAGGTGACGATGGCGCTTCCGATTGCGAGCGGTACCGCGAGGCGCCAAGAGGCACCGAAGAGCTTGAGCATGGCGATCATGACCGCCACACCCGAGATGATGTAGCCCAGACGCGGCAGCAGGAGACAGAAGACCATAAGGCTGATGAAGGCCGCCGCGACCTTGAGCGCCCGTTCGGGAAACGCCGGCTCGATCGTGAGGTTGGCGCCTGGCAGGAGAGCCGTTGCGACACCGGTCACGAGGAGCCCGGCGGCGATCACGAGAGGAAAGAAGCCGGCTCCCGGACCGTTCAGCGTGTGGACAGGCAGCTGGAGCGCCAGGGCGAGATAGACCGCACCGATCGCAACGACGCCCAGTCCGAAGATCCGGGCCGCCATCTCACTTGGCGCTCAGGCCGAGGCGGTCGAGCAGGACTGTATGCTCCTTGTATTCCTTCCAGAGCATGGCCTTCGCATCTTCGCCGCTGAGATAGTTGACCTGCACCTCGCGGGACTTGACGAAGTCGAGAAAGGCCTGATCCTCAAGCACCGTTTTGATGGCATCATGGAAGAAGGTCTTGGTGCCCTCGGGCGTATCCTTCGGCGCGGTTATAACGAAGCTGAGGCTGACCGCGACGTCATAGCCCAACTCCTTGAACGTGGGCACCTCCGGATAGAAGGCGCTGCGCTCGGGCTGAAAAGCCGCGATGATGCGGATTCGCCCTGCGTCAGCGAGCTGCCGTCCCTCGCCCGGGTTGATGATCAGCGTGTCGACGTGACCGCCTAGAAGCGCAGCGCTCCCCTCTGCCCAACCGGAGAAGGGAACATGGACGACATCGAGGTCGGCGACCGTGGTCAGTTGCGCCAGATTGAGATGGGATGCGGTGCCGATGCCGGAACTGCCGAAGCGCAGTTTCCCCGGCTCAGCTTTGACCTGATCGAGCAGCGCCTTCGCGTCTTTCCATGGCGCGTCGCCACGCACCGCGAGGAATTGATAGTAGGTGATGGTGTTGATGATCGAAGCGTAATCGTCAGGCGTCTTGTAGGGCAGATTGTTCATCTGCGGCTGATCGATCAGCGAGGCCGTGGGGGTCAGACCGATGACTGTTCCATCGGGCTTCGCCTGGACGATCTCGGTAACGCCGATCGATCCGCCCGCGCCCGGCCGGTTGATAACGGCGATACCGGCTGGAAACTGTGGTTTGATCTTTTCGACAATAAAGCGGGCCGTCAGATCGGTTAATCCGCCTACTGTGAAAGGATTGATGACGGAAACAGGCCCGTTGGGAGCCTGAGAGAGGGCAGGAGACGCGAAACTCAAAGCAATGAGTGCTGCAGCCAATATCTTCGTCATGACGTCCTCTGTTTTTATGAGAGTTGGTCTTTCTCCCTGCAGATTTTCTTATAGCGGGTCAGGCACTGCTCCATTGAGATCGACGACGAACCGGTGACGGTCGGCTCGGTAGAAGGCATCACTGAATATGACCGGCCGTCCGTCCTCGTCGTAATAGGTGCGCTCACCTTCCAGTACGGGCGCTCCGAGTTCCAAGCCGAGGTGTCCGGCAAATCCGGGATCGGCCAAGGTCGCCGCGATGGTCTGCACGACCGAGCTGATCCTTATGCCCGCCGCCGACTGGACCAATGATCCGAGCGTGGACCGCGTGAGCGCAGCCTCGTCTTTCAGAAGCTCCGCCCCGACATCCCCCGGCATGTAGGCCGTTATGAAGATCACCGGATCACCATCTATGAAACCAACACGATCAACAGCGGCCACACGGCTCCCTTTTTCCACCCGCAGCCGTTCCGCAATCCGCGCCGAGGCGGTGGTCATACGGGCCGATATCAGCCGGGCGAAGCCGTTGGGTTGATTGCGCAGCAACGACTGCAACAGCTGGTTCGGTTTTGCGTCCTGCCGCCGCGTCGGAGGGCGTGTATAGAACGTGCCTCTCCCTTGCTCTCTCTTGATCAAACCGTCGCTCTCCAGCAGAGAGAGCGCCTGCTGGATCGTAATTCTGCTGACTTCGAATTCTCTACACAGTTCCAGTTCCGTCGGAATCTTATCGCCGACGGAATAGTCGCGCTCCAGACGGGCCTCCAAAATAGATCTGACGACGAAATATTTTGGCACCGGCATCTTCATGGGTGTAATCTAGCGATATGTCCTATGGATATGTCAATATGCTTTTTCAGGCATTATGATGCTTTTTTGACCATGGAAGCGGCGGACCGCAGCTCGGGGGAAGGTGATGAGGATCGATCATGTAACTATGGGGGCATCTTCGCTGGAAACGGGGGCGGCCTATCTGCGTGAACACCTCGGGGCCAATATCCCGCGCGGCGGCAAGCATTCCGATATGGGCACGCATAACTGCGTCATGCGCGTCGGCACCGGGCTTTTTCTTGAGCTGCTCTCGGTCGACCCGGAAGCAGCACCACCCGCACGGCCACGCTGGTTCGGCATGGATGACCCGCGGCAGGTGGCACGGATGACGATGCAGCCGCGTCCGGTTGGGTGGGTCGTGCAAACCGAGGACATTGAACAGGCCCGCCGCAGCTGCCCCGTTGATCCCGGCCCGATCGTTTCCATGTCGCGAGGATCGCGCAGCTGGTTGATTACGCTGCCCGACAGCGGAAAATCGCCCTTTGATGGACTTTTTCCCGCCTTCATCCAGTGGCCAGAGGGCCCTCACCCGTCCGCCGCCATGAGTGCACCGGGGCCCGCCTTGAGCAGATAATAGTGAAACATCCCATGGCGGATCGCTTGGATGCCGCGCTCAGGGAAGCGGGATGCGGGACGCTCGCGGCCGTCGAAGAAGGACCAGAAGCCCTCCTGCTGTTTCGCTTCAGAGATGCCTTTGATCATTGCATAACATTCACCTGACGTCCCGGCACTCGGCACCTGACCATTGGCGCGCCACCCCTGCGCGGCCGACGATGGGTGCACACATGAATTTTATCGAGCGGCCGGTGAGCGCTCACCGCTTCATCCATCCCCGTCATCTCTGATCGTGATCCGGCTTGATGACGGCCCTGCCGATGAAGCCACAGATAAGAGAATGTAGATCAGCAACGAGCCAGCGCCGTCAGTTCGGAAAACCGTTTGGGCGCTCATTGTGGCCAGCCGCTCCTGATGCCTGCGGCATCGTCCTGTTCGTTGTGATCGCCTGGGCCGACCTGTGGTCTTGCCATCAAAGAAAATTTAGCCGATCAGGCTTAAGCTGTTCGACTTGAACGGCGCATCGCTGAGTTGCCGGATCGAAGATCCCGCCGATGTCGATATGGGTGATGTGTCCATATCCTCTTCGGGCTCGGAACGGCAGGCAGCGAGCGCTTTTCAGGATGAAGATGGTCATCGGCGTCCGCAGGCAATTCGTGTCCGGGCAGAAATCGTCGTGAACGATCGTCTGACACCAGCGTTCTGTCCGCGGGACACCTGATATGAAGCTTAAGGATTACATCTGGCCGATCATCGGCATCGGCGCGGTCGTCGTATCGATCTGGCTGCTCTACCACGAGCTGCGCAGCATCTCGCTGGACGATGTGATCGACAGCCTGAAGGCCATTCCGCTCCACGGGTGGTTTCTCTGCGCCGCATCGGCGGTGGCCGCCTATGCGGCTCTTGCCGGGTATGACCGGATTGCGCTGAACCACCTGCGAAAATCCATACCGCTCGGGTTCATCACCCTCGCCTCCTTTACGACCTATGCGGTGGCCCACAACATCGGCGCTTCGGTGATCTCCGGAGCGGTCGTGCGCTACAGGGCCTATACCTCTAAAGGCCTGACGGCCGCTGAGGTCGGTGTTCTGGTCGCGCTCTGCTCCTTCACCTTTGTGCTGAGCGTCATGCTGCTCGGCGGCGCCATTCTCATCGCGGCGCCTGAACTGGTGCTGCGCTACGTCAGCGACGTGCCCCGCGAAGCGGCCATGGCCTGCGGGGCGGTCATGCTGCTGCTGATCGCACTCTATATCCTCGGCAGCTGGAAAGGCTTCAGGCCGCTTCGGATCGGCAGCTTCGAGATCTACTATCCCCGGCTGCCCATCGTTTTCCAACAGCTGGTCATCGGCCCGCTGGAGTTGATCGGCGCAGCCGCCGTCATCTATTTCGCCCTGCCGGAGGCCGGAAATCCCGGTTTCTTCGTCATCCTCGGCATTTTCCTGGCCTCCTTTTCCGCCGCGCTCCTTTCGCATGCGCCTGGTGGTCTCGGCGTGCTGGAAATCGTCTTCGTCTCCGGCCTGCCGGATATGGACCCTGCCGATGTGCTGGCGGCCCTGATCGTGTTCCGGCTGTTCTATCTGCTGGTGCCGTTCGCACTGTCGCTCGTGGTGATCCTGCTGTTCGAGCGCTCTCAATTTTCGCGGCAAAGGCTGGCCAAGGCTACCGGTCCGACATGCCCGATACCCGTGCCCAGCGGCCTTTCACGATCCGAGGCAACACGCCGATCCGGCCCCCGGACGAGATAAAAGCCGCCTTTATTTCCGTCAAAGCTTCCCTCAGCAATTTGTCTGCTTGGAACATACGTACTTATGAGTTTAGCATCATGGGATGCGGCGAAAGCCTGCGCGTGCTCGCGCCTTTCACGACGCACGAAGCAAGGCGACCCCGTTAGCGCGTAACATCGAGCTGCCAGGGAGTTCCATATGCTGACCTTCACTGCAAGCATCCGACGCAATCTGATCGCCACCACCGCGGCAGCTCTGCTGGCCACGGCCAGTCCCGCCGCCATGGCGGCCACCCCGCCCGATACTCTTGTCCTTGCCTGGGCCATCGACGACATCATCACGCTCGACCCTGCGGAATCCTTCGAAATCAGCGCCGGCGAAATCATGGGAAATACCTATGACCGCCTGGTGCGCTTCGAGGTTGACGATCCGTCCAAGCTCTATGGCGACATCGCCGAAAGCTGGACCGTCTCCGACGACGGCAAGCTCTATACCTTCAAGCTCAAGAGCGGCCTCAAGTTCGCCTCCGGCAATCCCATCACCGCCGATGACGTGGTCTATTCGCTGCAACGGGCGGTGAAGCTCGACAAGACGCCCGCCTTCATTCTCACGCAGTTCGGTCTGTCCAAGGACAATGTGGCCGAGAAGATCAAGAAGGTGGACGACACGACCGTGACGCTGGAGACGGACAAGGCCTATGCCCCGACCTTCGTGCTGAACTGCCTGACCGCCAATGTCGCCGCCATCGTCGATATGAAGCTCCTGGAGGAACACGCCAAGGACGGCGACATGGGCTATGGCTGGCTCAAGACCAATTATGCCGGATCGGGCCCGCTGAAGATCCGCGACTGGCGCGCCAATGAAATCCTCGCCATGGAGCGCAACGAGAACTACGCCGGCGAAAAATCGAAGATGGCGCGCGTGATCTATCGGCACGTGAAGGAAAGCGCCACGCAGCGCCTGCTGCTGGAGAAGGGCGACGTCGATGTGGCCCGCAATCTGGAGCCCGGTGATCTTGAGGCCATATCCAAGAACGACGACATCACCATCACCTCGACGCCCAAGGGCACCATCTACTACGTCAGCCTGAACCAGAAGAACCCGACGCTGGCCAAGCCCGAGGTGCGGGAGGCGATGAAGTATCTCGTCGACTACGGCGCCATCGGCGCCACCCTCATCAAAGGCATCGGTGAGATCCACCAGACCTTCCTGCCCAAGGGCCTGCTCGGCGCATCCGACGAAAAGCCCTACAAATTCGATGTCGCGAAAGCCAAGGAGCTGCTTGCCAAGGCGGGGCTGCCCGACGGGTTCTCCATCACCATGGATGTCCGCAATACCCAACCGGTGACCGGCATTGCCGAGAACATGCAGCAAACCCTCGCGCAGGCCGGCATCAAGCTGGAGATCATCCCGGGCGACGGCAAGCAGACGCTGACCAAATATCGCGCCCGCAACCATGACCTCTACATCGGCCAATGGGGCGCGGATTACTGGGACCCGCACACCAACGCCGACACCTTCGCGCGCAACCCGGACAATTCGGACGAGGCGACATCGAAGCCGCTGGCCTGGCGCAACGCCTGGGACATCCCCGAGATCACCAAGAAGGCGGACGCCGCCGTTCTTGAGCGGGATGCGGAAAAGCGCGCCGCCCTGTATCGCGAGCTGCAGCAGGATCTTCTGAAGGAAAGCCCCTTCATCATCATCTACCAGATGATCGAGACCGCCGGCGTCCGCAAGAACGTCAGCGATTTCAAGCTCGGTCCCACATCGGATTCAACCTACACCTTCCGCGCCTCCAAGAGCTGAGGCGCGGATGGCCCAGACGGCAGTCGATCCTCAAGGCGGGCGCTCCGGCACCCGCCGCATCCTTCCTGTGCTCGCGTCGATCGCGCGCTTCGTCGTGATCGTCGCCCTGACCCTGCTCGGCCTCCTGGCCGTCACCTTCTTCATCGGGCGCGTCATTCCGGTCGATCCGGTGCTCGCCATCGTCGGCGACCGGGCTCCGGAACATGTCATCGAACGCACCCGCGAGGAGCTCGGCCTCAACAGGCCGATCTACGAGCAGTTCGTGATCTATGTCGGCAAGGTGCTGCAAGGCGACTTCGGCACCTCGGTGCTGACCGCCAATCCCGTCATGACGGACATCCGCCGCGTGTTCCCGGCAACGCTGGAGCTTGCCACCCTCGGCACGCTGATCGGCAGCCTCATCGGCATTCCCCTCGGCGTCTTCGCAGCGGTGCGGCGCGGCGGGCTTCTCGACCAGATCGTGCGGATCATCGGCCTCGTCGGCTATTCGGTGCCCATCTTCTGGCTGGGACTCATGGCGCTGGTGGTGTTCTACGCGCGCCTGGGCTGGGTCGCGGGGCCCGGCCGCATCGACATCGTCTATGAATATACGCTTTCCCCCGTCACCGGCATTCTGCTGCTGGACACCGCCATGCAGGGGCAATGGGACGCCTTCTGGAACGCCCTCAGCCATCTCATCCTGCCGGCGTCGCTGCTCGGCTATTTTTCCCTCGCCTACATCAGCCGCATGACGCGCTCCTTCATGCTGAACGAGCTGAGCCAAGAATATGTGGTGGCGGCACGGGCAAAAGGATTGTCCGAGGCCCGCATCATCTGGCGCCACGCCCTGCGCAACGCGCTGGTGCCGCTCGTCACGGTCATCGCCCTCTCCTATGCCGGCCTCCTGGAAGGCTCCGTGCTGACGGAAACCGTCTTCGCCTGGCCCGGCCTCGGCCTCTACATCACCAACTCACTGCAGAATGCCGACATGAATGCCGTTCTCGGCGGCACCGTGGTGATCGGAGCCGTCTTCATCGGCCTCAATCTCCTGTCGGACCTGCTCTACGGCCTGCTCGACCCACGCACGAGGCGCTCATGAGTGACACGACCTGGCGTCAATGGCTTTTGACCGAACGCCCGCAGTCGCGGTCGCAGGCACGCCTCGGACGAACCTATCAGGCCTGGCGGAGGCTGGCCGACAACCGCCTCGCGCTCCTCGGGCTCACCATCATCATCGGCCTTCTCGTCGTGGCCGGTTTCGCCGACGTGCTCGCCACGCAGTCTCCCATTGTCGGTGACCTGCGCGAGGCGCGGCTGCTGCCGCCCAGCGCCGAGCACTGGTTCGGCACCGACGATCAGGGACGCGACATCTATTCCCGCGTGGTCCATGGCTCACGGCTGACGCTCTTCGTGGTGATCCTCGTCGCGGTCATCGCCGCGCCGGTGGGGCTCCTGATCGGCACCGTTGCCGGCTACGCGGGCGGCTGGGTCGATGCGGTGCTGATGCGGATCACCGATATCTTCCTCGCCTTCCCGCGCCTCATCCTGGCACTGGCCTTTGTCGCGGCATTGGGACCCGGCATCGAGAATGCCGTGATCGCCATCGCGATAACTTCATGGCCGCCCTATGCGCGCATTGCGCGGGCCGAGACACTGACCGTGCGCCATTCCGATTACATCAACGCCATCCGCCTGATGGGCGCCTCCCCCACCCGCATCGTCGCGCGTCACATCATGCCGATGTGCGTCTCCTCGGTGATCGTGCGCGTTACGCTCGACATGGCGGGCATCATTCTCACCGCCGCCGGACTGGGCTTTCTGGGCCTTGGTGCGCAGCCCCCGCTGCCGGAGTGGGGCGCCATGATCGCCTCCGGCCGGCGCTTCGTGCTCGACCAATGGTGGGTGGCAGCGGCGCCCGGCATGGCCATCTTCCTCGTCAGCCTCGGCTTCAACCTTCTGGGCGATGGCTTGCGCGACGCGCTCGATCCGAAGGCAGGTGGACGATGAGCACGCTGTTGGAAGTGGAGAATCTTCGCGTCCGCTTTCCTACCCGGGACGGCTTCTTCGATGCGGTACGCGGCATATCGTTCACGGTCGGCCAGGAGCGGGTGGGCATTGTCGGCGAATCCGGCTCCGGCAAATCGCAGACGGGGCGCGCGATCCTGGGACTGACCCCGCCCAATGCGATCGTCACCGCCGACAGGCTCAGCTTCGACGGCGTCAATCTTCGCAGCGCCGACGCGCGCACCCGGCGGACCCTGCGGGGCGGACGCATCGCCATGGTGCTGCAGGACCCGAAGTTCTCGCTTAATCCGGTAATGACCATCGGCCGGCAGATCATGGAGACACTGCGGGCGCATATGAAGGTGTCGCGCAGCTTCGCCCGCATGCGCACGCTGGATATGCTGCAGGCGGTCCAGATCCGCGACCCGGAACGTGTGTTCGATCTTTATCCGCATGAGGTCTCCGGCGGCATGGGCCAGCGCGCCATGATCGCCATGATGCTGATCGCCGACCCTGATCTCCTGATCGCCGATGAGCCCACCTCGGCGCTCGATGTCACGGTGCAATTGCAGGTGCTGGGAATCCTGGACCAGCTGGTGGTCAACCGGGGAATGGGGATCATCTTCATCAGCCACGACCTGCGCCTGGTTTCCTCGTTCTGCGACCGCGTGCTCGTGATGTATGGCGGCAGGATCGTGGAGGAGATCGCGGCCAACCGCCTGACCAAGGCGAAGCATCCCTACACGCAGGGGCTGCTCGGATGTCTGCCCCGCATGAGCGGCAGCCCACATCCTCTCGCGGTGCTCGACCGGAAACAGGAGTGGCTGGATTGACCGCCGTTCTCTCCATCAAGGAGCTCACCGTCAGCTTCGACGGCTACAAGGCCATCGACCGCATCTGGTTCGATGTCTTCGCGGGGCAATCCTTCGGGCTCGTCGGTGAATCCGGCTCGGGCAAATCAACGGTGCTGCGTGCGATCTGCGGCCTTGCCCCCATCACCGACGGCACGATCTCGATCGACGGCGCGCCGGTGCGGGTGCCGCGCGGCAAGGACTTTCACAGGAAGGTCCAGATGGTGTTCCAGGATCCCTACGGGTCATTGCATCCGCGCCATTCGGTGGACCGCATCCTGTCAGAACCCCTGGCCATTCATGGTGTCCGCGATGCCGAGCGCCGCGTGCTCCGGGCGCTCGATGAGGTCGGGCTCGGAAACGGCTTCCGCTTCCGCTATCCGCATCAGCTTTCCGGCGGCCAGCGCCAGCGGGTGGCGATCGCCCGCGCGCTGATCCTGGAGCCGAAGATCCTCCTGCTTGACGAACCCACCTCGGCGCTCGATGCCTCGGTCCAGGCGGAGGTGCTCAATCTCCTGGAAGAGATCCGGCGGGCGCATAAGCTCACCTTCGTCCTCGTCAGCCATGATCTCGCGGTAATCGCGCATATGTGCGACCGGCTGATGATCATGCGGCGCGGACAGTCGGTCGAACTGGTGGAGGCGAGCGCCCTTGCCTCAGGCACCGTGGGGAGCAGTTACGCCCGCAGCCTCATGGTGGCAAGCGAGGGTTTCCGGCGCGGACGCAAGCCCTCGGAGGTCGTTTCCGATCGCAGACATCAGCCTCAGAGCTGATCCTGCAGATCCCATTTGCGGTCGATCTCCGGGAGCGCCAGCCGCTTGGTCGCCTGGCGTACGTGGAATCGCGCCGCTTCCTCGGCGGCGGCGGGATCTCCGGCTTCGATCGCCTCCAGGATCTTGCGGTGCTCGTCCTGTGCCTGATGCCGAAGGGACGTCACGCTGGCCGAATGTTTGCGGCCCGCCTCCACGCTTGATCGGATGTTCTGGTCCAGAAAATCCCACAGATCGGCGAACATGGGATTGCCGGTTGCCTTCATGATGGCACGATGGAAATCCTGATCGTGAGGCTGCGCGCTGTTCTGGCTGGCGATGGCCTCATCCAGCGCCTCAAAGCTGCGCCACAGCTTCTGCAGGCTTTCCTGATTGCGATAGGTCGCCGCCAGCCGCGCGGCGTTCCCCTCGATCGCCTCGCGAAGCTCGAAGGTATAGGTGAGCGTGACGGCATCGCGATCCTTATACCGGTCGAGGCGGAAGGCGCGCTGACTGCCGCGCTTTGACACGAATGATCCCGCACCCTGCACCGATTCAATCAGCCCATCGTGCTTCAGACGCGACAGGGCCTCCCGGATCACACCCAGGCTCACGCCGAAGTCCCTGGCCAGCACCGTGGTGGAGGGCAGCCGGTCGCCGGGGGCGAACTCCCCATTGGCGATCCGGTCGCGCAGGATCTCCGCGGTCCGGTCGGTCAGGGACAATGCGCGTTCGAGCATCAGCGGCGTATCTCCAGAATTTTTCCGAATAACATCGGTCCTTTGTTTCGCTGCGCAGCAATATATCAGCGGCCTGTAAACCTGCCTACTTGAAGCTCTTCACGCCTCCGGCTGCGGCGCGGCCGTTCGCGCGGTCGCCTCCTTCAAGGCGCGACGCCATTTGAAGATCGGTGGCAGCACCAGAACCGCCAAGATCAGCACCCAGAGGATCTGGGATGTCACGCTGGAGAAGAAATAGGTGACGTCACCATTGGAGGTGGCGAGGCCATTGCGCAGGTTGGTTTCGAGGATCTTTCCGAGCACGAAGCCCAGCATGATGGGCGCAACGCCGAAGCCGGTGGCACGCAGGATGAAGCCGACCACGCCGATGGCCAGCATGAGCATCATGCTGAGCACGCTCAGAAACACCGAGTAGACGCCGATGAAGCCGAGCGCCAGGATCGTGGGCATGAGGATCCAGTTCGGCACCGATACCATGCGCACGAAGAGGCCGATCATCGGCAGGTTCATGATGAGAAGGATGACGTTGCCGACATACATCGACGCGATCAGCGCGCCGACGAGGTCAGGCTGCGTGATGAAGATCTGCGGGCCAGGCTGGACATTATAGAGCAGCAGGGCGCCAAGCATGACGGCTGTTGTCGCCGAGCCGGGCACGCCAAGCGTCAGCATCGGCGCGAAGGACCCGCCAGCCGAGCCGTTGTTGGCCGCTTCGGGGCCCGCAACCCCCCGGATGTCACCATGGCCGAAGGTTCCGTTCCGATCGCCCAGCTGCTTCTCGATGGAGTAGGACAGCATGCTGGCGATGGTCGATCCGGCTCCCGGCAGGATGCCGGCAATGAAGCCGATAAATGATCCCCTGAGGGTCGGCCCGACGCAGGCCTTCGCTTCGTCGGCGGAAATCGATATGCGGCCCTCGTAGGCGATCGGGGCCTGCATCCGCTTCTCGTCCGATGCCAGCACCAGCAGGATCTCGGCGATCGCGAAAAGGCCGATGATGAAGGCGACCATATCGATGCCCTCGTAAAGCTGCGGCTCATTGAAGGTGAAGCGATAGGCACCGGTGGTAGGATCGAGCCCGACGGTGGCGAGCAGGCTGCCGAGGGCACAGCCGAGGATGGCCTTGACGGGCTGTTCGCCGGCAAAGGAGGTCAGCGTCGAGAAGGCAAAAAGGATCAGGACGAAATATTCGGCAGGCCCGAACCTGATGGCCAGCTTCGCCAGCATGGGCGCAAAGGCAGTCAATCCGATGACGGCGAGGATGCCGCCGACAAAGGATGTGATGGCGCTGATGGCCAGCGCATCTTTCGCCCGGCCCTTGCGCGCCATGGGATAGCCGTCGAAGGCGGTGACTACGGCGCCGGTGTCACCAGGCACATTGACGAGGATCGAGGTGATGCGGCCGCCGTAATCGCAACCGTAATAGATGGCCGCGAGGAGAATGAGCGTGCTGTCGACCGGGACGTTCGAGGTATAGGCGATGGGCAGAAGCAGCGCGATCGCCGTGACCGGCCCGAGGGCGGGCAGCGCGCCCACCAACGTCCCCACGAAACAGCCGACGACGGCGTAGAGCAGGTTTTCGAAGCGAAAGGCAATCTCGAAGCCTTGCCAGAGGTAGTCCAGGGACATCGATCAAAAACCCAGCAAAGGATTGGGTGGAAGCGCTATGCCGAAGATCTTCGTGAACGCCAGCCACAGGACGATGGCGTTCAAGACGCCCACGATGCACGCCTTGAACATGCTGGCGCCGAAGAGCCAGGAGGTCACCGAGCAGAGGAGGAAGATGGACAGCCTGAAGCCGGCGAACGGGAACAGCGCGGCGCTGATGACGCAGACCGCCACCAGGCCGAAGCTGCGGTAGGCGGACGGGCTAACGGCGACGGTTTGAAGCGACGGCCTGGCCAGAAGCCAGAGCGCGCAAAGCGCGCAGACAATGGCAAGAGCCAGGGGGAAGGCCCTGGGGCCAAGAGGGTCGGACGAAAAACTATATTCGATGCCGAAGCTGCCGATCGCGACCGCCGCTGCGACCATCAGGATCACAACCCCGAGGATGCGATCGACGCGCATATCCGATCCCATTGCGTTCCTCCGTTTTGAAGAGCAGGCCGCCCGGTCTGCGAGAGACCGGGCTTGAGGCCCAAGGTCAGAGACCGGCCTCTTTCGCCAGGGTCTTGAAGTTCTCGATATTCTTCTTCAGGAGCTCGTCGAAGGCGGGGCCGATGGCGACCAGCTGGAAAAGACCGCGCCGGTCTCGTTCAGCCGCGAATTCCGGCGTCTCGACCAGTTTGCGCAAGGCCTCGACCCACCACTGATACTCGGCATCGGTGATCTTCGGACCGGCGTAGAACCCGCGCCAGATCGGCCATGTCACGTCCACGCCCTCCTCCTCGGCCGTTGGGACATCCGCAAGGGTGCCGGGCAGCCGCTCATCGGCCAGAACCGAGATCACCTTTACAAGGCCTGCCTGCACATTGGGGCCAAGCTCGGCGGCATCGCCGAAATAGACATCGATGTGGCCGCCGGCGACCGAGGTCGCCGCGGCGGCGCCACCGTTCTGGGTCACGAAACGCAGCTTCTTGGGATCAACACCTGCCTCACGCGCGATCAAGGCTGCCTTCATCCAATCCTGACTGCCGATGGTGCCGGCCCCGCCGATCACCACGCTGGCAGGATCCTGCTTCAGGGCCGCCATCAGATCGCTGAGGTTCTTGATGGGCGATTCCGGCGCCACGGCCACCGCGCCATAGTCCGATGCGATCGCGCCGATCCAGCGCACGTTGGTCTCGTCATAGCGGCCGAACTTCTTCTGGGACAGGAGAAGCGCGGTGCCCAGCGACGCCGGCACGACGAGGCCTGGCTCCGCCGAACGCACGCCGATGACGTGATTGAATACGGTCGCGCCCGCGCCGCCTTCCATGTAGTTCACCGACATACGGCTGGAGATCAGCCCTGTCTTCAGAAGCGTCTCGGAAAGAAGGCGGCAGCTGAGATCGAAACCACTGCCCGGCTTGCCACCGGCGAGGCATTCGGTCCGTGCCGGCGCTTCCCCGGTCTGAGCGGCAGCGGCGGTGATGCCGGCCAGCAGGCCCGTTGCACAAAACGCCGCATAGATTGTCTTCTTGATCATACTGTCCTCCGAAGTCCGGTTTCTTGTTGTCCGATAAGCGGTGCCGGCGATCACGCCCACCGCGCTTCCATTTCATTGAGTTCCGGTTCACCCATCAGTTCATTGATTTCCTCGAACGAGGCCAGAAGATCCTGCCGATCCGGCACGGCATCGGATTTCACCATGTCGAGGAAAGCCGTCATGCCGTTCATCATCCCCCGAAGGGCCGATGCCGTCAGGAGGCGTGGGTAGGTCACCTGCGCAACGCCCAATGCCTTCAGCTCTTTCGGGTGCATCAACGGCGTCGTGCTGCGCGAGCGGATGCCGAAGCCCATGTTCACCGCCAGCGGCTTGCTGACGCTGGCAGCGACCTTCTCGATGCCTTCCCGCGAGGTGAGCGCATCGGCCATGACCACGTCGGCGCCGGCCTCCGCGTAAAGGCCCAGGCGGTCGATCACTTCGTTGATGCCGTGGGTGGCCATGGAATCGGTGCGGGCCTTGATCTGGAAGTCCTGGTCGCGCCGCGCATCGGTAGCCGCCTTGATCTTCTGGACCATTTCTTCGGCGGGAATAACCTTCTTGCCCTTCATGTGGCCGCAGCGTTTGGGCCAGACCTGATCTTCCAGCGCGATCATGGCGAGGCCCGCGTCCTCAAAGCCTCGCACAGTGAAGTAGACGTTGACGGCATTTCCATAGCCGGTGTCGGCGTCGCCCTGCAGCAGGAGGTCGGTGCAATCGGCGAGATTGCGGCAGGCGCGGACCACTTCTTCATAGCCCATGATGCCGCGATCGGGGCGGCCCAGTCTGCTTTCGGAAATGCCGGAGCCGCCGATGACCCCGGTCTTGAACCCCATCTTCTCGGCCAGATGGGCGCTGAAGCCGTCATAGACACCCGGCGACATGATCAGATCGCCCTGCTGCATCAATTCCTTCAGGCGCCGTCCCTTGCTCTTCGTCATCAGCACTGACCCTCGAGTACCATAAAAATCTCTATGGTCATCGACTTATCTGATAACTTTACAAGCAGTCAAGGGGACGGAGCCCGCGGATTACTCCGCGGGCAATGGGGCGCCTTCCGCAAAAGAGCTTTGGCCGTGCTGCGTCAGCGGGCGGTTGCGGCCAAGTGCGCGAACCAGAACGTAGAACACGGGCGTGAGGAACAGGCCGAAGAAGGTGGCGCCGATCATGCCGAAGAAGACGGCGACGCCCATGGCGATGCGCATCTCCGCGCCCGCCCCAGTGGAGAGCACCAGCGGCAGCACGCCCATGATGAAGGCGAGCGAGGTCATGAGGATCGGCCGCAGGCGCAACCCGCTTGCCTCCACCGCCGCCTGGACCGGCGTCTTGCCCTCAAACTCCAGCTCACGGGCAAATTCGACGATCAGGATCGCGTTCTTGGCGGACAGGCCGACAAGGACGATGAGGCCGATCTGGGTGAAGACGTTGTTGTCCCCACCTGTGAGCCAGACGCCGAAGAGCGCGGCCAGGATGCCCATGGGCACGATGAGGAGAATGGCGATCGGCAGCGCCAGACTTTCATACTGAGCCGCCAGCACCAGGAACACCAGGAAGATCGCCAGCGGGAAGATGATGAGCGAGGAATTGCCGGCGATGATCTGCTGGTAGGTGAGCTCGGTCCATTCGAAGGCAAAACCCTGCGGCAGGGTCTCGGCCGCGATGCGCTCCACCGCCGCCTGCGCCTGATCGGTGGAGAAGCCGGGTGCGGCGCCGCCGTTGACGTCGGAGGAGAGAAAGCCGTTGTAGCGCATGGCGCGCTCGGGGCCCGCACTGTTGGAGATGTTGAGCACGGCCGAGAGCGGGATCATATCGCCATTGGAGGACCGCACTTTCAGGTTGCCGATATCATCGGCGCGGGCGCGGTAGGCCGCGTCGGCCTGGACGCGCACCGAATAGGTTCGGCCGAAGGCGTTGAAGTCGTTCACGTAAAGAGAGCCAAGGTAGATCTGCATGGTGTCGAAGACATCCTTGACCGCGACGCCGAGCTGGCGCGCCTTGACCCGGTCAATGTCCGCATAGAGCTGCGGCACATTGATTTGGAAGGAGGAGAACAGGCCGGCCACCTCCGGCGCCTGAGCCGCCTTGGCCAGGAAGGCCTTGGTCGCCTGGTCCAGCGCCTCATAGCCGAGGCCTGCCCGGTCTTCGATCTGCAGCTTGAAGCCTCCGATAGTGCCAAGCCCCTGGACGGGTGGCGGCGGGAAGATGGCGATGAAGGCATCCTCGATGCCGGCGAAGGACTGGTTGAGCGAGAGCGCGATGGCATTGCCGCTGAGGTCGGCGGTCTTGCGCTCCTCGAAGGCTTTGAGGCCGACGAACACGATGCCGGCGTTGGAGCTGTTGGTGAAGCCGTTGATGGAAAGACCCGGGAACGCGATGGCGTTGTCGACACCGGGCTGAGCGAGCGTGATGTCGCTCATGCGGCGGATCACCTCTTCGGTGCGGTCGAGCGTGGCACCATCCGGCAGTTGGGCAAAGCCCACGAGGTATTGCTTGTCCTGGCCCGGCACGAAGCCGCCCGGCACGGTCCGGAACAGGAGCGCCGTCGCGCCGATCAGCACGAGGTAGATCACCATCATCAGCGTCTTGCGGCCGAGAAGCCTGGAGACGCCGCCGCCATAGACGCTGGAGCCACGGGCAAACACTCGGTTGAAGCCGCGGAACAGCCAGCCGAGAAGCTTGTCGAGGATGCGTGTCAGGCGATCCTTCGGTGCATCGTGGCCGCGCAGCAGCATGGCCGCCAATGCCGGCGACAGCGTTAGCGAGTTGATGGCCGAGATCACGGTCGAAATAGCAATCGTCAGTGCAAACTGCCGATAGAACTGCCCGCTCAGCCCGCTGATGAAGGCGAGCGGCACGAAGACGGCCACCAGCACCAGGGCGATGGCGATGATCGGGCCCGCCACTTCGCGCATGGCGCGATAGGTCGCCTGCCGGGGCTCAAGGCCGTTCTCGATGTTGCGCTCGACGTTCTCCACCACCACGATGGCGTCATCGACCACGATGCCGATGGCGAGCACCAGACCGAACAGACTGAGCGCGTTGATGGAGAAGCCGAAGAGATACATCACCGCGAAGGTGCCGACGATGGAAACCGGCACGGCCAGAAGCGGGATGATCGACGCGCGCCAGGTCTGCAGGAACAGCACGACCACGATCACGACCAGAACCACCGCCTCCAGCAGCGTATGGACCACGGCCTCGATGGAGGCGCGGACGAACTGCGTGGTGTCATAGACGATGTCGTATTCGATGCCTTCAGGCATATTGCCTTGGATCTCCTCCATGACCTCGCGGACGTTGTCGGAAATCTCGATGGCGTTGGAGCCGGGCGCCTGGAAGACCGGAATGGCGACGGCCGGCTTGTTGTTGAGAAGCGAGCGCAGCGCGTAGTCGGCCGCTCCCATCTCGATGCGTGCCACATCGCGCAGGTGCACGACCTCGCCGTTGGAGCCGGACTTGACGATGATCTCGCCGAACTCCTCCTCGCTGGTAAGGCGACCCTGCGCGTTGATCGACAGCTGGAGATCCAGCCCCGAAATGCCCGGGGACGCACCGACCACGCCGGCGGCCGCCTGCACGTTCTGCGCCCGGATCTCATTGACGATATCTGTGGCGGAGAGGCCGTGCTCGGCGACCTTCTGGGGATCGAGCCAGACGCGCATGGAATAATCGCCCGAGCCGAAGATCTGCACATCGCCCACGCCGTCGATGCGCGCCAGCCGGTCCTTGACGTTCAGAACGCCATAGTTGCGCAGATAGGTGACGTCGTAGCGGTCGTTCGGCGACTTCAGATGGACCACCATCATCAGGTCGGGCGAACTCTTGACGGTGGTAATGCCCAGCTGGCGCACCTCTTCCGGGAGGCGTGGCTCGGCCCGCGAGACCCTGTTCTGGATCAGCTGCTGAGCCTGATCGGGATCGAAGCCGAGGCGAAAGGTGACGGTGAGGGTCATCTGACCATCGGTCGTGCCCTGACTGCTCATATAGAGCATGCCTTCAACGCCGTTGATGGCCTCCTCGATCGGTGTCGCCACCGTCTCGGCGATCACCTTGGGATTGGCGCCGGGGTATTGCGCGCGCACGACCACCTGAGGCGGCACAACCTCGGGGTATTCCGAAATGGGCATGGCGAACATCGACAGGAGACCTGCCAGGAATATCAGCACCGACAGCACGCCGGCAAAGATCGGACGGTCGATGAAGAATTTGGAGAGGTTCATGGCAGGTCCCTATCGATGGGATTGGCGCTCAGCGAGCGACGACGTCGTTGTTGGCGGTGGCGGTCTTTTCCGAACCGCCCTCCATGGCGACCATCTGCGGATCGACCACCGTACCCGGCCTGACGCGGTGGAGGCCGTTGACCACGATGCGTTCGCCCGCCTTCAAACCTGACGTCACGACGCGAAGGCCATCGTTGACACGGCCGAGCCGGACCTCGCGGTAGGCCGCCTTGTTGTCCGGTTCCACCACGATGACGAAGCGCTTGTCCTGGTCCGTGCCGATGGCACGCTCGGAGACAGCGACGGCCTGTTCCGACCTGATCTGGCCAAGGTGCACGCGGGCGAACTGGCCGGCCATGAGAAGACCGTCGGGATTGTCGAAAACGGCACGCATGCGGACCGTGCCGCTGCTGACATCCACCTGATTGTCGACGAACTGAAGGTGGCCGGGGATCCGCTCCCCTCCTTGGTTGATGGTGGAGATCTCGACCGGAATGTCCTCGACTTCAGCCCGCTTGTTGGCTTCCGCGGAAAGAGAGGCCAGCGCCTTCGCCACCACCTGCTCGTCGGCATTGAAGGAGACATAGATCGGGTCCACCGACACCAGCGTGGTCAGCACAGGCGCGCCGGGTCCGGCAGCAACCAGATTGCCGACGGTAACCTCAAGCCTGCCGACACGACCGGATACAGGGGCGCGGATCGCGGTGTAATCGAGGTTGAGCTGGGCGGTGCGAAGGGCCGCCTTTGCCGCATCGAGGTTCGCCCGCGCCTCGTTGAAGGCATTGGCGCGCTGATCGAGCTCACTGACGGAGACCACGCGGGAGGTGACGAGTTGCTTGCCTCGATCAAGCTCCGTCTTGGCCAGTTCCAGCCGCGCCTCGGCGGCCGTGACGGCGGCCTGCTGGCGCTCAACCTCGGCGGCATAGGGTTCCGGATCGATGGTGACGAGCAGATCACCCTGGCGAACAAGGGCGCCCTCGCGGAAGTGCGCGGCAAGCACGGCTCCCGCTACACGCGAGCGCACATCAACGCGCTCGACCGCCTCCAGGCGGCCGGAAAATTCGTCCCAGGCCTTGATTTCCCTTGAAGTTACGGAAGCAACGGAGACGGGTGTCGCCGCCGGCGCGGCCGCTGGATCCTGCGCGTTTGCTGTTTGTTCGGGGAAACCAAAATAGGCTGCTGCGACAGCAGCGGAGAGAGCAATGGCGGCTGCGGCCTTGACGTACCGGCGATGCTTGCGATGTTGAGGATTGCTCATGAGTCCCGTGTCCCAACGACATTTGTAACGAGCATTACAAATGTGGGTCTGGTCGCACGGCGTCAAGTGACTTATATAACGATTAGCAAAAAAGTCTGGAGGACACCAGATGGGAATGGGCCGCCCGCGCGAGTTTGATGTGAAAAATGCGCTCGACCGCGCTATGGAAGTATTCTGGTCGAAGGGCTATGACGGCGCCTCCATGGCCGAGCTGACGAAGGCCATGGGCATCAACTCCCCGAGCCTCTACGCCTGCTTCGGCAGCAAGGAAGGGCTCTTCAAGGCCGTCCTCGACCGCTACGCCGAACTTCGGATCCAGTTTCTGGACGACGCCCTGGCGGAACCCACCGCACGACAGGCAGCCTCGACGCTTCTGTCATCAGCGGCACGCCTTTATGCCGAAGAGAACGATTATCGCGGCTGCCTGCTTGTGCAGGGCGGCCTGACCTGCGGCTGCACCACAATCCCGGAAGAACTGGCCAAGCGACGGGAACGCGTGGAGCTGGCGCTTCGTGACCGCTTCGCCCGAGCTCTGTCCGAAGGCGACCTCGGTGCCGATGCCAACCCAGCGTCGGCTGCCCGCTATGTGGTTTCGGTGCTGATCGGCATGGGCGTTCAGGCAACCGCCGGCGCAAGCCGCAGCGATCTGCAGGAGATCGCTGATCTCGCCATGCAGGCTTTTCCCGCCACCGCCAAGGCGGAAGCCGCGGCCTCCGCCTAAAGAGCAGCCTCCCTGCACTCACAGGGTCATCTGCACCTCTAGGGAAACTGTCTTGGTCGTGCCGGCGAGACCACGAGATCTGATTTGGGGATTGCCTCGCCGCGTATGAGACGCTGCATGTTCCGAAAGGCGTGCTGTGCTATTGGCGCGACATTGTCGAGCACGTTACCGGCGACATGAGGCGTCAGCACAACACTATCCATCGCGACCAATTTGCTGGAGGCCGGTAAGGGCTCAGGATCGAACGCATCGAGCCCCGCCGCCAGCAAGTGCCCCGAATTGAGCGCTTGGACCAAGGCATCCTCGTCCACCACATCGCCGCGCGCGCAATTCACCAGCACTGACCCGCGCTTCATCAGAGCCAGCGATCGGCCGTTGATGACATGATGGCTGGGCGCGCCGCCGGGACAATGCAGGCTCAGGACATCGCTCTGGCCCATCAAATCGTCGAAGCTGACGTAGCTGGCCTTCAGCCTTTCCTCCTCCGAAGTCGGCGCGCGATAGGGATCATGGTAGATGATGTCCACCTCGAATCCCTGCAGCCGCTGGGCGACGTTGCGGCCGATGTTGCCGAAACCGAGAATGCCAACCGTCTTCCCTGACAGCTTGCGGCACAGGGGGCGCAGTTCGGTATTGCGCCAGTTCGCCTCACGCACCGATCTATCTGCCATCGGCAAGCGACGCAGGGCGGCCAATATCAGCATCACGGCATGCTCGGCGACCGGCACGGCGTTGGAGCCCGCCGTTATGGCCACGGGGACACCCTGACGCTCCGCGCCTGCGAGATCGATCCTGTCGACCCCGATACCCCATTTGTGCACCAGTCGAAGCTTCGGCGATTCCTTGAGCAGTTCTTCCGTGACTGCGGTCGTGCCCATCAGGGCGAAGTCGGCCCCGCAGATCAGGGGATAGGCCTTCTCGCTTGTGTCAGTCGAGAAACACAGATCAAACTCGGGAGGGACGACGCTTTTAATGATTTCCTGGGCTTCGGGTCCGAATGCGCGGCCGACAACAGCGACGGTATATTTGCGGCCTAGACTGTTCTCGGACATCTTGAACTCCTGTGATTGGTAAGTTCCCGCACCGAGCCCGCCGTGGTGTACGACGCCGCGATCCACGTCTGTGCTGGAGATCGTTTGACCGTCGGCAATGTGGGGGCTGCCGACGGATTGGAGGGGATGACCCACAAGGAGCCCGGCCCTAGAAGTTTACGTCGGCTGAGCCCTGACAAGTCATTTTGCACCAGCCAGTTCTGCAAACTTGGCGCGGAAGCTTTCCATTTCCTCCTCGACCTTCGGAGTCCACTTGTAGACTGCCACACGGTCGGCATTCTCCGCGCCGGCAACGACATTGGAATAATGGCGCGGCACCTCGTCGACCACGGATGGAAGATAGGGCGTCAGCCCGGCCTTGCCGACCGCGACCTGCCCTTCGGGGCTGGTCAGGAAATTGACCAGGAGCTTGCCGCCGTTCGGGCTTGAGCCTCCCTTCATCACCGCCATCTCACGCAGCAGGACGGGGGTGCCATCCTCAGGATAAACAATTCCAAGCACCTCGCGCGTGGCATCGTCCGGCAGGGGGAGAAGCGCTTCGGGAAGCATATAGCCAACGACGTATTCGCCGGTCAGCAGTTTGTTGATGGCAGCTCCGGTAGTCTGCTCAAAACGCAGCTCGGGAGCGAGTACGGCTTCGTTCTTCCAGAATTTGTCTTCACCAAAATGCTCCTTGAGGGTCCAGTAGACCGAATAGGAGAATGGCGAAACCTGGGGGTTATAGCTGGCTATCTTGTCCTTGAAGATGTCCGGCTGTGCTTTCAACTTTGCTACGAGATCGGCAGTCCCTTTAGGCCAGAGGTCCTCAGGCACGACCAGTTTGTTATAGACGATAACCTGATTGTCGGTGGACAAGGTGTATCGCCCTGTCTTGGTACGAGTGAATTCGGGCAGATCGGCGATGTTTTGTGCTTCGAACGGCACAATCTGGCCGTTCTTCTCGAACTCGTCCCATTGATCCGGCCCGACGGCGAGAACCACGTCCGCGGTTTTCGTACCTGAGGCCGACTCGGCCCGGTATTTTTCAAATGTCTCGGCGTGACTGCCTGTGCGGCCCGGCTGCACTTTAACGTTCGGGTACTTTTCATTGAATGCGTCGAGGATTACTTCCCAGTTCTCCGGCGACAGTGTCGTGTATGCCAAGACAGGGCCCTCCGACCCTGCCGCCTTCTCTATCGCAGCCCAGTCTTCTTCCGCCGAGGCACCGGCGCACAGCATCAGGGCTGCTGCGCATGTCACTACGGTATGTTGAATAGCTTTCTTGACCTGCGGCACGATCTCCATGTCTTCCTCCGGTTTTTTTGTTCTCCTTCCTGTGCTGACGATCCGCTCCCAGCCGCCTGCACGGAAGATCTTTCAACCCATTGGGCAGATTTTATCGAAGCAGTTTCACAACTCGTGCCGATGGTCACAACCAATCTTTTTCACCGCATACGCCAGAAAATCTGAACTGATCAGCCTCATTTGCGCAGCGCTTCGGTGGTTGTACTATGCCCCATTCGCGGGGCATCCTGGGCCAATGCAATAAGCAGGAAGGCCCAGTGGGTATTCTCCTAAACCGTACCGACGTATTCCGGCGATCAGTTTTCGGCCGGGGCATAAGGCACCGCTTTGCGGGTCGCTTCGGCGATTGCTCGCGCAGATCGCGTCTGCTTCTCCTCCAGCACGTGGCCGACCAACCCGGCCGTACGCGACACGAGAGCAACTCCACGCGCTATGTCGGCCTCGATTCCAATTTCGAGCAGGAGTGCGGCGATCGCGCCTGTCGCATTGATCGTCATGTGCCGGCCGCGCTGTCGATCGAACTCCTCACCAAAGGCAAGAAGCGCGGCGACATATTTGCCTGATCTCCCCGCCTCCTCGGCGACTTTGAGCAGGGCCGGGCTGCGCGGGTCGTCAGGTTTATGCCGGGCATGGCCAAAGCCGTGGATCGGCGCCTTGCGGGCGACATGGTCGGCGACAACGGCGCTGATGTGCGCGTCGCGATCATCGGCTGCGACGGCCTCGACCAGCATCTGTGCGCATCCCTCCATCGAACCGGCGTAAATGCCGCCAACGGTGAGCAGCCCGCCCGCGATGGCCGATTGCATCTGATCCGGCACGGCGTCCGCGATCAGGCGTGTCGCGATGGCGCCCGGGGTGAAACCATGTTCCGCCAGTGTCACGAGGCAGGCATCAAGCACCCGCATGTCGGACTTATCGGGACGACGACCCGTGAAAAGGAGATAGATCATCTCGGTAAAGCCGATACCGCCGATCAGATCTGCGACCAGATCATTGCCGCGAATGGTGATCGAGGTTTCGTCCGATGTGGCAATGGATGTCGTGGTCATTTTTCCTCCGCGAACACGATGGCGCTCTTGCGTGCAAAGCCGATGCGCTGCCTTCCCTCCAACGAGAGGATGCCGGATTCAAATCGAATCCGATTGTCACCAAGCCGGGCGTGGTACACGCAGCGTGCCCCGAGGAAGTCGCGCTCGACAATCTCGACCTCCGCCTCGTTGTCGGCGCTTTCACCGCTGCCCAGCGGACGGATATCTTCGGGCCGAACGGCGACCACCACGTCCGTGTTGCCCGGCACGTGGGTGTCGACGGCGAAGCGTATGCCGCCGCTGCCCGAGACCTCTCCATTGCCGTTCAGGTGACCGTTGACGAAATTGGCAGAGCCGACAAAGTCGGCAACGAAGGCGGTAGCTGGGCTGCGATAGACCTCAAGCGGTGTGCCGACCTGCATCAGGCGCCCTCCCGAAATGACAGCAACACGGTCTGACATGGTCAGCGCCTCGGATTGATCGTGGGTGACGAAAATAGTCGTCACCTTGAGCCGCCGTTGGAGTTCCTTGATCCAGGTCCGTGCGCGCTCGCGCAGCTTCGCGTCGACGTTGGACAGCGGCTCGTCGAGCAGGAGAACGACGGGCTCGTACACCAAGGTCCGGGCGAGCGCCACGCGTTGTTGCTGACCGCCGGACAGTTCATGCGGATAGCGGTTCCCGTAAGCCGACATTTCGACCAGGTCGAGATATTCCTCCGCCTTCCGCCGTTGTTCTTCCTTCGGGATTTTTCGGATAACCAGCGGCAGAGCGATGTTCTGGGCAACGGTCATGTGCGGCCATAACGCATAACTTTGCAGGACCAGTCCGAGGTTGCGCCGTTCGGCCGGCACGAAGCGGCCGGCCGCTGCATCGGCGACGACCCGGCCGCCGATCTCGATGCGGCCTCCCGTCGGGTGGTCCAGGCCGGCAATGAGGCCGAGCGTCGTGGACTTGCCGCAGCCGGATGGGCCAAGCAGCGACAGGAATTCCCCGTCAGCAACGTCGAGGTTCAGATCATCAAGCGCGCGGAAAGCGCCATAACGCCGCGAAACCCCTGCGAGCCTTAGATCAGCCATGGATCGAAACTCCTGTTATCCGGCGTAGAAGCAACACGAACAGGACCGTGAGCACGAGCTGGATCGTGGCCAGCGCACAGGCGGGGCCGGTCTGACCCGACACGAACATCTGCAGCATGGTTGTGCCCAAGACTTCGCTTCCGGGCGCGACCAGGAAGAGGCCCGTCGAGTAGTCCTTGAGAAAATAGACGAACAGCAATGCGTAGCTCGATATCATGGCCGGAACCAGCAGCGGCATGACCACTTTACGCTGCGTCAGCCACCAGTCGGCGCCAACCGATCTGGCGGACCGGTCGAGCTGCGGGTCGATCTTCAGGATCGCTGTTGCCACTGCACCATAGCCGAGCGGGATGTAACGCATCGCGAAGGCGATCATCAGGATCACGATCGTCTGGCGCAGGGCGCCGAGCGGCGGAATGAGAGTGGTGACATAGTAAATGCCGATGCCGGCGATCATTCCAGGCACCGCGCGCGGCAGAAGCGAGATCATGTCGAGCTCGCGCCCAAACCGAAATTTGGAACGGTGAACGACCAGCGCCAGCATGGTGACGATGAAGGTGACCACAGCCCCGCCAATCGTCGAGATGAGCATGGAATTGATGACGGAGCGACGATAGGTCTCCGTGTTCCAGACCGTGAGGAAATTGTCGATCGTTATGACCCTTGTGAAGGGGACGAGCGGCGTCAGCAGCTTGGCGAAGGCATAGGCCACGACGCCCGCCAGCGGCAGCAGGACGAATAGGACTGCATAGGCGGCGACCAGACCAGTCGCCACCCAGCGCCAGGGGCCGAGCGAGAATTGCCTTGGCCGCTGCGCCTTGCCGCCCACGGTGACAAAGCGCTGTGGGTTTCTGAGGATGACGCGTTGCAGCGCCACCAGGACCAGAACCAGCACGACGAGCAGTGTCGCCGCGGCGGCGACAAGTCCATAGTCGGGCGTGGCGACCGACTTGGAGCGCTCGTAGATGTACGACATCAACAACTCGATCCTTGCCGGTCGACCAAAGATGAGTGGGATCGACACGACTTCGAGCATCATCACGAAATTCAGAATACCGGACACGAGAAGCGCCGGGGTGAGAAGCGGCAGCGTGATGCGCCGGAAGATCTGGGCCGGACGCAGTCCTGCCGCGCGGGCCGAATCTTCCAGGGTGGGATCGGAGGATCGCAGGGAGCCAAGGCAATAAAGATAGGCGATGGGCGCCTGCGTCACGGCCGCGACCAGCGCCATGCCGGGAATCGTGTAGAGCGACCAGAACTCCGTGCCCAGATGCTGCTTCCATATGGTGGTGAAGTAGCCGGCGGGACCATAGACGATGGACCAGCCCGTGGTGATGACCAGGTGTGAAATAAAGACCGGCCAAAGGACCAGATTTCCAAGCAGCCCGCGCAATCCCATATTCGTGCGGCCGACCAGGACCGCAAGGGTGGCGCCGATGCCCTGCGCCAGCACGGTACCAATGCAAGCAAAGAGCATCGAGTTCGCCAGCGCTCTGCCAAATGCCGGGTCGTTCAGCAGGCGGACGAAATTGCCGATCGTGGTGTGCCGGTCGGCCTTGTAGAGCGCCTCCGAAGAAACGGCCTGCATCAACAAGGGGACGATCGGGGCAAGGATCAGGAACACCACAACGACCGCAACGGCCCATTGGATGGCGCCTTCAGGGCGCCACCACCAGCGGTTCAGTGCGGCTGGTGGAGCGGCCAGTCGGGCGGTTGCTGATGTTTGTCCCTGAGCCGACGTCAAAGCCTATTTCCTCAACCCGATTTTCCCGACCAGGGCGTCGCCATCGGCTGTCACGGCGCGGAGCTCGCCGGGATCGACGCTGATCTCCACTACGTCGTTTGGGATCACCGGCCCACGGAATCGCACGTCTATCTCGCCATTGTAGAAGAAGTCCTTGCCCCATTTCTCGCAAGCCATGTCGACGGCATAACCGGACACCATGAGACCATGGGCAAGTGTCCCGCGGAAGCCGCGCTTGACCGCATAATCATGATCGTAGTGAATGATGTCGTTATCGCCATTGATGACGCCGTAGCGATCGATCATCTCCTGAGTAATCGGGTATTTGCGCTTCATTGAAAGACCCTCAGTTTGGGAAGGTTGACGTATTGACTGCCTCGGCAATCTTCATGCCGTTGTCCGCGCGATGGAAGACGGCGGAATACTTAATGTAGTTGCGCCCCTTCTTCGTGAACTTGTCTTCGACCCTGCCGGTGCCGACAACCTCAGTTTCCTCATCGGCCCAGATCGGGCTGAACGAGCGCAGGACATTTCCTGCCATGATGCCGCCCTGGGCCGGCGGATAGCGCCGGTAAAAGACGGACATCAGATAGACGAACAGAACAGACGGTAAGGCCGCGCGGCGGCCATCGACCTCGATGCCGCGGGGATCGCTTTCCACCGATCTGGCATATTCCGCGATGATGTCCGGGGTAATGGTAAATCGCGTTTCCGGCAATTCCGCACCGATCTCGAAGTCGGAAAACTTGCTGCCGGGGAGGTCTCCCTCGCGGGGTTTGATGTCGCTGGGTCTCGTCATTCCTGTGACTCCTGTTTCACGGCATTTGTCTGGAGAAGTTCGTCGATGTGCGCATCGGAGTAGCCGCACACATCGCGCAAGATCTCGCGGCTGTGCTGGCCAAGCCCCGGCGGATAGGTCAGAGGCTCGCTGCCCTGATACTTGAACGGACTGCCGAGGAAGCGGCTGGACTTGCCAGATTGTACGGCAGCAACCTCCTCAACCATGTTGCGCATCACCGCCACCGGCTGCTGGACGGCTTCGGCCACGTTCTGGACCAGTGCGGCAGGCACACGTTCGTCAAAGAAGCGCTTGGTCCAGGTCGCGGCCGGCTGCGTCTCAAAGATCGCGCCGAGGATTTTGGAAAGCTCCATCCCGTTCTGGATTCGGGCGGATCGGGTCGCGTAGGCCGGATCGGTAACCAGGTCCGGGCGATCGATGATCTGGCAGAACTTGCGCCAGAAATTATCGCCGGTCGGAGAGATGGCCAGGAACCGGCCGTCGCCGCAACGGTAGGTTTCGCTTGGCGCCAGGACCGGATTGCGCGACCCGCGGGCGACAGGAATCTCCCCCGAGGCGAAATAGTTCTGCGCCTGCCACGTCAACAACGCGACCTGGCAGTCGAGAAGGGAAATCTGGATTTTGCGCCCTTGCCCGTCGCGGGCTGCGGCGGCAAGCGTGGAGGTGAGGGCCAGGGCGAGGTAAAGCCCGCCTGAGAGATCTCCGATCTGATATCCCACTCGGACAGGATCGCCGCCTTCAGGACCGGTGATGCTCATTACGCCGCCCATAGCCTGGACGATCAGGTCATAGGCCGGCGCGCTGGAATACTCTCCCTCGTCGTGCAGGCCGATGAGCTCGGCCACGCAAATGCGCTGATTGATTTTTTTCAAACTGTCATGGTCGATGCCTAGCCGCTTCGGAACGTCCGGCGCAAAGCCGTACATGACCGCGTCCGCCTTTTCGACCAGGCGGTGAAAGGCCTCGCGTCCGCCCGTCGATTTCAGGTCGAGGGCGATGGATTTCTTGCCGCGATTCACCGACAGGAAATAGGCTGAATCGCCGTTGATCCAATGGGGCGGGACGGAGCGCGAGAGATCACCATCAAGCGTTTCGATCTTGATGACTTCTGCGCCAAGCTGCGCCAGCAACTGGCCTGCGAACGGGCCGCCGAGCACCCATGTCAGATCAAGAATTCGCAAGCCACTCAGCAACAGGCTTCCTCCCTAACATTCTGGCGCACCGTTGAAGTGCGCATTTTTTCGAAACGTAGGGCGGCGGCGGCGGCAATGACAATTTCGAAATGAGCATGCATAGGACAGCTTTTTCGAACCGAACTTGTGTAGCGGAAGCATGGCACCGCGGCTCGTTCTGATCGATTAAAGCCGTTTCCTCGCTTTCAACCGCGCTTGCCCGAAGCGTGTGTCGAAGGCGATCGGGATCTAAGGGGTCGCTGGGCATGTAGACATTGATCCACTTCATTGTAGCAGTCAGCAGGGGTCTTTGCACCGGACACTGCCTGCGCAATCAAGACATCTGCCCAATTGATGCATTATTATTGGGTCTTTCGATTGACGCGGTCGATAATTTCACTATCGTATGGGCTCATACCATATGGCTGGCGAACAGGGAGGTGTCGATGCTTGATGAATTGCTTACCGACACAGCCTATCGGCGCCGCGCCGCGGCCAAGCTTCCAGTGCGGGCACTCGGGGCCCGCCGCATGGCCGAGACGGGAGCCACGTGATGATCGGCTCCGGCATACCGCAGCCGCTTGTGGCCCCTGACAAGGCCGGCGTCGACGGCACCCGTCCGCGAAGTCATGGTTCGGCATCGCTTCGATATGCCGGCCAGTGAGGAGATGGGCCAAGGCATGAAGATGGAACTCAGCGGCAGTGAGGAGGTCGAGGCGGGGCGAGAAGCTCTCTGGACTGCGTTGAACGATCCGGACGTCCTGGCGCGCTGCATCCCCGGATGCAAGGAGATGATGGAGACGGCGCAGGACAGCTATGATGTCAAGCTCGGCCTCAAGGTTGCGGCCGTCAGCGGCTCCTTCGACGGCAAGGTTGCTTTGACCGAAAAGGTGCCACCTGAAACCTGTTGGCTCAGCGTTTCCGGCGGCGGCACGCTCGGTACGGGCAATGGCTCTGCAAGATTCACCATCACAGAGATCAGCGCCGATCGCTCGCGCCTCGACTATTCCGGTGAGGGAGAGATCGGGGGCCTCGTGGCCGGGGTCGGCCAGCGAGTGCTGAAATCGGTCTCCAAACACCTCACGAACCAGTTTTTCGTCTCGCTGCGCAATCACTTTTCTCAAGATGAAAAAGTCGGCTGAGGGCGCGGAGATGATGAGTATGGTGCGCGGAAAGATGATCAGGACTGTCTCCGCGATCGAGCGGCGCGCAGAATTCGTAAATGCTGCCGAGAGGTTTATCGAGCGCCTGGGGACGACCCAATGAGCGAGACCCGGCGCATCATTGTCGCCATCACCGGCGCATCGGGCACGATCCTAGGCATCAGGCTGCTCGAAATCCTGTGGGGGATAGACGGCGTTGAAACGCATCTGGTCATGTCGCCGGCCGCGATGCGCACCCTTCCGATCGAAACCGATTATTCGGTAGATGCCGTGTCGGCACTGGCTCACCGGACGCACAGCTTCAAGGACATCGGGGCCAGCATCGCAAGCGGCTCGTTCCGTCATGAAGGCATGATCGTCGCGCCTTGTTCCGTCAAGACGCTCTCGGCTGTGGCGAACTGCATGAGCGATGATCTGATCGCCCGCGCGGCTGACGTCTGTCTCAAGGAGCGCCGCCGCCTGGTGCTGATGTTCCGCGAGACGCCGCTTCACGCCGGTCACGTCAGCATCATGGACCAGGCTTTGCGCAACGGCGCGATCGTCATGCCGCCCGTCATCGGGCTCTACTACAGGCCCCAGACGGTCATGGATATCGTGAACCATCTCGCGGGCCGGGCCCTGGACCTGCTCGGCTTCGACGCAGGAACGGTGGTGCGATGGAACGGCCAGCCGAAACGTTCGGGGGCGGATTGATGCGGGTGGAAGGGAAACAAGCAATGGGTATGCAAGGCATTCGGCCCTATCGTGATCTTCACGAACATATCGCTGCGCTCGACGCCGCGGGACTGCTTATGCGCGTCGACCGTCCGGTGGACAAGGACAGCGAAATGCATCCGCTCGTGCGCTGGCAGTATGTCGGTGGTCTGAAGGAGGAGGACCGGCGCGCGTTCCTGTTCACCAATATCCGTGACGGCAAGGGACGCCGTTACGAGATCCCGGTGATCGTCGGTGGCATGGCGGCCAGCAGAGCCGTCTACTCCACCGGCATGGGCTGCGCGCTGGACGAGATCCAGGCCAAGTGGGACCGGGCGATCTCAAACCCGATCAAACCTCAGGAAACCACGAATGCACCATGCCAGGAGATCGTCGAAGAGGGCGAGATCCTGTCGCGCGAGGGGCATGGCGTGGACATGCTGCCGATCCCGGTATCGACGCCGGGGTTCGATTCTGCCCCGACCCTGACGGCCACCAACGTGATTACGATCGATCCGGAGGATGGGGTCCAGAACATGGGCACCTATCGCTGCGCCCTCAAAGCACCGGACAGGCTGGTGGTACGCATGGCGACGCGTGTCGGCGGCGCTGGCGGTTACCAGCATTATCTCAAGCACCAGAAGGCCGGCGACAGGGAGATGCCCATCGCTATCGTGCTGGGCTGCCCACCCTACGTGGCGTTCATGGGACCGCAGAAACTGCCGGTCGGCGTGGATGAATTCGACGTGGCGGGCGGGCTTGCGGGAGCGCCAATTGCCATCACCCGCGCCCGGACCGTGCCGCTGATGGTCCCTGCGGAGGCCGAGGTTGTCATCGAGGGATGGATCGACGTGACCCGCGTCGAGCCCGAGGGTCCGTTTGGTGAGAGCCACGGGCATGTCGCTCTCGAGGAATACAACATGCCGATGCGGGTTACCGCTGTCACCCGGCGCAAGGACGCTGTGATTCCCAGCTACATCAGTCAGGTTGCGCCGTCGGAGAGCTCGGTGATCAAGCGGGTCGCCTATGAACCGCTGTTCACTCATCACCTGAAATCGACCTTATCGATCCGCGGTGTGCGGAAGGTGTCGCTGCATGAACCCCTGACCGGCCTTCTGAGGGTCACGGTTGTCACGATGGAACCAGGCACTCCGCGATCGGAGATCTGGCGGGCGCTTTATGGCGCGGCCTATTTCAAGGGCGATTGCGGCAAGCTCTGCATCGCCGTCAACGACGACATCGACGTCGACAGCCCCGACTCGCTGCTGTGGGCGATGGCCTATCGAACCAACCCGGTTCAGGACATCCAGATCCTGCCGCATCGGGGCCAGGGGCACGGTCCGAAGCGCGAGCACGACGGCGAGGAGGATTCCTCGCTCCTGATCGACGCGACGATGAAATCTCCCATGCCGCCACTGGCCTTGCCAGGCAAAGAATACATGGAGCGGGCGAAGGCGATCTGGGAGGAGTTGGATCTTCCTAGACTTAGCCCACAGGCGCCGTGGCATGGCTATTCCCTAGGGGCGTGGCACCGCGTCTGGGATGCGGCGGCGCAACGTGCAGCACGCGGGGAGTATCTCGAAAACGGCAAGATCAGCAAGGAGTTGCAGATCGAAGGCCTGAAGCCGGAGAGCAGGGTCGATCCGGAGGAAAGCGAACAAAAATTGTCAGGCAGATAGACCTTTTGCAGTCGACAGCCGCGCCGATTATGAATATCGTATGGTTCCATACCATATTGAAGCATACGGAGTACTGACATGAGCGAAGTTTGCGTAGGACGACGTGAGGATATTCCTGATGGAGGGGCCTGCATCCTCGAAGTGGACAACCTAGAGATTGGCGTCATTCACCATGAGGGGCAGTTTTATGCCTACAGAAACCTATGCCCACATCAGGGCGGCCCCGCCTGTGAAGGCGTTCGGATGGCGGCTGTCGTCGACGATGTAGACGCTCAAAACCTATTTCAGGGCCAGAAATTCAATTCATCGGAGATGCACATCGTGTGCCCGTGGCACGGCTATGAATACAGGCTTTCAGATGGCGTGAACGTCTGCGATGCGCGCCTGCGGCTCAAGAAGTTCGAGGTCACGGAAAGGGACGGCCATCTCTATGTCACCATCTGAGAATTTCGCCGAAACCGCGAGCCGTATCGCTGCTCTGGTTGACAAGTCGATCGAAGAAGGCCGCATCGGCGACTTTGACGACGACGCTTTGGGCCAGGCTCTCGCTGCGCTCGTCCGCCTCTACGTCGCCAAGGCCGAATCGGGCGCTCGCCTGATGCCCGTTGGCCGCAACAGTGCGCTAACGCCCACCGAAATCGCGATTGCGGCGCTTGCCCTTCTCGATGCCGGTCGGATGGAAGTCTTTGAACTCGGCCTGTGGGAGCAGATGGGCCACGTACGCCCTGCCCGCCAAACCTCCCTTATCGATCACAAAGAAGGAGCCGTCGCATGACGATTGCAGAACGTCAGGTGACCACGGTCCGCGACCTGACTACCGAACCTTTCGACACGTCCGTTCACCTCGCCCATGCTCAACAGCAGGCCGACGCTCGCGGATACGAGGACTTCCTGATTGTCGACGTGGATTCACACCACTACGAGAACGAAGCGTCGGAAGAGATCGCCGAATATGTGCCGAACGAGGTCCTGCGCAACGAGATCCTCTATCAGGGTATCAGCCGCAAGGGCATATCGACGGGTTTCGGCCAATATCAGGATCTGGGTGGCCGCCTCATCCGATATCCCAAACGCAAGTCCGAGGTGGTGCCGCCGACCCCGCATCGCGACGTGACGCTGATGCGCCGCTGGATGGATGCGATGGGAACAGACATTGCTTGTATGTTTCCGACGCCGCTGCTGAACCTCGGCCTGTCGCCCCGCGTCGATCTCGAGGTGGAGCTTGCCTTCGGCTACAATCGCTGGCTGTGCGAGCGCGTGTTGAGCGGAGACCCGCGCCTGAAGTCCATGCTCTACCTGCCGTTCAACGATCCGGAGGCGTGTACGAAGATCATTGAGGAGTTCGGCGAGAAGCCCGGCGTGATCGGTTTCATGGTCACATCGACCCGTTATCGCGGCGTTTATGACAACGCCTATGTCCGCACCTACAAGATGCTCGAGGAACGTAATCTGCCGCTTGGCTTCCACACGGGGCTTGGAGGGCAGGAACCTGGTCTATCGACCTGCAATCGCTTCCTGACGCTCCACGCCCTGGGCTTTGCATGGCACAACATGCTGCACCTGTCGAACTGGGTCATCAACGGCCTGCCTGAACGCTTTCCCAAGCTGAAGGTCATGTGGATCGAGGCAGGACTGGCGTGGCTGCCATTCCTGATGCAGCGGCTCGACAACGAATACATGATGCGCCACTCCGACGCGCCGTTGCTCAAGAAAAAGCCGTCAGAATACATGCGCGACATGTATTACACCTCGCAGCCGATGGAGATGGTGGATAACGCGAAGGCGCTCGAACTGACCTTCGAGATGATCAACGCCGAGACGCAGCTGCTCTACTCTTCCGACTACCCGCATTGGGACATGGACCTGCCCAGCGTGATCTATGATCTGCCATTCCTGGGCGAAACGGCAAAGAGGAACATCTTGGGCGGCAACGCCGCACGGGTCTTCAACCTGGAGCCGGTCTTCAGTCCCCGAAAGCTTGAACGCAGGGAGTTGAAACGCAGGCTGTCGGCCTGACGGCCGTGGCCCGGGGCGGGTTGACCGCCCCGGGCGTAATGCTGCGCGGAAAGTACGGCGCGAACGATCCAATGGGACGTAATTCAAAAACATAGGGAGGAGAAAAAATGAAACAGGCGAAGCTTATGGGGACCATCGCCGCTGCCGCGCTGGCCTTCTGCACGTTCTCGGCAGCAGCCCAGGACTACCCCAACAAGCCGATCGAACTCGTCGTACCCTTCGGACAGGGTGGCGCAACGGACGGCCTGGCCCGTCTGGTCGCACCTTTGCTGGAAAGGAAGCTGGGGCAACCGGTGGTCATCATCAACCAGCCGGGCGCTGGCGGAGCCGTCGGTTTGGCCAACCTGAAGCAGGAAAAGCCTGACGGCTATACCTTCGGCATCGGCTCGGATTCGACGCTAGCGGCACGGCCGATCATGGACAGTTCCATGTACACCGCCGATGATTTCGAAACGGTCGCTCGGATGGTCGAGATTCCGTCGGGTGTCGCGGTGAGCGCGGACAGTCCGTACAAGTCGCTGACCGAGCTCGTGGAGGCGCTAAGGAAGGGTGAACGTCTCACCTGGACGGCCGCCGGCATCGGCTCTGGCCCTCATCTGGCGATGGCCGTATTCCTTGCCCAGAACAATCTGAAGGCGACTTACATCAATTCGGAAAGCGGCCCGGCCGGCTCGGTAAAACTGCTATCGGGCGAGGTCGATTTCTTTTCCGGCGGCGGCTCGAACTACCCGCCGATGTTCGACAAGGACAAGAGCAACATCCGGGTGCTGGGTCTCGCTGCCGAAAAGCGCTGGCAGTACCTGCCTGATGTGCCGACCTACCAGGAGCAGGGCTTCGACTATCTCCGTTCCCAATGGTTCGGCCTTGTCGCACCCAAGGGTACCCCGCCGGAGGTGATCGACAAGGTCTCGGCTGCTCTCAAGGAAGCCCTGGACGACCCGACCTTTAATGAACGCCTCAAGCAGTACTACTTCGAGGCCGCCTATCTCGGGCCGAAGGAGTTTCGTGCCGCGATCGAGGAGGCGGGAGAGTCGATCCGTCCAATCCTCGAGGAATCCGGACTGGTCAACAAATAACAAGCATTCCCGCGTGCACGCGCAAGGATTCACCAAGGGAGGAAAACAATGGCCCTCAGACATGAGAACACGGTCAGCGGCGCCACCTTGACGGGAGGCGGCGCTGTTATGGTGTGGCTGTCCCTCGACATGGGTCGCGGGGCTGCCGGCGCTACGCTGCCACCAAACTTCTTTCCGCTGATCTGTGCCTGGGGCCTGCTGATTTGCGGCCTGATCCTGCTGGTGCGTGGGCTTCGCTCCGCCGCTGCCCCGCTGCCGAAGTTGATTGACACACAGGTCGCCGTCGTCGGCGCCATGGTGATCGCCTTCTATTGGTGGTTCGCCTGGTGGGATTTCCGCGTGGGCGCGGCACTCCTGGCTTTGGTCACGATGTGGACGCTTGGCATCCGCAACAAGCTACTCCTGGTGCTCTTGCCGCTTGGACTGTCGATCGGTCTCTACCTGGCTTTCACACGCGGCTTTCAACTGGTGCTACCCACATGGACGTGATCTCTCACCTTGCCGGGGCAGCGGTCACTGTTGCCGACCCGATCGTATTGTTGTGCGTTACTTTCGGAGCGTTCGTAGGCATGATCTTCGGCGCGGCGCCCGGGCTCACCGCGACGAAAGCAACCGTGCTGTTTCTGCCGCTGACCTATGTCATGGGGCCGGTCACCTCGCTGGCTTTCATTCTGGGCATCTATTGCTCGGGCTACTTCGCCGGCTCCATACCTGCGATCCTGCTCAACACACCCGGTGCGCCCGGATCAGTGGCGACAGCACTCGACGGCTATACCATGGCCCGGAAGGGGCAGGGAGACCGAGCCATCGTGGCCGCCCTGCTGTCATCTTTCGTGGGTGGCCTGTTTTCGGTTGCCGTCCTCGCCCTCGTCGCGCCCATGCTGTCGCGGGTGGCCTTGACCTTCACCTCGGTTGAATATTTCACCTTTGCGCTGATCGGTATCGTCTGCGTGGCGGGAATCTCCCGCGGATCCATGGTCAAGGGATTGGCGGCCGCCTTCATCGGAATCGCGGCCTCAACGGTGGGCATCGATCCGGTGTCCGGCGTCGGCCGCTTTCTGTTCGGTCAAGCCAACCTGATGGCCGGCATTTCCGCCTCGGCCGCACTGATCGGACTGTTTGCCCTGCCGCAGATGCTGCTGATGGCGCGCAGGGACGGGGACGATGTCGAGGCTCTTCCCCTGCAGGAGCGCGCCAGCGTCCTGGAGGTGGCGACCGTCATCGTTCGCAACTACTGGCTGACGATCAAGAGCGCCGCGATCGGCACGCTCATCGGAGTCTTGCCGGGAACCGGCCCCTCGATCGCATCATGGATCAGTTATTCGGAGGCGCTCCGTGCGGCCCGATCAAAGGACCGGTACGGTCGAGGCGAGGTCAAGGGCGTCATCTCCTGCGAGGTGGCCAACAATGCGGTGACCGGCGGCGCGCTGGTGCCACTGCTCACTCTCGGCATCCCGGGCGATCCGCTGACCGCGATCATGATAGGGGCGCTGCAGATCCAGGGGCTCGAAACAGGGCCGTTCTTCATTCCCCGCAATCCCGACCTTTTCTACGTCATCCTGATGCTGCTGTTCCTCTCGAACTGCCTCATGCTGGCCATGGGCCTCGCCGGGCGCGGTCTTGCCAAACGGGTGCTGGAGATCCCGAACGGTCTCCTTGTACCCAGCATCCTCGTCATCGCCGCAGCCGGAGGCTTCTCGATGGCGTCCAATCCCTTTGACCTCAAGCTCGTCCTGATCTTCGGTCTCATCGGCTACCTGCTGGTCCAGTTCAACTTCCCGACGGCTCCGGCGGTTCTGGGAATCGTGCTTGGGCCGATTCTCGAGCAAAATCTGCGCAACGCCCTGACCGCCAGTGACATGGACCCGAGCGTCTTTATCACGCGGCCGATCAGTGCCGTGGCCCTGGCCTTCATGTGCGTCTTGCTGTGGGTCTGGCTGAAGCCCGCGAAGAAATCCGGCGCGCATTTGGCCGAACTCCCCGAAACCTGAGGAAGATGATGATGGACACTATGCAAGCCGTCGCGCGTACGGCCGCGCACCATCTGCTGGAAGCGCTGGTCGACGTTGAGATCGAGTACATCTTCGCAAATCTTGGGACCGATCATGCGCCCTTGCTCGAGGAAATGGCGCGCTGGCGCGCGGAGGGGCGCAAACCGCCCGAGATGATAATCTGCCCACATGAGAGCACGGCCGTGCACATGGCGCTGGGCTATGCGATGGCGACCGGTCGCGGACAGGCCGTTCTGGTGCACGTCGACGTGGGCACCGCGAACGCCGCAATGGGCATGCACAACGCCTGCCGCTCGCGTTTGCCCATACTCCTCATGGCGGGAAAGGCGCCCTACACCAGCCATGGCGAACTGAAGGGAACGCGCGACAACTACGTCCACTTCATCCAGGAGCCTTACGATCAGGCGGCCCTGGTTCGGCCTTACGTGAAATGGGAATATACCCTTCAGTCTGCCGCCCATGCCGGGGAAGTTGTCCGCCGCGCGCACTCGCTCATGCATTCGGGCATCAAGGGGCCCGTTTATCTCATGCTGCCGCGCGAAGCATTGACCGGCACCATCGAGACGGAGCGGCTGCAACGGTTTGATCCCGATTGGTATCATCCCATGCCGTCGCGCGGCGCCTCTGAAGGCGATCTTCAGGAGCTTGCCCGCCGCCTGCTCGCGGCCGAACGGCCGCTTATCATAACCTCCTACGGCGGTCAGACCCCGGGAACGTCGGAAGCAATCCAGAAGCTGTCCGAGCTTGTCGGCGCCGCGGTGATCGAAAATTCCATGGTGACCAACATCAATCACGAGATGGACTGCTTCGCCGGCGGTCTGCCCGGCGAGCGGCTCGGCCAGGCGGATGTCGGCCTTGTGGTAGACAGCGACGTGCCGTGGATTCCCTCGCAGGGAGGACCCGCGGCGGGATCTTGGTGGGCGCACATCGACATCGATGCGATGAAGACCGGATCGCCCGTGTGGAGCTTTCCGGCCAACCTGCGTATCGAGGGACAGAGCGCGACGATCCTCAATCAACTGATCGGTCTTATCGAGCGGGACCGTACCGATACGGCCGCGAATGCCGCCGCGGAACGCGTGACCGCCCTGCGTGCTGCCCGCAGCAAGCAAAAGGAAAGGTTCGCGGCCGCGGCGTCCGATGCCGGCCAGGCGGGTGCCCTGAACCCGAGCCATGTGCTGAGGGCGCTCGGACTGGAATTGCAGCCGGAGGACATGATCTTCCAGGAAGCAGTCCGGAACCAGCCGGCGCTGCTCCAGCAGGTCGCGCGGCCTCTGGCCGGGACGCTTTCCCGCACGGCGGGAGGTGGGCTCGGTGCGTCGGGCGGCATGGCATTGGGATACAAGATGGCGCGGCCGGACAGGTTGGTCGTGCAGGTCGTCGGGGATGGCTCCTTCTACTACAACGCCCCGACTTCGGTGCTGGCGGTCGCGCGCCAATATGACCTGCCCATCCTCACCGTGATCCTCGACAACGCCGGTTGGTCGGCAGTCAAGGAATCGACCCTTCGAGTCTATCCTCAGGGGGCAGCCAGGGAACGCGGAGAGTTTTCGTCTCGGTTCCGAAACGACACTGAATTCTCGGCCATGGCGGGAATGTTCGGCTTCAAGGGCTATCGGCTTGATGATCCGGCAGCCGTTACCGAAACCGTTCGAGAGGCAGTGAGGACGGCGCGCGAGGGAACATCCGTTCTGCTGCACGTGCGCCTCGCAGATCACTGATCGGCCGGATCACCCACACGATTGCATTGTTGAATGCACGCACCTTGGAGGCAAGTATGGCGAACGATCTCAATCTCTATATCGATGGTAGTTGGAGGCCGGCAGGTGGCCCCAAACTCGACGTCAACGATCCCGCGACCGAGGAGGTGACGGCACAGGTCGGTACGGCGTCCGAACGGGACGTGGAGGATGCTGTCGCAGCCGCGCGGGCAGCCTTCGACGGATGGGCAATGGTACCCGTTGCCGAACGGGCGGATCTCGTCGAGGCCGTCGTGCAGCAGATAGAAGCCCGGACCGACGAGTTGGTCGATCGGATCTCCCGCGAGATGGGTTCGCCGCTCGACTGGGCCCGCACGGCGCACGTCGCGAACTGCATCGAGCGCTTCGTGATGGCTGCGAAGCTGGCGCGGGATTATGAGTTCGAGCACATGGTGGGAACCAGTCGCGTCGTGCGCGAACCGGTTGGTGTATGTGCCTTCATCACCCCGTGGAACTGGCCCCTCAACCAAGCGGCCTCGAAGATCGCCTTCGGACTGGTGACAGGCAACACGATCGTATGGAAGCCGTCCGAGATTGCGCCGCTGAGCGCTGTCACACTGACCGAGGCAATTGCAGCGGTGGGTCTGCCGCGCGGGGTCTTCAACCTTGTGCAAGGTGACGGGCCGAATGTCGGCGCGCGGCTTTCCGCTCATCCCGACGTCGATATGGTGAGCTTCACCGGCTCGACCCGCGGCGGCATCGCAGTCGCAAAGGCGGCGGCGGATACGGTGAAGCGCGTCCATCAGGAACTGGGAGGCAAGTCAGCCAATATCATCCTGCCTTCCGCCGATTTCGAATCGGCGGTCGTCGCCGGCGTGAAGGCCTGTTTCCGCAACACGGGTCAGTCCTGCCTGGCCGCGACCCGGATGCTGGTGGAACGCAGCCGCATGGACGAAGCGGCGGAGATTGCGCGGGTCACAGCCGAAACCGTCAAGACCGGTGATCCGCGCCGGCAGGGCACGGATCTTGGTCCGCTTGTCAGCAAGGCCCAATGGGACAAGGTCCAGCGCCTGATCGAATGCGGCATAAGTGAAGGGGCGGTCCTCGCCACCGGGGGTCCAGGAAAGCCTGAAGGGCTGGAGAAGGGCTATTTCGTTCGGCCCACGGTCTTTCGGGACGTGACCAACGATATGACCATCGCGCAGGAGGAAATTTTTGGGCCCGTCCTCAGCATCATGGCCTATGAGGACGTGGACGATGCCATCCGGATCGCCAACGAAAGCCAATATGGTCTTGCCGCCTATGTCTGCGGCCATGATCGAGGTGAGCTCGAACGCGTCGGCAGGAAGATCCGCGCCGGCCGGATCTACATCAACTATGCGCCGGCCCGGTGCGATGTGCCGTTCGGGGGCTACAAGCAGTCAGGGAACGGGCGTGAGCAGGGCAAAGAGGGGCTTGAGGATTTCACCGAAGTGAAGGCCTTTCTCGGCTACGAAGCGGCTTAGCGGCGGACATGGATGCTGCCGGGCTGCCCGGGTGTGTTTCCAGTTTCCTCTGTGTGCTATGCGGTCCTATGGATCGGGGAGACCAGGGGACACATCCTTGACAGAAAATCCTACGAAGTCGCCCGCAGTCCCCGGCCCCATAGGCCTGGGACTGTTGCTCAGGCGGGCGCATAAGAACTTCTCGGGTGCCATCGCTGCACGCCTCGAGAAGGCAGGCGTCACCCATGCGCAGTTCAACCACCTTCGCCGCCTGGCGGAGAATGACGGCGTGAGCTCGTCGGAGCTTTCCAACCTTGTCGAAGTGAAGAAGGCAACATCGACTTCGATCTTGGATGCGCTGGAGCGCAAAGGGCTGATCAGGCGTGTCCGGGACCGGGACGACCGGCGAAAGGTCAATGTCTTCCTGACGGACGCCGGGTGGGCGATCCAGAAAGAGCTTGCGGACTGCGCAATCGCGGTGAACCTGGCCGCATCGCGCGAGATGACCGAAGCCGAACGGATTCAATTGTTCGATCTGCTCCATCGCGCCGTGCGGGCGCTTGCCCAGGAACCGAAATCGTCGAGAGACGACGCCGACTGACGGGACACCGACCATGGTGCAGATTTTCGGCGTCACGGCTTTTGAAGGCGCGACGCTGATTCAGGTCCTGTCGCTCGTCGTGATTTTCGGCGCGGCGTTTTTCGTCAAGGGCGTGTTTGGATATGGTGCCGTGCCGCTTCTCATAGTGGCGGGGTCTTTCGTGGTGGGGCCGCACCACGCGGTGCTGTTGGCGGCCGTCACAAACGTCATGTCTCACATCCAGTTCATACCGGACGGTCTCCGCTACGGCAGGCGCGACGTGGTGCTGCGCCTGACGATCGTGCTCGTGCCGTCCATCGCCGTCGGGGTCCTGATCTTTGCACGGATCAGCGGCGGCGCTTTGAGCGTTCTGGCCGGTGCCGTGATCCTTGCCTCGGTTCTCATCGATGCGCGCGGCTGGCTCGAGCCGTTGCGGCCACTGGTCGAGAAGCATGTGCGCATCGTGAGCCCCGTGTTTGGCTTGGTGGCGGGCTTGATCTCAGGCGTGATCGGAGCGGGATCGATCTCCTTCATCTCACTCTTCTTGAAGTTTTTCGCGCCGGATCGGGAGACGTTTCGCGGGACGCTTATCCTTGTCACCGCGGTGGTCCTCGTGTGGCGTGTCTGTATGCTGGCCATCGCAGGAGAGATCGGCCTCCAGATCGTCACAGAGGCGCTTCTGCTGCTTGGGCCCGGATTGATCACGGGCCTGGTCGGCCGCCGCGTGTCGAAACGGCTTAGCGACCGCACCTTCTTCACCGCCTTTCAGGTCGTGCTGTGCTGCGGTGCAGTTGTGCTGCTGTTCCGGGGCGCGATGGGAGGTTAGGACCAGGAAAGAGGCGGAACGTCGGCGACATAGCTGGAATTGAGTTCCGCGAGCGAGCGGACGCCGAGCAACGCCATTGCGTTCTGCATCTCTTCCTCCAGCAGTTCGAGCATGCTGACAACGCCTTGTTCGCCGCCGGCCGCCAGCGCCCACACCATCAGCCGTCCGAGCCCGACGGCGTTGGCTCCGAGAGCGATCGCCTTGAGCACGTCCGTGCCCCGACGAATTCCGCTGTCGAGGATGATCGTCGTCTCCGGCCCGATGGCGGCGCGAACCTCGCGCAGCACATCCAGGGTGGCCCGGCTATGGTCCAACTGGCGACCGCCGTGATTGGAGATGTAGAGTGTTTTGACGCCGCAGCGGACGGCCTGAACGGCATCTTCGGCGGTTTGAATGCCCTTCAGCATCACCGGAATCGGCGCTGCTGCGGACATGATCTCGTCGAGTATCTCCCAAGTCAGGCGAGCCTGATGATCCCGTCCTGGGGCATGAGTTGCAGGTGACGGATACTTGCCAAGGCGCTGTCGATCCCTGATGCCGTAATTCGCGGAATCCACCGTAACAGCAATGGCGGCATAGCCTGCATCCTGGGCCCTTTTGACGATCGCTGCGACCTCCACGGGATCCTGGCGTACATAGAGCTGCAGAGCCAACGCGCCGGGGCCTGCACCTGCGATCGCTTCAAATCCTGCTTCGGCTATGCTGCTGATGAAGGTGGGCACACCAAAACGTCCCGCGGCACGGACCAGAGCACAATCCGCGTCCGGGGCGATGCGGTGCAGCGAGGCGACCGGAGCCAACACGACCGGCAGGCGGCACTTGCGGTCCAGGACCATGCCACTGGTATCGACGCGGGATACGTCGCGCAGAACGCGAGGACGAAAAGCGATGCTTTCGAAGGCCATCAGGTTACGGCGGAGCGTGGCCTCGGTTCCGGCGGCACTTGCGATATGATCAGCCAGATCGGCTGACAGATTGCTGGCAGCCGCGTCTTTCAGCTGAACCAGTGAGACGAACTGCGACATCATTTGCTGCTCCTGCCGGTCTTCTGGTGCTTTGGAAGAACGCTGCCAGAGCTACGAGACGACCGTGCAGTTCGTACCATCAATGGCCTGCAGAACTCGCATCCCCGATGGCTCGGCCTGGCCTGTTCTCCCCGTGTCCCCGCACGAAAATGCCGTGGCGGACAACCTCAGCAATTTGGGGAACATGGCCTTGCCTCACAACAGATCTTTTTGGAGGAACAGGACAGGATTACTCAACTGTCATGCGAACTCGGATCGAGATCGAGGGCGTGGCAGACGAGGCGCGCGGAAACCTGCCCCTGCTCGGCCATCCAGTCGCAGAACGACGCTATCGCCCGGTTGCGCCGCCGCGTCTTGGGGAAGATTGCATGGTAGTGATTTGCGCGGCGGGAGGCGTAGGGATAAGGCAGCGCCAGCTTGCCGGACAGCACCTCGTCGATCACCAGCGGTGCCGGCACGATGCCGAAGCCAAGACCACTGGCGGCAGCTTGCACGACGAAATACATCTCGTCGAAGAAGGTCGTCTGGGGCGGGAGACCTTCGGTCACGCCGACTTCGGCCAGCCATTCCGCCCAGGCGCCCAGAGAGGTGCGTGCGTGGAGCAGTTCCTGCGAAAGAAAGGTGGTCGGGTCTTCGGGATTGATGCGTTCCTTCAGTGAGGGATGACAGACCGGGATCCGCAATTCGTCGAGAATGCGCACATATCCAAGATCTGGCGAGACTTGCGATACACGGCGGATAGCCATGTCGTAGCCGGACATAAAATCGGCCGGCTCGATCGATGTTGTGAGGGAAATGTCGATACCGGGATTTGAACGCAGGAAGTCGGGCAGCCGTGGAATGAGCCATCGCATCGTGAATGTCGGTGACGCGCTGACCGCGATCCGTGTCTCGGCGTCGTTGACCCGAGAGATGCTCTCCGCCGCTGCGGCTATGCGGCTGAGCGCCGGCGAGGTTTCGGAAAAAAGAGCGGCTCCTTCAGCCGTCAGCACAACCTGGCGCGTCAGCCTTCGAAACAGTTTTACCCTCAGCCATGCCTCGAGCAGCGCGATGTGCCGCGAGATCGCGCTGTCGGTGACGCGAAGTTCTTCGGCAGCATGTTTGAAGCTCTGAAGGCGCGCGGCAGCTTCAAAAGCGCGGATCGCATTAAGCGGAGGGAGCTGTGGCATGTTGCTGCATCACCTGACAAAATTATAACCGTATCCTACTATCAGTCCCGGGCGGATTACAGCATCCGGTGCCCGCCGGATCAGCAACACAGGTTCGGGAGCCATCGCCAACGCCAGCATGGTGCAGCTGCTGTCGGAGCGACTGGTATCGCCCGAAGCGCAAGTAAGCGTGATGAACGGGCAGCCCTGGAATGATGGAGGTGACGCGCCACCGACGCTGAGCTGCAGTCCGCCTCGTGGTGATTGGGCGGCCGCCATAGCTTCGACAGCGCGTCCCGAGACGAAGGCTCCATGCGGTCTCAGGGCATTTGCGGCTTAACACCGGAGACAGAACGGACGGCCTTGATAAGAATAGGAACCAGGATAAAGGCGAGCGTCAGAAGGAGTGCGGAGGCTGCGATTGGGCTGCCAACAAACACACTCCAGTCACCTCGTGATCCGATCAATGCCCGGCGGAATTCCGTTTCCAACAGCGGCCCCAACGCCAGTCCGAGGATCACCGGGGCAAGCGGATAGCGAAACCGTCGCAACAGAAAACCTATGATGCCGATCCCGAAGAGCATATAAAGATCAAAAATGCTCCGATTCAAACTATACACACCGAGAGTGCTCAGTGTCAGGATCATTGGATAAAGAAGTGCCTCCGGAATCTTCAGCAATTTCACCCACAGACCAACAAGCGGTAAGTTCAGCACGAGTAGCATCAGATTGCCGATGTACAGACTGGCGATAAGACCCCAGACAAGATCGGGATGATTTTTCAAAAGTAGAGGTCCCGTATTTATTCCGTAGCCTTGGAACGCGGCGAGCATGACGGCGCCGGTAGCGGACCCGGGAATTCCTAACGTCAGCAAGGGCACGAGCGCTCCGCCAGCCGAAGCATTGTTCGCTGCTTCCGGTCCGGCCACGCCCTCGATCGCACCCTTGCCGAACTGCTCCGGATGCCTGGAGACCTTTTTCTCCAGTGCATAGGCCATGAAAGAAGCGATGGTGGCTCCAGCTCCAGGCAAAACGCCGATAATAAAGCCCAGTCCCGACCCCCGGAACCAAGGTGCGATCGAGCGCTTCCATTCTTCTTTGGTCATCCTGAGCGGGCCGGGCGAAACGAGCCGCGATTCCGGCTGGCGGCGAAGATTGCCTAGCCCGAAAAGAACTTCACTCACCGCGAACAGACCTATGGCGGCGACAACAACATCAATGCCGTCGAACAGGGACGCTTCGCCGAACGTAAACCGCAGCTGTCCGCTGGTGCTGTCCAGGCCAATCATTCCCATCGAGAGACCGAGCAGCGTGGAAAATGCTGCCTTGCTCGGGTGCCCTCCCCCGATCGCCGTAACGGTACAGAGCGACAGAACCATCAGAGCGAAATACTCCGCCGGGCCGAAGCTCAGAGCGAAGGAAACGAACGGCTCCGCCAAGATCATCAGCGCAAATGTAGCAACGGTACCGGCGAAGAATGAACCGATCGCCGCGGTGGAGAGCGCCGCGCCTGCGCGTCCATTCTGCGCCATCTTGTAGCCGTCGAGAGCCGTCACCACAGAGGAACTCTCACCCGGAGTGTTGATCAGGATGGTCGTGGTCGAACCACCATACATCGCCCCATAGAAAATTCCCCCAAATGCTATGAAGGCACCGACTGGATCTACAAGTTGGAACGTGAACGGCAGCAGGAGTGAGATTGCGAGAGACGGTCCGATTCCCGGCAGGACGCCAATCGCTGTTCCGAGCGCAGCGCCGCCCAAGGCCATCAACAGATACATCGGCTGAAGAGCCAGCGCGAAACCGGCTTGTATGTTCGCGAAACTCTCCATCTCGCTCACTTCCTTAGATGATAGATGAAAGGAGGCCGTTTGGGAGAATAACGCCCAGCAGCTTTGTGAACATCAGATAGAATGTGGTCGCGAACACCGGCGCGACCAGAAGATTTACTTTCCATTTTTTGGGCACGAAGTAAGTGGAAAGGAAGAATATGAAGCAGGTGAATGACAATAAGAATCCCAGCCACTCTAAAACCAAGAGCAAGACCAAGAAGGCTCCCAGGGTCACAAAGACGCCGGACCAATCACCAATCTCCGCATCGTCCTCTACGGGAACACTCTCTTCAACGGCAGGATCGTCTACACGGCCCGAGAAGACCTGAGAAACCTGCTTGAAAGCCAGAAACGATGAGCAGGCAAGCAGCAATCCTCCGAGAATGAACGGAAAAGTGCGCGGCCCTACGGCAACATTACGGGGCGGGTCAGGAATAACAGTAGAATACCATATGAATGCCAGGGAAAAGATGACCAGCAGGACGGTGAACAAAAGTTCAGCCGCCCTACCTGCGACATGACTATACCCGGACATAGGCGCTATTTCGCAACAAGACCAAGTTCGATCAAGGATTTGCGAAATTCTTCGTGCTCTCGATCGAGAGTGGCAGGAAAGCTTTCCGTTTCAAAGCGATCTACCCACTGGTTCTTGGTGAGCTCTGTCCGCCAAGCGTCGGTCTTCACCATCTTACCAAGAGCATCTTGCCAATATTTGACCCCGGCTGCGGGCATCGCAGGCGGACCAAACACGCCTCTCCATGTTTCGGTGACAACCTCGTAGCCCTGCTCCTTGAACGTCGGCAGCTCCGCGAAAGGACCAGAAAGCCGCTCTGGCGAAGCCACGCCGAGGACACGCATTTCCCCGCCAGTGACGAGATCAATCAAGTCGGGGCCGCCCATGCCGACATCCACATGGCCACCCAGTATCGCCGCGTTGGACTCACCGCCTGTATATGGCACGAAGGTGATCTTCCTGGGATCAACGCCGGAAACCTTTGCCAAGTTGGCAGCAGTCAAATGATCCGTATTCCCGATCGTCGATCCGCCAAACTTGATGCTGCCCGGATCTTTCTTAATCGCCTCAACGACATCGTCCAGGCTCTTTATCGGGGAGTCCTTGCGCACCACCATCATCGCATATTCCGCGAACAGTTTTGCGATAGGCGTCATATCTTTGTAGGAATGCGGGGTCCCCTGCAGCAGAGGGGTCAGGTGCACGTGAAGAGCAACGCCCAGCAGGGTGTTGATGTCTCCCTTTCTTTGCACCATTTCGGCCATGCCGATCGCACCACCCGCGCCTGGCTTGTTGGTTATCTGGAACGATTGGGTGACAATCCCTTGCTCGCTCAATACTCTCGTCACCGTTCGGCCAAACAGGTCAATTCCGCCGCCCGGAGCGGCAGGTATGATCCATTCAATAGGCCTGTTGGGATAATCCTTTGGGACGTCCTGGGCATAGAGCGGGGTATGCAGCAGCGAAGCCGCGGCTAACACCGGCGCGAGCCAAAAATTTGTTCTGAGTCTGTTACGCACGCTCTTCTCCCCGTTTTGCTGGCTCAATCTGTCCAGCTTCTTTTTTGCCCAGTTATGGTTTTAGGAAACATCCGACGGCCAGTGGCGCTGATCACCCACCGCGCCCACCTCGGCCTCAGCCGCAGAACGCACAAAGCCTTCCTCCGCCAGCAACATAGGATAGGCGGCAGCTTGCTGTCAATTGACGTATGATAATGCAAGCCAAGTAGCATACATCCTATGATACAATTACGCAGAGGCATGACAGTGATGTCATAGGAGGGGCGTGCGGCGTCTCATCCGCTGGGTTTTGAGGTGTCCGGAATTGCTCGAAAAGCCATCGCTCATGCCGCCACCACCGAAGGCATCCGATCGAGGGCATCCGGGACCTAGCACGAAGAGGTACCAGTAACTTAGACCCCGCTCCTGCCAATTATATCCTTCCACTGCGACAGCTCCTCGGCGATGAAGCTTGCGAACTCGCAAGAAGTACTGCCAATGGCCTTGGCGCCCTGCTGTCTCATAAGGGACGAGAACGCCGGTGCCCGTATGGTGCTCGTCAGGGAGTTGCTTAAGCGGGCAACAGTGCCCGGCGGTGTGGATCCCGGAGCAAAAAGGCCTACCCAGCTGATAAACTGGTACTTGCCGAATCCAGACTCGGCGACAGTCGGGATGTCGGGTAGCGCTGCGGAGCGCTCGGCCCCGGTCACCGCTATTGCTCTCAGCTTTGACTGCTCGATATGCCGCATGATCGCGACCTGGGCAAAGATGCCAATGTCGCTTTCTCCTGAGACCACTGCGTCTTGAGCGCCACCCCCGCCGTCGTACTCGCGCCTGACGAAAGCCAGGCCACTCATGTCCTTGAAGAGCTCCATTGCCATTTGCTGGTTGGAGGCACGTCCAGAGTTTGCATAAGAGAGGCGCGCCTTGCTTGCGGCATCGACAAGATCACTGATGCTGTAGATCGGAAGCGAAGGGTTGACGGCCAGCACGAAGGGAGTTGTCGCCACCATCGACAGGGGTTTGAGGTCAGTCAGCGGCTGAACCGCATTGGTCGTCGTGTAAACGTTGGTGATAAGCTGGCGAGAGTGGGCAAGAAGAGTAAATCCATCCCCAGGGGAAGCGGCGGCTAAGGCCGATCCGGTTTGGGTCAGAGCACCCGGAACGTATTCCACCCTTACCTGACCACCGAGCGACCGCCGAAGCTCCCCAGCCAAAGGCGTTGCTATCATGTCTATAATTCCGCCTGCCTCGATAGGCACAATCAGTCGGACTTCTCTGTCCAGATTCTGCTCTGTATTGTGAATTTCCGGGCCAGACATCGCTTACCTCGCAAGACAAGATTTAGTCCGCTAGTTTCCGTAAACAGATCCGCAGCTGCGAGGCTGATAGGCCGACGGACAGCGCAGTTAGTGAGCGGACTTCTTGAGTAATTCTGTTGGGCCTAAAAGTGATCAAATTACCTACCGCCTTCAGACCGAAGGCGGTAGGTTTTGCGGACCGGTTTGTTAGCGACGCAGTCCCAGCTTGGTCACCAGGTCCAGCGCCGTTTCATACTCGACCTTCAAAGCGCTCTTGAACTCCTTCGGTCCGAGGAAGGAAACGACCGCGCCCGACGCTTCGGTTTCCGCGACGAAGTCGGCGTCAGACGACAAAGCCTCGAGAGCCTTCGCCCAATCGTTCACGGCTTCCTCGGGAAGATCACCGGGACCAACGATGCCATTCCAGCCGATCAAGCTGAAGTTCTCATATCCCGCTTCCTTTGCAGTCGGAGTATCGGGCAATTGCTTGACGCGCTCAGACGTGCTCACCGCCAGCGGCTTGATTGCTTTGCTTTTCAGCAAGTCACCCATCTCGGCCAGATATTGAGCGGCAAAGTGTGTTTCACCGGTGACCACTGCTTCAAGAAGGGGTCCACCTCCCTGCTTCTCGACGGTGCCGACCTTGGAGACATCGACCCCGCTGCTGCCTAGAAGCACGGAGAGCGCAATTGCACCGACGCCACCCCTTCCGGAGGTTCCGAATTTATATTTTTCCGGATTTGCCTTGACGTCGTTGACAACGTCCTCAAGGGAATTCCAGGGAGAATCTCCCTTAACGACGAATACGAGTGGGCTCAAGCTGGTGCGAGCGACGAGAGTTGGATCATCCCATTTGTAGGGCGATTTGCTGTCGATGGCCGGGTTCTGTGTTGCTTGCCCGGTCGCGCTCATCATCATGGTATAGCCGTCCTTGGGCGCAGCCAAAACATGCATGGTTCCCTTGGCCCCTCCCGCGCCCGGCATGCCCTGAAGAGAGACTTTCTGGCCCCAGTGCTTGGCAAGGTGCTTTGCCAGGATCTGTGCATTGAGGTCAGTGACGCCGCCCGGTGTGAACGGCACGACGATCGTGACTTCCTTTTCCGGAAACTTGTCGTTTGCCATGGTCACCGCCGGCGCCAGCAGGATGCCGCAAGCCAGCAGGCCCGATGTCACTCCAGTCCACCATTTCTGTCCGTCTATTACACTTTTCATGCTCTTAATCCTCCCGTTAAACATGCGTGACAAAAGTCCTGTCGAGCTTCCGACAAAGTAATCCCGCGGCGGAACTCGCTTCTTTTTTCGAATGCACTAATCCGCCGTTACACCGGCAGCTTTCACGACAGCGCTCCATTTCGCGATCTCGCCTTCCAGCACATTGGCGAAATCCTCAGGAGAACCGCCGATATGCTCACCGCCAGTTGCGGCCAGTTCGGCGAGAACCGCAGGATCGGACAGAGCGGCGTTAATCTCCGCGTTCAGCTTGTCCACGATCTCCTTAGGCGTGCCGGCAGGTGTGCCGATACCCGTCACCGCGCTTGCCTCGAAGCCGGCAATGGTCTCGGCCACGGCCGGGATTCCGGGCAAGGAGGCCGAGGGTCCTGCTGTGGTGACGGCAAGCGCGCGAAGCTTGCCGCTCCTGACCAGATCGATGGACGCGGACATCGGCTCGAACATCATCTTCGTGCTTCCGGAGATGATGTTCTTCAACGCCGGTCCACCGCCCTGAAAGTGCTCGATAGGCAGGTCCAGCCCAGTCATCGAGTTGAAAAGCACCATGGTGACATGGGGAGAACTTCCATTGCCTGTGGAAGCCACCCTGAGATCCGCTGGTTTTGTCTTTGCGTATGCGATGAACTCCGGCACGGTTCTTGCCGGAACGGAGGGATGGACCACCATTACCAATGGTTCCCGGGTGATGCCGGCCACCGGAATAATATCTTTCTGGAAATCGTAGCTCAGTTCTTTGTGAATCGAGATGTTGATTACATTTGCAGGCCCTAAGAGAAGCAATGTGTGACCGTCCGGAGCGGATTTCACCGCTGCCTCGGTGGCGATGTTTCCCGACTCTCCAGGAAGGTTTTCCACGCTGACCGGCTGGCCAAGCCTTGCCGACAAGGCCTTGGCAACAAGTCGTCCCAGAATGTCGTTTGGACCGCCGGGAGCAAAGCCCACGTTGAGTGTTATCGGCCTTGAAGGATACTTCAGCGCCAAGGCTTCCGTGCCTGTTCCCACTGAGGCCGTGATACCCATCGCAAAGGTTTGCTTCATCAGTACCGGCCCCGCTTTTTCAAGCACAAATGGGTTTAGCTGCACTCCGTCATTACTTACATCGACTGCGAGCCGAGCCCCCGAACCATGGCGGCTTTCCGGTCGCTGCTCCTGTCACTCCAGCAGTGTTCTTGGGCGAGTGATGGAAATATTGGGACTGAATCTCTTTCTTTTCAGCCGCGACAGAGGCGCTGCCGTCCGGAGCTGACAATTCGTGGTGCCCCCGGTCAAACTAGTGCGACAGAGATGTGCGGATTATCTCGCGGATCCGCTCACGCTCTTCCTCACCGACATCAGCGGACATGCGGATATCTTGCGCAATTTCGGCGGGGCGCCTCAGGACAATGATCCGGTCTCCAATGTCGAATGCCTCGTTGATGGAATGCGTGATAAAGACAGCCGTCTTGCCGTTCTCGCGCACCAGCCGCGCGAATTCGGTTCGCAACCGCGTGGACGTAATTTCGTCCAGAGCCGAGAACGGCTCATCGCACAGCAGAAGCGGTGCGTCGGTGGCGAAAGCGCGTGCGATCGATACGCGCTGGCGCATGCCGCCGGAAAGCGCGTGCGGGTAGTCGTGCTCATGCCCCTTCAAGCCCAGCTTTTCGAGCCATTGCATGGCGCGTTCCTTGCGCTCCGCCTTTGGCAACTCGAGAACCTCAAGCCCGAGTTCGACGTTGCGAACCGCCGTGCGCCAGGGCAGCAGGCGGTCGTTCTGGAAAACGATGGCCATCTTGCCGCGATACCAGTTGAAGCGCTCGAATGGGTTCTGCCCCATTACCGATACTTCGCCCTCCGTTGCCGACGTCAGCCCGGATATCATGTTGAATATCGTTGACTTGCCGCAACCGGTCTTTCCAAGAAGAGCCACGAGTTGACCTTGCTGGACGTCGAGGTTCAGTCCGTCGACTGCTACGAACTGCCCAAAGCTCTTGCGGACATTCTGAAACCGTATCGTCGCTCCATTGGGGTCTCCGATCGGAGCCGCCGGGACGTTCGTTTCGGCGGTACGCATCATAGTGAACGCTCCGATACGGCGCGGTAGCGAAACGCGACGCGCTCGATAAAGCTCAGGAACCACTGGAAGAGAAGGACGAAGAAGACGAGTTGCAGGGTCCACGCAAGCGCACCGGCCATGTCAAACAACTGCTGCTGCTGAAGAAGCTGATAGCCCACGCCACCCGACGAGCCGACCAGTTCGGCAACGACCACGACACGGCTTGCGTTGCCGAGATTGACCTTCCAGGCGGTGAGGATTTCCGGCAGCACGGCCGGAAGCACCATGGCGCCGAAGAACTTGCGCCGGTTGGGGCGGAAGCTCATCACCATTTCCAGCAAGTCCTTGTTCATCCCGCGCAACGCTCCCACCACCTGGAACGTGAAGGCGGGAAGTGTGGTGACCACCATGATGAACAGGATGCGGAATTCAATGCCGTGAAACCAGATGATGGCAAAGACGACCCAACTCAGCGCCGGGACGCCCTGAAAGAAGATCAACACCGGCGTCAACAGACGGTCCAGGGGTTGCCATTGAACAATCAGAACACCGAGGACGGTTCCGATGAGAAAAGCTCCAGCAAGGCCACCGAGGATGCGCATCGCCGTCGCGAGCACACTGGAAAACTGCGACCAGGACGTCAGGATCTCGAACACGCGAGAAAAGACGTCCAGCAGTGAAGGAAACAGGAAAGGCGGGAAGAAGAGGGACGCGACCTGCCAGCAGGCCGCGATCAGAATGAAGGGCGCGGCCGTCCAGAATACCTTCAGTGCGGCGTCGATCAGAGCGAAGTCTGGCTGCGCAGCATCAGACTTCATGCTCATCGCGCACCCCCGCCCTCATAGATCGTCGCGTCTGTCGGCATGGAAGGGAAATATTCGATCTCAAGGCCGACTTCGTAGACCTTCTTGATCTCGTCCTTGACGTCCTTCGCCCATTGAACATTGAGACCGAGGCGGTCGTTGGCCCGGATCAGTTCCGCATAGTTCTCAGAAACGTCGGTCTTGCCTCCGGATATGAGGGCAGCGGCCTTATCAGGATTGGCTTTCACCCACTCTGCCGCATCATGATATGCGTTGTAGAGCGCTGAAACGGTTTCCTTGTTGCTTTCCGCCCAAGCACTGTCTGCCGCCACGCCCAGATAGGGAATGTTGGGCGATCCGGCGAATTTCTCCCAGGTAGCGGCAATGTTGAGGTCCAGCGAACGAACCTTGTCGTTCTGCGCCATCAACGACGTGAAGCCCGGCTCCCAGAGTTGAACGCCCGCCGCGCGATCAGCCATCACGTAACCTACGAGGCCCGGCGTGGCGGTATTGACGGCCTTGACCTGGGAAAGATCAAAGCCTTGCGCCTTCGCCAGCCATCGGAACATCTGGTAGTTGGTTGTGCCGGTTGCTGCCGCCAAATCCTTGCCGGCGAGGTCGCCGAGGCTCTGGACATCGTCCCGCGTGGTAACGACCGCACCCCAGAAATCAAAAAGGTTGAACAGGTACGTCGCCTTGACCCCGCGCGTTTCCGCAAGACCGACGGTGAGCAGCGCTGCGCTGCCACCGATTTTGAACTCTCCCGAGTTGAACTGAGCCGCATAGGCGTCCGGGGTACGTTCGGCAAAGGTGATGTCCAGCCCATGCGCGGCGTCGAATTTCTGCGCCTTGATGATCGGCGGCAGGAAGGCTCCGAGCGAAGGAGGCCCGAAGACTACAATGGACAATTCAGTAAGCTTTTCCTGCGCTCCCGCGCCGGAACAGAACAGAATAGTGCTTGCCGCCAAAATGGGGGCCAAAATTGAACGCATGGCCTTCTCCCTCCCTTGCGCCGCTATCATTAGGCAGACCGTGCGCGGCACTACGATAAGCTACCTCCGAGGGTAGAAAGGGGCCGCAGGAATGTCAAACAAATTATACATCAATCCCATTCAAAACAACCAGATATATTGGTACAATAAGTGCAATTACGAGATAATGGTGCAGGCGGCACCACCTTCAGCAACAATAGCCAAGCACTGTTAGTTGATTGCCGGCCACTTCAATGTCGATTTTGCCTTTGTTGAAGCACTTTCGGCTGAATTCCAGAGCCCTGCATTCATGATCATTACAGCCGCTGTCCTCTTCGACCTATCCGACCATCAAGGCCAGTGGGAGCGGGCCGGTTTTGCGCCTGCCCCGCCGCCGATCTGCTCAAGCGCCCGGCTCGGCCCGGTCAGCTTGCCCGTTCGACGAACCGCTTCAATGCTGCGCCGAATTCGGCCGCGCACTCGACGGCGGAAAGATGTGCGGCTTCGAGCACAAGAAGCTCGGCGTTATCAGCCAATGCGACCATCTCTTCGGCCCGGGCGATGGGAGTGGATTGGTCATGCCTTCCAGCGATGACCAGCACCGGTCCGTCAAAGTCCCGCAATGCCTGCCCGGTATCTGCATTACCCAGAATGGCGCAGGCGGCGGCATATCCCTCCGCGGCCGTCGATTGTATCATCTCGCGCACCTTCTCGGCGACGTCCGGCCGCGCTTGACGGTAGGATGGCGTCAGCCAGCGTTCCAGAGTGGGCTGGACGAGTTGCGAGAACGAACCGGCTCGAGCGAGTTCCGCGCGATCGCGCCACATTTGCGCTGGCGGAAAACTAACAGCGGTATTCGCCAACACCAGGCCCGCGACACGATCCGGCATCCGCTCAGCAAGTCGCATGGCCGTCAGTCCGCCCAGCGAAAGCCCGCAAAGGACAGCCCTTTCCAAGCCGGCGGCAGCCATCACCGCGGCCGCGTCATCCGCGAACTCATCAATGGTCGCATCGCCGGCGACCGCGTCAGAGCGGCCATGTCCGCGGGCATCGTAGGCGGCCGAATGAAGGCCGAGGCCGTCACGCACGCCATCCCACATCGTCAGATCTGCTGCGAGGGAATTGAGAAAGAGGACTGGCAGCGCACCGCCGACGGCCGGCCGTTCCGACAGGAAGATGCTATGAGCACCTCCAACTGTGACAAAACGTTCTCCGGAGGTTGTGATCGACATGATGTCACACCTCCGCTTTTTCGAGTTCGGCGAAATGTTTCCGGAGCGCGGTAAAGAACTGCTTCGTCAGGTGTTTTGCAACGGAGCCGAGAATTCGTTGGCCAACGCCCGCAACAAGCCCGCCGATCTCTCCGGTCCCTGCATAGTCCAGCTGACAATTTTCGGCATCGATCTCGGTGATCACGAATTCGGCCGTGCCGGAGCCCGTGCCCAGCGTTCCCGCACCCGACACCGCGATCCGGCAGCGCTCGAGCTCGATCTTGTCCGAGAGGGCGACCTTTCCATCAAACCCCCCGCCCACGGCGGCGACCTTGAGCTGCATCGCCACGTCGTAGCTATCGGGGGCGGTCTGGACCATTGCCTTGCAGCCGGGAATGCACATGGTGAGAACCGCCGGGTCGTTCAGTCCGTCCCATAGCTGGCGCCTGCTGGCCGCGATGTGTTCCGATCCGTTCAATTCCATTTTCATCAGCATGCTCCTCCCACGCGTGCGTTAAGCGCCGATCAGTGTCTCAATCAGCCCGCCTTCGATCGACTGGCGCTGGGCGCCGCTGAGACCGACGCTTTCGAGGATTGCCCGTGGCTTCGGATCGCCAATGGGGAAAGGCATGTCCGAGCCGAGCAGAATACGATCGGCACCCACGGTGTCGATCAGCAGCTTCAGAGCCAGGGGATCATGAACCAACGTGTCGTAGTACATCATGGACAAGGCCTTGGCAGGATCGGCCATGTCGTCGGGATGAAGCGAATGGTTCCTTTTCAGGCGCCCGATCACATAGGGCAGAGCAGACCCGCCGATGCCGACTACGAATTTGACGTTGGAATAGCGCTCGACATGCCCGGAGTAGATGATCCTGCTCACGGCGATGAGGGTGTCGGTAACGCGGCCCACGGCGTTTTCCATCCCGTGAAACTTCACGCGATCGTCGCCAGCGTCGAACACCGGATGGATCGCGACGATCGACCCAAGTTCGTTTGCGGCTTCCCAGAAAGGGGTGAGGTCCGGATCATCGAGGACCCCGCCCTTTCCCTTCGGCTGGGTGCCGATCATGGTACCCTTGAACCCGTCGGCGTGAGCCGCGCGTAGGGTTTCTGCAGCGCGAGCGCCATCCTGAAGCGGGACGACGGATAGTCCGATGAAGCGGTCGCCGCTGTCTTTTGCGGCCTGTTTCAGGTGGCGATTGATCGTGCGCGCCCACTCGGCGCCCTCTTCTGCGGGAAGATCATTGCCGAACATGTCGAGCCAGCCGCCCACGACTTGCCGGTCGATGCCGTTCTCATCCATCCAGCCCAACCGCTTCGCGACATTGGTAAGACCGGGCGATACCGGCCGCGTCGGGGCTTTGCCGGCGAATGAAAAAGCCAGGCTGCCATCCTTTTCCGTCATGGAGACGGATGGAAATTCGGTGCGGCGGTCGCGCAATTCGTCGAGCAATGCGGGCGGGACGAGGTGAGCGTGGGCGTCAATGATCATTGGGTAAATTGCCTTTTTCCTGTGCGGCGGCTATCGCGTCGCTCACCGCGCTCATGCGGATGGGGAGTTTGTCGAGCTGCACGCCCCAGGGGCGTACGGCATCGTGAATGGCGCCTGAGATGGCCGCAGGTGCCCCGAGATAACCACTTTCACCGGATCCCTTCTGCCCGAACTCGGTCAGCGGAGAAGGTGTGCAGTGGTGAACGATCTCGACTTCCGGCACTTCGTGTGAGGACGGCATAAGGTAGTCGAGGAAGCTTTGCGTCATAAGTTGACCTTCCCCGTCATAGACGAACTCCTCCAGCAGGGCCGCGCCGATGCCGTGCGCGATGCCGCCGAGGGTCATACCCTTCACGATATGGGGATTGATCACCGTGCCGCAGTCATGGCCAATGACGTAACGGCGAATTTCCGGACGTGCGAGCACCGGATCGAACGACAGGAGGACGACGTGGAACTCGAATGAATAGCAGGGATACATCTGTACCCTGCCATCCTTCGGCAGGGCGACGCCCGTCGGGACCTGCTGGATGAAACTTGCCGTCAGGCCCGGGTTGGTGTCCGGCGGCAGATCGTGGAACCGGCGGTGCGCAATATCCACCACTTCATCCCAACCGACAGATCGACCATCCGGCGCCAAGACCGCACCGTCTTCATAACGTGCCACGGACGGATCGATGCCCATGGCATGTGAGGCGATCGCAACGATCTGCTTGCGCAGATTGCGGGCGGCCCCCGCTGCAGCGCCACCGAGCATGATCGCCATGCGGCTTCCGACCGGCGAGTTTCCGGGAAGGCTGCCAAGGCTATCGGGACGGATCACACGAATACGGTCGGGATCGATGCCAAGCACCTCGCCCACGACCGTGGCGGCGAGTGTCTCATGTCCCTGCCCTGAACTCGTGGTGTGAATGGCGACGGTCACCTCGCCGAGGGCATCAATATTCACCCGGCTGCCTTCCATCCAGGTCGACGTCCGGTTGTTCTCGTTGAGCAACGGCTCGAAGGATGAATTGCCGCCCGAGGGCTCGAGGCAGGCAGCAATGCCTATGCCTGCGCAAAGCCCCTCCGCACGCAGCCTGTCCCGTTCGGCGACGATGTCTTCGTAGTTTGCCTGAGCAAGGACCTTGTCGACAACCGTGTGGTAATCGCCGGAATCATAGGAACTGCCCGACGGAATCTCATAGGGGAACTGGTCGTACCGGATGAAATTGCGCCGCCTGAGTTCGATCCTGTCCATTCCGAGATGGTCGGCGACGCGGTCCATCATGGTCTCGATGGCGTAATTGGTCGGAGACTGGCCGAAGCCTCGCACCGCCTCCTGTACGGTCTTGTTCGTCGTCACCGACATCGCTCGGTATTGGACCGAAGCGATCTGGTAGGGACCGACGATTGCGCCAATCGGCTTTCCCAGCTGGAAGGGTGCACGGCCGGCATATGCACCGGCATTGTCCAGCGCGCGGATCTTCATGGAGCGAACCGTGCCGTCCCGGTCGAAGGCGACGTCGATGTCAAAGATGCGCTCTGGCCCATGTGCATCGCCGGCCCGCATGTTCTCCAGGCGGTCCTCGATGAGGCGGATCGGCCGTCCGAGCTTTCTGGCGAGATAGCCACAGAGGACCGTGTGTTTGATGCCGCGTTTGACGCCGTAGCTGCCGCCGACATCGACATCGTAGTGAACCCGCACGGCGTTGCCGGGGATTTTCAGGGAACGCGCGATCTGATCGGCATATTTCGGCATCTGGATCGATGCCCAGACGTCGAGTATTTCCGACCAGGGATCCCATTTGCAGATGACGCCGAAGGTTTCGATCGGCACGGTCGAATTTCGGCCCCAGGTCACGCGGAGGCTGAGCTTCTCCTCGCTGCGTGCGAAATCTTCCTCGACGGGACCCCAGTCGAAGGTTCGGTCGAGCAGGAGATTGGACCCATGCTCCGGGTGACACGGAGGCGAACTGGGTTCCAGCGCCGCTTCCGCATCGGTGATAAAGGCGAGCCTTTCGACATCGACGACGACCTTTTCCGCCGCGTCTTCGGCGAGCGCTCTGGTTTCGGCAACGACCGCCGCGACCCATTCTCCCGCGTAGCGGTTTTGACCGACGGCAAGCGGGAACCGCTTCACGTTTGGCGTGTCGAGCCCGTTCATCAACGGATTGACCGCGGCAGCCAGCTCGTCCCCTGTCAGAACGGCAACGACCCCCTCCATGGCGAGTGCGGCCGTTGGGTCGATATTGAGGATCTTTGCTGCCGGATACTGGGCGGCGACAAGCGCGACATGGGCCATGTCAGGAATATCGATGTCGGCGACGAACTTGCCCTTGCCGACCACGAAGCGGCGGTCTTCGCGAACGCGTCGATTGCCGGAAATGAAGCGGTTATTCTGCTGGTTCATTCCGCGACCTCCCCGGCCCTGAGGGCATTGCTCTCGCGCATGCGCTTCGCAGCAAGGCGTATAGCCTCGACAATCTGGCCGTAGCCGGTGCATCGACAGATATTGCCGGAGATGGCCTCGCGAATTTCGTCATCCGTAGGCGTCTGGTTCTGCCGCAGGAGCGCCTGCGCCGCGACAATCATGCCGGGCGTGCAATACCCACACTGAAGACCGTGCGTTTCGCAAAAGGCGTCCTGAACGATTCCCAATTCACCTTCGCCGCGCGCAATCCCCTCGATCGTGGTGATGTCGAGGCCCTCTCCCTGAACGGCGAACATAAGGCAGGAGCGCACGGCCACGCCGTCGACCATGACGGTACAGGCACCGCAGACACCATGCTCGCAGCCGGCGTGCGTGCCCTTGAGGCTCAGTTCATCGCGCAACGCATCCAGAAGGGTCGTGCGTGGCTCGACGTCGATGTCGGTCTTTCGATTGTTGACGGTCAGTGAAACCTTCATGCTGCCGCTCCTCCGGCTCGCGCGTCATCCCGCGCCTCGACAAGAGCGAGAAACGCCAGGCGGGCTGCGGCGCGCTTCCGATAACTTGCGGTCGCATGCAAGTCGTCCACGACCTCCAGCCCCTCAAGCGCCGCGGCGACAGCCTCCGCGATTTGACCGTCGTCCAGACGCGTTCCGACGAGCCCGCCGACATCGATTGCAACAGGAACGTCCCCGACACTGCCGATACCGAGGAGAGCGGCGACACAGGTGCCGGCCTGATCAAGAACAACCTGCCCGCCCGCCGAGGCGAAGGCATAGTCGCTTCTTCGAGAGGCAATCTCCTGGAAGCCTGCTCCGACGCGCCCTTCCGGCCGCTTCGGGAACACCACTTTGGTCAGACATCCGCTCGGCGGAGCCGCGGTCAGGGTCGGGCCGATGAAGTATTCGTCCGGTTGGAATTCCAGATCTTCGTCGCCGTCCCGGTAGTGTATCGTGGCGTTCAACACCGTGGCCGCGAGGGCGATCTCGGCTGAAGGGTCGCCATGGGCGATGGAGCCGCCCACCGTGCCACGCGCCCTGGTTGGGGGATGACCCACGTTGGGCAGGGCTTTGCTGAGAAGGGGCACCTGGGTCCTGATGAGATCTGAAACAAGTGCGTGCGCCTGCCGCGTTGCGGCGCCAATCTCGATGCCGGCTTCGGTTTCCTGAATCCCGACGAGATCTGCAATTGCTGTGACATCGACAAGGAGCGTCGGGCGCGCAAGCCGCATGGCCAACATGGGCACGAGCGTCTGGCCACCGGCGATGACGCGGGCATCAGGATCAGACGCCAACGCATCACATGCCTCTGCCAGCGAAGACGGGCGAACATAGGAGAATGGAGCTGGCTTCACTATTATTCGATCCTGTGAAAATGAGAAATCACCGCTAGGCCAATCAGGTGATCGGCAGACCGGTCATTGCCGGCGCGACCACGCTGACGTGCTGTTTGGCGATGAGCGGACCATCCACTTCACTGGCGGCCTTGATCGCTTTCCACTCCGGATCGGCTCCGAACGACGCCCATGCGCGCTTGCGGGACTCCTCATCGGGGAAGCGGGTCATATAGGTCAGCATTCCCGTATCGAGATCAGTGAACGCACCCAGCAGCTCGATATCGTGCTTGGGAAAGCGCGGCGCCACCTCTTCCGTAAACCGCCGGCGGACGGCGTCAGCCCTGCCATCCACATGTTCGTATATGCGAATTTCATAGATCATGTATTGAATCCTTGCAATTCACCCATCGTTAGCATGACAATATGGCGATCCCCCCATGCATGCAACCCGAAAAATAGGACATGCAAGTAGGATAAGCGAGGAGCGGTACGCCAGACGGGATTATAATAATCTGTCAGCTAAGTCAGCGAACCGCGACGGCAAAGGGGGCGTCGAGGCGTCTGAGGAGTGTGTATAAAGGTGGGCTTGGAATCAGTGCTGGATTGCGACAATTGCCGAATTGTCATATCTCGTGCGGTCATTGGAGGATTGCTATGAGTTGGTATCCAAAGCTGCCCTTCGGCGAAGGCCCCCGCTATCTGCAAATAGTCGCGGCGCTTCAGGCCGACATCGCCGCCGGGAATGTAAGCGCCGGTGACCGTCTGCCGACACACCGGGAGATGGCCGACAAGCTTGGCCTCAGCGTCGGAACAGTGTCGAAGGCCTATGCGGCTGCGGAGCGGCGCGGCTTGATCTCGGGCAAAGTCGGCAAGGGCACCTTCCTCCTTCCAACCAACCAGCCTTTGGGAGTAACCGAGGCTTCAGCGCACGAAAGCCCGCGCCGGATCAATCTGGCCTTGAACACGCCTCCGCCAACAGGCGAAGACGAGCTCATCTCCCGGACCATGACCGAGGTCATGGAAGACAAACAGTTTCCCCGGCTTCTTGGATACCTGCCCCACCAGGGTCGGGAAGAACACCGCCGTGCCGTGGCGGACTGGCTTGGCCAAGCTTCCCTGGAGATATCGCCAAACAACCTGTTCATCACCCACGGCGCCCAGCATGCCATTTCGATAGCGATGCGGCTGTTGTCCAAGCCGGGCACGCCGGTGCTTGCTGAAAATCTGACCTATTCCGGGATGATGGCGCTGGCGTTGATGGAGGGATATGCGCTGAAGGGAGTGCTGATGGATCACCACGGCATTATCCCTGACCGGCTTGACGAAGCGTTCAAGGAAAGCGGTGCCAAAACCCTCTATCTCACACCCACGTTCCAGACCGCTTCGGCAAGCATAATGCCTGTTGAGCGGCGGCGTGAGATCGCCGAGATCGTCCGTCGGCATGATGCCTGGGTCATCGAGGACGATGCTTACGGCTTCCTGTCCAGCGATCCGCTTCCGACAGTGACGTCATTCATCCCGGATCGTGCCTTCTATGTGGTCAGTTTTGCCAAATGCCTGGCTCCCGGGCTGCGGATTGGCGCTATGGTCGCGCCCCCACCGTTCCGCGACCGCATCGTGAACTCCATCAGGGCAACGGGCTGGATGGCCAACGCCGTGATGTCGGAAGCCGTCGTCCGGATGATGAAGAACGGCAGCCTAGCCGAGCAGGTAAAGATGAAGCGGGCAGCGGCGGCAGAGCGAGTGGATCTGGCGCGCGAGCTGCTCGGTGATTTCATACCCGTGATTCCAACTGTCCCTGCCTTCCATCTTTGGGTGACGATGTCGCTCGGTCGGACTGCGATATCTCTGTTTGCAGAGGCCGCCCAGGCGGGGCTGACCCTGGCCTCGCCAACTCCCCTGCAGCCACTCGATCCGATGGCCAATGGCTTTCGTCTCTGTCTTGGCGGCGCATCGAATCTTGTCGAACTGAGGGACGCATTGACTCTCCTTCGTTCGATTCTCGACGACTTCGAAGCAATGGCGATGGTGTAGCGGTTACAGGGAAGCCATGAGGCTCGATATGCGGGCAGCCTTTCCAGCCACCGCCAAGGCGGAAGCCGCAGCCTCCGCCTGAAGAGCAGCCTCCCGGTCACTCACAGGGCTGAGGCGGTCATCGGCAGGCAAGCTCTTGCCATGGCGGCCACGTGACGATGATCCGTGCCGCAGCAGCCGCCGAGAATGCGCATCCTCGGAAGCCGGCTTTGCAACTGCCGGTACTGCGCGCCCAAAGCAACCGGATCACCGGCATCAAGGGTTTCCGCCTCATCGAGTTCGGCGTGGCTTTTGCTTGAGGCGTTCGCCTTGATGCCGCCAATGCGGGCCATCCATTTCTCGTCGCTCGGCAGCGCGCGATCGAAGTGCGTGGGATGGGCGCAATTGATCATGAAGTAGGCCGGTGCGCCGTCCGTTTCCTGATCCACGATCTCGATGGCTTCGGCGATGGTACGGCCGGACAGAAGTCTGCCATCGGTTTCCACCGTGAAGGATATTGCGCTGGGGATCGCGCAGGCCCGCGCCGCCCGAGCGATGCCGATGGCTTCATCGACGGTTGTCAGGGTGAAAGCTGTGACCATATCCGCTTCGGTGCCCGCAAAGGCTTCGACCTGGGCGCGGTGATACTCCTCAGCCTCACTGGCACTCATGACGCCGATCTTGTAGCCATCGCCGCGAGGGCCCACGGCTCCGCTGATCACGCACGGTGTTTCCGGTGCCTCCCAGCGGTGGCGCAGATCGGCCAACATCGCGATGGAAGCTTCGTTGATCCTGCGCAGGCCCTGCGCATTATAGCCAAGCTGCGCGCCCCAGTCGGGATTGGCGCGCCAGGTGGCGCTGTCGAGCACAAAGCCCACGCCGTTCTGCCGGGCGATGGACAGGTAGCGCTCGTAATAGCTCTTCAAGCGGGTCCGTCCCTCATCCGTTTCGAGGAGAATGAAGGAGGCGAAGCACGGCAGATCCTGACCCTCATGGAAAATCAGCGTCGTTTCCATTCCGCCATCGGACAGGAACATCCGATCGCGCGTCTGGGGTAGATGGTCCCGGTACTTTGGCATGATTGTCTCCCTGAACGCGTTTCGATGCGGGATTTCTGAGCCAGAAGACGGACGTGAGATAGTCGTCTCGCAGTCCACTCCCGCCTCATCGGAAATGTTGACGCGCCATCAACGAGTTATGGATGCCGACGATGCAGAACATCTGACTGCTCTTGTCGCGACACCGTGAAAACTATACCGTCAGTACAGGAAGCTGGATCACGGCCATGGCCAAAGGCCTTGCCACGCGCGAGCGACTTCTTACCATCGCGGAGGCGGCCGTCCTCGCGAAGGGCTTCAGCGCGACGTCGATCGAAGAGCTTGTGGCGGAAGCCGGGATCACCAAGGGCGGCTTCTTCTATCATTTCCGCGACAAGAACGAACTCGCGCATGAGATGATCAGGCGCTACGTGGCGACCACCGACGCGCTGTTCGACGACATCTTCCAGCGTGGCCGGGAGCTCTCCGATGACCCGCTACAGGCCTTCCTGATCTCATTGAAGCTGCTGGCCGAGATCATGTCGGACCTGCCCAACGGTCATCCCGGCTGCCTCATCGCCAGCGTCTGCTATCAGGAGCGGCTGTTCGACCGGGAGGTGCGCACGCTGACGGCCGCTTCCGTCCGCAGCTGGAACATGCGCTTTCGCAAGGTGCTCGACGATATCGCCGCAGTTCATCCCCCGCGGGAGCTGATCGACCTTGATGACGTGGCGGACATGCTGTCCTGCGTGGTTGACGGCGGCATCATCATGTCGAAGGCGCTGAACGAGCCGCATCGGCTGGAACGGCAGATTCTCGCGTTCCGGTCGTTTGTCCGGCTCATTTTCGCGCCTGCTCCCACCAAGGCAATCGTGCCGATCGCTCGAACTGTTGCGGATGCCGGCAGGCCGATGGACAGCCTGTCCTAATCGCGCACGCGCTTGCTCATGACCGGCTTGACCATGTGCTCGATCCAGTTGCGGATCTCGATCATACGCCTGTCGGCATCGAGGACATCGGCATCGATGCCCAACTTCCAGGCCAGATCGGTGCGCGTGGGATCGTCACCCAATGCCCTGAGTTCACTGGCATGACCGATAGCCTCCTCCTCTGACCGTACCCGCCCCTCTTGCATCAGGGTCGGCCCATAGCGGGCCACGATGGCGGCGATGTCGTTCAGCGTGAACTCAGGATGATACTGAACGCCCCAGAAGATGCCGCTGCCGTGGCGGATCTCGGCGGCCTGGACATCGGAGGTGGCATTGGATGCGGTCACGATCATGCCTTCCGGACGCGTGCCGACCTCGTCGGTATGGATGCTGGGCGCATCATAGGCCGGCCCCTTACCGGCATGCATGGGATGGGATTTGCCGGCGTCCGTCAGCGTTATCTTGCGGGCAAGGCCGATCTCGCGGCCCTTTGGGTTGCGGCGCACAACGCCGCCTGCCGCCGTTGCCGCCACTTGAAGGCCCCAGCACGACCCGAAGAAGGGGACGCCCGCGTCGAAGATCGCGCGCGCCAGGTCGACCTGGCGCATGCATTCGGGCGTGGCATCATAGATGTTCAACGCCGAACCCGTGATGACGACCCCGTCGTAGCCGGACAGTCCATCCGCATCCGGCACATTGGCGCCAGGATCGGTCGGCAGGCAGATGTCCACCACCGCGTTGGGAACGAAGCCGCGCAGCAGGTTCGAATAAAGCTCGCCATAGGTGATCTCGCCACGCGCCTCCTGGCGTGCGCGCCCGTCGGGGGCATTTCCTTCAACCACAAGAAGACGCATCGGCTTTATCCGGCACATGAAATCGCACGGCAGCAGCAAACTGCCGTCAAACGGCTGCCCGTGTCATAGGCTTCGTCGCGGTGGTCGTCCAGCAAGGTTCCGAAGCGGCTCGCATATAGTCTTTGATGCGGCTCCGCCAATAGTCACTCCGGACTAAATCTTGCGTGAATATATCGTTGCGAAAAATCACGCTATACGCAAGTAATATAATATTATGGAACAGCCTGAGCTGTTTACGCATTTGGTGGTGCGATGAAGTTCTGTTGAACTTTCAGGCACTCACGCAAAAACGGACATCCGCGAAAAGGTGCGAGCGATGCAGGTTGAGCGCGGGCTGCGGGGACGCCGCGCTTTGTTTGGAGGGCTGGAATGGGAGGCGTAAAGCAGCAATTCGCTGCCGGTTCGTTCTGGTCCCTCGTAGGTCAGGGCGGGGCCAATGTCGTAAACTTCATCATCTTCGCCATCCTGGCGCGCCTGCTCGGCCCTATTGAATTCGGCATCGTCGCCTTTGCCAGCGTGTTCATCGACCTTAGCCGGTCACTGGCACTCGGCGGTTTTCCGGCGGCCTTGATCCGCGAAAAGGTCTGGGATCAGGAGGCTGCCTCCACCGCGTTCTGGGGCAACCTGATCTTCTCCATCACCCTTGTCGCGCTCGTGGGCATTGCGGGCGGACATTTCCTCAGCGGAAGCTATGGCCACGACTTCGGTCTCGTTCTCGCAGCCCTGTCAGCCTCACTCGTGATCGATGCCTTGCGCGCCACCCATGAGGCGAAGCTGGAGCGCGAGTTTCAGTTCAAGAGCCTGGCAAAACGTACCACGTTCGCCACGATAGGCGCCGGCATCATCGGCGTCGTTCTTGCCTTCGCCGGCTTCGGCGTCTGGGCGCTTGTCATCAATCGCATCATCAACTCCCTGATCCAGACGATCATCATCTGGCAGGCGGCTTCCTGGTCTCCATCCTGGACCTTTCACCGCCAGAAATTCGCGGTGATGTTCCGCTATGGAATCCATCTCAGTGCTTCGGCCGTCTTCGGCCAGATCAGCCGCCGCGTACCGGAACTGCTGGCAGGCTTGCTGATCAGTTCCACAGCGGTCGGCTTCTACAAGGTCGGCAGCCGCATCGTGAACTTCGTCTTCGACCTGACCATCACGCCGATGCGAAAGGCAGCCATAGCGGGCTTCTCGCGCCTGGAAGGCGATGAAGCGCTGGTTCGGGGCTATCGCAGTGTGACCAGGGCGGTTTCGCTGATCGCCCTGCCCGCCTTCTTCGGCCTCGCCGGCCTCGGCGGCGATCTCGTCGTCCTGCTCTTCGGCGAAAAATGGGCGGAGAGCGGCCCCGTGATGTTTGCCCTTTGCCTGTTCGGCGGAGTGGCCGCGATCAACTATTTCGTCCAGCCTCTTCTCGCCGCCGCCGGCAAGACCCATCTGGCGTCGGCCCGCAGCTTCGTCACCCTGGTGGCCGACGTGGTCATCTGTTTTCTCGCGGCACCCTTCGGCATATCAGCCATGGCGTTCGGCTATGCCGGAAGGGCTTACGCAGGCCTGGTTCCGACGCTGGCCCTGCTGAGGCGGGCCGTCGGCTTGCCGCCCCTCAAGGCCCTGCAAGACATCTTCCCGCCGTTCCTGTCGGCAACGATCATGCTGGCGGCGCTGATCGGCCTGCGGCTTTATGTGCTCACCGACCTCAGCCGCCTTCTGGAGGTGGTCATCCTCGTTCCCGCCGGTGTGGTGATCTATTTCGGCACCCTCGGCCTTTTCTTCCGCTCCTTCATACGGTCCGTCTGGAAGGATCTGCATCCACTGGCAGCGCCTGCCCTCATGCGGATGGGACGGGCGCCGCAGACAGCCAAGACCTCGATGCCGCCGCGCACCTCCTGAGCGCGGGGGTGGTCACCCGCCGGATATGGTGAGGTCGCCGCAGATCGCCGCGCGGATCACCCTGGCGAAATCATCCTGCGTCATGGGTCGCGGGTTGCACTCCGCGGAGGGATCGCGCATGGCCTGCTCGGCCATGGCTTCGACCCGATCCTCCGGGACACCGAGTTCGGCAAGGGAATTGGGGATGTTCAGCGAGATACGCAGGTCCAGGAGCCAGCCCAGCACCGCATCAAAGCCGTGCTGCGTCAGATTGGGCTGGAGGTCGAGCACACGGGACAGGATCGCCATCTTGTGCTCGATGACGGGCCGGTTCCACAGCAGCACATAGGGCATGACGATGGCGTTCGTCAGCCCATGATGCGTGTCATAAAAGGCGTTAACCGGATGCGAGATCGCATGTGTGGCGCCAAGACCCTTCTGAAAGGCAGTGGCGCCCATGGCGGCGGCGGCCAACATGCGGGACCGCGCCTCGATGTCATCACCTTTTGCAAAAGCGCGCGGCAGATAACGCGCGATGAGGGCGATGCCCTGCAGCGCAATTCCGTCAGCCATAGGGTGAAAACCCTTGGCGCAATAGGCCTCCACACAGTGGGTGAGCGCGTCCAGACCGGTGGCCGCTGTCATAGCGGGGGGCAGACCGACCGACAATTCGGGATCGGCGATGACGATCTTCGGCATCATCTTGGGATGAAAGATCGGCCGCTTTTCCTTGGTGGCGAGGTTGGTCACAACGGCCCCGCGCGCGACTTCCGAACCCGTGCCCGCCGCGGTGGGCACCGCGATGACGGGGGCGACGGCCTTGGCGTCGGCCTGCTTCCATCGCTCACCCGCCTCCTCGAAATCCCAGATCGAATGGGTCTGACGGGCCATGAAAGCCACGCATTTGCCGACGTCCATGGCAGACCCTCCGCCGATGGCCACAACGCCGTCATGGCCGCCGTTGCGATAGGCCTTGAGACCGGCCTGAACGTTATCGAGCGTGGGGTTGCCCTTTACGTCGGAGAATACGTCCGGTGAAAGCCCGGCGCCGGTCAGCACCTTGATCGCCTTCGCCACCACCGGCAGATCCGCCAGCCCCTGATCGGTGACCACCAACGGACTTTCGATGCTGCAGGCGCGGCAGCTTTGCGCCAGTTCGGCGATCCGCCCCGGGCCGACGAGCATCCGCGTCGGGAAATTCCAGGTGCCGGTGAGGTTCTCGGTCATGGGCTTCCTCCTCCTTGCCGGGCGTAATGGTCATCAGACCCCTCAAGCGCAAATAGGGTCGGAGGCTCTCAACCCAAGTCTTGTGTGGGCAGATGCCCTTCAGAGCCCATCATGGTAGAGCGACGGGCATGACAGAAACCAGCCACGCCATCCGTATCGAAGATCGCGACGATCCTCGCATCGCAGCCTATCGCGACGTGCGTGAGCGCGATCTCATCGGCCGGCAAGGCTGCTTCATCGCTGAAGGTGAGGTCGTGCTCCGGGTGCTGCTTGGCGGCGCGCGGTTCGACCTCGATTCCATCCTGATCGCCGCCAATCGGCTCGATGGCCTTCAGCCTCTGCTCGCCTCGGTGCCGAGACATGTGCCTGTCTACGCGGCTGCAAGCCCCGTCATGGATGCAGTCGTCGGCTTCCACATCCACCGCGGCATCCTGGCCGTCGGACGTATCGGCGCACCCCTGATGGCGGACGATCTTCTGACATCGCTGCCGCCGCGGGCTCTCGTGCTTGCGCTGGTCGGAATTGCCAATCACGACAACATGGGGGGCATCTTCCGCAACGCCGCTGCCTTCGGCGTCAATGCCGTCTTTCTCGACGACACGTCATGCGACCCGCTTTACCGCAAGGCCGTAAGGGTTTCGGTGGGTGGCTGCCTCAAGATTCCGTTTGCCCGCATCGGTTCGGCGGAGGTGCTTGTGGACGCCTTGGCGGCGCATGGAGTGGCCGCTTATGCCCTGAGCCCATCGGGAACGACAGATCTCAGCGATCTCGTGCCGGCGGCGCAGTCCGCGCTCCTGCTCGGCGCGGAAGGGCCGGGCCTGCCGCACGAGGTACTCCAACGAGCTCATACCGTCCGGATCAGCATGGCGGACGGTTTTGATTCCCTAAATGTCGCGACGTCCAGCGGGATCGCCCTGCACGCGCTGAGGGCGAAATCGTTCCCTCTGACTTAAGAATTATTCCCGGAACTCTCTCCGCTCTTTCCGGATTTCCCAATCAAGCGGCCTGGGGGCCGAACAGGATATGCGGGAGATTTGAACTATGGAAAACACACAGGGCCATCTCACCGACAGTCAGAACCGTCGTGAAACCCGCAGCCTTATCGCAAGCGACAAGGTTGAAGGCACGGCCGTACGTCGTCCTGATGGTGATAAGCTCGGCTCGATCGAGCGCATCATGATCGACAAGCGCTCGGGCCGGGTCGCCTATGCCGTCATGTCCTTCGGCGGCTTCATGGGCATCGGCCACGACCATTACGCTCTGCCATGGTCGCTGCTGCGCTACAACGAGAGCATCGACGGCTATGAGCTTGACGTCACGGAAGACCAGCTCAAGGGCGCACCGGCCCATTCGCGCGGTGATGATTTCGATTGGGACGATCGCACACGCGATGAGGAGATCTACCGGTATTACGGTGCCTCGCCCTATTGGGGCGCCATCTAACCTAAAGCCGCATCGCTGGAACCTCGCGCCGCCTCATCCCTCGGATGGGGCGGCGTTCCATTGACAGCGCCGTTAGCGCCGCGCGTCTTCGCCAGGTTCGATGACGCGATACTCGGTTTCGATCACATCGTCGCGCCGAGCCGGACCACGCGAAGCGGCGGGTGGGTTGGTGCGCGTTCCGAACAGGCGATAAGCCGCGCCCGCCAAGAGCATGATAGGGAACGCGATCAAGAAAATGCCCGTCGCCACAACCGCCAGAGCAATGCCGATGGCCAGCACCGCGGCCACGATCAGCACGATCTGCCACGTGGGCACCTTGGTGAAGCGCAGTCCGAAAGCCTGATATTGTTCGCGGTTCATGAGAAAGGTCCTCCGGGCACCATAGCAATCAGGTAACCCGGCGGGATTGTGTCCGTTAAATTACCATTTGGTAAGGTCGATCACAGCACCGTCAGAAAACGCGCTTTACGGGCGCGCCTCGAACAGCCGGTAACGGTCAAGCTTCAGGCCAACCTTTTCGCCAATGCCGAGATGCCGGTTGCGCCCGGCTTCGACCTCCACCAGGCGGCTCTCGCCGGTTATGTCATCGAGGGCGATCTCCACTCTTTGGTTGGGCCCTAGAGCTCGCAAGGCGCGCACCTCACCGGTCAGCGGTCCTTCCTGCGGTGTTACAAGCGACACATCGTGAGGCCGCACAAAGAGACGGGCCCGTCCGTTCGAGCGCTCCGTGCGACCCACCTCCGCCTCGCCCACCCGAACGGCGCCCTGGTCCAGCGTGGCGTTCAGGACAATCGATTCACCGATGAAGTCATGCACGAAGGAGGTCGCCGGCTGCTCGTAGATGTCCTGCGCCGATCCCACTTGAACGATCTGTCCTCGGTCCATCACCACGACACGATCGGCCACATCAAGCGCCTCCTCCTGATCATGGGTGACGAGGATCGAGGTGACATGGAGTTCCTCGTGGAGGTGACGCAGCCAGCGGCGCAGGTCCTTCCGCACCTTGGCATCCAGCGCGCCGAAGGGTTCATCCAGCAGCAGCACCTTGGGTTCGATGGCGAGCGCGCGCGCCAGCGCCACGCGCTGCCGCTGGCCGCCTGAAAGCTGAGCCGGAAAGCGGTCGGCAAGCTCGCCGATCTGAACCAGTTCCAGAAGGCGGCTGACATGGGCCCGGATTTCCGCTTCGGATTTCCGCTCGCGCCGCGGCTTTACCCTCAGGCCGAAGGCGATGTTCTCGAAGACGCTCATGTGACGGAACAAGGCGTAGTGCTGGAAGACAAAGCCGACGTCGCGCTCACGCACCGAGCGGTCGAGCGCATCCTGGCCATCGAAACGAACTTCGCCGCTATCAGGCCATTCCAGCCCCGCGATGATGCGCAAAAGCGTGGTCTTGCCGGAACCGGATGGCCCGAGCAGCGCCAGGAGCTCGCCGGAGGCGATGTGAAGGTCGACGGCATTGAGAGCGGTGAAGGTGCCGAACTGCTTGGTGACGGCGGCGACATCGATGTTCATGAGCGAACCTCGGCGAGACAATGGATGGGCACTGCCTCAGAAGCCGGAGCACAAAGGGCGCCGGCTCCGGGTGAGATGGGACGGGTGATCATCGTTGGAATATCTCATCGAAGGTACCGCCGTCACCAAAATGCTCCGGCTGGGCCTTCGACCATCCTCCAAACATATCATCGATGGTGAACAAACTGAGCTTTGGAAAGACCTGCCGGTAGCGAGAGGCGATGTTCTCGTCGCGCGGCCGGTAATAATGTTTGGCGGCGATTTCCTGCCCCTGCGGCGTATAGAGAAAGGAGAGATAGGCCTCCGCGACCTTGCGCGTGCCCTTGGCATCCACGTTCTTGTCGACGATCGCGACGGAAGGCTCGGCCACGATGGAGACGGAGGGAACAACGATATCGAACTTGTCGGGACCGAGTTGATTGACGGCAAGAAAGGCCTCGTTCTCCCACGCCAGTAGAACATCGCCTATGCCACGTTCAGCGAATGTCAGCGTAGCCCCTCGGGCACCGGTGTCCAGAATGGGCACATTCTTGAAAAGCGCCCGCACGAAGTCCTTCGCTTTGGCCGCATCACCGCCGCTGCGCTTCAACTCGTATCCCCAGGCCGCGAGATAGTTCCAGCGGGCACCGCCAGACGTTTTTGGATTTGGCGTGATGACCTGAATGCCCGGGCGAATCAGATCACCCCAATCGCGGATGTTCTTCGGGTTTCCCTTGCGGACCAGAAACACGATGGTCGAGGTGTAAGGTGCCGAATTGTCGGGTAGGCGCGAGATCCAACCCTTGTCGAGCCGGCCGACGTCGGCCACAGCATCGATGTCATAGGCCAAGGCCAGCGTGAGCACATCAGCCTCAAGGCCTTCAATCACCGACCGAGCCTGTTTGGCGGAGCCGCCGTGCGATTGCCTTATGGTGACACTGTCTCCGGTTTCCGCGAGATACCTTGCGGAAAAAGCTTCATTGACTTCGGCGTAAAGCTCACGTGTCGGATCATAGGACACGTTAAGCAGGCTGAACTCGGCCGCCACGGCGGGAACCGCCAGAACACTGGCAACAGTGAGGGTGATCAGTTTCTTCCACATCGGGTGATACTCCTGGTCATAAGGACACGTCTGAGAGCTGCATTCACTTCACGTGGATTCCGCACTCGATCTTACCCTGTCCGCGCCAGCGGCCGGCACGGATGTCTTCTCCCGGCTTCACCCGGCTGGTGCAGGGCATGCAACCAATCGAAGGAAAGCCTTGCGCCGCCAAGGGATGGTTGGGCAGAGCGCGTCTTTCGAACCAAGCTTCGATTTCCGCGCGGCCCCAGGAGGCAAGGGGGCTGAACTTGATGCGTGTTCCATCGGCTTCCACCACCGGCAGCCGGCGCCGCGTCACCGCCTGATAACGCTTGCGGCCGTTGATCCAGGCGGCGAAACCCTCTAGAGCGCGCGCCAAAGGCGCGACCTTGCGCAGGGCGCAACAGGCGTCGGGGGCGGATTGCCAAAGGAAGCTGTCGGGATCTTCCGCGCGAACCGCCTCTTCCTCCGGCGCCAGCGTGCGAACGTCGGTCAGGCCGAGGCGCTCGATCAGAATGTCGCGATAATCGAGCGTCTCGCTGAACAGCATGCCGGTATCGAGAAAGAGAACCGGCGTCGCCGGGTCGACTTCGGCCACAAGATCCAGGAGCACGGCCGCCTCGGTGCCGAAGGACGACACCAGCGTGATGCGGCCTTCGTAGGCCCTCACAGCAGCTTCAATGATGTCTTGCGGAGATGCATGGCCGAGCCGCGCCTCGAGCTCCGCCGCACGCGCCATGGTGGCGTCGTCAGCGACTTGCCCGAGCCCACCAGCGAACATCAGCCTATTCCTCGGCTGTGGAGGCGCTGGCGCAGAACGGTCTGGCGGCCATCGACCGCCGGCTGATAGAACATGGTGTAGCGCCTCAAGGCCTCGGTGAAAGCATCGTCATCACCGGGCTTTGTCACCTCGAAGGCATCGAAGCCGGCGCGATGCATCATCAGGAATTGGTCACGCAGCACATTGCCGGTCGCCCGCAACTCGCCCGCATAGCCGTGCCGCTCGCGCAGATGGCGGGCCTGGGTATAGGCCCGGCCATCGCGAAAGATGGGGAAGACGAGCGCCACCACCGCCAGCCCGGAGAGATAGGGCGCAAGATCGACAACGGGACGGTTGTTGGGCCAGATCACGCCGACAGGGTCGGCCCGTGAGGCCAACGCCTCCCACTCCGCTTCCAGCCGTTCAGCCGTGACCAATACCGATCCGCTCTCCGGCATCGCCGCGTCATTGTCGATGCGGGTGAAGATATCCGCGACCTTGCGGTCGTCCTTAATCAGCGACATAGGCCCTCTCCTTGAAAGGTGCCACGCCAAGGCGCTTGACCGCATCGACGAAGATCTCGTCCTCGCCCTGCCGCAGGTCAAGATAGGTGTCGACCACGCGTTCGATGACATCAACCACGCCGTCATAGGGCACCGCTGGTCCCAAAAGCTGGCCCAGCGCCGCGTTCTCGTCAGCCTTGCCCCCCAGCGTCAGCTGGTAGAACTCCTGGCCGTTTTTCTCCACGCCGAGGATACCGATGTGACCGATGTGATGATGGCCGCAGGCGTTGATGCAGCCGGAAATATTCACATGGAGGCGTCCAATGTTCTTGGCCCGATCGAGGTCGGCGAAACGCTCCGTCAGCGCCTCGGCCAGCGGGATGGACCGGGCGTTGGCCAGCGCGCAGTAATCGAGGCCAGGGCAGGAGATGATGTCGGTGATGAAATCGACGTTCGGTGTGGCGACGCCGATGGCATCGAGCTCGCGCCACAGTTCGGGCAAGTCCTTCTGCCGGACGTGGGGCAGGCACAGGTTCTGCTCATGCGCCACCCGGATTTCGCCGAAGCCGTATCTGTCGGCGAGATCGGCGATGGCATCCATCTGCTCGGCTGTCGCATCGCCCGGGGGTCCTCCCACCGGCTTCAGCGAAAGAGTGACGATGGCGTAACCAGGGACCTTGTGGCGGCCGACGGAATTTTCGTGCCAGCGCGCGAATGCCGGATTCATCAGCGCCGCGACCAGTTCGGACGGCGCATCCTGCAGCGCCTCGAAGTCAGGATATCTGAACCGCGACCGGATATCGGAGATCGCGACCTCGTCCAGCTTCAAATAGCCGTCGCGAATGCTCTCCCATTCCGCCTCCACGCGCCGGGAAAACTCCTCGGCACCGAGTTCGTGCACCAGGATCTTGATGCGCGCCTTGTAGATGTTGTCGCGCCGGCCTTCGGCGTTGTAGACGCGCAGGATCGCTTCCAGATAGCTCAGCAGATGCTCCGGGGCCAGATTTTCACGGATGACCTTGCCGACAAAGGGTGTCCGGCCGAGACCACCGCCCACCATGACGCGGAACACGGCCCTGCCGTTTCCGTCATCCAGAAGCCGGAGGCCGATGTCGTGGACGAGCACGGCGGCGCGATCTTCCTCCGCCGCGGAAACGGCGATCTTGAACTTGCGCGGCAGATAGGTGAACTCCGGATGGTTGGTGGACCACTGCCGGATGATCTCGGCCCAGACACGCGGATCGTCCACTTCACCTGCAACCGCACCGGCGCGATGATCGGTCGTCGTGTTCCGGATGCAGTTTCCTGAGGTCTGGATGCCGTGGATGCCGACGGTGGCGAGGTCCGCCATAGCGCTGGGCAGGTCCTTCAGCGCGATCCAGTTGTATTGGATGTTCTGCCGCGTGGTGAAGTGGCCATAGTTGCGATCATAGGTGCGCGCCACATGGGCCAGCATGCGCAACTGCGCGGATGACAGCGTCCCGTAGGGAATGCAGATGCGCAGCATATAGGCGTGGAGTTGCAGGTAGACGCCGTTCATGAGGCGCAGCACCTTGAACTCATCCTCGGTCAGCTGACCTGCAAGGCGCCGCTCCACCTGATCGCTGAATTCCGCGACGCGCTGCTGCAGGAAGGTCCGGTCGAACTGGTCGTAGATGTACATGACTGCTCCTCAGACCTGCCCCGGCAGGGCGACGGTCGGGCCTTCGGTTCGAATGCGTTCACGCAGATTGAGTGGCTTTGCACGGCCCTGGCTGTCGGTTGCAACATGGGCGACGTAGCAGCCGACGGCGTTGATCCCGTCCTTTTCAGCCATCTGCAGCAGCGCAAGGGCCTCTTCGGAGGTCGAAACCACCGCCGCATCGGACATCCGCCGCGACCAGGTGCCATCGGCCGTGCGCCAGACGACGATACCTTCGGCCAGGCTGTTGCCGGTGATGGCTACCGGGCCGGTGACGCGAAGTTTCTGCTGTTGGGGAGCGACCATGATCCTCAGCCTGCCAGACGTGCCGCTGCCAGTGCGGTCAGGGATTCCCGCCACGGCTTTGAATGTTTCACCACCTCGCCGATAACGAGGAGAGCCGGCCCCTCGCCTGCCTCCGCAACCAGCGCGGCCAGGCGGTCGAGCCGCCCCACGGCTGCGGCCGAATCCGCTCGCGTGCCGCGGGCAAGAACCGCCGCCGGTGTTTCGGGGGCGCGGCCGGCGGCAATCAGACCGGCAGCGACGGCGGCTGCACTGTCGCGGCCCATGTAGACCACCACCGTCATATCCGCCGCGCCAAACCCGTTCCAATCGACCGCCGCGGCATCGGTGGCGCGATGAGCGGTAACCAGGGCGATGCGGTTGGCTTCGCCGCGATGAGACAAAGGAATCCCGGCCTCGGCGGCGCAGCCGAAGGCGGCCGAGACACCCGGCACAACGGAGACCTTGATACCTGCCTCGCGCAGATATTCCATTTCCTCGCCACCCCGCCCGAAGACAAAGGGGTCACCACCCTTGAGCCGCACGGTGTTAAGGCCACGACGCGCCGCCTCCACCAGGCGGCGGTTGATGGCGGCCTGGCCAATACCCGGGCGGCCGGACCGCTTACCCACGAAAACACGTTCAGCCGCGGGCCTGGCCAGAGCCAGGATGTCCTCGGTTACGAGATCATCATGAAAAATGATGTCGGCCGCCTCGAGAACGCGCAGCGCCTTGATTGTCAGGAGGTCGGGATCGCCAGGACCCGCCCCGACCAGGTGCACGACACCTGGCGCGGCCGCATCGGCCACCGCCTTTTCCCAGGACCCCGCCCTTCCAAGAAGTGATAAATACGAAATCATTTTGTCTAATTCTCATATTGACGGTTTATCTGTTGTAATTTAATCAGACCCCTGTTTGCAACTGTATTTTTGGCTTGTTTTGCGAGTTTAAAATACGGATGACTGATGGATTTTCTACTTCTCCAACCAACTGGCACCCCTGATGGACCGTCTCGACGAACTGGAAGCCCAGAGCATTTTCATCTTTCGCGAGGCGTTCGCGCAGATGAAGAAAGTTTCCCTGCTCTGGTCGCTGGGAAAGGATTCCAACGTCATGATCTGGCTCGCGCGAAAGGCTTTTTTCGGCCGGCTGCCGTTCCCGGTCATGCATGTCGATACGGGCCGCAAGTTCCCCGAAATGTACGAGTTCCGCGACCGTTACGCGAAGGCGTGGGATTTGGACCTGATCGTGGAGGAATGCCCCGCGCTGGAGACGACGGACGCCACTCTGCCGCCGGCCGCTCGTTCCGCCGCCCGTAAGACCGAGGGCCTCAAGCTGGCGCTTGCCAAGCACGGCTTTGACGGGCTGATCGCGGGGATCCGCCGAGACGAAGAGGCCACGCGCGCCAAGGAGCGGTTTTTTTCGCCGCGCGGCACCAACGGCGCCTGGGATGTCAAAGACCAGCCGCCGGAGTTCTGGGATCAGTACAACACCGTGCGGGCGCCGGGCACGCATGTGCGGGTCCATCCGATCCTGCACTGGACCGAGGTCGACATCTGGACCTACACCCGCCGCGAGAACATCCCGGTGATCCCGCTCTATTTCTCCCGCAATGGCGAGCGCTATCGCTCGCTCGGCGACAAGGACATCACCAAGCCTGTTCCCTCAGATGCCTCGACGCTGGATGAGATCATCCTGGAACTCGCGACCACCCGCACGTCCGAACGCTCCGGGCGCGCCATGGACCATGAAGCCGAGGATTCCTTCGAGCGCCTTCGGGCGGCAGGCTATCTTTGAGCGAGGACAGAACCATGAACCTCAACCTTGTTCCCGCCGCGGCCGCTCCCGAGCGTGACCTTGTCCGCATCGTCATCGTCGGCCATGTCGATCACGGCAAATCAACGCTGATCGGCCGCCTCCTCCACGAAACCAACGCGCTGCCCGACGGCAAGCTGGAGATGCTGCAGGACGTCAGCCGTCGCCGCGGCATGCCCTTCGAATGGTCCTTCCTTCTGGATGCCCTGCAGACCGAGCGAGACCAGGGCATCACCATCGATACAAGCCAGATCCGCTTCGCGACGGAGGCGCGCGACTTCATCCTGATCGACGCGCCGGGCCACGTGGAGTTCCTTCGCAACATGGTGACCGGCGCGGCCCAGGCCGACGCCGCGGTGCTCATGGTCGATGCCGCGGAGGGCGTGCGCGAGCAGACCCGCCGCCATGGCTTCCTGCTGCACCTCCTCGGCGTCCGCCAGGTGATCGCGGTGGTCAACAAGATGGACCGGGTCGGCTATGCGGAGGATGTCTTCCGCGCCATCGAGAGCGAGCTGACCGCTTATCTCGCCGGCCTCGGCATCGCACCCAGCCAGGTCATTCCCATCTCGGCACGCGAAGGCGATTTCGTTGCCAGCCGCTCGGGTTCGCTCGGCTGGTTTGATGGGCCGACCGTGATCGAGGCGCTCGATCTTACCCGCGCGGCGCGCCCCTCGGCCGAGCTCGGGCTGCGCTTTCCCGTACAGGCGGTCTACAAGTTCGACGAGCGCCGCATCCTCGCGGGTCGCATCGAAACGGGGCGGCTCAACGTCGGTGACGACATCGTCTTCGTGCCATCAGGCGCCCAGGCACGGGTCAAGTCACTCGAAGCATGGCCTGCCAATGATACCTCCACCGCCGGGGCCGGCCGATCCATCGGCATCACGCTCGACCGCCCGATCTTCGTCGCCCGCGGTGACGTCGGCTGCCTGCCGGCAGCGCGTGCCAAGACGGCACGGCAGTTGAAGGCCCGCGTCTTCTGGCTTGGGGCCGAGCCGCTGATCGCGGGCCGCGAAGTGACGGTGCGGCTTGCGACCGCAAGCGCGCCGGCGACCGTCTCGTCCATCGACAGCGTGATCGACACCGAGATCCTGGCAACGGCCGCCGCGACGCGCATCGAGAGGAACCAGGTCGGCGAGATCACGCTCGACCTTCCACGCCCCATCGCGGCCGATGCGCATACGGTCAACCCGGTGCTGGGGCGCTTCGTGATCGAGATCGACCGGCGCATCGCCGGCGGTGGTATCCTGATGTCCGTCACCGAAAGCGCGGCCGTCCGGGCCACCAACGTCACGGCCGTGACCTCCGATGTCACCGCGGCGGAGCGCACCGCCCGACATGGCCATTCCGGAGCCGTCATCTGGCTCACCGGCCTGCCCTCCTCCGGCAAGTCCACCCTGGCCCGCGCGCTCGAGCGTTCCGTCTTCAATCGCGGCGGCTCGTCCGTCTTTCTCGATGGCGACACGCTGAGAACGGGGCTCAACGCCGATCTCGGCTTCACGGAAACCGAGCGCAGCGAAAACATCCGCCGCACGGCGGAAGTGGCGACGCTGCTGGCGCGCGATGGCCACATCGTGGTTGTCGCGCTTGTCTCGCCGGCAGCGGCGGACCGGGCGCGGGCGCGCACCATCGCCGGCCACCTGTTCCACGAGATTCACCTGCGCACCTCACTGGAGGTTTGCGAAGGGCGTGACCCGAAAGGTCTCTACAGGCGTGCCCGCGCCGGCGAGATCGTCAACTTCACGGGCGTCGACGCCTCATACGAGGAACCGCACGATCCGGAACTGGCGCTGGACACCGGCGAGGAAGAACTGCCGGCCAGCACCGCCCGCCTTATCGGCTATCTGGAGAGCCGCGGCATCCTGCGTGGTTTCGGATCCGATTCGATCTGATGTGGAAGGGCTTCTAAGCGAGCGGCTTTGCGTGCATTGTGTGGGCGCTGAAGGACCACGGATCGCATGCACCGCCTAGCCGCCACCTCCTGTCTGACATCACAGTGCCGATCCACGAGGCGGCGGCCATGACCATGCCGCCAAAGATGGATTTCGATCTCGCCGTGATCGGCGGGGGGATCAACGGCTGCGGCATCGCGCGGGATGCGGCGGGCCGCGGCCTGTCCGTGGTGCTCATGGAGAAGGGCGATCTCGCGGGCGCGACCTCCTCGGCTTCCACCAAGCTGATCCATGGCGGCCTGCGCTATCTGGAGCACTATGAATTCCGCCTGGTGCGCGAGGCTCTGGCGGAACGCGAGGTGCTGCTGAAGCTCGCGCCGCACATCATCTGGCCGCTCCGCTTCGTGCTGCCGCACCATTCGGGCCTGCGGCCGGGATGGATGCTCCGCCTCGGCCTCTTCATCTATGATCATCTCGGGGGGCGCAGCCTGCTGCCGCCCGCCCGCACCTTCCCGCTGGAGGGAGACCCTTCCGGAAAGCCCCTGAAGGCCTCCTACAAGAAGGCCTCCGAATATTCCGATTGCTGGGTCGATGACGCGCGGCTGGTGGTGCTCAACGCAGTCGATGCCCGCGAACGGGGCGCGGACATCCGCACCCGCACCAGCCTGATCTCGGCCGAGCGGGTGCCGGGAGGCTGGACGCTTATCACCGAACATGCCGGCCGCCGGCAGATCGTGACAGCGCGCGCGGTGGTCAACGCGGCGGGGCCCTGGGCGGGAGATGTGTTGCAGCGCCTGGGCGTCGACAGCCCTGGCCATGTGCGGCTGGTCAAAGGCAGCCATATCATCGTCGATGCGCTCTTTTCGCACCCCCATGCCTATATCTTCCAGAATGCCGACAAGCGGATCGTCTTCGCCATTCCCTACGAGCACGACTTCACGCTGATCGGCACAACCGACGTCGACTTCGACGGCGATCCCGCCGAGGTCACCATCGATGATGATGAGATCGATTATCTGCTGGGAGCGGTATCGGACTATTTCGCCCGTCCGGTAACACGCGACACCCTGCGCTGGAGCTACTCCGGCGTGCGGCCGCTTTACGATGACGGCACCTCGAAGGCGCAGGATGCCACCCGTGACTATGTGCTCGAACTTGATGCCTCCACCGGCCGCGCGCCGCTCTTGACGGTTTTCGGCGGCAAGATCACCACCTATCGCCGGCTTGCGGAATCCGTGCTCGACAAACTGGCCGACCATCTCACGGTTCTTGCCCCCTGGACGCACGAGGCCGCGCTGCCGGGCGGACATTTCCCCCACGACAACATCGACGCGCTGGTGGCCGCCCTCGCGCACAAATATCCGTTCCTGACCGATCGGGATGTGACGCGGATGGCCCGGGCCTATGGGACGGACGCCTTCACGATGCTCGGAGAAGCTCGAAACGAAACCGACATGGGCAAAGCCTTTGGCGCAGGTCTGACCGAGCGCGAGGTGCGCTATCTCATGACCCGCGAATGGGCGCTGACGGCCACCGACGTGATCTGGCGGCGCAGCAAGCTCGGTCTTCGCATGAGCCTCGATGACGTCCAGGCCCTTGACCGCTGGATGCTGGGGGCACGCGGCGGCGCGGAGACTGCCGCCTCATCTCCCTCGCTGGCTGATTTCGGATGAGCTATCTCGTCGCCATCGACCAGGGCACCACATCCACCCGTGCCATCGTCTTTCGCGCAGGGTTGGATCCCGTGGCGGTGGCGCAGCGGGAGTTCGCCCAACACTATCCTCAGCCCGGTTGGGTGGAGCACGATGCCGAGGATCTATGGGCAACAACGGTCGCAACCGTATCGGAGGCTATGGCGCGCGCCGGCCTGAAAGCCAGCGACATCGCCGCCATCGGCCTCACCAATCAGCGGGAGACGACGCTGGTCTGGGACAGGCGCAGCGGCAAGGCCATCCACCGCGCCATCGTCTGGCAGGACCGCCGCACCGCCTCTGTCTGCGCCGACATGAAGGCGCAGGGCCGGGAAGCACTGGTGACGGAGAAGTCCGGGCTTCTGCTCGATGCCTATTTCTCGGCAACCAAGATCGGCTGGATCCTCGATACGGTGCCGGGCGCGCGCGAGGCGGCGATGCGCGGCGATCTCGCCTTCGGCACGGTGGACAGTTTCCTGATCTGGCGACTGACCGGCGGCAGAGTTCATGCGACCGATGCCACCAATGCCGCCCGCACGCTGCTCTACAACATTCACGACGGGCGCTTCGACGAGGAACTGCTCGATCTGTTCCGGATACCGGGCAGCATGCTGCCCGAGGTTCGGGACAATGCCGGGTCCTTCGGTGAAACACTTCCCCAGTTCTTCGGCGGTCCCATCGCCATCCGTGGGGTGGCCGGCGACCAGCAGGCGGCCACGGTCGGTCAGGCCTGCTTCACGCCAGGTATGGCCAAGGTCACCTATGGCACCGGCGCCTTCGCGCTGGTGAACACCGGCTCAAAACCAGTGCGGTCGGAGAACCGGCTGCTGACGACTATCGCCTATCAGCTCGACGGTGTGCCCACCTATGCGCTGGAAGGCGCCATCTTCGTTGCCGGCGCCGCCGTTCAGTGGTTGCGCGACGGGCTCGGCATCATCGCCAATGCGGCCGAAACACAAGAGCTGGCGGAGCGAGCCGATCCGGCGCAGAACGTCTACCTCGTGCCGGCCTTCGTCGGTCTTGGCGCGCCCTGGTGGGACCCGGAAGCGCGCGGTGCGCTGCATGGCCTGACGCGCGGTACCACCCGGGCTGAACTTGCCCGCGCCGCGCTGGAGAGCGTCGGCTATCAGACGCGCGATCTTCTCGCCGCCATGCGGCGGGACTGGCCGGCGGCCGCGGGCGCGGACACCGTGCTGCGGGTGGATGGCGGCATGGTGGCGAGCGACTGGACGCTGCAGTTCCTCAGCGACATTCTGGGCCTGCCGGTCGACCGGCCCAAGGTTCTGGAAACCACGGCGGTGGGTGCCGCCTATCTCGCGGGCCTGGCCGCCGGACTGTGCCCGGCCCCTGACGAAATGGCAAAGCACTGGCAGCTCGGCCAGCGTTTCCAGCCGGAGATGGACGAGCCTCGCCGAGAGGCGAAGTACCGGGGCTGGCGCGATGCGGTTTCCCGCGTTTTGACCGACCCAAAGACCTAGACCGGAGAGGTCCGTCATCGGGCGAGCGAACGCCGACGAAGAGCTGTGGGAAGCACCCACTGTTAACCCGCTGTCAACCTTACCCAAAAGTGCAGGGGTAGCCTAAAGAATCAAATTGAGTCATGACTGCGCCTCAACATGGTTAGCGGCTGACATGGTGTTTGCGTTTTACCCGTCGTTTCCGCGTTGGCGCCTCCTGGCGGGGATCGGTGCCGCGCTGATGGCGTATGGGCCGGCCGGGGCTCAGGAAAATGCGGGCCGCATCACCTATGACGTTACCTTCTCCGTTCCCGCCGAGACCGATCTGGAAGATCGGCTCGAGGATGCATCCAATCTCGAAGAGCTGAAGGACCAGCCGGTGGACGCACCGGAGGCGCTCCTTGTGCGCGCCAGGGCGGAGCCGGAGTATCTCATCGCCGCCCTTCAGGCCGAGGCACGTTATGGCGCTGTTGTCCGGGTGACGGTTGCAGGTGTCGCGGTCGATGCTCCGGGAGCCAGTGCCGCCGTGGCGCGCGCCGCGCAGGCGGGCCCGGTGCCGATCATCGTTACCGTCGAGCCCGGTCCGGAATTCAAGTTTCAATCGATCCGAACGGTCACGGCAGATGGAAGGCCGAGTCCTGTTCCCATCGACCTCGGCAAGGCAGGGCTGACTACTGGCGAGCCGGCGCGGTCGGCCGACATCATCGCGGGCGAACGGGCCATCGTGCGTCAGATCCGCGAGACGGGCCGGCCGCTCGCCAGGGTGGCCGAGCGTGAGGCGGTGGTGAACCACAGCACCTCCACCATGGACCTGACGATCATTCTCGATCCCGGCGCGCCGGCGACCTTCGGCGAAGTCACGGTGTCGGGCACAGACCGGTTGCGACCGGAGATCGTGGCGGAACGTGCGCCCTTCGCCACGGGCGAGCCCTACAGCCCCGCCAAGATCGCGCGCTATCGGGAAAAACTGAGCGAGCTTGCCGTCTTCAAAACGGTCCGCATCGTCGAGGGCGATCAGCTCAACCCCGATGGCAGCCTGCCCATCCGGGTGGAGGTAGCCGAACGACCCCGCCGCTATGTCGGCGCGGAGGCGAGTTATTCCACCAGCGAGGGCGCTGGTGTCGGCGCCTATTGGGGTCATCGCAACCTGTTCGGCGGCGCCGAGGGGCTGAGGCTGGATGCCAATGTTTCGCGCCTTGGTGCCAACGCCTATGACGATCTAGAGTATAAGCTCGGGATCACTTTCACCAAGCCCAGCATCATCACACCGAAGGATGATCTGACCGTTTCCGTACTGGCGACACGCGAGGCTCCTGACGCTTACACGCGGGTAGGTGTCGGCGGCGTCGCAAGCATCAAGCGCGAGATCACCGAGCACCTCTCGGTGCAGGCGGGCATCGAGGTCGACCGCTCCCGGATCGACGATGTCTTTGGACGCAACGACTATACGCTGATCGGCATCCCCCTGGGCGTTACCTGGGACAACACCGACAGCAAGCTTGATCCCACGGAAGGATTCCGAGCCGCTCTCACGGTCACGCCCTTCCCCTATGCCGATGGTTCGCAAGCCGGCATGACCATCGCCAAGGGCCAGGTCTCCGCTTATCGGGCCATCGATGATGCCCACCGCTTCGTGGTGGCGGGCCGGATCGGAGCCGGCACCGCGCTCGGCGCCGAGATCCGCGACCTCCCCGCCAACCGGCGCTTCTTTGCCGGCGGCGGCGGTTCGATCCGCGGCTACACCTATCAGAGCGTCAGCCCGCGCCTCGACGAAGACACCATCATCGGCGGCCGCAGCCTTCTTGAAGGCTCGCTCGAACTGCGCGTGAAGGTCACCGACAAGATCGGGATCGTGCCCTTTGTCGATGCGGGCGCCGCCTTCGATCGGGAATTTCCCGACTTCAACCAGGACATCCAGTACGCGGCCGGTTTGGGCCTGCGTTACTACACCGCCATCGGACCCATTCGTGCCGATGTGGCGTTTCCTCTCAATCCCCGTGAAGACGACCCCGTGGCCGCCTTCTACATCAGCTTAGGGCAGGCATTCTGAGGTGGTACGGCGCCTGATCCGCATAGGGCTTTTCGCCTTCGCTCTGGTCATCGCCCTCGCGGTGCTGGCGGGGTTTGCCCTGATGCGGACCGAAGCAGGCCTGCGCTACGCCCTCTCCTGGGGCACTTCGCTTGCCGCGTCTGACGATCTGAAGGTGGAGATCGGCAATGCCTCAGGCGCGATCGCATCCGACTTCACCCTGACCGATATCCGGATTTCGGACCGCGAAGGCCCCTGGCTCACCATCGACAGCGCGCGGCTCGCCTGGCGCCCCGCCTCGCTTCTGTCGGGTGTCTTCTCCGCCGAGGCGCTGGAGGTGGGGACCGTTTCGGTGGCGCGCCGTCCTCTTCCCTCCACCGCGCCGGCTCCGCCGGAGCCGAGCCAGCAGTCCACGGGGCTTCCCGTCGGCATCGAGATCGAACGTTTCAACGTCGCCAACCTCACGCTCGCCCAGCCCGTCGCAGGCGCCGAGGCGAGCCTCTCGCTCGCAGGCGCCGCCCGCCTCGTCGACCCGACCGAAGGTTTCCGGCTCGACCTCGACGCCAAGCGCACGGACGGCGTTTCCGGCCAGATGGTGGCACGGCTCGGCTATGTGCCGGAAACCGGCGCCATCGATGCCAGGGTGAAGGCCTCGGAACCCGAAGGCGGCGTCGTGGCGCGCCTTCTCGACATCCCGGGCTTGCCGCCCGTTGAACTCCTCATCGATGGGACGGGGCAAATCGATGCCGGCCTCGTCACGCTGGCACTGACGGCCGGCGATGCGGGGCGCTTGGATGCCACCACACGCCTTTCCCGTGCGGAAGGCGGCGTGAAGGTCGATCTTGATGCCCGGGGAGACCTCAGCGGCATCGCACCCGCGGCCTATTCCCGGCTCGTGGAAGGACAGACTTCGCTGTCGGCCGGAGCGGTAGTGGCGAGCGACGCCTCCACCATCCAGATTGAGCGCGCGGAACTTGCCAGCGCGGCCGCAAGCGGAGTGGTCAGCGGTCTTCTCGACCTCAATGACGACGGCAACAACCTTGCTTTCAACGTGACATTGGGTGGCGCGGAGCGCTTCACCGGATTGATCCCCGCCCCTGTTCGATGGGCCGGGTTCAGCGCCAGCGGTCGCGCGACCGGCGTGCTCACGCAGCCGGAAGTGACGGCGAAAGTGCTTGGCAAGGATGTGGCCTATGAAGCCCGCCAGATCGGCAATCTCGCCGCCGATGTCACCGCTGTTCCCAATGGCAACATCTACGACGTGAAGGCGCAGATGGCGGCCGAGGCCCTGGCACTGCAGCTGCCCTATGCCGATGAGCTGATCGGTGACCGGCTCAATCTATCCCTTGATGCCTCGCAGCAGGCCGATGGCGGATTCAACCTGCGCCAGCTGCAGTTGCGCGGTATCGACCTGCAGCTTGCCTTCGATGGCATGGCCTCGCCCGCCGCAGTGGACGGCGACCTTGCGATCGCGACGCCACGTGTGACCCTCACCGCGGAAGTCGATGCCTCCGATCTCCAGACCCAGCCCAAGGGAACGGTGTCCATCGACGGCACCGCCGACAATGCACCGGTGACCGGCCGGACCAGCTTTGCCATGGAAAGCGATGGCCTGCGTCTCGACGACCTGTCCCTCTCGACCCGATCGGTGGAGCTTGAGGGCTCGATGCTGGCGACGCCGGATGCCCCGAGCGGCGACATTCGGCTCGTCATCGGCGATCTTGCCGACCTTGCCGCTTTCCTGCCGGTTGACGCCCGTGGCGCGCTTAACGGGCGCGTGACCCTCGGCGGCACCGGCGAGGCGGCGGTCGCCCGCGTGGAAGCATCGGCGCGCGATCTCGTGGCCGCGGGCGTTGCGGTGGGAACGGCGACGCTCAATGCCGATGTCACCGACCCATTCGGCGCGCGAAGCATCAAAGGAAATCTCAAAGCCGAGCGCATCTCGGCCGGAGTTGACGTACCGACAGTCAATCTCACGGTCGACGGGCCGCTCGATGCCGCTGCCTTCACGCTGAATACCGAAGCCATGGGCGGCACCCTGGCGGCCGGCGGAACGGTCTCTGCCAATGACATGGCCATGCAGCTTGCGCGCCTCGATGTGACACGGCAAAGCCTGCGCGTTACCCTGGAAGAGCCTACCCGTCTCCGGTTGGTGGAGGGGGCTGTCGAGACCGAAGGCCTGACGCTTCGGGCAAACGACGGCCGGGTGACGGCTCGCGGGCGGGCGGGGTCGACGCTCGATCTCAATGTCGCCATCGAACGATTGCCGCTCGCCATTGCCGAGGCCTTCGCACCGGGCCTCGGCATCGCCGGAACGCTCAATGGAACGGCGACGGTCACCGGCGCTGCCGCGCGGCCGAACGGCAAGTATGAGCTCTCCGTCGCGGGCCTGAGCGTACCGCAGACGCGGGACTTCGGTCTTGGCGCCTATGCCGTGAAGGCAAACGGCACCCTTGCCGATGGACGCACCAACCTGACGGCCACAGCGACGGGCAGCGGCACCAATCTGACCCTCACAGGATCCGCTCCCCTGGGCGCGGGCGATCTCGATCTGCGTGCCCGAGGCACCATCGATGCGAGCCTCCTCAACACCCACCTTGCCGCGACGGGCGAGCGGCTCGACGGAAATGTCACCATCGACGGCACGGTGCGCGGCCCCACCACCGCACCGTCGGTCGGCGGCTCTGCGCGGCTGGCGGGCGGCAGTTTCTCCAGCCCGGGTCTTGGCCTGAACCTCACCAACATGAACGCCGCCGTGTCCGGCGATGGCCGCTCGGTCACCCTCAGCAGCTTCTCCGCCTCCACGCAAGGTGGCGGCACGTTGCGGGGACAGGGCCGGGTCAACATCGATCCAGCCGGCGGTTTTCCCGGCAATCTCACCATCACGGCGAGTGACGCGTTGGTTGCCGACACAAAGATCGTCACGGCACGAGCCAATGCCAACATCACGCTGCAGGGCCCGCTTGCGCGCGAGCCGCGGATCGGCGGCACCATCACCGTGCGCCGCATGGAGATCACCCTGCCCGAACGGTTCCCTGCCGGAAGCTCGGCCATCCAGGTGGAGCATCGCAACGCGCCACCAGAAATCCGTCGGCGTGTCGCGCAGCAGGCGGCCGAGGACCGTGAGCGGGCGCGCTCGGAAAGCGCCTTCAACGCGAGGCTGGATCTCACCATCTCCGCGCCCAACCAGGTGTTCCTGCGCGGGCAAGGCATCGATTCCGAACTCTCCGGTGACCTGCGCGTGCGCGGCACCACCAATGCGCCGCAGATCGATGGCGGCTTCGAGATGCGGCGCGGCACGCTGACGATCCTTGGCCAGCGGCTGGAGTTCACCCGCGGTATCGCCACCTTCCCCGGTGATATCACGCCGACGCTGGACCTGATCGCCGAAACCCGTGCCGGCGATGTCACCGCCTATATCGCCGTAACGGGAAGCGCCTCGCAGCCGGCGTTCAACCTCTCGTCGCAGCCTATGCTGCCGCAGGATGAGGTCATGGCGCGCCTCCTCTTCAACCGCGCAACAGGGGAACTGTCGCCGGGACAGGCGATCCAGATCGCCCAGGCGCTGGCGAGCCTGGCAGGTGCCGGGGGCGGCCCGGGAGCACTCGACAGCATCCGGCGCAATCTTGGCGTCGATACACTGGATGTCACGACCGACGAAAGCGGCAGCCCGGCCGTCGCGGTCGGGCGCTACATCAACGACAATATCTCCATCGGCGCACGCCAGGGCGCGACGCCGGAATCAAGCCGCGTGACCGTCGATATCGATGTCACCGAACGCATCCGCATCCAGGGCGAGGCGGGCGCGGATGGCAATTCGAAGGTCGGCGTCGGCATCGAATGGGAATATTGAGCTTCAATGTTCCCTTTGAGTGGAACCTTCGGCTAAGACAGCCGTTCCTCAATTGAGCGTGGTCGCACCCGCAGCGCTATTTGCCTGCGCGGATGCGGCCTTTCTTTCACGGAGACAATCACAGCCGAAAGCGAGGGCTGATACAGTGTGTGGAATTTGCGGTGACATTACATTCGACGGCGCGCCGGCGTCCATGGAGGCCACGGCGCGCATGGCGAAAGCGCTGATCCCACGCGGGCCAGACTCCGAAGGATTTGTCTCACGAGGCCGCGTCGCTTTCGGTCACCGCCGCCTCAGCATCATCGACCTGTCGAGCCGGGCTGAACAGCCCATGGTGGACCCCGAGCTCGGCCTGACCATCGCCTTCAACGGCTGCATCTATAATTATGAGGAACTGCGCCGCGATCTCGAGGCGCGCGGCTATCGCTTCTTCTCCCACGGCGATACGGAAGTGATCCTGAAGGCGTGGCACGCCTGGGGCGAGGAGGCACCCAAACGCTTCCACGGCATGTTCGCCGCCGCCATCCACGAGCGCGACAGCGGCCGCGTGATCCTCATGCGTGATCGGCTGGGCATCAAACCGCTCTACATCGCACGCGGCGACAACCGGTTGCGCTTTGCCTCATCGCTGCCCGCCCTGATCGCCAGCGGCGATATCGACACCAGCATCGATCCGGTGGCCTTCCAGCACTACATGACGTTCCACGCCGTGGTGCCCGCTCCCCGCACCATCCTGAAGGGCGTCGAAAAACTGCCGCCCTCGACCGTGCGGGTGATCGAGCCTGATGGCCGTGAGACCGACACGACCTTCTGGCAGGTGAGCTACGAGCGGAGCTCCGCCGATGTGAGCCGCCCGGCGCATGACTGGGGCGATATGCTGCTGGAAGCGCTGAAACGCTCCGTGGACCGGCGCATGGTGGCGGATGTGCCCGTGGGAGTGCTGCTCTCCGGCGGGCTCGATTCCAGCCTGGTCGTGGGGCTCCTGGCCGAGGCGGGCCAGCAGAACCTCGGCACCTTCTCCATCGGCTTCGAGGCCGCCAACGGCGAACAGGGCGACGAGTTCGTCTATTCCGATCTGGTTGCCAAGCACTATGGCACCGATCACCACAAGATCTTCGTGCCCTCGGTCAATCTGATGGATGCGCTGCCGGGCGTGATCCGGGCGATGTCGGAGCCGATGGTCTCCTATGACAACGTCGGCTTCTATCTCCTATCGAAGGAAGTGGCGAAACATGTGAAGGTGGTGCAGAGCGGCCAGGGCGCGGATGAGGTGTTCGGCGGCTACCATTGGTATCCACCGCTAGCATCCTCCAATGACCCCGTGGCCGATTATGCCAAGGTGTTCTTCGACCGCGACCACCAGACCTTCGCCCGTCAGGTGGCCCCTGATCTGGTCGGCGAGGATCACGCGCTGGCCTTCGTTGCCGAACACATGGGCCTGCCGGGGGCGACGGATGCGGTGGACAAGGCGTTGCGCCTCGACAGCACCATCATGCTGGTCGACGATCCGGTGAAGCGGGTCGACAACATGACCATGGCATGGGGCCTGGAAGCCCGCGTGCCGTTCCTCGACCATGAACTGATCGAGCTGGCGGCGCGCATTCCGGCCGCGCATAAGCTGAAGGATGGTGGCAAGGGCATCCTCAAGGATGTCGCCCGCCGGGTGATCCCGCATGAGGTGATCGACCGGCCGAAGGGCTATTTCCCGGTGCCGGCGCTGAAGTATCTCGATGGCCCCTTCTTGGAGATGGCGCGGGACGCACTGACCAATGAACATGCCCGCTCGCGGGGATTGTTCCGCCGGGAGTATCTCGACGCGCTCTTCGCCAATCCCAAGGATCACATCACGCCCCTCAGGGGATCGGAGCTCTGGCAGGCGGCCCAGTTGGAACTGTGGCTCCAGGCGAACAACATCTAGCGGGTACGCTGATCGAGAACCTGTGCTCTCCCGGCTGCTGAACATTTCTAGGGACCAAGGCCAATGTCCATGACGACACCTCCCGGCAAACGCGGACGCGATGCCTACTCCCATCGCTTCCGCCGCCTGCGCGAACAGGGCCTGCGCCCACCCGTGCCGCAGGAAACCCCCGGCACGGAGCCGGCAGCAATCGACGCGGTGCTGGACTGCGGCTGGGGCCGCCTGATCTTCGCACAGACCTTCGCCGATCCTGCCAAGATCGCCCAATGCATGCGCGAGGAAGCGCCGGATCAGCGCGACATCGCGGTCTATGTGCGCGACCCCCATGTGGTCATTGCCGCTGCCCCGCAGGAACTGTTCCTCGACCCGTCACATACCTACCGGCTGGACCTTTCGCATTACAGGCCGTCACGCCGGACGTTCAAGGGCTTCGCGGTCCGGCGTGTCGCCTCGCGCAGCGATGCCGATGAGGTGAACCGCATCTATGCCACCCGGAACATGGTGCAGGTCCGTCCCGACTTCTTCTGGTCGTCTCGCGATGCGCGTGCGCTGGTGCATCTTGTCGCCGAGGATGAGGTCACGGGTGCGATCCTCGGCACGGTCACCGGCGTCGACCACGGCCGCGCCTTCGCCGATCCCGAGCGCGGCACATCGCTCTGGTGCCTGGCCGTGGACGCCCAGGCGACCCGACCAAGCGTCGGCGAGGCCCTGGTGAGGCATCTTGCCGAGATGTTCCAGGCACGTGGTGCGGCCTTCATGGACCTCTCGGTCCTGCACGACAACGAGCAGGCCATATCGCTCTACGACAAGCTGGGCTTTGTGCGGGTGCCCTTCTTCTCCATCAAGCACAAGAACCCCATCAATGAACGGCTCTTCGTCGGTGAGCCTCCGGAGAACAAGCTCAACCCCTATGCGCGCATCCTGGTGGACGAGGCGCGGCGGCGCGGCATCGGTGTGGAAATCACCGACGCGGAGGGAGGGTTCTTCCGCCTGACCTATGGCGGCCGGACCATTGCCTGCCGGGAATCCCTCACCGAACTGACGACCGCCATCGCCATGTCCATCTGCGACGACAAAGCCGTGACGCGGCGGGTGGCGGAACGTGCCGGAATCACGGTGCCGGAGCAGATGGAAGCCGATATAGACGACGTTCCGGCACTGGAAGCGTTTTTGGCCAAGCATGGGCAGGTGGTCGTGAAGCCGGCGCGCGGCGAGCAGGGCCGCGGTGTCGCTGTCGGTCTCGACAGCATCGGCGCCATCGAGACCGCCATCGAGAGCGCCGCCAAGATCTCCGACCGGGTCATCATCGAGCAATGCGTGACCGGCGAGGATCTGCGGCTCATCGTCATCAATTACAAGCTGGTCGCCGCCGCCATCCGCCGGCCGGCGCGGGTCATCGGCGACGGGCGTTCCACCATCCGGCAATTGATCGAGCGGCAGAGCCGGCGCCGTGCCGCCTCAACCGGTGGAGAGTCGCGTATTCCGCTCGATACCGAAACCAAGCGCTGCATCATGACCAGCGGCCACGCGCTGGAGGACGTGCTGGAATCGGGCCTGGAGCTCGCTGTTCGCCGGACGGCGAACCTCCACACCGGCGGCACCATCCACGACGTCACCGATCACGTTCATCCGACGCTGGTGGAGGCGGCGGTGCGCATCGCCCGGGCCATAGATATTCCCGTCACGGGCATCGACCTCATGGTGCCGGACTACAAGGGGCCGGGCTATGCCTTCATCGAGGCGAACGAACGGCCGGGGCTTGCCAACCATGAGCCCCAACCGACCGCGGAGCGCTTCGTCGATCTGCTCTTCCCGCAATCCATCCCGGCTTCGGCCCGCCGCGCAGCCGGCTTTTAAGTGCACCGCCGCACGCGGGTATTCATCGAACATGCCGGTTATTTTGCTATATGGCGTCTGTGATTTGCAAAATCGGCTTCTGCATCTGCCGAAAACGCTTCAACCGGACGTTTCATGCCACGCCTCGCCATCGACACCGAATATCTCAGCCACCTCCTGAAGGAGCTGCTCGCGATCCCCAGCCCCACGGGCTACACGGACCAGATCGTCCGCTTCTGCTGCTCTGAATTTGAAAGACTCGGTGTCGACTACGCATTGACCCGGCGCGGCGCCATTCAGGCCAAACTTACCGGCACATCACCGGCGCCGGCTCGCGCCTTGATCGCCCATGTGGACACGCTCGGCGCACAGGTGCGCCAGTTGAAGGACAATGGGCGGCTGTCGCTGGTCTCCATCGGCACCTGGTCCGCCCGGTTTGCCGAAGGCGCGCGCTGCACCATTTTCACCGATGCCGGCACCTATCGGGGAACCATCCTGCCGCTGAAATCCTCCGGCCATGCCTTTGGCGATGAAGTGGATACGCAGCCGGTGGGTTGGGACCACATCGAGCTGCGCATCGACGCCATGTCGCGCTCCGTCGCCGACCTGATGAAGCTTGGCGTCGCCCCCGGCGATACCGTGGCCATCGATCCGCAGCCGGAGTTTCTCGACAACGGGTTCATCGTGTCACGGCATCTCGACGACAAGGCCGGTGTCGCGCTCCTGTTCGCCGCTGTGAAGTCACTGAGGGAAAGCGGGGCCGAGCTGCCCGTCGATACTCATATCCTGCTGTCCATCGCCGAGGAGGTGGGGATCGGCGCCTCGTCCGTGGTGTCGAGTGACGTGGCCTCCATGGTCACCATCGACAACGGTGTCACCGCCCCAGGCCAATCCAGCCAGGAGTTTGGCGTCACCATCGCCATGGCGGATATGACCGGGCCTTTCGATTATCACCTCACGCGCAAGCTGGTGCGCCTCTGCCGCGAGCACGACATCCGCTTCCAACGCGACGTCTTCCGCTACTATCGCTCCGACAGCGCCTCCGCCATCGAGGCCGGCCATGACGTGCGCACCGCGCTGATCACCTTCGGCGTCGATTCCAGCCATGGCTACGAGCGCATTCATCTGCATGCGCTGCGCTCCGTGGCGGAGCTTGTCACGGCCTATGCCACCAGTTCCGTGGAAATCGAGCGCGATGCGCTGGAGATCGGTCCGATCGAGGGCTTTACCCACCAGCCGACCGAAGAGGCCCGGCTGGAAAAAGACGGCAACGCCCCTGGCCTCGAGCCGAAGAAGCCCTGACGGATAGGACTGAAGATTATTTATGTGCCGCCGCTCGGATGGCCGTCAGAGTCGTCGTCGGCGTGATGGCCTCGGGATCAAACTTCACGTGAATGAGGGCAGGCCGGCCTGATGCCACAGCGCGTTCGAAGGCCGGCGCGAATTCGTCCGTCCGCTCCACCCTCTCCGCATGGCCGCCGAAGGCCTGCGCCATGGCGGCGAAGTCGGGATTGACGAGCCGTGTCCCGCTGATGCGGCCAGGGTAGTGCCGTTCCTGATGCATGCGGATGGTGCCGTAGATGCCGTTGTCCACCACGACCACCACCAGTGGAAGATCATGCTGCACGGCAGTGGCGAATTCGTGGCAGGTCATCATGAAGCAGCCATCGCCGGCAAAGGCAACCACCGGGCGATCGGAGTGAAGCTTCTTGGCGGCCACCGCTGCAGGCAGGCCATAGCCCATGGAACCGGAGGTGGGCGCTAGCTGTGTGCCGAACTCTTCGAAACGGTAAAAGCGATGGATCCAGCTTGCGTAGTTACCTGCGCCATTCGTGACGATGGCGTCCTTGGGAAGCCTGCCGCGAAGCCACATCATGACCTCGCCGAGCTGCACCTCGCCCGGATGGGCTGGTGCCATCTCGCTCCAGGCACGCTCCTCGGCGTGGGCCTCATCCGCCAAGGACTTCCAGCGCGGGCCCACCCGTCCGGCGATCTCCTCGAGCGCCGGCGCAAAACAATCCGGTTCGGCGTGGATCGCGAGCACCGGCTGATAGACCCGTCCCAGTTCCTCCGCATCGGAATGGACGTGGACAAGCGGCATGCCGGGGTCAGGGATGCCAAGAAGCTCATAGCTTTGGCTCGGCATCTCGCTCAACCGCGTACCGATCAGGAGGACGAGGTCGCTTTCCTTGATGCGCTTCACGAGCTTGGGGTTCGGTCCGATGCCGAGGTGACCGGCGAAACAGGGATGGCTTGCCGGAAACAGCATCTGACGGCGGAAGGTGGTGGCGACCGGAAGGCCCATGGTCCCGGCGGCGCGCGTCAGCGAGGCAACGGATGCCTCCGACCAGCCGCTGCCACCCACAAGCGCGATCGGCCGCGCCGCGCCGGCGAGGCGTGCCGCGAAATCGTCCATGGCCTGCCGGCCGGGGGCGGTGCGGGCTTGCGGGTAGACTGGCGCGTCGGGCACATCGGCCTCCGCCACCAGCATATCTTCCGGCAAGGCGATGACCACCGGGCCGGGCCGCCCCTGCGTCGCCACACGAAAGGCGCGGGCGATAAGCTCGGGCACACGGGCCGGCTCATCGATCTCCACCACCCATTTCGCCATGCTGCCGAAGACGGCGCGATAGTCGAGCTCCTGAAAAGCCTCGCGGCCACGAAAGCCGGTCTCGATCTGGCCGACGAAGAGGATCATCGGCGTCGAATCCTGGCTCGCCACATGGACGCCCGCCGCCGCATTGGTGGCGCCGGGCCCACGCGTGACGAAGCAGATACCCGGCTGTCCCGTGAGCTTGCCGGCGGCCTCGGCCATCATGGCGGCGCCGCCTTCCTGGCGGCAGGTGACAAAGTCGATGGAGCTGTCGACCAGCGCATCGAGAACGGCCAGATAGCTCTCTCCCGGCACGCCGAAGCAGGTTTTGACGCCTTGACTGGCAAGAGCATCCACAAGGAGGCGTGCGCCGGTGCGCGGGTGCGGGGGCCGGGCCATCTCAGAAGAACGCCTGAATGCCAGTCTGCGCACGACCGAGGATCAGCGCATGCACGTCGTGAGTACCCTCATAAGTGTTGACCGTCTCCAGGTTCGCCGCCACCCGCAGAACATGGAACTCATCGGCGATGCCATTGCCGCCGTGCATGTCGCGGGCGGTGCGGGCGATGTCGAGCGCCTTGCCGCAGGAGTTGCGCTTGATCAGGCTGATCGCTTCCGGCGCCAGGCGGCCCTCGTCGAACAGGCGGCCCGCCCTCAAACAGGTGTGGAGGCCGAGGCTGATTTCGGTCTGCATGTCCGCCAGCTTCTTCTGCACCAGCTGCGTTGCGGCAAGCGGACGGCCGAACTGATGCCGGTCGAGGGTGTACTGCCGGGCACGGTGCCAGCAGAACTCGGCGGCGCCAAGCGCGCCCCAGGCAATGCCGTAGCGGGCGCGGTTGAGGCATCCGAAGGGGCCCTTGAGACCAGAGGCTTCCGGCAGCAGGTTCTCCTCCGGGACCACCGCACCATCGAGCACAACTTCGCCGGTGATGGAGGCGCGCAGGCTGAGCTTGCCTTCGATCTTCGGCGTCGAGAACCCTTGTGTGCCGCGCTCGACGATGAAACCGCGGATCTCGTTGTCATGAGCCGCTGATTTGGCCCAGACGACCGCAACATCGGCCATCGGCGAATTGGTGATCCACATCTTGGAGCCGGTCAGGCGATACCCATCGGAGACTTTTTCGGCCCGGGTTTTCATGCCCCCGGGGTCGGAGCCGGCATCGGGCTCGGTCAGGCCGAAGCAGCCGATCCATTCGCCTGTCGCGAGCTTCGGCAGATATTTTTTCCTCTGCTCTTCGCTGCCATAGGCGTGGATCGGATACATCACCAGCGAGGACTGGACGCTCATGGCGGAGCGGTAGCCGCTGTCCACCCGCTCCACCTCGCGGGCCACCAGACCGTAGGCGACATAGCCAAGCCCGGCCCCGCCGTAGTTCTCCGGGATCGTCGCGCCGAGCAGGCCAAGCTCACCCATCTCGGTCATGATCTCGCGGTCGAAGCGCTCCTCCCGATAAGCCGTCAGGATACGCGGCATCAGCTTGTCTTGCGCATAATCGCGCGCGGTGTCCCGGACCAGGCGCTCGTCTTCGGTGAGTTCGCCTTCAAGATCAAAGGGATCGGTCCAGTCGAAAGCCGCACGTGCCATCGGTTCAAGCCTTTCAAAAATACGTTGGGCGATGGGCGCGTCCATCGCGAGTGTCGGAACAGGGATAAGCCTTGCCCCCAGCCTCGGCAACCGGAGAAAACGTGTGATTTATAAGAGTTTGTGACGGCAGCCATAACCTTGCCGAAAGGCCTGCAACGAAAGTTTCAGACCGGCCCTTCCCGCATGCGGACAGGCGAGATTATGCTGGCACGGCAGCAGCGGGGCTTTCTCCCGCGAGACTCTTCGGGGTGATCCCATGGCCGTGTTTTCTCGTCTTGCCGTCGTTCTCGCGCTGCTTCTGGCGCTGCCGGCCCAGGCGCTTGCCGACAAGACCTTCGCACGGCCGGAGATGGCGCAGGAGGCCTTGCGGCTGGAAGCGCAGCTGAAGCGCGAGGCGAGCGGACAGGGAAAACCGGCCGCCGACTGGATCAAGGAAGGCGTTGCCGCCGTCAGAGCCAGCGACTGGCCTACCGCTGCCCAGCGCTTCGCCGCCGCCTTGAGTGAGGATCCCGCCAGCGAGCAGGCCTGGCGGAATCTGGCGGTTGCCAAGTTCCGCATCGACGATGACCAGAACCGCTATACCCTTCAGCGCGACGCGGCAGCGGCCGCCTATAAGGCCTATCTTCTTTCACCCGACGCACGGGCGGAGGCGCGGGCCCTTGCCCTTTTCGCCGAGATTTCGGCGGCGCGCTATGAGTTCCGCCCGGCGCTCGATGCCTATGCGGCGAGCCTGCGGCTCGCCGCCAATGCCGAGATCCGTGCCACCTACGAACAGCTTCGCGAAGAGCATGGCTTCCGCATGGTGGATTACACCATCGACAATGATGCCGCCGCGCCGCGCGCCTGTGTGAACTTCTCCGAGACGCTGGCTGAAGGCCGCATGGATTTCAGCCCCTTCGTATCGGTGGAAGGCATGGATCGCCCGGCCGTGACCGCCGAGGGCAGCCAGCTCTGCATCGACGGCCTGAGGCATGGCGAGACCTATGAGGCGCATATTCGCTCCGGCCTGCCCTCGTCCGTGGGCGAGGACCTCCTGAAGACGGTGGACCTCACCCTCTATGTCCGCGACCGCTCGGCCTCCGTCCGCTTCACCGGCCGCAATTACGTGCTGCCCACGCGTGGTCAGAACGGCATACCCCTCGTCTCCGTCAACACCGACGAGGTCAATGCCGAGCTCTACCGCATCAATGACCGGGGACTCGCGCCGGCGGTCATCTCGGGCGAATTCCAGAAGCAGCTCGACAGCGGCGACTTCCAGGATCTGACACAATCCCAGGGCGCCAAGGTCTGGGCGGGATCCATGCCCGTCAAAAGCCGCCTCAATGAGGACGTCACCACCGCTTTTCCTGTCGGCGAAGCGGCAGGTCCGCTGGAGGCGGGCGTCTATGTGCTGGTGGCACGGCCGAAGGACAGCGGAGAGCCTGATTGGAACGAGACCTATGCCACCCAGTGGTTCGTGGTCTCGGACCTTGGCATCAGTTCGATCTCGGCGCGGGACGGCGTCCATGTCGTGGTGCGGTCGCTGGCCACCGCCAAACCGGTGCGGGACGCCACGCTCGATCTCGTCGCCCGCTCCAATGAAATCCTGGGAAGCGCCACCACCGATGACAACGGCTATGCCAGCTTTCCCGGCGGCCTTGCCCGCGGCACCGGCGCATCGGCTCCCGCGCTCGTTACCGCGCGGGCCGGCGACAGCGACTATGCCTTCCTTGACATGACGCAGGCGGCCTTCGACCTGTCGGACCGCGGCGTCAAGGGCCGCCCGGCGCCGGGGCCGCTCGATGCCTTCGTCGTAACCGAGCGCGGCGTCTATCGACCCGGCGAAACGGTTCATGTCACGGCGCTTCTGCGCGATCACCAAGGGCTCGCGGAGCGCCTGCCGCTGACGCTCGTCGTGCAACGGCCGGATGGCGCGGAAGACAGGCGCGCCTTGGTGGCCGATGCAGGCGACGGAGGCCGCACCTATGACCTCGACCTGATCGACAGCGCCACCACCGGCACCTGGCGGGTGCGGGCCTATGCCGATCCGAAAGGCCCGGTTCTCGGCGCGACAGCCTTCCTGGTAGAGGATTACGTGCCGGAGCGGCTGGACATGGAGATCGGCACGAAAGCCGCCGCCATCGCCGCCGGCCGTCCGGCAACCGTGGAACTGACGGGCCGCTGGCTTTATGGCGCTCCCGCCGCGGAGCTCGCGGCCGGTGGCGAGCTTACCGTGCGCGAGGCCGAAAAAGCGCCTGAAGGCTATGCCGACTACCGCTTCGGTCTTGCCGACGAGAGCTTTGCTCCCGTGCGCACCGCTCTGGTGCCGGCCACAACGGATGCCCAAGGGCGGGCGCAGCTTTCGGTGGTTCTGCCTGCGACACTGCCCGCCACCACCAAAACCTTGGAAGCCGGCATCAGCGTCAGCCTGCGCGAGCCGGGCGGGCGCGTTATCGAACGCTCCCTCGCGCTCCCCGTGACACCGGCCAATCCGCGCATCGGCGTGAGGCCGCTGTTCGCCGACAGGGTGGGCGAAGGCGAGACCGCCAATTTCGACGTCGTCCTGCTGGCGCCGGACAATGCGCGCGCGGCTGCACCCCTGAAATGGGAGTTGAGCCGGCTCGAGCGACGCTATCAATGGTATCAGGAGGACGGCAATTGGCGCTATGAGACCATCACCGGCACCACCCGCGTCGCCAACGGCACGGTGAACACCGCAGCTGACGCCGCCGCCCGCATATCGGCCAAAGTGGGTTGGGGTGAATATCGCCTTGAGGTCACCACCTCCGATGCCAAGGCCGCGACCAGCGTGGAATTTGACGCCGGCTGGAATGCCAGCGCCAATGCCGACACGCCGGATGCGCTCCCGGTCGCGCTCGACAAGCCCTCCTATCCCACCGGAGCAACGGCGCAGCTCAGGATCGAGGCCCCCTTCGCCGGCACCGCCACCGTCGCCGTGGTCGATGAGACGGTGCGATCGATCCAGACGGTCGATGTCGCGGCGGGCGAGGCCGAGGTGCCTCTCAGCGTGGGGGACGATTGGGGTGCCGGCGCCTATGTGCTGGTCAGCCTCGCCCGGCCGCTGGATGAAAAGGCGAGCCGCATGCCTGGCCGGGCCGTGGGGCTTGCCTGGCTGTCCACCGACGCCACCTCGCGGCGGCTCGACCTCTCGCTCGACGCAGCGGCGGAGGCACGGCCACGCGAGATCATGACAGTGCCGATCACAGTGGGCAATTTCGGTGCCGGCGAAACCGCCCGCCTCGTTGTGGCGGCGGTGGATGTCGGCATCCTGAACCTGACAGGCTATGAGGCACCCAAGCCGACGGAATGGTTCTATGGCCAGCGTGGCCTCGGCGCCGAGATGCGCGATCTCTACGGACAGCTCATCGACGGAATGCGCGCCGAGCGCGGCGCGATCCGCAGCGGCGGCGACATGCCTGATAGCGGCATCCAGGCCTCACCGCCGACGCAGGAGCCGCTGGCGCTGTTCTCCGGCATCGTCGAAACCGACGCGCAGGGCAAGGCGGAGGTTTCCTTCGACCTGCCGCAGTTCAACGGCGAGGTCAAAGTCATGGCGATCGCCTGGACCGCCGATAAGCTGGGTGAAGCGGAAGCCGACGTCACCGTTGCCGATCCGGTGGTGGTGACCGCCGCCACGCCCCGGTTCCTTGCCGTGGGCGACCAGTCCCGCGTCAGGCTCGATCTTCACAACGCCCGCGGTCCTGCCGGAAACTATCGCCTCGCCATCGACGCCGAAGGCCCCGTCACCGTCTCAGGAGCCCGTGAGCATACGATAGCGCTGGCGGCGGACGGGCGGCAGACCGTCGACGTCGCTATCGAAGGAACCGGCGTCGGCGCGGCTGAGCTCGCCCTTACGCTTACCGGGCCTGACGGAGCGGTTTACGACCAGCAGCTTGCCCTGATGGTGCGTCCCGCGCAGCCTGCGGTTGCGCGGCGGCTGCCGGTCGCGATCCGAAACAACCACGCCGAGATCGGCGGCGCTCTCGTCGCCGGTTTCCTGCCGGATACCAGCCGGGTGACCATCTCGGCCGGGCCGCTGTCATCGTTCGACGTGGCGGGCCGCCTCGCCGCGCTCGACCAATATGCCTATAGCTGTTCGGAGCAGGTGACCAGCAAGGCGCTGCCGCTCCTCTATGTGTCGGATCTCGACGCCACCGGCCTGTTTGCCGGCGTGCCTGTCGGCCAGCGGATCGAGGAGGCCATCACGCGTGTGCTTGCCCGGCAGAACTCCACCGGGAGCTTCGGCCTCTGGTCCACGGGTTCCGGCGACCTCTGGCTGAACGCCTATATCACGGACTTTCTCACCCGCGCGCGGGAGAAGGGCCATGATGTGCCTGAGCGCGCCATGTCGCTGGCCCTCGACCAGCTGAAGAACACGCTCTCCTACCAGGGTGAGGTGGAAGACGGCGGCGGCGCGGACACGGCCTATGCCAACTATGTGCTGGCCCGGAACGGGCGCGGCAGGATCGGCGATCTTCGTTACCTGGCCGATGCCAAGCTGGACGCGCTCGGAACGCCGCTTGCACGGGCTCAGGTCGGCGCGGCGCTTGCGATCATGGGAGACAGGGATCGGGCCGAGAGCGCCTTTGCCTCGGCGCGCGACATGCTCGAGGAAAGCGGTGACGCTGACAGCCGCACCGACTACGGCAGCGGTTTGCGCGATGGCGCGGCCATACTGGCGCTTGCCGCGGAAACCGACACGGCGTCGGCCATCGTGCCCGCCGTGTCAAAACGGCTCGATGAGTTTGCCGCCGAGCCGCGCGCCCTCTCCACGCAGGAGAACGCCTGGATGGTGCTGGCGGCGCGCGCTTTCCGCGAGCAAGCGGCAAAGTCGCGGCTGACCGTGGGAGGCGCGGAGTTCAGCGGCCAGTTCGAGCGTGATTTCTCGGTGGAAGATCTGAACGAAAAGCCGGTGCAGATCGCAAGCATCGGCAGCGAACCTCTGCGCCTGTCGGTCACCGTGTCGGGCAACCCTGTCGAACCGGAAGGCCCGGCAGAAGAAGGCTTCATCCTGACGCGCCGCTATTACACCATGGAGGGGCAGGAAACCGACCCCTCCAGGGTGACGCAGAACGAACAACTGGTGGTCGTGCTGACGGTGACGGAACCGGAGCCGAGGCCGGGGCGGGTGCTGGTGGTCGACCATCTGCCGGCGGGATTTGAGATCGACAACCCCCGCCTCCTGAAGAGCGGTGACACGGCCACCCTCTCCTGGCTGCCGGAGCAGGGCGAGGCGGAACATGCCGAGTTTCGTGACGACCGTTTCGTCGCGGCCTTCGACCGCACGCAAGGAAACGAGGGGAACTACGGCGCGGCCTATGTGGTGCGGGCAGTGGCCCCCGGCTCCTATGCCCATCCGCCGGCCACGGTGGAAGACATGTATCGTCCGGAACGCTTCGCCCGCACCGGGACCGGGCGGGTTGAAGTGACGGCGGCGCGGTAGCCGCCATGGCTGCCACCGGCAGGGGTCTGTTGCAGGCGGCCGTTCTCAGCGCCGCCGTCCTGACCGGAGCGGCCGCTATCGGCGGCGGCTGGATCGCGACGCGTTCTGCCCCTCCGCTCGAGGATGCGCGTGAGGGATCAACCCTCGTCGTTGATCGCAACGGGCGCCTGCTGCGGGCCTTCACCACCGGTAATGGCATCTGGCGCCTGCCGGCCACCACAGGAGAGGTTGACCCGCGCCTCATCGCCTATCTGATGGCCTATGAAGACAAACGGTTCCGCGACCATCATGGGGTGGATCCGCGCGCCATGATGCGCGCGGCGGGCCAGGCGCTGATCCATGGCCGCATCATATCGGGCGGCTCGACGCTGACCATGCAGACGGTGCGGCTGCTCACGCCCGACCGCAGCCGCACGTTTACACGCAAGGCGGCCGAAATCGGCGCCGCCCTCGCTTTGGAGCGCCAGCTCACGAAGGACGAGATACTCGACATCTATCTCACCCGCGCGCCCTACGGCGGCAATCTTGAAGGCGTTCGAGCCGCCAGCCTTGCCTGGTTCGGAAAGGAGCCGACGCGGCTTTCTCCGGGAGAGGCCGCTCTCCTCGTCGCCTTGCCGCAATCGCCCGAAGCGCGGCGACCGGATCGGGACCCTGCTGCCGCCCGCCGGGCGCGCGACCGCGTGCTGGACCGGCTGGCGGTGGCCGGCGCCCTGGAACCTGCTGAAGCGGAGGCCGCCAAGGACGAACCCGTGCCGGATGGCCGCCGCGACTTTCCGGTCCTCGCAGCCCATCTCGCCGAACACGCCGTTGCCGAGACACCGGGCGCATCCCGGATCCAGCTCACCATAGATCGTCCTCTGCAGGAGCAGCTCGAGGCGCTGGCACGCGAGCGCGCTCACGCCATGGGGACAAAAATCTCTGTGGCCATCATGGTGGTGGAGACCGCGACAGGCGCGGTGCTGGCTCATGTGGGCGGGGCCGGCTATTTCGACGAGGCCCGAGCGGGTCATGTGGACCTTGCCCAGTCAGTTCGCTCACCGGGCTCCGCACTGAAGCCCTTCATCTATGCCTTGGCTTTCGAGGATGGCATCGCACATCCGCAGACCTTGATTGAAGATCGCCCGACGCGCTTCGGCACCTATGTGCCGGAGAATTTCGATGATGGCTTTCAGGGCACCGTGACCGCTGAAAAGGCCCTGCAATTCTCGCTCAATGTACCCGCCGTCGCCGTGCTCGACGCGGTTGGACCACAACGGTTCATGAGTCGGCTAACCTCAGCCGGCGTCCGCCTTGTCTTGCCTTCCGGCGCGGCACCAAGCCTGGCAATCGGCCTCGGCGGCGCCGGCATCACGCTTGCCGACCTCGCCCAGCTCTATTCCAGCCTCGCCCGTGGCGGCGCAAGCGTACCGCTGCTGACGCGGCTTGATCCCTCTCCACCGCCCATCGCCCCACGGCGGCCGCTGACCACCCCGGCGGCCGCATGGATGGTGGCGCACGCCCTTGCAGGAGCGCCGCCACCGCCGAGTGCCAGCGGCGGGCGTATCGCCTTCAAGACCGGCACCTCCTATGGCTATCGTGATGCCTGGGCCGTGGGCTTTGATGGGCGGTATACGGTCGCCGTCTGGGTGGGGCGGCCCGATGGTGCGTCTTCACCTGGACTGGTCGGCAGAATGGCGGCTGCCCCCATTCTCTACGACGCCTTCGCACGCGTTTCACCCGAACGCGCGCCGCTGCCGCCGGCGCCGTCCGGCGTGTGGCATGGGACCACCGCCCAGCTGCCAGCCGCGCTGCAGCGCCTGGGTCCGGTCGGGGGTGCAGCAGCTTCTGCGATTCCGCCGCTGGAGATCGCCTATCCGCCAGACGGCGCGCGGGTGGATCTCAGTGGCGGCCAGGATCCACTGGCACTCAAGGCGAATGGAGGCGTTCCGCCCATGACGTGGCTGATCGACGGCCAACCGATTTCCTCGCCGATGCACCGCCGCGAGGCCAGTTGGCCGACGGCCGGGCCGGGGTTTCTCGACATTTCCGTGATCGACGCGACAGGCGCCTCTGCCCAGGCTCAGGTTCGGGTTGATTAGGTATCGGGCGCGGATATCGGACCGGTGGTCTGACGCGAGTGGATTGGGAACCGCTGCGCCTTGTCAGATCGATCCCCGGCCGCGAGGTCATTATTTGCGAGGAGCGGTTTCCTCGGTCTTCGGATCATCGTCCGTGATCCAGTTGACCTGCTCGATGTCATATTTATCCATGTTGCGACGTTCGTTCGGCTCGCCGCCGGCGTGTTGGTTCTGCCCCACCTCACTTTCACCATCGTCAGCCGATCTGAGCCAGTGCCGCTGAATATGCACAGCATAGTTACGGCATGAGTTGCCCGCCATAGCGCCGCTCCGGACTATAGGATTAGAGAGAAAGATTGCGGCAGGAGCCAAGAATACAACTTTCGCAATAATCGCCCCTGCCGCCTCATAAAAAGAATTATGGACGTCCTCATGAGCTGGCGATTATCATTTTGCTATTCTCGCCACCCTATTAACCATTTTCTCAGCAATGAAGCGGGGCGATTAATCCATTTCAATTAGCCTTGGAGAAAAGCGGAGCTGAAAGCGCTGCCACGCGAGGCGGGCAGGCGGGCCAACAGGCGAGCCAGGGCCACCTGGTTACGTGCCCCCGTCTTGTGAAGCACATGGGACAGATGGATGCGGGCCGTGTTCCGCGAGATCGACATGTTCTGCGCGGCTTCATCCAGATTGCATCCGTTGCCAAGGAGCGACGCGAGCCGAGCCTCCTTTGCCGATAGGGCGAAAGCCGATGCCAGCACACATTCATTGACCCCGGCCCGTGCCGCCAGATCCGCAAGCATCACCATGGCCACGGCATCGCCCGGCCCCGCTGGCCCGCGATCATAGGGAATGATCTTAAGGGCAAAACGCAGAGTTCCCGTCGTATCCACCACCGGCAGCGCCATTTCGCTCTGCGGCTCGGAAGCCGCCTGGAGAATGACCGCCTCTGTCAGGGTCAGAAAACGACGCGCCGTCGCCGCGCGTGCGAAGCACAGCCGCCTCCCTTGCATCCTCAGTGCATCGCCCTGCCTCAACATCTCACCGGCGATGCCGTTGTGTGCCAGGACTGTGCCCCACCAGGACAGAGCCATAAGCCCCCAAGGCACGCTTTGAGCCACTGTGCTCTCCAACTCCCGCAGCAAAGTCCCCCGCGCCGATGCCTTATAATGCCAGAGGGTTTCGGCAAGCTTCGGCGCGAGGTCGGTAACGGCGTCCCTGTCCGCTGAGGTCGTCTGGCCGCCCCGGCGGTTCAACAGCGCGGCAATGATGTAACGAGACCCGTCGGTGCTGTCTTCGATGCAAAAAGCGAGACAGCAGTTCGGCTCCTCTTGCTCAGGCTCAAGGGAGGCGTAGCTCTCGAAAACGAGATCAAGCCTCGGCTGGCGCAACTGGCGCAGGCAGGCCATGGCGGCCGCCTGAGGTATGGAGCGCGCCCGGCGGTACCAACAGCGCCCCCTTGCGGCTCCGCCCATCATCTCGATGAGCATGATGCTCGCATCCAGCCCCTGCGCGCCGACTATGGCATTCAGGCATTCGGGCAAGGAGCGCGTCCCGCAGCAAGCCTCCAAGGCCGCTGCGCTGTCCGCATAATTCCAACCTTTGGCAGAGGTGGGGGTCTGCTCGATCAGGTCAATGTGCAATGTCATCATCAGACCTCAAGCAAGAGGGGAAGCATTACGACCGAGCCATTCGGGAAAACACTGATCTGCACAAACCGTGGATGGCTGGCTATCTGAAGCAACGAGGGCGGCGTTCAGGCGGGGTAATCTGAAATCAGACATCCCAAGCGATCAGCGCGGATCGATTGACGATGCGCACCTGACGGAGGGAAGGCATGGCGATGATCCGCTCCCGCTCCAGTTGTGTCAGAGTTCGGGATACGGTCTCGATCGTCAGGCCAAGGTAGTCGGCGATATCGATGCGGCTCATCGGAAGGCTGGCGACACAGTCGCTGCCCTGCCGCCTGGCGACATCAAGAAGGAAGCCGGCGATGCGCTCGATGGCACTCTTCTGCCCCAGAAGGAGCGCATGGTACCGCGCACGTCGCCACTCCAGGTTGATCAGCTGAAGGACCTCCCGGCCCAGAGAGGCGTCGCGGGCAGCCACTTCTTCCAGGGTCGACCGCCAGATGGCGACCACATATGTATTGTTCATGGTCGCTTCGGCCGACACGTGATGCGTGGCGCCGACATCCAGGCCGAAGATGTCTCCGGGCAGATAGAACCCTTCGATCTGCCTTCGCCCGTCCTGCCGCATGTTGAAGGCCCGCACGGCTCCCGACGTGACACGGTAGAGCATCTCCGCCGCCTCGCCCTCGCCATGGACCTCTTCGCCGGAGCGGAAGCTCATCCTTATTCCGGATAGAGAAACATCAGGGGTAAGTTGGAACAATGCCTCCGATGGCGTTGTTGGTGCCACCTCACGAAAAGATGCACGCAGCCTCGCAGGCTCCTGAATAAGAAGCATGACCATACCCTCCCAGGTTGTCTAAAGCCTAGACCATGAAAAGAGGTGTACCGACTCAGGGATTCTACGTAGTTCTTTACTGTAATCTTGTGACAGAAGATCATCGCCAAGACGACGGTGATCGTATAGCTTGATCTTGTCGCAGCAACGGTCGCCAGCCGTCCTTCCTCTAGTGAGGGGTCATGCCTGTTTCCGTACAAGGCTTCAGATGGCGTTGGTTTGTTCTTGCTTTTGCGCTCGGCACGACGGCATTCGTTTGCCGTCTCGCCATTAATGAGGTGATCGACTTCCGCACTATTTTCCTTCTGATGATACCCTCGGTGCTGATCGCGGCACTGAGCGGGTTCATCTCGGCTGCGTTCACCACGATCATCGCCGCGGCTGCCTCGGTCTGGCTGCAACAGCAGGATGGGCTGGACCTGACGGAATGGGTCAATTCCTTCATTTTCCTCGCCATCGGCTTCGGCGTTGCATGCAGCGCTCATGTGCAGCATCGGACCCGGGCAAAAGCAGACGCGGCCATGCGTGAATTGGCTGTGCGCGAGACGCATCTGCGATCCATCTTCGACACTGCGCCCGATGCTCTCGTCGTGGTCGATGCCGGCGGCCTGATCCGATCCTTCAGCTCGTCCGCGGAAAGGCTGTTCGGATGGCGCTTAACGGACGTCCTCGGGAGAGATTTTACGGCCTTGCTGTTTTCGCCGCAGCAAACATCGTCCGATCTCCTCAGCGACCGCGGCACGAAAACCCTCACGCTGACTGGCCAGCGCAAAAATGAGACCACCTTTCCGATGGAGGCGTCCGTCGGCGTCATGAGGATCGAAGGCCGTCCCTCCTACACCATATCCATTCGGGATATGAGCGAGCGGCTAAATTCGGAGGCCCGGCTTCAGGACATGCGTGCCGAGCTGTCCCATATCTCACGCATGACCGCGCTCGGTGAGATGGCTTCCGCCCTGGCACATGAGCTCAACCAGCCGCTGACGGCGATCGCCAATTACCTGAACGGTGCCCGGCGTCTGGCCATCGGCCTCGGCGGTGAGAGCAGCGCCAAGATTTCAGACGCCATCGGCAAGGCGTCGGACCAGGCGTTACGGGCCGGCGCCATCCTGCGGCGGGTCAGGGATTTCGTCACGCGCGGCGAGATCGAGATTCAAGCCGTGGATCTTGCTGAAGTGATCAACGAAGCCGTCAGTCTGGTGACCGCAACATGCGAGGGGCAGCGGATCGACATCCGCCATGACATCAGCGCAGGAGCCGAAGTGGTCCTGGCCGATCACATCCAGATCGAGCAGGTCCTGATAAATCTCATTCGTAACGCCATGGAAGCCATGGAAGGGCAGTTGCGTCAGAACATCCGCATTTCGACAACCAGAACGCGGGATGGTTTGATCATGGTCAGCGTTCTGGACAGCGGGCCTGGAATTCCGCCGCAGGTGGCGTCACGGCTGTTCCAGCCCTTCATCACCACCAAGTCGGACGGGTTGGGTATCGGCCTGTCCATTTCCCAAACCATCATCAAGGCTCACGGCGGGAACATCTGGGCCACGGAACCTGTCGGTGGCGGAGCGGCGGTCCACTTCACGCTGCGCCCGGCGCGGGAGATGGCCTATGCAGGCTAGCGCGGTGGTCCATGTCATCGACGACGATGCCGCCGCACGGGATTCATTGAGCTTCCTCTTGGAATCTTCCGGTTTCAAGGTCGAAACCTACGCCTCGGTGGAGGATTTCCTCGCCAGAGGAAGTCCTGCCGCCCATGGCTGCGTCATCACCGATGTCTGCATGCGCGGCGCCACGGGATTGGACCTCCTGACAATAATGAAGAGGGAGAGCATTCATCTGCCGGTGATCGTCATCAGCGGGCGCGGCAACATCCGCATGGCGGTCGAAGCGATCAGAATGGGCGCGTTGGACTTCATCGAAAAACCTTTCTTCGAAGACGATATCGTGGCGGCCGTCACACTGGCGCTGGAGCGCAATGTCCGGGCCGCTCCCGCGCAGGACGGTTCGAGGGCTGAAATCGTGCGGCGCATGTCGTTGCTATCGGGACGGGAGCGCGATGTTCTCAAGGGGCTTTTGGCCGGACAGCCGAACAAGATCATTGCCCATCGCCTTGGTATCAGCCCGCGCACGGTTGAGATCCATCGCGCCAATCTGATGAACAAGATGCAGGCCGATACGCTTTCATCCCTGGTGACGATGGCCATCCTTGCGAAAGGCCATCTGGACGCGGAGGATCTATAGGCGGTTGCATGATGACGCCGCGACCGGCAAGACATGGCCGACCCACCGAAGCAGCGTGCCCGCTTGTCCAGTATCTCCCCCCGCTCCCTTGCCGTGATTGGTGCCGGCCCCGCAGGCCTGATGGCCGCCGAGAGGCTGGCCGCCGAAGGCCACGCCGTCACGGTCTATGACGCCATGCCCTCGCCGGCGCGGAAGTTCCTGATGGCGGGGCGCGGCGGCCTCAACCTGACCCACAGCGAACCATTGGATCGCTTCCTGGCACGCTACAGCGGAGCCGACGGGCGGGTTGAGCAGGCCATCCGTGCGTTTCCGCCCGAGGCCTTGCGCGCCTGGGCCGAGGATCTGGGGCAGCCAACCTTTATCGGCTCCAGCGGACGGGTGTTTCCGATGGCCATGAAGGCCTCGCCATTGCTTCGGGCCTGGCTGCAGCGGCTTGAGGGAGCCAGTGTGGTGCTGGCGCTGCGCCACAGGTGGCAGGGGTGGACCTCGGACGGACACCTCCTGTTCGAGACACCTGCAGGGCGGGTGACACGCTCTTGTGAGGCCGCGGTGCTCGCGCTCGGCGGCGGCAGCTGGCCCCGGCTCGGGTCTGACGGCCGTTGGGTGCCGATCCTGGAAGCATCGGGGGTCGACATCGCCGCCCTGACCCCCTCCAATGTCGGCGTCCGGCTTTCCTGGAGCGACCTCTTCGCGGACAAATTCGAGGGGCACCCGCTGAAACGCATCGCCATGACCGTTGGAGCCGTCACCCGCCGGGGCGAGGCCGTGGTGACGCGCGGCGGTCTTGAGGGCGGCATCGTCTACGCGCTCTCCGCCGCCATCCGGCAGATGCTGGACGCACAGGATGAGGCCAAGGTCACGGTTGACCTGCGCCCCGATCTTGACGAAGCCGAACTGGGAAAACGGCTGGAGAGGCCGCGCGGCTCGCAATCGCTCTCGACCTTCCTGCGCAAGACGGCCGGCCTTGCCCCGGTTGCCGTGGGGCTACTGCGCGAGAGCGGCAAACCGCCGGCTGATCCGCACGATCTGGCGCGCAGGATCAAGGCGCTGCCCCTGCACGTCCACGGCGTCATGCCCATCGACCGCGCCATCTCCAGCGCGGGAGGCGTGCGTTTCACCGAGATCGACGGCCGCTACATGCTGCGAAGCCGGCCAGGCACCTTCATCTGCGGCGAAATGCTCGATTGGGACGCCCCCACGGGCGGCTACCTCCTGCAGGCGAGCTTCGCGACCGGCGCTGCCGCCGCCAGCGGGGTCTGCTCCTGGCTGGCAGAGGACGCTAAACCGAACTGACGTCCTCTTTGGCGATGGTGTCGGCGTCACGGCCGATGACCTGGGGCAGCTGCGTGTTCTCGATCGCCAGCTTGCCTTTCAGTCCGTTCAGAATGTCGTCGATGAGGGCGGGGCCGCGGTAGACGAGGGCCGAGTAGAGCTGGAGCAGCGAAGCGCCGGCGCGGATCTTGGTCCAGGCATCCTCCGCGCTGTCGATACCGCCGACGCCGATGAGCGGCACGCGTCCCTCTGTGCGCAGGAAGGTTTGCGCCAGCGCCCAGGTCGCACGCCGCATCAGAGGCCGGCCGGAAAGACCGCCGCCTTCCGAGGCGTAGGAGCTTCTGAGAGTGGCCGGTCGGGCGATGGTGGTGTTGGAGACGATGAGACCATCAACCCCGCGTGCAAGAGCGACGTCGACCACATCGTCGAGACCGCCAAGTTCAAGGTCCGGCGCGATCTTGAGGAAGACCGGCGGGCGCTCGGCCGTGGCGTCACGGGCCCCGATCACCCGCGCGAGAAGATCATCGAGGGCGGCTCGCGCCTGAAGATCGCGCAGGCCCGGCGTGTTGGGCGAGGAAATATTGACGGTGAAATAATCGGCGAAGGCCGAAAGGGCGCCGATGCCGGCGACATAGTCTGCCGCAAAATCCGCCGCGTCCTTGTTGGCCCCGATGTTGATGCCGAGGAGACCCGATGGCCGCCCCCCGACCAGGCGCATGCGCATGGCGTCATGGCCCTCGTTGTTGAAGCCAAGGCGGTTGATGACGCCGCCGTCCTCGGTCAGACGGAACATGCGTGGCCTTGGGTTTCCGGGCTGGGGCCGCGGTGTCACAGTACCCACTTCCACGAAACCGAACCCCAGCGCCAGCATGGCAGCGGGCACTTCCGCGTTCTTGTCGAAACCCGCGGCAAGCCCGAGCGGGTTGGGAAAGGAAAGCCCTGCAACGGTCGTCGCGAGCTTTGCATCGTCCGCCTTCCGCCGTTGAGGCGGCATACGCTTGAGCGCGGCGATGGTCAGATGATGCGCCGTTTCCGGATCGAGAAGGGAGAAGCCCAACCGGGCCAAGGGCCATGCCGCACTGATCATTGGTCGAACTCCGGAAAATGATGCGCGCCGTCGGAATCGAGCGGCAGAGGCTGAGCCCAGCGTACGGCGGCAAGGTGAAGAGTGCCATAGAGGTGAGGAAAGAGATCACCGCCGCGCGAGGGCTCCCAGCGCAGCGCGTCTCCCAGAGCAGATGGCTCGACAGCGACGACGACAAGATCGCTCATGCCGGCGAAATGCCGGCGCGCCGTCTCCGCCGCCTGGGCTGCCGTGGAGAAGTGGATGTAGCCGTCGGCCAGATCCACCGGGGCGCCGCTGAAGCAGCCCTGCCTCCTGGCGGCATTCCACTGATCAGCAGTCATGATCTTGAAGATGAGAGAAGCGGTCATGATCGGTTGGATAGAAAGGACAGCCGCATCATTCAAGCGCGATCGTATCGGTTTGCGCCAAGCCGGTGTTCACCATGGCGCTCAAGCGGTCTGGACGGCGCGCAAAGAAGGCAATATTTCCTATCACCTGCACGTGACCCGGCACTCCGCCGCGGAGAATGATCAAATGCTCACCCACAGCCAGATCTGGAAAGCGCTCGATGCGCTGGCCGAGAGCAACAACCTGTCGCCCTCAGGGCTTGCGAAGCGCGCGGGGCTCGATCCCACGACCTTCAATCGGTCGAAGCGGTCCAGTGCGGACGGACGCCAGCGCTGGCCCTCGACGGAGTCCATTGCCAAGGCGCTGGATGCTACCTCCACCACCATGGACACCTTCATCGGCTTCATTTCCGATGATTCCCGTGCCCGGCCGCGGCGCTCCATCCCGCTGATCGGCTTTTCCGAAGCCGCCAAGGATGCCTTTTTCGACGATGCCGGTTTTCCCAAAGGCGAGGAGGCCTGGGATGAGATCGGCCTTCCCGCCTTCGGCGACGAGCACACCTATGCCCTCGAGATCACCGGGGACAGTCTGCTGCCGCTGTACCGCGACGGCGACAGGATTCTCGTCTCACCCACCACGGAGATACGACGGGGAGATCGGGTGATCGTGCGGACAACGAAGGGCGAGCTCGTTGCCGGCGAGTTGAAGCGCCGCACCGTCAAGGTGATGGAACTGACGCCCGTCGGCGCCGGCAAAACCGATCGCAGCTTCACCCTGGCCGACGTGTCATGGGTGGCCCGCATCATCTGGGCGAGCCAGTAGATCAGGCAGCGGCGGCCAGCTCCCCGTTCAGGGCACGCTCGATCAGGGCCCTCATGTTGGCGATCCCGTACAGGGCCACGAAGGAGCCGAGGCGCGGTCCCTTTTCCTGCCCCAGAAGCACCTGATAGAGCGCATTGAACCATTCAATGGACACACCCGGACGTTCGGGTGTGGCGCCCTTCGCCTTGAAATCCTGATAACGCGGCACGGCACGGCCGACGTCATAAAGCACGGCCTGGACCTCCTCCGGCGTCGCGCTCTCGGGCAGGGCCGCGAGGGCTTCCGAGAGGCTTGCCAGGGCACTCCGCTCCACCTCATCCGGGGAGCGGAACGTCTTATAGGGCCGGACGTGATCCTCGAAATAACGCAACGCATAGCCCACCAGTTCGTCCAGCTTGGGGTGGCTTTCTGGCGTCACATCCGGTGCGTAACGGCGTATGAAGCCCCAGAGCACATCGCGGTTTTCCGCGTTGGAGGCCGAGACAAGATTGAGCAGCAAGCCAAAGGTCACCGGCATATCGATGACCGGCGGCTGCCCGGTGTGGATATGCCATACCGGATTTCCGAGCTTCTGCTTCCATTCCTGCCGTGCATAGCCGCCCAGGTGCTGGAAATATTCGTCGACGTTGCGTGGGATGACGTCGAAGTGAAGCCGCTTGGCCTCACGGGGCTTCAGATACATGAACAGCGACAGGCTCTCTGGGCTTGCATAGGCAAGCCAATCCTCAATGGTGAGGCCGTTGCCCTTGGACTTGGAGATCTTCTGGCCTTTCTCGTCGAGGAAGAGCTCGTAGTTGAAGCCCTCAGGCGGCGTGCCACCGATGGCGCGGCAGATCTTGGAGGAGAGCATGACGCTGTCGATGAGATCCTTGCCGGCCATCTCATAATCGACGCTAAGAGCAGTCCAGCGGAGCGCCCAGTCCGCCTTCCACTGACACTTCACGCGGCCGCCCGTGACCGGCGTCTCAATCTTCTCTCCGGTCTCCGGATCGAGATAGGTGATGGTGCCGGCCGCTTTATCGCGCGCGATCATCGGCACCTGCAGCACCTTTCCAGTGCGTGGGCAGACCGGCAGAAATGGCGAGTAGGTGGCGCGGCGATCGGGGCCAAGCGTCGGCAGGATGATATCCATGACGGCATCATAGGCGCGCAGCATGGCGAGCAGCGTCTGGTCGAAGCGGCCGGAGCCGTAAGCCTCGGTCGCGCTCATGAATTCATAATCAAAGCCGAACCGGTCGAGAAACGCGCGCAGGCGCGCGTTGTTGGCGGCGCCGAAGGAGCCGTGTTCGGAACCGAAGGGATCCGGCACACGGGTCAGCGGCTGGCCGATATAGGCCGCCATCGCCTCGCGGTTCGGAACATTGTCCGGCACCTTGCGAAGACCATCCATATCGTCGGAAAAACAGACGAGCCGCGTCGGCACCCGGTCTTCTGTCAGAACATGGAAAGCGTGACGCACCATGGTGGTTCGAGCCACTTCGCCGAAGGTGCCGATGTGGGGCAGGCCTGAAGGGCCGTAGCCGGTTTCGAACAGGATCGGCTGGTTGACGCCGCGCCGTTCGACCCGCGCGACCAGTTTGCGTGCTTCCTCGAACGGCCAGGCAGCGGAGGTCTGGGCGAGCTGTGCCAGTTCGTGGACGGACATCATATTCTCCTGAAGGCGCGGACAAGCCGTTCTCATAGCCAGCCACGGGGCGAGGCGTCAAACGCCAGGGCGTCTCCTCCAGCCCGAATGCTCTCGGTTTTGTGACGAAGATGCTCGCAGTCAACCCGGCAAAGGTTAACGCTGACTCTTTTGTATTATGGAACTTGTTAGTTCCTACAAAAACAAATATTATTGCGCTGCAGCGGTTGCAATGGAGCCTCGATACAACCTCAGTTTCCAGCAGAAATTGCCGCCTCTCGCCGCATTTTGGCCACGTCGCGACGTCAGAAAGCCTCTTGTGTCATATGAACTTCATGAACCGCCGACAGATCGCACCGTTGAAGCTGTGTTAATCATGGCGACGGGCTATCTCTGCGTGGCGGCCGTGGTCCACCTGGCCAACAGCTTGTGGCCATTTCTGCCGCAGTTCTGAACTTTGGTGCAATGCAGCACTCCGGGGCGCGCGACCTTACCCTTTACTTCAACCTATTGAACTGAAAGGTTAATCACGACAGGCATTGATCGCGAGATAGGCCTTTGTTACCCTTTTGTGGTTCGTCGCCGTTGCGGCGCAGCGTGATAGTAGGCGGCGTTGAAGCGCCGGGGACCTCGAGCTGCGGACGACGCCATGTCATCCATTTCATTTCAAATACTGGCCGTGGCGAGTGCTTTGATCGCAACCAGCGTGCGCGCGCAATCGGTCGAAGATGTCATCGTTTCCGATGCGGTTGAAATGTCCTGCTTTGACCAGGACCTGCCGGCGGACGTACGCTTGCTGTGCGACGGACTTGGCGAAACCGTCGCCCTTACCCTGGACAAGCCTGTCGCCTTTCCTGTCGCTCAGACGCCTCGGGCCGCACGCCCCTCGCTCGCCAAGCGACAGGTCACACCCGAGCTGACAGCTTGGGGGCTGACCTCCGCCCAGCAGTCATGGCCCTCCCTTCCGCGGCCTCCGCAGGACCGGGGCGTCGGGGTGCGGCTTCGATCGGCAAGCACACCGGTTACGCTGTCGACCGAAATGGTTCAGCCCGGCGATGCCTCCACGCCTGCGCATTTCTATTGGCGAATGGAGACCGCCCGCGGAGCTCCGGCGCAGCAGACGGGTCTGTTCTGGGGAGGTGCGGCTGCCGGCGCCTATCGCGAATTGGGACAGTCGGAGAGCCTGAACGGCTATGCGGGTGTTCGCCGGGTCGTCCATCCCAGCGACAACTGGCGGATCGGGGCGGAGATCACGCCGCGAATTGCCGTGGAGGATCTGGCGACGCTCTCGAGCAGCGTCGCCATCGAGCCGAAGCTGACGAGCCACGCCGCGCTTGATCTGGCAAGCAAGAGCTACCAGGCAAGCGTCGATGTCGATCTCGGCTATCGGATGCCGCTGGATCAGAATGAAGAACCGTCCGGATACGGCCGGCTGCGCCTGACCATCAAGGCCCGCTAGGCGTCAGCCCGCGACATCGGTTTCAGGGCGGTCATCACCCCTTGAACTTTCGGTGTGCCATCGCCCCTGGGCGTCCTGATATTCGATGTCATGGGTATCATCAGGCAACCTCTGTTCCCGGGCCGCGACTGCAGCTGCCTCCTGTGCCGTTTCACGGTCGGAGAAGGTCTCGGAAAAGACATCCCCCACCTTGTAAGCCCAGCCGTCGTTGTGCTGCACGATCTCGTAAGTGATCTTGGTCATCGATCCTGTCTCCATCTGGCAGATAGGAAACGGCCCGTCATGAAAGGCGGTTCCGCCTCAGCCGGTGCGGCGCAACGGCGGGGAGGCCGATGCCAAAGCAAGATCATAACGCGATCGAGCAGCCTCCACGGCCGCACGGTTGGCGATTGCCCAATCGCCCAGGGCGCGCACAGCGGCTTGCAGAGAGTGTCCGAGTTCGGTCAACTCATAGTCGACGCGAGGCGGCACGGTCGGCGTCACTGTCCGCGAGACCAGCCCGTCGCGTTCCAGTCCCCTCAAGGTCAGCGTCAGCATGCGCTGTGATATCCCGCCGATACCGCGACGGAGTTCATTGAAGCGCATCGGTCCGTCGGCGAGGCATTTCACCACCAGGATGCTCCATTTATCGCCGATCCGGGCCAAGATCTCGGTCACCGGCCGGCAGGTCTCGGTTACATGCATGTTTCCCGGTTCCATCTATGTGCCTCCTTGCCGCTACTCCCCATAGTCACATAAATAGCCCTGGTTACAAAACGGCACCAGTCTTGCCCAAAGGAGATTGCATTGGCCTTCAAGCTTCAAACCATCATCGCCAGCACCCGTCCAGGCCGCGTCGGCCCTCATGTGGCGAAGTGGTTCAACGATTTCGCCACGCAGCAGGGACTGTTCGAAACCGAGCTGGTCGACCTCGCCAGCTTCAACCTTCCCGTTTACGACGAGCCCGTGCATCCTGCGAAGCAGGACTACAAGCACGAGCACACCAAGGCATGGAGCGCCAGCGTCCGCCGTGCCGACGCCTTCGTCTTCGTGGTGCCGGAGTATAATTTCGCACCGCCCTCCTCGCTCGTGAACGCCTTGACCTTCCTGTCGCGGGAATGGAATTACGCGCCGGCCGGGATCGTCAGCTATGGCGGCGCATCGGGTGGGCTGCGCTCGGCTCAGGTGACAAAGCAGTTCCTGACCTCCTTGAAGATGGTCGCGATTCCAGAGGGGGTCATGGCGCCGATGGTTCACGGCCAGATCGACAGCGAAGCCGGGTTTGCCGCCAACGATCTACAGATCGCAGGCGCCACGGAGATGCTCAAGGAGCTCGCGCGCTGGACGGAGGCCCTTCAGCCGCTGCGCGCTGAGCGGAAGTGAGCGCGACGAAAGTATTACAAGTAAATTGAAGCCATGCAGACAGTGCATATCGCGGTTGCGAAATGATACGTGGTGCGCCGCACCCACACGAGCTATAAAACTCCTGCCCTCTTTGGGCGTTTCCTCCCTAGACTTGGGCCGTTCCTCGTGAACGGCCTTTCTTTTTTCCAGATCCTGCTGCGCGTTAAAAACGGGACATCTCAGACGATGTCCGGTGCTTCCTCTCCCGTGCTTCCTCCATCGCTCACACCCGTGTAAAATAGCTTTGGCTGGATCGGAACAGGACGACGACGTGGAGGCAGGACAGAACATCACCCGGAACAAGCCTGTTGACCGGCTGGTGATTTGGCTCGCCAGCATAGTGGGTGTATGCCTCGTGGCCGCCGCCGCAGCGCTCTGGGCGCAAGGCGGTGCGGCCGTTTTCTTCGAGATGCTGGTCGCAGGCATCATGTCTTGTTTCTGATTGCGAAGTTCTATGGCCACCAAGCGCATCAATGTGATCATCGCCGCCGCTCTGTTCGTGCTCGGAGCTCTGGTTCTGGTCTATGCCGCAACCCAGCTGGCGCCACAGGCCGGCCAGTCATCCGCCGGCTCCAGCGTCGGTGGGCCGTTCAGCCTTCAAGACCAGACCGGCGCGACCGTCACCGACGAGAGTTTGCGCGGCCAGCCCTTCGTGGTTTTCTTCGGGTTCACCCACTGCCCGGACATCTGCCCCACCAAGCTGTTCGAGCTGTCGGAAGCCCTGAACGCCCTTGGCGATGACGCCGAAAAGATATCCGTGCTCTTCGTGTCGGTGGATCCGGAACGTGACACGCCGGATATCCTTGCCCGCTATATCTCCAGCTTCAACCCGCGTATTCGGGCGCTGACCGGTTCGCCGGAGGCCATTGATGGCATGGTGAAGGCCTATCGCGGCTATTACCGCAAGGTGCCGACCGAAGGTGGCGACTACACCATGGACCACACGGCTGTCGTCTATTTGATGGACAGCGAGGGGGACTTTGTGGCGCCCCTCAACATGGAGCGTCCCGCCGAAGAGGTGGCCGCAGATATCCAGCGCCAGTTGTGATCGGCCAGATGGTTTTCCGCGCGAGAACAATGGTGCTTGTTGCGGTCCTTGCGCTGCCGCTCGTCGCCGAGGCGCAGGAGCAACCCGCCCCATCGGCGCCCGCGGCCACCGAGGTCTTCATTCCAAGCTATCGCGATCCGGCCCTGCGCTCGGAGAGCCCTGACCTGCTCGGCCGCACCAGCCTTCGCTTTGCGACATCCGACGGATTCCCGCCGTTCCAGGCCGTCGATGCCACCGGACAGCCATCGGGCTTCAACATAGATCTGGCCCGGGCCCTGTGCGATGCTCTGCAGCTTTCCTGCACCATCGAGACCTTTGCCTGGGAAGACCTGCCGAAGGCTCTCGCGGACGGACGCGCGGACGCCATTATCGCGGGGCTTCGGCCAACGGCAGAAACCCGCAAGACGTTGGATTTCACCAAACGGTATCTTCAGCTTCCGGCCCGCTTCGTGGCCCTCGCCGATGCGCCCGCCGAAGAGATCACGCCACTATCGCTGGCGGGCAAGACCATCGGCGTCGCGGCCGGCAGTGCCCATGAGGCCTATATCAAGACCTTCTTTCCCGCGGTCCGGACCCGTTCCTATGACCGCCATGCCGATGGTTATCAGTGGCTGATATCAGGCGAAGCATCCTATCTTTTCGGTGACGGAGCCTCGCTCGCCTCCTGGCTGGCTACGGAGGAAGGCTCCTGCTGCGGTTTCCGCGGCGGCCCCTATATCGACAGCCGCTACTTCGGCGAGGGCTTCGCCATCGCCGTGCGCCGTGGCGATGAGCGGCTGCGCGATGCGCTGGACCACGCGCTCGATGTCACCAACGGCAACGGCATCTTCGGCAATATCTACCTGAAGTACTTCCCGATCGGGATCTACTGATCCTCGCCACCGCGAGGCTTCAGATCATCGGGATCGAAACGGTACCTCGTGGAGCAGAATTCGCAGGTGACGACGATGGAGCCATCGTCGGCCACCATGTCGCGCCGGTCCTCTTCAGGAAACTGACGCAGCATGGTCTCCACCTTCTCGCGGGAGCAGCGGCATTTCTCCTGAACGCCGGAGCCGTCGAAGACACGTACCCCCCGTTCATGGAACAAGCGGAACAGGAGACGCTCGCTGGTCACCATCGGGTCGATCAGCTCATGATCCTCGATGGTTTCCACGAGAGCCTGAGCCTCGGTCCAGGCGTCATCCTCCTCGGGTTCCGCAGGCACGGCGGCGCCTTCCGGCGCGTCACCGGGATCAAGATCCTTGACCCGCACCCGCGCGCCCGCTTCCGGCAGGAACTGCACCAGAAGGCCGCCGGCGCGCCAACTTGGGATGCTGCCACCCGTCCAGGCCTCAGCCACGGCGAGCCGCACCCGGGTTGGGATCTGCTCCGACTGCTGGAAATACTGATGCGCCGCATCCTCCAAGCTTTCGCCGCTGAGCGGCACAACGCCCTGGTAACGTGCCATGTCGCCGCCAGGATCGATGGTCAGCGCAAGATGGCCGCGGCCCAGCAGGCCGCCCGTGGGCAGCCGCGCATCCTTTAACGCAGCGACGCCCTCCTCATTGAAGCGGGCATAGCCGCGAACGCGGTCCGGTGCCTCAAAATCGACCACGATCATGTCGATGAGGCCGTCGCTCTTGGTCTGAAGCTGGAACCGCCCTTCGAATTTCAACGAGGAGCCGAGCAGGGCCGTCAGCGCCACCGCCTCTCCCAGCACTTTGGAGACGATGGGGGGATAGCCATGACGCGCGATCATGGCATCGACGCTGGGGCCAAGCCGCACCACACGGCCGCGCACGTCCAGCCCCTCGACCTGGAAGGGAAGGATTCGGTCGTCGGGACCGTCGATCAGGGATTCCGGACCGAGATCGCTCATGCCGGCAGTGCGTCGAAGCACCAAGCCAGCACGCCCTTCTGCGCATGGAGGCGGTTCTCGGCCTCATCGAAAACCGCGGACTGGGCGCTGTCGATCACCTCATCCGTCACTTCCTCGCCGCGATGGGCGGGAAGGCAATGCATGAAGATCGCGTCCTTTGCCGCCGCCGCCATCAGGTCACTGTTCACCTGGTAGGGCTGCAAGAGGTTGTGACGGTATTCGCCATCGCTGTCACCCATGGAAACCCAGCTGTCGGTGACCACGCAGTCGGCGCCGCTGACAGCCTCATGGGCATCATTGCCGAGGTTGAGCTGCGCGCCTTCGCGCTTGGCCCAGGCGATGAGATCATCGCGGGGGGCAAGCTCGGGCGGCGTGGCGACAGCAAGCTGGAAATCGAGACGCGCGGCGGCGTGGATCCAGGAGGCCAGCACATTGTTGCTGTCGCCGGTCCAGGCTACCTTGCGGCCCTTGATGGGGCCGACACGTTCCTCGAACGTCAGGACATCGGCCAGCACCTGGCACGGGTGGGAGCGCTTTGTCAGGCCGTTGATGACGGGCACGGTCGCGTGGCTTGCAAGCTCCACCAGCTTATCGTGATCCAGCATGCGCACCATGATGGCATCCACATAGCGCGAGAGCACGCGGGCGGTGTCGCACAGCGCCTCACGCTCGCCGAGCTCGATCTCTTGGCCCGACACCATGAGCGGCTGTCCGCCGAGATCGCGGATACCGACATCGAACGACATGCGGGTGCGCAGCGACGGCTGCTCGAAGATCATGGCGATGACCTTGCCCTCCAGCGGCCGGTCGCTCTTGGCGGCGGGGGTGCGGCGGCGCGATTTCATCGCCTTGCCGGCGTCGAGGATGGCCCTGAGGGTTGCGGTGGAATGGTCCGACAGATCGAGAAAATGCCGAAGGGAATTGGACATCATAAAAGGCTCCAAAGTCAGACGGACGCATCAGCGGCGGGTTGCGCCGCGAGCGTCTGCTCAAGCTTGCCGAGGGCGGCATCGATGCGCCGGGCGGCCTCAGCGGCCTCCTCCTCGGTGATCACGAGCGGGGGAAGCAGGCGCACCACATTGTCGCCCGCCGGAATGGCCAAAAGCTTCTCATCACGGAAGGCCGCGACTACATCCGCCGGCGGGATGAGGCATCGCAGGCCCAGCATCAGCGCCTCGCCACGCAGCTCCGCCACCACGCTGGGATGGCGATCGGCGATGGATGCAAGCTGCTGCTTCAGGCGTAGCCCAACGGAACGGATGTGCTCCAGGAAACCCGGCGCGAGCACCACATCGAGCACCGCATTGCCAACGGCCATGGCCAGCGGATTGCCGCCGAAGGTGGTGCCATGCACGCCCGCGGTCATGCCCGATGCGGCTTCCGTGGTGGCAAGGCAGGCCCCCATGGGAAACCCGCCGCCGATGCCCTTGGCGATGGCCATGATGTCAGGCTCGATGCCGGCATGTTCATAGGCGAACAGTTTGCCGGTGCGGCCGACGCCGGTCTGCACCTCGTCGAAGATCAGAAGAAGGCCATTGTCATCGGCAAGCTGGCGCAATTGGCGCAGCGCCTCATTGGACATGACCCTGATGCCGCCTTCGCCCTGAATGGGTTCCGCCAGGATTGCCGCCGTTTCAGGGCTCACGGCCGCTTTCGCCGCAGCGATGTCACCGAAGGGAACCTGATCAAAGCCTTCCACAGTGGGGCCAAAGCCTTCCAGATACTTGGGGCTGCCGCCGGCGGCGATCGTCGCCAGAGTGCGGCCATGGAAAGCGCCCTGGAAGGTGATGATGCGATAGCGCTCGGGATGACCTTTGGCGGACTGATACTTCCGCGCCATCTTGATGGAGGCCTCAAGCGCCTCTGCACCGGAATTGGTGAAGAAGACCGTGTCGGCGAAGGTCGCCGCAACAAGGCGCTCGGCCAGGCGCTGCCCGTCCGGGATCTGGAAGAGGTTGGAGGTGTGCCAGAGCTTCTCCGCCTGTGTCTTCAGCGCCTCCACGAGGTGGGGATGCGCGTGCCCCAGGGCGTTGACGGCGATGCCCGCGCCGAAGTCGAGATATCGCTCGCCGTTGGTCGCAATGAGCCAGGAACCTTCTCCCCGCTCGAATGCGATATTCGCGCGGGCATAGACAGGAAGCAGGGCAGACGACACGGCAGTCACTCCATCAACCGGGCATGAGGAAAAACAAAAGGTGCCGCTGTGGAGAAGCGGCACCTCCTAGGTGCAAGAGATTCTATGGAGTGCTCTTCGCCTGTCAATGATTTTGCGGCAAGCGTCTCGGTCCCGCTCTCCGAACGGCCGCGGGACGTCCTCAGCCTCCCCCAAAGAATTGGGTAAAAATTGACGATGACATGGCCGCCTGCCGCATCGGCTGGGGAAAGTCATTTTTGTTCCCCTTTCGGACTCTTGCGGGCGAGTCCGCGCATATTGTAGTTTCCGAAACGTTAAAGCACGACATCTCGTGCAGACAGACATCCGAGACACGAGCGGCGCGTAGCAGCACCGGGCGCACAACCTGGTGACGCTATCGGATTCCGTCTAAAGGGTGAGGGACAAACCATGAGCTGGAACGACGAACGCGTCGAACTGCTAAAGAAACTCTGGCAGGACGGCCTCAGCGCCAGCCAGATCGCAGCAGAGCTTGGCGGGGTTACCCGCAATGCGGTGATCGGCAAGGTGCACCGCCTCGGCCTTTCCGGCCGGGTCAAGTCACCCACGCCGAGCCTGGCACCACGCCGCCCGCGCGCGACACCACAGCACTCGCAGCCGCGTCCGCGCTTTGCAACCCAAGGCAATGTCGCCCTTGCGCCCACGCCGGTCGCGCTGCCCTCGCCCATGCCGCACCAGGAAGCGGAGGTGATGCCCTTCTCCTGCGAGCGCGTCACCATCATGGAACTGAGGGAATGCATGTGCCGCTGGCCGCTCGGTGACCCCAGCCGATCCGACTTCCGCTTCTGCGGCTCGAAGACCAATCCCGGCGCGCCCTATTGCGACTATCACGCCCGCATGGCCTATCAGACGGTCTCGGAGCGGAGGCGCGAACGACGCGCCGCGGCCGGCTGATCATTGAAAATGAAAAGGGCCCCTCGAGGGCCCTTTCCTTTGCCTGCATCGAGACCGCTGTCAGGCGCTGGTGCGGGCAAAGGTCTCGTCGAAGGAATAGCCGGCGCCTCGAACGGTGCGGATCGGGTCGTCGTTATGCTTTCCACGAAGCGCCTTGCGGAGACGGCCGACGTGAACGTCGACTGTGCGTTCGTCGACATAGACACCATGGCCCCAGACCGCATCGAGCATCTGCTCGCGCGAAAACACGCGCCCGGGACTCTGCATCAGGAATTCCAGGAGCTTGAACTCCGTCGGCCCGAGATGGATCTCAGCGCCGCTGCGGCGAACACGCCGGGTCTCGCGGTCAAGGTCGATATCGCCCGCGGAGAGCAGGCTTGCCACATGCCCGGGTTTTACCCGGCGCAGCAGCGCCCGGCAGCGGGCCAGAAGCTCAGGCACCGAAAAGGGCTTCACCACATAATCATCTGCACCGGTGGCCAGACCGCGCACGCGCTCACCTTCCTCGCCGCGGGCGGTAAGCATCACGATCGGCAGATCGCGGGTTTCGGCCCGCGCTCGCAGGCGGCGGCAGAGTTCAATGCCGGAGATGCCGGGCAGCATCCAGTCAAGCAGCAGGAGATCGGGAACCTGCTCCCGCAATCGGAGCTCCGCCTCATCTCCGCGGACAACGGTATCGACGGCATAGCCCTCCGCCTCGAGATTGTACCGCAACAGCAAGGCGATCGCCTCTTCGTCCTCGACGATCATCACACGTGTGGCCATGCCCACCGCCTCTTTCCCTGTCGAAATTCACCGATGGCGGAAAAGAAAGCCGCTTTTCATGACAGTGTCATGAAGAAAGCGTCATAAAATGTGAACCGAAACGTCACACAGCATCGAGGGGCCCATAAGTGACGGAAAAGACGACGTTCACGCCGTGGATCAGACTGAAGCTCGGAGCAGCGGCACTGATATTCGCCTTCGCGCTCCTTCTTATGCTGGCGGTTGAAGGCGCCATCACCCTGGGTCAGGGATTGGCCGCCGCCGTGGCTGTCCTAGTCGGTGTCCTGCTGCTGCCCGTCGAGCGCTGGACTCGAGGTCCTGCGAAGACGGAAGAGGTGCCGGTCACACGAGAGATGCGGGATCTGTCTTACGCCTCCTTGATGGCTGCCATGCCGGATCCCGCCATCTTGCTGGACCGCCGCATGGTTGTCTTGGCAAACAACACCCGCGCCACCGCTCTCCTGCCTTCTTTGAAGACGGGAGAGGCGTTGTCACTGGCCATGCGCACGCCTGAAGTCATTGATGCCCTGCGCGCATCAGCGGATGGCCAAGCCCGCATGGTGGAGTATGTCGAGCGCGTACCCGTAGAGCGCTGGATTGAAGCCCATGTGACACAGACGCCCGATGACAGCGGCATTACGCTTCTGGTGCTGCGCGACATGACACGGGTACGCCGGGCAGAACGGATGCGCGTCGATTTCGTCGCCAATGCAAGCCACGAGCTGCGCACCCCGCTTGCTTCTTTGCTGGGATTTGTCGAGACCTTGCAAGGCCCTGCACGCAACGATGTGGCCGCCCGCGACCGGTTCCTGGAGATCATGCGGACCCAGGCGACACGCATGGCGCGGTTGATCGATGACCTTCTGTCGCTGTCGCGGATCGAGCAGCGCCAGCATTTGCACCCCGAGACACCGGTGGATCTCGGCAATGTTGCCCGGCATGTCGCCGATGCTCTCGTCCCGCTCGCGGACGATCGGGAGGTGGAGATCCTGCGCAACTTCCCGGCCGGGCCGGTCATGGTGCGGGGTGATCGCGATGAGCTGATCCGCCTCGTTGAGAACCTTGTCGAGAATGGCATCAAATACGGTCGCGCTGGCGGCAAGGTCGAGCTTGCCATTTCGGTGGCACTGGCGCAGGGTTCCGGCGTTGATGAGGTGCGCCTGTCGGTGCGTGACGATGGACCGGGGATACCCCCTGAACATCTGCCGCGGCTGACCGAACGTTTCTACCGCGTGGACGCCGCGCATAGCCGTGAAAAGGGTGGCACCGGCCTCGGCCTTGCCCTGGTCAAGCATATCGCCGCCCGCCATCGCGCACGGCTGTCCATCGAAAGCCCGCCCAACGAGGGGGCACGCTTCACGGTGGTGTTCGAACGGCTCCGTGAAGCCGACGACATGGCTCTGACAGCCTGATCATTTCGAAAACAACGAGATTCTTCGACTGTCATCCAGCTGTCATATAGCCGTCATAGAGGTGACCGGCGTGAGGACAGACCTTACGACAGCACATCTGGGAGACAACCCGTGACACGTTCCTTCACCAGCGCCCTGGCCCTCGCCGCCACTGGCCTTCTTTTCGCCGGCGCGGCCGAAGCCCGCGACCAGATCCGCGCCGTCGGTTCCTCGACGGTCTATCCCTTCACCACGGCTGTGGCCGAGCAGTTCGGCAAGCAGGGCGAGTTCAAGACGCCGGTCGTGGAATCCACCGGCACCGGCGGCGGCTTCAAGCTGTTCTGCGCTGGCGTCGGCGAAGGCCATCCCGACGTTGCCAACGCTTCGCGCGCTATCAAGAAGAGTGAGTTCGATGATTGCGCCAAGAACGGCGTGAAGGGCATCGTTGAGCTGAAGATCGGCTTCGACGGCATCGTCATCGCCCAGTCCAAGGCCGAGGCTCCGCTCAAGCTGACCCGCGCTCAGCTGTTCCTGGCGCTCGCCAAGCAGGTTCCGGGCGCCGACGGCAAGCTCGTCGACAACCCGAACGTCAACTGGAGCGACATCGACCCTTCGCTGCCGAACACCAAGATCGAAGTGCTCGGCCCTCCTCCGACCTCCGGTACCCGTGATGCCTTCCTCGAGCTCTTCATGGAAAAGGGCGCCGAGAAGGTTCCTGGCATGGCCGCCCTGAAGAAGTCCGACGCCAAGGCTTTCGAGACCGCCTGGAAGACCATCCGTGAGGACGGCGCCTATGTCGACGCCGGCGAGAACGACAATCTGATCGTCCAGAAGCTTGAGGCCAACACCAAGGCTGTCGGCATCTTCGGCTACTCCTTCCTGGAAGAGAATGCCTCGCAGATCCAGGGTGCGGAGATCGAAGGCACCGTGCCGACCTATGAAGCCATCGCCGACGGCCAGTACAACGGCGCTCGTCCACTGTTCGTCTATGTCAAGAAAGACCATGCCGGCGTGATCCCCGGCCTTGAGGAATTCGTCGCCGAATTCGCATCCGACAAGGCTATCGGTGAAGACGGCTATCTGGCATCCAAGGGCCTTGTTGCCCTGCCGGAAGACGAGTTGAAGGAAGTTCAGGACGGCGCGAAGAACATGACGCCGATCCAGGCGCCCGCTTCCTGACAATCCCTATCTGCGGCGGCCGTGACCCGGCCGCCGCATTGCTTTATGACGTCTTTGTGACAGCCACAGGCGAACGGGTTTCTTTGGAATGATCGGCTTCTATGCACTTGCGGTCGTGATCTGCGCCTTCGCCGCCTTCTCCGTCGGCCGGGCGCATGCCGGCCAGATGATGGCCGCCGGAAACCGGCTTCATTCCCTGCCGAGCTACCATGGCCTCCTGGCCGCAACCGTCGTCATCATTCCCATGATCGCGGCCGTTGCGCTCTGGGGCGCCGTCGCACCGGGGCTGGTGGAAGGACAGGCCATCGCCAGTCTGCCCGCCGCTCTACAGCCTACCGATGCCTTCGAGCGCAGCGGCCGCATGCGCGAGATCCTCGCCGCAGCGAATGGAGGAGAAGCATCGGAGGGCATCCGTGCCGCAGCCGAAAGTTATGCATCGGCGCTCACCTTCAGCCATATCGCCCTCTTTGCACTTGGCATGGGCCTCGCGGTCCTTGCCTTCTGGTTCGCGCGCAAGCGCGTGACCCCGGACTTCCGCGCCCGCAATGCCTTCGAGAAGGTGGTCGTCTGGGTGCTGATCGCCTGTTCCGCGGTGGCCATCGTCACCACCATCGGCATTCTCTTCTCGGTCCTGTTTGAGACGCTGCGTTTCTTCGCGCGCTACTCGCCCATCGACTTCCTGTTCGGTACGCAGTGGAGCCCGCAGACCGCGATCCGTGCCGATCAGGTCGGTCAGTCGGGCGCCTTCGGTTTCCTGCCGCTCTTCGCCGGCACCATGCTCATCACCGTCATCGCCATGCTGGTGGCGGGACCCGTCGGCCTCTTCGCCGCCATCTACATGGCCGAATATGCCAGCCCCCGGGTGCGCGCCACCGTGAAGCCCGTGCTGGAAATCCTCGCGGGCGTGCCGACCGTCGTCTTCGGCTTCTTCGCCGCGATCACCGTGGCGCCCTTCGTGAGGCAGCTCGGCGAGAGCCTGGGTCTGAATGTCGCCTCCGAGAGCGCGCTCGCGGCGGGCTTTGTCATGGGCGTGATGATCATCCCCTTCGTCTCCTCGCTGTCGGACGACGTCATCAACGCGGTGCCGCAGTCGCTGCGCGACGGGTCCTACGCCATGGGCGCGACGCGCTCGGAGACGGTGAAGAAGGTCGTGCTTCCCGCCGCACTGCCGGGCATCGTGTCCGCCTTCATGCTGGCCATCAGCCGCGCCATCGGCGAGACCATGATCGTCGTCATGGCGGCGGGCCTCACCGCCAACCTCACGTTCAATCCGCTCGAAGCAGTCACCACGATCACCGTTCAGATCAAGACGCTCCTGACGGGCGACCAGGAATTCGACAGCACCAAGACATTGTCGGCCTTCGCCCTCGGGTTCGTGCTGTTCTTCTTCACTCTGATGCTGAACGTCATCGCCCTGAAGATCGTGCGCAAATATCGGGAACAGTATGACTGAGATCGCCGTCTCCCCGCCCCGCACCGTCGATATCACGTCTGACGCAGCCGCTCAGCGGGTGCGCGCCCGATACCGCGCGGAAGCTCGCTTCAAGGCCTATGGCATCGCTGCGATCCTGTTCGCCGCCACTTTCCTCGTCATCCTGCTGGCAGACATCATCGGCAAGGCCCTTCCAGCCTTCACCGTGTCCTATGCTCAGCTCGAAGTGACGCCGACGGCAGAGAACCTGGACGTCACCGATCCGAGCGATCCGGCGCAGCTGCAACGCGCCAATTTCCTGGCGCCGGTGCGCGACAGCCTCGCGACGATGTTTCCCGCCGCGGCAGAGGCTCGCCGCACCCGGCTGCAGCTCTTCGGCCTCCTGTCGACCGATGCGGATGCCGAACTGCGTGAGCGGTTGATGGCGGACCCCAGTCTCATCGGCAAGCCCATGATGGTGCGGGCACTGCTGTCCGACGATGCGGACCTCTTCGTCAAAGGCGTCAGCAGCGAGATCTCCGAAAGCGTCAGCATCGGTACCGCTCAGCCCAGCGGCACCACCGGCACCGTGACCATCCGCTCCTCCGCCAGCGATTTCAACGACGAGATGGTGGACATCAAGCGCACGCTATCCGAGCGCGCCAGCGAATTGCGGGCCGATGTGGAGCGCTTCTCGGCGCTTGTGGCGGAACGCGAGGACGAACTTCGCTCCCTCGATCAGGAGATCGCCACGGCTCGCAGCAGCGCGCCCGATAGTGTTCCCGCGCTGGAGACCAGCCGTACCGCTCTTGCCGCGGATGTCGATGGCCTCAAGAAGCTCGTGGCCGGACGTCAGGCGGAGGCCCAGGAATTCCAGGCGCGGTTTGACAATGTGGGCGGCACGGAGCCCCTGACCAATGCCATGCCGAGCCTGCTGATCGCGATCAACGGCGGTCTGGTGAAGGCCACCAGCCTTTCCTCCGATCAGATCGAAGGCGAGGTGCTGCTGCCGCTTACCTCCGCCGAACCGGCCGGGCCGGGATCCTGGAAGGTCGTCACCTATGAAACCCCGCAGGGCAGCCGCAAGCTGACCGATCAGGAGATCGCCTGGCTCGACACGCTGACGGACCAGGGCGCCATCACCACGGGCTTCAACTGGGCCTTCTTCACCACCGGCGACAGCCGTGAGGCTGAACTTGCCGGCATTCTTGGCGCTCTGGTCGGCTCGGCGCTGACCATGCTGGTGACGCTGGTGATCTGTCTGCCGGTGGGGGTCGCCTCGGCCATCTATCTTGAGGAGTTCGCGCCGAAGAACCGGCTGACCGACTTCATCGAGGTCAACATCAATAATCTCGCGGCCGTACCCTCGATCGTCTTCGGCCTTCTCGGCCTCGCGGTTTTCCTCGGCTTCTTCGGCATGCCCCGTTCGGCTCCACTGGTCGGCGGCCTGGTACTGGCACTTCTGGTGCTGCCGACCATCATCATCGCGTCCCGCGCCGCACTGAAGGCCGTGCCGCCATCCATCCGCGAGGCCGCGCTCGGCGTCGGCGCCTCACATCAGCAGGCGGTGTTCCATCACGTGCTGCCGCTGGCCATGCCCGGCATTCTCACCGGCACCATCATCGGCATGGCCCATGCGCTCGGCGAAACGGCGCCTCTGCTGATGATCGGCATGGTGGCCTTCATCGTCGACATTCCCGGCGGTGTCACGCAGGCCGCCACGGCCCTGCCGGTCCAGATCTATCTCTGGTCGGATCTGCCGGAAGTCGGCTTCCAGGCCAAGACGGCCGCGGCCATTCTCGTCCTTCTCGCCTTCCTGTTCGCCATGAACGGACTGGCGATCCTCCTGCGCAAGACATTCGAACGCCGCTGGTGAGCGGCAGAGGCTGACATGAACACCGTTCTTCAAGCACCTGAGACCACCAAAGCCGCCCCGACCTCAGGCGATGCCAAGATCGTGGCGCGTGACGTCAATGTCTTCTACGGCGAGAAACATGCCCTGAAGGATGTCTCCATCGACATTCCGGAGCGTTCCGTCACGGCGTTCATCGGCCCTTCGGGCTGCGGCAAGTCCACCTTCCTGCGCTGTCTCAACCGCATGAACGACACGATCTCGATCGCCAAGGTCACCGGCAAGATCGAGATCAACGGGCAGGACATCTATGACCCCTCCCTGGATGTCGTGCAGCTGCGCGCGCGGGTCGGCATGGTGTTCCAGAAGCCGAACCCTTTCCCCAAATCGATCTATGAGAATGTGGCCTATGGCCCTCGCATTCACGGGCTTGCCCGCTCGAAGGCGGATCTCGACAATATCGTCGAAGACAGCCTTCAGAAGGCCGGACTGCTCAAGGAGGTGAAGGACCGTCTCCAGGACAGCGGCACCGGCCTGTCCGGCGGCCAGCAGCAGCGCCTGTGCATCGCGCGGGCGATCGCCGTCAGCCCTGACATCATCCTCATGGACGAGCCCTGCTCGGCGCTTGATCCCATCGCAACCGCCCGCATCGAAGAGCTGATCGACGACCTCCGCCAGAACTTCACTATCGTGATCGTGACGCATTCCATGCAGCAGGCGGCCCGCGTGTCGCAGAAGACCGCCTTCTTCCATCTCGGCGTCGTGGTGGAGGAAGGTCCGACGGATGTCATCTTCACGGCGCCGCGCGACAAGCGTACGCAAGACTACATAACCGGCCGCTTCGGCTGATTTTCGCGGGGGAAGCTTTCATGTCAGATCACATCGTCTCTTCATTCGACACCGAGCTGAAGGGCCTTGCCGAAAATCTCGCCGAGATGGGCGGTCTTGCGGAAAAGATGGTGGGGGATTCCGTTTCCGCGCTCCTCAGCCGCGACGGCACCCTGGCGCAAAAGGTCATCGCGGCCGATAAGTCGGTCGACCAGATGCAGCAGCGCATCGAGGAACTTGCCATCCTCACCATCGCGCGCCGGCAGCCCATGGCGGTGGACCTGCGCGCCATCGTTGCGGCCCTGCGCGTTTCGAACGATCTGGAGCGCATCGGCGATCTCGCCAAGAACACCGCCAAGCGGGTCATTGCCATCGAGGGTGAATTCAAATCGCCCAAGCTTTTCGGCGGCCTGAACCATATGAGCGAGCTGGTGCTGGGCCAGCTCAAGACCGTGCTGGATGCCTATGCCGAGCGTGACAACGACCGCGCGGTCGACGTCTGGCGGCAGGACGGCGAGATCGACGCGCTCTACACCTCGCTGTTCCGCGAGCTTCTCACCTATATGATGGAAGATCCTCGCAACATCGGCTTCTGCACCCATCTGTTGTTCTGTGCCAAGAACATCGAACGCATCGGCGATCACGCGACAAACATCGCCGAAACCGTGCATTTCCTCGTCACCGGCCAGATGCTGGCCGACGACCGTCCCAAGCAGGACAATACCTCGACGACAACCATCGAATTTCCCGGCTAACAGCACCTGTCATCGCCGCGACATACAAGGCCACCCGATCGGGTGGCCTTTCTCTTTGAGGGAACCTCTGCACGCTCCGGCCGTTCACCGGTCTTGATCCCGCAACAGGAGGGCCCTCATGGCCGCGCAATCCGGCTCGTCACGAGTGATCTACGCGGCTCTGATCGGGAACTTCCTCATCGCCGTCACGAAATTTGGCGCCGCCCTCTTCACCGGCAGTTCGGCCATGCTCAGCGAGGGCGTGCATTCTCTGGTGGACACCGGCAATGAGGTCCTTCTGCTGTATGGCCTGCACCGCGCCAAGCGCTCGCCGGATGCGCGGCATCCGCTCGGCTACAGCCGCGAAGTCTATTTCTGGAGCTTCATCGTCGCGCTGCTGGTTTTCGCGCTCGGCGCCGGTGTGTCGATCTATGAAGGCGTGCTTCACATCCGCAATCCGGAACCAAGCACCAGCATCGTCGTCAACTACATCGTGCTCGGTCTCTCCGTCATCTTCGAAGGCGTGGCCTGGACCATCGCGCTCAAGGAATTCCGCCGCCACAAGGGTTCGCTCGGCTATCTCGCCGCCATCCGCCGCAGCAAGGATCCGACGACCTTCACCGTCCTATTCGAAGACACCGCAGCGCTGATCGGCCTGATGATCGCCTTCGTCGCCATCACCGCCGCTCATGTCCTGGAGATGCCGGAACTTGATGGCGTGGGCTCCATCGGCATCGGTCTGGTGCTGGCGGTCACAGCCGTGATGCTGGCACGCGAGTGCAAGGGCCTGCTCATCGGGGAATCCGCCCTGCCGCATGTGCGTGAGCGGATCAAGGCGATCGCCAGCCAGGATCCCAATGTGCTCGGGATCAACGACGTGCTGGCGGTCCATCTTGGCCCCTCGGACATCGTCGCCGCCATCAGCGCGGAATTCCGAGACGATGCGACAACCCCCGCCATCGAACGGTCGGTTGCTTCGATCGAAGCCGCCCTGCGACGCGATATCCCCGATGTGCATTCGGTGTTCATCAAGCCCCAGCAGGCAGACTACCCGGTTCGGCCGGCGCCGATCGCAGGTGAGTAGCCTCCGCTCAAGGCTTGTAGGCAACCCACCCGCGGAAGGTCAGAGCGGCGTAAAACAGGCTCACGTCGATGAATCCTGCGGCCCTCAGTGAGGCCTCGTCCTCTTCGGGCGATAGCATCGGCAGCTCTCGTCCGATCGCGAGTGCGGCGGCTTCGGCGTTCTCACGCGGGATCCCTGATGCGGCGGCAAATGCCGCATAGCGCGACAGCCAAAGCGTTCTTTCCGCGTCCGCGCGAGGGACGCTGTGGTGCGCGACCACCAGGGGTGCACCAGGTTTCAGGCGCATCCATAGGTCCGTCAGTGTGCGCACCCGATCCTCAGGCTGCACGAAATGCAGAGTCAGAAGGCATGCGGCCGCATCGAACGGCCCTTGCGGCGCATCGTGGATGTATCCCTCGTGCAGATCGACGCGAGACAGATGCGGACCCAGCGTCCTCTCCGCCAGCTTCAACATCTCGGCTGACGGATCGACACCGCCAAAGCGCCAGGCCGGATGCGCCTCGGCGAAGACCTTCAGTTCCAGTCCCCCGCCCGCGCCCAGGACCAGAACGCGCGCCTCGTCCGGAGCCCGCTCCTCGATCAGCTGCAGGGCCATGCGTTGCAGAGCTAAAAAGCCCGGCACGAGTTTGGGAGGGTTTTCAGCGTAGCGACTGACAGCCTCAGGATCCGAAAACGGCAACATCGCTACTCCCAATGATGAAATGCAGCAGCGGCATCTTGTCTCCGGAGCCGCCGCCTCTTTCAGCTTCAGGCCATCTCACCGAGATATTTGCGGGCGAGAACCTTGCCCTCCTCCACCGCCGGCTGATCGAAGGCGTCGATCTTCATCAGCTGCGCCGCGAGCATGGTCTCCAGCATGAAATGCATGAGAAGGCCGCCCATGACGCGCTCGTCGATGGTCTCGGCAGCGATCAGGCGCGACGGGCGGTTGTTGGCGAGCAGCGTCTCATAGGTCGCCCGGGCTTCGGCATCCAAGAGGTCGCCCATGCTGCGGCTGTCGAGATACTTGAGGCGCTCGTCGCCGCCAAAAGCTGCGAGGTTCAGCTTGTCACCCACGCCCCGGCTGGGCTCCGTGATCACGGTGAAGAACTTATCCGCCGGACCGGCCAGATAAAGCTGCACCTGGCTGTGCTGGTCGACGGTGCCCATGGCACGTACAGGCGTGGTGCCCTTGCCTTCCTTGCCAAGGCTCTCGGCCCAAAGCTGGCGGAACCAGAGGCCGAATTCGGCGAGGCGGTCGACATAGGGCATCATCACGGTCGTGGTGATGCCGGCCTTCTCGGCAGCGACATTGAGGGCCGCGCCGATGATGGCATCCGATGTGCCCTCGCGGTCGGCCAAAGCTGGCTTCAGAACCTCCCAGGCGCCCGCGCGCACGGCATGGGCATCGAGGCCCGCGATCATCGCGGGCAGAAGGCCGACAATGGAAAGAACCGAGTAGCGGCCGCCGACCTTGGGATCATGCTCCAGGATGTCGGCGCCCAGGCGCTCACCGAGCTGCCGCAGGGGATTGGCGGTGGGCTCGGTGATGATGACCAGGTTCCGTCCGGCATCGCCCTTCAGACGCGGCAGCACGGTCAGAAGCTGAGACAGGGTTTCAGCCGTTGAACCGGACTTGGAGATCGCGACAATGCCAACGCGGCTCCCCTCGGTTGCCTGGAAGAAATCGGCATAGGTCACCGGATCGATGTTATCGAGGAAGTGCAGCTTCGGCGCACCCTTCTTGGGGCCGAAACCACGATCGGCCAGCGCCACCAGCGTCTTCCCGCCGAGGCTGGATCCTCCCGTGCCCAGCACCAGGACGTGATCGAAATCACGGCGCAAACGCTCCACAACGGGCTTCAGCGCATCGAGATCGTCCTTGCGCTCCGGCAGGCGCAGGAGCGGGAGTGAGCCCGTCTCATAGGCCTGGCGCAACCAATCCAGTGCGCGGGGCGCATCCCTGAGCGTGGCATCATAGGCGTCGCGGGTCAGAGGCCCGGTGAACACCTGCTGGTGGTTGTGCTTGAACGGCATATGGAAAGTCCCCTGTCATTCGGAAGGCGGGCCGGAAGCTGCCCCTTAACGTCAATGTCATCATCAACGCACGGGAACGTGAAAGGGTCCATACGGCAGAAGAAAGGCAGGCGCTTTTGATGACCGGCGCCTGCCTCGCTGCATCAGCCGATCAACAGGACCACACCGGCCAGCGCCACGGCGCTGCCCGCAAGCCGGCTGGCGACGGGCGTGCGGCCGAGGAAATAACCGAGACCGATGCCGGCGGCATGCAGCAGGGCCGTGGCCAAGGCGAAGCCGAGGCCATAGCCGAGCGCGCCTGCATCGAGCGGCATCTCGACGCCATGTGCATGGCCGTGGAAGATGGCAAAGATGCCGACTAGGCCCATGGCGAGCGCCAAGGGCCAGGGCCTGCCCAAAGCGACCGTGGCCCCGAGCACAATGACCGAACCGACGATGCCCAGTTCAACGAAGGGCACCTCGACACCGGCCATGCCAAGTGCGCCACCCACGATCATCATCCCGACGAAACTGAGCGGCACCAGCCAAAGGGCACGTCCACCCAGCATGGAGGCCAGGAGGCCGACCGTGACCATGGCGAGGATATGATCGAGGCCGCCGATGGGATGCTCAAAGCCGTGGATGAAGCCATGGGCGCCGCCGACACCGGTATGGGCCAGCGCCGGAGATGCGGTGATGGCGAGAAGGCCCGCCAGTGAAAAGGTGCGGATGTGAGACATGTCTGTTCCCCGTTTTCAGGCGGATGCGGTGAGGCCGCCGGCCTCTTCGATGAAGCGGGCAACGACATCGGTGCCGACGCCGCCGCGGATGTTGGTAAAGACGTAGGGGCGCTGGCCACGCATGCGCTTGGTGTCGTCTTCCATCACGCCGAGATCGGCGCCGACGAAGGGCGCAAGATCGATCTTGTTGACCACGAGGAGATCGGAGCGTGTGATGCCCGGGCCGCCCTTGCGCGGGATCTTCTCGCCCCCGGCAACGTCGATGACATAGATGGTGATGTCGGCGAGCTCCGGCGAAAAGGTTGCGGCCAGATTGTCGCCGCCGCTTTCGATCAGGACGACATCGAGATTGGGAAAGCGTTCGCGCATGGTGGCGACCGCCGCAAGATTGATGGACGCATCCTCCCGGATAGCCGTGTGCGGGCAGCCGCCGGTTTCCACGCCCATGATGCGCTCCACCGGCAAGGCATCGGCCACCGTGAGAAGCCGCGCATCTTCCTTGGTATAGATGTCGTTGGTGATGGCGCAGATGTCGTAGCGGTGACGCAGCGTCTTGCAGAGCGCCTCCATCAGCGCCGTCTTGCCGGAGCCGACCGGGCCGCCGATGCCCACGCGCAAGGGGCCGTTGGATTTGGACGTCATGAGCGGAACAGCCTCGTATATTGAGTTTCATGAAAGAAGGAGCCGAGATCGGCGCGAAAGGTGCAGCCTCCGACCGCATCAAGGTCCGCAGCCAGAGCTTCTGCCCCAACGGCACGGATCGTGGGGCCGAGAGCGGCAAGAACCCGGGTGCCTCCGGTCTGGCCGATGGGGGCGAGACGTACTCCTGCGGAAACGAGATTTTGCGTGACGCCGAACAAGAAGGCCTCGACGGTGGCGGCAACGGGAAGGCCATGGCGTCCGGCAGCAAGGCCGACAGCGACGGGATAGGCAATGGGTCCCGCCAGACCATCCAACCCGTCACAGGGCCAGGCGGCCTTGATGGCGGCAAGGAAGCTCGTTCCCTGCTGGCTCGTCTCAAGATGAAGCTCGGACGAGGGAGACAATGCCAGTGCAAGGTCGTTGATCTCACGCAGCACCTCAGCATCGCCGCCGGCGCGGTGGACATGAGCCAGCAGGATGGCATCGGTGCGGCCCGCGCCCAGCGTCAGGAAATCGAGCAGCCAGGGCGTGAGGCTCGCTTCGTCGGAGACATCGCCGCACTCCACCGCCCACTCCAGACCATGGGAATAGGCATAGCCGCCCACGGGAAAGGCCGGTGACAACCATGCCATCAGCGGCAGCAGATGGGGGGTGTCAGTGACCATGGCCATGTCCATGGTGGCCGCCATGATCATAGGCGCCGCGCTCCGGGCGGAAGGGCCGGGTGACGATCTCCGCGCTGCCGCCGAGGCCGCGCACCATCTCCAGAAGCACGTGGTCGTCCGCGATGTAGAGGGCATCCTCGGTGATCTCGCAGGGGATATGACGGTTACCGATGTGCCAGGCGATCCGCATCAGCCGCAGCTGGCTCCCCGTGCGGATTTCGATGAGCCTTTCCGGTGCCGCCTTGACGGCGATGAGGCGGCCGTCCTCGAGCTTGACGGCATCGCCGTCATCCAGCACCGCCGCTTCCGCCAGATCCAGCAGGAAGGCCGTGCCCGCCTCGCCCGTCAGGGCCACGCGTCGCCGATGGCGCTCGCCATGATCGAGCGTTATAGAGTCGGCTATCTTTTCCGGCTTCACCGCCACACGGCGGACGACAGAGGTGGCGCGGATCATCTGGTTTTCCTCTTCCCGTCATGTCCGGGCTTGGCTCTGATATCCAAGCGTTCCTCGTCGGAGAGACGGAGAGGCAGTAAAGTCGTGGATACCCGGCCCAAGGCCGGGCATGACGCGTCTAAAGCAACCATCATCATGTCTCCGTACCTCAGAACATGAAGTAGCGCTGCGCCATGGGCAGCACATCGGCCGGCTCGCAGACCAGAAGTTCCCCGTCCGCGCGCACATCATAGGTTTCGGCGTCCACCTCGATGTGCGGCGTGGCGCCGTTGTGGATCATGTCCTTTTTCCCGATCTTCCGCGTGTTCTCGACCGCGACCAACTCCTTCATCACGCCGAGCTTGTTCTTGATGCCATAGGCGAGAGAGGCGGCCGAGACGAAGGTGACCGAGGTGCCTGTCAGCGCGCGTCCGAAGGCCCCGAACATGGGCCTGTAATGCACCGGCTGCGGCGTCGGGATCGAAGCGTTGGGATCGCCCATGGGGGCGGCTGCGATCGCTCCGCCCTTGATCACCAGATCGGGCTTCACGCCGAAGAAGGCCGGCGTCCAGAGCACGAGATCGGCCAACTTGCCCGGCTCGATGGAGCCGATGTGCTTCGAAATGCCGTGAGCGATGGCCGGATTGATGGTGTATTTGGCGATGTAGCGCTTCACCCGCTGGTTGTCGTTGCCGCTGGCGTCTCCCGGCAGGCTCCCGCGCTGACGCTTCATCTTGTCGGCGGTCTGCCAGGTACGGATCACGACCTCACCGACGCGGCCCATGGCCTGGCTGTCCGACGACATCATGGAGAGCGCGCCGATGTCGTGGAGGATGTCCTCGGCGGCGATGGTTTCCTTGCGGATGCGGCTTTCGGCGAAGGCGAGATCTTCCGGGATGGACGGATCGAGATGGTGGCACACCATGAGCATATCGAGATGCTCGTCGATGGTGTTCACCGTGAAGGGCCGTGTCGGGTTGGTGGAGGAGGGCAGCACATTGGGCAGCCCAGCCACCTTGATGATATCCGGCGCATGGCCGCCACCGGCGCCTTCGGTGTGGAAGGCATGGATGGTGCGGCCCTTGAAGGCGGCGATGGTGTCCTCGACGAAGCCGCTCTCGTTGAGCGTGTCGGAGTGGATCATCACCTGGATGTCGTAGTCATCCGCCACCGAGAGGCAGCAGTCGATGGCAGCAGGCGTGGTGCCCCAGTCCTCATGCAGCTTCAGCGCACAGGCGCCGGCCCGGATCATCTCCTCCAGGGCGGCGGGCCGGGAGGCATTGCCCTTACCGGCGAAGGCAAGATTCATGGGAAAGGCGTCGGCCGCCTCGATCATGCGCGAGATGTGCCAGGGGCCGGGCGTGCAGGTGGTGGCGAAGGTGCCGGTCGCAGGCCCCGTGCCGCCGCCCAGCATGGTGGTGACGCCGGAATAGAGTGCCTCGTCGATCTGCTGCGGGCAGATGTAATGGATGTGGCTGTCGAAGCCGCCGGCCGTGAGGATCTTGCCCTCGCCGGCGATGACCTCCGTCCCCGGACCGACGATGATGTCGACGCCGGGCTGGATGTCGGGATTGCCGGCCTTGCCGATCCGGGCGATGCGGCCGGCTACGATGGCGACGTCACCCTTCACGATGCCCCAGTGATCGACGATGAGCGCATTGGTGATGACGGTATCCACGGCGCCTTCGGCATTGGTCACCTGTGACTGGCCCATGCCGTCACGGATCACCTTGCCGCCGCCGAATTTCACCTCTTCGCCATAGGTGGTGAAGTCCTTCTCCACCTCGATGACGAGGCTGGTATCGGCAAGGCGCACCCTGTCGCCCGTGGTGGGGCCGAACATGTCGGCATAGGCGGCGCGGGGGAGCGAGGCTCGGGTCATACGCTGGCGCCGTCGTATGGCGTTGGGCTCAACTTTGAGGGATCAACGCCATCAAGGCAACGCACGTTGATGGCCATCATGGTCTTGCCATCCGGTGCCGTGCCGCGCGCGAAGGATTCCACGCCGCAGGTGGAGCAGAAGCGATGATGGATCTTGCCCGTGTTGAAAAGATATTCGGTCGTGGCGCCCTCGCCCTGTTTAAGATCGAAGGCCTGTTCAGGAGCGAAGGCGAGCACAAGGCCGAGCCGGCCGCACCGCGAGCAATTGCAGGTAATCGTGTGATCGAGGTCGACATCCACTTCGTAGCGCACGGCGCCACACTGGCAGCTACCCGTATAATGTTGCGTGGTCATCAGAGTTTCCCCATTACATCGCCGCGGAAGCCATAGACCTCCCGCTTGCCGGAAAGAGGCACCAGCGTAACGTCACGGGTGGCGCCGGGTTCGAAGCGCACGGCCGTGCCGGGCGCAATGTCGAGGCGGAAGCCGCGCGCCCGATCGCGTTCGAACGAGAGGGCCGCGTTGGTTTCGAAAAAGTGGTAGTGGCTGCCGACCTGGATCGGCCGGTCGCCTGTGTTGGCCACCGTCAGCGTCACGCGCTCGGCGCCCTCGTTGAACGTGATCTCGCCTTCCGCCGCCGTCACTTCGCCGGGCACCTCCTTCGACGGGGCTCCCCGGATGGGATGATGTACGGTGACAAGCTTGGTGCCATCGGGAAAGGTCGCCTCCACCTGGATGTCATGGATCATCTCGGCGATGCCCTCCATGACCTGATCCGCGCTCAGCACATTGGCGCCCGCCTCCATGAGATCCGCCACCGAGCGGCCATCGCGCGCGCCCTCCACCACCGTGTCGGTGATGAGCGCGACCGCTTCCGGGTGATTGAGCTTCACGCCGCGTTCGAGCCTGCGGCGGGCGACCATGGCCGCCATGGCCACCAGAAGCTTGTCCTTCTCGCGAGGGGTCAGATTCATGCGGGCCTCTTCATTTCAGGTCTGCCAGACGCGGGGCATGGATTGGCTGCGCAAACGGGTGACGAAATGGACCACATGGCGGCGCAGCTCGGCAATGGTGGGCGACAGAAAGCGGGCGATCAGCATGCCGTTCCAGGCTGTCGCCGCCGCGGCGGGTGCCGCCTGCTCGAGGATCGCACGCGTCTCCTCCAGACGGCCCTCCGCATCGGGAGCGACATAAAGCACGGTCGCCATCGCCTTGGCGCCGGCGGCGACGGAAGGGCGGGCCAGCCACTCCGAGATGGGACCTGTGAACCGAAGGGTGTCGGCATAAAGGAGACGGCCGCCGCGCCGGATCCGCCAGCGGTCCTCAAAGTGGCCGGTTGTCACTTGTTCCTCGGCGAAGGCGGCGCGGCCAAAGACGGTCAGCTCGGCCATCAGGAACCGGCTCGTCGGATCAAGGTCGACATCGAATGAACGCTTCAGACGCGCCTCGTTGAAGAGGATGGTTTCTTGCGGCAGCCATGCAAGGCTCGCATCTTCCGCCACCGTCATGCCGACGGCCATCCGGGCGAGCGGCCCCTCGGAGCGATAGACCTTCTCGGCCCCCGGCGTCGTGACCGTGAGTTGGGCGCCCGGTCTCACCTCGAAATCCATGTCGTAGCGGTCACCGCTGGCGATGCCGCCGCCGGTGTTGATGAGCACCGCCTCGAGCCCGTCCCCGCCGATGCGCGGCAGGCGCAGCCGCGATGGTCCGCTTTCATGGAGCTGCGCCACGCGGGTCACGCTGCCGAACCTCTGGACCGTGAGTGCGATACGACCATGGGAGCGCTGGCGCCGGGACAGATCCTCAGAGGGCCAGACGCTGACGTACATCATCACCTTCAAGGGCCGCGCGATCGCCGCTGGCGATCACCTCGCCACGTTCCATGACGATGAAGCGATCGGCCAGTTCACGGGCGAAATCGAAATATTGCTCCACCAGCACGATGGCCATATCGCCCTTGTCGCGCAAGTAGGTGATGGCGCGGCCGATGTCCTTGATGATGGAGGGCTGAATGCCCTCCGTGGGTTCATCGAGCACGAGAAGCCTGGGCCGGGTGACCAGCGCGCGGCCGATGGCCAGTTGCTGCTGCTGACCGCCTGAGAGATCACCGCCCCGCCGCGACAGCATGGATTTCAGGACGGGGAAAAGTTCGAAGATTTCATCAGGAATGCTGCGCTTGCCGCGCGGCAGCGGCGCATAGCCGGTCTCCAGGTTCTCCTTCACCGTGAGGAGCGGAAAGATCTCACGCCCCTGCGGGACATAGGCGACGCCGAGCCGCGCCCGTTCGAAGGATTTAAGCCGGCTGATGTCGCGGCCATCGAGCGAGATCTCGCCGCTTGAGATCGGACGATGGCCGACGATGGCCCGCAGGAGCGAGGTCTTGCCGACACCATTGCGGCCGAGGACGCAGGTGACCTCTCCGGGCCTCGCCTCCAGGCCGACGCCGCGGAGCGCCTGCGCGGCGCCGTAGTGAAGATCGAGGGTGCGGACGTTCAGCATCCTAAGGCCTTTCCATCTCCGTCATGATCGGCCTTGTGCCGATCATTCACGAATTCCTTTTCCGGCGGCTCACGCCGCGAAGGCGTGGATGCCCGCCACAAGGGCGAGCATGACGGCCGTAATTCGCGCGCCGACTTGCTCACCGCCCCAGATAGACTTCTATGACGCGTTCGTTGGAGCTCACCGCATCGAGCGGGCCCTCCGCCAGCACCGAGCCCTCATGGAGGCAGGTGACCTTCACGCCGAGATCCCGCACGAAGACCATGTCATGCTCCACCACGACCACCGAGCGCGTCTGCGCGATCTCGCGCAGGAGATCGGCGGTGTCGGCGGTTTCCTGGTCGGTCATGCCGGCGGCGGGCTCATCGACGAGGAGCAGCTTCGGCTCCTGTGCCAACAGCATGCCGATCTCCAGCCATTGTTTCTGGCCATGGCTGAGGTTGCCGGCCTTGCGGTGGCGGTGATCCTTGAGGCGCACTCGCTCCAGCAGTTCGTCGACGCGCTCCTTGCGCGCCGAAGTCAGCTTCTCCAACAGCGAGGCGAGCGGGCGCCGGTCGGATTTCAACGCCAGCAGGATGTTGTCCTCGACCGTGAGCATGTCGAAGACCGTCGGGGTCTGGAACTTGCGGCCGATGCCGAGTTCGGCAATGCCGGCCTCATCGATCCGGGTCAGATCATGATGGCCGTCGAACATGACCTCGCCCGTGTCGGGACGCGTCTTTCCCGTGATGACGTCCATCATGGTGGTCTTGCCGGCGCCATTGGGGCCGATGATGGCCCGCATCTCGGCATGCTCGATCACGAGGGACAGGCTGTTGAGGGCGCGGAACCCGTCAAAGGTGACGGAGACATCATCGAGGTAGAGCAGGGCCGGCGTAACGGAGGCATCCATGGCAGTCACTCCGCGGGATGCGCCACGGCGGCGCCATCAGGTTCGGGTGCGGGCTTCGCCGCCTTCGGGTGGCCGAGATAGTCCTGCAGCGTGCCAAGAATGCCCTTGGGCAGGAACAGCGTGACCACCACGAAGAGCGCGCCGAGAGCAAAAAGCCAGAATTCGGGTATGGCGCCGGTGAACCAACTCTTGCCGACGTTCACGACCAAAGCGCCAAGGGCGGCGCCGACAAGCGTGCCGCGGCCGCCGACGGCGACCCAGATGACCGCTTCGATGGAATTGGCGGGCGCGAATTCGCTGGGATTGATGATGCCGACCTGCGGCACGTAGAGCGCGCCGGCGAGGCCGGCCAGCATGGCCGAGAGGACGAAGACCGCGAGCTTGTAGTTCTCCACCCGGTAACCGAGGAAGCGCGTGCGGCTTTCGGCGTCCCGTACCGCGACCAGAACCTTGCCGAGCTTGGAGGTGACGACATAGCGGCAGAGGAGATAGCCGAGCCCGAGCGCCGCCGCCGAAAGCGCGAACAGCACCGCCCGCGTTTCGCCCGCCTGGACCGAGAAGCCGAGGATGTCCTTGAAGTCGGTCAGGCCGTTGTTGCCGCCGAAGCCCATGTCGTTGCGGAAGAAGGCCAGCATCAGCGCGAAGGTCATGGCTTGGGTGATGATGGAGAGATAGACGCCGGTGACGCGGCTGCGGAAGGCGAACCAGCCGAACACGAAGGCGAGCACGCCCGGCACCAGCAGCACCATGACCATGGCGAAGAGGAAGCTGTCGAAGCCCAGCCAGAACCACGGAAGATCCTGAAAGTTCAGGAACACCATGAAGTCAGGCAGGATCGGATGGCCGTAGACACCGCGCGGTCCGATCTGGCGCATGAGATACATGCCCATGGCGTAGCCGCCGAGGGCGAAGAAGGCGCCATGGCCGAGCGAGAGGATGCCGCAGTAGCCCCAGATCAGGTCGATGGAGATCGCCAGCAGGGCAAAGCAGAGATACTTGCCGATGAGCGGCAGAAGATAATCCGGGATGTGGAAGGCGGATCCCGGCTCGATCGCCAGGTTGCAGAAGGGCACGATCACGGCCGCTGCCGCAAGGACTGCGATAAAGACCGCGCCATAGCGATCGATGAGTTTCACAGTCAGCATGTCACGCCTCCACCGCGCGGCCCTTCAGGGCAAACAGGCCTCTCGGCCGCTTCTGGATGAAGAGGATGATGGCAACGAGCAGGATGATCTTGCCGAGAACGGCGCCGGCATAGGGCTCCAGGAACTTGTTGGCGACGCCAAGTGTCAGCGCGCCGACGAGGGTGCCCCAGAGATTTCCGACGCCGCCGAAGACCACCACCATGAAGCTGTCGATGATGTAGCCTTGGCCGAGGTTGGGGCTGACGTTGTCGATCTGGCTGAGGGCGACGCCCGCAATGCCGGCAACGCCCGAGCCAAGACCGAACGTCATGGCGTCGACAAAGTCGGTGCGGATGCCCATGGAGGAGGCCATGCGGCGGTTCTGGGTGACGGCGCGGACCTGGAGGCCCAGGGTGGTCTTCTTCAGCACGAGCAGCAGCGCCGCGAAGACCAGCATCGCGAAGATGACGATGGCGACGCGGTTGTAGGTGAGGCTGAGGCCGCCGAGCTGGAAGGCGCCGCTCATCCAGTCCGGCGTGCCCACCTCGCGGTTGGAGGGGCCGAAGATGGTGCGCACCGCCTGTTGCAAGATCAGCGAGATGCCCCAGGTGGCCAGCAGCGTTTCCAGCGGGCGGCCATAGAGGAAGCGGATGACGCCGCGCTCGATGGCGACGCCCACGGCGCCGGAGACGAGGAAGGCGAGTGGAATGGCGAAGAAAAGGGAGGAGCCAAAGAGCTGCGGCGCGTGATCGCGGATCAGGTCCTGCACCACGTAGGTGGTGTAGGCGCCGATCATGACCATCTCGCCATGGGCCATGTTGATGACGCCCATGACGCCGAAGGTGATGGCGAGCCCAATGGCAGCCAGCAGCAGGACCGAGCCCAGGCTGATGCCGTAGGTGACGTTCTGCATGGCGTTCCAGAAGGCGAGCGAGCGCTCGATGCCGGCGATGCCTTCTTCCGCGGCGGTGCGCAGGGCCTGCGGCGCGTCTGCCTGCACCGAACGGAGGAGAGCTGCAGCATCGGGGTTGGCTTCGGCCGCGATGAGCTCGACCGCCGCGATGCGTTCAGCTTCCGGCGCGTCCTTTGCGGCCACGATGATGGCGGCACGCGCGGTTTGGAGAGCGGCCCTGGCACCGTTGTCGGTTTCCCTGGCCAGCGCCGCATCGACCGCCGGCAGGGCGGCCGGATCACGCGACCGCTGCACGGCACGGGCGGCAGCAATGCGGCGTGCGGGCGACGGCGCCTGCAGCGTCACCGCACCCAGCGCGGCTTGGACCGAGCGACGGAGCCGGTTGTTGAGGCGCACGACCTTCAGTTTGGCCGCGTCCACGCTTGCGGAAGCGCCGGTGCGTGCGTCGGTGAAAGCCCCAGCCTTGCCCTCGATGAAGAGAGCTTTGTCGTCGTTGCGGACCATCAGCTTGCCGGCCGACAGCGCGGCCAGAATGGCCTCGGCGCTGTCATGTCCCGACGAGACGAGGATATCGATGCCCTTCTGCGTGTCGTCGAAACCGTCCGCCGCGAAAGCCGCGAGCGCATCGTCAACCGGTTCGGCATGGACAGACGGCGCCAAGGCGAGCACCACAAGGCCCGCCAAGGCGCAGAACCTGACGGAACGGCCCAGGGCGCGGGTGAGATGGTGAAAAGCTCGGAACGACAGCAGCGACATGGAAACCTGTTTGGCGCGATGGGGAAGTGTCGGACGGCGGCGTCCCCCGGTCAGCCGCCGTCCGCAGGACCGGCAGGTGGAGAGCTGGGCACCGGAAGGAGCGCCTCCTTCCGGACCCAGCTCAGGCGATCAGCTTGCCTGACCGCCGCACTTGCCGGTTTTGGTGTTGAAGTTGCCGCACTTTTTGGAGACCCAATCGGCTTCCAGGTCCTTGGAACCCTCGAGGAAGTCGGACCAGGCGTCGCCGGGCACCAGGTCATCGGTGTTCCAGACCACGTCGAACTGACCTTCGGCGTTCACCTCGCCGATGAAGACAGGCTTGGTGATGTGGTGGTTCGGCAGCATTTCGCTGGTCCCGCCGGTCAGGTTCGGAACCTTGATGCCGACGATGGCGTCGATGACCTTGTCGGTGTCGGTGGTGCCGGCCTTCTCGACCGCCTTCACCCACATGTTGAAGCCGATGACGTGGGCTTCCATGGGATCGTTGGTCACGCGCTCGGAGTTCTTGGTATAGGCCTGCCATTCCTTGATGAAAGCTTCATTGGCGGGCGTGTCGATCGATTGAAAGTAGTTCCAGGCGGCGAGATGGCCGACCAGCGGACCGGTATCAATGCCAGCGAGCTCTTCCTCACCGACGGAGAAGGCCACGACCGGAATATCGGTCGCCTTCACGCCCTGGTTGGCCAATTCCTTATAGAAGGGCACGTTGGCGTCACCGTTGATGGTGGAGACGACAGCGGTCTTCTTGCCTGATGAACCAAACTTCTTGATGTCGGACACGATCGTCTGCCAGTCGGAATGACCGAAGGGCGTGTAGTTGATCATGATGTCCTCGTCCTTGACGCCCTTACCCTTCAGGTAGGCTTCGAGGATCTTGTTGGTCGTGCGCGGATAGACATAATCGGTGCCGGCCAGCACCCAGCGCTCCACGCCCTCTTCCTTCTCAAGATAATCCACCGCCGGGATCGCCTGCTGGTTGGGGGCGGCACCGGTGTAGAACACGTTCTTCTCGCTTTCCTCACCCTCGTACTGGACGGGGTAGAAGAGGATCGAGTTGAGCTCCTTGAACACGGGCAGGACGGACTTGCGGGACACCGAGGTCCAGCAGCCGAAGACCGCCGCGACATTTTCCTGCGCGATCAGCTCGCGGGCCTTTTCCGCGAACAGCGGCCAGTTGGACGCGGGATCGACAACGACAGCCTCGAGTTTCTTGCCCAGGAGGCCGCCCTTCTTGTTCTGCTCGTCGATGAGCATGAGCATGACGTCCTTCAGCGTGGTTTCGCTGATAGCCATGGTGCCGGAGAGCGAGTGCAGGACGCCGACCTTGATGGTTTCCTGCGCGGAGGCCGCGGTTACCGATCCCGCGACGAGCGCCGCCGCCGCGAACGTGCTGATGCCTTTCGCTGCTTTTGCAAATGTCGATAGCATTGATGCCTCTCTGATCCCTGGGGCGGCTTTCTGCCGGTCCCGCAGGGCCTTCTCAGCAAGGCTCGTGCCAATCCCTTTCAGGACTGATTCATCGACTCATTTTTTGGCAGACCGTTATCTGCACGGTCTGCAACTGCCCAGTCCCTGGGCAGTTGCACAATTTCAGGCATTGTTGCATTCAAGCCGAGCACATCAGGCGACAGCTCGCGGCATCTCCACCATGAACGGCTTGATCACCGGCGCGCTGTCGCCGAGCGCCATCAGCATGTTGCCCTCGGGAACCATCCTCCAGTTGCCGGGGCTTTCGTCCAGCGGCTCCGACACGACAATCAAGGCGCCGTCGATCTGTTTCCAATAGAGGGTCGGCGACTTCAGATCGGTGGACCAGCGAAATGCCCAGATGTCGCGTCCATCAGCCATCACCGCGGCGAAGCGCAAGGCTTGCGTTATGCCTGCCGCCTGCATCAGCCTGACGATCTCCGACAACACGCGGCCCATGGCTCCGGCAGGATCCTTGGCCGCGTGTTGTGCCAGCGCCGCCAGGAAGATCGCCTCGCTGTCGGTCGTGCCCTGGCGATCGTTATAGAGCTCGTCCGGGATCATGGCCTCGATGGACCGACGCAGCCTGGACCATCCGCCGATCTGGCCGTTATGCATGAACATGAACCGGCCATGCGAGAATGGATGGCAATTGGCGCGACTGGTGGCGGTGCCGGTGGCGGCGCGGATATGCGCGAAGAAGAGTTTGGACCGGATCTGCCGTGCCAGATGCGACAGGTTTTCATCGCCCCATGCTGGGCGCAGCTCCTTGTAAAGGCCAGGCTCATGATGTTCGCCATACCAGCCCACGCCAAAGCCGTCGCCATTGGTCTCGGTCTTGGCTTCCAAGGCATGAAGGCTTTGATGGATGAGTGAGTGGCTCGGCTCAGTGATGACGCTGGACAGCAACACAGGCTGCCCACGATAGGCGACCCAACGGCACATTAAGTATTCCCCCGAATGCGAAATTGCGATTTGCGAAGCTATGCAAAATCCGTGCGATTTTACATCATTTTATCGGAGATGCGAACAGCCCGGCTGCTAACTCCTTGAAGACCACGACGAATTCCATTACCCCACCCCCTGGGGTACGGATCGCGCATTGGTGGGAACGCAAGAGGGGCAATCATGATGCGGTTTATTTCGGCATTTCTCACGGCGCTGCTCATATCCGCGCCGGCCATGGCCGCACCTGCAGGCCACGGTGTGGATGGATCGCAGCTTTCGCTCGCATGGATCCTGCCCTTCGTCGGCATCCTGTTGTCCATCGCCATCTTCCCCCTGGCGGCACCGCATGTCTGGCATCACCATTTCGGCAAGATCGCCCTTTTCTGGGCCGCCGCCTTCGCGGTGCCCTTCGCGCTCACCTACGGGTTCGAGCTCGCGCTCTATGAGATCGTGCACATCATCCTGGTGGACTATGTGCCCTTCATCATCCTGCTGTTCGCCCTCTTCACGGTTGCGGGCGGCATCCTGGTCGCGGGCAATCTGCACGGCAGCCCTGCCACCAATACGGTGATCCTCGCCATCGGCACGGTGCTGGCCTCGCTGATCGGAACCACCGGCGCCTCCATGGTGCTGATCCGGCCGCTGCTGCGCGCCAACGACGATCGTCGCTATCAGGCGCATACGGTCGTCTTCTTCATTTTCCTGGTCTCGAATATCGGTGGCTCTCTGACGCCTCTCGGCGATCCCCCGCTGTTCCTCGGCTTCCTGCGCGGCGTCGACTTCTTCTGGACCACGCAGCATCTGTCCATGGAGACCGGCTTCCTCGCGCTGATCCTGCTGCCGGTGTTCTTCCTGATCGATACCTACTTCTACAGAAAGGAAGAGAATCTGCCGCGTCCGTCCGACCCGACGCCGGACAGCCGCCTGCGGCTTCTTGGTCTGCAGAACCTGCCGCTGCTGCTCGTCATCATCGGCGCCATCCTGATGAGCGCCTATTGGCAGCCGGGCGTGACCTTCAACGTCTATGGCACCGAGGTCGCCCTGCAGAATATCGCGCGCGACGTGATCCTCATTCTGGCGGCGCTGGCCTCGCTCTGGATCACCTCCACCGAACTGCGCGAGCAGAACGGCTTTAACTGGGAGCCGATCAAGGAGGTCGCCAAGCTCTTCGTCGGCATCTTCATCTGCATCATCCCGGCCCTGGCGATCCTCAAGGCCGGCTCCACCGGCGCCCTGGCGCCGCTCGTCGCCCTTGTCACCAACGAAGCCGGACAGCCGCGCGACGAGATGTATTTCTGGATGACAGGCCTGTTGTCGGGCGTGCTCGACAACGCCCCGACCTACCTCGTCTTCTTCAATCTCGCCGGGGGCGATCCGCAGGTCCTGATGTACACGCTGACTTCGACGCTGCAGGCGATTTCCGGCGGTGCCGTGTTCATGGGCGCCCTCACCTACATCGGCAATGCGCCCAACTTCATGGTGCGCTCGATCGCGGAGAACCGGGGCGTCAAGATGCCCAGTTTCTTTGGCTACATGGCCTGGTCGGGAGCGATCCTGATCCCGTCCTTCGCGCTCCTGACCTGGGTGTTCTTCCTCTAAGAGGCCCGCTCAGTCGCCGTCGCTGACGGCGGGAATGATGGCATCCGCCAAAAGGGCGTGGAGATCCTCGATATGCCGGTCGCGCGCCGGGCGCGGCTCGGCGTCGGAGGTCATGACCACGGTGAGGTTCAGGTCAGGCACCACATAGACCATCTGACCGCCGTAGCCCCAGGCGAAATGAACCTGATGGCCCCGCGCCTGCATGCTGTACCAGCCGTAGCCATAGCCGTGGCCGCTCCAGGGCGAGGTGGTCCGCACCTCCCAGGATGTCTCCACCCAGCCATTGGGCAGCAGGGGCAGGCCGCGAACGATGCCGCCGTTGCGATAGAGCTCACCGAAGGCGAGCAGGGACCGCGCGGAGAGCTCCATGTCATTGCCGCCGCGGTAGATGCCCTGCCGGTCGCGCGGCCAGCGCGGGATGGTGATGTCCAGCGGTTCCCCGAGCCACTCCTTGGCAAGCTCCAGCAGCGGCCGGCCCGAGGCCTTGGTCAGCATGGCGGCGAGGAGATGAGAAGAGCCGGTCGAATAGATCATCCGGCCGCCGGGATCATCCTCGAAAGGCCGCGCAAGGGCATCGCGGACCCAGTCACGGCTTGCGATCCAGGATCCAAAGTTCGGTCCTGAGGTCGATTGCAGCCCTGCCCGCATGGATAGAAGATCCTCCACGGTGATCTCATAAAGGCGGGGATCAGGATCTTCCGGAAATCTGTCCGCGAGTACAGTCGCGAGCTTCTGATCAAGGCCCGTCAGCACCCCGCGCTCGATGGCGATGCCCACCAGGGCCGACAGCACGGATTTCGATGCGGATTTGATGTTGACGGGGCGGTCGAGACTGGGGCCCGCGAAGCGCTCTTCCAAAAGCATCTCGCCATCACGCGCCACCATAAGAGCATTGAGGTGCGGAAGCGCCTCACCGCGCTGGCGGGTGGCGGCGAAGATGTCAGTCTCGGCAGAGCTTTCCGAGGTGAGTTCCGCGGCCCCAACCATGGCCGGCACACTGGCGGCGGCAAGGGAAGCGGCAGCAAAACCGATGCGTAGATATCGTAGGAAGATCATGAGCGGCGAACGGACGGTGAGCATGGAATCGGTCTTATGACCGCGCCGCATCACAGTCCATTCACATAGACTTTTTCGCGGCCGGCTTTAGTTTCCCACAGCCGGCTCTCAGAAAGCTCAGGCCCAGGCCCGCTCGGCAAGCTTTGCTTCGAAGCTCTCGATCTTGCCGCTCTTTTCCAGCGTCAGGCCGATGTCATCCAGGCCGTGCAGCAGGCAATGCTTGCGGAAGCTGTCGATCTCGAAATGGATCACGCCGCCGTCAGGACCGCGGATCTCCTGAGCTTCGAGGTCGACGGAGAGCGTGGCATTCGATCCGCGCTCGGCGTCATCCATCAGCTTCTCCAACTCCTCAGGGCTGACCTTGATGGGCAGAATGCCGTTCTTGAAGCAGTTGTTGTAGAAGATGTCCGCGAAAGAGGTGGAGATCACGCAGCGGATGCCGAAGTCCAGCAGCGCCCACGGGGCGTGCTCACGGCTTGAGCCGCAGCCGAAGTTATCGTCGGCCACAATGATCGTCGCGTTGCGATAAGCCGGCTTGTTCAAGACGAAGTCAGGGTTCTCGCTGCCATCCTCGTTGTAGCGCATCTCCGAAAAGAGGCCGGTGCCGAGACCGGTGCGCTTGATGGTCTTGAGGTACTGCTTCGGAATGATCATGTCGGTATCGACATTGACGATCGGCATCGGAGCGGCAACGCCGGTCAGCTTCGTGAAAGGCTGCATGTTCTTGTCCTCTTCCTGAACTTTTCTTGCGACGAAGATGCGCCGGGGTCAAGCGTCAGGTGACCGCAGCCTCGATCGCCTCCATATCGTCGTCGGACAGTCCGATATGATGGCCGATCTCATGGATCAGCACATGGGAGATGATGCCGCCAAGCATCTCTTCGTGCTCAGCCCAGTAGTCGAGGATCGGTCGCCGGTAGAGCCAGATCATATTGGGCATCTGCCCCGTCATGGAAACGGCGCCGTCCTGGGCGAGGCCGACGCCCTGAAACAGACCGAGAAGATCAAACTCGCTCTCCGCGCCGAGTTCCTTCAGAACCTCCGCTTCCGGGAAATCAGCAACTTGAACGAGGATACCCGCGCAAAGCCGGCGGAAGGCCTCCGGCAGACGAGAGAAGGCTTCATCCGCCAGTCTCTGAAACTCATCGAGTGACGGCGCTGTGGCGGCCGACCAATCAGGTGTCATGACGGCGCGCGGATATAAGTTTCGAACAGCCAGTAGAGCGCGATGCCGCCCGCGATAAAAGCCAGGCCGCGCCCGACGCGGCGGCCCCAGACTTCGGCGGGATCATCCTCATTGATTTGAGGCGGTCCACCGGCGCCTTCCGCCATATGGCTGTCGAGAGCGCCCTGACCTCGCGAGAGGTCATCGAGATCAGCGCGCGCGGCATCGGCTTTTTGATCGGATGTCTTCATATTTCACCGGATAACCGAAAGATGAGGTCCTGGCCAGTCGTTCAGCTACGGTTCATCAAGCTGACGCGCACCTGAACACCGGGCTCAGGCGGGGTTCAGGCTCAGCATCGTACAGTCTCCTCACGGTCGGACACCGACCAATGATTTTAAGGACCGACGAAGGAGACGACCCATGAAAAAGATGCTGCTCGCCCTTGCCGCCGCCGCCACCCTCGGCATCGCGACCCTTGCACCGGGTGCGGCCTCCGCGGCCTCCGCCACGCTGCAGATCAGCCCAGCCGGCGTGGAACTGATCCGCCATGACGGCCGCCACTATGGCCGCCATCACCGCCACCAGGTCCGCAAGCACCACCAGGTGCGCCGCATCTGCGACACGCACCGGGTGCGCTACTGGACCCACAGCGGCTGGAAGGTGAAGCGGGTCAAGGATTGCCGCGTGGTTCGCTGGCGCTGATACGGGGGATGATCCGCAGCTTCCCCCTATAGCTGCCGCGACAGGAACGGCCGCCACTCACCGGCGGCCGTTCTTTTTTGCCGCATGAAAAAGCCGGCTGGAGTGGTCCAGCCGGCTTTTCGCGTTTCTTCCGCCCCTGGTCAGCGGTCCCACTGACGGATGTCGACGAAGTGGCCGGCGATGGCCGCCGCAGCCGCCATGGCGGGAGAGACCAGATGGGTGCGGCCCTTGAAGCCCTGGCGGCCCTCGAAATTGCGGTTCGAGGTGGAGGCGCAGCGCTCTTCCGGCCGCAGCTTGTCCGGGTTCATGGCCAGGCACATGGAGCAGCCCGGCTCGCGCCATTCAAAGCCGGCGGCCAGGAAGATCTTGTCGAGGCCTTCGGCCTCAGCCTGCATCTTCACGACACCGGAGCCCGGCACGATCATCGCGTTGACGGCTTCATTGACCTTGCGGCCTTCCACCACCTTTGCCGCCGCACGCAGATCTTCGATGCGTCCGTTGGTGCAGGAGCCGATGAAGACGCGGTCGAGCTTGATGTCCGTGATCTTGGTACCGGCGGCGAGCCCCATATATTCCAGCGCGCGCTTCTTGGAAGCCCGCTTGTTCTCGTCCTGGATATCGTCGGGATTGGGAACGACGCCCTGCACCGAGATCACGTCTTCGGGGCTGGTGCCCCAGGAGACGATGGGCGGCAGGTTGGCGGCGTCGAGTACGACCGTACGGTCGTAATAGGCGCCCTCATCGGTGACGAGGCTCTCCCAGTAGCGCTTGGCGGCTTCAAAAGCTTCGCCCTTCGGCGCCTTGGGGCGGCCCATGATGTAGTCGAAGGTCTTCTGATCGGGCGCGACCAGGCCGGCGCGCGCACCGCCCTCGATGGTCATGTTGCAGACCGTCATGCGGCCTTCCATGGACAGCGAACGGATCGCCTCGCCGCCATATTCGATGACCGAGCCGGTGCCGCCGGCCGTGCCGATCTCACCGATGATGGCAAGGATGATGTCCTTGGCGGTGACGCCTGCGGGCGGCAGCCCGTCGACGCGCACCAGCATGTTCTTCGCCTTCTTCTGGATCAGCGTCTGGGTGGCGAGCACATGCTCCACCTCCGAGGTGCCGATGCCATGGGCGAGTGCGCCAAAGGCGCCATGAGTGGAGGTGTGGCTGTCACCGCAGACGATGGTCATGCCCGGCAGCGTGAAGCCCTGCTCGGGTCCCACGATATGGACGATACCCTGACGATCATCGAACTCATTGTAATATTCGATGCCGAAATCGCGGGCGTTCTCAGCCAGCGCCGCGATCTGCGCCGCGCTCTCCGGGTCCTCGTTGGGCTTGGAGCGATCGGTGGTGGGAACGTTGTGATCGACCACCGCCAGCGTCTTCGTCGGCGCATGAACCTTGCGGCCGGAGGTGCGCAGCCCCTCGAAGGCCTGCGGGCTCGTCACTTCATGGACGAGGTGACGGTCGATGTAGAGCAGACAGGTGCCGTCAGGCTGCGTGTCGACGACGTGATCGTCCCAGATCTTGTCGTAGAGGGTACGTGCTTTGGTCATGATGTATCTCTGAAACTGGAGGTTGGACTGGCTGAAACCCACGCTGCCGCTCGGCTCCGCGCGGGGGTGATCTCCTGTGGAGATCAGCCGCTAAGTCCTGACGCATCCGACGCGATCATCCGGCCGAAGAAGCGCGCCGGAAGGCGAGCGTGGTCGTCGAGCGAAGCGAAATCCAGCGTGGTACGCGCCCAGAGGGCCTTCGCCCCCGTGCGCTCCATCACCTGCCAATGCTCAAAAATCACCTGTCGCATGCCAAAAATATAGCAGTTCCAATCTGCGCCGACAATGAGCCTTCATCTCATTGTCATCAGTTCGCAAAAGCTGCCGTCCGGGCAATAAAAAACGCGGCTCTGAGGCCGCGTTTCAATCAGTCCCGAAGCGGCTTCACTGCGCCGCGGCTTCGGCCTTCTGACCACGGCTGCGGTCGACCTTCTCGGCGATACGCGCCGACTTACCACGACGGTCACGCAGATAGTAGAGCTTGGCGCGGCGGACCTTGCCGCGACGCAGCACCTTGATGCTGTCGATCAGCGGCGAATAGACCGGGAACACGCGCTCCACGCCTTCGCCGTAAGAGATCTTGCGCACGGTGAAGCTTTCCTGGATGCCGCCGCCGGAACGGGCGATGCACACGCCTTCATAGGCCTGAACACGGGTGCGCTCGCCTTCACGAACGCGCACGTTCACCTGCAGCGTATCGCCAGGTGCGAACTCGGGAACAGCACGCTGTTCGGAAATCTTGGCAATCTGCTCGTTTTCGAGCTCAAGGATAATGTTCATAACAGTCTCTCCGTCGCCGCGCTCCAACGAGGGGGGCGCCGATCATCCGTTTCCAGATGGTGTGAAGTCGCGGCTCTTTACGTGATCTTGTCGCCTTTGTCGATGGCTCCCATCGCTTCTGCGACATATTTTGCCCAAAGGTCGGGTCTGCGGATACGCGTCGCGGCGCGGGCCATGAGCTGCCGCCAACGGAAAATGGCCTTGTGATCGCCTGAGGTCAGGACGGCGGGAACAGATATCCCCTCCCAGTCGGCCGGCCGCGTGTACTGCGGATGCTCCAAAAGTCCGCTTTCGAAACTCTCGTCTTCGCCAGAGGCCTCCGTCCCCATGACACCCGGCAGAAGCCGCACCACCGCATCGAGGAGGAGAAGCGCCGCGGCCTCCCCGCCGGCCAGCACCACGTCACCCACGGACACTTCCTCAAGTGCGTGGGCCTCGACCGCGCGCTCGTCGATGCCCTCGAAGCGGCCGCAGAGGATCACCAGGCCAGGGCCGGCGGCCCAGCGGCGCACCAGCGCCTGCGATATCGGCCGGCCACGTGGGGTCATGACGAGTTTTGGCCGCAGGTCGCCCGTAGGTGCCGCCCCTTGCAGGGCGGCGGACAACACGTCCGGCCGCAGCACCATGCCGGGGCCGCCGCCAAACGGCGTATCGTCCACCGCGCGGTGCTTGCCTATGCCGTGATCGCGGATGTTGCGTGCCTCCAGCGACCACAAGCCTTTTCGCAGGGCATCCCCGGCGAGGGAATGGCCGAGGTGGCCGGGGAACATCTCCGGGTAAAGCGAGAGAACGCTCGCGCGGAAACTCATTGTTCCCTAGCGTCGGCTTCGCCGAAGGCGCCCTCCGTGACCACGACCTTCCCGCCGGCCAGATCCACCGTGGGAACGAAGGCCAGCGTGAACGGCAGGTAAATGGTCTTGCCGCCGGCAGAAGGCCGAACCTCCAAAAGGTCGCCGGCGCCGAAATTGGGCACAGCCACGATCTCGCCCACCGTCGAGCCGTCTTCCTTCTCCACCCTGAGGCCGATGAGATCGGCGTGCAGGAAGGTCTCGTCGTCGTCCGGCTCGGGCAGGCATTCGCGCGGCACAAAAAGCCTGGCGTTGGTCAGGGCAGCGGCCGCTTCCCGCGTGTCGATGCCGTCGAAGCGGACCACCGCCATGTCCTTCTGGACACGCAGGCTCTTCACCTTCAGCGTGCGGCCATCTTCCAACCCGAGCGGTCCATAGCGCTTCAGCGCTTCAGCATCCTCGGTAAAGGGCTTCACTCGCACTTCCCCCCGCACGCCATGGGGCGCACCGATCACAGCGACCAGAACGAGAGGTGAGGTCATGACAAGGTGTCCTTCAGCAGAAATGGCCGGGCGCAGAAGCCCGGCCATAAGCATGGTCGATCAATGCCACGCGCCGCAACTCACGGACGCGGGGCTTGCCTGATCACTCCGCGGAGGCTTCCTCGGCCGGCTCAGCGGCGGCAGCGGCATTCGCCTCTTCAGCGGCCTTCTGCTCGGCGAGGCGCTCCTGTGCCTTCTTGCCCGGCAGGGCCTTCTTGGGGTTGTTGCGATCGGGACGCTTGGCGAGACCCTTTTCATCAAGGAAACGCAGGACACGATCGGTCGGGGTCGCGCCCTTGGCCAGCCACTCCTTGGCCTTTTCCAGGTCGAGCGTCAGGCGCTCGGCGTCCTTGGGCAGGAGCGGGTTGTAGGTGCCGATCTTATCGATGAAGCGGCCATCACGCGGCGAGCGCGAGTCGGCCACGACGATGCGGTAGAACGGACGCTTCTTGGCGCCACCGCGCGACAGGCGGATCTTCAGGGACATTGCTTTCTTCCTTATGTCAGTCGGTTGTCAGATCATTTCTTGAAGGGGTTCTTCCCACCCGTGAGGCCGGGAAAATTCGGTGGCAGGCCCGGCATTCCGCCAGGCGCTCCCGGAAAATTCGGCGGCAGGCCGCCTCCGGGCAGTCCTCCGCCCAGGTTCTTCAAAGCATCCGGCGGCACAGGCGGCATGCCGCCCTTGCCGAGACCGAGCGCGGCGCCGAGACCGGCGAGCGGTCCGCGCTTGCCCTTGCCCAGCATCTTCATGACGTCGGCCATCTGGCGATGCATCTTGAGCAGCCGGTTGACCTCCTCGACCTTGGTGCCCGAGCCCGCCGCGATACGCTTTTTCCGGCTGGCCTTCAGGAGATCGGGGTTGCGCCGCTCGGAGCGGGTCATCGAGTCGATAATCGCCTTCTGGCGCTTGAGCAGGCTGTCGTCCAGGTTGGCGCCGGCCATCTGCTTCTTCATCTGCGCCATGCCGGGCATCAGGCTCATCATGCCGCTCATGCCGCCCATGCGTGACATCTGGTCGAGTTGACCGCGCAGGTCCTCCAGGTCGAACTGGCCCTTGCGCATCTTCTCGGCGGCCTGCGCCGCCTTTTCATGATCGATTTCCGCCGCGGCGCGCTCCACAAGCGCGACCACGTCGCCCATGCCGAGGATGCGGCCAGCCAGGCGCTGCGGTGAGAAATCCTCCAGCGCATCGACCTTTTCGCCGGTGCCGAGCAGCTTGATGGGCTTGCCCGTGACGGCGCGCATGGACAGCGCGGCGCCGCCGCGGCCATCACCGTCGACGCGGGTGAGGACGATGCCGGTGATGCCGAGCGCGGTATCGAAGGCTCGTGCGGTGTTGACCGCGTCCTGGCCGGTGAGCGCATCGGCCACCAGCAGCACTTCATGCGGGTTAGTGGCGCGGCGGACATCCGCGACCTCGGCCATCAGCGCTTCATCGACGGTGGTGCGGCCCGCGGTATCGAGCATGACCACGTCGTAGCCGCCGAGACGGGCGGCCTGCATGGCGCGATTGGCGATCTGCACAGCCGACTGGCCGGCGACGATCGGCAGCACCTCAACCTCGACCTGGCGGCCGAGGGTGGCGAGCTGTTCCATGGCGGCCGGACGGCGCGTGTCCAGCGAGGCCATCAGCACCTTACGCTTTTCGCGGGTCGCCAGACGGCGGGCGATCTTGGCGGTGGTGGTCGTCTTGCCGGAGCCCTGGAGACCCACCATCAGGATCGGCACCGGAGCGGCCGCGGCAAGGCTGATCGGGTCGGCCTCGCTGCCCAGCGTCTCCACCAGCGTGTCATGAACGATCTTGACGACCATCTGGCCGGGGGTGACCGACTTCACCACCTCCACGCCGACGGCGCGTTCCTTCACCTTGTCGACGAAGGTGCGCACCACTTCCAGCGCGACGTCAGCCTCGAGCAGCGCACGCCGGACCTCGCGCATGGCCTCGGAGACATCAGCCTCCGATAGCGCGCCGCGGCCGCGCAGTTTGTCGAGTATGCCGCCGAGGCGGTCCTGAAGTGTTTCGAACATCAAGGTCTCCAGCAACTCACGGACACAACGCAAAACGCGCCCGAGGGCGCATCGCGCTGTCGGGCGGTGACCCCTTCACCTCGCAGGATGAAGCGGCGGCTCCTTCACATCATGCTCATGAGAGCAGGCGGTGGATAGGCCACATGGGGTCCAAAGTCAAGAAATTGAGGCACGGCGACGCCAGGCATGCCAGACCCGCCAGCCGAGAAGCGCGATCAGAACGCCAAGATAGACACCGGCGTCGAGAAAATCATTCTTGCCGGATCTGATCCACCACAGGTGCAGAAGCGCAAGGGCTCCGATGGGATAGATCAGCCGATGCAGCCTTTGCCAGTTCATGCCGCCAAGACGGCGCACCCAGCCCTTGGTGGAAGTGACACCCAGCGGGATCAGCGCCAGAAAGGCGAGGAAACCGACGAGGATGAACGGCCGCTTGAGGATGTCATCGGCGATGGCCGGGATGCTGAACCACTGATCCCACCATACGTAGCTCATGAAATGCAGCGATGCGTAGAAGAGGGTGAAGAGGCCCGCCATGCGACGGACCTTAACAAGGCCCGCCTGCCCGGTGATGACCCTCAGCGGCGTGATCGCCAACGTGACGAGGAGCACGACCAGGGTCCAGGTCCCGGCGGATTTGATGAGGAAGGAAATGGGATCGGCGGTCAGCCCACCGGTGAAGCCAAGAACGAGCCAGCGCGCGAGCGGGAACAGCCCAAGAAGGAAGACACCGGCGCGGAAGACATTGAACGGAATGCCGAAGACCTGAGGACCACGCCGGCGCGGCAGCTCCTTGGGAGCCGGACGGCTCTCAGCCATGCTCATGGTGATGCTCAATAGTTCGTCTTCAGATCCATGCCCGCATAGAGCGAGGCGACCTCATCCGCATAGCCGTTGAAAAGCATCGTTTCGCGCTTCGGCGAAAAGAAGCCGTCTTCCCCGATGCGGCGCTCGGTGGCCTGGCTCCAGCGCGGATGCGGCACGTTGGGATTCACATTTGCATAGAAGCCGTATTCCTGCGCGGCCGATTTCACCCAGCTGGTCGGAGGCTCTTCCTCGGTGAAGCGGATGCGCACCAGCGATTTCACCGACTTGAACCCATACTTCCATGGCACCACGATGCGCAGCGGCGCGCCGTTCTGATTGGGCAGCACTTCACCATAGAGGCCAAAGGCCAGCAGCGTCAGCGGGTGCATGGCCTCATCCATGCGCAACCCCTCCACATAGGGCCAATCGAGGACCGCGCGGCGGACGCCGGGCATGGTGTCCTCCTGGACGGCGGTTTCGAAGGCGACATATTTCGCCTTGCCGGTTGGCTCCGCGCGCTTGATCAGTTCCGCCAAGGGATAGCCGATCCACGGGATGACCATGGACCAGCCCTCGACGCAGCGCAGGCGATAGATGCGCTCCTCCATACCTGCGAGCTTGAGGAGGTCTTCGATGCCAAGTGTCTGCGGCTTCTGCACCTCGCCCTCGATGGCAACCGTCCAGGGGCGTGTGCGAAAATCACCGGCATAGGCCGCGGGATCATCCTTGCCGGTGCCGAACTCATAGAAGTTGTTGTAGTTGGTGACATCCTCATAGGACGTCACCTGCTCCTTGGTGGAATAGGCCGGGTTCGGCTTTGACGGCAGGGACGGGTTCTTGCCCGGCGGTGTGATGGCTGCCCTGGCGGGCTGCACACCCGCGGCGCCAAGAGCCAAAGCCGCGCTCGCTTGGGCGATCAACGCCCGGCGGTTGAGGAAGATGCTCTTCGGCGAGATCTCAGAAGGCGTAATGCGGTTCGGCATCGATGAGTGCTCCTGCGACAGCGCGCCTCATCCTGCTCCATCAAGTCCCGGAAAGACAATCACAAACCCGCGCGTCTTGGAATTCATCTACTTTTAAACTATTGAAACAAAAGGATTTTTCTTGACCTTCGAGAAGATGAAGGCATCATTGGCGAGCGTTGGCCAAGAAGGCTGGCGTCTGCCGCACCGGCGGCAGGGCCTTGAACCCTGTCTGACGGAGTTTCGACCATGACGCATCTGACTGACCCCCGACCGACCCGCCTGTTCTTTTGCTGGCATTCCCGCCTCGGCGGACTGAGCCTTGTCCTGCTCGCCGCCACCTGGACGCTCGATACGCTGGCGCCCTCGCTCATCTGATTGCGCCCATCCTCCCCTGCGAGGCCCAGGCAGAAATAAAAAAGCCCCGGAACTCGTCCGGGGCTTTCGTATGGTGGCCTTGGCCTTATTCAGCGGCCGCCCGCACTTCCGGCGCGGCAGCCAGCACGTCCGGGCCAACATGGGCTTCGAACTTGGCGAAGTTGTCCTGGAACATCTTCACCAGTTTCGCGGCGGAGGCATCATAGGCCATCTTGTCCCGCCAGGTCTTGCGCGGGTGCAGCAGGTGCGGCTCCACGCCCGGCACCGAGTTCGGCACCTGGAAACCAAAATAGGGATCGGTGCGGAAATCGGCGTTGTTGAGCGAGCCGTTCAGCGCCGCGGCGAGCAGCGTGCGTGTCGCCTTGATGGGCATACGGCGACCTTCGCCATACTGGCCGCCGGTCCAACCGGTGGAGACGAGCCAGCAATCGACGTCGTGCTCGGCGATCAGCTTCTTCAACAGCTCGCCGTACTCGGACGGATGACGCGGCATGAACGGCGAGCCGAAGCAGGTGGAGAAGGTCGCCTGCGGCTCGGTGACGCCACGCTCGGTGCCGGCAACCTTGGCGGTGTAGCCGGAGAGGAAGTGGTACATGGCCTGCGCCGGCGTCAGCTTGGCAATGGGCGGCATGACACCGAAGGCGTCGGCGGTCAGCATCACGATGTTCTTGGGATGCGGAGCGCGGCCCGTGGCGCTGGCATTGGGGATGAAGTGCAGCGGATAGGCGCAGCGGGTGTTTTCGGTGCGCGAGCCGTCATCAAAATCGGGAACGCGGGTTTCCGGATCGAGCGTGACGTTTTCCAGCACGGTGCCGAAACGCTTGGTGGTGGCGTAGATCTCAGGCTCCGCCTCGGCCGACAGGCGAATGGTCTTGGCGTAGCAGCCGCCTTCGAAGTTGAAGATGCCGCTCTCGCTCCAGCCATGCTCGTCGTCGCCCACAAGGGTGCGCGATGCATCTGCCGAAAGCGTGGTCTTGCCCGTGCCGGAGAGGCCGAAGAAGACCGCCGTGTCACCGGCGTCACCCACATTGGCGGAGCAATGCATGGGCATGACGCCCTTTGCCGGCAGGACGTAGTTGAGAACCGAGAAGACCGACTTCTTCATTTCGCCGGCGTATTGGCTGCCGCCGATGAGAACGATGCCGCGTGCGAGGTCGAGCGCGATCACGGTTTCCGAACGGCAGCCGTGACGGGCCGGATCGGCCCGGAAACTGGGGAGGTCGACGATGGTGAGCTCGGGCTCGAACTGGGTCAGGGATGAGCGGTCCGGACGGATCAGCAGATTGCGGATGAACAGCGAGTGCCAGGCAAATTCGGTGAAGACGCGCACCTTGATGCGATGCTCGGGATCGGCGCCGCCCTGGAGATCCTGCGCGAAGAGCTCCTTACCGCGAGCATGAGCGATGAAATCCTTGCGGAGGGTTTCAAACTGCTCGGCGGTGATGCCGCCCGAGTTGTCCCACCAGATGGTGTCTTCGGTCAGTTCGTCACGGACGACGAACTTGTCCTTGGGCGAACGGCCGGTATGGCTGCCGGTGTCGGCGACCAGCGCACCACCAGCGGCCAAGCGCGCTTCGTTGCGGCGGATGCTCTCCTCGTAAAGACGCGGCTCCAGGAGATTCCAATGCACGGCTTCGAGCTGCTCAAAACCGAAGGCATCCGCACCCAGTGCGCGGTTCCATACGCCATCCTGCTTCATGGACTTTTCCCTCCGAGGCCTTCAAGGGGCCACGTGTTCAACTGCTGTCATCCTGCCGTCGGTAACGGCTGCTTAAACTTCGCGGCCTTCCTAAAGAATGCACGCACTGCCCGCAAGGCCTCTCCCTTGTCTCCGGGCAAAAATGTCTTCCAAAATCAGGCGGTGGGCGCCTCCAGCGGGAAGCTGAGGCGGGCCACGAAACCCGTGGAAGACATCGGCTCGAACGTTCCGTCAAGACTCCGGGCGAGGTTGCTTACAATAGCAAGTCCCAGCGTCTTTGTCTTTGACTTGTCGCCAGGACCGCTCCCGTTGTCGGCGACCGCCAGCTCCACCTGACCGCCATTTTGCCTGAGGCTGACGCGAATGGTGCCGGCCGGCTGATCGACAAAGGCGTGGCGGTAAACGTTGATCAGGAGCTCGGTGACGATCTGGCCGACGATCGCGGCCCTGGAGCGATGAATGGCGAGCGGCACGAGATCGAACACGATGCGATGATTTTCAGCGGGATCAAAACCTTGCTGGATGCGCTTTACCAGCATCTTGATGAAGGGATCCAGCGCCACAACATCGCCCGTGCCGCTTGTCTCCAGCTCCACGAAGATCGCGCCGAGCGTATCCACGCGCGCCTTCAGATCCTCCAGCGCACGGCGGCCTTCCTCGCCCTCCACCCTGCGGCTTTGTAGGCTGACCAGGCTGGTCAGCGACTGGATGTGATTCTTCATGCGATGGCGGAGTTCGGCGATCCTGTTGTTCTGCTCCTCGTCATCGACCGGCACGAGAAGACCGATGAAATGCGTGACCACGTCGCCGCCGTCGCGGACAGGCGAGACAAACACCTGGTTGCGGAAGGTCGAGCCGTCCTTGCGATGGTTTGTCAGCGTGATCTGAAAGGTTTTGCCGGCCTCGACGCCCTCCCGGAACTTGGCACGGTCGCGCGGGTCGGTTTCCTCGCCCTGAAGAAAACGGCAGTTGCGGCCGACGATCTCCTCGTTCTCATATCCCGTGAGGCTCCGGAAGGAACGATTGGTATAGACGAGCGGCCGATCGGGAGCCGTGGCATCGACAACCACCATGGCCGCATCCAGCCCTTCGAGCGCCTCCAGGTCGTCATCTCCACGCGACAGGGCCGCGGACGCGGAGGCGATCAGTCTGGCAGCGAAAGACGGAAAGGACATCCATAAAGCCTGATGGGAAGAGGAACCTTCGGGACCGAAGTATCGTTATTCTGCATAACTGCGACCTGGCGGGAAAGGTTCGGCAATTTTGAGGCACACGGTGCGCGATCATCAAAGAGGTGAATAATGCGGGTGCGTTGCACGGAGTGCCCCCTGCGGACCCGCCCAGCTTTCGTCCCGAAGTCCGAAGTGGAAATCGAGTACATCAACAGCCTCAAGCGCGACCACATCCGCGTTGCGGCCGGTACCGATATCATCCACCCGGGCCAGGAAGACGCCGAGGTTTACACGCTGTTCGCCGGCTGGGCGTTTCGCTATCAGGAGCTTCCGGACGGCCGCCGGCAGATCCTGAACTTCCTGCTGCCGGGTGACCTGATCGGGCTGCAATCCTCCTTGCTCGATCCCGCCGAGCATGGCGTGGAGGCTCTGACGGCCGTCGAACTCTGCGTTCATCCCCGCAATCGGCTTCTCCAGGTGTTCGGTGACATGCCGAAGCTTGCCTATGAGCTGACCTGGCTCGGCGCGCGCGAGCAAAGCATCGTCGATGACAATCTGACCACGGTGGGCCAGCGCGGCGCGGCCGAACGTGTGGCCGCCTTCATCTACACGCTTTATCGCCGCGCCGATGTGCTCGGCCTCGTCACCAAAAACAGCTTCCTGTTTCCGGTGAATCAGACGCACATCGGGGACGCATTAGGCATGTCGCTGGTCCACACCAACAAGACCATCGCCCGGCTGAAGCGGCTTGGATTCTTCAGCATTCCCAACGGCTCCATCGTGATTCACGATCCAGAAGGCCTCGCGCGCTTTGCCCAATACGAGCAGGATGATCTTGCCCCCCGCCCGATCATCTGACCGGCCGAAATGCTTCCGTGAGACCGGTCGATTGCTGCGCGAAACAGTATGGGTCTGCACTCCTGCCTTGATAATCTCGGGGGAGCGGCCACATTTCGGCCACCCGGCTTCGCTTCAAGTCCCTCGCAAATGACATGGAACCTTTGAGACATGCCAACAATCGCCTTGGTCGATGACGACCGCAACATCCTGACGTCGGTGTCGATCGCGCTTGAGGCCGAGGGATATCGTATCCAGACCTATACCGATGGCGCTTCCGCGCTCGACGGCTTCAAGGTCGATCCGCCGGATCTCGCCATTCTCGACATCAAGATGCCCCGCATGGATGGGATGGAACTCCTCCGCCGCCTCCGGCAGAAGTCGGAGATGCCGGTGATCTTCCTCACGTCGAAAGACGAGGAGATCGACGAATTGTTCGGCCTCAAGATGGGCGCCGACGACTTCATCCATAAGCCGTTCTCGCAGCGGCTCCTGGTGGAGCGCGTGAAGGCCGTGCTCCGGCGCTTCAGTCCGCGCGATACCACCCCCAAGGCCCATGACGCCGCCAAGGTGCTCGAACGCGGCGCCCTGGTGATGGACCCTGAACGGCACACCTGCACCTGGAACGGGCAGGCGGTGACGCTGACGGTGACGGAATTTCTGATCCTGCAGGCGCTGGCCCAGCGCCCCGGCGTGGTGAAAAGCCGCAACGCCCTCATGGATGCGGCCTATGACGATCAGGTCTATGTGGACGATCGCACCATCGACAGCCACATCAAGAGGCTGCGTAAAAAGTTCAAGGTGGTGGACGACGCGTTCGATATGATCGAAACACTTTATGGCGTGGGCTATCGCTTCAAAGAAGGCTGAGCGGGCTCACTGCCGGCTTTTGACTGGACATGAAGCATGACCGCCGAAGTTGACGGCGCCGACATCACGACGGATACGGCCGAACCGCGCCCTGGCATCGGAGCGCGGCTTTGGCGTGCCGTACGTTGGCTGTCCTTCCTCGGCGTCTCGAGCCTGACCCGACGCATCGTCCTGCTCAACATCGCCGGCCTTGTCGCGCTCCTGTCGGGTATTCTCTACCTCAATCAGTTCCGGGCCGGCCTGATCGATGCCCGGGTGCAGAGCCTGTTGACGCAGGGCGAGATCATCGCCGGCGCCATCGCCGCCTCTGCCACCATCGACACCAACTCGATCTGGATCGATCCCAACAAGCTGCTGGAACTGCAGGCGGGAGAAAGCCTCCAGCCCTATGAGGACAGCCTGTCCGCGCTGGAATTTCCCATCAACCCCGAGCGCGTCGCGCCGGTGTTGCGCCGGCTGGTGACACCGACGCGCACCCGGGCCCGCATCTATGACCGGGAAGGGCAGATCCTTTTGGACAGCCGCAGCCTCTATGCCCGCGGCGACATTCTGCGCTTCGACCTTCCGCCACCGGTGGAGCAGCAGCCGTCCTGGCCGGTCAGGGTCTGGAACGGCGTGCAGAGCTGGTTCGCCAGTTCCGACCTTCCCACCTACGAGGAACTCGGCACCGCCAATGGGCGGGGTTATCCGGAAGTCGCCCGCGCCCTGGCAGGTTCGCCCGCCTCCATCGTGCGACAGGACGAGCGCGGCAAGATCATCGTGTCCGTTGCCGTTCCCATCCAGCGCTTTCGCGCGGTCACGGGAGCCTTGCTGCTGTCGACACAAGGGGGCGACATCGACGCCATCGTCCAAGCCGAGCGCATCGCCATCGTCCGGGTCTTCCTCGTCGCTGCCGCCGTCATGGTGGTGCTGTCGGTGCTGCTTGCAGGCACGATCGCAGGCCCCGTCCGGCGTTTGGCGGATGCCGCCGACCACGTGCGGCGGCGTGTGAAGCAGCGGACCGAGATCCCTGATTTCAGCGAACGTTCGGACGAGATCGGACATCTGTCGCGTGCCCTGCGCGACATGACCCGCACGCTCTACAATCGCATCGAAGCCATCGAGAGCTTCGCGGCCGATGTGTCGCATGAACTGAAAAATCCCCTGACCTCCCTGCGCTCCGCCGTCGAAACGCTGCCGCTGGCGAAGACCGATGATGCGCGCGGACGGCTGCTCAACGTCATTCAGCATGATGTGCGCCGGCTGGACCGTCTCATCACAGACATTTCCGACGCATCGCGGCTCGACGCCGAGTTGCAGCGCCAGGACGCCGAACTGATGGATCTCGTCACGCTTCTCAAGGCCGTGACCGACCTTCAGAATGAGATCAAACGGGAAGATGGCGTCCGCATCACGATGAAGCAGGCGCAGATCTCCGGCGGGCGCGATGGCTATTATGTGCTGGGGCACGATTCCCGGCTTGGCCAGGTCGTCACCAACCTCGTGGAGAACGCGCGGTCGTTCTCGCCCGCGGGAGGCGAGGTGCGGGTGATCCTGCGCCGGGTTCGGGGCGAGGTGGAGATCGCGGTGGAGGACGACGGCCCGGGCATCCGGCCGGACGCTCTCGACCGGATCTTCGAACGCTTCTACACGGACCGGCCCGGCGAAGGCTTCGGGCAGAACTCGGGGCTTGGTCTCTCCATCTCAAAGCAGATCGTGGAAGCTCACGGCGGCCGCGTCTGGGCGGAGAACCGCCTGGGCGCCCATGATGCCGAGGGCGTTCCGACCATCGTCGGCGCACGCTTCCACGTGCGCCTGCCCGCCGCGAACACATGAGGCCGCCCGCCCCTACGATCCATGCGTGCTGCCTGCTGCTCGGAGGCGCGGGTGTTCTGGTACGGGGACCATCGGGGTCAGGAAAATCAAAACTGTTGCTGGAGCTGTTGCAGGACGCCAAGGCGCGGCGCGCTTTCGCACGGCTGGTGGCCGACGACCGCGTCCATATTGCAGAGCACAATGGGCGTATCATTGCCCATGCGCCCGTTGGTTTGGCGGGAATGATCGAGGCACGCGGGCTTGATGTGGTCACATTGCCGCATGCAAAAGCAGCCGTGATCCGGCTGGTGGTTGACCTGGTGCCGGAGGGTCAGATGCCTCGTCTACAGGACAAAAATGCCGCATTCATCACAATGTTCGGCGTTCACCTGCCGCTTTTGCATGCCAGCCCTGAAGCAGCCCGCCGCTTGATTCCGGTCGCGCTCGGAACAATTTCATCAAGCTGATGATGAAATCTCGGGCATTCTTGCCTCTTGCTTTGGCAGCGCAACATGCGAATCATGCGCGCCTTGTCTGAAGCTCGGATCAGACGCGCCGCGTCAGAAGCGCGGGTGCGTCGGAGACCTGAATGATCGGCCTCGTTCTAGTTACACACGGTAATCTGGCTCGCGAATTCCGCGCTGCTCTCGAGCATGTCGTCGGCCCGCAAAGCCAGTTGGAGACCATAACAATTGGTCCGGAAGATGACATGGAGAGCCGCCGCCAGGACATCATGGCCGCGGTGGCGACGGCTGATTCCGGCGACGGCGTGGTCGTTCTGACCGACATGTTCGGAGGTACACCATCCAATCTCGCCATCTCCTGCATGGGCGGCCGCACGGTCGAGGTCATTGCGGGCATCAACCTGCCCATGCTGATCAAGCTGGCAAGTGTGCGCGACGACGTTTCGCTGACTGAGGCCGTGGCGCAGGCGCAGGATGCCGGGCGCAAATATATCAATGTGGCCAGCAGGGTGTTGTCCGGGAAATGACAACAGACACCGCCACGAAGGCGCAGACCCGGGAATTTCTGATCATCAACAAGCGCGGCCTTCACGCGCGGGCTTCTGTCAAATTCGTGAAATGTGTCGAGGGCTATGACTGTGCCGTACAGGTATCGCGCGGAGGCGAGACCGTAGGCGGCAGCTCCATCATGGGCCTGATGATGCTTGCGGCCGCGCCCGGCACCACCATTACGGTGACGGCCAGCGGAACTCAGGCCGCCGAGGCGCTGGACGCACTTGAGGCGCTCATCAGCAGCCGCTTCGGCGAAGAAGAATGAGCCGCGCGTAACTATCCCGCCGCTTTCCCTCAACTTTTAATATCATTTTGAACCGGGCCGTGAGGAGCACCATGGCACTCTCTCCCTGAAGACTGGCTGGGGAGCCGAGGAGAGATGTCCGCTCGCATATTCGCCGTGGCTTTCGCCATCGCGGTTTTGCCGCATCATGCATTCGCCCAGGATCGTCTGGGCGGCATTCTTGCCATCGGGATGGCGCTTTCGTTCGGTCAGCGGGGTCTCGAAGCGCCTGTTCAGCCGGAGGCGTCGCCGCCAGCGGCGCCCGAAGTCGCTGAGCCGACCGATCCCCGGTCGGATGTGGCCGCGGTTCGCAGCACGAACGCGATGACTTCAGCCACGGCGCGATAGAGCGCCGGCGGGATCTCCTGGTCCAGCTCGACGGTCGAGAGTGCTACCGCCAGTCCGTCGTTCTCCTCCACCGGAACGCCTGCCTCCTGCGCGGTCTCGATGATCCGCTCGGCAATGGTGCCGGTGCCCTTGGCCACCACCCGGGGGGCGTTCGGCGCTTCGTATCTCAGCGCGATTGCGAGCGGCGGCCTGTTGCGGGCGCTCATGTGCGGCGGTCCAGCATGCCGCCCGGTGGGCGGGCGGGCTTCGGCGGCGCTCCACGCCGCACAACAACATCCTCCACGGCGAAGGCCGCATCATCCAGCGAGCGGCGCAAATCGGAGCTGGCGGCGGAAAGCTCACTTGCCGTCTCCGGGCGTTCTGCCCAAAGCGTCACTGTTGCCGCCTCGCCGCGCAGGGTGACCAGCGCATGCACCGGCCCCATCGGCTCGACATCGAGTGCAAAGCGCATGCGCCAGAGCGAGCCGGTTCTGGCCTCATCGGCACGGCCGCTTCCATCGCGCTCAACCGTGAACTGCGCCACGGCATTCTGCTGGCCGAGGACGACCGGTATCTCGACGTGAAGGGGTGCAGGCCCCGCGGGTTTGAGCGGCGTGCTGTCATCGGGAAGGGACGCGATCTGCGACAGGCGGGTGCGCGCCAGCGCACCTTCGGTCTGTTGCAAGAGGGTCCGTCCGATCTCCTCCGGCGCGGCTTCGGCGTCGATGGTCGCTGTCGCGGGCCGTTGCGCGGAAGGCGGGTCGCCGCGCAGGGGCGGTGATGGCGCATCCTTGGACGTGGCGAGTGCTTCCGGTCCCGCCATGGCCGTATCGCCCAGGAAGGATTTCAGGGCATTGCGCAGCAGCAGCAGGGCGCCCTTGAGGTCGCCGGCGACCTGGGCTGGCGGCGCACCGGCTGCAAGCTTGGCTTCAAACATGACACCGGAATCGGCGAGGGCGCGGGCAATGTCCTCACCCGTGACCGGCCGGTCCAACGGCAGTCGCGCGCCCAGGACCTTGGCAGCGGCGGCAGCGATCGTGGGTGGCAGCGCCGGAACCGCGCGCTCCGCGCCTGGAGCGTCGAGCACGGCCGTGGACGAGGCAATCGGTGAGGACGGCGCAGGTGGGGGCGGCGCCGATAGGGACGATGCCGACGGGGCTGCGGCGGCTTCAAGGTTCGCCATCAGCGGCGCCATACCCTGCTGCTGGCCCATGGCGGTCTGCAGGGCGGGAAGCAGAATAATCCGCATCGGTCCCGATGGCAGCGGAGCCGCAGCGACCGGCGATGCAGGCAAGGTCCGGACTGCCGACGGCGGCGCTGCCGCCGCGACGACGGGCGCCGACCCGTTTGCCAGTGCTGAAGCGGGTAACACAGGTGCGCTTCCGGGTGACGTCGCCAAGGCAGGCGAGGGGCTCGCCAGCTGCGCCGTCACGACAGTGGCGGGTGGTGCAGGTGATGACGGCAGCGCCAGGCTTACGGGCGTCACCGTCGCGCCAGGAGCGGGCGCGTGTACCGCGGCCGGCCGCGGCGTGACGGCCTGCCCAGTGCCGGGCAGGACAGGCGCGGAAACAGTGGCGGGACCCGGCACGGCAGGGGACGAGGCCGAAATTACCGACAGCATCGGCGTGCCGCGCTGGGGCGCCTCGATGCGCACCGCCGCGCCCAGAGGCACCGGCAGGCGGACATTGACCGTGAGATCGCCCTGTGGGGTCGCGATCCGCACGGCCCCCTTCTGATCGAGCGCGATGACCCGCCCCTCGATCGGACGTCCTGCGGTCGGTTTCAGCTCCGGCTCGAGCCCCGCCGGCAGATCGACCGGGATGTTTTGCGGCAGCACGGGTGCGGAGACCCCGGGACGTGCCGGATTGGCCATGGCGGCGCCGGTCTGCGGGGCGGGAAGAGGAGCAGCAGGCAAGGCAGCCGGCTTGGCCGGTTGATCCGGAACCGCCTCGGGATCGATCAGCCGCAGGACGAGTTCCGCGCCGGTTTTGACAACCTCGAGCTTGACGCCGGCGCCCTGTGTGAGCGGCATTGGTGGCACGACATCAATGGTGCCCTGCGGCAGAGCGAGCCGCACAATCCCGTCCTTCATCAGGGCGAGCACCTGGGCAGCCACCACCTGGCCGGCCTTCAGGACCGGCACAGACGCTGCCTGGCCGCCGGAGGCCTGGGACGCGAGATTGGACAGAATGCTGGCGTCGCTCACCGATCTTCTCCAAGAGGAGCATCGGCTATTTTAACGTGCCGGTCGTTAAGGCTTCCTGATGAGACGCGCCTCGATCGCTTTGGCGGCGGTGACCCCATCGGCAAGCGCGGTGGGGACGCTCGGATGCCCACGGCCAGCGACGTCGCCGATGGCATAGAGGCCCGTCTCCGAGGTTTCCGCGCTGCTCCAGTCCGTCACCATGTAGCCCGCCTCGTTCCGGCGGGGCGCGAGACCCCTGAGGCGGGGAAGCATGGGCTGAAAGCCATACATGACCAGGAGAAGATCGAATGGTTCGCCGTTGATGCGGCGCGCCGAGGTGTTCACTTCATAGCCGCCGATCGTCACCTCGGCCTCACCCGCTGCCGACACCAGGGCCGGACGGGCCCGGATGGAGCGTGCGAAGATGCGCACGCGTGCCGCGCCGCGCTGGCGCAGCAGCGCCGCATGATCGAATGCATTGTCGCCACCGCCGAGGACGGCGACGGATTTGCCGTGCACGCCCAGGTCGAAGACCGCCTGGCCCGGCCCGAAGAAGACACCGGTTGCCGGATCGAGACCGCCGGTGACGGCGGCGAGGCCGCTCGCCACCACCAGGGTGTGCGAGGCGACGGTGCCGCCATCGCCCAGACGCAGGACAAAGGCCGAGGGTGTGCGGGAGATTTCGTCGACGCTTATGCCGAGCCTCAGCGAAACAGCCCGATCGGCGAGATTTGCGGCGATGTCGCCGGAAAGCAACAACCCTGTCGCGTTCGATCGCGCCGTCACGATCCATGGGTTGTCATAGGGGCTGTCGGCCAGACGACCACCTGGCTGGGGGCGGGAGTCAATCACGATCGGTTGAAATCCGAGGAGCTTCAGCCAGATGGCGCAGGAGGCGCCGGCCGGTCCAGCTCCAACGATCGCCGCGTCCCAGACAGCCCTTTCATCGATGCTGGACATAATGCTCCCTTGGCTGAGATTGAGGTTTTGCCCCGCTTGAGCAGTTGCGGCAAGAGGCGCCCCGTCGTAACTCACCCTAAACCCGCCGCATTCACAGTGCAGGGGGTGACGTTGCACACGCGTGCGGGCGCGTTGGTTTCCGAGGGATTTTTACGAACCATGTTTGGACGTTGGGGCAAGCGCGGCGAACGCCGCGAGCCGGTCTTCGACTTCAAGCCGGAAGCCGAGCTGGACCTGCGGCTGACTGAGAATGATCGTCCCAGCGGCCGCAGCGGACGGGGACGAGACGCACCCCAGCGCCGCGACAAGGGCGACACCGAACGGCGGGCGCCACGGGTGGACGAGCGGCGGCCTTTGCGGTTCGAGCCCTTACCCGACGATGATGCCTCCTATGATGAGGAATTCGATATGGCACCCGCAAGAGGGCGCAAGAGCTCGCGTGGCAAGAGCCGCTCCTCATCGACAGCCCGCCGGACAACCGGCCGCAAGCGCAAACGCAGCTTCATCGGGCGGATCTTCCGCTTCGGCATGACCGTCGCCGTCCTGGGCGGCATCGCGCTTGCGGGATTGCTGGTTTATGAAATCGGCAAGCTGCCGCCGATCCATGAGCTCGCCGTCCCCAAACGGCCGCCGAGCATGACGATGATCGCGCCCAACACCATGGTGCTGGCGACGCGGGGCGAGACGGCGGGCTTCGTGGGCATCGAGGAAATGCCGCCGGATCTGCCCAATGCGGTGATCGCCATCGAGGACCGCCGGTTCCGCTCGCACTGGGGATTCGACCCCAAGGGCATCCTGCGCGCCGCCGTCGAGAACTTCCGCGCTGGCGGCTTCGTCCAGGGCGGCTCGACGCTGACTCAGCAGCTCGCCAAGAACATCTTCCTGACGCCCGACCGCAGCCTGGAGCGCAAGTTTCAGGAACTGATCCTCGCCGGCTGGCTGGAGATGAGCTTCACCAAGGACGAGATCCTGGAGATGTATCTCAACCGCGTCTACTTCGGCGCGGGAGCACATGGCGTGGAAGCCGCCGCCCGACGTTTCTTCGGCAAATCAGCGCGCAATGTGAGTCTGGCGGAAGCCGCAATTCTCGCAGGCCTCGTGCAGGCGCCGTCGCGCCTGGCCCCCACCAAGAACCCCGACGCCGCGAATGCCCGCGCGAAGCTGGTGCTGGCGGCCATGGCGGACGCCGGCTTCATCACCCAGCAGGAAGCGCAGCAGGCCTTCGCCGCGCCCTCCGCCGTGACGCCACCCCCACCGCAGGATTCCACCGGCTATGTCGCCGACTGGGTCGCGTCCGAGGTCGACCGACTGATCGGTCCTTACGAAAACGACATCTTCGTCGACGTCACCGTCGACCCGACCATGCAGAAATTTGCCGAGCAGGCCCTGGTGGAGGGGCTCGAGAAGCGCGGCAAGGAACTTGGTGTCTCGCAGGGCGCCCTCGTCGCGCTCAGCCCCGACGGCGCCGTACAGGCGCTGGTCGGCGGCCGCAGCTATGCCGAGAGCAGCTTCAATCGCGCCATTCAAGCGCGCCGCCAACCGGGCTCTTCCTTCAAGCCGTTCGTTTATCTCGCGGCTCTCGAGACCGGACTGACGCCCTTTGACGTGCGCCTTGATGCGCCGGTTCGCTATGGCAACTGGAGCCCGGAGAACTCCAACAAGAAATATCACGGCAACGTTACCCTGACGCAGGCCCTCGCCTTCTCCCTCAACACCGTGGCGGTGCGCCTGGCGGTGGAGGTCGGCCCGCAGAATGTGGCCAATCTGGCGGCGGAGCTGGGCATCCACTCCAAGCTGACGCCCAATGCCTCGCTCGCGCTGGGCACCTCCGAGGTCACGCCGCTGGAAATGGCGACCGCCTATACGCCCTTCGCCAATGGCGGGGCCCGCGTGGAGCCCTATGTGGTGACGCGCATCACCGATGCGGAAGGGAAAGTGATCTATGAGCGGCAAGCGCCGCCGCGGGTCGATGTGATCGCGCCCGAATATGTGGGCATGATGAACAGCATGCTGCGCGAGACGCTGCGCGTCGGCACCGCGTCCAAGGCAGAACTTCCGGGCTGGGATGCGGCGGGCAAGACCGGCACCAGCCAGGACTACCGCGACGCCTGGTTCGTCGGCTACACCACCAATATGGTCACGGCTGTCTGGCTCGGAAACGACGACAATTCCCCGACCAAACGAGCCTCGGGCTCGAACCTGCCGGTGACGGTGTGGAGCAGCTTCATGCAGCGCGCTCTGGAAGGTGTCCCGGTGGCGCAGTTGCCCGGTGAATGGAACCCGCGGTCCTATGACCCGCCGGTGCAGCAAGCCCCCGTGGCTGAAGCCCCCGCGATCATCCAGAAGCCGGTCAACTTCCTGAAGCGCCTGTTCGGCGGTTGAGCTCTAGATGATGAGCGCGTCGGCGCGAGCGCGCCGGCTGACGCGCTCGATCACGAGGGCCAGAAGGCCAAGCCCCGCGATCGCAAGCGCCACTGGCAGGACCGTCTCGCCGATCACATGGCCGATACCGACGCCGGCGATGGAGGCGGTGGTCATCTGCAGGAGGCCTGAGAGCGAGGAGGCGGAACCGGCACGATCGGGAAACGGCTGCATGGCGCCCGCCAGCGCCTGCGGCATGACGAGCCCGATCCCCACGAGGTAGATCGTGATCGGAAGCGTCACCTCCAGCGGATGGCCGGGGCCCAGGATGACCGCGAGCAGCATGAGAATTCCTCCCGCGGCCAGGAACCAGCTGCCGAGGCGGATCGCGCCGTCGATGCCGATCTTCCTGACGACCTTGCTCCCGATGAAACCGCCGACGACGAAGCCCAGAACAGCCATGGCGAACATCAGCGCGAAGTGAAACTCGTCGAGTCCATAGATGCCCTGCAGGACGAATGACGAGGCGGAGATGTAGGCAAAAAGGCCGGCAAAGGCGATGGAGGTGAGAGCCACATAGCCCCGGTATGCAGCGCTGAGCAGGAGGAAACGGTAACCGTTGAAGATCGACAGCAATGTGATCGGCTCCCGCCGCTTCTCGCGCACCGTTTCCGGAAGTTTGGCCCAGACGACGCCGAGAAGCAGGCAGGCGATGACGAAGATGAGAATGAAGCTTGCCCGCCAGCCGAACAGGTTTTCCAGGAGGCCACCGAGCAATGGTGCTCCTGCCGGCACCACACCCATGATCACGCCCATGCGCGCCAGTTCCTGGCCGGCGCGCGGCCCGGAATAGAAGTCACGCACCATGGAGCGCGCCAGCACCACGGGCCCCGAGCCGCCCACAGCCTGCAAGAAGCGCGCGGCGATGAGGCCTTCGATGGAGGTGACCGAAGCGCAGATCACACTCGCCGCCGCGAAGATCACGAGACCCGCCAGCAGCAGCGGCTTGCGCCCGTAGCGATCGGACAAGGGACCATAGAATATCTGGCCCACCGCGAAGCCGGCGAGAAAGATCGACAGCGTCAGCTGGCCCTCGGCCGGCGTCGCCCCCAGCTCCTGCGTCAGGATCGGCAGCGAGGGCAGATACATGTCGATGGACAGGGGATTCATGGCTGTCAGCATGCTGAGCAATGCTGTCAGCGCGAAGGTCTCAGGACGAAGTGGCATGGATGGTTCCGTGGATCACCATCCATCTAGGGCGCTACCCCCTTAGAGTCGACGCACCTTTGGTCGATGGCCCGTCGCATGCGCCGGCCGCCGCGCCGTAGCAATGCAGTTCCGCGCCATGGGCCGTCAGCCAGGCTTCCGCCGCGTCGGTTTCCGGAAAGAGGTCGCGCAGCACGGCCCAGTAGCGCCGCGAATGGTTCATCTCACGGCGGTGCGCCACTTCATGCGCGGCGAGATAGTCCAGCACGTAGGAGGGCGCCATGATGAGCCGCCAGGAAAAGGAGAAATTGCCGTCGGCGGAGCAGGAGCCCCAGCGGCTGCGCGTATCCTTGATGCTGATGCGGCCGAACTTCACGCCCAGCTTCGTCGCATGGCGCGTGACGGCCTCTTCCAGATCGCGGCGCGCTTCCCGCCGCAGGAAATCCGCCATGCGCCGTGGCAGGCTCTCGATCAGGCCGGGCACCTCGATCACCGGCTCGTCACGCTCCAAGACCTCCACAAGGCCGCGCAGGCTGTCGCGGTGCTCGATCCGGTGCAGCACGCCGCGCAAAGGGATGCTTGCGCCATGACTGAAGGGCACCACATTGGGCAGTTGTTCGACCCGCTCGGCGATCCACCGGCCGTGCCGCTGGGCGAAGTTCTCCGCCATGACCAGACTGGCGCGGGGTGGAAGGGTCAGCACCACATCGCGCTCGGCACGGCGCACGCGCAGGCTCATCCGCCGCGCCCGAGCGCTCTGACGGACCATGATGGGAATGCGGCGGCCTTCGACATCAATTTCAAAGGCCGTCGGCAGGGAGGGACGGATGAATCGGCGCAACATCGGCGCGAATCATGGTTGAGTCGGAGTCCGCCCGCCAGCCCGATCATGCCGACGGAACGATGGTCTCCACAGCCTCGAGCAGACGCTCAATGTCCTCATCGCGCGAAAGGCGGTGGTCACCATCCTTCACCAGGGTGACGGTCACATCATCCTCCGCGAGATGCTCGACAAGCGTCATGGCATGGCTCCAGGGCACATCCGGATCCTTCATGCCCTGGAGGATGCGCACCGGCGCACCAACGCGCAACGGGCGGTCGAACAGGAGATTGTCGCGGCCGTCTTCGATCAAGACCCGCGTGATGGGATAAGGTTCTTCCGAATATTCCGACGGGCGCAGCCATTGGCCGTGTTCCATGATCTCGTGCTGGGCGCTTTCGGAAAGTTCCGGCCAGATCAGGCGTTCGGTGAAGTCCACCGCCGGCGCGATCAGCACCAGCCCGGAAACAGGCCGCCCCTCCTCGGCCATGGCCTTGGCGATCATGAGCGCGATCCAGCCGCCCATCGAGGACCCGACCAGGACCGGGTCATGGCCGCCGAAGGTGTCGATCACGGCGCGCGCCTCGCGCGCCCAGAGGCTGATCGTTCCATCCTCGAAGCGTCCGCCGCTCTCACCGTGGCCGGAGTAGTCGAACCTGATGACGGCCCGGTTCCATTGTCCGCCCCACTCGGCCAGACGTTCGGCCTTGGTGCCACGCATATCGGAGCGAAAACCGCCGAGCCAGATCACGCTCGGCCCCCGTCCGTCAGTGGTTAGCACCGCGATGCGGTTGTCGGCCACATCGATGAATTGAAGTTCACTGTCCGTCACGTTAAGGCTCCCCCAGCGCATCCGGCCGCATTGGCGGCAGCATCAGGCTTTCCCTTTCGTTAAAGCTTGATGTCGATTTGCAGATTATGGACCGCATGTCGGCAAAAGACGAACACCATGCAGGATTTTTCCCATCTCCTCGCCGGCAGGACGATCATCCAGATCGTACCGGAGCTTAATGCGGGGGGCGTGGAGCGCACGACGGTGGACGTGGCCGCGGCGCTGGCGGCACAGGGCGCGCGGCCTCTCGTGCTGTCGGAAGGAGGCCGTATGGTGGCGGAGCTTGGCCTTGCCGGCGGCATCTTCCGGAGCTTTCCCGCCGCGACCAAGAATCCCGCGCGCATTCTCGCCAATGCACAGCGGCTGATGGCTATCCTGCGGGAGGAAAAGGCCGTGATCCTGCACGCGCGCTCCCGGGCGCCAGCCTGGAGCGCGCTCATGGCGGCACGCGCCGGCAAAGTGCCCCTGGTGACGACCTGGGCCGGCGCCTATTCAGCACAGAACCGTCTGAAGCGACTTTACAATTCGGTCATGGCGCGTGGCGACGCGGTGATCGCCAACTCGCATTGGACCGCCCGCCGGATCGTACAGGACCATTCCGAAGCGGCGAGCCGCATCGCCGTGATCCATCGCGGCACCGACCTCTCCCGGTTTGATCCTGCCTATGTGACGCCGGACCAGGTGGCGGCCTGCCGGCAAGCCTGGGGGGTGCCGTCTGATGCACGCATCGTGCTGCTGGCTGCGCGGCTGACAGCTTGGAAAGGGCAGAAAGTGCTGGTCGAAGCGCTCGCCCGGATGCCTGACGGTGTCGTTGCCGTGCTGGCCGGAGACGCCCAGGGCCGGGAAGCCTATGCGGCGGAACTGCGCGCCCAAGCCGAAGCACTCGGCCTCGGCGATCGCGTCTTTCTTGTCGGTCATGTGCCGGACATCCAGGTCGCGATCGCGGCCTCGGCCGTGGTGACGGTGCCGTCGACCGAGCCGGAGGCCTTTGGCCGGTCGGCCGTGGAGGCGCAGGCCATGGGACGGCCGGTTGTCGTCAGCGATCATGGCGCCGCGCCGGAAACGGTTTTGGCCCCACCACAGGTGGCGGAACGCGACCGTACCGGCTGGCGGGTTCCACCGGGCGATGCGGCGGCCCTTGCCGGCGCGCTTGGCGAGGCTTTGTCCCTGACAGACGTTCAGCGGGAAGGTCTTGCGCTACGCGCGCGGGAACATGCAGCTGGCTTTTCTCTTCGCGCCATGACCGACAGTACGCTGAAAGTCTATGCGGAATTGCTGACGGCCTGTTGACTTCGAGGCTATTTGTCACGATCTTCTGGGTACGGTGTCCGGTCCTGCGAAGGGCGCGGCCGTTTCCGCGTTTCCGGATGCCGATCGATAACATTAGAGGAGAATACGGCCATTCGTCGTCCGCATCGTGCACCCCCGCCGGTCGCTAAGGAAGGACCGCGCATCAACAGGGAAATCCGGTCCCGCGAAGTTCAGCTGATCGATTCAGAAGGCAACAACCGCGGTGTCGTCCCAACGTTCGAGGCGCTCGCGCTTGCCGACGATGTCGGCCTGGACCTTGTCGAGATCGCTCCGAATTCGGTGCCGCCTGTCTGCAAGATTCTCGACTACGGCAAGTATAAGTTCGCCGCCCAGAAGAAGGCTGCCGAGGCCCGCAAGAACCAGAAGACCGTCGAGATCAAGGAGATCAAGATGCGTCCGAACATCGACAGCCATGACTATGAGGTCAAGATGCGGTCGGTGAAGCGGTTCTTCGAGGAAGGCGACAAGGTCAAGCTGACCCTGCGCTTCCGTGGCCGCGAAATGGCGCACCAGGAGCTCGGGCTCAAGGTGCTTCATAAGGTCCGTGACGAAGTAGCCGAGATTGCCAAGGTCGAACTCGACCCGTCGCTCGAAGGGCGACAGATGATCATGGTGCTGGCCCCACGCTGAGACGTGAAAGCCCTCTCTCATCCCGAGGGAGGGCCACTGGCAGTGAGGCGCGGTTTTTGCTTCGCCCTCTTGCCATTCACAGCCTCCCAGACTAGAAGACCCACGCTTTGAGATGCCCGCCCGGCTGTATGGGCTGCCGTGGCGGGCTTGTTTGCTGTTGGACCGCCCCCGGGCCGTCCCAACCTTTGGAGAGCAAAATGCCCAAGATGAAGACGAAGTCGAGCGCGAAGAAGCGCTTCCGCTTCACCGGTTCCGGCAAGGTCATCGCGACCCAGGCCGGCAAGCGCCACGGCATGATCAAGCGGACCAACAAGCAGATCCGCAACCAGCGCGGCACGACCATTCTGACTGATCAGGATGCACGTATCGTGAAGGCGCATATGCCCTACGGCGGTCGCTGAGCCTTTCAAGACTTTCCCGAAACCCTCGCCACGGAGACTGAACCATGGCCCGTGTGAAGCGCGGTGTAACCGCTCACGCAAAACACAAGAAGGTCCTGAAGGCCGCCAAAGGCTTTTACGGACGTCGCAAGAATACGATCCGCACCGCGAAGGCGGCGACCGATCGCGCAATGCAGTACGCCTACCGCGACCGCAAGAACAAGAAGCGCACCTTCCGCGCTCTCTGGATCCAGCGCATCAACGCAGCCGTGCGCGCGGAAGGCCTGACCTATTCGCGCTTTATTGACGGCCTCAGCAAGGCTGGGGTCGAGGTCGACCGCAAGGTGCTCTCGGATATCGCCATCCACGAGCCGGCTGCCTTTGCAGCTCTGGTCGCCAAGTCGAAGGCTGCCATCGCAGCCTGACCTCCCGGTCCTATCTGAGGCCCGACCTTTTCCGCGCGGTGGCATGCCGCCGCGCGGCCGGTGCGGCCCGGTTTTCAGTTCACGCCGCACCGTCCCTTTCATCCGACGGAAATCCAGCGGCGTGACCTGACATGAGCGATCTCGACAAGCTCCAATCCGATATCCTAGGCGCCATTGAGGCCGCCTCCGACGAGGCCGCCCTGGAAGCGGTGCGCGTTGGCGCCCTCGGCAAGAAGGGCTCGGTTTCCGAACAGCTCAAGACCCTTGGCGCCATGACGCCGGAGGAGCGCAAGACGCTCGGACCCGCGATCAACGGCCTCAAAGATCGTGTCACCGAGGCATTGGCTGCGCGCAAGGCGACCCTTGCCGGCGCAGCGCTTGACGCGCGCCTCGCCTCCGAGGCTGTCGACGTCACTCTGCCGGTGCGCCCCACGGGCATAGAGACCGGCCGCATTCATCCCATCAGCCAGGTCATCGACGAGATCACCGCGATCTTCACCGACATGGGTTTTGCCATCGCGGAGGGCTCGGACATCGAGGATGACGAGCACAACTTCACGGCGCTGAACTTCCCCGAAGGTCATCCCGCGCGGGAAATGCACGACACCTTCTTCTTCACTCCAAAGGCGGACGGCTCGCGGCTTTTGCTGCGCACGCACACCTCGCCGGTGCAGATCCGCACCATGCGCAGCCAGGAGCCTCCGATCCGCGTGATCATTCCGGGCCGCACCTATCGCAATGACAGCGACCAGACCCATACCCCGATGTTCCACCAGGTGGAGGGGCTGGTCATCGACCGGCACGCCAACATGGCGAACCTCAAATGGGTGCTGGAGGAATTTTGCCGCGCCTTCTTCGAGGTGCCGAGCGTGCAGATGCGCTTCCGGCCGTCGTTCTTCCCCTTCACGGAACCCTCCATGGAGGTGGACATCCGCTGCCGCCGGCAAGGCTCGGACATCCGTTTCGGTGAGGGCGACGACTGGCTGGAGATCCTCGGCTGCGGCATGGTGCACCCAAATGTGCTGCGCAACTGCGGCCTCGATCCCGATATCTATCAGGGCTTTGCCTGGGGCATGGGCATCGATCGCATCGCCATGCTGAAGTATGGCCTGCCGGATCTGCGCGCCTTCTTCGAAGCCGATGTCCGCTGGCTCCAGCACTACGGCTTCCGTCCCCTGGACCTGCCGACCCTGGCCGGCGGCCTATCGAACTGAACCGGGAGATCATCCAATGAAATTCACGCTCTCCTGGCTGAAGGAACACCTCGCCACCGACGCGGGCCTTGAGAAGGTCGCGGATACGCTGACCCATGTGGGCCTTGAGGTGGAAGCCATCGAGGACCGGGGAGCGCAGCTTGCACCCTTCAAGGTCGTCCACGTCATCGAGGCGAAGCCCCATCCCAACGCCGACAAGCTCAGGGTCTGCCGTGTCGATACCGGCGCCGGCGAAGTCCAGGTGGTCTGCGGCGCGCCCAATGCCCGGACCGGCATGAAGGCGGTCTTCGCGCCATCCGGCTCCACCATTCCGGCCAACGGCATGGTGCTGAAGCCCACCAGGATCCGCGACGTGGAATCCAACGGCATGCTCGTCTCCGAACGGGAGATGGGCCTTTCGGGCGAGCACGACGGCATTATCGAGATGCCGGCGGACGCGCCGGTGGGACAGCCGTTCGCGCCGCTGATGGGTGTGGCCGATCCCGTGATCGAGATCGCGGTCACGCCCAATCGGCCGGACTGTCTCGGTGTGGAGGGCGTCGCCCGCGATCTGGCCGCCGCCGAGATCGGCACTCTCAAGACGGCGCCGGTCAATCCGGTCCGCGGTCAGTTCCCCTGCCCGACTAGGGTGCGGCGCGAGCTGCCGGCCGGCGAAGAGGCACTGTGCCCCGCCTTCGCCCTGCGTCTGGTGCGCGGCGTCAAGAACGGACCTTCCCCGGCCTGGCTGCAGAGCCGGCTCAAGGCCATCGGACTGCGACCCATCAACTGTCTCGTCGATATCACCAACTTCCTCACCTACGATCGCGCGCGCCCGCTCCACGTGTTCGACGCCGCGAAGATCTCCGGCGACCTCGTGGTGCGTCTGGCGCGGGAAGGCGAAAGCCTGCCTGCTCTTGACGGCAAGATCTACGAACTGCCGGCGGACGCTGTCGTCATCGCGGATGAAACTGGCGTCCAGTCGCTTGCCGGCATCATGGGCGGCGAGGGCTCCGGCTGCACCGAGGAAACGGTCGATGTGCTGATCGAATCGGCGCTGTGGGACCCTGAGAACATCGCCCGCACGGGCCGTCGCCTCGGCGTTCATTCCGACGCGCGCCATCGCTTCGAACGCGGGGTTGATCCCGCCTTCACCCTGCCGGGACTGGAAGCTGCCACCAAGCTCATCCTCGACCTGTGCGGGGGCGAGGCTTCGGAGGTGGTGCTGGAGGGCGAGGTTCCCGAGCCGCAGAAGATCATCGACTTCCCCTATCGCGAGGTTCAGCGCCTTACGGGCCTGGAGCTGCAGCCCGTGGAGATGAAACATGTTCTCACCGCGCTCGGCTTCTGGGTCGCCGGCACCGGCGAGACCGTCAAGGTGGCGGCGCCGACCTGGCGGCCGGACATCCATGGCAAGGCCGATATCGTGGAAGAGGTCGTCCGCATCGTGGGGCTCGACAAGGTGACGCCGATCGCCCTGCCGCGGGCGCCGGAGGTGCCGCAGCCGGTCCTGACCCTTATCCAAAGGCGCACCCGCGCGGCCAAGCGCGCCCTGGCCGCTCGCGGCCTGGTTGAAGCCGTCACCTGGTCCTTCGTGCCGAAAGGGCATGCGACAGCCTTCGGCGGCGGAGCGGCGGAGCTTGCATTGGCCAATCCCATCGCCGCGGATCTTTCGGACATGCGGCCAAGCTTGCTGCCGGGCCTCGCAGTTGCCGCGCAAAAGAACGCCGATCGCGGTTATCCCGACGTTGCCCTGTTCGAAGTGGGGCAGGTGTTCTCCGGCGATAAGCCCGAGGATCAGTTCATCGCAGCCACAGGACTTCGCCGCGGTCTCGCGACGCCGGAGGGCACCGGCCGCCATTGGAGCGGGAAGCCGGAGCCCGTCGATGCGTTCGACGCCAAGGCCGACGCGCTGGCGCTGCTGACAGCGCTCGGTATCGATCCGTCCAAGGTGCAGGTGGTGTCCGGCGGTCCGGAGTGGTTCCATCCCGGCCGCTCCGGCACCCTGCAGATGGGACCGAAGCTAGCGCTGGGCCATTTCGGTGAGCTGCACCCCCGCGTGCTGCAGGAACTCGACATCTCCGGTCCGCTCGCCGCTTTCGAGGTGATCCTGGATCGGTTGCCCGCACCGAGGTCAAAGCCGACCAAAGCCAAGCCGCCGCTCGACAAGAGCGACTTCCAGCCCATCAGCCGCGACTTCGCCTTCCTGGTGGATCGCAACGTCAAGGCGGGCGATCTGATCCGCGCCGCCCAGGGTGCCGACAAGCAGTTCATCACCGGCGTCGATGTCTTTGATGTCTACACCGGAACCGGTGTTCCCGATGGCAAGGCCTCGGTCGCGCTGGCCGTGACGCTGCAGCCGCGGGAGAAGACGCTGACCGATGCGGAGATCGAAGCGATCGCTGGGCGCGTGGTGAGTGCCGTCGAAAAGGCAACCGGCGGCACGCTCAGAGGCTAAGCCCCTCAAGATGCGCCGTCAGGCCGGGTCGAGCAGTTCGACCCGGCGGCCGACACGCTTGTGGATATGCACCATGAAGGCGGTGGCGACCAGCGGCGTTGCCAGGTTGACGATGGGGATCGCCATCATGGCAGCGATCATCAGCCCGCCGAAGAACACGCGGCCGCGATGCTGCCGCCGCAACGCCTTGGCTTCTTCCGGGGACCGGAACCGCATGGCGGCAAGTTCAAAATATTCCCGACCGAGCAGATAGCCGTTGGCGAGCCACCAGGCGATCAGGTTGACACCCGGAATGAGCGCCAGCAGCAGCACGCCGATGTTCACCACCAGCACCAGGGCTGCGAATTTGATGGCCAGAATGAGCGAGCGTGCCAGGGGCTGCTCCCGGCCAGGAGCATCGGCCGGATAGTGCGTGCGCTCGACCTCGCCCGCGATCTCGTCGAGAAAGAAGCCGGCTACCAGCGAGATGATCGGAGGCACGGCGAAGAACAGCACGACCAGGATGCCGAGCGCGGACGCGATCGCCGCGGTCCAATCCAGGAAGACATTCTGCAGAACGACCAGATGGGCCAGCGCCGCCTGCAAACCCGCACCGATCAGGATCAGCAGTAAAAGCGCGAGACCGACGCTCTTGAAGAGCACCATGCGGAACGGCGGCGAGAAGGCCTGGCGCAGGGCGAGTAACGCCGCATCGATCATGAGAGGTGTCCCCGTTGCTGTCGTCATGACGAAAGTGGTGCGAAGCCGGGCCCCGCGCAAGGCTCATCCGATGGCTGTGAGGCCTCAGGCCACGGTCTTGTCATCGTAGAGGCAGATGTCGCGGATGAGGCAGGAAGGGCAATCGGGCCTTCGCGCCTTGCACACATAGCGGCCGTGCAGGATCAGCCAATGATGGGCGTGATGCTTCCAGCGTTCGGGCACGACGCGCTCAAGTTCGAGTTCAACCTTCAGCGGATTGGCGCCCGGAGCGAGCCCCGTTCGGTTGCCGACCCTGAAGAGGTGGGTGTCGACGGCAATGGTCGGATGGCCAAAGGCGATGTTCAGCACCACGTTGGCCGTCTTGCGACCGACCCCCGGCAGGGTCTCGAGCTCCTCACGGGTTTCCGGCACCTTGCCGCCGTAGACCTCGATCAGGCGTTTGGACAGCGCGATGACGTTCTTCGCCTTGTTGCGGTAAAGGCCGATGGTCTTGATGTGCTGGATGAGACCATCCTCTCCGAGAGCCAGCATCTTTTCCGGCGTATCCGCCACCTCAAACAGCTTGCGAGTCGCCTTGTTGACGCCCACATCCGTTGCCTGCGCGGAGAGCGCGACCGCCACGACCAAGGTGAAGGGATTGACGTATTCCAGCTCGCCCTTCGGTTCGGGATTTGCCTGGTAAAAGCGCTGGAACATCTCCTCCACCGCCGCCGGGGAAAGGCGAGCGGGACGCTTCCTCGGCCTGGATGCTTTCGGTTTGGGGGGAGCAGGGGACTGGCGGGCTGGCATCGGAACGTTAGTATTGTGTCTCATGGATGACGACAAGCATCAGAAGGGCCCTGCGGAGCAGCTTCTGTTCGCCGCGGAGATCCGGCCTCACCGTTCGCTGACGCCGACGGGCTTCAAGCGATTGATGATGGCTGTCGCTCTTCTCAGCGCCATCGCGAGCCTTCCATTCTACATGATGGGTGCCTGGCCCGTGGTGGGGTTCTTCGGGCTTGATGTCCTGCTGCTTTGGCTCGCCTTCCGCTGGAGCTATCGCACCGCCCGGGCGCGCGAGGAAGTCTCCGTCACGGCGCTGGAGCTCTTTGTGCGCAAGATCTCGCACTGGGGCGATGTCTCCGAATGGCGGTTCAATCCCCTCTGGGTTCGGTTGAAGCGGGAGGAGGATGAAGATTACGGATTGATGCGGCTGGCGATCCTGGAGCGCAACCGTAGCCTCGATGTGGGCGGTTTCCTGTCGCCGCCGGAGCGAGCGGACTTTGCCGAGGCCTTTGCAAAGGCCTTGGCAGAGGCAAGACGCGGTCCTCGCTACGGCCATTAATACATATAGTTTGTGTTTAATATACAAATATCCTTTTTCTCTTGTAATATATTTCTATTTCCGCCATATTCGCGTTCAACCGGTGCGATCGAAGCGCCATGGATGAACTCGGATAGACCTATGAAAAAGATTCTTGGCGGCGTGCTCGTCGCACTCGCTCTTTCGGCCACGCCGCTCAAAGCGGAGGAGCCGAGTAAAATCCTGAACGTGTCCTACGACATCGCGCGTGAGCTCTATGTTCAGATCAACGAGGCTTTCACGAAGAATTACGAGGCGGAGACCGGCAAGAGCCTGACCGTCGACCAGAGCCATGCCGGCTCGTCCAAGCAGGCCCGTTCGATCCTGGAAGGCCTTCAGGCCGACGTCGTGACCTTCAACCAGGTGATCGATGTCAAGATGCTGGCCAAGGGCAGCCTCGTGTCGGAAGACTGGCAGTCGCGCCTGCCCAACAATGCCTCGCCCTACTATTCGCTTCCGGCCTTCCTGGTTCGCGCCGACAATCCGAAGAACATCAAGGGATGGGCCGATCTTGCCCGCGATGACGTGAAGGTGATCTTCCCCAACCCGAAGACCTCGGGCAACGCGCGCTACACCTATCTGGCCGCCGCTGCCTACGCCAAGGAAGCCTTCAACAACGACGAGGCGAAGGTGGAGGAGTACCTCAAGAAGGTCTTCGCCAATGTTCCGGTGTTCGATACCGGCGGCCGCGCTGCTACCACTACCTTCGTGGAGCGTGAGATCGGCGACGTCCTGATCACCTTCGAGGCCGAGGTGCATGGCATCCGCCGTGAATTCGGCGAGGACAAATATGAGGCCGTCGTGCCGGAGATGAGCCTTTTGGCTGAGTTCCCGGTTTCCGTCGTCGACAAGGTTGCCGACGCACGCGGATCTCGCGCCATCGCCGAGACCTATCTGAAGTTCCTCTATGCGCCGGAGGGCCAGGATATCCTCGCCCAGAACTTCAACCGCGTGCACGATGAAAGCGTAAAGGCCAAATATGCCGATCGCTTCCCGGAGGTGCGCCTCGTGACGGTTGAGGATGTGTTCGGCGGCTGGGATAAGGTCACCAAGGAACACTTCGGCGAGGGCGGCAAGCTCGACAAGGTGTTCGTCAATCGCTGACTGTGATAGGTGGGGTCCGGCCTTCTGACCGGGCTCCCATCGCAGAGTTATCGCTCATCCATGTGATCGATTTCGGATGGCCGGCATGACCCGGCCATCACGCATTTCAGGCTGCCGTACAGATGTCCGCTTCATCCCCCGCACGTCGCCATCTGCTTCCCGGCTTCGGGCTCACCCTGGGCGTGACGCTGCTCTACCTCGTTATCATCGTGGCCATGCCGCTGACGGCGATGCTGTTCAAGGCGGCAAGCCTCGGTTGGGCGGACTTCTGGTCGATCGTCACGTCGGAGCGGTCGCTTTCAGCGTTCCGCGTCACCTTTCTTGCAGCCGCTGGCGCAACTGTTTTTAACGCCATTCAAGGCCTTCTCATCGCCTGGGTGCTGGTGCGCTACCGCTTCCCGGGGCGGCGGCTGCTCGATGGTCTCGTCGATCTTCCATTTGCGCTACCGACGGCTGTTGCGGGTCTTGCGCTGGTCACCGTCTTTTCCAACAACGGCGTCTTCGGCCAATTTCTTGAGCCACTGGGGATCAAGGTCGCCTATACGCCGCTCGGCATCATGATCGCCATGGCTTTCACCTCCACGCCCTTCGTGGTGCGGACCGTCCAGCCGGTGCTGGAGGACATGCAGGGCGAGCTGGAAGAGGCGGCTCATGCGCTGGGCGCCACGCGCTGGCAGATCTTCACGAAGGTGATCTGGCCCACCATCCTGCCGGCCTTCACCGCCGGCTGCACGCTGGCCTTCGCCCGCAGCATCGGCGAGTTCGGAGCCGTGGTCTTCATCGCCGGAAATCTTCCGTTCGAGACCGAAATCATCTCGCTGCTGATGTTCATCCGACTCGATGAATATGACTATGCCAGCGCCGCGGCACTGGCGACCGTTCTTCTGGCCGCAGCCTTCCTGCTGCTCATCATCACCAACTCCCTCCAAGCCTGGCAGCTCCGCTATGCCGAACGCTCCTAAGCGCATGACGCACGTTCGCCACGGACGCAGCGGCAGTGAGATCGCGCTGATCGCCCTCGCGCTGGTTCTCGCCCTCGTCTTCCTCGCCGTGCCGCTGGCGGTGATCTTCGTCGAGGCGTTCAAGGCCGGTGTTGCGGTCTATGTTTCGAAGATCATGGAGCCGGCCACACTCCATGCCATCGGTCTCACCGTGCTGACCGCGCTCGTGGTGGTGCCCATCAACATCGGCTTCGGCATCGCCGCGGCATGGCTGGTGACGCGCTATCGCTTCCCGGGTCGAAAGCTTCTGATCAGCGTCATCGAGATCCCCTTCTCCGTGTCGCCCATCGTCGCCGGCGTCACCTACCTCTTTCTCTACGGCGCGCAGGGCCTGTTCGGACCGGCCCTCCAGGAGGCGGGCCTGCAGATCATGTTCACGATCTGGGCGATCTTCCTCGTCAGCCTGTTCGTGACCTCGCCTTTCGTGGCGCGCGAGCTGATCCCGCTGATGCAGCAGCAGGGCAGCGACGACGAGGAGGCTGCCTATTCGCTGGGTGCCAACGGCTTCCAGATCTTCCGCCTCGTGACGCTGCCCAACATCCGCTGGGCGCTGCTCTATGGCGCGATCCTCTGCAATGCCCGTGTGATGGGTGAGTTTGGCGGCGTGTCCATCGTCTCCGGCAGCGTTCGGGGCCAAACCATGACGCTGCCGCTGCAGATCGAGCTGCTCTTCAACGACTACAACGCCCTTGGCGCCTTCGCCGCCTCCTCCGTGCTGGCGCTGATATCGCTGCTGACGCTGGCCGCGAAAGCCATACTGGAGCGCCGCGCCGATCACGGCTAGAAAACGGGTGGCTCGGGCGGGCGGCATGAGGGACAGTGGACGCAACATCGGAGGCACTGCCATGCTTGCACCTGTTCAGACATTAGACCCTTGCGCCGACTATGACGTCGTGCGCCGCGCCGTCGCCTTCATCTCCGAAGAATGGCGCCGCCAGCCGGATGTGGAGACAATCGCCGAGGCGGCGGGCGTTGGCCCGGGCGAGCTCCATGCCCTCTTCCGCCGCTGGGCCGGGCTGACACCCAAGGCCTTTCTTCAGGCCGTCACCATGGACCGCGCGCGCGGACTGCTGCGCGAGGCGGACAACGTGCTCGATGCCGCCTATGAGCTCGGCCTCTCCGGCCCCGGCCGGTTGCATGATCTCTTCGTCACCCATGAAGCCATGTCACCGGGCGAATGGAAAGCGCGCGGCGGCGGCCTGACCATCTCCTGGGGCTTCCATCCCTCTCCCTTCGGGCAGGCGCTGGTGATGGCGACACCGCGGGGGTTGTGCGGCCTCGCCTTCGCCGACGCGGGCGAAGAGGCCGCGGCTCTGGAGGACATGACGCGGCGTTGGCCCAACGCGCAGTTTCTGCAGGATGGACCCGCCACAGCGACGGTTGCGGCGCGTGTGTTCGATCCGGCCGAATGGTCGCAGGACCGGCCGTTGCGGGTGGTCATGATCGGCACGGACTTTGAGATCCGGGTGTGGGAAACACTGCTGGCGATTCCCATGGGCCGCGCCACCACCTATGGGCGGATCGCCAGCCACATAGGCAAGCCGTCCGCCTCACGTGCGGTGGGCGCGGCCGTGGGGCGCAACCCCATCTCCTTCGTGGTCCCCTGCCACCGGGTCATCGGCTCAACGGGCGCGCTGACCGGCTATCATTGGGGCCTGACGCGCAAGCGCGCCATGCTGGGTTGGGAGGCCGGCAAGGCCGCCACCGGTCAGGGCGTATAGCGGTCGCTGACGAGACGGGTCCAGGTCTCTCCGGCAAAGCCGCTGGTGATGCCGCGGCCTTCATGAACCGCCGCCAGGATCTCCGGATCGCGCGCATGCACCATGGCGGAATGGCGGCGGAACATCAGCGCACGGCGCTTGAGAAGCGGCTCCACGAGGCGGGCCTGCGTGCGACCTTTCGCCGAGACATAGCCTTCGGCGTCGAGTTGCAGCAGCATGGCGTCCACAACCTGCAGGGCCGTGTCCGGCCGCGACAGCAGTTGGATGACCCAGGCCACACCGCCAGGATGGGCATGATAGATGTAGCCGCCGATGACCCTGTCGTTGCGATCCACCACGAGGCGGTGCTGCAGGGGGCCGCGCTTGCGGTTGCCGCTGGCGTGGGCAAGCTGCCATCCCAGCGTTTCCTCATCCCAGTCGGGCGTGAGGTCGTAAGCCTCGTCGGCAAGCTGGATGAACGCGCGGATGAATTGGTCGCGCGGCAGATCCTGCACTTCCGCCTGGTTCTGCGCGGTCACCCGGTGCGGGTCGCGCGCGAGATAACGGGCCAGCATGCGATCGAGCGGGCCTGCGACCGGTCTGCCGAAGCGCGTCAGCGGAAAGCGCTCCGCCGCGAGGGAAGCCGCGAAGGCGGCGGGGCGAAACAGGGCGAGCCATTCCATGCTTTCCATGGTGGCGGCGCGCGCCGAGAATTTCTCCCACATGCCAACGGCAATGGGATTGATGGGCTCTGAGACCGAGACATCCTGTGCCCCGTTCATGAAGGTGCGCAGCAGGAGCGCCCCGGCCATGGGGTTCTTGGCCGGTTCCGCCACGGCGATGGTGGTGGGCGCGGCGGCGCTCAAGACGCGGCCCTTGAGGCGCATGCGCAGCGGGATCACGCCGATATAGCCGCCGATGGTCCGCTCCGGCGTCACATAGACCTGGCTCTGGATCGCAGGATCGCGCCAGGGATGGCGGAAGAAAAGCTCCCGCATGCAGTCGAGCAGAGCTTCCGGTGCGGGATCCTTCGGGTTGCGGAACACCCGCTGGAACAGCGTTCCGATCGCGGGGATATCCTCCGCCGCAAGCGGCCGAATCTCGGTCATCGTCGCGCCTCGCATGGACGTCAGAAAGCGCCGCGGGACCAGCCGCGGGATCACTCTCATACGAGGGGTGTGACAACATTGAATTAATGGCGCGCAACGCCGCGCCGACCGTTCCCGTTTAACGGTATCTTTGCGCCTCCACGCGCAGAACGAGCGGCACGCCGTCGCACCCTCGTGCGATGGATTGGGCAAGAGGACGTTCGTGCCGAAGTTTCCCTCCATCTCGTCCCGCCAGGACCTGAAGGCCTTGGCTGCCCGGCTGATGCGGCAGGACGAGGGCCGCAGGGCATGGCTGACGGCCGGCATGGCTTTCATGGTGCGCGTCACCAGCGCGGCCATGCTGCTCGTCACCCAGATCCTCCTGGCGCGCTGGATGGGGAGCCATGAGTTCGGTGTCTACATCTTCGCCTGGACCATCATCGTCATGGTCGGCGATCTGATGCCGCTCGGCTTCGTCATGACCGCGCAGCGCGTCATTCCGGAGGCACGCCACCACGGCGAAGCAGCGGCCTTAAGAGGGTTTCTGCTGTCGAGCCGGCTCTTCACCTTCGCCGCCGCCACGGCAGCCATGCTGGTTCTGATCGCACTGGCGCATCTGGCGGCGCCCTGGCTTTCCAACATCGACCCCCGCGTCATCACCATCGCGGCCTTTGCCCTGCCGGCCTATGCGGTGGTCAATGTGATGGACGGCATCGCCCGCTCGTTCGACCGGGTCAATCTTGGCCTCGTGCCGCCCCTGATCGGCCGGCCCATCATGCTGGTGCTGCTGGTGGGCGGCGCACATCTCATGGGCTTCACCACCGATGCCGTGACGGGTGTCACTGCCGCCGTGATCGCGACCTGGGCTCTTGCGAGCATTCAGCTTGTGCTGCTGGGGCGGCACCTGCGCGCCGCCGTGGGGCCGGGTCCCCGCGACTACCGGTTCAGATCCTGGCTGTCGGTCTCGCTGCAGATCTTCGCCTCGATCTGCTGCGTCAGCCTGTTCACCTATGCGGATATCATTGTCCTCAACATCTATGCCGAGCCCGCGGATGTCGCGATCTATTATGCCGCTCTCAAGGTGGTCGGCATCACGAGCTTCATCGGCTTCGCCATCGCTGCCGTCATGGGCCACAGATTCGTGGAGCGGCAGGTGGCCGGCGACCGGGCCGGGCTGGAACAGCTTCTGGCGCAGGCGGTAAAGGCGACCTTCTGGAGCACCGCCGCGCTGATGGCGGTGATCCTGCTGCTGGGGCGGTTCATCCTCGCTCTGTTCGGCCCAGATTTCACGGCGGGCTACAGTCTTCTGCCGATCCTTGCCCTTGCCTTCCTGTGCCGGGCGTCGGTGGGACCGGCGGAGCGGGTCTTGACCATGCTGGGCGAGCAGCGCGCTGTCGCACGCGTCTATGCTGCAGCTTTCGTGGCGAACCTTGGCGCGAGCCTCATGCTGATCCCGCTTTACGGCCTCACCGGGGCCGCGTTTGCCGTGACCATCGGCACGGGTGTGGAAGCCCTCATGCTCTATCGGACGGTTCGGCGCCGGCTCGGTCTCCACGCCTTCATCGTGGGCGGCGCCGGCGTGGCGAAACCCGGCTATGGGGCGATACCGTGAGGCCCATGGTGACCAGTGACCCGATACCTGCGATGGCTCTCTCCGGCATCCGCCCGTTCGCGCCGGCCGACGCCAGTGACGTGGCAGGTCTGTTCCGGCGTGTCTTCATGCGCGAGCGCCACGTCAACATCGATGCCCTCGCCCGCTGCTTTCAGGACATCTTCCTGACGACGACCTACGGCAGCCTTGCCAACGGCTCGCTGGTGTTTGCCGAAGCCGGACGCATCACGGGCTTCGTCGGTGTGGTGCCGACCCTCTTCCACGTGGGCGAGCAGAGCGTTCGCGTTGCCATGGTGGGTTCGCTGATGGTGGAGGACCCGCGAAGCAACCCGTTGACGGGTGCGCGGCTGGTGCGGGCGGTTGCCACGGGCGGCTACGACATAGTGCTGAGCGAGACGGCCAATGCGGTGTCACGACGCATGTGGGACACGATCGGCAGCCGCTCCGTGCCGGGCTACAGCCTGGATTACATCAAGATCCTCCATCCCGCGCGCTTTGCACTGGACGTCGCGCGGCGCCGTTATGCCATCGCGCATGTGGCGAGACCTTTCGCCCACGCCATCGACCTGCTGGCGGCGCCGCTGCGCCAGGCGTCCGTTACCCTGGACGCGGCCTACGGCGAGGCCGATATCGGCGCGGATGAGACTGCCGACCTGATCCTGCGGCTGACGGCCGGCCGGACCATGCGGCCCGCGTTCGACGGAGCCGCATTGGCACGCAGGATCGAGCATGGTTCGGTCAAGCGCGGATATGGCGATTATGTCGCTCGCGCCGTCACACATCGCGGTGTGCCTGTCGGTCTCTACATCTACCACGTCTATGCGGGCCGCTTCGCCTATGTGCGGCAGTTGCTGGCCGAGCCGAAGCATATGATGGAAACGGCAACCCGGCTGATTGAAGACGCGCGCGCTCGTGGCGCCGTGGCTGTCAAAGGCCGGGCTGAACCCGCGAACATGACGGCGCTGGGGCTCCATCAGTGCTTCTTCTCCCAGCGCGCCTCCACCATCGTGCACACCACACGGCCGGATCTTCTGTCGCCACTGCTATCAGGAGATGCCTTCGTCACGGGAGTTGCCGGCGAGACCTGGATGCAGTTGATCGGCCACTCATTCCCTCCCGCTGTTAAGCAATAACGTTAACCTATTTACCGGTATTTACTTTACTAAACCGGACGGTGTTTTTTTATTATATTTGTTTCAACGACCATTAATCTGATTATGGCCGGTTGAAGCACGGCATACCGGGGGAAAAATGTGCGGGATTGCGGGATTTTTTGGGCAGCCACCCAACGGGGCCGCGGCCGTGCTTGCGGATATGATCGGCGCTGTCAGGCACCGTGGCCCTGACGCCAGCGGCATCCATATCAAGGAGACCGCCGGCCTTGCTCATGCACGCCTGTCGATCATCGACATCGCCTCGGGGCAACAGCCCATGCGCACGGCCGATGATGAGCTGTCGATCACCTTCAATGGGGAGATCTTCAACTACGTCGAGCTGAAAACCGAACTGGAGCGCCACGGACATATATTCCGAACCGCTTCGGACACCGAGGTCATTCTGCACGCCTATCGACAATGGGACGTGGACTGCGTCTCCCGCTTCAACGGCGATTTCGCCTTCGCGCTCCATGATGCGCGCCAGCGCCGGCTCTTCGCCTCCCGCGACCGCATGGGCGTGCGTCCGTTCTTCTTCACGCGCCAGGGCCGCTGCATCTATTTCGCCTCGGAGATCAAGGCACTTCTGACTGTGCCCGGCATCACCGCCGAGATCGATCCCATCGCCCTCGATCAGATCTTCACCTTCTGGTGTCCTCTCGCGCCGCGCACCGGCTTCAAGGGCATCGAGGAGCTCGAGCCCGGCCACCGATTGATCGCCGAAAGCGACCGGCTGGTCTGTGAACCCTACTGGCGCCTGACCTATCCCCGCAGCGGCGAGGAGGAGGAAGATCGTCGTTCGGAACCTGAGATTCGGGAAGAGTTGCGTGCGCTCCTTCTCGACGCGACAGAGCTTCGGTTGCGCTCCGATGTTCCTGTCGGCGCCTACCTCTCGGGTGGGCTGGACTCATCCATCATCACGGCTGCTGTCAAACACATCCGCTCGGACCGGCTGCGGACGTTTTCCGTCACCTTCGACAATGCCGAATTCGACGAGACGGCGTTTCAGAACGAGATGGTGGCTGCCCTCGGCACGGCGCATTCGGCCGTTGCCACCACGCCCGCCGATATCGGCGCACTTTTCCCTCAGGTGATAAAGGCGGCCGAGCGGCCGATCCTGCGCACAGCGCCGGCCCCACTGCACCGGCTTTCGGCACTGGTGCGCGATGAGCACTTTAAGGTTGTCCTCACCGGCGAAGGTGCGGACGAGTTGTTTGCCGGCTATGATATCTTCAAGGAAGCGAAGATCCGCCGCTTCATAGCGGCACAGCCGCAGTCGTCGCGCAGGCCTCTGCTGCTAAGGAAGCTCTATCCCTACCTGCCGCGTCTGGCCGGACAGAGCCAGACATATCTGGAGAGCTTCTTCGGTGCACGCCCCGGCGACGAGACCGACCCGCTGTTCTCTCATCTGCCGCGCTTCCGCAACACGGCATCGGCGAAGATGTTCTTCTCCGGCGCCCTCAAAGCCGAACTTGGCGGATATGATGCGCTGGCGGACCTGCGCGACCGCCTGCCGGCCGATTTCCCGCGCTGGCATCCGCTGTCGCAGGCGCAGTATCTGGAGGCCGGACTGCTGCTGCCCGGATACATCCTGTCGAGCCAGGGTGATCGCGCGGCCATGGCCAACGCCGTGGAAGGCCGCTTTCCCTTCCTCGACCATCGCGTGGTGGAGTTTGCCGCGCGAATTCCGCCCAGGTTCAAAATGCGCGCGCTTCGGGAGAAGCACATCCTGCGCGATGCCTTCCAGGACCTTCTGCCAAAGACGATTGCAAACCGCATCAAGCAGCCCTACCGCGCCCCCGATGCGCCGTCCTTCTCCGGTCCTGATGCGCCAGCCTGGGTGAGCGACACGCTCGCCACCGATCGCGTCCGTGACGCCGGCCTGTTCGAGCCCCGCGCGGTCGAAAAACTGATGACCAAGTGCAATTCAGGCCGCCCCCTGGGCTTCAAAGACAACGCCGCTCTGGTGGGGATCGTCTCCACTCAGCTCTGGCACGACATGTTCACGAAACAAGCGGCCCAACCGCCCGCTCGCAAGATCGCCTGACCTTCGGAAGGAACGCCACAATGACCGACAGCACCGAAAGCCGCATCCGCGCCTTCATCCAGGACAACTTCCTGTTCGCCGACAACCTCGACGCCTTCGCCAATGATGCCTCGCTGATCGAAGCCGGTGTCATCGACTCCACCGGCGTGCTTGAGCTGGTGTCGTTCCTGGAAAGCGACTTCGGCATCCATATCGCCGACGCCGACATTGTTCCGGAGAACCTCGACAGCATCGCCAGCATCAGCGCCTTCGTGCGCTTCAAGCAGGCCAGCATCGCCTCCGTCGCCTGATCGTAACGAGGAAAGATGGCCATGCGGGTCGAACGGTTCCTGGAAGACAGCGCTGCGCGGCATCCGGCCAAGACGGCTCTGGTCGCGGGTGGGCGGCGGATCAGCTTTGCCGAGCTCGACCGCGAGACAGGGCGGTTTGCCGCCGGCCTCATCGCGCTCGGCTTTCAACGCGGCGACCGCGCCGTCATCTTCATGGACAATGCCTGGGAGGCCGTGGTCGCCATTTTTGGCGTCTTGAAGGCGGGGGGTGTTTTCAGCCCCGTCAACGCCTCCACCAAGGCGGACAAGCTGGGTTACATCCTCGGCAACTGCCGTGCTTCGACCCTCATCACGCAGCATCGGCTTGCCCCGGTCGCACAGGAGGCCGCGTCGGCAACGCCCTCCGTCACCATCACCGTGGTTGCCAATGCCCCCGAGGGGACCTGCCCCGCGGGGGCCGAACGCTTCGAGGCGATGACGTCAGGCGAGTACGGCGACCGGCCCAAGCGTTTCGCCGGCATCGAAATCGACCTTGCAATGCTGGTCTATACCTCCGGCTCAACCGGCTTTCCCAAGGGCGTGATGATGACCCACCAGAACGTGGTGGCCGCGGCAAGTTCCATCACCACCTATCTGGAAAACACGGCCGACGACATCATCCTCAACGCGCTGCCTATTTCCTTTGATTATGGGCTCTACCAGGTGCTCATGGCGATGAAGCTGGGCGCGACGCTGGTCCTGGAGAAATCCTTTACCTTCCCCGCCGCCATTTTCAAGCGCGTGGCGGAGGAAAAGGTCACGGGCCTGCCGCTGGTGCCAACCATGGCGGCCATCGTGCTGCAGATGCGGGATCTGAAGCCGGGCGACTACCCGACGCTGCGCTACATCACCAACACCGCCGCCGCCCTGCCGCCTGCTCATATCGATCGGCTGCGTCAGCTGTTCCCCTCCGCGACCGTCTATTCCATGTATGGTCTCACCGAGTGCAAGCGCTGCACCTATCTGCCGCCGGCCGAGCTTGATCGCCGGGCGGGATCGGTTGGCATCGCGATTCCCGGCACCGAAGCCTATGTGGTCGATGAGACCGGCCGGAGGGTCGGGCCGAACGTGGTGGGCGAGCTCGTGATCCGGGGTCCTCACGTCATGAAGGGCTATTGGGAGAATGAGGAGGCCACCGCCAAGGCGCTGCGGTCAGGCCCCTTCCCTTGGGAAAAGGTGCTCCATACCGGCGACCTCTTCCGCACCGATGCCGACGGTTTTCTCTATTTCGTCGGCCGCAAGGACGACATCATCAAAACCAAGGGCGAGAAGGTCAGTCCCAAGGAAGTGGAGAATGTGCTCTACGCACTTGCCGGTGTTCGAGAGGCCGCCGTCATCGGCGTGCCCGATCCCATCCTCGGTGAGGCCCTGCGCGCCGTCATCGCACTGGAGCCTGGCGCCGGATTGACCGAGGCCGATATCGCCCGCCACTGTGTCAGGAACCTCGAGGATTTCATGGTTCCCCGGCAGTTCGACTTCCATGACGAGCTTCCTAAAACCGACACCGGCAAGATCAGCCGCCGGCTGGTAGCCGAACTCAGTCTTTGCGGCATGACCGAAGCAGCGGAATGACCATGAACGCCAGCACAGCTCCCTCCCGGGCCACTCCCGTCTTCACCGCCGACGCGCTGCTTCTCGACGCCGAGGCGGAGGTGGAGCGCATCGTCAGCACGGTGCGCCGACAAATGGGGCAGGTGCTGCGTCGTCGCGGCGCGGTCCTCGGCCTTTCAGGCGGGATCGATTCCAGCGTCACGGTTGCCTTGATGGCGCGCGCGTTCGGACCGGACCGGGTGCTCGGCATCCTGATGCCGGAACGGGACTCTGAAGACGAGAGCCTGACGCTGGGCCACCTCGTGGCGGATGCGTTCGGCGTGCCGACGGTGCTTGAGGACATCGGCCCCATGCTCGATGCCGCCAGGTGTTATCAGCGGCGGGACGAGGCCATCCGCCGACTTGTGCCTGAGTATGGCGCGAGTTGGGCCTGTAAGGTTGTGATCGAGAACGAGGGCTTCAACATTAGCTACCTCGTGGTGCAGTCGCCGGACGGAGTGCAGCAGAAGCTGCGTATGCCGGCCGATGTCTATCTGGCCGTGGTCGCCGCCACCAACATGAAGCAGCGCACCCGCAAGCAGATCGAATATTTCCACGCCGATCGCCTGAACTATGCCGTGGCCGGCACGCCCAATCGGCTTGAATACGACCAGGGCTTCTTCGTGAAGAACGGCGATGGCGCGGCCGACCTGAAGCCCATCGCGCATCTCTACAAGAGCCAGGTCTATCAACTCGCCGCTTATCTCGGCGTGCCGGAGGAGATCCGCCGGCGGCCGCCGACCACCGACACCTGGTCGCTCGCCCAGACGCAGGAGGAGTTCTACTTCTCCGCGCCCTGGCAGGTCATGGACCTGTGCCTCCTCGGTCTCAACAGCCATGCGCCCGTGGAAGAGGTTGCTGGGGCGGCTGGCCTCACCGCCGATCAGGTCCAGCACATCTGGAAGGATATCGAGGCCAAGCGGCGGTCAACGCGCTATCTCCACGAGGCGCCGCTGCTGGTGGATCCTGCCTGATCCGGTTGATATTTCAGAGATCAGCGATCCCGAGAACGTCGGCCATGGAGTAATGGCCAGGCTTCTTTCCACGTCCCCACAATGCGGCGCGTACCGCGCCGCGGGCGAAGATGGCGCGATCTTCAGCTTTATGGGCAAGCTCGACCCGCTCGCCGGCACCGGCAAAGATCACCGTGTGATCGCCAACAACGGAACCGCCTCTGAGGGTGGCAAAGCCGATGGCGCCCTCGGGACGGGGGCCGGTGTGTCCGTCGCGCACCCGCACCGCGTTCTCGGCCAGGGGAACCTCCCGGCCGGCGGCAGCCGCATCACCCAAAAGGAGCGCCGTGCCGGAGGGTGCGTCAACCTTGTGGCGGTGATGCATCTCCACGATCTCGATATCGAAATCCGAACCTAGCGTGGCCGCGACCTTGCGCGTCAGAGCCCCGAGCAGGTTGACCCCGAGGCTCATGTTGCCGGACCGAACGATGACCGCGTGGTTCGCCGCCGCATCAAGACGAGCGATGTCTTCCGGCTCCAGGCCGGTGGTGCCGATGACGTGGACGATGCGGGCCTGTGCGGCCAGTTCCGCAAAGGCGCGCGTCGCCTGAGGCGCGGTGAAGTCCACCACCCCGTCGGCCGCGGCGAAGGCTGCAAGCGCGTCATCCGTGAGTTTGATGCCTGAAGCGGAAAGCCCGGCCAGAATGCCCGCGTCCTCGCCCAGAAACGGGCTGCCGCTGCGTTCGACAGCGGCGGACAAAGTAATCCCAGGGGCCTCATCGATGGCACGGATCAGAGCGCGCCCCATCCGCCCGCCGGCGCCGACCACAACCAGCCTCATATCCGACATAAAAGACATCCTTTTTCAGCTTCGCGCGGTATAGCCTTCCCGCCCCCGAAGCGGAAGAGGACCACCATCTTTTCGCCCGGAGGCTCTGCGACCGGCCTCAGGCATCCAGCAGCTTGCCGCCCATTGCTTCTGCTGCGATCACCTATACTTTGATGGTTTGATCGAGAATCACCGCTCTCTTGCAAATTGGGAGCAAATTGCAATGAAATTTCTGTTTGCGTTGGTAGTTGTCTTGTTATCGGCGACGGCTGGTCTTGCGCAAGAAAATGAACCGGATGCCCAGGTTGAGCGGGTGCTGGGCGATGCCGCGTCATACCGTCAGCTCTTCGATACCCTCCAGGACGCCGTGCGGAAGGGCGATCGTACGGCGGTCGCCAGCCTGGTGCGCTTCCCCATCAATGTGCGAATCGATGGACGGCGGCGGATGATTGCCGATCCGGCCGGCTTCGCGGCCAACTATGAGCGCATCGTCACGCCGGAGATTGCAGCAGCTATCACCTCACAGCGATGGGAAGACGTCCATGTCTCCCAGCGCGGGATCATGCTCGGGCGCGGCGAGGTCTGGCTCAATGGGATATGCCACGATACCATGTGCCGTACCTTCGATGCCCGCGTCGTAACGATCCAAAGCGTTGGTGACGCTCCAACACACCCCACTCCAGACTGATCCGAGTCAGCAACCCACCTCCATGAGGACATCAATGATTGTTCCCGCGCGCCTGGTCCGTTTCCTGGCATTGGTCTTTCTCTCGTCCTGTCTGATGGGTGCTGCCGCCGGAGCGGATCAGCGCGACGAGATCGCCAAGGCCGTGGATCGCGCCTTTCAACCCCTTCTCAAGGAACACGACGTCCCCGGTATCGCTGTGGCCGTGACGGCCGGCGGCCAGCAGCACTTCTTCAACTATGGGGTTGCCGCGAAGGACACCAAGGCGCCGGTGACGAAAGACACGCTGTTCGAGATCGGCTCCATTAGCAAGACGTTCACCGCCACGCTGGCATCCTATGCGCAGGCGCTGGGTAAGCTCTCGCTGGATGATCATCCCCGAAAGTACATGCCACAGCTGAGCGGCAGCGCCGTTGATGAGGCGACGCTGCTTCATCTCGGCACCTACACCGCAGGCGGACTGCCTCTGCAGTTTCCCGAAGGCATCACCAACACCGCCGAGATGACTGCCTATTTCCGGCAATGGAAAGCCGGTGCCGCCCCGGGAGCGCAGCGGCGGTACTCCAACCCCAGCATCGGGCTCTTCGGCCATCTCACCGGCATTGCCATGAACGGCAATTTCGCCCGTCTCATCGAAACCGATATCTTTCCCGCGTTGGGCCTCGGCAGCAGCTACATCCGGGTTCCTGAGGCGGCGATGGGAAACTATGCCTGGGGCTACAACAAAGCCGGCAAGCCCATAAGAGTGAGCCGAGCCGTTCTCGACGCAGAGGCCTATGGCGTGAAATCAACCGCCGCCGACATGATCCGCTACGTCGAAGGCAACATCCAGCCAGACAGGCTCGAGCCCGCGATGAAGCAGGCCGTGGAGGGCACCCATGTGGCATACTTCAAAGTCGGCGAGATGGCGCAGGGGCTGGGCTGGGAGCAATATCCTTATCCGATCACGCTGGAGCGGCTGCTGGCCGGTAATTCCAGTTCCATGATCATGGAGCCCAACGCCGCCACCCCCTTGAAGCCGCCGCACAGGCCGACCGAGCCGACGCTGTTCAACAAAACAGGTTCGACCAACGGGTTCGGCGCCTATGTGGCCTTCGTTCCTGCGAAGAAAATCGGCATCGTGATGCTGGCGAACAGAAACTTCCCGATACCCGCCCGCGTCACCGCGGCGCATGCCGTCCTGGAAGCCTTGTCGAAGATGCCTTAGCCCGCGGTTAACTCGGCTCATATCCCTCGATGACGATGACCTCGGCCGTGGCCGCGCCGTCCCGGAAGCTGCGGGCCCTTCGATATTCGTCGGAGCGCCAGCAGGCGAGAGCGGCTTCGTAGGTGGGAAATTCGATGATCACGTTGCGGGAGCGCGCCTTTCCCTCAACCGCCTCGTGTCGGCCGCCTCGAACAAGAAAGCGCCCGCTGTATTTGGCGAAAGCCTCACCATTGGCGGCCGTGTAGGTCCTGTACGCTTCCTCGTCGCTGATATCGACGCGGGCGATCCAGTAACCCTTCGGAGGAGTAGACATAGAGCGGCTCCCTTCTTGAGCCGCACGTCAGACCGCGGCGATTTCTTCCACAATCTCGGCCGCCGCCCGTGCTGGATCGGCAGACTTCGTCACCGGCCGTCCGACCACAAGATGATCGGCTCCGGCTCGTATCGCATCGGCCGGCGTCGCGACGCGCTTCTGATCGCCGGTTGCGGCACCGGACGGACGGACGCCGGGTGTGACCAGCAGCGCCCTTTCCCCCGTTACCGACCGGACCGCCGAAACGTCGGTCGGAGCGCAGACCACACCATCAACGCCCGACTCAAGAATCTGTTTCGCCCGCCGCAGCACCAGATCGTTGACGGAAAGGGCGAAGCCGCACTCCATGACGTCATTGTCGTCATAGGAGGTGAGAACCGTGATGCCCAGGATCTTGAGGTTCGACGACCCGCGCCCGCGCGCCGCCGCCTGCAGCGTCTGCGGATAGGCATGCACGGTGAGGAAATGCGCGCCCAGTGCGGCAAGATTGGCTGTGGCCCGCTCCACCGTGTTGCCGATGTCGTGCAGCTTGGCGTCGATGAAAACCTTCTTGCCTTCGCCGATCAGACGCCGGGCAAGGTCGACGCCGCCGGTATAGAGGAGCTCATGCCCAATCTTGTAGAAGGTGGCCTCGTCACCGATGCGTTTCACCAGCGCGGCGGCCTCCTCCACGGTCGGCACATCCAAGGCGATGATCAGCCGGTCGCGGTTGTCGACGAGAAGGCTCATGGTTTGGCCGGCCGACGATAGACCCACACCCGGGCCGGCGGAAGATTCCACCAGACACGGCGCCCGCCGTCGGCCACGAAGCTGAACTCCTTGGTGGGCACCGGCGGCACCACACCATAGGTGAACTGGATGAAGGGAGCGTTGGGCGCGGCGAGATCAAAGCAATCGTTGAGCAGCGCCGCGCGGCGGGGCGCCGGCTTGGTCAGAAGCGGCAAGCTCGACACGATGGCAGATGCCGGCTCAGCCAGACGATCGCGCAGAACCTCCCGCGCGGCATAGGCATCGCCCCGTACAACCTGAACACCGGGAAAGCGAAGCCGCAGCATGTCTGCGAACTCATGGGAATATTCGACGAGGACCAGCCGCTCGGGGGCGATACCGCGCTTCAGGAGCGCGGCTGTCATCGGCCCCGTGCCGGGCCCCAGCTCAACGACAGGGCCGGCGGCATCCAGATCCACCGGAGCTGCCATAGCCTTTGCCAGAGCCTTTCCGGAGGGGGTGACCGCGCCAGTGATCAGCGGACGGTCAAACCAGGAGCGCAAAAATCGCGCCTCATGCTTCAGGGGAAATCCGGGTTGTTTGGATTCAAGCGATGGGTGCATGGGGCGGGACGATTATGGCCGATCCGATAACGCTAAAGGTGAGACTGTGGCGTTCTCATGATCATTTGCCACGTTTTAGGCTCCAAGGCCATCGAAGAAGTCTTTTACCCGTGCAAAGAAGCCGGCCGTCTCCGGCTGGTTGTCGGTGGAGGACTCCCGCTCAAACTCTTCCAGAAGCTCACGCTGCCGCTTGGTCAGGTTCTGAGGCGTCTCGACGACGGTCTGGATATAGAGGTCACCGACCTCGCGGGAGCGCAGAACCGGCATGCCCTTGCTCCGCAGTCGGAACTGTCTCCCCGTCTGGGTGCCTGCCGGGACCTTCACCTTGGCGCGGCCGCCGTCGATGGTTGGCGTCTCGAATTCGCCGCCGAGAGCCGCTGTCACCATGCCGACAGGCACGCGGCAATAGAGGTCGGCGCCATCGCGCTGGAAGAACGGGTGCTGCGCGATGGAGAGGAAAATATAAAGATCGCCGGGAGGTCCGCCGCGCAAGCCGGCTTCGCCTTCGCCCGACAGGCGGATGCGGGTGCCCTCTTCGACACCGGCCGGTATGTTGACCTGAAGCTGGCGTTCGTTCGTGACACGGCCGGAACCGGAGCAGGCGGTGCAGGGATCCTCGATGGTCTGGCCGCGACCGTGGCAGGTCGGGCAGGTGCGCTCCACACGGAAAAAGCCCTGTGAGGACCGCACGACGCCATTGCCGCCGCAGGTCGGACAGATCTTGGGCTGGGTTCCCGGTTTGGCGCCGGTCCCGCCGCAGGGCTCGCAGATCACGCTGGTTGGGATGCGCAGATCCGCGACCTTGCCGCGATAAGCATCCTCCAAGCTGATTTCCATATTGTAACGCAGATCGGAACCGCGCTCGCGTCCAGCGCCGCCGCGGCCGCCGCGCCGGCCCACGACATCGCCGAAGAGATCGTCGAAGATGTCGGCCATGGAGGAGGCAAAATCGCCATTGAAGCCGCCGGCGCCTCCCATGCCACCCTGTTCGAAGGCCGCATGGCCGAACCGGTCATAGGCTGCACGTTTCTGCGGGTCCTTGAGGGCCTCATAGGCCTCATTGATTTCCTTGAAGCGGCCCTCGGCCCCGGCATCATCCCGGTTGCGGTCCGGATGACACTCCATCGCCTTCTTGCGGAAGGCGGACTTCAGCTCCGCGTCACTTGCGCCGCGCGAAACGCCAAGAATTTCATAAAAATCGCGCTTGGCCATCTGGCATTGTTCCCTGGCCTTCGGTGTTCGAAGGCATGGTCATGCCCGGCACAAGGCCGGGCATGAGAGTATAAGGTGAGACGGTCGGATCAAGCGGACTTCTTGTTGTCGTCCACTTCTTCAAAGTCGGCATCGACCACATCTTCATCGGTCTTGCCGGCCTCGGCATCATCGCCGCCGCCTGCCGCCTGTTCCGCCTTATAGACGGCCTCGCCAAGCTTCATGGCAGCCTGTGCCACGGCACCGGTCTTCTGCTGGATAAGGTCAAGGTCATCGCCTTCCAGCGCGCTCTTGAGCTCCGCGACAGCCGTCTCGATGCCCTGCTTGTCCGCCTCGCCCACCTTGTCGGCGTGCTCGGACAGCGACTTCTCCGTCGAGTGGATCAGCGCCTCGCCCTGGTTGCGGGCTTCGACAAGCGCACGACGCTTCTTGTCTTCCTCGGCATTGGCCTCGGCGTCCTTGACCATCTTCTCGATCTCGTCATCGGACAGACCACCGGAGGCCTGGATGCGGATCTGCTGCTCCTTGTTGGTGGCCTTGTCCTTCGCCGTGACGTTGACGATGCCGTTGGCGTCGATGTCGAAGGTCACCTCGATCTGCGGCATGCCGCGCGGTGCCGGCGGGATGCCAAGGAGATCGAACTGGCCGAGCAGCTTGTTGTCGGCCGCCATCTCACGCTCACCCTGGAAGACGCGGATCGTCACCGCCGTCTGGCCATCTTCGGCCGTGGAGAACACCTGGCTCTTCTTGGTCGGGATGGTGGTGTTGCGATCGATCAGGCGGGTGAAGACACCGCCCAGCGTCTCGATGCCCAGCGACAGCGGGGTCACGTCGAGCAGCAGGACGTCCTTGACGTCGCCTTGAAGCACGCCGGCCTGAACCGCGGCGCCGATGGCCACCACTTCATCCGGGTTGACGCCCTTGTGCGGCTCCTTGCCGAAGAATTGCTTCACCACTTCCTGGACCTTCGGCATGCGCGTCATGCCGCCGACGAGAACCACCTCGTCGATCTGGCCCGCGGAAAGGCCCGCGTCCTTGAGCGCCTTCTTGCACGGCTCCACCGTGCGCTGGATGAGATCATCCACGAGCGCCTCGAACTTGGAGCGGGTCAGCTTCAGCGCCAGATGCTTGGGACCGGAGGCATCGGCCGTGATGTAGGGCAGGTTGATCTCGGTCTGAGCCGTCGAGGAGAGCTCGATCTTGGCCTTTTCAGCGGCTTCCTTCAGGCGCTGCAGGGCCAGCTTGTCGCCGCGCAGGTCGATGCCCTGCTCCTTCTTGAACTCATCGGCCAGATAGTTGACCAGACGCATGTCGAAGTCTTCACCGCCGAGGAAGGTGTCACCATTGGTGGATTTCACCTCGAAGACTCCGTCGCCGATCTCGAGGATCGAGATGTCGAAGGTGCCGCCGCCGAGGTCATAGACCGCGATGGTGCCGTTGTTCTTCTTGTCGAGGCCATAGGCCAGCGCCGCCGCCGTCGGCTCGTTGATGATGCGCAGCACCTCGAGACCGGCGATCTTGCCGGCGTCCTTGGTGGCCTGGCGCTGGGCGTCGTTGAAGTAGGCGGGCACCGTAATGACGGCCTGCGTCACCGGCTGGCCGAGATAGGCCTCTGCCGTTTCCTTCATCTTGGTCAGCGTGAAGGCGGAAATCTGCGAGGGAGAGTATTTCTTGCCATCGGCTTCGACCCAGGCGTCGCTATTGTCCGCCTTGACGATGTGATACGGGACCAGGCCCTTATCCTTCTGGGTCATGGGATCATCAAATGTGCGGCCGATCAGGCGCTTGATGGCGAAGAAGGTGCGCTCGGGGTTGGTCACGCCCTGGCGCTTGGCCGGTGCGCCGACAAGGCGCTCTCCTTCATCGGTGAATGCAACGATGGACGGCGTGGTGCGCGCGCCCTCGGCATTCTCGATGACCTTCGGCGTAGTGCCTTCCATGACGGCGACGCACGAATTGGTGGTGCCCAGATCGATACCGATAACTTTGCTCATGTCCTTCAATCCTCTCATACGGCGAGCTGCCCAGGCCCCGGAGCGACCTTGGCTGCTCCCAAGGAAATCCGCAGATTCTCGCGGGGTTGTGGGCTATATAAGGAGGCTCGTTTCAGGCCGCAAGGCAGAGCCTAACGTGATTGTGAGTTTCGACCGATCCCTGAAAAACCAAGGGTCGCCGAATGTGCGGGGATGGTCATCGGTTTAGCTCCACAAGGCGAGTTCCGCCAGGCCCACGTCGAGATCCGGTTTCGGGCCATCGCCGAACGGCTGTAATACCGGACTTGCTTTACGAGAGGAACGCGCCGTCACCTTGAGACTTCCTGTTCTGCCCGTCATCCTACGCAGGTTGGTCCCCATGCCATCTTCGCCCCCTTCTCCCGAAGCCCAGGCCGCTGTGGAAGCGGTTCGACTCATTCCCGGCTTTTTCGACCGTGCCGCGCAGGAGGCGCTGGTGGAGGAACTGCGCGCGGTGCTGCGAGCCGCTCCCCTCTTCACCCCGACCATGCCGCGCTCGGGGAAGCCCTTTTCCGTGCGCATGAGCAACTGCGGCCCGCTTGGATGGGTGTCCGACCAGCTCGGCGGCTATCGCTACCAGGCGCTGCATCCGACGACAGGGCAGCCCTGGCCGCCCATGCCGCAGGCGGTGCTGCGCGCCTGGGAAGCCCTTTCCGACTATCCGCACCCGCCGCAAGCCTGCCTCATCAACTGGTACGGGCCAGGCGCGCGGATGGGGCTTCATCAGGACAAGGATGAACAGGATCTCGGCGCGCCGGTTCTCTCGCTGTCGTTCGGCGATACCGCCGTCTTTCGTGTCGGCGGCATCGAGCGGACAGACCCCACCACATCCTTCCGCATCGCCTCGGGTGACGCCGTCGTTCTGGGCGGTGCGGCACGCCTGGCCTTTCATGGCGTCGATCGCGTGATCGCGGGATCATCGACCCTGCTGCCGGACGGCGGCCGCATCAATCTGACCCTGCGGCGGGTGACGCCGCCTTAGAGATCCTTCGGATCGCGGCCAGGCCTTCGACGGTAGACCGGAAGCATCCAGCCCCGCAGGAGCGCTCCTGCGCGAACCAGGAAGGCGAGAGCCGCGCCGCACCCGGCGGCGATCCAGAACGGCGATCCGACTTCGACAAGGATGACGAAGGTGGCGGCGCCGGCAAAGGCCGCCGTCACGTAGACCTCCCGGCGCAGCATGACGGAGGGCTCCGCCGCGATGACATCACGGATGATGCCGCCAAAGGTGGCGGTTATGATCCCCATGGCTATGGCCGCCGGTGCCGCGACACCCGCTGTCATGGCCTTGGCCGAGCCCATCACCGCATAGGACGCAAGACCGACGGCATCGGCCCAGAGCAGGGCCCTGTAGCGCGATTCCAGGAGGTGCGCGGTGAGATAGATGAGAACAGCGGCCGCTAGCGGCACGATCAGATAATGCGTGTCAACGATCCAGAAGACCGGCTGACCGATCAGCAGATCCCGCAGCGTGCCACCGCCAAGGCCTGTGGCGGCGGCAAAAAAGATGAAGGCGACAATGTCCAGCTCCTTGCGCGAGGCAGCCAAGGCACCGGTCGCCGCGAAAACGGCGACGCCGAGATAATCGAGGAGCTGGAACATTCAGGATCTCGCCTGGATCAGCGCCACTCAAGCGCTGCGATCAACGCCCTCGCCGGGCTGGCGCTCTCCGATCGCAGGTTCAGCGGTATCCTGCCGCTGTGCCTTGGCACCACCCTTGGAAACACCGACGAAGGCGGGGCGGAGTGCCCGTTCGCCGATGACGTAGCCATCCTGCATCACCTGCACCACGGTGCCGGAGGGCACCGTCGCGTCCTCCACCTCGAACATGGCCTGGTGGAAATGCGGATCGAATTTCTCGCCCGAGGGCGAAATCCGTTTTACGCCATGCTTCTGCAGGACCTTGAGCAGCTCGCGACTGGTGAGCTCAACGCCTTCGGCGAAGGCGGACAGCGCCTCGTCGCGGGTTTCGGGAAGAGCTGCCAAGGCCCGGTCCATATTGTCGGCGACGCTCAGGAGGTCGCGCGCAAAGCTGCTGACGGCATAGATCTTGGCGTCGGCGACCTCGCGCTCGGTACGCTTACGGAGGTTCTCCATTTCCGCCAGGGTGCGCATCAGCCGGTCCTTGAGCTGATAGGCTTCCGTTTCCAGCCGCTTCAGCTCGCCTTCGGCGATGGAGGCAACGTCCATCGCGCCCTCCTGAGCCTCGGTGGTGGCAAGATCCTCATCCCGTTCCTGGGGTGTGGAAGATGTCTGGTTGCTGGTCATGGCCTCGCCTCACACGTCTGTTCTGGACGCGGATATCAGTGCCTTGAGCCGAAAAATCAAGCGCCGCCGCCCTTTATCCGGCTTTTCGCCCCTGCGAGCTTCACCACTTTGGCCGTTGGGCGGGCCCCTTCATTGGACAGAATGAATTGCGTGATGCGCGGCACGATTTCGGAGCGGAAGCGCGAGCCGTTGAAGACACCGTAGTGACCCACCTTCGGCTGGAGCCAGTGCACCTTCTTTTCCGGAGCAAGACGGGAACAGAGCTTGTGCGCCGCTCTGGTCTGGCCGACGCCGGAGATGTCGTCGTTCTCGCCCTCGATGGTCATCAAGGCCGTACTGGTGATGGCTTCCGGTCGTATCAACCGGCCGCGATGGGTCATCTCACCCTTTGGGAGAGCGTGCTTGATGAAGACCGCATCCACCGTCTGGAGGTAGAACTCGGCGGTCAGATCCATGACCGCGAGATATTCGTCGTAGAAGTCACGATGCTTTTCCGCGCTGTCACCGTCGTTGGCGACAAGGTGATGGAAGAAGTCCCGGTGGGCGCTCATGTGCCGGTCGAGGTTCATCGACACGAAGCCCGTGAGCTGAAGGAAGCCCGGATAGACCGGCCGCATGAAGCCCGGATGCGGGAAGGGAACCGTGGTGATGACGTTGCGGCGGAACCAGTCGATCCCGCGCTCCTCGGCAAGATCGTTCACCCCGGTCGGATTTTCCCGGGTATCGATCGGGCCACCCATCAGGATCATCGAACGCGGCGCATAGGGATCCCTATCTTCCTCCATGCGCGCCACTGCGGCGAAAACAGGCACGGCAGGCTGGCACACCGCCATGACATGCGTGTCCGGCCCGAGCTTGTGCAGGATGGAAATCACATAGTCGATGTAATCATCCAGCGTGAATTCGCCCTCGGCCGTGGGGACCAGCCGGGCGTCGGTCCAATCGGTGATGTAGACATCGTGGTCCGGCAGCATGGCCTCCACCGTGCCACGCAGCAGCGTGGCGAAATGGCCGGACATGGGGGCAACGATCAACAGCTTCGGCTGACGGTGCGAATCGCCGCCCCAGCTCTTTTCAAAATGGATCAGCTTGCAGAAGGGCCGCGACCAGACGATGCGTTCGGTGATGGGCACGCTCCGGCCGTGCGAGAGCGTCGTCGGCAGGTCGAACGAGGGCTTGCCGTAGCGGCGTGTCGTGCGCTCAAAGACCTCGGCCGCTGCCGCCCAGGAGCGGCCGAGCGCGGTGTGCGACCAGGGATTGATGGGATTGCGAAAGTAAAGCTTGGTCGCTTCCGCCATGGTTCGCGCGGGATTGAGGGCCGCGTGAGAGGCCTCATACATCATGTACAAAGGCAATGTACCGTAGAGGCCGAATTCCGTTTCGCCACTACCACCGAATTCACCAATTGCCATACGACGGGCCTGCCTGTTCCTGCTCATGCCACTCCCCAAGTGTCGACATGTTGACAATGCAGGTCAATACGTCTGACGTATAATAGGCGGTATTTTGTATTATAAAGATTACTATTCGCTGGATTGAAGCAAAGTCCCCGCTATTCTTGCCCGATTCATCAGAATTAAAAATGATGTAACGGCAACAGCGAAAACAATGGCATTCAACCCCAGCGCCCAAATCATAAGATCAGCGCGGAAGATGCCGTCGATCACGAGAGCGCGCATGCCTTCGAACACATAGGTCGGCGGAAGGCTCCAGGCGAGGTGCTGCAACCAGTCCGGCAGGACCGCGACGGGATAATAGACCGCGCACAGGGGCATGAGAATGAAGGTCAGCGACCAGGCGATCCCTTCCGCTCCCGCACCATGCCGAAGGATGATGCCGCTGGTGAAGAGCGCGATCGACCAGCTCGTCAGGATGAGGTTGGCAAAGAAGGCCGCCAGCGCCAGGCCAAGAGCCCACAGGTTGAAGCCGAAGAAGAAGATCGCCATGAGCGTCACCGGCACCATGCCGATCAGGAGCCGGATCACACTCATGGTCATCAGCGAGGCCACGAGCTCACTCGGCCGCAGCGGGCTCATCATGAGGTTGCCGAGATTCTTGGCCCAGACCTCTTCCAGGAAGGAGATGGAAAAGCCCAGCCCGCCGCGAAACAGGATGTCCCACAACAGCATGGAGCCAATGAAGGCCCCCGCGGCCATGGCCATGCGGCCGGACGCCTCGCCGATATAGCTCTGCAGGAACCCCCAGGTCAGCATCTGCACGGTCGGCCAGTAGATCAACTCCAGGAGGCGGGGCCATGAACTGCGCAGCACATAGAGGTGCCGCTCGACCATCGCGAGCACGCGGCCCGGCGAGAAACGGGAGGGAGCACGAGGGGCTGATGAGGTCATTGGGCAGCCTCCTGCACGCGCCCGCGCGCCACGTCGAGGAACACCTCCTCCAGGTTCGACCGCCCGTAACGGGCGAGCATGTCGGACGGAGAGGCATCGTCAACGATGCGGCCGCTCTTCATCATGATGACGCGATCACACAGCCGCTCCACCTCGGCCATATTATGCGAGGCGATCAGAATGGTGGCATCACGCTCGCGCCGATAATCCTCCAGCCGGCCGCGGATCCAGTCCGCCGTGTCCGGGTCCAGCGACGCCGTCGGCTCGTCCAGCAGGAGGACTTCCGGATCATTGATCAAGGATTTCGCCAAGGCCACACGCGTTTTCTGGCCCGCCGAAAGGCGATTGGTCGGCCGGTCGAGGAAGGAGGTGAGATCAAGGTCACTCGCCAGGCGGGCGATGCGGACCGCAACATCCCGCATGCCGTAGAGCTTTGCGAAAACCGACAGGTTTTGCCTCACGGGGAGACGTCCGGGGAGATCGACATAGGGGCTTTCGAAATTCATCCGGTGCAAGACGTCGTGCCGGTGACGCGCCATGTCAGTACCAAGAACGTGCACCTCGCCGGAGGTCGGCAAGGTGAGGCCCATCACCATGGCAATGGTGGTCGTCTTACCCGCGCCATTGCCGCCAAGGATGCCGACGACGCTTCCTTTAGGGATGGCGAAGCTGACATCATCGACAGCCGGGGTGTCGCGGAACACCTTGCGCAGGTGGCGCGCTTCGATCGCAAATTGGGACATTGAACAAGTAACTCGGTGGCCTTTTCCGTGCTTCACATAGGCTCCGTGCGCCATAATTTCGAGTTTTGCCTTTCAATCAGGGCTTTTCCCGGCGACTTGTCGGGAATATGACAGCGGCCATGCCTGCCGACACCTCGCCCGCACCTCCTCCAGGTCAGACCGCAGCCCGTCTGCGGCTCGACACCCTGGTGCGGCTGCGCTGGCTGGCCATCGCGGGGCAGAGCGCGGCTATCGTTGCCGTTCATGTCGGCCTCGGTTTCACGCTGCCGGTAGGCGCCTCCTTCATGGTGATCGCCGCCTCGGCCATCCTGAACATCTGCCTGCGCATCTTCTATCCCGTCAGTGAACGCCTGGACTCCAACCGCGCGGCCATGCTGCTCGCCTTCGACGTGATGCAGCTGGCGGTGCTGCTCTATCTGACGGGCGGACTGCAGAACCCCTTCGCCATCCTGTTCCTGGCACCGGTGCTGATCTCGGCCACCACTCTGCCGCCGGTGCCCACAATGCTTCTGGGTTTCCTGGCCATCGGCTGCGCTACCTTTCTCGCCTTTTTCCAGCTGCCGCTTCCCTGGGAATCGGGCGTCATCGAACAGCTCCCCTTCCTCTATGTCCTTGGCGTCTGGGTCGCGATCGCCATGTCGGTCGCCTTCATCGGCGTCTATGCCTGGCGGGTGGCCGAAGAGGCCCGGCAGCTGTCGCAAGCGCTGGCAGCGACTGAGCTTGTCCTCGCGCGGGAGCAGCACCTTTCCGCTCTCGACGGGCTCGCCGCCGCGGCGGCCCATGAACTCGGCACGCCGCTCGCGACGATCTATCTCGTCGTCAAGGAACTGGATCGGGCGACCCCCGCCGACAATATCGCCAAAGACGACATCACCCTCCTGCGCACCCAGGTCGAACGCTGCCGCGAGATCCTGCGTACCCTCACCTCGCTCGACGACGACGGCGCGCCCTTCGCCCGGCTTCCAGTAACGCACCTGCTGGAAGAGGTGGCGGCGCCGCAGCGGGCTTTCGACGTGGAGGTCGATATCGTGAAGGGCGATTGCGAACCGCCGGAGCCGACGCTGACACGCAATCCCGGTATTCTCTATGGCCTCGGAAATCTTCTCGACAACGCCGTAGATTTTGCCCGTTCGCGCGTGGTGCTCGGTGTCTCCTGGAGCGAAGACCAGGTGTCTCTCAGCATCACCGACGATGGCTTCGGCTTCTCGGCAGACATCCTCGCGCACCTGGGCGAGCCTTATGTGACCACCCGAGGAGTGCGCTCCGGCGAGGGTGATTCCGCCACCGGCCTCGGCCTCGGCGTCTTCATCGCCAAGACGCTGCTCGAGCGGTCCGGCGCCACCGTGACTTTCCAGAATGTTGCCGCACCCGAAACGGGCGCGCAGATCCGCATCATCTGGCCTCGAAGCCACTTCGAGGCTCACCGCACCGGCCGAAACATGGGATATCTCTTGTGAAACTCGCTCCAGCCTCTACTTTTCCAACCAACTGGCCGACATCGTGCCTTTCAGGACATAGATCATGACGGAGCCATATCCCGACCTTCCCGCCGATCGCTCCCTTCTCATCGTGGATGACGACAAGGCCTTCCTGCAGCGCGTGGCGCGCGCCATGGAAGCGCGCGGCTATCAGGTCACGACAGCCGAAAGCGTCAAGGAGGGCCTGGCACGGCTCGAAGCTGAGCCGCCGGCCTTCGCCGTGGTCGACATGCGGCTGGGAGACGGCAACGGGCTGGAGGTGATCTCAGCGCTGAAGCAGAAGAGGTCGGACGCCCGCGGTGTCGTGCTGACCGGCTATGGCAATATCGCCACCGCCGTCACGGCGGTGAAGCTCGGCGCCATGGATTATCTCGCAAAGCCCGCCGATGCCGATGAAATCCACCAGGCCCTGATGGCGACCGGTGACCGCAAGCCCGCCCCACCGGAAAACCCGATGTCGGCCGACCGGGTGCGCTGGGAGCATATCCAGCGGGTCTATGAATTGTGCGGCCGCAATGTCTCGGAGACTGCGCGGCGGCTCAACATGCACCGCCGTACCCTGCAACGGATCCTCGCCAAGCGCGCACCGCGCTGATCGTCACGGAGCAAAGGCCGGCGGGTCGATCGAGGCGTGACAGCGGGCGGCGGCGAGGCGTGCGAACCGTAGCGTGAGCGCCTTGCGCGTGTGTGCGGAAAGCCGATGCTCCGGCGCAGGGCGCAACAGCTGCCCCCCGTAGGCATCCGCCACCACGAGGCCAGCATCCGGCGGCAAGACCTCCTGCGGGAATTCGATTGCCACCGAGAAAAAAAGACGGTCGCAGTGCTGGCGGTATTCCTGCCATTTGCGGTCCACCCGGAAGTCCTCAAGGGAAGACTTCACCTCGATGATCCAGAACTCGCCTTTTGGCCCTAGCGCGGCGATGTCGGCGCGCCGACCTGAGGGCAGAGGAAATTCAAGAACGCAGGCGAGGTTGAGCGAGCGCAGGAAGCGGGCCGTTCCCCTGCAGATCGCCAGAGTGGCCTCGGGGCGGCAGGGCCCGCATCCGCTGAGCTCGGCCAGATCCACCGGGGATAGATCCAGATTGTTCTCCATACGTTCCAGTATGGCAGCTTTGTCGGCAGGCACAAGATCAGGCGGATTTCCTCATCATCGCCGTCGCCACCCCAGCGCCGATCAAGAGGCTGCCTCCGGCGCGATTGATTGTTCGCAGCACGTTATCGCTGCGGATGGCGCGATGCGCCTGTGACGCCACCAGGGCATAGAACAGCGCGTTCAAGCCGGAGAGGGCAAGGAACGTCACTTCCAGAATGGCGACCTGCGGCAAGAGCGACACCGCGGGGTCGATGAACTGCGGCAGAAAGGCGATGAAGAAGACAATGCTCTTCGGGTTCAGAGCCGTCACGGCGAAGGCATGGCCGAACATGCGGGTTTGGCTTGCCGGCGCGGCGTCACCGGCCGAAGGCTTTGCCCGCCACAGCTTGATCCCAAGCCACACGAGATAAGCCGCGCCAATCCATTTCACGAGCGTGAACAGGGTGGCCGAGGCCATGAGCAAGGCCCCGACGCCGACAAGCGACAGGGTCATGGCCAGGAAATCACCGAGCACCACACCGGCCGCGGTCGCAAGCGCCGATCGCCGGCCCTGCCCCAGCGCATATGAGACGACCAGAAGAGCTGTCGGCCCCGGGATGAGCAGCATCACGGACGAACTCGCGACGAAGGTGAACCAGATATCCAAAGCCATGGCTTTCCCTCGCGAGGCTGTGGATTTTGACGGGCGCCCTTCGCCACCGGCGAAGGGCTGTTCTCAGGTCTTTTCGCCGGCAGGTGCCGCCCTTGGCCGGCCTCGGCTGAACCGTAGCACGGTGTTGCGGATGACCACATAGAACACCGGCGTCAGGAAGAGGCCGAGCAGTGTCACGCCGATCATGCCGAAGACCACCGAGGTGCCGATGGCCTGGCGCAATTCGGCGCCGGCTCCGGTGGCAAGGGCCAGCGGCACCACGCCAAGGGTGAAGGCCAGCGAGGTCATCAGAATCGGCCGCAGGCGCAGCCGGCAGGCCTCGACCACGGCCTCGGCCGGCGAGCGTCCTTCCTCTTCGGCCTGCCGCGCGAATTCAACGATCAGGATCGCGTTTTTTGCACCGAGACCGATCAGCACCACGAAGCCGATCTGCGTCAGGATGTTGTTGTCCATGCCGCGGATCATGCTGCCGGTGAGCGCCGCCAGGATCGCCAAAGGCACGATCAGGATGATCGCCAAAGGCAAGGCGAGGCTTTCATACTGGGCGGCCAGCACCAAGAAGACGAACAGGACCGCAAGGCCGAAGATATAGGTCGCGGCATTGCCGAGCTGGCGCTCCTGGAGCGCGATCTCGGTCCACTCGAAGCCGACGCCGGGAGGCAGGACCTCATTGACGATATCTTCCATGATCAGGAGCGCCTCACCGGAGGAGACACCCGGAGCCGGCGAACCGGTGATGGATATGGTGGTGAACAGATTGTGCCTGTTGACCGTAAAGGGACCCGTGGTATCGCGAAGCTTCACCAGTGTGCCGAGCGGCACCAGGGCACCCTCGTTCGACCGCACCTTGATGTTCAGGAGATCGGCCTGCTCGAGGCGATGCTCTCCATCGGCCTGGACCTTCACCTGGAAGGCGCGGCCATAGGCGGAGAAGTCGTTGACATAGGCGGAGCCCACTAGGATTTGCATGGCCTGGAAAATGTTGCCGACAGGCACATCCAGCATGCGCGCCTTGTCGCGATCCACATCGACGAAGACCTGCGGCGAGGAGATCGAGAAGGTGGAGAAGACACCCATCAGGCGCGGCTCCTGCGCCGCCCGGCCGATGACCGCGTTGGTGGCTTCCTGCAGGGCGGCGATGCCGACGTTGCCGCGATCCTGGATCTGGATCTTGAACCCGCCGCCGATGCCGAGGCCGGGAACGGAGGGCGGCTGGATAACGATGCCGAAGGCTTCCTGGATCGCGCCAAGCCGCATCTGCGCCTCCTGCGTGATGGATGCCGCGGTGAGCCCCTTCTCCAGCCGTGTTTCGAAAGGCTCGAACACCGCGAACATCAAGCCGCCGTTGGAGGCGGCGGAGAAGGTGGCGCCGTTGAAGCCGGCGATGCCGACGACGTTGCTGACACCAGGCGTGCCCTTGATGATCTCGGATGCGCGCCGCACCACCTCATCGGTGCGGCCGAGCGAGGCGCCCTCCGGAAGCTGCAACGCGACGATGCCATAGCCCTGGTCCGACTGCGGGATGAAGCCCGTCGGCACGCGGCCGCTGATCCAGATAGTGGCCGCGACCAGGCCCAGATAGATCAAGAGGAAGAAGCCCTTGCGCCGCACGACCGCGCCGATGCCACGGGCGTAACGGCCGGAGACGCGGTCAAACCAGTCGTTGAAGCGATCACCCAGGCGCCGGACGATGCCGCCCTTGCCATGCTCGTGGGGCTTGATGAGAAGCGCCGCGAGCGCCGGTGAGAGGGTCAGCGAGCAGATCGCCGAAACGATGGTGGCTGCCGCGATGGTAACGGCGAACTGCTGATAGAAGCGCCCGGAGATGCCGGGAATGAACGCGGTCGGAATGAAGACCGCCGACAGCACCAGCGCGATGGCGATCACCGCGATGCCGACCTCGTCCATGGTGCGATGCGCTGCCTCACGCGGCGTCAGCCCTTCCTGGATGTTACGCTCGACGTTCTCCACCACCACGATGGCGTCGTCGACCACGATGCCGATCGCCAGGATCAGGCCGAACAGCGTCAGCATGTTCACGGAAAAGCCGAACACGGCCATGACAGCGAATGTGCCGATGAGCGATACCGGGATCGTCAGGATGGGGATCAGCGCGGTCCTGAGCGATTGCAGGAAGATGAAGATGACGATGACGACAAGCACCACCGCTTCCAGCATGGTCTCGGTGACGGCCTCGATGGAGGCGGAGACGAATTCGGTCGGATTATAAACCACGGCGTATTCGAGGCCGGGAGGGAAATCCTGCTTCAGCTCCTCCATGGTCTGGAGCACCAGATCGGCCGCTTCAAGAGCGTTCGATCCGGGACGCTGGTTGATGCCGATGCCCACCGAGTAACGGCCATCGAGATAGCTGTTGGTGGCATATTGCTGCGCGCCGAATTCGATCTTGGCGATGTCCTTGAGCTTGAGGAGCTGCCCCTGCTCTCCGCGCTTGACGATGACGTTCTCAAACTGGCTGATGTTCTGAAAACGGCCCTGCGTCGCCACCGTGATCTGGAAGTTGGAGCCCTCAGGGGCCGGTGGTTCGCCCAGCGAACCACCGGAGACCTGGACGTTCTCCTCCTGCAGGGCGGCCACCACCTCTCCTGCCGTCAGGCCATAGCTGGCGAGGCGCTGAGGATCGAGCCAGACGCGCACCGCAAGCTCGCGCGCGCCAAAGACGAAGAGATCGCCTACCCCGTCCAGACGGGCGATGACGTCGCGGATGTTCAGATAGACGTAGTTGGAGATGTAAAGCTCATCGAGCGTTCCCTCCGGCGAGAACATGTTCACGACCATGAGGAAGTCGGTGGCGCTCTTGTTCACCGTGACGCCCAGGCGGCGCACTTCCTCCGGCAGCCGTGGCTCAGCCGTCGACACCCGGTTCTGCACCTGAACCTGGGCGATATCCATGTCGGTGCCGATCTCGAAGGTGACCGTGATGGCGAGAGAGCCATCGCTGGTGGCCTGCGAGGATTGGTAGATCATGCCCTCGACGCCGTTCACCGCCTGCTCGATGGGCGTCGCAACCGTTTCGGCGATGGTTTCGGCGTTGGCGCCCGGATAGGTGGCGTTGATGGAGATGGTGGGCGGCGCGATTTCCGGATACTGCGCGATCGGCAGGCCGAGCAGCGCGATGCCACCCACGATAACGAGGACGATCGACAGCACCGCCGCGAAAATCGGCCGGTCAACGAAGAAATGTCCGAATTTCATGGCCTTGCCTCCCTCAGCCGGCGTTGCCGACTGGCCTGGTCAGATCTTCGGGAACATCGAATTCGGTAGGCTGCGGCTGGACCTTAGATCCAGGCCGGGCGCGCATGAGGCCGTTGATGATGACCTTTTCATTGCCGTCGAGGCCGGAGCGGATCACCCGCACAGGACCAACGCGCGGCCCGATCGTCACGGGCTTGGGCGCCACAGACCCATCCTCAGTCACCGTCATGACGAGCTTGCGGTCCTGATCAGCCACGATGGCGACATCCGGCAGGACCAGTGTTTCGTAGGGCTTGCCGGTCGCGATGCGCACACGGCCGAACAGACCGGGGGTCACGAAATTGTTCGGGTTGGGCAGGACGGCACGCACGCGGATGGTGCCGGTGGCCTCGTCGATCTGGTTGCCGATGAAGTCGAGCTTGGCCTCATGCGTAAAGTCGGTCTCATCAGACAGGGCGATCAGGGCTGTCTGCCCGGCGCGCTCGCGCTCGCCCGAGGCGACGGCGCGCTGATACTTCTGGAAACTCTGCTCATCGAGGTCAAAATAGAAATGCGCGGGATCGTATTGGACGATGGTCGTGAGCAGCGTTCCGGTGGCCGAGCCGCCGGTGACATAGTTGCCTTCGGTAACCAGCTTGCGCCCGATGCGCCCGCTTATCGGCGCTTTGACCTGAGTGAAATCCAGGTCGAGACGTGCCGCTTCAGCTGTCGCCTTGGCAGCCTCCAAGCTGGCGATAGCCTCCAGCGATTCCTGCTGGCGCTGCTGCAGGATACTTTCAGGAATATTGCCGGTGGTGCGCAGCTCCTCGGCGCGCTGAAGGTTGGATGCTGTGAGATCGACCCGAGTCTGAGCGACCCGCACATTGGCCTCGGCCTGGCGCAGGGCCGCCTCATAAGGGCGCGGGTCGATGGTGAAGAGCAGATCGCCCTTTTCGACCACCGCGCCGTCGCGGAAATTGACCTCGTCGAGCTGTCCCGACACGCGAGCACGGAGATCGACGAGCGCGGATGCTTCGAAACGGCCGGAAAATTCAGCCCAGTCAACCACCTGGCGCTTGACCGGCTGGGCGACGCTGACCGGCATGGCCGGCATTTCCTGAGCATGGACCGCGGTGAGCGCAGCGCATGCCAACATCAGCCCAACGGCGGTGCGCAGGGCGCCGCCCGGAATGGAACGGGGCATGACAGTCTCCACTATAAGCTTTGGGGCCAAAGGGCCGGCGGGCCCGCAAGATCGTTGTCTTTTGCATATCGCACAAGACCCAGCGGGCGGCTTTTAGGGGTGCGTTGCCCGGTGGCAACGGGCATCAGGCACACCTTCAGAAGGCTTTGAACGTGATGACCGTGCGAGTGTCCTTGATTCCCGCCACGTTCTGCAGGTTTTCGCCAATGAAGTGGCCGATGTCGATACCGCTGTCGACGTGATATTTCACGAGAAGATCGAAATCTCCCGCGGTTGAGTAGATCTCCGAATGCAACTCCCGGTCGGCGATGCGCTCGGCCACGTCATAGGTCTTGCCGAGCTCGCATTTGATCTGAACGAAGAAGGTCTGCATTGGACTTTCCTTGGGCAACGGAGCCGCATCTTGCGCAGGGGTACATGCCTTTTTCAATGCTTATGCCGTCTTCTCAAGGAAACTCGCACGCCCACGTCCGAACATGTGGTACAAGCGTCACCGTGTTCTCCACTTGGTTCCTTCTTCTCTCCGATCTCACAGTCGCTCAGCTCTCCGCCCAGGAGATCGTGATGCGCCGCATGCTGGGCTTCGCGCTCGCCAACGCCAAGGGCAATCTCGGCAGCGATCCGGAACTGACGCGGATGGTGACGGAGAAATGGGCGGCCGCCTTCGCGGGAGCGAGCGCCGCGTCCGCGGCCATGATCTCCCTCGCGGCCAAGCCGGACAATATGATCGACGCAAGCGCCGCTTTGACCCGGGCGGCGGTCGAGCCAACGCTGCGGCAATTGAAGCGCAACAATCGCCGGCTACGCCGCCGCAGGCACTCGGCCTGAGCGCGACCAGACGGCATTGACCAGCTTCTCGTCCTCAGCTTTGCTGTGGGGCCCGACCCTGAGTGATGCTCACGAGGTGCCATGCCCGTTCTCAACCGAATCGCCGCCCTCTCCGAGGAAATAGCGGTCTGGCGACGGGATCTGCATGCCCATCCCGAACTCGCCTATGAGGAGCATCGGACCTCAGCCTTCGTGGCGGACAAGCTGGCCTCCTTCGGCATCGATGAGGTGGTGACGGGAATCGGCCGTACCGGCGTCGTCGGAGTCATTCACGGCCGAGGTGACACATCGGGCAAGACCATCGGACTTCGCGCCGATATGGACGCGCTGCCGATCCTGGAGGAAACGGGCCTGCCCTATGCCTCGACCAGCAATGGTGTGATGCACGCCTGCGGGCATGACGGCCATACGGCGATGCTGCTTGGCGCCGCGCGGCACCTGGCCGAGACCCGCAACTTCAACGGCACGGTGATCGTGATCTTCCAGCCGGCGGAGGAAGGCGGCGCCGGTGCGAAGGCCATGCTTGATGACGGGCTGATGGAGCGTTTCGGGATCCAGGAAGTCTACGGCATGCACAACTTCCCCGACTTGCCGGTTGGTCAGTTCGCGATACGGCCAGGCGCGCTGATGGCCTCCGCGGACCGGCTGCGCATCGATATCGAGGGGCTCGGCGGGCATGCAGCCCGGCCGCACAAATGCGTCGATCCGATCCTGGTCGGCAGCCATATCGTGGCGGCCTTGCAGTCCATCGTGAGCCGCAGCCTGGACCCGGCAGAGGCGGGTGTCATCTCCATCACGACCTTCAACGCGGGCCGGGCCGACAACATCATTCCTGAATCCGCCGTACTGGGCGGCACGGCGCGCAGCCTCAATCCCGACGTGCGTGACCTGCTCGAACGCCGTTTCAAGGAGATCGTGGAGAGCGTCGCCACCACCTATGGGGCCAAGGCGACGGCGACCTATTCGCGCGACTACCCGGTCACGATCAATCATGCCGACCAGACCCGCTTCGCCGTGACGGTGGCCGCTGAGGTCGTCGGCGCCGATCGCGTGGAGACCGACGTCGCACCGACCATGGGCGGCGAGGACTTCGCCTTCATGCTCGAAAAGCGCCCCGGCGCCTTCATTTTCGCCGGCAATGGCGCGTCAGCCAACCTGCACCACCCGAAGTATAATTTCGATGACAACGTCATTCCTTACGGCGCGTCCTATTGGGTCAGGCTGGTGGAGAAGGCCCTGCCCGCCTAAGTCTCACGAAGCTCTGGCATTTTTTTCCTGGCGGTGCTGGACGCTGGGACGAAGCTCACTATGATGCCGCCAGCATCATGACACCCTCCTTTCCACCTGCCCCCGCGACTTTCCTTCCGGAGCACACCCCGTGATCCGTGACCTCATCACGGAATGGCGCGAAGGCTTCGCCGCGCTCTCTCCGGCGCGCTTCCCGTATCGCCGTTTCGGGCTGGCGCTCGCCATTGGTCTCTGTGGCGCACTCGTCTTCAATCACTATCAGCTGCCGCTCGCCTGGATGCTCGGTGCCATGCTGTTCTGCATGCTGGCGACGCTGCTTCGCATTCCCGTCACCGCGCCATCGACGATCCGGCCTCCGGTCATTGCCATCGTGGGGGTGCTGCTCGGGTCCGGGTTCTCGCCGCAGATTCTCGCCGGCATCGGCAGCTGGATTCCGACGCTGCTCGGCCTGTTCGCCTTCATGCTGGTGAGTGGCGTCGTCTGCGTGACCTATCTGTGCAAGGTCGGCGGTTTTGACCTCAAGACCGCCTATTTCGCCGGAATGCCCGGCGGTCTCGCCGAAATGATCGTGCTGGGCGATGACAAGGGTGCCGATACCCGCCTCATCGCGATGGTGCATTCCGCCCGCGTCTTCACCATCGTCATGACATTGCCGTTCGTTGTGCAATGGCTTTCGGGCGTCGATCTCGGCAGCCGCGGCCGCTCCGCCGGACTTTCCCTTTTCGAAGTCCACTGGAGCACCCCTGCATGGCTGTTCGGCGTCGCCGTGGCGGGCGCCATTCTGGGCCATCTCCTGCGGCTGCCGTCCAAATATCTAATGGGCCCGATGCTGCTCAGCCTGATCGTGCATGTGTCGGGAATATCGGACTTCCACCTTCCCCGCGAGATCGTGTCCGGGGCCCAACTGGTGCTTGGAACAGTGGTCGGCTGCCGGTTCGCCGGCACGACGCCGGGGCAAATCCTGAAAGTGTTGCGCCTCGCCCTCGGCGCCACGGTGATGCTGCTTCTCATCACGCTCGGGTTTGCCGAGATCGTCTCATTTCTGTCCAGCTACGAACAGGTCCCGCTGATGCTGGCCTATTCTCCCGGCGGGCTTGCTGAAATGAGCCTCATCGCGGTGGCCATGCAGATCGAGGTCGCCTTCGTTGCGACGCATCACATCGTCCGCATCCTTGCGGTGATGATCTTCGCGCGCGTCTTCTTTCCCTGGATCGATCGACAGACATCGGCATGAACAACGACCAGCCTTCCAACGCGCCGCAGATGGCGGCGCCCTCGTTTCGGCTTCCTGCGCTGGATCAGGATTTCCTGCTGGGCGACAGCATGCGGGGTGTTCGTTTTCTGCTGGAATATGCCAAGGCTGAGGAAGCTTTGCGCCGGTGGGGCGTGCGCTCAACCATCGTGGTCTTCGGGTCCGCGCGGATCGGCGAGACTGGAGAGGGCCGCCATGCCTTCTGGTATCAGGAGGCCAGGACCCTCGGGCGGATCATCTCGGAGCGCGGCGGCGCGCTCGACGATCACGAGGGCCAGCGCGACAATGTCATCGCCACCGGCGGTGGCGGTGGCATCATGGGCGCGGCCAACCGCGGCGCGGCGGAGGCCGGCGCGCCCACCATCGGCTTCAATATCCGTCTGCCGCATGAGCAGGAGCCCAACCCCTGGACCACGCCGGATCTCACCTTCCAGTTCCACTACTTCGGCATGCGCAAGATGCATCTGGCCATGCGCGCCAATGCACTGGTTGTGTTCCCGGGCGGCTATGGAACCCTGGATGAGCTCTTCGAGCTTCTCACGCTGACCCAGACCGGGAAAGCGCCGGCATTGCCGGTTGTTCTATTCGACAAGGCCTATTGGAGCAGCCTGATCAATTTTAATGTCTTGGTCGAGCACGGCATGATCGCACCCCGTGATGTGGAGCTTTTCGCCTTCGCCGACAGCGCCGAGGAAGCCTGGGACGAGCTGCTGAAGCGCGGCGTCAAGGATGCGAGCGGCTGGAACCTGACGGCAACACCCAAGGAATAATGAAGAATTCCATGGCTCGGCGGCCGGCACCGCGCTTGCCAGCGGCATGACGGCCTGTCTACGGTTTCGGCATCACACTTCAATCTGCCCGGCATCCCACGACCTGCCGCGGCGACCACGGACCCCGCCATGTCGATCAAGTTCATTACGGCTCTTTCCGGCTGCTGCCTGTCGCTCGCCGCCGTCATCACGCCGGCTGAAGCGGCCGATCCCGAGGCCGGGGAGTTTTCTGCTGCGCCCGTGACGCCCGGTGTTGCTCCAGGAACGGACCTCATCATCGAGCTCGGCATCGGCGGGCGGGTGTCCCCCGCCTACGAGGGCGCGAGCGAATATGAGGTCTCTCCGTTCCCGATTATCAGGCCGCGCTACGTCAACATTCCCGGCCTCGGTGCATTCGGCGGGCGTGACGGCACCGGATTTTCCATCGCGCCCTCGGTCGGCTATACGCCGGAGCGCGATGACAAGGACTATGACGATGTGGCCGGGCTTATCGACGTCGATCCCACCTATGAAGCCGGCCTGAGGGCTGCCTATGGCTGGCGCCATGCCGAGATCTATGGCGAGGCGCGCTATGCCTTCGGCGGAGCGCACGGGCTTGTCGGTGAAATCGGTGCCAATGCCATCGCGCGGCCGACCAGCCAATGGGAATTCAAGGTCGGTCCCTTCATGAGCTTCGCCAGCGAAGACTATATGGACACCTACTTCGGCGTCACACCGGAGGAGGAAATCATCACCGCTGGCCGCTTCACGGCCCATGATCCTGACGGCGGCATCAAGTCGGCCGGCATCAACGCCATGATCCGCTATGAGTTTAAGCCTGATTGGTTCGCCAATGTGGAGGCATCCTACAGCCGCATGTTGGGTGATGCCGAGGATTCGCCCATCGTGGAGGCGGGCAGCAAGGATCAGTTCGCCATCGGCCTCGGCCTGTCCAAGCGCTTTTCGCTCGACCTCTTCTGATCATCGCAGCAGCAACGCCCTTCGCATCGGAGGGCGTTGCGCGATGGGAAATCCTTCAGACGTCGACGCTGGCCGCCAGGGCGTTGCTCTGGATGAATTCGCGGCGCGGCTCCACCACGTCGCCCATGAGCTTGACGAAGATATCATCCGCCTCATCGACCTCATTGACCTTCACCCGCAGCAGTGAACGGGCGTTGATGTCCAACGTGGTCTCCCAGAGCTGTTCCGGATTCATTTCACCGAGACCTTTGTAGCGTTGCAGCGCCACACCCTTGCGGCCGGCCGCAAGCACGGCCTCGACCAGGGCGGATGGTCCCCGGATGATGGTTTCATCATCGCGCCGGCGAAGTGTCGCCGCCTTGCCGTAAACCTCCTGGAGGTGCGTGGTCTTCTCATCGAGGCGGCGGGCGTCCGCCGAATTGACGAGAGCGGCATCAATGATGGAGGCTTCGCGCACCCCGCGCAGCTCGCGCTGAAAGACGAAGCCGCCTTCGGAGACCCGGCCTTCCCAGCCCTGCTCGAATTCATCGGCGAGCAGGTTGAGACGGCGTGCGATATAAGCCGCGGCCTCTTCCGCCTTGTCATCCTCCAGCGCCAGCCTCGGCGAGAGGGCGCCGGCGATGGCCGCCTGTTCCACGGTATCGTGGTCATAGCGTGAGTGAAGCCCGCCGAGAATGGCGCGGACATTGCGTGCCTCGCGCAGCAGGTCGACCAGATCGGTACCGGCGCGCTCTTCGCCGTTTGCCATTGTCAGAACGGCGCCGTCGACACCCTGGCCGATGAGGTAATCCTCAAGCGCCCGTTCATCCTTGATGTACTGCTCGGACTTGCCGCGCGTGACTTTGTAGAGCGGCGGCTGGGCAATGTAGATGTAGCCGTGCTCGATCAGCTCGGGCATCTGGCGGAAGAAGAAGGTGAGGAGCAGCGTGCGGATATGGGCGCCATCGACGTCGGCGTCCGTCATGATGATGATCTTGTGATAACGCAGCTTCTCGATGTTGAACTCCTCGCGGCCGATGCCGGTGCCGAGCGCCGTGATGAGCGTGCCGATCTGGTCGGACGAGAGCATCCGGTCGAAGCGTGCGCGCTCCACATTGAGGATCTTGCCGCGCAGCGGCAACACTGCCTGGAAGGCGCGATCGCGCCCCTGCTTGGCGGAGCCACCTGCAGAGTCGCCCTCGACGAGGAAGAGTTCGGATTTTGCCGGGTCCCGCTCTTGGCAATCGGCCAGCTTGCCCGGCAGGGAGGCCACCTCTAGCGCGCCTTTGCGGCGGGTGAGGTCGCGCGCCTTGCGGGCCGCCTCGCGGGCGGCAGCGGCCTCGACCACCTTGCCCACGATCGCTTTCGCCTCGTTGGGATGTTCCTCGAACCAGGTTGCAAGCGCCTCATTGAGAAGGCTCTCCACCACCGGCCTCACTTCGGAGGAGACAAGCTTGTCCTTGGTCTGGGATGAGAACTTTGGATCCGGCACCTTGACCGAGAGCACTGCCGTCAAGCCTTCGCGGCTGTCGTCGCCCGTCAGCGATACCTTTTCTTTCTTCGTCAGGCCCGAGCTTTCGGCGTAGCCCGTCACTTGCCGCGTGAGCGCGCCCCGGAAGCCGGCGAGATGGGTGCCGCCGTCCCGCTGAGGGATGTTGTTGGTGAAGGGCAGCACCGTCTCGTGATAGCTGTCGTTCCACCACAGAGCTGCTTCCACACCGATGCCGTCGCGTTCCGCGCGGACCACGATGGGCGCATCGACGATGGGGTGCTTGGTGCGATCAAGATAGCGCACGAAGGCCTCGACGCCGCCCTCGTAGACCATCTCCTCGCGCCGCGGTTCGACACCGCGCAGGTCGGTCAGGAGGATGCGGACACCGGAGTTAAGGAACGCGAGCTCGCGCAGGCGATGCTCCAGCGTGTTCCAGTTGTACTCCGTCATGGTGAAAGTGTCGGTTGACGCCAGGAACGTGACCTCGGTGCCGCGCTTGTCGACATTTTCCGCCACCACCGCCAGCGGAGCCACCGCCTCGCCGTGGCGAAACTCCATGATGTGCTCCTTGCCGCCCCGCCAGATGCGCAGGCGCAGCCAGCTCGACAGCGCGTTGACGACCGAAACGCCGACGCCGTGAAGGCCACCGGAGACCTTGTACGAATTCTGGTCGAACTTACCGCCGGCATGGAGCTGGGTCATGATGACCTCGGCGGCCGACACGCCTTCCTCGGAATGGATATCTGTGGGAATGCCTCGCCCGTCGTCCGTCACCGTGACGGATCCGTCGGCATTGAGGGTGACCGTGACGATGCTGGCATGGCCGGCAAGCGCCTCATCGATGGCATTGTCCACCACCTCATAGACCATGTGGTGGAGACCCGAGCCGTCATCGGTATCGCCGATATACATGCCGGGGCGCTTGCGGACGGCATCCAAGCCCTTGAGAACCTTGATGGATTCTGCGCCGTAGTCGACGGCCTGGGATGTCGGATCGGTCATTGGCAGCTTACCTCTTCAGCCCGCGGAAACATGCGGTCGATTCGTAAGCTGTACCCTAGCCTTAAATGGCGGCAATTTCAGGCCGAAAACGCAGTTTTCATCGTTGGGCGACACCCTTCAACCCTCCGCCGATCCAGCGGCCCGATATCCGAAGAGCACTCAGACCAGGCTCGCCCGCTCGATATCGCGAAGTCGTCACTTTTGTTGCAACTGAAACCGCTTTTCCGGTGGCGCAGGAGCCCTCGAGCCGAGACAGCACACGGATACGGCTGGAAGATGCCGATACCTCCGGCTCAGCTCGCTCCAAATCGAGCGATGGCGTCGAGGAAGACATCGCCATATCTGGCCAGCTTGGCCGCTCCGACACCCTGTATGAGACGCATATCGGCAGGGGTTTCGGGCTTCATCTGTGCCATATCGATCAAGGTGCGGTCGGGGAAGACGACATAAGCGGCGACACCCTCCTCACGCGCGATGGTGAGGCGTAACGCGCGCAGCTCCTCGAACAAGGCCGCCGAAGCTTCGTCGAGGCCACCAAGGCGGGGGCCGCCGCGCTCGGTCCGTGTCCGGCGCTCCGGCTTGTCCGGCACGGCCCTCAGCTGGATGTTTTCGCGGCCGAACAGCACATCCTCGCCGCGCTCGGTCATGCGGAAACCGCCGTGCTCGTCGCTGGCCTCAGCCAGGAGACGCGAGGCAAAGAGCTGACGCACCACCGTCATCCAGGATCGCCGGCTTCGATCCTTGCCCACGCCAAAGGTCTTGATCTGATCGTGGCCGTGACGCTTGACGGCATCTGTCGTCTGGCCCGTCAGGATGTCCGCAAGGTGGCCGGCGCCGAAGCGCTCGCCGGTACGAGCCACCGCCGAGAGCAGCTTGCGGGCTGGCTCGGTCGCATCCTCCATGACGGCGTGGCCGGTGCAGAGGTCACACTTGCCACAGCGCCCACTTTCCTCGCCGAAATAGGCCAGAAGCGCCTGCCGGCGGCAGGTTGCGCTTTCGCAGAGGTCGATCATGGCGCTGAGGCGTCGGTGCTCGACCTTCGAGCGCTGCTCGTCGATGTTCTTTTCGTCGATCTGGCGGCGACGGAGCGACATATCGTCGAGGCCATAGAGCGTCAGGGTCTCGGCAGGCAGGCCGTCGCGGCCCGCGCGGCCAATCTCCTGATAATAGTTTTCGATGCCAGGTGGCATGTCGGCATGCACCACGAAGCGCACATCCGGTTTGTTGATGCCCATGCCGAAAGCCACGGTGGCGGCGATGACGACGCCATCCTCCTGCAGGAAGACGTCCTGATTCCTGGCGCGGATCTGCTGGTCCATGCCGGCGTGATAGGGCAATGCATGGTGGCCCTTGCCCGACAGCCAATCGGCGAGGCGCTCGGCCTTGTCGCGCGACGAGGTGTAGATGATCCCCGAGCTGCCACGGTTTCGCGTGACGACCTCTTCGATCTGGCTTCGTGGTCGCTCCTTCGGCGAGAAGCGCAGATCGAGGTTCGGCCTGTCGAAACTGTGCACGACGATGCGGGGCGGCTTGGGAAACAGCGCGGCTGCGACGTCGGCCCGTGTCGCCCTGTCCGCCGTCGCGGTCAAGGCGATGGTCTGGACGGCGCCCAGCGCCTCCCGCACAGCGGCGAGCTGGCGGTATTCAGGCCGGAAATCGTGGCCCCATTGCGAGACGCAATGAGCCTCGTCGATGGCGAGCCGGCGTACCCCGCAACGCGTCAGGCGGCTCACAAGGCTGCCGGCCGCCAGGCGCTCCGGCGAGACGAAGAGCAACCGAAGCTCTCCCGCCTCCATACGCTGCAAGGCGTGGCGCGCCTCGGCTTCGTCATTGGTCGAATTGAGCGTCGCCGCCTCGACCCCCACGGCCTGCATCTGCTGCACCTGATCCCGCATCAGGGCGATCAGCGGCGACACGACCACCGTCAGGCCACCTTCGACCACGGCGGGAAGCTGGTAGCACATGGATTTGCCACTGCCGGTGGGCATGATGGCAAGGACATCCTCGCCATCAAGCACGGCTCCGATGATCTCGGACTGGCCCGGCCGGAAATCGTCGTAGCCGAAGATCGATTTCAAAGCGGCGCGGGCCTGCTTCAGGCTCTTGGCGGTCATGACCGCTCCACCCTTGCCGCCCGCCCCGCGCTGACGGCAAAAAGCGTCGCATGCGCGGGCAGGCTCTCGAAGAGGACGGCATCGGCGCCGGTCATCCAGGCCTGGCAGCCGAGATCGTCGAGCACCCCGTAAAGCGCAGCGCGACGTTCGGGATCAAGATGGGCCGCCACTTCATCGAGAAGGACCAACGGTGTGGCGCCCGACAGGCGCGCGACGAGACGCGCATGGGCGAGCACCAGGCCGAGCAGAAGTGCCTTCTGCTCGCCCGTGGAGGAGAGTGCCGCCGGCATAGCTTTTGGGCCGTGGTGCACGACAAGATCCGATGCCTGCGGGCCGTCGATGGCCCGGCCGGCGGCCCGATCGCGGTGGCGCATGGCGGCAAGCTGTGCGGCGAAGCGATCTTCGAGCGCGGCAGCGGGCTCAATCATGGCCTCGGCTTCCAAGGCCCCTTCCAGCATCAGGCGCGCCCAGGGGAAGGGCGAGGTGGGATCGCGGGTTTCCTCGATGAGGGCGGAGAGCCGGGCCACCGTCTCCGCCCGCGCGGCGGCGACGGCGACGGCCAGTTCGGCGGCCTCCCGCTCGGCGGCGTCGAGCCAGCGCAGGTCCCACCGCGGTTCTTCCAGGAGGCGATTGCGGGTCCGCAATGCCCGCTCATAGGCCGCGACACGCGGCCCATGTTCGGGATCGGCTGCCAGCACCAGACGGTCGAGGAAACGGCGGCGATCGCCAGGGCTGCCGGCAAAAAGCCCATCCATGGCCGGCGTCAGCCAGACGATGCGCAGATGTTCGGAAAAGACCGAAGGGCTCGGGGCCGGGGCGCCATTGACGCGGCAGCGACGGCGGCCCGTCTCCTCGCCGCCCGCGGGTTCTATTCCCGTGCCGAGACTGGCCTCTCCGTGGACGCCATCGAGCTCGCAGGCCGCGGCCCATGATCCGTCGCCGGTGACAAGAGCGATGTCGCCGGCCGCCGCGCGCCGCAGACCGCGCCCGGGCGCGAAAAGCGAGACGGCCTCGAGAATGTTGGTCTTACCCGCCCCGTTGGGGCCGGCAAGCGCCAGGCTGGCGCCGTCAGGCGTCAGTTCCAGCGCGGCATGATTGCGGAAATTGGTGAGGCGCAGGCGGCGGATCGCCACGCGCCGAGGTTGCGGTCCTGGCGTCACACCCGCATCGGCATCAGCACGTAGAGCGCCGAGGTGCCGTCCTGCTCGTGCAGCAGGGTGGGCGATCCGGGATCAGCAAGCTTCAGCACCGCTGCATCGCCGTCCACCTGCCCGAGGATGTCCAGGAGGTAGCGCGAGTTGAAGCCGATCTCGATCGCATCCGCGGTATAATCCACCTCAAGCTCTTCGGTCGCCGTCCCGGAATCGGGATTGGTCACTGTGAGCACCAACCGACCCTGGCCGAGCGCGAGTTTCACAGCGCGTCCCCGTTCGGAGGAGATGGTGGAGACCCGGTCGACGGCGCTGGTGAAATCGCCCTTGTCGACCAGAAGCTGCTTGTCATTGCCGACAGGGATAACGCGGGCGTAATCGGGGAAGGTGCCGTCGATCAGCTTGGAAGTCAGCACCACCGAACCGATGGTGAAGCGCACCTTGACCGGCGAGAGCTCGACCACGACCGTGCCGTCAGGATCCTCCACCAGCCGCTGCACCTCGGCGACGGCTTTTCGGGGGATGATGACGCCGGGCATTTCGCCGCTGCCGGAGGGCGCGGGAATTTCGACGCGTGCCAGCCGGTGGCCGTCGGTGGCGACCGCCCGCAACATGCGAATGCCCTCAACGTCGATGGCGTGGAAGTAGATGCCGTTGAGGTAGTAGCGCGTCTCCTCGGTGGAGATGGCGAACTGGGTCTTGTCGATGAGCCGCTTGAGCTCCGCGGCGGCCAGGTCAAAGCGAACAGGCAGATCGCCGGCCGTCAGATCCGGGAAGTCGGCCTCAGGCAGCGTTTGCAGCGTGAAGCGGGAGCGGCCGGCGCTCAGCGCCAGCGTGGTGCCTGATTGCTCGAGGGTGATTTCCGAACCATCGGGCAGCTTGCGGATGATGTCATAGAACGTGTGCGCAGGCACCGTGGTGGCACCGGCATCGCCCACATTCGCGGGCACGCTTTCCACCACTTCAAGGTCAAGGTCGGTTGCCTGCAGCTTCAATGCGCTGTTGGCGGCGCGCAGCAGAACATTCGACAGGATCGGAATGGTCGTGCGCCGCTCTACGACACGATGAACATGGCCAAGGGCCTTGAGAAGCGCCGAGCGCTCGAGCGTCACCCGCATGATTGTTCCCCAGGTCGGAAGAAACGTTTAGAGCGCGCGCAAGAAAATGTCCCGCGCGCCGGGAGCGGGACATTGGCGTTTTCGACGGCAGATCGCAAGCCTTAACCGGAGGTTATCCTGATCACTCTTGCAGCATGCGCTTGATGAGGTCGATCTCCTCGGCGAGCTGCGCGTCCTTGGCAACCAGCGCCTCGATCTTGCGCACGGCGTGAAGCACGGTGGTGTGGTCGCGGCCACCGAAACGCCGTCCGATCTCCGGCAAAGACCTGAGCGTCAGGATCTTGGAGAGATACATCGCAACCTGCCGTGGACGCACCACTGTCTGCGTGCGGCGCGACGACAGCACGTCAGCACGGGACACGTTGTAATGGCGTGCGACAATGCGCTGGATGTCCTCGATCTTGACCCGCTTAGGCTCGTGGGTTCGCACCAGATCCCGCAGGGTCTGTTCGGCCATCTCGAGCGTGACCGGCGCATTGGTCAGCGTATTGTGCGCCACCAGGCGGTTTATCGCCCCGTCGAGATCACGACCATTGGCGGTGACGACCTGGGCCACGTAATCCAGCACTTCTGACGGCACCGAGAAACCAGGATTGCGCGCTTCCTCGGCGGCGACGCGTGCCTTCAGAATGGCAAGGCGCAGCTCCTCATCAAGCCCGCCCATTTCCACCGAAAGACCGCCAGCCAGGCGCGAGCGCAGGCGTTCGTCGAGGCTCTCCAGCTCCGCCGGCGGACGATCCGCCGCGATCACGACCTGCTTGTTGGCGTCGATCAAGGCATTGAGCGTGTGGCCGAATTCCTGCTGAACGCTTTTGCCCTGAAGGAACTGAACGTCGTCGATGATCAGCACATCGATTCCGCGCAGCGTTTCCTTGAAGGCGAGCGCGGTCTGGGCGCGCAGCGCGGAGACGAAACCGAACATGAACCGCTCGGCCGTGAGATAAAGAACGCGGCGCCCACCGCTCTCAGCCTCGGTGCCGACAGCCTGGAGAAGATGCGTCTTCCCGAGGCCGACGGAGGCATGAACGTAGAGCGGGTTGAACCGGACGGGTTCATGCGGCTTGGCCTTGGCGACCTGTTGGGCGGCGGCATAGGCCAGCGTATTGGAGCGGCCGACATGGAAATTGGCAAAGGTCAGACGGCGATCGAGCGGCGAGCCAACGAGATTGGCCGTGCCGGTTTCGTGCGTGCCGTCGTGAGCCACCGAAAGCCGCGTCGGCAGCACGTCGGCAATGGGCGCGGAGACAATGGTCGCGGCCGGACGTACGGCGACCTTGGCGCAGGCCGAGCGCACGCCGATGGAGAGGCGGCGCACGTCGGGGATTTCGGCGGTGAAGAAACGCACGATGCGGTCGGCATAATGGGACTCGATCCAGCTCTTGAGGAAACGAGTGGGCACCGAGAGGCGCGCCGTGCCATCGGGGTCTACGCCATCAAGCGCGAGACGCGAGAACCAGCTTGTGTAGACGTCTTCGCCCAGCTCAGCCCGCAGGCTGGAGGTTACACGCTTCCACGCGCCGTCGTTGCCGCCGTCCGATCCGCTGGACGCGGTCTCGGTGACGGGCAGTGCTGGCGCGCTTTGGGCATGCATGGTGGACTCCTGGGTGGTGGTTGCAATCAAAGTTTCACTGTCAGCCGAGAGCGCAGGCTCCCGACCCAAAACGGGTCTGCTCATGACAAACCCCCGTCAGATCTTGGAAATCGGCAGGCCCTCGTCGGCCCAACCTGTTATTTCCGGCTTGCCGGAGAAACCTCCGGCAACATTGATGACACGGGTCCAGCCGCGGCTGGACATCGTCTCGCCGGCAGCACGGCTACGTGCGCCACTGCGGCAGATGAAAAGGAGGGGCGTGTCGCGATCCGCGCCCTGCGCCTGAAGCTGACTTTCCAGCTCGTTGGCGAAATCTTCGGGGGTGCGGTCCGGCGTCTGCGGCCAAACCGCATGAAGAACCGGGCGACCAAGAGCCTCGAGGGATGGCGCGCCAATATCGGACCGCTCGTCAGGACGCCGGACATCGACCAGCTGGGCTTCCGGATGATCCTGCAGAAGCTGATAGGCTTCCTTGGAATTGAGATCGTCCACCCGCATGGATTCCCTCACTGTCATAGGTACATTCTCCCCGTTCCTGTCGCCGCCCCCGGCTACAAGCCACCCTTAAACCCCAAACTATTGATTTAACGCAGTGCTACACCGAAAGCATTCCTGCTTCCGCTAGCTCGTATTGACCCAGATTCAGCCAGAATTTTTCAAAACTACTCTGACTGCCCCTCAACCAATACGATACTGTCCTCTTGCAAGGAGAGCTGGAACGCTTCGCTTGTCTTGAGAACCGGGGTAACCCCCGCGCTATGAGGAAGACATTACACGGTTGATGCAGGGACACGCAACCCGATTCACGAAAGGAATCGTTAAGGGGGCAGGACCAAAATCCGGTTTGCTGCACCGCCCATTTTTTTCGACGTCGGCAAGGTGCTGACTCTGCGAGGGATTCATTTTTGCAACTCGCGCGAAATGCGATTTCGTTACGGATGCGGAAAAATTTCGTGGGGTTCGGATGTGGCTATTTCACCACGCTCCGAAGACGCGAAAATCGCGATTATTTTCTTCTAACTTATTGAAGTTCGGACCATTTTCTGATTACGGCAATAATGTGACTGCTGTTTTTCCCAATTGGAAGCTGCAACCAGTTGACAATACAAACAGAAACGCCCGGCGCGAGCCGGGCGTTGGAAACCGCTATTTCTGGTTGCGCTGATCAGGCGCTGAGAGCCTTCACCCGGGCCGCGAGACGCGACACCTTACGGGAGGCCGTATTCTTATGGATGATGCCCTTCTGGGCAGCACGCATGACCTCCGGCTGGGCCTTGCGGAGAGCCTCCTGGGCCACCTTGATGTCGCCAGCGGTGATGGCTTCCTCAACCTTGCGGAGCTCGGTACGCATGCGTGTCTTGCGCGACTTGTTGATGGCGGTGCGGGCCGCGATCTTACGGGTGGCCTTCTTGGCCGAAGTGGTATTAGGCATCGTCAGTTCGTCCTGCCGGTGGCGCCCGCAGCCCGTGGCCTGCCAGACGCAGAAATGGATGGCGGCGGGAAATGGCCCGCCGCGATGGCGGACCTATAGTCCGACCTGCGCGGCACGTCAATGTCGCGGCGTCCCGATTGTCAGCGATTCTTGAATCGCGGCCTGCGCTTTTCCGCGAAGGCCGCCATGCCTTCCTTCTGATCCTCGGTGGCGAAGAGCGTATAGAAGCTCCGGCGCTCGGCCTTGAGGCCCTCGGCAAGGGAGGTTTCGAAGGCAAGATTGACGGCTTCTTTCGCGAGCAGCACCGCAGGCCGCGATTGCCGGGCGATCTGCGCCGCCACCTTCAGCGCTTCGTCCAGCAGGTTTGCCGTGGGCACCACACGCGAGACCAGCCCGGCGCGTTCCGCCTCACCCGCATCCATCAGGCGGCCGGTGAGGCAGAGATCCATAGTCTTGGCCTTGCCGATGGCACGGGCGAGCCTTTGCGTGCCGCCGGAGCCGGGGATGACTCCCAGCGTGATTTCGGGCTGCCCGAATTTGGCATTTTCGGCGGCGATGACGATGTCGCACATCATGGCAAATTCGCAGCCGCCGCCGAGGGCATAGCCGGCCACCGCCGCGATCACCGGTTTTCGTGCGCGCGCCACACCGTCCCAGGAGCCGATGAAGTCCTCAAGGTAGGTCTCGGGAAAGGAGAGATCCTTCATCTCCTTTATGTCAGCGCCAGCGGCGAAGGCTTTGTCCGAGCCTGTCAGGACCACCGCGCCAATCGCATTATTCCCTTCGAAAACCTCCAACGCATGATTGACGTCGGCAACCAGGCCCGCAGAGAGCGCGTTGAGCGCCGCTGGACGGTTAAGGCGGATGAGGCCGACCTCGTCGCGGGTTTCAACGATGATATTCTCATATGCCATTGTGGTCTCCCTGGCGCTTACGTCTGGCAGACAGGACAAAAGAAGGTGGAGCGGCCATTCTGCGCGACACGTTTCACGGTACCGCGGCAGCCGGGTGTGGGGCAGGCCGCATGCTCTCGATCGTAGACGCGGAAGGTATGCTGGAAATAGCCGAGCTCGCCATTTGTCTGCGCATGATCGCGGAGGCTGGAGCCGCCCGCGGCCACAGCCTCGGTCAGAACGGCCCTGACGGCCTGCGCAAGCCGTTCCGCCCGGACCGCCGGCTTGCCTGATTTCGTTGCCATGGTGCCGGCGGCACGAAAGGGAGACAGACCGGACCGGTGGAGCGCCTCGCAGGCATAGATGTTGCCGATGCCGGCGATCAGCCGCTGGTCGAGCAGCGCCGCCTTCAGGCTCGTCGCCTTTCCGCGAAACAGGCCAGCCAGCGAGGCGGCTGAAAGCTCGTTGCCGAGTGGCTCGAGTCCCAGATGCGCGAAGAACGGATGATCGGCGAGTTCCGCGCGCGGCAACAGCAGCATGAACCCGAAGCGGCGGGGATCATTATAAGTGATGGTCGTGCCGCCCAGGCGGAACACGACATGGTCATGGGCGCTGAGACGGGAGCGGGCATGGTGGAAACGGCCGGCCACCTCGCCCTTGATGCGAAAGGAACCGGACATTCCGAGATGCATGACGAGCGCTTCGCCGTCATCGAGATCGGCAACAAGATATTTGGCGCGCCGACCGAGGCTGGTGACGGTACGGCCGGTCAATCGCCGCGCAAAATTCTGCGGAAAAGCAAAGCGCAGGTCCGGTCGCCGCACCTCGACCTCGTCAAGGCGTTGGCCAAGCATGGCGGGCGCCAATCCTCGGCGCACGGTCTCGACTTCAGGTAATTCAGGCATATCCATCCTCAGGAGAGGCCGGTGAACCTAGCGCCCACCATCCGCCTGCGCTAGGGTCCGCGCCGCAATGACCAGGGAATGTTCCATACGATGAGCGAAAGCGCCGACACCCACTTCGGTTTCGAGACCGTACCTCTGACCCAGAAGCAGTCGCGGGTCGACGAGGTTTTCGCCAATGTGGCGCGGCGCTACGACATCATGAACGACCTGATGTCGGGCGGCCTGCATCGGGCCTGGAAGAACGCCTTCGTCACGGAACTCGACCTGCCCCGCACGGCGCGGCGCTTCGCGCTCCTCGATGTGGCGGGTGGTACAGGTGACATCGCCTTTCGTGCTCTCAAGCGTGGCGGGCATGGCGTGCAGGTGACGCTTCTGGACATCAATGGGCCGATGCTTGAGGTGGCACGTGAGCGCGCGGCCCATCGAAACCTTTCCGACCGGATCGAGGTGGTGCAGGGGAATGCCGAAAGCCTCCCCTTCCCCGACGGCTCCTTCGACGCGGTGACCATCGCCTTCGGCATCCGCAACGTGCCGCGCATTCCGTTAGCGCTCCAGGAGTTCCGCCGTGTGCTGAAGATCGGTGGGCGCTTCCTGTGCCTGGAATTTTCCGAGGTCACGGTTCCCGGTCTCGCCAAGCTCTACGAAGCTTATTCCTTCAACGCGATCCCACGGATCGGGCAGTGGGTCGCCGGCGACGGCGAGCCCTATCGCTATCTCGTGGAATCCATTCGCAAGTTTCCGGACGGTTTGTCTTTCGCCAGCATGATAGAAGAAGCGGGATTCGACCGGGTCTCCCACACGCCCCTAACCGGCGGCATCGCCGCCATCCATCGCGGCTGGAAACTGTGAGGCACAGTGGCCGGAGCGATAAGGCACACCTTACGGCTGATGCGGGCCGCCTTCGTGTTCGGGCGCGAAGGCGCCTTCGCCGGCGTCGATCCCACCGGAGCGCCTCCGCCCGCGGTCTTCATCCTCAGGCTCGGCCGGCTGGTGGCGCGCCGCGACAAGGCCAGCGCGCCCAATCGCATCGCCGCAGCGCTCTCCAAGCTCGGTCCTTCCTATATCAAGCTCGGACAATTCCTTGCGACACGGCCTGATGTGGTTGGCACCGAGGTGGCGCGGGACCTGGAGCATTTGCAGGATCGTGTCGCGCCCTTCCCGCAGGAAGTGGCGGTAGCAACGGTGGAGTCGGCGCTTGGCGCACCGGTGAGCGCAATCTTCACCAGCTTCGGGCCTCCCATCGCCGCCGCTTCGATCGCGCAGGTGCACAAGGCAACCGTCCGAACGCCCGATGGCGAGAAAGCCGTAGCCGTCAAGGTGATCCGACCAGGTGTCGTGAGGCTGTTCCGCCGTGACCTGGAGACCATGGGCTTTGCCGCCCGGACCGCGGAGCGCCTGCAGCCGGTCCGCCGCCTCAGGCCGGTGGCGGTGGTCAATGAGCTCGCACGCTCGGTCGCGCTGGAGCTGGACCTTCGGATGGAGGCCGCCGCCCTGTCGGAGATGGCGGAAAATACGCGCCTTGACCTCGGCTTCCGGGTGCCCGCGGTGGACTGGGAGCGGACCGCGCGCGATGTGCTCGTTACCGACTGGGTGAACGGCATTCCGCTTGCCGATCGTGAGGCCATCGATGCCGCAGGCCACGACCGCCCCGCTCTGGCACGGCTGCTCATCGAGACCTTCCTCAAGCAGGCCATGCGCGATGGCTTCTTCCATGCCGACATGCATCCGGGCAATCTCTTCGTGGATGCGTCCGGCGCCATCATCGCCGTGGACCTCGGCCTCATCGGGCGTCTCGGCCCGAAGGAACGACGCTTCCTTGCGGAAATCCTCTACGGCTTCATCACCCGCGACTATATGCGCGTCGCACGGGTGCATTTCGAGGCGGGCTATGTGCCGCCGGAACAGTCGGTGCAGGATTTCGGGCAGGCCCTGCGGGCCATCGGCGAGCCGATCCACAATCGAACCGCCTCGCAGATATCGATGGCGCGCCTGCTGACACAGCTGTTCGAGGTCACCGAACTGTTCCAGATGCAGACGCGCACGGAGCTGGTGCTTCTGCAGAAGACCATGGTGGTTGTGGAGGGCGTCGCACGCAAGCTCGATCCCGACCTCAACATCTGGTCGGCATCCGAACCAACGGTGCGGGCCTTCATGACCCACGCGCTGGGGCCTGCCGGTATCCTGGAGGGTGCGGTGGATGGTATCGGACGTCTCGGCCGCGCCTTGGTGGAGCTGCCCGATATCCTGGACCGCGGCGAGAGGCTTGCAAACCGGTTGGAAGAGGCTGTCGTTCGCGGCTTCCCGCTGGCGCCGGAAAGCGTGCATGCGATCGGCGAGGCCGAGGCGAAGCGGGCGCGCCTGGGGCAGGTCGCCATGTGGGTGGCCGCATTGGCTCTCGTGGCGATCGCCGTCAGTGTCGTTTATTGAGATAGTGCCGGGGATCGATCACCCATGCTGAACGGACGCCGCATTCTCCTCATCGTCGGCGGCGGGATCGCCGCCTACAAGACGCTTGACCTCGTGCGACGGCTGAAGGAGCGCGGCGCCAGCGTGCGGGCCGTGCTGACAGATGCCGCCCAGCAGTTCGTCACACCGCTTTCCATGGGTACGGTGACGGGCGAGCAGGTCTTCACGGACCTCTTCGACCTGACCGCCGAGCATGACGTGGGGCACATCCGCCTCGCCCGCGACTGCGATCTGGTGGTTGTCGCCCCGGCGACGGCGGACCTCATGGCCAAGATGGCCAGCGGACTTGCCAATGATCTTGCGTCGACAGCGCTCCTGGCGACGGACAGGCCGGTGCTGATGGCACCGGCCATGAACCCCACCATGTGGTCCGCCGCGCCCACGAGGCGGAACAAGAATATCCTGACCACCGACGGCATCGGCTGGATCGGGCCGGCCACGGGGGCCATGGCCGAACGGGGCGAAAGCGGGCTGGGGCGCATGTCGGAGCCGCTGGAGATCGTGGCGGCCATCGAGGCTCATTTTGGAAAAGGGCCGCTATCGGGCCGGCATCTCCTCGTCACGTCCGGCCCGACGCATGAACCGATCGATCCTGTGCGTGTCATCGCCAACCGCTCATCGGGTCGGCAGGGACATGCCATCGCGCAAGCTGCCGCCGGCGCGGGAGCCAAGGTGACGCTGGTCTCAGGACCCGTCGCCCTGCCGGACCCTCAGGGCGTGCAGGTGGTGAAGGTGGAGACGGCGCGGGAGATGCTTGCGGCCGTGGAGGCGGCACTGCCGGCCGACGCCGCCGTCTTCGCCGCAGCGGTAGCCGACTGGCGCGTGGCGGAGGAAGCCTCGCAGAAGATCAAGAAAGGTGCCGCCGGTCTGCCGACGCTCAGCTTCGTGGAGAACCCGGATATTCTTGCCACCATTAGCCGGGCAGCCGGACGCCGGCCTCGACTGGTGGTCGGTTTTGCCGCCGAAACCAGTGACGTGGTCGCGAACGCCGCCGCGAAGCGCATGGCAAAAGGCTGCGATTGGATTCTCGCCAACGACGTCTCCGCAGCCGCCGGGGTGTTTGGCGGCGAGGCGAATACCATTCACATGATCAGCGAAGCCGGTGTCGAAACCTGGCCCCGTATGGACAAGGCCGAGGCGGCACGCCAGCTGATCGACCGTATAGCCAAGCAGCTCGGACCTGTTGCCCCATGATCGAAGTGAAGATCCGCCATCTGCCTCACGCGGAAGGCCTGCCGATCCCGCACCGCGCGACCGAGGAGGCCGCCGGCTTTGATCTGGCGGCGGCGGTTGCCGAGGATCAGCCGCTGACCCTGGCGCCCGGCGCGCGTCTTCTGGTGCCGACCGGCATCATCATGCAGCTGCCCGAAGGTTTCGAAGGGCAGATCCGGCCGCGATCGGGGCTGGCGCTGCGCCATGGCATCACGGTGCTCAATGCACCCGGCACCGTGGATTCCGATTATCGCGGAGAGGTGCAGGTCCTGCTTATCAATCATGGCGATGCCCCCTTCGCGATCACGCGCGGTTTGCGCATCGCCCAGCTTGTGATCGCGCCCGTTTCGCCAATATACTTGATGCTCGCGTTGAATCTCGATGATACCCGTCGGGGATCCGGAGGATTTGGATCGACTGGCCTGCAAGGAGAGAGCGCTCAATGAACCTTCTGCCGAGACGGAGCCTGCTGGCGGTTGCCGCGGTTGTCGACATCGCTCATCACGCCCGGCCGGCGCCCATTGCCGCAAAAACACTGGCGGCGCGCCACAACCTGCCGCCGCGGCATCTGGAAACATTGCTGCAGGTGTTGGTGCGCGCAAGCATTCTGAAGGGTGTGCGGGGCCCGCGCGGTGGTTACGAGCTGGCCCGCGAGCGCCGCAAGATCACCGTGGCTGAGATCATACGCGCGGTATCCGGTGCCGGTCAGGGCAACGGCGAAGATGGCGGCGAGGATGATGAGTCCGCCCTGGTGCGCGAAGTGGTGGTGCCTGCCATCGAGGCGGCGACTCTGGCCTTCCTCGACAGGCTGGAAGACATCACCGTGGAGGATCTCTGCGATTCCGCGCAGAAGCATGGTGTCTTCGGGGACAGCCTTCCGAGTTATGATTTTACCATCTGATTTCGGTATTCGCCACAAAACCTAGACTTAATATGTAGTTTATGGTAGGGCGTTATCGAACGAAAGAGCTACAGGGAGAATGTCATGACCACCGCTCCGGGCCGCGGCCACATCTATGATTCCATCACCGATACAATCGGCAACACGCCGCTGGTGCGCCTGAACCGCATCGCCCAGGACAAGGGCGTGGGTGCCAACCTCCTGGCAAAGCTTGAGTTCTTCAACCCGATCTCGAGCGTCAAGGATCGTATCGGCGTCTCCATGATCGATGCGCTGGAAGCCCAGGGCATTATCAAGGAAGGCACGACTCTCATTGAACCAACCTCGGGCAACACCGGCATTGCACTGGCTTTCGTCGCTGCCGCTCGCGGATACCGGCTGATACTGGTGATGCCGGAATCCATGTCCCTGGAGCGGCGGAAGATGCTGGCGCTGCTCGGCGCCGAGTTGGTGCTGACACCCGCTCCGCAGGGCATGAAGGGCGCTGTCGCGCGCGCTGAGGAGCTGAACCGCGAAATCCCGAATTCCGCGATCCCGCAGCAGTTCGCCAATCCCGCCAATCCGGAGATTCACCGCAAAACGACGGCCGAAGAGATCTGGAATGATACTGATGGCGCGGTCGACATCGTCGTTTCCGGTATTGGTACCGGCGGCACCATCACCGGCGTCGGACAGGTGCTGAAGCCGCGCAAGGCCTCGCTGAAGATGATTGCCGTCGAGCCCGAGGACAGCCCGGTGCTTTCCGGCGGCCAACCGGGCCCCCACAAGATCCAGGGCCTCGGCGCCGGCTTCATCCCGAGCGTCCTGGACCGCGAGGTGATCGACGAAGTGGTGACGGTTGGCAACCAGACGGCCTTCGACATCGCTCGGCTCGTGGCGCGGCGCGAAGGCATTCCCGTGGGCATTTCATCAGGTGCGGCGGTCGCCGCGGCGATTGAGGTCGGGTCCCGGCCCGAGAATGCCGGCAAGAACATCGTCATCATCATCCCCTCCTTCGCCGAACGCTATCTGTCGACGGCCCTGTTCGAAGGGCTCTGACCCCTCTCCCAGACTGGAAAACGGCCCTTCGGGGCCGTTTTTTGTTGCGGCTTGTGATCAATGGGCAGGGAACCCGCAGCCCCCTCCGCATCGTTGACCTCGTGAAGAGGAGTAGACCCCCATGTCCGATGTCGATCCGAAACGCCCTCCGGGCGAACCGATCCGGCCTCCCATCGTCCCCGACGAGCGCGAGGTGCCGCCGCCACCGCCGATCAATGAACCAAGCCCGCCGCCGCCACCGCAGGCGTCCGGCCCCGACAAGACCAAAGACAATCTCGCGGTCGCTGGCGGGGCGGCGGGGATCGCGAAGGGAGCGGCGCGAGAGGCCGTGGACCGCGCGACAGCGTCGCTCGGCGAGAGTGACGACCGCTCCACGCCCGGCCGGCGCTAAAACACCATCCTGCAAAAAAGGGCGCCTCCGGGCGCCCTTTTCAGTCGTTCATGCTGTGGCTTAGCCGACGGCCGCCGCTTCCCGGGCGCGCTCGACCTTCTTGCGCTCATTGGGATCAAGCACGCCCTTGCGCAGGCGGATGGACTTCGGCGTGACCTCGACCAGTTCGTCATCCTGGATCCAGGCCAGCGAACGTTCCAGCGTCATGCGGATCGGCGGGGTCAGGCGCACGGCCTCATCCTTGGAGGTGGTGCGGATGTTGGTGAGCTTCTTGCCCTTGAGGACGTTCACTTCAAGGTCGTTCTCACGGGTGTGCTCGCCCACGATCATGCCCTGGTAGACCTTCCAGCCGGGCTCGATCATCATCGGCCCGCGATCTTCCAAGTTCCACAGCGCATAGGCCACAGCCTCGCCCGGCTCGTTGGCGATGAGGACGCCGTTGCGGCGGCCAGGAATATCACCCTTGTATGGTTCGAAGGCGTGGAACAGGCGGTTCATGATTGCCGTGCCACGTGTGTCGGTCATGAGCTCGCCCTGATAGCCGATAAGGCCACGGGTCGGCGCATTGAAGACGAGACGCAGGCGATTGCCACCGGAGGGGCGCATCTCCAGCATGTCGGCGCGGCGCTCGGACATCTTCTGCACCACGACGCCGGAATGCTCCTCGTCAACGTCGATCACCACTTCTTCGATGGGCTCGAGCAGCTCGCCGGTGGCCTCATCCTTCTTCATGACCACGCGCGGGCGCGACACGGCGAGTTCAAAGCCCTCGCGGCGCATGGTCTCGATCAGGATGGCAAGCTGCAGTTCGCCGCGGCCGGAGACGAAGAAGGAATCCTTGTCGGTGGACTCCTCGATCTTCAGCGTGACGTTACCTTCCGCTTCCTTGAATAGCCGGTCGCGGATGACGCGGCTTGTCACCTTGTCGCCTTCAGTGCCCGCAAGCGGGCTGTCGTTGACGATGAAGGACATGGTAACGGTGGGCGGATCGATGGGCTGTGCCGGCAGCGGCACATCGTTTTCGAGCGCGCAGAAGGTGTCCGCCACCGTTCCCTTGGTGAGGCCGGCGATGGAAACGATGTCGCCTGCTTCGCCCAGTTCGATCGGGCTGCGTTCGATGCCGCGGAAGGCGAGGATTTTTGAGACGCGGCCCTGCTCGATCATCTTGCCCTCGCGATCGAGGACCTTGATGGTCTGGTTGGGCTTGACCGAGCCGGACGAAATGCGGCCGGTAACGATACGGCCCAGGAAAGGATCGGCCTGCAGGATGGTGCCGAGCATGCGGAAGGGGCCTTCTTCGACCTTTGCCGGCGGCACATGCTCGAGCACGAGGTCGAACAACGGCGCCAGCCCCTGATCCTTGGGTCCTTCCTGGGACACCGCCATCCAGCCGTCACGGCCGGAGCCGTAGAGAATCGGAAAATCGAGCTGATCGTCGGTGGCGTCGAGGGCGGCGAAAAGATCGAAGACCTCGTTGATCACCTCTGTCGGGCGGCCGTCGGGCCGATCGATCTTGTTGATGGCGACGATGGGACGCAGGCCCAGCGCCAACGCCTTGGAGACCACGAACTTGGTCTGCGGCATCGGCCCTTCGGCCGCGTCGACCAGAACGATGGCGCCGTCGACCATGTTGAGGATGCGCTCGACCTCACCACCGAAATCGGCGTGTCCAGGAGTATCGACGATGTTGATGCGGGTGTCCTTCCAGACCACCGAGGTGGCCTTGGCGAGGATGGTGATGCCGCGCTCTTTTTCCAGGTCATTGGAATCCATGACACGCTCGGCGACGCGCTGGTTTTCTCGGAAGGCACCGGACTGCTGGAGAAGCTTGTCCACGAGCGTGGTCTTGCCGTGGTCGACGTGCGCGATGATCGCGATGTTGCGAAGATTCATAGAGCGTCCCAAAATCCAAAAAGGCCGCTCCCTCGGGAAGCGGCCAGCTGTTGTTGCGGCGCACATACCCCAAAACAGCACGAAAAGCCAGTGCCGCGGCGCATAAAGCCTATGCGGTGCCCTCAACCTAGTGACTGAGCCGCAACGCGTGACGTGGTAAACGTGTCAGGCTGGCCACATGCGCCAAGGCCTCCGGCCATAAGCGGATGCCTTGTGCCAGCAGCCCCTGCGACCGCTTGCGCACCATGGATTGCGATACGAGAGTTGCCCGGCAAACCGGGGCCCTGACGTCACACGCCAGCCTCTTCTGAAATTCGTCGGCTCCGGTGCCCGCCAGATAAGCGTCCGCCGCGAGCGCGGCACTGTGGAGCGCGATGGCCATGCCCTCTCCGGCGAAAGACGGGATCACCGCGGCCTGATCGCCGAGGCGCCAGATCCCATCCGCCTCACGGCGCACCATCCCGTATGGGATTTTGGCGATCGCCAGCGGCCGGTCGTGGCTCGGAATCGCTCCATCGAGATGTTCGGCGAAGCGGTGCGAGGAACGACACAGCCGGTCGAGCAGCGCCGACCAGGACCGGCCGAGGGAGGCGAAATCGGATTTGCGGACCAGCAGGCAGAGGTTGGCCAGATCATCCTCCACCGGCTCAAGGCCGCCATAGCCGCCAGCAAACATGACGATCTCGACCCGGCCGGCCAAAGCCCGCCGCTGCCTCGGCGACAGGTGGAAGTGAAGCTTCAGTCCGATGAGATCATTCTGCCGGCCGGGGGGCCGCGACCGGCCGCGCAGGTCGTGCTTGCCGCTGGCCAGAAACACCACGCCTCCTGAGAGGGCGATGCCCGAACCGAGATGAGCGGTCGCCCCATTCAGCCCCACATCAAGACGCGTCACCGCCTCTCCCCGCAGGACCTCGGCTCCGGCACCCACCGCGCGATCGAGCATGACTTCGTCCAGGCGACGACGCGACAGGCTGAGAGCGCGGAAGGGGAGCGGATGGGATGCCTCCGCCCTTCCTCCCGACAGGGCAACTTCCGTGATCGGCACCGCGCCGAGCTCTGCTGCGAAGATGCCGAGGTCCTCAAGGTAGGCTATGGCCTCATAGCTCAGGAACTCGCCACAGACCTTGTGATGTGCGCCTGCTTCCCGCTCGATCAGCGTCACCCTTCGTCCGGCCCTGGCCAGCCTGATCGCGAGCGCGGATCCAGCCGGCCCGCCACCAACAATCAGAGCCTCGCGACCGTCTTTCATCGCGGCTGAACCCGGGAAACGCAAAGCCGGAAGGGCATCCACCAATCAGTGTGGACACTACCGGGCTGAATGCCTGCTCTGTCCAGCAGGATCCGCCAGTCGTTCCGAACAAAGGCGCGCGTGATGGAGACGGGGCCATCGTTCTGAACAAAGCGGTGCATGCCCATCAGCCGGGAGGCTGCGCGGAAGAACCAGTAAGGTATGGGATGGCGATGCAGATCGTTCACGAACCAGCCGATCCCCGCCGTCCGCTCCATCCATGTCAGGAAGCGCACCAGGGCGCTGTCATCGAGATGATGGGCAAAGAGCGAACTGACGATCAGATCGACCTCCTGCGCAGGCTCAAAATCGAAGAGATCGCACGTCTGCCACGTGATGGCGCTGTCGGGGGTGCTCGCCTGCCGCGCCGCGCACGCCGACCACGGGTTGAGATCGATGCCGGTGAGGTCGAGCGGCAGAGCACGGCGCCTGCCCCAGCGATCGATTCGGCGGAGCATGTCGCCATAGCCGCTGCCGACATCGAGGATCCGGATCGGGCGGTGCCGTGGTAGGCGGTCGTCACTTGCCAATCTGTCCAGGAAGGCGATGGTCGGACGATAGGCCAGCGTCAGAACATTGACGCGTTCCAGATCGGCGAGGCAGTCCCGGAAGGTTTCGAACTCGCAGTGCGCGGTGTCCATGAGTTCGGGCGTATGCGCCCGCCGTGAAAAGTCCAGGGACATCACGCCGCCCCCGCCGCGCGGAACAGCATGGTCTCAGCCACCAGGCCGGGGCCGAAGGCCATGGCGCAACCTGTCTTTCCAGCCGGATTGGCCCGCATCATCTCCGCCAGAACAAAGAGGACGGTGGCCGACGACATGTTGCCATACCTGCGCAGGACGTCGCGCGAGGAGGCAAGCGCGGCCTCCGGCAGATCCAGCGCAGTCTCAACCGCATCGAGAACAGAACGGCCGCCCGGATGCACCGCCCACAGATCAATCGACGAGGTCGGGCGGTGGTCCAGCATGCGGCCGCTGCCGATTTGAAGCGTCTTGCCTATGCCTCCCGGCACCTGGCCCGAGAGCACCATGTCAAAGCCCACATCGCCGATGTTCCAGGTGATATGGGCCGCGGTTCCCGGTGACAGGATCGCGTGGAAGCGTTCCAGCTCCAGTCCGTGCGGTTCAGAGGTGATGAGAGCGGCGGCGCAGCCGTCGCCGAAGATCATGAAGGTCAGGACCTGCTCCAGATCCTGTGTTTCCTGAAGGTGCAGGGTGCAGAGCTCCACGCTGACCATGAGCACCCGGGCCTCGGGGTCTGACCGGACGATGTGACGGGCGAGCTTCAGACCATTGATGGCGGCATAACAGCCCATGAAGCCAATCATGGTGCGCTCGACGGAGGGGTTTAGTCCAAAGCGTTCCACGAGATCGAAATCGATCCCGGGAGCGGAAAGTCCGGTGCATGAGATGACGATCAGGTGCGTCACGCGTGCCGGATCGCCCAGGTCCAGCCCAGCCACCGCCTCCGCGGCTAGTTGCGGAGCGTCCTGCTCGTAGCGCCGCATGCGCGCCGCCGTCGATGGAAAGTGGCCGAGGGTGTAGAAACCTTCGTCATCGACCGCGTCGTTCCGGCCGGCGGATGCCGGCCGCAGGCAAGACCAGCGGTGATCGATCTGTCCCCGCTCGGCCATCCGCCGGAAAACGATATGACCGCGCCGGTCATGCAGGAGCTTGTCCGCGAAGGACAGAAAGGTCCTGTGCACGTCGTGCGGCGGCACCGCAGTGGCGATCTGATTCACATAGGCCGAATGCAAGGACCTCTCCTGCCGAACACAGGGTTCGAAAGGAGGACAACACCCCGTGATACCGAGGGTTCCGCGTGGCCGCGGAAGCTCAAGGTTCAGCGCGAAGCGGTCACCGCCGCCGCGATGGCCTTCGCCAGCTCCGCCTGGCTGAAGGGCTTGGCGAGCTTCAACAGCGGCTGATCCTCTATGCTCGCCGACATTTCGGCATAGCCGGTCGCGAGAATGACCGGCAGTTTGGGGTGGGTTGCCTTCACGGCGGCCGTGAGCTGCAGGCCGGTCATGTACGGCATGGCCTGATCCGTGATTACCAGATCCACGCGCTCCCCACCTTCGAGGATGTGGAGAGCCCGCTCGGCGGAGGTGGCTTGCAGGGCCTCATGGCCGAGGTCCTCCAGCATCGCCACCGTGTTCATCAGCACCAGCGCATCATCATCCACGGCAAGAACGTGAAGCCTCCGCGCGACGGCCGCGGGCGCCTCCACCGGCTCGACCGAAAGCGGCGAGGTTTGGCCCTCGGCAACGGGAAGCCAAAGCTCGGCGGTTGTTCCCTCCCCTTTGCGGCTTTTCAGGAGGAGGCGCCCGCCGGACTGTTCCGCAGAGCCCTGGACCATGGAAAGGCCGAGCCCCGTACCCTTACCCAATCCCTTGGTTGTGAAAAATGGGTCGGTGGCCCGCGTCAAAACCTCCTCATCCATACCCTCGCCCTGATCCGTCACCGTGAGGCACAGATAACGCCCCGCCTTCAGGCCGTTGGTGTCCACCTGCGACACCGCCTCTGCGCGCGCCGCCACGCGGATGGTACCGCCATCCGGCATGGCATCGCGCGCATTAACGACCAGGTTGAGAAGGGCGGCATCGATCTGGTTGGCATCCGTCAATGCTGGAGGGAGATTGGGAGGAAACTCAAGCTCGAGAGTGATGGCCGGACCGATGGACCGCTGGAGAAGTTCCCTCATGCCGGTGACGAGAGCCCCGATGTCGACGGGTTCGAGCTTGAGTTCCTGACGGCGGGCGAAGGCAAGCATGCGCTGGGTGAGCGCGGTTCCGCGCTGCGCGCCCTGAACCGCATTCTCCAGCAACCGCATCAAGGCGGGATCATCCGGCAGTTTCTTTTTCAAGAGTTCCAGGCTGCCGAGGACGACCATCAGAAGATTGTTGAAATCATGCGCGATGCCGCCGGTCAGCTGTCCGATCGCTTCCGTCTTCTGCGACTGAAACAGTGCGTTGCGAGTCTCTTCCAAGGCCTTCTGAGCCGCTACGCGCTCGGTGACATCGCGTGTGACTTTGGCAAAACCAATGAGTTCTCCGGCTTCATCGCGGATCGCATCGATGATGACATGAGCCCAAAAGTGGCTGCCATCGCGCCGAACGCGGAGAGCTTCCTTTTCGAAACGGCCTTCACGAGCAGCGGTTTCCAGTGCCCGCTGAGGCTCCCCACCGGCACGATCCTCATCGATGTAAAAGCGGGAGAAGTGCTGCCCGATGATCTCGTCCGGAGAATACCCCTTGATGCGCTGGGCTCCGACATTCCAGCTGGTGATGAAGCCGCGAGGATCGAGCATGTAGATGGCGTAATCGGTAACGCCCTGAACCAGAAGGCGGAATTGTTCCTCGCTGCGGCGGAGAGCCTCCTCCGCCTGCTTCTGCTCGGTCAAATCCCGAGTGATCTTGGCAAAACCCAACAGAGTGCCAAGTGAATCCCTTATGGGATCGATGACGATATGGGCCCAGAACCGCTGGCCGTCCCGGCGCACACGCCAGCCATGACTTTCAAAACGCCCTTCCCGCAGCGCCGTCTCGAGTTCATGTTGCGGCAGGTTCGCGCGACGATCTTCTTCGGTATAGAAGGTGGAAAGGTGCTGGCCGAGAACTTCCCAGCTCCGGTACCCCTTCAATCGCTCCGCGCCGGCGTTCCAGCTTGCGATGATCCCCTCGGGATCGAGCATATAGATGGCGTGATCGGTGATCGCCTCCACCAGGAGGCGGTAGCGGCCTTCATCCAGTGAAGATGCCTGAAGGTTTTCACCCTGCTTCATCGTGTTCCGATCCAACGCGCCTACTGTCTACTGCAACCCGACCAAGGTTCAACGAGATTTTGCAGCAGCGGTGCTTAACTGCGGTTGGGCATCTCATTCTTCAACCGCAGCTTACGACGCCTCACTCCATGTCGCGAGGAACCGACTTTCGCCGAAAATGTTGAGAAGACAGTAACAAGGAGGTTTCCGTCGTGGTCAGCCAAACCGACAGAGCACAAACGGATACAGCAAGAGTCTGGGATATCATCGAGAAGATCGACATCGGTATGCTGACGACGATCGCCGGCGGATTGCTGCGGGCGCGGCCCATGAGCAGCCACATCGAGCGAGATACCAACAGTATCTTCTTCCTGACCGATGCGAGCGGCTCCAAGGACGATGAACTGGTGCAGGATCCGAGGGCCTGTCTGTCCTATTCGGAGCCCAAGACAAACACCTATCTGTCGGTTTCCGGCACGGCCGCCGTCGTGCGCGATACGCCCAAGATAAGCGCGCTCTGGGACAAGGATGCCGAAGCGTTCTGGCCCAACGGTCCGGAAGATCCGAACATCCGGCTGATCCGGTTCCAGCCACAGCGCGCCGAATTCTGGGACGGCCCCTCAAGCAGCCTTGTCGCGGGCCTGGAGATGCTTACCGCCAGTGCGACTGGCGAACGGCCGGACATGGGCGAGAACCGGAAGGTTGCCTTCTGACGGTTATTTCCGCGCACCGATGAACCTTGACGCCTGGGTGAGCGTTGTCTCCCGTCTGCCTTCATTTTGGGGAACCCATGTCAGAGAAGAACGACCAGCAGGGCGGCGCCATTGTTCATGGGGCCGGTTCGCTACCCTCTGTTCTGGTCGACAGCTGGAACATCGAACTGAAGGATGGAAACGGCTTCCTGGGCGATCGCGCCAGCAAACGCGCGTTCACCGGGCTTCTCCAGGACTGGCGGGAGAAAACGGCAAAGCTGGGAGCAGATCCTTTCGGAGACACACCCGCCGAGGAGTTGGGCCGCAAGGCCCTCGATAAGATCCTGCTGGAGGGCGACCCGCGCGCGGCGGGCCTCATCCTGAGCGCGATCGAGGACTTCGCTGGCGAGCTTGCGACGGTGCTGCGACGCTTCCTCAAGCTCAAGGAGTGGCAGGGCACCGAGCGTATCGCCATCGGCGGCGGCATGCGCCAGAGCCGATACGGTGAGCTGGTGATCGGCCGCACCGAAGCTCTCCTGAAAGCTGAAGGATTGGGAGTCGAACTCGTCCCCATTTTCCACCATCCCGATGAAGCGGCACTGATCGGCGCCGCCCATCTGGCACCATCCTGGATCTTCAAAGGCCATGAGGCGCTGATCGGCGTCGATATCGGCGGCACCAACATGCGGGCCGGCGTGGTGAAACTGAACCAGGACGAGAAACCCGGTCTGGCGGCCGCCTGCGTGTGGAAATCGGACCTATGGCGGCACGCCGATGAGAAACCGACACGAAACGAAGCGGTCGAACGGCTGGCGAAGATGATCCTGAAGCTCACCGCGGCTGCCAAAAAGAAGGGGCTCGATCTCGCGCCCTTCATCGGTGTCGGTTGCCCCGGCGTTATCCGTGAAGACGGCTCCATCGCCAAAGGTACGCAGAACCTGCCGGGCAACTGGGAGGCGAAAGGCTTTTTCCTGCCAGAGCGGCTGCGCGAGGCCATTCCCGAGATTGGCGGGCATGAGACCATGGTGCTGATGCACAATGATGCCGTCCTGCAGGGCCTGAGCGAGATTCCCGCCATGACTGATGTCGAGAAATGGGGCGTGGTCACCATCGGCACCGGCCTCGGCAATGCTCGCTTCACCACTCGTGCCAAAAAGAACTAGGACGGCACCCGTTCATAAGTGATGCGCTCGAACCTGAGAGAACGCCCATCAATCAGAAGCAAGGTGCCGACGAGCCCTTGACCGAAGCCGACGATTTCGCGCACCGCCTCCAGCGCCATCATGGAGCCGATGATGCCGGCGAGTGCGCCAATGATGCCCGCCTCCTCGCAGGTTGGAACGGTTCCTGCCGGAGGGGGCTCGGCGAAGAGGCAGCGATAGCTGGGGTTACGCCTTCCATGGGGGCCATACTCGTGAGCGCGCAGGGTTGTCAGCCCTGCATCAAATGGCCCGAGCCAGCCTGTCACCAGCGGCCGTCCCACCTCCTCGCAGACATCGGCCACGAGATAACGGGTGGCGAAATTATCCGAACCGTCCAGGACGATATCGTAGGAGGCGATAAGCGCCGCGGCATTGGCGCGATCGATGCGATTGGCGTGGCGCTCGACCACGACGTGAGGGTTGATCCTGGCGACGGCATCCGCGGCGCTGTCGACCTTGGGCCGCCCGATATCCGCGGTCCCATGCGCGATCTGCCGCTGCAGGTTGGACAGCGAAACCTCGTCATCATCGACGATCCCGAGCGTGCCGACCCCGGCCGCGGCCAGATACAGCAAGGCCGGGCTTCCCAGACCACCGGCGCCGATGATGAGAACCCGCGCAGCCTTCAGCTTTTGCTGGCCTGGACCGCCGACGTCGGCCAAGACGATATGGCGCGCATAGCGCTCGATCTCTTCGGGGCTGAAGGCCATGGCGTTCCCGTCCAACCTGCGGAATGACGAGCTTACTTAAGCGCTCCGGGCTCCGCGCGCCACACCAGGAACGGCCGAACTTGCGGTGCGGCTTTTGCATTTCCATATGAAAGGCAACCTTGAAGGATCATGAGCTCATGACGAAAGCCGGCACCTTCGAATATTACGATGCCGCGCGTGACCCCGACCATTCGCGGCTGGGGACCATCGAACGCCTCGACAAATTGTCCCGAATGCTGGACTCGGCCTGGCGCATTCCCGGAACCAATATCCGGTTCGGGGCAGATGCCGTCATGGGCCTGGTGCCTGGTATCGGCGATCTCGCGGGCGCCGCCTTGTCGCTGTACATCGTCATGGAAGCACGGCGCATGAAGGTGCCATCAAGCGTGCTGGCGCGCATGATCGGCAACATCGGCCTCGATACCATCGTGGGCGCCGTTCCCATCGCCGGCAGCATCTTCGATGTGGCCTATCGCGCCAACCGCCGCAACGTGCGCATCCTGCGTGAACATCTGGAGAGCGCGCGCCGATAAAGCCGCCGCGGTCGCTGTCCACTTTCGTCCAAGAATGTCCGGGAAGGGTTGCGCCTTTCAGCGGCGTGGCTAATGTGCGCGCCCAGCAAGGCTCATACCCTCGGACACCCCATGACGAAGAATGTGAAGAAAGTCGTGCTCGCCTATTCCGGCGGCCTCGATACATCGGTCATCCTGAAATGGCTGCAGACGACCTACAACTGCGAGGTCGTGACCTTCACGGCGGACCTCGGTCAGGGCGAGGAGCTCGAGCCCGCGCGCAAGAAGGCGGAGATGCTCGGCATCAAGGAGATCTTCATCGAGGATCTGCGTGAGGAGTTCGTCCGCGATTACGTTTTCCCGATGTTCCGCATGAATGCCCTCTATGAAGGGCAGTATCTCCTCGGCACATCCATCGCGCGTCCGCTGATCGCCAAGAAGCAGATCGAGATCGCGCGGCAGGTCGGTGCGGACGCCGTGGCGCATGGCGCCACCGGCAAGGGCAACGATCAGGTTCGCTTCGAGCTATCCTACTACGGTCTGGAGCCGGAGATCACGGTGATCGCGCCCTGGCGCGAGTGGGATCTCACGTCGCGCACGAAGCTTCTGGAATTTGCCGAACTGAACCAGATCCCGGTGCCGAAGGACAAGCGTGGCGAGGCTCCCTTCTCCGTGGACGCCAATCTCCTTCACTCGTCATCCGAAGGAAAGGTGCTGGAAGATCCGGCCGAGGAAGCGCCTGAATATGTCTATCAGCGCACCATCCCGCCGGAAGAGGCGCCCGATACGCCGACCTACATCACCATCGATTTTGAAAAAGGTGATCCGGTTGCCATCGATGGCGTGAAGATGTCCCCTGCCACGCTCCTGACCAAGCTCAACGAGCTCGGCAAGGCCAATGGCATCGGTCGTCTCGACCTCGTCGAGAACCGCTTTGTCGGCATGAAGTCACGCGGTGTCTATGAGACCCCTGGCGGCACGATCCTCTACGCAGCGCATCGCGGCATCGAGAGCATCGCGCTGGATCGCGAGGCGGCCCACCTCAAGGACAGCCTGATGCCGCGCTATGCGGAACTGGTCTATTATGGCTTCTGGTTCACGCCCGAGCGCGAGATGATCCAGGTGCTGGCCGACAAGAGCCAGGAGTTCGTCACCGGACAGGTGCGGGTGAAGCTCTACAAGGGCTCGGCCACCGTTGTCGGCCGCACCAGTCCCTATTCGCTCTACGACCAGGACCTCGTCACCTTCGAGGAAGGCGCCGTCGCCTACGACCATCGCGACGCTCAGGGCTTCATCAAGCTCAACGCCCTGCGCCTGCGCAGCCTGAAGAAGCGCGAGCGGCGCTGATCCGGCAGTGAACGCCAATGAAAAGGCCGGTTCGCGAGGACCGGCCTTTTTCGCATTCGGAAGAGCTTAGCGCTCGAAGGCCAACCGTCCGCCGAAAACCATCATGATGGCTCCCACAACAGCCACGACGACGCGCTTCAGCGGCGATTCCCGCTGCGCGAAAGGGGTCAGCCGCAGCAGAACACCGAACGTGGTGTAATAGGTCGCCGACAGGGCCACCATGATGCCGACGCCTGTCAGGCCGATGGCCAGCGGCTTTTCCGCAAGATGGGTGACCGCGAAGAGCGACGTCACGAAAACGAGCGATTTCGGATTGGCGAGATTGGTGAGGAGACCGACAACGAAAGCGCGGCGTGGCGAGATCTCCATGCGCCTCGGCAGGTCCGCTGCGTTACCGGCAGGCCTGAGGCTCCCCCGCATGATCTGGAAGCCCTTCCAGGCAAGATAGGCGCCGCCAGCGATCTTCACGGCACTGGCGAGCGGAGGAAAGGTTTCGAACAGCCACAGCAGGCCGAACAGACCCGCCGCGCCCCATACCGCCGTGCCGATGATGATGCCCAGCGCTGCCATGACCACCGCCGCGCGTGATGACGACATGCTGATGGCCGCGAACAGCATCATGTTCGGGCCCGGTGTGATCACCGCCACGAGCCATAGGGCGGCGAGCGACAGAAGCGTGTCGGCGGTCGTCATGACCTCACTCCGCGGCGCTGCGTGCCTCTGCTGCCTGTTCCGCGGCCTCTTCGGCCGCGTCCACGGTCTTCAGCGCCTCCGGCCGCGGCATGGACATGATATTATACCCGCTGTCGACGTAATGCACCTCGCCGGTCACGCCGGAGCCGAGATCGGACAGGAGATAAAGGGCCGCCCCCCCTACCTCATCGATGGTGACGGTGCGGCGCAGGGGTGCGTGGCGCTTCTGGTAATTGAACATGAGCCGGGCGTCGGCGATGCCGGCGCCGGCCAAAGTGCGCACCGGACCGGCGGAGATGGCGTTCACCCGCACGCCCTGCGGGCCGTAGTCGGCAGCCAGATAGCGGACGCTCGCCTCCAGCGCGGCCTTGGCGACCCCCATCACATTGTAGTTCGGCATCACTCGGGTCGAGCCACCATAGGTCAGAGTGACCATGGAGCCGCCCTCGGTCATAAGTTCGGCCGCGCGCTTGGCGATCTCGGTGAAGGAGAAGCAGGAGATCAACATGGTGCGCGAGAAGTTCGCGCGGGTGGTGTCGGCGTAACGGCCCTTGAGTTCCGCTTTATCCGAATAGGCAATGGCGTGCACCAGGATATCGAAGGTGCCCCACCGCTCCTTCAACGCGGCGAACACGGCATCGACTGAATCGAGGTTCTCGACATCACAGGGAATGACGAAGTCCGAACCGAGGCTTTCCGCCAAAGGCGCAACCCGCTTGCGAAGCGCGTCGCCCTGATAGGTGAAGGCGAGGTCGGCGCCTGCCCCGGAAAGCTTCTTCGCGATGCCCCAGGCGATGGAGTGATCGTTTGCGACGCCCATGACAAGGGCGCGCTTGCCCGCCAGAAGTCCTGCCACCATTGCGGAGTCTCTTTTCTCTGCCAGTTTAACGAGCGTTGTCTATAGCGACAGCCGCTGGGACGTCCCAATCACCATTCGTCTCGATCTGTTTCGAGATTAGCTCAAGCCTCGAAACGCTGGAACACGAGCGAGGCGTTGGTGCCGCCGAAGCCGAAGGAGTTGGACAGGACCCGCTCCAGCTTCGCGCCGTCGACCCGTTCACGCACGATCGGCATGTCTGTGAAGGCGGGATCCAGGTCTTCGATGTTGGCGCTCTCGGCGATGAAGCCATTGCGCAGCATGAGGAGCGAATAGATCGCCTCCTGCACGCCGGCCGCACCCAGGGAGTGGCCGGTAAGGGATTTCGTCGCCGAGATGGGCGGGCAGTCCTTGCCGAAGACCTCCCGCATGGCCTCGATCTCCTTGAGGTCGCCAACCGGTGTGGAGGTGGCATGCGGGTTGATATAGTCGATGCCGCCCTTCACCGTCGCAAGCGCCTGCTTCATGCAGCGCACCGCGCCCTCGCCTGAGGGCGCCACCATGTCATGGCCGTCGGAGGTGGCGCCGTAGCCGACCAGCTCGGCCAGGATGTTGGCGCCGCGGGCTTTGGCGTGCTCGAGCTCCTCCAGCACCATGACGCCGGCACCGCCGGCGATCACGAATCCATCGCGATTGGCGTCATAGGCACGCGAGGCGACAGCCGGACGATCGTTGTAGCCGCTGGACATGGCGCCCATGGCGTCGAACAGCACCGACAGGGTCCAGTCGAGATCCTCGCATCCACCGGCGAACATGACGTCCTGCTTGCCGAGCTGGATCTGCTCGGCGGCGTTGCCGATGCAATGGGCCGAGGTCGCGCAGGCCGATGAGATGGAATAGTTGACGCCCTTGATCTTGAAGAAGGTGGCCAGCGTCGCCGAGGCCGTGGACGACATGGCTTTCGGGACGGCGAAGGGCCCAACGCGCTTAGGACCCTTTTCCCGCGTCACATCGGCCGATTCCACGATCACTCGGGTGGAGGGACCGCCCGAACCCATGATGATGCCGGTGCGGTCGTTGGAGACCTCATTCTCTTCCAACCCCGCGTCGCGGATCGCCTGGTCCATGGCGATGTGATTCCACGCCGTGCCGCCGCCGTGAAAGCGCATGGCGCGGCGATCGACCATCTGCTCGGTATCGATCTGCGGCGCGCCGTGAACCTGGCAGCGGAAACCCAGCCGTGCATAGTCGTCGGCGAAGGAGATGCCCGATTTCGCCTCGCGGAGGCTGGCAAGGACTTCCTGCGTGTTGTTTCCGATGGACGAGACGATACCCGTCCCCGTAACGACGACCCGGCGCATGATGGCTTCTCCGTAGTTCCTCAGGCGGACGCCGTCTCGGCCTCGGCCTTGAACAGGCCGACGCGCAAGTCCTGCGCCCTATATATGACTTCGCCATCCGCTTCCAACCAGCCATCGGCGATGCCGAGAACCAGCTTGGAGCGCATGACGCGCTTGAAGTCGATGCCGTAGACGACCTTTTTGACCGAAGGAAGAACCTGGCCGGAAAATTTCAGTTCGCCAAGACCAAGCGCGCGGCCGCGGCCTTCGGAGCCCAGCCAGCCGAGATGGAAGCCGACAAGCTGCCACATGGCATCAAGGCCGAGACAGCCGGGCATCACCGGGTCGCCCTTGAAATGGCAGTCGAAGAACCAGAGATCCGGCTTCACGTCCAACTCCGCACGGACCATGCCCTTGCCGTTGGCGCCGCCCTCTTCGGAGATCTCGGTGATGCGATCGAACATCAGCATGGGAGGCAGCGGCAGCTGGGCATTGCCGGCGCCGAACAGCTCACCTCGGCCGCAGGCCAAAAGATCCTGGTAATCGTAGCTCGATTTACGTTCGCCCATGCTGGTGCCGCCCTTAACAGTTTCGTGTTCATCTTTTGCGGGGCGCACCTCTAACACGAGCTTTGCCTTGGCGAAAAGCGGGAGGACGAACTGCTTAACGGTTATCGCGCTAAAATCTGCGATCCCGGGACGCATTGTCTTCCTGTGAATTTCCAAGTATGAACGCTGTAACTTGAGGCAATAACTGACCGCTATGGATACGACCAATACACATCGTCCCGTGACTGACGCGAACTGCGGCCTGCGGCCGACCATGTGCGTTGCCCGCGATGTTGCCGGCATGCTGCGCAAGGCCAGCCTGCGCCCGACCCGACAGCGCATCGCCCTTGGACGCCTGCTGTTCAGCAAGGGCGACCGGCACATCACCGCCGAGGTGCTGCACGAGGAGGCGCTGCTCGCCCGCGTGCCGGTCTCACTGGCCACGATCTACAACACGCTCAATCAGTTCACCGATGCCGGCCTGCTGCGGCAGGTGGCCGTCGATGGCGCCAAGAGCTATTTCGACACCAACACGGGCGATCACCACCACTTCTATCTGGAAGGTGAGAACCGCTTGGTGGACATCCCGGATGATTCCGTCACGGTCGACAATCTGCCGTCGCCGCCCAGCGGCTTCGAGATCGCACGGGTCGACGTGGTGGTTCGGCTTCGCCCCAAAGGCTGAGGTCTCACCGCAAGAATTCTAAAAGGCCGCCTCTGGGCGGCCTTTTTTACGATCAGTTGAATTTTTCGCCGGGATAGGCGCCCCAGAGGCGATCCTGACGGATCCAGCCATCAAACCCGCTGCCGCTCAGGCGGCACCAGCTTCCCGTACAACGGGAGATACTGGCCAGGACACCCGCCTCGAGAGAGGCGGTGACGCGGCTGTTGTCGCTGTCGTCGGAATGGAGCTCATAGAGCTTGCCCGGGTCCCAGGGGGCGACGACCGCTGTGCGGCGGCCGGACAGGAGGCTGTGGTAGACCCAGCCTTCAGCCCCGTCGGCGTCTCTGATCCGCCGCCAGTTCTCATATTCCGCGACGATCTCCACAGGCAGGCCTTCGCGTTTGAACATCCAGGCGATCTGGTGTTCCACCGTGGGTCCACGTCGCACGTTGACCTGATTGGATTTCAGACTCACAAACCGGGGAACGGGCAGACCGCTTGCGCCGATCACACCGCCGACGACGGGCTGCGCCGAGGCTCCGCTTCCAAGTGAAAGCAGCGCCAGTGTGACCGCCGCAACAAGAGAAACCCCAAGCTTCATATTCGAGCGTATCATCCGCTCCCACCATTCACTTTCCACGATTGTCTTTCCGGGGAGCATGTATGACACTCCGCGCGATCCGGCGGCGGCGAGCCCGGCGCCGGGGAGACTTTCCACCGTGGGTGTTTATACCCCGTTAACCAGCACGTCCCCGCCTGTTATCCGGATAACGCATGACCCGCAAGAAGCCCTTGATCGTTGTCACCCGCAAGCTGCCGGAAGCCATCGAAACACGTATGCGTGAACTGTTCGACACGCGGCTCAACATCGAGGATGTGCCGATGACCCGCGAGGCCTTGCGAGCCGCCGTCGCGGAGGCGGAAGTGCTGGTGCCGACGGTGACGGATACGATCGACGCGAGCGTGATCGAAAAAGCCGGGCCGAACCTCAAGCTGATTGCCAATTTCGGCAACGGCGTTGACCGCATCGATGTCGAGGCGGCGCAGGCGAAGGGCATCACCGTCACCAACACGCCAGGCGTCTTGACCGAGGACACCGCCGACATGACCATGGCGCTCATCCTCGCCTTGCCGCGACGGCTGACGGAAGGCGCAAGGATCATCCCTGAAACCGAGGACTGGCTCGGCTGGTCACCCACCTGGATGCTCGGTCGCCGGCTTGGCGGCAAGCGCCTCGGCATTGTGGGCATGGGCCGCATCGGCCAGGCCGTGGCCCGGCGCGCCAAGGCCTTTGGCCTGCAGATCCATTATCACAATCGCAACCGCGTCCTGCCCGCTGTCGAGGATGAGCTGGAGGCGACCTGGTGGGACAGCCTGGACCAGATGCTGGCACGGGTCGACATCGTCTCCATCCATTGCCCACACACGCCAGCCACCTATCATCTGCTTTCGGCGCGACACCTGAAGCTGCTCAAGAAGGACGCCGTCATCGTCAACACCGCGCGTGGCGAGGTGGTGGATGAAAACGCTCTGGCACGGATGCTGGAAGCAGGGGAGCTGGGCGGCGCGGCGCTGGATGTGTTCGAAGGCGAGCCCGCCGTGAACCCCAAACTCGTGAAACTTGCCAGGAAGGGCAAGGTCCTGCTGATGCCGCACATGGGCTCTGCGACCCTGGAGAGCCGGATCGACACCGGCGAACGCGTCATCCTCAACATCAAGGCCTTCATGGACGGCCACCGCCCGCCGGACAGGGTTCTGCCAAGCATGCTCTGATACAGGCTCCGGGGGTCGTACACCCGCTTTCATTACCCTGTGGCTGGTGTGTGTGAGCGGGACGGCTGAATGGCCGCCGTTCATGACCGCTGCCGCGCCATGTCCTGGCGTCCCGCGCTCACTCAAATAAAAAGGGCGCCTCAAGCGCCCTTTTTTGTTTCAACGTTTAGACCGATCAGCCTTCAGCGCTCTCGGTTTCCTTGGCGCCCTCCAGATCGGCGCCGGTTTCCTGATCAACCGCCTTCATGGACAGGCGCACCTTACCGCGCTCGTCGAAGCCGAGCAGCTTGACCTTGACCTTGTCGCCTTCCTTCAGCACGTCGGACACCTTGCCGACGCGCTCCCTGGAGATCTGGCTGACGTGCACCAGCCCATCCTTCGGGCCGAAGAAGTTCACGAAGGCTCCGAAATCGGCGACCTTCACGACGGTTCCCTCGTAGATCGTGCCGACTTCCGGTTCCGCCGTCAGTGACTTGATCCACGCCAGCGCGGCCTTGATGGCCTTGCCGTCGGAGGACGCCACCTTGACGGTGCCGTCGTCCTCGACATTGATCTTGGCGCCGGTCTTCTCGACGATCTCACGGATCACCTTGCCGCCGGTGCCGATCACATCGCGGATCTTGTCGACCGGTATCTTGATGACCTCGATGCGGGGGGCGTGCTCGCCCAGCTCGGGACGGGCTTCCGTCAGCGCCTTGGACATCTCGTTGAGGATGTGCACGCGACCGGCATGAGCCTGACTCAGCGCAACCTTCATGATCTCTTCGGTGATGCCGGCGATCTTGATGTCCATCTGAAGCGCAGTGACGCCTTCGGACGTGCCGGCCACCTTGAAGTCCATGTCGCCGAGGTGGTCTTCATCACCCAGGATGTCGGAGAGGACGGCGTATTTCTCGCCCTCAAGGATGAGGCCCATGGCGATGCCGGCCACCGGACGCTTCAGCGGAACACCCGCGTCCATGGCAGACAGGGAGGCACCACAGACGGTTGCCATGGAGGAGGAACCGTTGGATTCCGTGACCTCCGAGACGATGCGCAGGGTGTAGGGAAATTCGTGCTTCTCCGGCAGCACGGGACGCACGGCGCGCCATGCCAGCTTGCCGTGGCCGATCTCGCGGCGGCCGGGACCACCCAAGCGACCGGTTTCGCCCACCGAGAAGGGCGGGAAGTTGTAGTGCAACAGGAAGGTTTCCTTGTAGGTGCCTTCCAGAGCGTCGATGAACTGCTCGTCCTCTCCGGTGCCGAGCGTCGCCACCACCAGGGCCTGCGTTTCACCACGGGTGAAGAGCGCCGAACCATGGGTGCGCGGCAGGATGCCGACTTCCGAGGTGATGTTGCGGACCGTCTCGAGATCGCGGCCGTCGATGCGCTTGCTGGTGTCGAGAATCGACCAGCGAACGATCTTTGCCTCAAGCGACTTGAAGATCTTGCCAAGCACTTCCGGCTTCGGCGAGTTCTCGTCGCCTTCGACCACCAGTGCCTCGATGACCTTCTTCTTGGCCGCAGAGACAGCGTCGTGACGCTCGCTCTTGCCGACGATCTGGTAAGCGGCACGCAGGTCCGCCTCCGCCAGTTCGCGGACCTTGTCTTCCAGTGCCGAGGTGTCCTTGACGTCGAGAGCGCGGGGCTCCTTGGCAGCCTTCTCCGCAAGGCGGATGATGGCGTCGATCACCGGCTGGAAGCCGGCGTGTCCAGCCATCACGGCCTTCAGCATCACATCTTCCGGGAGCTCTTTGGCTTCCGATTCCACCATCAGCACCGCGTCGGCCGTGCCGGCGACGATGAGGTCGAGGGCGCTGTCGGCCATCTGGTCGATGAACGGATTGACCACCAGCTCGCCGTTGATGTAGCCGACACGGGCGCCGCCAATCGGGCCCATGAAGGGCGCGCCGGACAGGGTCAGCGCGGCCGATGCTGCAACCATGGCAACGATATCAGGATCGTTTTCCTGATCGTGGCTGAGGACGTTGATGATGATCTGGGTGTCGTTGCGCCAGCCGTCGACGAACAGCGGCCGGATCGGACGGTCGATGAGGCGGGACACCAGTGTCTCGCGCTCGGTCGGCCGGGCCTCACGCTTGAAGTAACCACCGGGAATACGTCCCGCGGCATAGTATTTTTCTTGATAATTGACCGTCAGCGGCAGGAAATCGATCCCCGGCTTCGGTTCTTTGGCGGCCACGACAGTGGCCAGCACGGTGGTGTCACCGTAGGTGGCGACGACAGCGCCGTCGGCCTGACGGGCAACCCTGCCCGTCTCGAGGACGAGCTTACGTCCTGCCCATTCCAGCTCTTCGCGTTGGATATCGAACATCTATTTTCCGTTTCATGGCTTCGGACGGCCCAAAAGCCATGAGCAAGACGGCAGGACGCACCGATCTTGCACGGGCAATCCCCGAACCAGATGCGTCCAACGATCCTGCCATGGCTTTCCGTCCATCAGGTTTGGCGCGCGCGTCCACCGCCCATCGGGGACGCGCGCAAAGGCATCAGCGGCGAATACCGAGCCGCTGGATCAGCGTCTTGTAACGCTCTTCATCCTTCGACTTGACGTAGTCGAGAAGGCTGCGGCGCTGGCTGACGAGCTTCAGGAGGCCGCGACGCGAGTGATTGTCCTTCGCGTGGGTCTTGAAGTGTCCGGTCAGATTGGTGATGCGTTCGGTCAGGATCGCGACCTGGACTTCCGGCGAACCGGTGTCGCCTTCCTTGGTGGCATATTCCTTGACCAATTCAAGCTTGCGTTCGGCAGTGATCGACATCGGGCACTCCTTAAGGTCAGAACAATCTGGCGGTCCTTCCGCCGAGCCCCCATGGCAAGGCCGGGATGTCGTCCAGCCACGTCATGAGTGCGCGCGCATTCCATAGTCCTATTCGCAGCAAATAGCGAGTCGCGTCGCTGCGGCGCCGGGCACCAGGGCCTAGTGTTCCTCCCGCCAGGTCGGCGGGCAATCCGTCACAGGCCCTCCGGGAGCCGGAACACGCGACGCGGATGAAGTTCGGCGCCTTCGATATCGGCAAGCGCCACCAGCTGCGTGCCGGTGCGCACCGACACCGTCCCGGTCAGGATTGGCGCGTCCCGCCCGCGCAGCAGCACCGACTGGCCCCGCATCAGACGGGCGGCATCGCTGCGGCTGATGGTGACGGCAGGGATCTCATCCAGCGCCGTGTCGACGGGCAGCAGGATATTCTCCTGCGTTCCAGCCTCGGCCTGCCGTTCCAGTTCCTCAAGCAAGACCATATGCTCGAACTTGAACGGACCAACCGAGGTTCGGCGCAGGCCGATGACGTGTCCGAAACAGCCGAGCGCGCGGCCCATGTCGCGGGCCAAAGCGCGCACATAGGTGCCTTTGCCGCATTCGGCCGAAAATTCCGCTGTGACCTCGTCGGGCATGGCCACGAGCTTGAGATCATGGACCTCGATGTCGCGGGCCTGCAGTTCCACGGCTTCGCCATCGCGCGCGAGATCGTAGGCGCGCTCACCGGCGATCTTGATTGCCGAATAGCGGGGCGGGATTTGGGAGATCAGCCCGGTAAAGCGCGGAAGAAGCGCCTTGATGGCGTCCGCCTGCGGGCGTACCTCCGAGGTTTCCACCACCCGGCCCTCGCTGTCGTCGGTGTCGGTCTCCTCGCCCCAGCGAACGGTGAAGAGGTAGGTCTTGCGGCCATCCATGGCATAGGGAACGGTCTTGGTCGCCTCGCCGAAGGCGATCGGCAGGCAGCCGGTCGCCAAGGGGTCGAGCGTCCCGGCGTGGCCGGCCTTCTTGGCGCTGAAAATCCGCTTCGCACGCGCCACCGCATGCGTGGAGGTCATGCCGGAGGGCTTGTCGAGGATCAGCCAGCCGTCGACGTCGAGTTTCTTGCGCCGCGGCTGCAGCGCCGGCGCGGTTTCAACCTCATCACTCATTCGTCGTCCTCGCCCAAATCGCGCTGAACCGCGTCAGAGCGCAGAATGGCGTCGATCTTGGCCCCTTCTTCAAAGGAGGTGTCGGCGCGAAATCGGACTTCCGGCGTGTATTTGAGCTCAACCTGACGGCCGATCTCGCCACGCAGGAATTTGGCGTTGCGGTTGAGGGCCGCCACCACCGCGTCGACCTCACGGCCACCGAGCGGCATGACGAAGCAGGTTGCCAGCTTCAAATCTGGCGTCATGCGCACTTCCGGCACGGTGATGATGTGCCCGGCGAGTGCGGGGTCCTGAATGTGCCCACGCGCGAGAGCCTCGGCGAGGGCGTGACGGACGAGTTCGCCAACGCGCAGCTGGCGCTGACTCGGCATTCCGCCACCGCTCTTGGAACGGCCGGCCATAAGTTCACTCCGATCAATGCGCCCTCGTCAGCCGGTGCAGCTCCGGATGTCTCGGGCTTTCGCCCACGGTCGGATCGGGCTTGGACCGATCCGTTCACCGGGGCGGATGTTGGCGCCCGATATCCTTACGGATGGCGCCTGGGCAGCGGGCGCCTCAGAGCGTCCGCTGGATCTCTTCCACGCGATAGCATTCGATGACATCGCCAGCGCGCATGTCCTGATAGCCTTCGAAGGCCATGCCGCATTCCTGACCCGCCTGGACCTCACGGACTTCGTCCTTGAAGCGCTTGAGGGTCGACAGCTTGCCTTCGTGCACCACCACGTTGTCGCGAATGAGACGCACACCGCTGCCGCGCTGCACCACACCTTCGGTGACACGGCAACCGGCCACCTTGCCGACCTTGGTGATGTTGAACACTTCCAGGATCTCGGCATTGCCGAGGAAGGTTTCACGACGTTCGGGCGACAGGAGGCCGGACATGGCCTGCTTCACATCATCCACGAGGTCATAGATGATGTTGTAGTAGCGGATTTCGATGCCATCGCGATCGGCCGCGTCGCGCGCCTGCACATTGGCGCGAACGTTGAAGCCGATGACCGCCGCACCGGAGGCTTCCGCCAGCGAAATATCGCTCTCGGTTATGCCGCCGACGCCGGAGTGGATGACACGGGCCGCCACCTCGTCGTTGCCGAGCTTCTCCAGCGAACCGATGATCGCCTCGACCGAGCCCTGCACATCGCCCTTGACCACGAGCGTGAATTCCTTGCGGCCCTCGGCGGTCTTGAGCTGGGACATCATCTGCTCCAGCGAGCCGCGGGCACCCGTGGATCGGGCGGCCTGCTTCTCGCGGCGCAGGCGCTCGCGGTAGGCCGTGATCTCGCGGGCACGTGCCTCGCTCTCCACGACGGCAACGCGGTCGCCAGCCTCCGGCGTGCCGCCGAAGCCCAGCACCTCGACCGGGGCCGACGGACCGGCATCGGTCACCGGCTGGCCAAGATCGGAGTTCAGCGCGCGCACCTTGCCCCACTGGCTTCCGGCGACGACGATGTCGCCCTGATGCAGCGTGCCGCGCTGGATCAGCACAGTGGCGACGGGGCCCCGGCCCTTATCGAGCTTGGCTTCGATGACGATGCCCTCCGCCGCGGTATTGACGGCGGCCTTGAGATCCAAGATCTCAGCCTGGAGGTTGATCATCTCCAGGAGCTTGTCGAGGTTGAGCTTCTGCTTGGCGGAAACTTCCACCTCGATCGTATCGCCGCCGAGCGATTCCACAACGATGTCGTGCTGGAGCAGTTCGGTGCGGACACGCTCCGGCTTGGCATCGGGCTTATCGATCTTGTTGATCGCCACGATGATCGGCACTTCTGCCGCCTTGGCATGAGCGATGGCTTCCACCGTCTGCGGCATCACGCCGTCGTCGGCGGCCACCACCAGGATCACGATATCGGTCACCTTGGCGCCACGGGCGCGCATGGCAGTGAAGGCCGCGTGGCCCGGCGTATCGATGAAGGTGACCTTGTCACCCGAGGGTGCGGAGACCTGATAGGCGCCGATGTGCTGGGTGATGCCGCCGGCTTCGCCCGAGACCACATTGGTCTGGCGAATGGCATCCAGCAGAGACGTCTTACCGTGATCGACGTGACCCATGATGGTCACGACGGGCGGCCGTGCCACCTGCACGGCCTCGTCATCGCTCTTGGCAAAGAGGCCTTCTTCCACGTCCGATTCCGCCACGCGGCGGACTGTGTGGCCCATTTCCTCGGCGATGAGCTGCGCCGTATCGGATTCGATCACATCGGTGATCTTGATCATCTGGCCCTGCTTCATCAGCAGGCGCACCACGTCCACGGCACGCTCGGACATGCGATTGGCAAGCTCCTGGACGGTAATCGTCTCAGGGATGACCACTTCACGCATGATCTTTTCTTTCGGGCCATCGTTTCGATGGCCGGTAACGCGTTGCATGCGGCGACGGTAGGCCGCGATCGAGCGCGAACGCTCTTCGCCTGCCTCGTGGGCATTGGTCACCGTCAGTCGGCCGCGCTGGCGCTCGCCAGCACTCTTGGGCTTCTCCGGCTTCGCGGGAACAACGGGTGCGCGAACTCCGGGGCGCTTGATGGCGGGGCCACGGCGACGGCCCTCCTCTTCGTCCGCCTCAAGCTTGCGGGCCGAAGGTGTTGGAATAGCCGGCCGCTGCGGCGCGGATTCCTGCCGCTCGGGGGCAGCACGCTTTTCCGATTCCGCCTCGCTCTTGCGGCGAAGCTCGTCCTCAGCCGCGCGGCGACCTTCTTCCTCGCGCTGACGGGCCTCTGCGGCCTCACGCTCGCGGGCCTCTTCGGCGTCGCGTATGGCGCGGCGGCGGGCCTCTTCCTCAGCGCGCTTGCGCTCTTCAGCCTCATAGACCTGTGCCTCGGCAAGCGCCTGGGCACGGGCGTCCTTTTCACTATCGGTCAGCGTGCGCAGAACGACCCCGCTACCGGAGGGACGTCGCGGAGCGGCCCGTTCCGGCTGGCGCGCGGATGGTGCCGAGGGTGACGGCGCAGCCGCGATGGGCGGCACTGGCGTTGGCGCGGGTACAGTCTCACCACCTGGCCCGATGACGCGGCGCTTCACCTTTTCAACCACCACGGTCTTCGACCGCCCGTGGCTGAAACTTTGACGCACGGTCCCCTGTTCGCTCGGACGCTTCAACGTCAGAGTCTTGCCGACACTCAGGGTCTTATCGCCAGGGTTCTTCGTATCAGTCATTCGCCATCCGTTTCCTGAGGGCCGTCCATACCGTTTTCCGCCGCGTCGGACAATCCGGCGGCAAAATTCTCGCGATATCGCGCGAGATCGTCGGCACGGGCGAGAAAAGCCTTGCTCACGGCGTCCGCGATGAGCGCAGCATGTATCACATTTGAACGCCCCAATGCCAAATCCATCTGCGGACCGTCAAAGGGTGCAAGGCGCCGGACCCTACTCTCAAGACCGGCGCGGCGCAATATCTGCTCAATTTTGCGCACTCCGTCCGGCGCGGCGTCCGATGCATGCAGCACGGCCACCGGATCACCGCCGGAAATCAGCGCCTCGACTTTGGAAAAGCCGGTGACGACTTTTCCCGCTTTGTTGGCAAGGCTGAGGAGATCGAGTGCAGCCTTGAGATAGAGCGCATCGACCCGATCCGCAAGAGCTGGATCGACCGCAACCTCCTGCTTCAAGCTCCGGGAAAAGGCTCGGCGCTTGACAGCCTCGGCCACATCGCTCCGGTGTGCCGTCACCCAGACACCGCGTCCTGGCAGCTTGCGCTTGAGGTCAGGCGCGATGCTTCCGTCGGGAGCGCGGACGAAGCGAACCAATTCGGAAACCGGACGCACCTGACGCGTGACGGCACAAAGCCGTTCCGTCGCGCTACGATCGTCCTCCGGTTTCACCATGCCTGTTCCGCGCGCCTCTCATCATCACGCCTGAGGCGCGTCTTCGGCTTCCGCCTCGTCTTCGGCCGGTTCAGCCGGAGCCAGATCGGCCTCGTCGATCCAGCCGGCCGCAACGCGTGCCTGCATGATCATGGCCTCCGCCTCCTCGCGAGACACATCGAAGCCGGTGAGGGCGCCGTCGTAGCGGGTGACTTCGCCGTCCTTCTTCTCTGACCAGCCGACGAGATCATCGGTGGCGCAGCCGGCGAGGTCCTCTACGGATTTGATGTCGTTTTCGCCGAAGGCGACGAGCATGGCGGATGTCACACCCGGAACGGTGCGGAGGGCATCGTCGACGCCCAGCGCCTGGCGCTTCTCCTCATATTCCGCCTCGACACGCTCCAAATACTCCTTGGCGCGCGTCTGAATTTCCTCGGCGGTATCCTCGTCGAAGCCTTCGATCGACGAGATTTCGGCCGGATCGACGAAAGCCAGTTCCTCGATGGAGGTGAAGCCCTCGGCGGTCAGAAGCTGGGCGACCACCTCGTCGACGTCGAGCGCCTGCATGAAGAGCTCGCTGCGCTCGACGAATTCCTTCTGGCGGCGCTCGCTCTCCTCAGCCTCGGTCATGATGTCGATGTCCCAACCGGTGAGCTGGGACGCCAGACGCACGTTCTGGCCGCGGCGACCGATGGCAAGGCTGAGCTGGTCGTCCGGCACCACCACCTCGATCTTTGCCGTGTCCTCATCGAGCACGACCTTGACGACTTCCGCCGGCTGAAGCGCATTGACGATGAAGGTCGCGGCATCGGGCGACCAGGGGATGATGTCGATCTTCTCGCCCTGAAGCTCCTGGACCACCGCCTGCACGCGGCTGCCGCGCATACCCACGCAGGCGCCGACGGGATCAATGGAGCTGTCGCGGGAGATCACGGCGATCTTGGCGCGGCTGCCGGGATCGCGGGCCACAGCCTTGATCTCGATGATGCCGTCATAGATCTCGGGCACTTCCTGCGAAAACAGCTTCACCATGAACTGCGGATGCGTGCGCGACAGGAAGATCTGCGGGCCCCGCGGCTCGCGGCGCACGTCATAAACGTAGGCGCGGATCCGATCACCGGGACGGAACATCTCGCGCGGCAGGAGTTCGTCACGGCGCACGATGGCTTCACCGCGACCGAGGTCGGTGATGACGTTGCCGTATTCCACGCGCTTGACGACGCCGTTGACCACATCGCCAATGCGGTCACGATATTCAGCATACTGACGGTCGCGCTCGGCATCGCGCACCTTCTGCACGATGACCTGCTTGGCCGATTGCGCGGCGACGCGGCCGAAGTCGAAGGGCGGCAGTGTTTCGGAGATGTAATCGCCCGGCTGCGCGGCTGGATTCCTGCGGCGCGCATCATCCGTCGCGATTTCAATCGCGTCGTTCATCACCTCGTCAGTGACTAGGAGAAGCCGCGACAAGCGGATCTCGCCGCTCTTCGGGTTGATCTCGGCGCGCACCTCGGTCTCCGAGCCATAGCGGGAACGCGCGGCCTTGGCGATGGCGTCCTCCATGGCGGCGAGCACGATCTGGCGGTCGATGACCTTTTCACGCGCGACCGCATCGGCGATCTGGAGCAGTTCGAGCCTGTTGGCGCTGACGGCCATGTTCATCTCCCTCGATGACCCGCCGAGGGCTTCTTTCGGCGGTCTTGCAATTGACGGGGGCTGGGATCCTTCCCAGCGGGTTCGGGCGGCGTTTCGCCCGTATGGGCCTGCTTGTTGGCGTTGACACGGCCGAGCGCCGCATCGATCAGATCGTCGGTGAGAACGAGGCGCGCCTCATGGATATCGTTGACGGGCAGGCGGACAAGGCGCTCCTCGCCCTCGCGCACCTCGTCACGTTCCAGGAGGGCAGCGTCACCCTCAAAGCCGCGCAGGATACCGCGAAAGCGCTTGCGGCCGTGGATCAACTCCGCCATCTCGATCTTCGTGAGATGGCCCTTCCAGCGCTCAAAATCCGACAGCCAGGCCAGAGGGCGGTCGATACCTGGCGAGGAAATCTCCAGGTGGTATTCGCCGCTGATAGGATCTTCCACATCAAGCACGGGGGAAATAGCGCGGCTGATCTCCTCGCAGCCTTCGACCGTCATGCTGCCGTCGGGGCGCTCGGCCATGATCTGCACCGTGCAACCGTTCTGAGCGGAAATCTTCACGCGAACGAGACGGTAGCCGAGATCTTCGAGAGTCGGCGTCACGATCCGCGCGACGCGCGCGGCAAGGCCGGTCTCCATGATGATCCGGCGGTCGTCCTCGAGCGGCATTTCCGCCACAGGCTTCTCCCAACAAAAAAGAGCGGGTCCGGCGGGACCCACTCTCATAAGACGATCCTTCAATGGATCAAACTCTGAGGGTCGCATGAAAGCGACGCAAAGAGATATAACCCTTGGGCAACTGCCATGCAAGACTGCCACCTCCGGGAAGACTTGGGACCTGAGCCTTGACCATCGCCAGCGCCTTCGACGCCGTCGCCACGCGCTATGACCGCGAACGCGCGGCATTGGTGCCTCACATCGACCTGTTCTATGACGCCGCCGTCACGCGTCTCTCCTTTCCTGCAGACGCAGCGCTCAGGGTGCTGGATTTGGGGGCCGGCACCGGTCTTCTGACCCGGCTGGTCGCCACCGCTTTTCCGCAGGCGCGACTGACGCTGATCGATCTTGCTCCCGAGATGCTGGAGATCGCCAGCCGTCATCTGGCCGATATGGGCCACGAGGCTCTGATCAGGGTCGGAGACTATGGTACCGAATCCCTTGGCGGGCCTTATGACGCGGTTGTCTCGGCCCTCTCGATCCATCATCTGGAACATGCAGCCAAAGAGCTCTTGTTTCGCCGCATTGAGGCGGCGCTTGCACCGGGAGGTGTCTTCGTCAACGCCGAACAGGTGCTCGGGCCGACACCGGCCCTGGAGGCGGCCTATGACGCCGAGTGGGAAGCTTATGCCCGCCACGCCGGCGCGGCGGAGGAAGCGATCGCTGCCGCGAAGGCCCGCATGACGCAGTACGATCGCTGCGCCACTCTCGACGATCAGCTCGGGTGGATGAAAGCGGCAGGCTTCATCGATGTCGACTGCTGGTGGAAATGTGGACGCTTCGCCGTTCTGTCGGGCCGCAAAGGCCGTTAGCGGCGCTCAAACACGAGGTAGGTCAGTTCGCGGCCTTCGCGTACGGCCTTTGCCTCATAGCGCGTGCGCCGCCAGTGCTCCCACGGTTCGCGGCACGCCTCAAGACCGGAAGCCGTCCAGCGGAAGGCGGCATTGCGGCCGACATGCTCCAGCGTCCACTCCACATAGGTGTCGATGTCGCTGGCGAAGCGGAAGGTGCCGCCCCGCCGCAGCACCCGGGCGAAATGCGCCACGCTGGAATCGGACACAAAGCGACGCTTCCAATGACGTTTCTTGGGCCAGGGATCAGGATAGAGAAGATCGACCCTTCCAAGGCTCTGATCGGGCAGCCAGTTCAGAAGATGGGTGGCATCGTCATCATAGAGGCGGATGTTTTCGATGCCGCCGGCCTCGATGCCTGCCAGTGCCTTGGCCATGCCGTTGATGAAGGGCTCAACGCCGATGAAACCCGTGGCCGGCAGCCGCTTTGCCTCAGACAGGAGATGCTCGCCGCCGCCGAAGCCGATTTCGAGGAAGACCTCAGCCGGCTTGTGCGGAAACAATTCAGACAGATGACCGGGCGCCGGCGTCTCAAGGTCGATCTTGAGACGCGGCAGCAGGGTTTCGCTGCGCTCGGCCTGTCCCGCCCGCAGTGCCTTGCCCTTGCGCCGTCCGAAGAAGGCGCCCGGACGTTCCGGAACGCCCGCCGTCATGCCGATCAGCCGAGTGCGCTTTTGAGCGTATCGGCGAGGTCGGTCCGCTCCCAGGAGAAGCCACCATCCTCTTCCGGCGCGCGGCCGAAGTGGCCATAGGCGGCAGTGCGGGCATAAATCGGCCGATTGAGATCGAGGTGCTGGCGAATACCCCGGGGCGACAGGTCCATGACCTCGCCCAGGATTTTCTCCAGCCTGGCGGGATCGACCTCGCCGGTTTCATGCAGGTCCACATAGATCGACAGCGGCTTTGAGACGCCGATGGCATAGGACAGCTGGATGGTGCAGCGCTCGGCGAGATTTGCAGCGACCACATTCTTGGCGAGATAGCGCGCCGCATAGGCGGCCGAACGGTCCACCTTGGTCGGATCCTTGCCGGAGAAAGCGCCACCGCCATGGGGAGCCGCGCCGCCGTAGGTGTCGACGATGATCTTGCGGCCGGTCAGACCGCAGTCTCCGTCCGGACCGCCGACCACGAATTTGCCGGTTGGATTGACGTGCCAGTCGGTGTCTTCGTTGACCCAATTCTTGGGCAGGACCTCACGGATGTACGGCTCCACGATGGCGCGCACGTCGTGCGAGGTCAGATGCTCGTCGAGATGCTGCGTTGACAGCACGATCGAGGTCGCACGCACAGGTTTGCCGTTCTCATAAGCGACCGTGACCTGACTTTTGGAGTCCGGCCCGAGCGCCCGGGTCTCGCCGGAGCGGCGGGCCTCGGCGAGGCGCTTCAGGATGTTGTGCGAGTAATAGATGGGCGCCGGCATCAGCTCCGGCGTCTCGCGGCAGGCATAGCCGAACATGATGCCCTGATCGCCCGCGCCCTCATCCTTGTTGCCCGCGGCATCGACGCCCTGCGCAATGTCGGCCGACTGGCTGTGCAGATGCACCTCGATGGCGGCCTTTTCCCAATGGAAACCGTCCTGCTCATAGCCGATGTCCTTGATGGCCAGCCGGGCGAGATGAGAGACATAGTCCTTGGTGATGCTCTCGGGGCCGCGGACCTCGCCGGCGATGACGACACGATTGGTCGTGGCAAGCGTTTCGGCGGCAACACGTGCCTCCGGAAACTCCGCCAGATAAGCGTCGACAATGGTGTCGGAGATACGATCGCAGACCTTGTCGGGATGCCCTTCGGACACGGACTCACTGGTGAAGAGATAGTTCGGGCGCGCCAAGGTAGGTCCCTCCGCTCGGTCGATAAAACAAGCTCGTTCGGAAAAACGAACGGCGCCGTCTTCTGACAGCGCCGAAACCAATGGTCAAGCCTGAAGCGTCAGATCACTCGGCAGCTTCCGTGGCGGCAATCTCGTTGACGAGATCGACCACCTTGCGGCGGAGCTTGCCGTTCTTGATCCGCACGAAAGCGCGGTTGAGCTGAAGCCCTTCGGAGGTCGCCAAGAAATCGACCACGAAGTCGGTGGTCGGCGCCTCCACAAAGCCGTTCGCGCTCTCTTCCTCGGCGTTGGGCAGTCCGTCGAAGAAAAACGCTGGCGGCACGCCAAGGATCGTCGAGATGTGCTGCAGGCGGCTGGCACCAATACGATTGGTGCCCTTCTCGTACTTCTGGATCTGCTGGAATGTGATGCCCAACTGCTCGCCGAGCCGCTCCTGGCTCATCCCAATCAGCATACGGCGCATCCGCACCCGGCTTCCGACATGTCTGTCAATTGGATTAGGCACCTTGGTGGGCATACACGTCCCTCATGCGTTAGGGTGCGAAACCCGATCGCGCGTCAGCGGTTGTATTCCTCTCTCAACACCGCCTTTCTGTCAACATAGATCAGGATTACGGAACGTCTTTTTTTCTTAGATCGCCGTCATGGAACGCTTTTTTGAGTTTGGCTGGTTAATATTGCGCCGCCTAATCACGGCACTGACAAAGCACAGGACGAGGAGGATAACGCCCGAGGCCCAGCCGCCCTGGGCGAACAGGGTTGCAGGCAGCGCGGCCGGCAGAACAGCGTCCAGGCTACCGGACGTCCCCAGTGGCATCTGAGCAAGAATTCTGCCGTAGGGGTCCACCACCGCCGACACCCCGGTGTTGGCGGCGCGGATCAGCGGCAAGCCCTGTTCAATGGCCCTGACACGGGACTGCGCGAGATGCTGATATGGGCCGGTGGTGGCTCCAAACCAGCCATCATTGGTGACATTGAGCAGCATGTCGGGCCGTGGGCCGTCTCCGATGAGGTTGTTCGGGAAGATCGCTTCGTAGCAGATCAGTGGCGTGGCCGTCAGACTCTCGCTCAAAGCGATCGAACGCCGTTCCCGGCCCCAGGAGAAACCACCCGGCAGCCGTGTGATCTGCGTGATGCCCATGGCTTCCAGCTGCGACTGGAACGGCAGGAATTCGCCAAAGGGCACGAGATGGAGCTTGTCATAGGTGGCGATGATGGCGCCGTCGGAACTGACGGCGTGGATCGAGTTGAAATAGCGCCTGCCACCGGCCGCGCCTTCCGCCCGCACCGCGCCTGTCACCAAGGTAACGCCATCGGGCAGAAACTGTCCGATGCGGCCAAGCGCTTCCGGCGTTTCCGACAATAGGAAGGGAAAGGCGGATTCCGGCCAGACAAGAAGCGTTACATCCTCGATCCCGCTGCGTTCGGGGCCGGTCGCGACTTCACTGAGCGTCAGATAGCGCTGAAGGATCCGCTCGCCTTCGGACGGACGAAACTTGTCGTCCTGCTGCACGTTCGGCTGCATGATGCGGACCAGGACATCCTCGCGAAAGGCCGGTTCAGCCAGTTGAAGGCGCAGAATCCCGAAACCGGCCAGAATAATCAGTGCCACAGCCGCCAGCGCTGTCGGCGCCCACCGGCGCGGGGCGTCCAGAAGTGTCGCGGGGGCTGCGAACACCAGGATCGTGATGACTGTCAGGCCTTCCAGCCCGATGATGGACGCTGCCTGGCCGAGGAATTGATTGTCCGCGAGCGCATAGCCGAAGGAATTCCATGGGAAGCCGGTCAGGATGTGGCCCCGCAACCATTCAGCGACGCCTAGGGCGCCGGCCAGGGCGAAAATGCGGGCGGAACCGGCTGACCAGAGCAGACGCGCCAGACCTGCACCAAGAGCGTGGAAGAAGGCCAGACCGGCCGGCAGCGCGATGACAGCGAAAGGCATCAGCCAGGCATGCGCCTCAGCATCGACCAGAAAGGCCGCTCCCGTCCACCATAAGCCGGCGAGGAAATAGCCGAAGCCAAACCACCATCCGGATCGGGCGGCGGCGAAAACGGCACGGCTGGTGCCACCCGCGGCTCCAGCGCCGTCGATGAGCCAGGTAAGGACGGCGAAAGAGAGGATCAGTACCGGGAATGCGCCGATCGGCGCCATGGCAAGCGCGCCAAGCGCACCGGCGGCGCAAGCGGTGATCGCGCGCGCAATGCCCCATTGGAGCGTGACCCGATCGCGCGCTCCGACAAGAGCGGACGCCACACCGCTCATAGTTCGGCTCGGTACTCGGCGCCGTTATCCTTCGAGGCGCGCCCCTGCCCCCGCGAGCGCGCTTCCATGGCGTCTATCGGCTCAACACGGCGGACGATGCGCACCCGCTTGATACGCCGCGGGTCGGCATCCAGAACCTCGAATTCCAGTTCCGACGGACCTGAGACGATTTCACCGCGTACCGGCACACGGCCAGCCAGGGTGACAAGCAGCCCGCCAAGGGTATCAACATCATCGGCGGCATCCTCCTCCTTGAAGTCGATGCCGAGCATTGCTTCAACTTCTTCGAGGGCCACGCGCGCATCGGCGATGAATCCGTCGCCGACCGGCTGGATCATGACGACCGCGTCCTCATCGTGCTCATCCTCGATGTCACCGACGACCATTTCCACTAGATCTTCAATGGTGACGAGCCCGTCGGTGCCGCCATATTCATCTATCACAAGCGCCATATGAACCCGTGTCGCCTGCATCTGCGCCAGAAGATCGATGGCCGGCATGGAGGGCGGGACGTAGAGGACCTGACGGACGATGTCGAGATCGTTCAGGATCTGGCTGAGATCCACCTTGGTGAAGTCATAGGACCCGCGCGCCCCGGCGTCGGCCTCCACCACCGCCTGCGCGGTCATATGGGCCAGGAGGTCCTTGATGTGGACGATACCGAGCGGCTCGTCCAGCGTCTCGCCATAGACCGGCAGGCGGGAATGTTCCGCGGAGCGGAAGATATCGAGCACCTCGCCGATGGAGGAGGCCGATGGCACCGAGATGATGTCCGGCCGTGGCACCATGACGTCATCGACCCGCAAGCCTCTCAGCCCAAGCACGTTCTTCAGCATGGCCCGCTCTTCGGGCGTGAAGTCCGGCGTCAGCACCTGCGCTCCCGTGAGTGCGTCTTCCAGATCCTCGCGAATGGTGGAGGCTGAAGGCTTCAATCCGAGGAGGGTGCGGAGGCGATCGATCAGGCCGTTGGAACGGCCCGCGGGTGAGGCAGAAACGGTATTGGATCTACTGGAATCGTCGGTGGACATAGCGGGTTCGGTCAGACATCCGTATCGGCATAGGGATCTGGTATTCCCAAGGAGGCGAGCGCGTTGCGCTCATGGTTTTCCATCTCTTCGGCGTCTTCATCCGTCATATGATCATAGCCGAAGAGATGCAGGACACCATGGATCACCAGATGAGCCATATGGTGTTGAAGGGGCCGGCTTTCATCCGCCGCCTCGCGGGCAACGGTGGTGTAGCCGAGGATCACGTCGCCGAGATGATGCGCGGTTGCGGTCGCATCCGCCTCGACGCCGGGAAAGGATAGCACATTGGTGGGGCTGTCCTTGCCGCGAAAATCCCGGTTCAGCGCCTGTACGGCGGCATCCTCGGCGAGCACGACGGACAGTTCAGCGTCGGGACGAGCGGTCAGCTTCGCGGCCGTGAACGCGGCCGCGACGGCTCGTCGAACCACTTCCTCGGCATCGGGGAGAACATCGGTCCAAACCGATGAGTCAACTCCGACATCGACGACGACGGGTGGTGCGGCAGGTGTCATTCCCGCACATCCGCGCGAGGTGCCGCCTCATAGGCCCGGACGATGCGGGCGACAAGTTCATGACGCACCACATCGACGTCGGTGAAACGGCAGATGGAAACGCCCTCGACCCCGTCCAGCAGGCGCACGGCCTCGGCAAGGCCCGACGTCATGCCGTTGGGAAGATCGACCTGGCTTGGGTCGCCGGTGACGACCATGCGCGATCCTTCACCGAGGCGTGTCAGGAACATCTTCATCTGCATGGAGGTGGCATTCTGCGCTTCATCAAGGATGACAGCCGCATGAGCCAGGGTGCGGCCGCGCATGAAGGCCAGCGGCGCCACCTCGATAATGCCGTTCTGCAGCCCCCGCTCCACACGTTCCGGCGGCATGACATCGTGCAAGGCATCATAAAGCGGCCGCAGATAGGGATCGACCTTCTCGCGCATGTCGCCCGGAAGGAACCCGAGACGCTCACCCGCCTCGACCGCCGGACGCGAGAGGATGATGCGGTCCACCTCGCCGCGTTCCAGCAGCTGGGCGGCATGGACCACGGCAAGATAGGTCTTGCCGGTGCCGGCGGGGCCGACGCCGAAGACGAGCTCGTGGCGGCCGAACGCGCGAATATAGGCATCCTGCGCAGGGGTTCGGGCGGAAACGCTCTTCTTGCGGGTCGACAGCTGAGCGAAGATGCCGGCCGGCTCGGCAGCCGTCGGCGCGGTGGGGAAGAGCGACCCCTGCGCGGCGGTGAGGCGAATGGCGCCGTCCACGTCTCCCAGGGCTACATTGCCACCCTTGCGGATACGGTCATGGAGCTTGCGAAGGACGCTGGATGCCTGTTCGCAGGCTTCACGTGGGCCACGGATGGCAAGGAGATTGCCCCGCGGCGTGGCGCTGATGCCAAGGCGGCGTTCAAGGAAGGCGAGGTTCTGGTCGTGGCTGCCGTAGAGCGCACTCGCTATCCTGTTGTCGTCAAACGTCAGCACAATCTCGCCGCCCTGATCGCCGTTGGAATCGGCGATCCAGGTAGAACCCCAAGACGCGGTCTCGCTCAAGCAGTGGCCTCCATCACATCGGTTGCACGGGTCTCAGCAGGCTTGGCATTGACAGGCACGGCGAAAAAGCTGTTGCGGGCGACGTCCGTCACCCGAACGGTCACGATATCGCCCACCGCATGTCCCGCGCCGTCGATCTGCACGGGTTGGAGATAAGGCGAGCGGCCGGCGAGCTGGCCCGGACGTTGACCAATACGATCGAGAAGCACGTCCAGTTCCCGGCCGGCGCAGGCGCGGTTGAACTCCTGGCGCTGCTCTTCCAGCAGGGCTTGGAGGGCATAGAGGCGGCGGTCCTTTTCCGCCTCGGGTACCTGGCTGTCCATGTCGGCCGCCGGCGTTCCCGGCCGCGGCGAATATTTGAAGGAGAAGGCCGAGGCGTAGCGGACGGTGCGGACCAGATCCATGGTGGCCTCGAAATCGGCCTCGGTCTCACCGGGGAAGCCGACGATGAAGTCGCCGGAAATGGCGATATCGGGGCGCACCTCGCGCATCCGCTCGATGATGCGGATGTATTCCTCCGCGCCATGCTTGCGGTTCATTTCATCAAGGACGCGATCGGAGCCCGCCTGCACCGGCAGATGCAGGTAAGGCATGACCTGCGGCAGGTCGCGGTGCGCCCTGATGAGATCGTCGGTCATATCCCTGGGATGGCTCGTCATGTAGCGCAGGCGGGCGATACCGGGAATATCGGCCAGGCGGTGCAGCAGCCGCGCCAAGTCCCAGGTCCTGCCGTCCGGCCCTTCGCCATGGAAGGCGTTGACGTTCTGCCCCAGCAGCGACAGCTCGCGCACGCCCGCCGCGGCCAGCCGCTCCGCTTCGGCGACGAGAGCCGCCACGGGCCGGGACATTTCCGCGCCGCGGGTGTAGGGCACGACGCAGAAGGTGCAGAACTTATCGCAGCCCTCCTGGATCGTCAGGAAGGAAGTGACGCCGCGCGCTCGGGGTGCCGGCAACACACGGAATTTGTCTTCGACGGGAAAATCGGTGTCGACCACCTTCCCGGAACGGGCATCGGACAGAAGCTGCGGCAGCCGGTGGTAGGCCTGCGGGCCTACGACAAGATCGACCACCTTGGCGCGCTTGAGGATCTCCGCTCCCTCGGCCTGGGCCACGCAGCCGGCCACCGCGACCATGACGTCCTTGCCATCCTCGCCACGGTTTTCCTTCATCTCGCGGATACGGCCAAGCTCGGAATAGACCTTGTCGGCGGCTTTCTCGCGGATATGGCAGGTGTTGAGAACGATCAGGTCCGCATCGTCGGCACTGTTTGTCTCGACATAGCCCTGCGGCGCAAGCGCATCGGCCATACGCTGGGCGTCGTAGACGTTCATCTGGCAGCCGTACGACTTGACGTAGAGCTTGCGGGGTCTTTCGGTCATGCCTCTCGCTGGGGGCGTGGATCGCCGGTCGGAGCGTCCTTCTGGCTCTCTACCTACCGCGATTTGCCACGTCTGAGAATAGCGTCAGAGCAACACGGCCGCTCCCACACCCCTGAAATGCGGCGCCCGCGTCTAAAGTCCTGATCCGTTTCATCAATGTTTCGCAAAACTGTTGTGAAGCGCTGCTATCCCCCGAGCCAGACATGCTTAGCGCAAACTTAACCCGTCTGCGCTGAACGCTTCGCCTGCCAAAGGCCATCTTCGCCGCAGACTGCTGCGCAACAGCGCCAGGGACATCCGCAGAAGATGAAGGCAGCCGAAGCCACGAACCAAGGGGGAGTGGGTTATGGTCGCTGCGTTGCGTCGGCAAGCTTTCGTGCCGCTATCGGGCGAGGATGGGCTTGAGGGGCTGTTCGGGCTTCAGATCAAAGCGTCAACCGATCGTCAGGGTACGGCGGCGGAGATTCAGCTGCGCGACGCGCTCAAGAGCGGCAACATGCAGCTGGCGGTCCAGATCATCAACAGCGGCACCGTCGACATCAACTGGGTGGACAGCCAGAACGGCTGGAGCTTCCTGCACTATGCGGTCTCCACCGACGGCGGCCTTCCCGCCATCGAGCATCTGGTCAAGGCCGGCATCGACATCCGCCTCACCAATGATGATGGCGAGACCGCCATCGAGATGTTCGACACCCGTTATTTCGCAGTCCTGCAGGAGAACGGCTACGACCTGGAGTACATCAAGTTCGCGACCGGCGCCGCGAAGTGGATCAGCGACAAGGCCACCGAAGAGATCAAAAAGATCGCCGAAGGCGGCATGGACAAGGTCGGCGACTTCATGGAGGTCAACAAGTGGCGCGCCGCCGGCGGCAGCCTCATTCCGATCATGACCAAGGTCTCGCTGTTCGACGTCCTTCACCTCAGGCCCGAAGACCAAGTGTGGTTCGTCAAGGACATCCTCGGCAACGACGGCCGCGTGGAGGAGATGATCGAAAACGGCGAGATCGATCCGGAAGCGCTGATGGCGGAGGAGCTCAACGGCGAGACACCCTATGTCTTCTTCCAGCGCATGGCTGACAACGAAGAGATCGCTGAGGCCGACCGCACCCGCTTCCAGGAGATCGCCGATGTCCTCAAGGGCAAAAACGCGCCGGGAAGCGAGCCGAAGCCGAAGCCCAAACCAACTCCCGAAGAGAACGGCTGGGTGGCAGGACCTCTTGGTCCGGACACACAAATTCCGAAGGACGACCACCGCACGGCGGAAGAGATCGCCCGGGACAGCAAGGTCTACAGCCAGCTTCATGAGAAGGACCGCAAGGACCTTCTGGAGTTCATCGGCAAGGATGTGAAGGACGAGCGGCGGAAGGTCTATCTCGCCGTCGCCGTGCTCAACCATATCGAGCACTACAATGAGAACGGTGACGCGATTTCGCCTACCGGAGAGGGCGTGATCGATGGCTGGACCCGCGCCGACCGCAATGACTCCAAGTCAGAAGCCGTGCACGGTACCGAGGCCGGCCGCTTCCAGGACTTCCTGAAGTACGGCTGGGGCAACCTCAAGGGCGACAGCCTGCCTAATGGCCTGCCGCCGAAATTCGGACCGCCGCCGGAGCACCTGACGCCGTCCGACACCGATAAGTACCGACCGGAGATCGGGCCTCTCGGGCCGGATGTCGAAATCCCTGACATCGACAAGCGCACCGCCCAGGAGATCGCCGAGGACAGCCTGGTCTTCAGCCAGCTCCACGAGAAGGATCGCAAGGCGCTGCTCGAATTCATCGGCAAGGATGTGAAGGACGAACGCAAGAAGATTTATCTTGCCGTGGCCGTGCTGAACCACATCGAGCACTTCGACGAAGACGGTGAAGTGATTTCCAGGTTCACTGACGAGAGGGGCAACGGAAAGATCGATGGCTGGACGCGCGGGGATCGCACCGACGACCAGTCTCACGCCCAACATGGCACCGAGTCCGGCCGCTTCCAGGACTTCCTCAAATATGGCTGGGGTAACCTGAAAGGCGACAGCCAGCCTAACGGAATGCCGCCTGACCATGAAGCGCCGGAAGGGCCGCCCCCCGCCACGCCTGAGGAAGCAGAAGCTCAGAGACTCGTGAGAGAATTTCCGCTGCTGGCGAACCTTGCGCCCAATGACAAGGCAGCGCTCAAGAGTCGCGTCGGTGATTTCGATAAGGATCCCGCGGCTGCCCGCATCGCCATTGAAGTCCTGAACCACATCGAGCGCTACGACGAGCAAGGCAAGCCGATCGTGGGTGGTGGGACCATTGGCAACGGAAAGATCGATGGCTGGACCCGCGCCGATCGAAATGATCCGCAGTCACACGCCCAGCACGGCACGGAAGCCGGCCGCTTCCAGGATTTCATCAAATACGGCTGGTCCAGCCTCAAGACGGAGACGGACGCGGGTGCGATAGCGGATATCGAGGACCTGGAGAACCTCGCGGACGGCGTCGGCGACGATTTCGGCAAGTTCGAAGACTTCATGAACCAGCTTCAGGAAAGCGTCTACTACGGCATCATCAGCGAGGCCGGCCTGCCGGCCGACAAGAGCGACTTCATCGCCAACCCCGACGCCTATTCAACCGAGGAACGTGCAGCCGCCGCGCTCGAGCTGATGATCATGCGGGAGCGCATCGGGGACGGCATCCAGCACTATTCCGAATATGGCGTTGTCCACGGCACCAACCACTATGGACGCGGCAAGATCACACTTCATACCGATCCGCAGAAGGTCATGGCTGAGATCGATAAGGTCATCGGCAAGCTGATAAACGACGATGTATCGGCCTTCATTTCCGAACGTGAAATGGAGGAACTTCAGGAAATCACGGGCAAAAGCTCGAAGTTGAAGGAATTCCTGGGCGACAAGGTTGATGCGATGCGCGACGATGCCTGGGGCCTCGACAAGATGATCGAAAAGGCCGACATCGGAGACAAGATCGATCGTTTCCGTGATCTGTCCAAGAAACTCGAGGAGCTCGACGACTCCGACACAGAAGAACGCGAGCGGCTCGAAGGCGAGCTGAAGGCGGTACTCCTTGAGATGGAAGGGCCGCTCATGGGCGCATTGGGCGCTTATATGGATTTGGCAATCACCGCCAATGTAGGAGCGGGCGAGAACAAAAATCTATATGACGACATGCTGGCCATAGATCCCGCCGACAGCAAGTATTTCGATCTCATCACTGCATCCTACGACGCTCTTGTCGCAGACCCACATGCGCTGACCAAGCTGGTTGAAAGCGGGCTGACGCAAGAAGAGGCCATCTTCCAGCTGAATGGCCGCGCCTCGATCTTCGCAAGCTACGGCTCGGATCCGAGGGAGATGAGCGAGCATATCAACGCCAACATCCAGAGCTACACTTTCCAGAATACGAACGCCGACGAACTGGTCGGCATCATCCTGAAAGAGGACGGAAGCCTTGATGAGGAGCGGCTCACCGAGGTTATCGACAAGATCCGGCAGGAAGATCCCGACAGCCCCCTGATCAACGGTGATAACGCAGGACTATCGACGGCTCAGATCATCACCGGCCTTCGCAACGTTTGGGATACGTTCCGAGGAACCGGCAAGCTGGACTTCTCGCTTAAGAAATTTGAGGAGTGGGCGAATGATCCAAAGTATGCGGATAGAAGAAAAGAATTCTTGAAATACGCCAAGTGGCGGCCGCTGAGCGATGACGCCAGTCTGCACAAAACCTTCGCAGCCGGCGCGATGCATCTGTTCAGCGGTGTTCTCGCGGCAAGCGCCATGATCGCCAAGGGTGCGGCCGGTGATATCGAACCTGCGGACATCGTGTCGGCGCTCGGCAGCGGCCTTCAGACCATCGGCCTGTCAGGAGAGGCCTGGACGTGGAGCGTCCGCGGTGAAGAAGGAAATGCGAAGCTCACTGACAAATGGAACAAAACACGTGAGAATTGGCGCTACCATCGCGGAAATTATCCTCTCGATCCCAACGCGGTTTATCCTGACGATCATCCGAAAGCTGGGCAACCAGACTATTCCAAGCGACCCTGGACAGAAGACCTGGTCAAAAGGAGAGTAGAAAACTTCAAGCATTTCGCGCGTTTCGTTGGCGCCACGGGTGGTGGATTGATCCTGGGCGCATCCATTTACCTGGGAATGCAGCTGCTGAACGAAGGCGAGGAGGAACTCGCCGCCGTGACATTCGCCGCAGGCGCCGCGAATGCGTCCACATTGATCCCCTCCTATCTGCAATCCATGGTACCCATGTTCACAGATGCCAGCGGTGGTATTCCCCGCCTTGGCTGGGACAAGGCAAAGGTCGGCAGGATCATCGGCCGCATCGGCGTCATCGGCGGAGGATTGATGATGACCCTCAATGTCGCGGCCTTCTTCGCCTTGTTTGCTGTCACGGCCTGGCTGGGCATCAAGGAAGACATGGAGACCGAGGACTACTTCGCGAGCTTCACGCCGACGCTGGCGGAATACGGGATCGATGGCGGCTATGATTCCTGGTGGGATGAGGACGACGGCCCGACCAACGGAAGCTGATCGTTACGATTTGGCGGTGGTCAGAAAAACGGGGCAGCATCTGCTGCCCTGTTCTTTTTTGGATGCCTAGCCTCCCGGCACTGTCATCAGACATTGCGTGCCGCATACAGCCACGTTTAGCGTGACCTCTCCAGCCAGAGAGGGGGCCTCTTGTCCGATATCATCCCGATCTTCGACGGCCACAACGACGTCTTGCTTCGCTTGCGCCAGGCCGGCCTGCAGAAGGCGGCACAACGCTTCATACGCGGTGGCAACACCGGCCACCTCGATCTGCCCCGTGCACGGGAAGGCGGTTTCGCCGGTGGCCTGTTTGCTCTTTATGCGCCCTCGCGCCGGGACCTCGACTTCAATCTTTTCCGCGGCGCTAGCTACGAGGTTCCTCTACCGGCCGAGGTTCCGCTCGAGGACGCCCGAACGGCGATGATCGAGATGGCCGCGCTCCTGATCCGCATCGAGCGCGAATCGAAAGGCGCGCTATCGCTGTGCCGGACCACCACGGAGATCGAAGCTGCCATGGCGCGCGGATCATTGGCTGCGGTCATGCATATCGAAGGCGCCGAAGCGATCGACCCCGACTTGAGCTTCCTAGAGGTGCTATACGCCGCCGGCCTTCGCTCCATCGGCCCCGTCTGGAGCCGCAACAACATCTTCGGTGACGGCGTGCCGATGCGCTTTCCGAGCTCGCCCAACATCAACGGCGGCCTGACGGAGGCGGGCGAGGCGCTGGTGCGTGCCTGCAACCGCATGGGCATCCTCGTCGATGTCTCGCATATGACCGAGCGCGGCTTCTGGGATGTGGCCCGGATTTCCGAGGCACCTCTGGTGGCGACCCATTCGAACCTGCACAGCTTCTGTCCTTCCTCACGCAACCTGACGGAGCGGCAGTTGGATGCCATCCGCGACAGCGACGGGCTCGTGGGGGTCAATTTCGCCACCTGCTTCCTGCGCGAGGACGGCCGCATGGATGAGGACACCGATCTGGACGTTGTGGTGCGCCATGTGGACGGGCTCATCGACCGCCTGGGTGAAACCCGCGTCGGCTTCGGCTCGGACTACGACGGCGCCATTGTTCCGCGAAGCCTGAAGTCGGTGGCGGACCTTCAGTCGCTGATCAGGGCGCTGCGCGACCACGGCTATGACGATGGCACGATCCAGCGCCTTGCCAGCGGCAACTGGATGCGGGTGCTGCGCCAGACCATCGGCTAGCATCGTAACAGACGTTTCCACCGGTGGCCGCTGGCTCAACCGGCGGAAGCCCTTTAGCCTGCGCACGGACTGCCGAGAAGCGAGAAGGCGGCGCCAGCCGTCGGCCAAACATCAAGGAGGAAGCCATGGTTAAATCACAGGTGGGCGCCTGCGCCCTCTTGCTCTGCGCCTACGCCATGCCTGCCGCCGCTCAAAAAGCCGAGCGACGCGATGAATTCTTCTGGTTGGGAGAAATCAACAAGGCGACGGCGGTGATCAACGCCGATGAAGGCCTTCTGGAAAAATCCATGGTGCCCCGGATCGCGGCCGGAATCTCGAAGGTGATCGAGGCCGGCAACCAGGAAGGCGCCAAGCGCCCTTCGACCGTCATCACTTTCGAGCCACTGCTGATTGACGCCGCCGGAGTGGAGGTGACGCTGCTCCATGCGGGCCGCTCCAGCCAGGACATGCATGCCACCTACCGTGCCGCCATCCTGCGGGAAAACCTGCTCGCCCTGGCCGATCAGCTCAACATCACGTCGCGCACGCTGGTGGACCTCGCGGAGAGGCATGCGGACATCATCGTCCCCAACTACACCAATGGCGTGGCCGCCCAGCCGAACAGCTACGGCCATTATCTTCTCGGCCATGCGGCGGGACTGGAACGCGACGCCCAGCGCATCCGCGGGGCCTATGAACGCGTCGATCGCTCGCCCATGGGAACGACCGTCCTCAACGGCACCAGCTGGCCGCTCAACCGCGCCCGCATGGCCGAATATCTCGGCTTTTCCGGCGTCGTGGAAAACGCCTATGACGCCTCGCAGATCTCGTCCATGGAACATCCGGTGGAGGCGGCCGCCATCGTGACCAGCATCGCGCTGCACGCCGGCCATTTCGTTGAAGATGTCATGACTCAATATGCCCAGTCGCGGCCCTGGATCCTCCTCCAGGAAGGCGGCGGCAACACCTATGTGTCGAGCGCCATGCCGCAGAAGCGCAATCCGGGTCTTTTGAACGGAACGCGCGAAGACGCCTCAACCGCCCTGACACTGGCCATGGGCCCTGTCATTCAGGCGCACAACATCACGCCCGGCATGTCCGACCCAAAAAGCGTCAAGGCCAACAGCGCTGTGGTCAAGAGCGCGATCGAGGTTCTCGAGGGATGGGACAAGATCCTGAGCGCGCTGGTCATCAGCCCGGACCGTGCGCTGGAAGAACTCAACAGCGACTGGACCGCATCGCAGGAACTGGCCGATGTTTTGATGCGCAAGTACAAGCTGCCGTTCCGCGCCGGGCACCATTTCGCCTCCGAAGTCGTGGATCATGCGAAGGCAAACAACATCAAGCCGACGGATTTTCCCTACGGTGAGGCAAAGCGCATCTATGCCGAAGCGGCCAAGGAGATGAGCCTGAACCCCGCCGAGCTCCCGATGAGCGAGGAGGAGTTCCGAGGCACGCTTGATCCCGTGGCCATCGTCCGCAACCGCGCCACCGCCGGCGGCCCACAACCCGCCGAAATGAGCCGGATGCTCGCGGCTGCCAAGCAGGCCCTCGATGCGCAGGCCGCCTGGGTGAAGGAAAAGCGCGGTAAGATCGAAGCGTCGCTGGCAAAGCTCGATGGCGACTTCGCGAAGCTCCTGAAAGAAGCCAACTGATCAACTGGCAGCCCGGATCAGGTTCCGACTTCCAAGGCTAGAATCTGATCCGGCCTCTCTCAGCTCTTGCCGGCGTTCTGGCGCTGGTTCTGGAAACTGTCCTTCATCCAGGGCGCGATCTCCAGGATGCGCGGCAGGCACCTCTGGATCAGGGCGCGCCGCGCGGCCGAGGCGACACGCTCGGCCAAGGCCGAATTTTCCGACTTCCGGGCGATCAGCCACAACCGGCGCTTGAAGGGAGCGCCGGGCAGAGGATGGAACGAGACGTCCCTCTCCGAGGGGCGGCTCTTGAGCGCCACCAAGGGCGTCGTGATGGTCCAGCCGATCCCCTCGCTCACCATGGCCATGACCGCGTCAGATGTGTCGAATTCGTAGCGAAGCGACGGGGTCTGCGACAGCTGACTGAGGTGGTTTTCAACCTGCTTGCCGATGAACGAGGCGCGGGCATAGCGGATGAAGTCGTACCGGCCGACGAGAGCCTCGATGGTCGTCTTCGGACCCACCTCGTTGGGCGCAACCAGGAAGAACGGCTCCTCGAAGATCGGCAGAGAAAGAATCTCGGAATCGAGCATCGTCTCGTCTGATGTGATCGCCAGATCGACCCGCCGTTCCAGCAGGGCGCGCACGCTGGTGTCCTGCAAACCGGATCCCACCAGCCAGCGACCGGCGACCGTTTCGAGATCCTTGACCAAGGCCGGCCCGGCGGTGGCCGCGAAGGAATCCACCATGCCGATCCGCAACACCGGCAGCGGCTCGTTGAGGTCAAGATCCACCATCTGCTCAAGATCGCGGATCCTGTTCAACAGACCAGTGGCCTTCTCGTAAAAGACGGATCCTGCAAGAGTGAGACGAGAAGGTCGGACCGTACGGTCCAACAACTGCTTTCCTATGGATTTTTCCAGATTTGCGATCGCCTGCGAGACGGCGGATTGGGAAAGACCTAATTTTTCAGCGGCGTTAGACATGCCGTCATTATCGATCGTCGAGACGAATATTTCCAGAAACCTGATGTTCATCCAGCTTTTCAATGCAACCCCCCGATCTGCTTGGAGGCCAACCGCTTGCCAAAAAACCGAGTTGACCACCTGATAACTTTGGCATACGTTATATGCAAAATCAATAATACTTATATTAAGGGTGCAGCGAAGATGGCTAATAGCCTGACAAGCTGCAGAACCAGAGGACCAGAAACATGAGGCAGATCCCTTTGCGGCGACTGGCAGCAGCCTTCGCGCTGACCCTGATCGGCGCGGCCCCGGCCTTTGCCGGCGATCCCATCGTTCTTCGTCTGGGCAATATCACCGACCCCCAGCATACGGAGACAAAAGCGCAGGACTATTTTGCCAAGCTGGTCTCGGAAAAGACCAACGGTGAGATTCAGGTCCGCGTGTTTTCAGGCGGTCAGCTTGGCGATGCCGGCGCGCAGCTTGAGGCCATCCGCCTGGGCGCGCAGGACATGTATGCGGGAGGCACCGGAAACTTCGGCAAGTATGTGAAGGACTGGAACATTACTTCCGTTGGTTTCGTCTTCCGCGACACCGAACATTTCAAACGGGTGCTCGACAGCGACGTCTACAAGTCCATGGAGCAGAAGCTTCAGGACAGGGGCTTTCGCATGGTGCTCAGGAACGGTGTGCGCCCGGGCAAGCCCATCATCTCGACCAAGCCCATCATGAAGCCTGAGGACCTGCAGGGCGTAAAGGTGCGCATCCCGCCATGGGAAGGTTTCGTGAAGACCTTCGAAGCCATGGGGGCAAAGACCGTCAGCCTACCGTGGGGCGAGACCTATCTCGCGCTGCGCCAGGGTGTGGCCGAGGTGGCCTCCGCGACGGTGTCGGGTTTCGCGGGCCAGTCGCTGCATGAAGTCGCGCCCTATCTGACCCTGGTCGACTTCTTCAATGACAGTTTCACGATCGTCATCGGCGACCGGAAGTTCCAGCAGCTGAGCCCGGAACACCAGAAGGCTCTTCTGGAGGCCGGCCACGAGGCGGGGAAATATTATTCCAAGCTGGCGGTCGAGGATCAGGCGCAGGTCATCGAGGAAATGATCGACGAAGGCGCAGTGGTGATCCGCACGTCGCCGCGTCCCTTCATCGAGAAGATGGGGCCCGTCGTCGCGCAGATGGAAGAACAAGGAACCTGGGAAACCAAAGGGCTGTTCCAGGCCATCCAGGACGTGAAGTAACAAAGCTGTCGCCGAAGGACCGGTCATAGGCCCACCCTTCGGCGCAACTCATCGCCCATCGGACGAAACCAACGTCTTCAGCCGTTGCTGCAGCGACCGATTTCGCTGCGCCCGCAAGGAACCTGTCATGCTGCATCCAGATATGAAATCCGTCACCCGCGCCTACGGCGAGTTCGTCTCTCAGACGCGTTGGGACGCGCTTCCGAACGACGCGCGAGAGCTGTCCAAACAGGCGATCGCCGACTGCATCGGCGGCGCCATCGCCGGCTTCACCGAACCGCCGACGATCGCAGCACTTTCAGTTGCCGAGGGTGAAGAGGGCACGGTTCCCGTCTGGGGCTGCGAGCGCCGCACCAACGAGCGCACGGCGGCGCTTATCAACGGGACCATGGCGCACGCGCACGACATCGATGACACCAATGAGTCCATGCGCGGACATCCTTCCGCACCGGTGGTGCCGGCCATCTTCGCCGCCGCGCCGCGGGCGAAAGCCGACGGCAAGGCGATCATAACGGCCTATGCGGTGGGCGTCGAAATCGAAGCCAAGCTCGGCCGGGCCATGAACATGGAGCATTACGAGCGTGGCTGGCACACGACCTCCACGCTTGGGACCATGGGAGCATCGGCGGCCGTCTCCAATCTGTTGCAGCTGGATGCGGACACGAGTGCAATCGCCTTGTCCATCGCCGCTTCCATGGCATGCGGGCTCAGGGCCAATTTCGGGACCATGACGAAGCCGCTGCACTCGGGGCTGGCCGCTCAGAACGGCGTTCTTTCCGCCGTGCTCGCCGCTAAAGGCTTAAGCGCCAACCCAAAGACCATTGAAGCGAAGGAAGGTTTTTTCGATCTGTTTGCCGGCTTTGAGAACATCGCGGTTGAGAAGGCACTTGTCGGACTTGGCGAGCCGTTCGACGTCGTCAGCCCCGGCATCATCTTCAAGCTCTATCCGACGTGTTCCCTCACCCATCACGTGCTCGACGTCGTACTTGAGGGCATCCGTAGCGGAGATATCGTTCCCGCCAAAATGAGCCGGTTGAACTGCGGCATCGGTTATCGCTGCGAAAACACACTGCCCTATCACAATGCTGAAACGGGGCTGGAAGGCAAGTTCAGCATGGAATACTGCATCGCCGCGGCGTTGCAGTATGGCCAGGTCACCTTTGCCGAGTTCAGCGACGACAAAGTCAACAATCCCGAAATCCGCGCGCTCTACCCCAAGCTCAACATCTATGTTCACGATGATCTGCGCGAGCGGGATTCGGTCTTCAACGACTTCGCCGATATCGAAGTCGTCCATGAGGATGGGCGGACGTTCAAGCGTCGGCTCTACAAGCCCAAGGGCCATCCGACAAATCCGCTGTCATGGCAGGAACTCGAACAGAAGTTCGTGACCTGCGCATCGCCCGTCATCGGCGGCGCGGAGACGGCAACCATCTGGGCCAAGCTCCGAGGTCTCGACGGCCTGACGGCGGACGAGGTTCTCGAGATCTTCAAGAAATCCCAGTGAGGTCCCGATGCAGCGACTGCTTTATTCCGTCCGAAGGTTCGAGGAGATCGCCGCGCTGCTGCTCGTGGCGGCGATCACCCTCACTCTCGGCGGCCAGATCATCTTTCGGTACTTCTTCAACGATCCGCTTTCCTGGAGCGAAGAGCTTGTTCAGTTTCTGATCATCTGCCTTTCGTTCGTTGCGGCCACGGCGGTCCTGAAACGCAACGAGCATTACTCGGTCGACATGTTCGTCAACATGCTTCCGGCCGGTCCCAAGAAGATCATGACCCTCATCGCAGATGTCATCCAGATCGCGCTGCTGGTCGGGCTTGCTTACTATTCGTTCCGCCTCGCGCTGGTCTACACCGGAACATCATCGGTGGTCCTTGGAATACCTGATGAACTGAAGGCGTACGTCATGGTCTACTGCTTTATCTCCATGGCCTGCCACATCACCGCGCGGGCGCTGCGACTTTCCCCGAGCATGGAGTATTAACGATGGAAGGCCTTGTCTTTGGCGGGCTTCTGGTCCTGCTCTTCGCGCTGAATGTCCCCGTGGCCTTCACGCTTGTCGCCGCGACGGTCGGATTTATCTTCGTCGGCAGCGACTTTCCGCTCGAGATACTTCCACAGAACATGTGGAGCGGCGTCAGCAGCTCGGTCCTGTCGGCCATCCCCATGTATGTGCTTGCGGCCATCCTGATGAACAACATGGGCGTGACCGAGCGGATCTTTGCGTTCGCACATGCGCTCGTCGGCCATCTTCGCGGTGGTCTCTACTATGTGAACATTCTCGGCAGCGTCATTTTCGCCGGCATGTCGGGCTCGAACACCGCGGATGTGGCCGGTCTTGGCAAGATCGAGATCACGGCCATGAAAGCCGCCAAGTACAACCCCGCCTATGCTGCGGCGATCACGGCGGCGTCCTCGATCATCGGACCGATCATCCCACCCAGCATCATCCTGGTCGTTTACGCCCAGCTCGCCAATGTCTCCACCGGACGGCTGTTTCTGGCGGGCATCCTGCCGGGTCTCGTGATGGCGCTGATGCTGTCGCTCATCGTTCTGGTCCTCGTCCGGGTCAAGGGTATCGCCGGCGAGACCCAGCCGCTGCCCTCGCTGCGGGAGTTCCTGACACGTCTCAGGGATGGCTTCTTTGCTCTGCTGTCGCCCGCCATCATCGTCGGTGGCATGACGCTTGGCATCGTTACCCCATCGGAAGCGGGCGTGCTGGCGGTTGCCTATTCAATGCTGCTGGGCATCGTCTATCGCAGCTTTTCGCTGCGCATATTGATCGTCTCGATTCAGGAAGCCGCGCTTTTTTCCGGCGCCATCCTGCTGGTCATCGCAGCCTCCGGACCATTCGGCTGGGCCGTCAACATCATGGAGGTTCCGGAAACCATCGCCACCGCCATCCAGGCGATCACGACCGAACAGTGGGTGGCGCTCCTCCTCATCAACATCGGTCTCCTGCTTCTCGGTTGTCTCGAGGCGGGTTCCGCGGCGCTGATCGTGGTTGCACCGGTGCTGATCTACCTCGGCAAGATCTATGGCATCGATCCGGTGCACCTCGGGATCATCGCGGCCATCAATCTCACCCTGGGCTCGATGACACCGCCGGTAGCCCTGTCGCTCTTCATCGCGGCACAGATCGCGGGAGTTCCCATGCGGTCTGCCCTGGCAGCCTCGGCGCCCTTCTTCATCGCCCTGGTGATCGCGCTGCTCTTGGTCACCTACGTTCCACTCTTCTCATTGGCTCTTCCGACCTGGCTCATGGGCTGAGCGCCAACCGGGCCGCCGCGGCGATAGCCGTCTTCGGCGGCCCCGCAACCAAACAAGAGGATGATGCTGATGCTGCAGCGGGAGATGCACGGAGAGGTGCTGGTTCTGCGCCTCAATCGCCCGGAAAAACTGAACGCGTGGAACCTGGACCTTAGGAACGCGGTCAAGGATGCCCTCATCCAGGCAGACGGCGACTCCGCCGTCAAAGCTGTCATCGTAACCGGAACGGGCAGCCGCGCCTTTTGCGCGGGCGCGGATCTCTCCGACAAGGCCATCGGCGTGGCATCGGAGGCCGGCCAGCGGATGGTGGCCTTCAGGGCACTTTACGACAGCATCCAGTCATTCCGAAAACCGCTGATCGCGGCCTTGAACGGCCTGGCTATGGGGTCTGCGTTTCAAGCCATTCTCCTCATGGACTACCGGATCGGGCATGCCGGCGTCACGGTGGGCATGCCCGAGATCAATTCGGGCATGCCCTGCATCACCGGCTCGGCAATTCTGAATTGGTCGATCGGCGCCCCCCGCGCGCTGAACATCGCCTCGACCGGCCGTTTCCTCGGCTCCGATGAAGCGCTGCATCTGGGCCTCATCAACGAGATTGTCGACGAGGATCAGGTGCTGCCCCGCGCGCTCGAACTCGCGGCCGAGCTGATGAAAAAGTCGCCGCAGGCCTATGCCGAAACCAAGCTCTGGTTCCGCGACATGACGCGGCCGGCTCTCGATGCCGCATTCGCCCGGGCCGCCGAGGTGCGCGCCAAGTCGGAGATGGCGCAATCGATCGAGGCCGGTGTCGGTGCCTTTCTGACGCGCGGGTCCGGCTGAAGTTTCAAGGCATAGCCGCAGCGCGGCGAAATCGTCATATGAACATCTGGAGCAGGAAAATGCATGACGAACCATCATCGTTCGTGATCAAGGAGAGCTGGCCCGTTCCCGGAGAAGGAACATTCACCTCCATCCTCAAAAAGCGAGCCGAAACCGATCCGGAGCATCCCTTTCTCGTCTGGGACGGCGGACGGCTCACCATCGGTGAGCTTCACGAGGCTTCCAACCGCATGGCAAACGCGCTGCTGGCGCTGGGCCTGCGCAAAGGCGATGTGGTGGGCCTCATGCTCGACCAGCACGCCGAACATGTCATCACGCTCTATGCACTCGCTAAAATCGGCCTGGTGCGAACCTCGATCAATGTTCACTCCAAGGGCGATTACCTTTCGCTGCTGATCGGCGATGCGCAGCCCCGCGCCATCATCGCCGAAACGGCATACCGTGAGCTCCTCGAGACGGCGATGGATAAGACGCCGGTGGAGTTCGCCATCTGGAACGAAACCGAACAGGGCAGCGGCACACACCGGCTTCAGGACCTCCTTCGGAACGGCGACCCTGCGCTCCCTTCCGAACTGGCGGACCCCGACGACGTGCTGGTGATCAACTACACCTCGGGCACGACGGGAGCGCCGAAGAAGTTCACGCGGTCCGATCGCGTGCTGCAGATCGGCTGCATCGGCTGTCTTCTGATCGGCGAAATGGAGCCCAATGACGTGCTGCTGTTCTGGGAGCCGCTCTACCACGGCGCCGGCAGCCAGACGGTGCTCGCCGCCTGCATGGAGAAAGTCACGCTGGCCATGGTGCCGCGCTTCAGCGCCTCCCAATTCTGGGATCAGGCGCGCCGCACCGGAACCACCAAGACCCATTACATCGGCGGCATCCTGCCGATCCTCCTCAAGCAACCGGCGCGGCCCGACGACAAGGTCCATAAGGTGTCGGTCGCCTGGGGGGCAGGCTGTCCGGCGGATGTCCTTGCCGAGTTCGAGGAGCGCTTTGGCTGCCGGGTCAACGAAGGCTACGGCCTCAGCGAGGTCGCCAACTACGTCTGCATCAATATCGGCGGGCCGAAGGGATCGGTCGGGCGTCCGCTGCCGTGGTTCATGGTCCGAACCATCGACGGCGAAGGCAATGACGTTCCGCCAGGTCAGGCCGGCGAGATCATCGCGAAGGGGAAGAGGCCCGAATTCACCTCCAGATCACTGAACAAGCAGAAAACCACCACGGCGGACGGCTGGATCAAGACCGGCGACCTCGGCCGCTTCGATGAAAACGGCTACCTCTTCTTCGAAGGCCGCAAGAGCGACAGCCTGCGCCGTCGGGGCGAGAACGTGTCGGCCTGGGAGGTGGAGCGGATCGTCGTGCAGCACCCTGCCGTGGAGGAATGCGCCTTGATCGGCGTGCCCAGCGGCCTTGGCGCCGGGGACGATGATCTCAAGATCTTCCTCAAGCTGGTGCCCTCGGCATCGCTGGAGGAACTCGAGCTCATCAAGTGGTGCGAAGACAAGATGCCCTACTTCCAAATCCCGCGTTACATCGGCTTCATCGATGAATTCCCGAAGACGCCGACGCAGCGGGTCAAGAAGGCCGAGCTGTCCAGATCGACCAGCGATTGCTGGGATCTGGAACAGTCAGGCTATGCCCTTCGCCGATAATGTCTTTCCCGGAGGGGCGGGGCGGGCCGTCCCTCCCGGGTCTGGTGCAAACCTTGATTCCGCCTCGCAGGACTAGGATGGCTTGCCAAGGGCAACAGAACGATCTTTCGCGGCCGTGACAGCTTCTTTCAGAAGATCCATCAGACCGTCATCGGCGCGCATCAGAACGTCCAGGGCGGCGGCTGTCGTGCCGTTGGGGCTCGTCACCTGACGGCGCAGTTCCGCTGGCGGGTCGTTGCTTTCGGAGGCGAGGCGCGCCGCGCCGAGAGCAGTCTGACGCGCCAGCATGAGCGACAGATCCGCCGGCAATCCGGCCTTCTCACCGGCCGCCGCCAGGCATTCGATGAAATGGAAGACATAGGCGGGGCCTGAACCGGAGACCGCGGTGACGGCGTCCATCATGGCCTCATCGTCAACGAAAGCGACCTTGCCGTTGCCCTCCAGAAGCCGCTGAACGAGTTGCCGCTGGTCCCTCGTCACATCCGCATTGGGGCAGCACACCATCATTCCTTCTCCGATGGCAGCCGGCGTATTGGGCATGCAGCGGATGACGGCGGCACCTGCTCCGAGCCGCTCGGCGATGGCAGAGGCGGCGATGCCGGCCGCAACAGACACCACGACACTGCCGGAGTGCATGGCGGCGGCATAATGGCCGATCACCTCCAGCACCAGGGCCGGTTTGGTGGCTAGCATCACGACGTCCGCCTGCCATCCGGCCGGGAGATCCGCCTGATCCGCGATGGTGCGGGCGCCCGCCTGCCCGGCGCGCGTGCGCAGTGCCTCCGCCGGTTCGACGACCAGCACATCAGGCTTTTCATCATGCGCCATCCAGCGCTGCAACATGGCGAAACCCATGTTGCCGCAACCGACGAGAATGATCTTTGTCATTGTGCAGCCCTTTCGGTTGGGTGCCCGGCCGCTAGCGGTTGTAGGAGCCGAACTTGGACATGGAGATGGAGGTCGCCGCGACCTGGACGTGCTGGCTGAGTTCCGCCTCGGCCCGCTCAGTCGTCCAGCGGGTCGTCGGAACCGAGATGTTGAGACCGGCCACCGCGCGGCCATGCTCGTCGGTGATCGCGGCCGCCACCGAGATATCGCCCATCACCGTTTCATTGGTGATGATGGCATAGCCGCGCTCCGCCGCCTCGCGGATGCGGGCCCGAAGCTTGCCTTCATCCACCACCGTATAGGGCGTCAGGGGCTGCTTGACGGTCCGCTCAAGGATGGCCTCCTGCTCATCAGGCGTCAGCCGCGAGAGGATGGCGGTGCCGGAGGCGGTGAAGATGGCCGGCAGTCGGCTTCCGACCATGATGTCGACGTTGACCAGATGGCGGCCGGGGAACCTGGCCACGAAGACGATCTCATGGCCGTCGAGCTCATGCAGGTTGGTGGTCTCGCCGATGTCACGGCTGATGTCGAGGAGATAGGGCGCGGCCTTGTCGATCAGCTCGTTGGCACGCAGGTAATTGTAGGAAAACTGTAGCAGGCGAGAGGTCAACACATAGTCCCGCGAATTATGCGCACGGCGCAGATAGCCAAGCGCTTCCAGAGTGTAGACGAGCCGTTGCGTCGCGCTGCGATCAAGCCCGGCAGCCTTTGCGATTTCCGACAGGGGCATCTGGCGGCGTGGCCCGTCGAAGGCGTGGAGAATCTGAAAGACCTTTTCCGCTGAGCCCACGAACAGGGACGAGCGGCGCGGGTCGTTTTGCTCCGTATCGTCGGTCGCGCGGACTGAGGCATCGGTCGGTCGTGGCATCGCGGATCTTCCGGCTGGAGCTTTGGTCGCGCCGCCGGGAGGCGGCGCGACGCGGGATGCCCGGGATTTATCATCACATGGCCGCAAAGGGCCATGTGTCAGGTTCAAGATGCAAGCTTTTCCGCTCTTTCTCCACGCTCCAGCAAACGCGCATATTCCGCTTTCAGAGCATCCCGCAGCTCAGTCTTGGGCTGCATCAGCGGCGCGAGCATGTGAGGGGCGTTGATGCCGATGAGGTCCATGACCGATTTCATGGGACCCGGGTTGGTTTCCGAGAACGCCAGGTTCATCAGCGGAATGAGTTCGCGATGCTTCGCGACCGCTTCTTCGGTGCGGCCGGCGGCGGCGAGATCGAACACCTTGCGCCATGTGCGGGGCAGAAGGTTTGCCGTCACCACGATGCCGCCCTTGGCGCCGGCCGCGACCTGGAGGGGAAACAACGTATCCTCGCCGCTCAGGACGGAGAAGGAGGCATCCACACCGGCAACGACACGCAGGAAATGATACATGTCGGTGTTGCAGGCCTTCATGCCGATGATGCGCTCATGGCGGGAGAGCTCGTGCAGCACCTCCGGGTCGATGGCGATCCGCGTGCGATAGGGGATCTCATAGATGAGGATCGGCAGCGGCGACTGATCAGCATAACGCAGGAAGTAATCGCGGATGCCCGCCTGGGTAGGGTTGGTGTAATAGGGCGTGATCACCAGCAGCGCGTCGGCGCCCGCGGCAGCGAAATCACGCCCCGCAGCCAAGGCATCATGATAGCCGGGATCGAGCACGCCCGGAATCACGGGGCGTTTGCCGTCCGCCGCCTTTACCGCCAGCTCCAGGAGGCGGATGCGCTCCTCGCGTGCCAGCGCGCCATATTCGCCGGTACCTCCGAGCGGCACGAGACCGTCCACGCCTTGGCCGATGAGCCAGTCGAACAAGGCCTTGGAGGCCGTCACATCAATGGTGTCGTCGGCCATCACAGGGGTGGGTGTCGCCGGCAGAATGCCGCGGAGGCGGGTGGAATCGAGCATGTCTGATTGCCTTCTTGATGTGTGATGTCGGGTTTATCGGGCCAGGCTGCGACGCCGCATGCGGTCGGCAAGGAAGATCAGCGCCGAGATGAAGAGAAGCAGGCAGGTGGAAACGGCGGCGATGACCGGCGAGACCTGCAGCGTCACCTCGTCCCAGAATTGCTTCGGCAGCGTTGCGCTGAGACCTCCTGAGGAGAACAGCGCGATGGTCAGCTCGTCGAAGGAGGTGGCGAAGGCGAAGAGGAAGGACGACAGCATGCCCGCCCCGAGGATCGGGAAGGTGACATGCCGCAATGCCTGCCACGGCCGCGCGCCGAGGCTCTGCGCCGCGAGATCGAGGCGCGTGTCGTAGTTCCGGAGCACCGCCATCATGGTCATGACGACATAGGGCACCGACACGACGGTGTGGCCGATGATGAGACCGATGGAGGTGCCGACGAGGCCGAGCTGCGCGAAGACATAGAACAGGCCAACGGCGATGATGATGCGGGGCACCACCACCGGCGAGAGGATGAAGGCCAGCATGGCAGCCTTGCCGCGCATATGGCTGCGGACCATCAGGAAGGCGGTCGGCACGCCGATCAGCATGGACAGGACGCCGGTGCCCAGCGCCACCACGAGGGAGCGCCACAGCGCCTGCATCCACAGGGGCGAGTCCAGCATTTGCTGATACCACTGCAGCGTAAAGCTTGTCGGGGGCCAGGACAGCGTGTTGCCGAAGGACAGCGGGATCATCAGGAAGGCGGGCAGACTGATGAGAACCAGAATGGTCCAGACCACCACGCGCAATGTCAACGGCAGGCCCTCATCTGCCCCACCCTTCCGCCGACGGCGGGGCGCGAGCGCCATGAGCATGTCGCTTACGTGGCCGATGCGGGCCAGAACCCAGCCTCCCGCCCGGCGGGCGGCGCTGTCGCGGTTCTTCGCGGCGGCGGCGCTTTCACCGGTGAGCGTTTCGAAGCCGAAGATCCGGTCGTAAGCGAGGAAGACGATCAGCACCACGACCAGGAGCAGCACCGAAATGCTGCCGGCGAGGCTCCAGTTCAGCGTCTGCTGCACCTGGTCGATGATGAGCTGGGTGATCATGGTCTCGCGGCGGCCGCCGAGCAGTGCAGGCACAATGAAGAAGCCGATCGCCGTCACGAAGACCATGATGCCGGCCGCCGCCACACCGGGAAGCGACAGGGGGAAGTAGACGGTCCAGAAGGCGGTGCCGGGACGGGCTCCGAGCGTGGTGGCGGCCCGGGGCAGCGTGCGGTCGATGTTCTCCATGACAGCCAGCATGGTCATGACCGCGAGCGGCAGCATGGCGTGCACCATGCCGGTCAGCACGGCGCCGAAGCTGTAGATGAGATCCGCCGGCCGATCCATCAGGCCGAGGGACACCAGCGTCTGGTTGATGACGCCGTTGCGGCCGAGGATGATGACCCAGGCGAACGCACGCACCAGGAAGCTGGTCCAGAACGACAGAAGCACCCAGAAGATCAGGCGGCCTTTGGTGTCCTTGGGCGCCGCCGAAATGGCATAGGCGATGGGATAGGCACCGATGACCGAGACGACCGTGGTCGCCAGCGAGATCTTGAGCGTGATCCACAGCACGTTGAGATAAAGCGTGGAGGCAAAGAGCTGGCGATAGGGCTCCAGCGTGAAGCCGGCATCGTTCCAGACGCTGAGCGCCAGGAGCTGGCCCACCGGATAGACGAGGAAGGCCAGCAGCAGCAGCACCAGAGGTGCTGCCATGAGGATCTGCTTAGGCAGGGCGCTCGGTGCGCGCCGCTTCGTTGCGATTGCGGCCATGGCTCAGGCCTCGGCACTGTCGGCGAGCGCGACTGCGTCAGCGCCGGCCCAGGAAAAGGTTGCTGTGTCGCCAATGGTGAAGGCCTGGCCATCCTTGCGGGTAGCGAAGGCGGCGACGAGCTGCGGCAAGCTGCGATCCTTCGGCTCCAGATAGATCTTCGTCAGGCTGCCGGTGACCATGATGTCGCTGACGCTCGCCTCGACACCGCTGCCACTGGCGCCAGGAGTGAGGATGGCGTTCTGCGGGCGAACCATGAGGCTGATCGGCGCCTCGATCTTCGCGGTCTGACCATTGGCCAGAGCTTTGGCAGCAATCGCGGAGCTGCCCAAGGAAACCTGCAGCTCTTCGCCGTTCGCGCCTATGGTCTTGGCCGGCAGGATGTTGGATTCGCCGAGGAAGTCGGCGGTGAACAGCGTGCGCGGCCGGAAATAGAGATCGGCCGGCGAGCCGAGCTGCTCAATGCGGCCGGCGTTCATCAGGCAGATGCGATCGGACATGGTCATCGCTTCCTCCTGGTCATGCGTCACATAGACGATGGTGGTGCGCATCTCGCGGTGGAGCTGCTTGATCTCAAGCTGCATCTGCTCGCGCAGCTTCTTGTCGAGCGCGCCGAGCGGCTCGTCCATCAGGATGATCGATGGGCGATAGACCATGCAGCGGGCCAACGCGATGCGCTGCTGCTGACCACCGGACAGCTCGCGCGGAAAACGTTCCGCCACATGCGGCAGGCGCACCATTTCCAGCGCTTCCACGGCGCGTTTGCGTGCATCGGCCGCCGCCACTTTGCGCATCTTCAGCGGGAAGGCGATGTTCTCGGCGATGGTCATATGCGGGAACAGCGCGTAGTTCTGGAACACGACGCCTAAGTCGCGCTCATAGGGCGCGCTGAAGGTGATGTCGTTCTCGCCGATCTTCAGCGTGCCCTCGTCAGGCTGGGTCAGACCCGCGATCAGGCTCAGAAGCGTTGTCTTTCCCGAACCGGACGGGCCCAGCAGCGTGAGAAACTCACCTTCGTTGACGACCAGATCGGTCGGCGCCAGGGCCACGAACTTGCCGTAGCGCTTTGAAAGACCCTGGATCGTGAGGTTGGAAGACGGCATGGGGACCCCATTCGGTAGCAGGCGGATTCAACGGGATTTGGACAGGTGCGCCCGGGCGGCGGGGTGCTGCGGCCCGGGCGCGAACGCTCAGGTCAGGAGCCAGGAGTTGTAGCGCTCGAGCACGGCTTCCTGATTATCGAGCCAGTACTGCGCGTCGATCGCCAGACCCTTCTTGATGTTCTCAGGGAAGGTCGGGCAGTCCTTTGCCTTGTCGGCGGGAATGATGTCGAAGGCCGCCGGCTGGGTGACACCGGCCGGGAAGTATTCGATAAGCGCCGCCTGACGCTTGGCGTCGGACGCGAACTTGATGAACTCGCGGCAGGCGTCGGCATTGGGCGTGCCGGCCAGAATTGACCAGCTGTCCAGACCCCAGATGTTCTGGTTCCAGACGACTTCCACCGGAGCGCCACCGGCCTGGGCGGCCTGGGCGCGGGAGATCCAGGTGGGGATCATGTCGACCTCGCCGGAGGTCAGCATCTGCTCCACCTGCGCGCCGCTGGTCCAGAAGACGTCGACGTCCTGCTTGATGGTGTCCAGCGAGGCGAAGGCCTTGTCGAGATCGCAGGGGTAGACATCGCCCGGTGCCACGCCGGCGCCCATCAGCGCCTGCTCGATGGTGTCGAAGGGATGCTTGCGCAGCGCGCGGCGGCCTTCGAACTTATCGAGATTGAAGAAGTCAGCCCAGGACTGCGGCGCATCCTTGCCCTCGAAGGCGTCGGTGCGATAGGCCAGCACGGTGGTGTAGACATTGTTGCCGACGCCGTAGGGCGACATGTATTCGGCGGGCATGGTGGCGACGACCGGATCGGATTCCAGCCCGTGTTTTTCCAGGTAGATCTTGTCGCCGCTGGTGAGCATCAGGATCGCCGGGCGGCTGATCTTGGCCATGTCCCAGGTATAGGTGCCGGTTTCCACCATGGAGCGGATCTGGGCGGTCGGCTCGGCATTGGCCTGCACGCCCACCACCTCGATGCCGGTGGCCTCGGTGAAGGGGCGATAGAAGATGGCGCCGAACGCCTTGGTGTAGATGCCGCCGTCATCGCGGACGACGATGCGCTTGCCCTGCGCGCGCGACGGGCTCCAGACGGCGGGCATGGCCACCGCGGCAGCGGCGGCACCGCCGAGCTGCAGGATGTTGCGGCGGGACCAACTGGTTTTGTTCTTGGTCATGGCTTGTTCCTCTTTGTCTTTGGGAAGCGATGAAAAAATCCCACCGACTTCGGCGTCAGGCCGGCGGCGGCAGCAGGCGTCCGGGGTTCATCAGCCCCGCCGGATCGAGCGCATTTTTGACCGCCCACATCAGGCGCAGCTCCGATGCGGGCTTGTAACGGGCCATTTCGGCGAGCGAGACGCGGCCCACACCATGTTCGGCACTGAAGGTTCCGCCCAGGCGGATGGCGATATCATTGACCGCCTGGCGCACCTGCGCGCCGCGCCCCTCCCCGGCATCGGGGCCGGTCCAGCCTTCGAAGGGGAAGAAGGGGATAAAATGCACGTTGCCGTCGCCGAGATGGGCGACGATGATGATGGGAAGCTCGGGCACGATGGCATGCACGGCATCCGATGCTTCGGCGATGAAGGCGGCGATGGCCGAAATGGGCACCGCGCAGTCGGTGGTAAGCCCCATGCCGCCCTTCTTGTTGGCCTCCGACACACTGTGCCTGATCTCCCAGAGGGTAGCGCGCTGCGCATCGCTGGCGGCAATGACGGCATCAAGAACGAGACCATCCTCGAAGGCGGGTGCCAGCAGGTCCTCCATGACGGCGTTGAGATCGTCCGGGCCGCCGGCGTCGCTCAGCTCGATCAGGAGGTGCCAGTCATGCTGGCCTTCCAGCGGAGAGCGACGGTCCGGCACCTTGGTCATGACGAGATCGTGCTGAAGCCGGTTCATGAGTTCAAAGCCGGAGAGGCGGCCGGCGCCGCCCTCCTGAAAGCGCCCCAGAAGCTCCAGCGCGGCGTTCACACCGGCGACGGCAAGCCAGGCGACGGACGAGCGCGACGGCAGGGGATGAAGTTTCAGGCAAGCGGCGGTGATCACGCCCAGCGTGCCTTCAGAGCCGATCAGCAGATGCTTCAGATCGTAGCCGGTGTTGTCCTTGCGCAGGCCCTTGAGGCTCGACCAAATGGTGCCGTCAGGCAGCACGGCTTCTAGGCCAAGAACATTGTCCCGGGTGTTGCCGTAGCGCAGGACGGAAGTGCCGCCGGCATTGGTGGCGATGGTGCCGCCGATCTGGCAGGAGCCTTCCGCGCCGAGGCTGACGGGGTAGTAACGACCGGCGTCGCGCGCGGCCTGCTGCACGGTGGCGAGAATCGCGCCGGCTTCGACCACCATGGCGTTGGTGACAGGATCAACGCTGCGGATGCGGCGCATGCGGTCCAGATTGATGATAACAGGCGCCGGGCCGTCCTCGGCTGGAATGGCGCCGCCGCAGAGGCTGGTTTTGCCGCCCTGCGGCAGGATGGGAACGCCGTGGCACGCACAAGCTGCAACCACTGCGGCGACTTCTTCCGTCGACCCCGGGCGTACGACGCAGGCGGCCGGTCCGTGGTAGCGGCCACGCCAGTCTTCGGTGAAGCCTTCGAGCTCGCGCGGCTCGGTAATGATGGCGTCCGGGCGAACAAGATCGCGAAGATCGTTTAAGAGCGACATGAAGCCTTGATAAAGCTGTTAATCGTATAACGATTACATCGATCAGAATACGATATCGATGATCGAAAGTGCGCGCAACAGGCATGTGTGGCTGTTGCTGCTTTTTTCATCGACCGGCGGAAAGGAAGGAGGCGAGACATTCGCCTCCCCGGGATCAGCCGATCGCCATCAGCGAGGCGTTTCCGCCGGCGGCCGTGGTGTTGATCGAGGTGGAGACCTCCTCAACCAGCCAGTCGAGCTGATAGCCGAGAGCCGCATCGCTCGATCGCGCTTGAGCAAGAACGAGCGGTCCGGGAAGCTCCGCCAAATGCTCGACGGCCTTTCGCGTGTCGTCGCTGTCGCCTTCGATCAGGGCACCGCCGTAGGGGCCGTTCGCCTCCCAGTTCTTCGTCCACGTAATGCGCGCCAGAACCTCCGGCGGCGCGCCCTTAAGCACCGCATCGAGGCCGCTGTTCTGGTCGATAATCACGGCGTTGCCGGTTGCCAGCGCGGCCGCGAGCTGCGCGATGAGACGGGTCTCTGTCTTCGGCACGAGCAGAATGCGGCCGCGCGGGTGCAGCGCGTAGAGATTGCGTTCACCCACAGGGCCTTTCAGCTCCATCGTGCGGCCAAGCCCCGACCGAGCCTTCGCCTCGCGGCACAGGCCGGCCGCAGCCGAGCGGCCATTGCCGTCAAGCCAGCGCTCAAGCGCCTCAAGCGCGGGATCGACCATGGCGGGCGAGATGCCCGGCGCGGTGGGATCGTCCTCGACCAACCGGCCGAGGTAGAGCGGTCCGCCAGCCTTGGGCCCGGTTCCCGACAGGCCGCGTCCGCCGAAGGGCTGAACGCCGACAACGGCGCCGATAATGTTGCGGTTGATGTAGATGTTGCCCACCGCGATGCGGCCTGTGACGCGGGCAATAGTCTCGTCGAGCCGCGTGTGCAGCCCGAAGGTCAGGCCATATCCGGTGGCGTTGATGTCATCGATCAGGCTGTCCAGGTCCGACCGCTTGTAGCGGATAACATGGAGCACGGGGCCGAAGACCTCGCGCGTGAGCTCACGCAGGCTCTGAAGCTCGATGATGGTGGGAGCGACGAAGGTGCCCCGCCGGGTTTCAGGAGGCATGGGTGTTTCCTCCACCTTCCGGCCCATCTGGCGCAGACGCTCGACATGGCCCTCGATGCCGGCCTTGGCCTCGGCCGTGATCACCGGCCCGACATCCACCGACAACCGGTCGGTGCGGCCGATGCTGAGTTCCCGCAGGGCGCCCTTCAGCATGGCCAGCGTCCGGTCCGCCACCTCCTCCTGGAGGCACAGCACGCGCAATGCCGAACAGCGTTGGCCGGCGCTGTCGAAGGCGGAGGCGATCACATCCGCCACCACCTGTTCGGCCAGCGCGGACGAATCTACGATCATGGCGTTTTGGCCACCGGTCTCAGCAATGAGCGGGATCGGCCGACCGCTTGAGGACAGCCGGCTTGCGAGGCTCTTCTGGATGGAGCGGGCGACGTCCGTCGAGCCGGTAAACATGACACCCGCCGTCTCCGGCGCCGACACCAGTGCGGCACCCACGGTGCCGTCACCGGGGATGAAACGCAGCGCGGTGAGCGGTATTCCGGCTTGATGCAGAATGCGCACGCCCTCGGCAGCGATGAGCGGCGTCTCCTCAGCCGGTTTGGCAAGCACGCTGTTTCCGGCCACCAGGGCCGCAGCGACCTGACCGGTGAAGATGGCAAGCGGGAAGTTCCACGGGCTGATGCAGACCACCGGCCCGAGAGGCTGTGGAGCGACCTTGCCCCACCGGCGCCGCGCCTCGCCAGCGTAATAGCGCAGGAAATCGATGGCCTCCCGCACCTCGGCGATGGCGTTTGGCGTTGATTTGCCGGCCTCACGAATGATCAGCCCAAGCAGGAGCGGCATGCGCGCCTGCATGAGATCGGCCGCGCGCTCCAGACATGCGGCTCGCTCTGTCACGGGAACCCTCGCCCAGGCCGCCGCGCCCAGCGCGGCGGCTCGCACCGCTTCAGCGGCTTCGGCGGGTTCGGCCTCGATTACCGTGCCCACCATGTCGCTGTCATCGGCCGGGTTGATCACCTGACGGCCACGGCTTTGGAGCGGAACCTGTTCAAGCTGCGGCTCCGCCGACCAGTGATGCGCTGCGCTTTCCTTCAGGGACTCGGAGAGCCGGGCCAGCACCGTCTCGTTGGAGAGGTCAATACCGGCTGAATTGATGCGCTCTTTTCCGTAGATGTCGACCGGCAGCGAAATGGCCGGATGCGGCGCGCCGGGATCGTCCATGGCGCGCACCGCTGCGACCGGGTCGGCGATGAGGTCATCGATGGAGACATTTTCATCGCCGATGCGGTGCACGAAGGAGGAGTTAGCGCCGTTCTCCAGAAGACGTCGCACCAGATAGGCCAGAAGGGTCTCATGGGTGCCAACAGGCGCGTAGATCCGGCAGGGACGGTTCAGCTTGTCGGGGGCCACGACCTCGTCATAGAGCGGCTCGCCCATGCCGTGGAGGCACTGGAATTCATAGTCGCCGACGCGGAAGTCGCTGCCGGCCATATGGTAGAGGGTGGCGAGCGTCTGCGCGTTATGGGTGGCAAACTGCGGAAAGACCGCGTCGGACGCCTCCAGCAGCTTCCGGGCGCAGGCGATGTATGAGACATCGGTATGGATCTTGCGGGTGAAAACCGGGAAGCCTTCGAGCCCGTCGACCTGCGCGCGCTTGATCTCCGCATCCCAATAGGCGCCCTTGACCAGGCGCACCATCAGCCGCCGGCTGGACCGGCGCGCGAGGTCGATGAGGTAATCGAGCACGAAGGGGCAGCGCTTGCCGTAGGCCTGGACGACGAAGCCGAGGCCGTTCCAGCCGGCCAGATCCTGATCAAACGACAGCTCTTCAAGCAGATCCAGCGATAGTTCGAGCCGGTCTGCCTCCTCCGCGTCGATGTTGAGGCCGATGTCGTAGCCCTTGGCGAGAAGCGCCAGCGCCTTCACCCGTGGCAGGAGTTCATCCATGATGCGGCGTGCCTGGGCGCGGCTGTAGCGCGGGTGAAGCGCCGAGAGCTTGATCGATATTCCTGGCCCTTCGTAGACACCGCGCCCCTCGCCTGCCCGGCCAATGGCATGGATGGCCGCCTCATAGTCGTTGAAGTAGCGCTTGGCATCCTCTCCCGTCGTGGCCGCTTCGCCCAGCATATCGTAGGAGTAACGGAACCCGCGCTGCTCCAGCGGACGGGCGCGGCGGAGCGCCTCGGCAATGGTCTCGCCGGTGACGAACTGCTCACCCATCATGCGCATCGCCATATCAACGCCGCGCCGCACCACCGGCTCACCGCACCGCGCGAGAAGCCGCGTCAGCGCGGCGGCAAGGCCGCGATCATTGACGGTCGAGGTGAGCTTGCCGGTGACGATCAGGCCCCAGGTGGCGGCATTGACGAACAGCGAGCGGCCACCGCCGAGATGCGCTTTCCAATCGCCTTCGGCGATCTTGTCGCGGATCAGGGCGTCGCGTGTCGCGGTGTCGGGGATACGCAGCAGCGCCTCCGCCAGGCACATCAAGGCCACGCCTTCCTGGCTGGAGAGCGAATATTCCTGCACCAGGCCCTCGACACCCGTGCCGCGATGCTTGTCCCGCAACGCCGTCACCAAAGCGCGGGCCGTCGCCTCAGCAGCGCTGGTTGTCTCTGCCGGAAGAGTGGCCTGGTCCAGGAGCGGCACCAGACACTCTCGCTCCGGCCGTCGATAAGCCGCCGTGATCGCCACACGCAGCGCGCTCTGCGGCCGAATGGCTGGCGCAAAGTTCGAAAACAGCGGCTCGGACAGGTCCGGGGCGGAAGGGGAGGCAGGTGCTAAAGCCGTCATGACATCTCCGACAACGACTGCTGAGACAGATGGCGCACTCGGCGCCGACAGCCAGAATAGCAAGCCCCCATAAGTCAGTTGGACTTCATATATCGGTCTGGCTATGATTATTTCCCATATTGAATGACTTTTGCAGGACTGCTGGCTATGGAAACGTCTCACAGTAGCGATCTTGACCTGTTTGATCGACGCATTCTTGACGCGGTAGCGACCAACGGACGGATCTCGGTTACGGATCTTGCCGAGATCGTGGGGCTGACAAAGACCCCATGCCAGGTGCGGCTGAAGCGCCTCATTTCAGAAGGCTATATCGAAGGCTTTCGAGCGGTGCTGAACCCACAGAAGCTCGGTCTCGACCATGTGGCCTTCACCGAGGTCACGCTGTCGGACACGCGGGAAGCGGCTCTGCAGGAATTCAATGCCGCGGTGAAGAAGATCCGCGAGATCGAGGAATGCCACATGATCGCGGGCCGCTTCGATTATCTCCTGAAGGTGCGCACGGCGAGCATCAGTCGCTACCGGCTGGTGCTGGGCGAGAAGATCTCCAACCTGCCCCATGTGTCAAACACCTCCACCTCTGTGGTGATGCAATCGGTGAAAGAGAAGGGAATGTAGCGGCCGCGGCGTTCAGATGGCCGAAGCAACCTCACCGCTTCGCGCCTTCGCGGCCATGGCGCGAACATTGCGTTCAAGCTCCCGCGCCAAGGCTTTCCGGTCAACCGCCGCCTCCAGCAGCACCGGATCGCCAAACACGACCGTGACATCGATGGCGCCCATGGCCAGCACATCAAGGAGATGCGGCGCAAGATCCATGTCGCCGTACCAGGCAAGGCGCGGTCGAATGCGCCTTCCGCCCGGCACCCCGTGGATGCCGCGATAGACAATCGCCACCGGCTGCACCCAGACCGGCTTGTCGGCCGAGGCGGTCAGCGCCGCGCTGGCAGCGCCGAGCAGCGCCGAACGGAAGGGATAGACGCGATTGCCGTCGTTCGAGGTGCCTTCAGGGAACAGCACGAGAGCATCGCCACTGCCCAGCCTCTCGGCCATTTCGGCCGTGGTGCGCCCGGTGGCGCTGCGGCGCGTCCGGTCGACGAAGACCGTGCGCTGAAGCCGCGCGAAGAGACCGAAGAGCGGCCAGTCGCCCACCTCGCTCTTCGCCACAAAGGACACGGGGGCGATGGCGGATAGAACCGTGATGTCGAGCCAGGATGCATGGCTCGAGGCCATCAGCAGCGGTCCGCCGGAATGAGGCGCGCCGACAAGTGTGCGGCGAATGCCGAGGACATGGTTGACCCAGCGGTGGAAGAGGTTGGGGATCTGCCTTGCGAGGCCGGGGCTCGCCTTCAGAGCGAGATATTGAAGGGGAATTCCGATGAGGACCGCGGGCGCCAGGAAGGCTATGGCGAAAGCCGCGCTCGGGCGCATGGTTCAGCGGCCGTCCCTGTCATCGTCGGAGAGCGGCACGCCATAAAGTTCGAGGCGATGGTCCACCAGCTTGAAACCGAGGCGTCGCGCGATCTCGGCCTGCAATCTCTCGATCTCCTCATCGCGAAACTCGACCACCTTGCCGGTACGCAGATCAATGAGGTGATCGTGATGTTCGTCCGGCACCGGCTCATAGCGCGAGCGGCCGTCGCGGAAGTCATGCCGCGCGATGATGCCAGCATCCTCGAAGAGCTTGACGGTGCGATAGACGGTGGAGATGGAAATGCGGGGATCGACGGCAGATGCCCGGCGATAGACCTCTTCCACATCGGGGTGATCCGCCGCGGCTGTCAGAATCCGCGCGATCACGCGGCGCTGCTCCGTCATACGCATGCCCTTGGCAACGCAGATGTCCTCAAGCTGGGACGGCATATCGGCGCTGGGATCGGTCACTCAGTCCCCTCGTCAGGCTCACAAATTTTTTCCGGCTTATAGGACGGGAGGGTGAGGTCGTCCACCGCCATCCTCATCACCGCAGTGCGGCCGACAGCACGCGCGCGGCGCCTTTGGTGCCATCGGCACGCGCATAATAAGCCTCACGCCGGCCAACCTCGCGGAAGCCGAAACGGGCATAGAGAATGTTGGCGGAAGTATTCTCCTCATCGACCTCGAGAAACACGCGGGCAACCCCGCGCCCGGCCAGCGCGTTGAGATGCGCCGCCAGCAGGGCATGGCCCCCGCCACGCCCGCGCCGCGCAGGCAGTATGGCGATGGAGAGGATCTCCGCCTCGTCAGCGGCGATGCGCGACAGCGCGAGACCGACCATTGGAGCGCCCGGGCGGTCGCAGGCGATGTGAGCGACAACACCCGGTTCGCTCAAAAGGCTTTCAAACTCCTCTTCGCTCCAGGCGCGCGCGAAGCACTGGCCGTGGAGCGCAGAGAAGAGCTCCGAATCCGCCGGGTGCCCCTCACGGGTGCGCCAGTCCGGGGTACGCCAGCCGAAGAGGGCATCGCTCATCGCCTGACCACACGGCCTTTCTCCTGCGGTTTGGCATCGGGGGCGAGCAGGTAAAAAGGCTTCGGGGGCGAGGCTGTGGGTTCGATGGCCGCGCCGAGACGGGCAACCCAGATGATGTCGGGCTGCGGCGAGGCCTCGATGATGCTGGCACCCCCTGGAAACGTGGACACATGAGCCACGGCCTGGGCACCGGAACCGACGAGCCGCACCGGACCCGTGCCGATCGCGCGTGCGGCGTCCTTCGCGGGCGCACAGCGCGGCGTGACCAGGGTGCGGCCTCCCGGCGCGAACATATGCAGGAAGACACGGCCGTGCCGCGCGTCGATGCAGGAAGCGACCGGCCGGCGATCCTCGTCCACGATGTAAGGCGCGGCAATGACCGTGAGCGTGGTGAGACCGACCACCGGAAGGTCACTGGCCATGGCAAGGCCGCGAGCGGCGGCAAGTCCGATGCGCAGGCCCGTGAAACTTCCCGGGCCCGTCGTGACCGCGATGCGCTCGATCTGGGAGAGGCCGCCGGCGCGGGACAGGACATCGGCGATCATGGGCATCAGCGCTTCGGCCTGCCCGCGCTCCATGGGTTCGGACACCATGGCGATGGGTTCGTTGACGTGGGTGTCGACCACCGCCACCGAACAGGAGGCCATCGCCGTATCGATCGCCAGAACCCGCACGCTCACTCGCCCCTTATCCCATGTCACGCCCATCTGCGCACGGATTCGCGCCCCGGGAAAGAGGCGCGATGCCGGTCACATCGGGCGGACTTCCTGTACTTCTGGCACGAAATGGCGCAGCAGATTCTCGATGCCGTTCTTCAGGGTCGCCACCGAGGATGGGCAACCCTGGCAGGAGCCCTGCATGTTGAGAAAGACGACCCCATCGCGAAAACCGCGGAAGGTGATGTCGCCACCGTCCATGGCGACCGCCGGCCGGACACGGGTGTCGAGCAGCTCCTTGATGGTGTCGACCACGGCCGCGTCGCCTTCCTCGAAGAATTCGTCGCCATCCTCTTCCTGGGCAGCGATGTCACCATCCCGCAGGATGGGAGCACCCGACATGAAGTGCTCCATAATGGCGCCAAGGATCGCGGGCTTGAGATGCGGCCATTCCGCCTCTCCCTTGGTCACGGTAACGAAGTCGCTGCCGTAGAAGACGCCGGTCACGCCGTCGATGCCGAAGAGCTTTTCCGCCAACGGGGAACGGCGGGCCGTCTCGGCATCGCGCGCCTCGAACGTGCCTTCGGCCAGCACGGTCTTTCCGGGCAGGAACTTGAGCGTTGCGGGATTGGGGGTGGCTTCAGTCTGAATGAACATGTCTCTCGCCTCCGGCGGGGCGCATCAGCGCCATCATTTTGAACGGCCGTGCCGTTCCCTGTCGCACCTGATATGGACCCGCTGCAGCCGTGAATCAATTGCCGCGCCGGCCACCGTCACGACAGGGTGTCGATCTCCGCCTCTGTCAGGTGGCCGGGCACGATCATGAGGGGAATGGGGAAACTGCCGGAGGATTTGCCGGCGAGCTGGGTGACCAGCGGCCCCGGTCCTTCGGTGCCGGTGCCGGCAGCCAGGATCAGCAGCGCGATGTCCTCATCCTCCTCGATGAGCGCCTGGATCTCCTCGCCGGATTTTCCCTCGCGCACGATCTGTTGCGGTTCCACGCCGGCAATCTCCCGCACCCGTTCAGCGTGGCGCGCGATATGGCCTTTGGCCTCGGCCTCGGCCTCCTCCCGCATCACGTCGCCCACGGAAAACCAGTTCTGGAAGTCGCCGGGCGCGGTGAGCGCCAGCATGGCGACCATGGCACCCTGTCGTTTGGCCCGACGCGCGGCGAAATAGACCGCGCGTCCGCATTCCTCGGTCTCGTCGATGATGACGAGGATTTTGGGCCGGTGTCCGGCCTCGTAGCAGCGGCGTGTGGCGAGCGTCATGGCGGCGGAGTTTGGCGATGCGGCAGCTTCAGGGCAAGCCCCCGCATCAGTGCCTTACAAAACCAACGATGTCCTTCACCGCCTTCAGGGTTTCCACCGCGATGGCCTCGGCGCGTTCCGAACCATCGGCCAGAATCGCGTCGATGGCGGACGGATCCTGCGTCAGGCGCTTCATCTCCGCGCCGATCGGCCCCAGCTGAGCCACAGCCAGATCCACCAGCGCCGCCTTGAACTCGGAAAAATTGCGGCCGCCGTAGTCACCGAGCACGTCCGCGCGGGTGCGATCGGCCAGTGCCGCGAAGATGCCGACGAGGTTTTCCGCCTCTGGCCGCCCCTTCAGCCCTTCCTCCTCGGAGGGAAGCGGCTCCGGATCGGTCTTGGCCTTGCGCACCTTCTGGGCGATGGCATCGGCATCATCGGACAGATTGATCCGGGAATAGTCCGAGGGATCGGACTTCGACATCTTCTTGGAACCATCGCGCAGCGACATGACGCGCGTCGCCGGCCCCGCGATCAACGGCTCGGTAAGCGGAAAGAACGTATCGCCATAGCCATGGGCGGCGATGGAGGTGGCATAGTCATTGTTGAACTTCTGCGCGATGTCGCGGGTCAGCTCCAGATGCTGCTTCTGATCGTCGCCGACGGGCACATGAGTGGCGCGATAGGCCAGGATGTCGGCCGCCATCAGATTGGGATAGGCATAGAGACCCACCGAGGCGTTCTCGCGGTCCTTGCCGGCCTTCTCCTTGAACTGCGTCATGCGGTTGAGCCAGCCCAGGCGGGCGACGCAGTTGAAGATCCAGGCGAGTTCGGCGTGCTGCGGCACCTGGCTCTGATTGAAGACGATGTTCTTCTTCGGGTCGACGCCGCAGGCGATGAAGGCGGCGGTCACTTCCCGGATCGTCTTCTTCAGCTCCTCCGGCTCCTGCCACACCGTGATGGCATGCATGTCGACCACGCAGTAGATGCAGTCGTAGCGGTCCTGAAGCGCCACAAACTTGGTGATCGCGCCGAGATAATTGCCCAGGTGAAGGTTACCCGTGGGCTGGACGCCGGAAAAAACGCGCTCGGGGAAAGTCGTCATGATGTCGCCTGCAAGCTTTGAGTTGGGTGGGCCTTATGGCAAGGCGCGCCGGGGTGCAAGCGGCTTTCAGCTTGAGGGATGGCGCCGGGGCGTTTAAGAGCGCATCACCTGACGCAACGTTGCGATTTTCGCGACATGTTGCGCCGGCCGCACGTCTTTCCTTCTGGAGATTCCATGACCACTTCGCGCTTCGACGTTACCGCTCTCGGCAACGCCATTGTCGATATCCTCGCACGCGCCGAGGAAAGCGACCTTGTGCGCGAAGGCATGGTCAAGGGATCCATGAGCTTGATCGATGAGGCGCGGGCCGAGGCGCTCTATCCCGCGATCGGTCCAACGGTTCTGGTTTCCGGCGGCAGCGCGGCCAACACCTGTGCCGGGGTCGCCTCTCTCGGCGGCAAGGCGGCCTTCATCGGCAAGGTCCGCAACGATGCGCTCGGTGTGAGCTTCACGCATGATATCCGTGCCGCAGGCGTTCATTTCACGACGGCGCCGGCCGAGGAAGGACCCACCACGGCGCGCTGCTACATCCTGGTCACGCCGGATGGCGAGCGAACGATGAACACCTTCCTCGGTGCCAGCCAGCATCTCGGACCCGACGACGTCGACCCAGCCATCATCACCGACAGCCAGTTCATCTATCTGGAAGGTTATCTCTGGGATCCGCCCGCCGCGAAGCTCGCGTTCCGCCGGGCCGCGGAGATCGCCCACGGCGCCGGCCGGAAAGTGGCGCTGTCACTGTCCGACAGCTTCTGCGTCGGACGCTACCGCGCCGAGTTCATCGAGCTTTTGCGCTCCGGCACCGTCGATGTGCTTTTTGCCAATGAGGGCGAGGCAATGTCTCTCTATGAGACCGACGACGTCGTGACGGCGCTCGCCAATCTCGCCAAGGATGCACCGGTCGCCGTCATGACACGCAGTGAGAAGGGTGCCGTTGTCGCTTCGGGCTCGTCGCGGGTGCAGGTTGCCGCTCATCCCATCGAACGCGTGGTCGATGCAACAGGTGCCGGCGACCTCTTTGCCGCGGGATTCCTCACGGGCCTTTCGCGGGGCTCAAGCCATGCCGAGGCCGCCCGGCTCGGCGCGCTCTGCGCGGCGGAAATCCTCAGCCATATGGGCGCGCGGCCGGAGACAAGCCTAAAGACCCTTGCCGCCGAGAGTGGTCTTTTCGTTGCGGCCTGAGAACCGAATGTTTCACGTGAATCAGGGCCGGGTTCAAAGCACCCGGATCAGCCGATAGCCTTCCTTGCGGAAGAGATCGACCAGGCCGCCCTTGCCCGGCAGATGCAGCGCGCCCACGGCGATGAAAAGCTGCCCCTTCTCCAGCAGCGGACGCGCCCGATCCCGCATGACATCATTGCGGGAGCCCATCAGCGCCTTCATGAAGATCATGAAGGCCTCCACATTCTCCTCCGGCAAGGCAAGATGCCGGTAGGCGGGAATCAGAGCGCCAGGACTGCGATCGAGATAGAGCTGCACCAGAAGTTCGAGCAGTTCCTGATTGCGCGCCTCTGACCGGGATGAATCGCGCAGCGCCGCCTCGTAGACCCATGGCTCGAGGCTGGACAGGATGCTCAGCTGCTCAGCGTCGGTCTCCAAGCCGACGACCGGCATGCCGCGTTCCCGCGCCGTGGTGGCGATAAGCTCATCAACATTCTGGAAAGCCGCGCGCTGGCGCGCCATCTCGCAGGCCGGAAGTGCCAGCGAAACCGTCAGAAACCAGGGCTTGAAGATCTGCACTGCTTCCGCCGGCAGGCCGCGCGCCTGCAGCGCACCGGCGATGCGGTTGCGCTCGGCAACCGTCATGGATGCAAGCGGCGGGTGTCCCGTGTTGTTCATGGCCATGGCCAGCATCCGATCCCCCAGCTGGGCCATGGCTTCCGGGTCACCGGTGGCGGCAAGTTCAAGCGCCACAGTGGCGCTTTCAGACAAGGCTTTCGTGACTTCCAGAGGAAGATTCGTGACCCGGGAGTCGGTCAGGTGGATGGTGCCGAACAGATAGGAGGGCGCGAGATCTTCCTTCTCGATGCGCCAGAGCACTCCCTTCGCGTTGGAAACAGCAGCGGTTTCGGCCTCAACCCTGGCAAAGGTGGAGGGGTCCTGACGCCGAAGCTCCGCCAGCGGGTCAGGTGCCGTGCAGACAGGAGGCATCTCCTGTGCCGCAGCCGTCGCCGCGAGCACCATCCATGCCGCCGCCGCGCATAAAAGCCGTTTCATCGGCAGATCCCCCAACCGGCGAAATATTATAGCCGGCGCAGCGCCACCTGCTCAATGCGATGGTTTTCGCCCTTGCGCAGCACTAGGCCGGCGCGATGCCGTGTCGGAAGGATGTTATCGCGCAGATTGAGGAGATTGATGCGGCTCCACAGGCTTTCAGCGATGCGAAGGGCTTCCGCCTCGGACACCTCCGCATACTTGCGGAAAAAGGACTGCGGATCGCGGAAAGCGGTCTGCCGCAGACGCAGGAAGCGCTGCACATACCAGTCGTGAATGACCTCTTCATCGGCATCGATGTAAATGGAGAAATCGAAGAAGTCGGAGACGAAGGGAATGTCCTTGCCGTCGCGCGGCGGGCGCCCCGTCTGGAGCACGTTCAGACCCTCGACGATCAGGATGTCGGGTCGATCGACCGTGGCGGTCTCGCCCGGCACCACATCGTAGACCAGATGTGAATAGACCGGCGCCGTCACAGGTGATTTGCCCGCCTTCACGTCGGACAGGAAGCGCAGCAGGGCCGGCAGATCGTAGCTCTCCGGAAAGCCCTTGCGCTCCATCAGCCCTTCGGCGGCCAGCACCGCGTTGGGATAAAGGAAGCCATCGGTGGTGATGAGTTCGACGCGAGGCGTATTGGGCCAGCGTGCCAGAAGCGCCTTGAGGATGCGGGCGGTGGTGGATTTGCCCACCGCCACCGAGCCGGCAACACCGATGACATAGGGCATCTTGGTGTCGTTGTAGCCCAGGAAGGACTTGGTCGCGCGGAAGAGCTGCTGTGTGGCGGCCACATAGAGCGCCAGCAGGCGTGAGATCGGCAGGTAGATCGCCTCGACCTCGGAAACGTCGATGGGATCGTTCAGCGAACGCAGCCGGTCGATTTCGCCCGTGGAGAGGGTCAGCGGCGTGTCGGCACGAAGGCTGGCCCATTCGTCGCGGGTGAAGATGCGATAGGGGGATGACTTGGAAGGATCATTCCTGTCGAGCAAGATGCTCTCCTCAACCCGGCCGGGAGGCCTTTTCGGCGAGACCCGAGCGAGCGGTGCGCATATCGAGCTCGGCATAGACTTCGGCCAGGCTGACCTGGCGCGCCGCCAGCAGGACCAGGAGGTGGTATAGCACATCGGCACTTTCCTTGATGAGGTGGTCGCGCTCCGACCCCACCGAGGCGAGCACCGCCTCCACCGCCTCTTCGCCGAACTTCTTGGCGCATTTCTCCACGCCCTGATCCAGCAGTTGCCGGGTGTAGGAAGTGGCGCCGCTGGCCTGAGACCGCTCCGCCACGATCTGCTCCAGCTTTTCCAAGGTGAATGCGTTCGTCATCCTCTCATACCCTCAGTCGAGCCGGACGGGAACGCCCCGTGCCGCCATGTGTTCCTTGGCCTCGCGGATGGTATACTGCCCGAAGTGGAAGATGGAGGCGGCCAGCACCGCGCTCGCCCCACCCTCGCGGGCACCAAGGGCGAGATGTTCCAGTTCGCCCACGCCGCCCGAGGCCACCACAGGCACCGATACCGCATCGACCACGGATCGGGTCAATTCAAGATCATAACCATCGCGGGTGCCGTCGCGATCCATCGATGTCAGAAGGATTTCTCCGGCGCCCAGCTGCGCGACCTCACGGGCGTAATCGATCACATCGAGCCCGGTCGGGTTGCGGCCGCCGTGGGTGAAGATTTCCCAGCGGCCGCGGTCGACGCGCTTGGCATCGATCGCCACGACGATGGCCTGAGCCCCGTATTTGTCCGCTGCGCGCGCGACGATCGACCGATCCTTCACCGCGGCGGTGTTGATGGAGACCTTGTCTGCCCCTGCCATCATCAGCGCGCGCACATCCTCCACCGAGCGCACGCCGCCGCCCACGGTCACCGGCATGAAGCATTGCTCGGCCGTGCGCGCGACCACATCGAGCAATGTGCCGCGGTTCTCATGGCTGGCGGTGATGTCCAGGAAACAGAGCTCATCGGCGCCGGCGGCATCATAGGCCTTAGCCGCCTCAACCGGGTCACCGGCATCGCGCAGCCCTTCGAACTTGACGCCTTTCACCACGCGGCCGTCTTTAACATCGAGGCAGGGGATCACGCGGACCTTAAGCATTGCCGCGCCTTTCGCGGATGAGGGCGAGCGCCTCGGTGGCGTCGAGACGGCCATCGTAGAGAGCCCGGCCTGTGATGACACCCGCGATGCGAGCGTTTTCGGGTTCCAGCAGAGTGCGGATGTCCTCGATGCCGGCGAGCCCGCCGCTGGCGATGACGGGGATCTCAACAGCCTCGGACAGGAGGCGTGTGGCCTCTACATTGACGCCCTTGAGAAGGCCGTCTCGCGCGATATCGGTGTAGATGATGGCCGCCACACCCGCGCCCTCGAAGCGTCGGGCGAGTTCAAGCGCAGTCATGTCGGACACTTCCGCCCATCCCTGAACCGCGACGCGGCCGTCCTTGGCATCGATGCCGACGGCAATCTTGCCGGGATAACGCCGCGACGCTTCATGCACGAAGGACGGATCGCGCACCGCGGCCGTTCCCAGGATGACACGGCTGACGCCACGGTCGAGCCAGGCTTCGACCCCGCGCAGGTCGCGGATACCGCCGCCCAGCTGCACCGGCATCTTGGCGCGCGAAAGGATCTGTCCCACGGCTTCGGCGTTGCGGCTCGCTCCGGCGAAGGCGCCATCCAGATCCACCACATGCAGCCATTCAAAACCCTGGTCGGAGAACACCATGGCCTGCGCGCCGGGATCGGCGCCGTAGACCGTGGCCTGGGCCATGTCGCCCTGGCGCAGGCGGACGACCTGACCCTCCTTCAGGTCGATCGCGGGGTATAAAATCACGGACGCCACCTCAAAAAATTCTCAAGTATCTTCAAGCCGAGCTTCTGGCTTTTTTCGGGATGGAACTGCGCACCGGCGACGGTTCCCCGCGCCACCATGGCGGTCACTGGGCCGCCGTAGTCCGCCGCCGCCAGCACATCGGCGCCATCTTTCGGCACCAGATGGAAGCCGTGGAGGAAATAGGCGTGAAGACCCTGCGGGCCCAGATCCAGGTCTTCCAGTAGTGGATGATCGAGCTGCGGATCGAGGGTGTTCCAGCCCATATGGGGCACTTTTAGGCCCGGATTCGCCGGCCGCAGCTGGATCACCTCGCCGGGAATCCAGCCGAGACCTTCCGTCACGCCATGTTCCCGGCCGGTCGTGGCCAGGAGCTGCATGCCGATGCAGATGCCCAGGAAGGGACGTGCCTTGGTTTCCACGACCTCGCGCAGGGATTGGATCATCCCATCGGTCTGATCGAGGCCGCGGCGGCAGTCCGCGAAGGCGCCATCGCCCGGCAGGACGATCCAGTCGGCCTTATAGACCTTGTCCGGGTCGGATGTGATGATCACCGGACGGTCTGATCCTGAACGGCGCGACACCTGCTCGAAAGCCTTGGCGACCGAACGCAGATTGCCGGCCCCATAGTCGACGATGGCAACGGTCATGAGGCCCCTCCCGGCCGCGGAAAGACGCCGAGCACGTTGGGCTCCTCACCGCGCGGCAAGCTGTATGCGGGTGCGGGTCCGGAGGGTGCAGACTGGCTCCCGGAGGCGCGCACCCAGGCCGCGAAGAAGCGCTGCTCAGCCTCCTCCCGGCTGCGGCCCATGACGGCAGCCGTCTGCACCAGCCCCCGGCGCGCCAGCTTGCGGCGACGCAAATCATTGCCTTCCAGCAGCAGCCAGACATTTGGCAGAACGAACAGGAGGTTCTGGATGTTGGGCGGCAGCTTGCCAAAATAAACCAGACCCACGGCGGCGCAGACCGCCAGGACATAGATCAGCAGGCCCAGCCAAAGCCGGTGCCAAAGCAGCCAAAGCAGCGGAATGAACAGCGCGAGCCAGGCAAAACCGTCTTTGACGAAGACGATCTTTTCGGCGCTGCGTTCGTCGCGTGTCCTGGCAAGCTTCGGCTCATGAGCCGTGAAAAGCTTCATGGGCATCAGTCCCCGATCCGGCCCTTGGTGGAGGGCAGGCGATCCGCGGCGCGCGGATCGATGGCGAGCGCCATCCTGAGCGCACGCGCAAGGCCCTTGAAGCAGGACTCGGCGACGTGATGCGCGTTGGCGCCATAGAGCGTTTCGACGTGCAGTGTCACCGCCGCGTGTGTCGCGAAGCCCTGGAAGAATTCCCGCACCAGCTCGGTGTCGAAGTCGCCGATTTTGGGCGCCGGAAAAAACGTGCGCCACACCAGAAACGGCCGGCCCGACACGTCGATGGCCACACGCGTCAGCGTCTCATCCATGGGCAGATGCAGGTCCGCGTAACGCGTGATGCCTTTCATGTCGCCCAGGGCCTTGCGCACCGCCTGGCCGAGCGCGATGCCGACGTCTTCCGTGGTGTGGTGGAAGTCGACATGGGTATCGCCCTTGGCGGTGACTTCAATGTCGATCAAAGCGTGGCGTGCGAGAAGCTCCAGCATGTGATCGAGAAAGCCGACGCCGGTCCGGACGTTGGCTTCTCCCGTGCCATCGAGCGAAACGCTGACGCTCACATCGGTTTCAGTCGTGGTGCGGGCGATGGTCGCGCGGCGCATGTCAAAATCCCCGAGGGTGGACACTCGAGCCGGAGGCTCAGCTTCAGAGGCGCTCTTTATCAGCCGCGTAGCGGAGATACCAGCGACATGACTCGGCTGTTCGGCACGAGCCGGAGCATCTTCTTGCGACTTCTCCGCCTGCTCCGACGGCTCATCAGCCCTGCAGTTGCTCCAGCAGCGCCATGGCCGCCGCAGGCGCCCGCACCTTCGCGCCATTGATCATGTAAACGAAGACATCCCGCTTGGCCGGCTGAAGCGCTTTTGCGATCAAGGGGAGATCGTCCGCAGGCTTGCCCTCCTCCCAAAGGCGCGCCCTCTCCCGCCAGGCTTCCAGTTCCTTCGCGGAATAACCGGTCTTCTCGTCCTCCCGTGCCTGCTGCAATCGGGCATAGACGAAGGGACCGGTGAGATCGGCGATCAGCGGATATTTTGCCGAATCCGCCAGAACCACCGCCACCTCATGCCTGCGCGTGAGGGCAATGAACTCCTCCGCGAGGAAGCTGTCATGCCGGACCTCTACCGCGTGCCTCAGCGGACGCGCATTCACATCCTTCGGCAAAAGTGCCAGAAAGGCGCCGAAATCCTCTGGGTTAAAGGCCTTCGTCGGCGGGAATTGCCACAGGATGGGACCAAGCTTTTCCCCAAGCTCATCCACACCGCTTTCCAGGAACTTGGCGATGGAGGAGCCTGCCTCCGCCAAGACACGCCGGTTGGTGGTGAACCGCGGCGCCTTCAGCGAAAAGATGAAGTCATCGGGCGTTTGGTCCGCCCACTTTCGAAAGGTGGAGGGCGTCTGCGTGCGATAGAAGGTGCCGTTGACCTCGATGCTGGTCACCTGCCGGCTGGCATATTCCAGCTCACGGGCATGCGGCAGCCCCTTGGGAAAGAAGTTGTCCCGCCAGGGTTCGAAGGTCCATCCACCTATTCCGACCCGGATCATGCTCTGTCCTCCCGCCATTGCGTTCGCGTCATGCTTGCTTAAGTAAGCCTCTGACAGAACGATTCACACCCGGAACCATTTCCATGACAGATGTCCAGTCTCCTTTCCACGCGACGACGATCCTGCTTGTCCGCAAGGGCGGCAAGGTCGTGGTCGGTGGCGATGGCCAGGTTTCCATGGGGCCGACCATTTTCAAAAGCAGCGCGCGCAAGGTGCGGCGCCTGTCCGGCGGCAAGGTCATCGGAGGCTTCGCCGGCGCGACGGCCGACGCCTTCACGCTGTTCGAGCGGCTCGAGGCAAAGCTGGAACAATATCCGCAACAGCTCCTGCGCGCCGCGGTGGAACTGGCCAAGGACTGGCGAACAGACCGCTATCTTCGGCGCCTGGAGGCAATGATGCTCGTTTCCGACAAGAGCACGAGCCTTGTTCTCACCGGCACCGGCGATGTGCTGGAGCCGGAGCATGGCGTCGCGGCCATCGGGTCGGGCGGCTCCTATGCGCTGGCGGCGGCCCGCGCGCTCATCGATACTGATCTTGATGCCGAAGAGATCGTACGTCGCTCAATGAGGATCGCCGCTGAGATCTGTGTCTACACCAACCACGAACTGGTGCTCGAAACGCTGGACACCGAATGATCCGGGATTTTCCGCGCTCGATTCGTCTCCGTGACTAAAGCCTCAAGCTCATGACCAAACCCGCTTCTCCCATCGATGAGATCCTGCTGCGCCAGGCGGTGTCGTCGGGCGTCATCACCCATGATCAGGCCAACCGCCTTCTGGCTCTGGCGGCGGAGACGGCTGAACGGCCGAAGGAGCCGCAGGATGATGAGAAGTTGCGTTTCATCACCGGCTTCAACGACATCTTCGTCACCCTCGGCTGCGGGCTGTTTCTCGGCGCGCTCGGCTATCTGGCATCGCAATTCCACGGTGCGCTCGCGGGGGGGGCGGTCGCGGCGACGTCCTGGCTGCTGGCCGAATATTTCACCCGGCGCAGGCGAATGGCGCTGCCCAGTATAGTGCTGGTCGGCACGTTCGTTGCCGGCGTCTTCATCGCCGCTTCGGGCGCTTTCCATGGTGCCGTCAGCATCGATGACGTCGGACCGGTCTCCGCGGCCATGGGTGCGGTTGTCGCCCTCGGTGCCGCCGCTCTCCATTACTGGCGTTTTCGGGTTCCGATCACCATCGCGGCGGGAGCCGCCGCGGCAGGCGGTGCCTTGCTGGCGATCCTGTCGGCGGCGGCGCCTGAGCTGACACCGGCCCTGCTGCAGCCCATCCTCATCGTTCTCGGTCTGGCGGCGTTTACCCTCGCCATGCGGTTCGACCTCAAGGATCCCGAGCGGCTGACCCTGAACACCGATATCGCCTTCTGGCTGCATCTCCTGGCGGCGCCGCTGATCGTCCATCCGCTGATCTCCGGGATCGCGGACGTGGGTGGCGGCACCATGACCACCGGATCGGCTCTTGCAGTTCTTGCGACTTTCCTCGCCCTTGGACTGGTGGCGCTCGCGGTCGACCGCCGCGCCATGCTGGTCTCTGGGCTTGTCTACGCGGGCGTTGCCTTTTCCAGGCTGGTCGGCCTCTCCGAAGACACAGGCTGGCCGCTCACCATGCTGGTGCTGGGCATCTTCGTTCTGACCCTCAGCGCAGGGTGGCATCCGTTGCGTCGTACCATCCTCGCGTGCCTCCCCTCGGGTGTGAGCGCACGCCTGCCCCATCCCCTAACATCCGGGTGATCTTACGATGACCGATTTTTCTCCCCGCGAGATCGTTTCCGAACTCGACCGCCACATCGTCGGCCAGAAAGAGGCCAAGCGTGCGGTGGCGATCGCGTTGCGCAACCGCTGGCGACGCCTTCAGCTTCCCGAGGATCTCCGGGAGGAAGTGCTGCCCAAGAACATCCTGATGATCGGGCCGACCGGCGTCGGCAAGACGGAAATCTCGCGGCGTCTCGCCAGGCTCGCCAATGCGCCCTTCCTGAAGATCGAGGCGACCAAATTCACCGAAGTGGGCTATGTCGGCCGCGATGTGGAACAGATCGTGCGCGATCTCGTCGAGGTCGCCATCGGCCTTGTCCGTGAGGTGAAGCGCAAGGACGTTCAGGCGAAGGCTCATCTTGCCGCCGAGGAGCGGGTCGTCACCGCGCTGGTCGGCTCCACCGCCTCCCCCAACACGCGGGAAAGCTTCCGCAAGAAGCTGCGCGACGGCGAGCTTGACGACAAGGAGATCGAGATCGAGCTTCAGGCCAGCGGCGGCAATATGCCGTTCGAGATCCCCGGCATGCCCGGCGGCCAGATCGGCGTCGTCTCCATCGGCGATATGCTGGGCAAGGCCTTCGGCGGCCGCACCACGACCAAGCGTACCACGGTGAAGGACAGCTATCCGCTGCTGATCACCGAGGAATCCGACAAGCTGGTCGATCAGGAGAGTCTGGTGCGCGAGGCCATCGACGCGGTGGAGAACAACGGCATCGTCTTCCTCGATGAGATCGACAAGATCTGCGCCCGCGAAGGTCGCGGCGGCGGCGACGTCTCCCGCGAGGGCGTGCAGAGGGATCTTCTGCCCCTGATCGAGGGCACGACGGTTGCGACCAAGCACGGGCCGGTGAAGACCGATCACATCCTCTTCATTGCATCGGGCGCCTTCCATGTGGCCAAGCCGTCCGATCTTTTGCCGGAACTGCAGGGCCGCCTGCCGATCCGCGTGGAGCTTGGCGCGCTGACGCGGGAAGATTTCCGCCGCATCCTGACGGACACGGAAGCCAGCTTGATCCGCCAGTCGGTGGCGCTGATGGGAACAGAGGGGGTGACGCTCATCTTCACCGATGACGCCATCGACGCCATCGCTGACATCGCGGCGGAGGTGAACTCCACCGTCGAGAACATCGGTGCACGCCGCCTGGCGACCGTGCTGGAACGCGTGCTGGATGAGATTTCCTTCTCCGCCTCCGATCGTGATGGCGAAACCATCACCATCGACGGTGATCATGTGCGCGGCCATCTCGGCGATCTCGCCCGCAACGCCGACCTCAGCCGGTTCGTACTCTGACGCTATGGTCGATTCGCAGCCGTTACGGCATGCCGTGGCGGCTGCGGCGCAATCTCACGTAGAGCGCACCGCCACCTCCATGATGGCGCGCCGCCTCTTCAAACCCGAGAACCGTATGCCTCAGATCGGGTGCCGCAAGCCAATGCGGCACCTGGCGCTTCAAAACGCCCGTTTCGGGCCGGTCGTCGGTTGCAGGGCTCTTGCCCTTGCCTGTGATCACCAGCACCACCCGGCTTCCCCGCCCCTGCTCGGCCGCGAGGAAGGCGCGCAGCCGATGGTGCGCCTCATCCTGCCTCAGCCCATGAAGATCGATCCGGGCGTCGATCTCGGTTCTGCCCCGGGCAAGGCGCTTCAGCAGTTGATGCTCGAGAGGCTGCAATGGAATCGGGTCCGGAACGACCCTGTTCAGCCGCTGGGGGAGCTTGCTTTCGTCGGCCGTCGAGGTGGGAGGCACCTTCTCTTTCGCCGAGGGCGGCAGGATCGGTTTTCGTCCCGGCAATGGCTGCACCGTCTCGGCGATCCGGGCCCAGAGGGCCAGGTCCTCGCGGGACAGGCCCTTGCGCCGGTTCATGTCCGTGGCACCAGGACGATCATCCGCATGGAATGACGGATGCGGCCGGCTTTGAGCCCCGCATCCTGGCCGGTGCCGATGAAGAGATCGCCGCGAGCGGCACCCACAATGGCCGTGCCGGTATCCTGCGCCACCACCAGCCGGCGCAGCGGACCGGCCGGAAGGTCGCTTTCGATCCACATCGGCAGGCCGTATGTCCAGACGGACCGGTCGACGGCGAGACTTCGCCCGGCTGTCAGTGGCACACCGGCGCCGCCGACCGGCCCCGTGGTGGGCGCCAATGCCTCGTCGATCCTGAAGAACACATAGGACCTGTTCTGCCGGATGAGTTCGCCGGCGCCCGCGGGATTGGCGCGCATCCAGGCAACGATGCGATCCATCGTCACTTCCTCAAGAGGCATGATGCCCCGATCGACCAGGACCTTCCCCACCGCCGTGTAGGGCTTGCCGTTGCGGCCGGCGTAGGCGAGCCGCAGCACGCGGCCATCCGTCAGCCGGATCCGGGCCGAGCCCTGGATCTGCGTCACGAAAAGGTCGATGGGATCCATGTAAAGCAGCGCCTTGCTGCGGCCCGCCAATGCGCCTTCCTCGATGGCGGCACGATCCGGGAGGTTGCTGCGGTTTCCAGTGGGCAGCGACAGCGCCGGCGCGCTATGGCGCGTGTCCTGCCTCAGCGAGCCGGACATCTCCGGTTCGAAATAGCCGGTCAGGAAGCCGGCACTCTCAACGAGATAGGGGATGAATTCGCCTTCGAAGAAGGCTCGCGCCTTGGCGGGCGCAACGCTGGCCGCGATCCGGCACACGCGTTCCAGGCTCTTTCCCGGCTTGCCACAGCTGATTTGGAAGGCGGCAAGGGCAGAGGCGTGATCATCCTGCGGCCAGCCGCTCAACTGGTCGAACGACAGCCGTGTCCGCGTCGCCTCGGCTTCCGCCGAGACCGTCACTGCCATCAGCGCGACGAGGGCTGCAGCAATTGCGGTCAGCAATCTCCCGGTCATTCCGCGGATTCGGTCGCGATCAGTTTCCAGTTGGGGTCGGAGCTGCCCACGTCATGGGCAAAGGTCCAGACGTCGACCACTTCGATCACGGATTCGGCGTTGCCGTCGATGACTTCGCCGGCTTTGTTGCGGGTGGCCGAGATGAGTTGTGAGACGAAACGGACGGTGACATTGGCCTGCCGACCCTTCAATTCGGCGTCGGTGATCTCGGCCTTGTCGATGGACACAAAGGTGGTTTCCGCCGTTTCGCCGCGCGACTCGCGATCGGCAATGACGGAGGAAAAGCTCTCGAAGACCTCTGTTGCCAGGAGGGGTTTCAGTTCCCGGCGGTTACCCTGGGCGAAGGCGGTTACAATCATCTCATAGGCGGCCTTTGCGCCCTGAAGGAAGCTCTCGGCATCGAAGCGGCGGTCGGCAGCCGCGATGGCATCCAGACCTGCTTCCGCGCCGCTGCCTGGCGCGACCAAGCCCTTCCAGCGATCGGCGGCAGAGATTTCGTCGCCTGCGGTTTCCAACGGCGCCTCGGTGCCGCGGCGCTTCGGCAGGGTCACGACGTTCTCGTTCACGCCCGTCGCGGGGGAGCGGTCGCGTGGAGCGTAAGGATCTTGGGGCGGGCGTTCGTGGCCGGTGCGCGTTCCAAGCACAGACCGCAGGCGCAAGATGATGAAGACCGCCAGGACTAGAAAAATGATCGTATAGATATCGAAGGCTTCGCTCATCGCTGGCTCTAAGGTCCCGGTCCTATTATCTTCAAACAATCCGTCTCATGGCACATATGGAACCCCGCGCACGCAAGGTCCAGTGCGATGACGTGTTGCAGCCACTCTAAATCAAGCGGTCACCGCCGCCAAACGGAGAGGCCTTGCCCATCTCCATGGCCGCATGTTAGCCCCAACGCAACGTTACACCGGTTCATCACGCCGGATTGATGAAAGCGAACAGCCCATGTCGACGACCGATAGCCCCGCTCAGCCCCAGGGCCCGATGCTCAGCGTTCTCGCGCAATATGTGAAGGATCTCTCGTTTGAGAACCCCAACGCGCCGCGCTCGCTCGGCGCGCCCGGCCAGTCGCCGAACATCCAGATCCAGGTCGATGTGAATGCACAAGGCCTGTCGGAAAGCGATGTCGAGGTTGTGCTGAAGATCGATGCCGAGGCCAAAGTTGCGGAAGGCACCCTGTTCAAGACCGAACTGGTCTACGGCGGCGTGTTCCGCATCCAGGGCGTTTCTCCGCAGGAACAGGGTCCGATCGTCCTGATCGAATGCCCTCGCCTCCTGTTCCCCTTTGCCCGCCAGATCATTGCCGAGGCCATCCGCAATGGTGGTTTCCCGCCGCTGATGATCGATCCGATCGATTTTGCGCAGCTTTACCGCCAGCGGCTCGCGCAGCAGCAGGCGGAGCTCTCGCCCGAAACCTCGGTCAACTGAGGAAGGCTTCAGCCTTCCCGGTACTCCAGCCAAACCACCTCGCCGCCCAGCGTCGCAATGAAAGCGGCATGGGCGACAAGGTCCTCCTCGCTGAGCCGTGACGGCAGAGGAACCAGTCTCTGTTTTGCGGGCTGCCGTTCGCCGAAGCGGAAAGCCGCGGCGGTCATATCGTCGGTGAGGCCCAGGCTGGCCTGGCGGCCACCGAGCAGTTCCGCATAGACCTCAGCCAGTATCTCCGAATCGAGCAGCGCGCCGTGCTTCGTGCGGCGTGAATTGTCGATCCCGTAGCGCGAGCAGAGATCATCCAGGCTGTTGCGCCCGCCGGGATTCTTGCGCCGTGCCAGCGCCAGCGTGTCGACGATGCGCTCCGGAGCGAGTGGCGGGCGTCCCAGGCGCTTCAGCTCCATGTTGATGAAGTTGAAGTCGAAGCCGGCATTATGGGCGACGAGGCGGGAATCGTCGCCGATGAACCGGATGAATTCCTCCGCCACATCGGCGAAGACCGGCTTGTCCTTCAGGAACTCCGAGGAGAGGCCGTGAACGCGTTCGGCTTCCGCCGGCATGTCGCGTTCCGGGTTGATGTAGACATGGAAGATCTGGCCTGAGGGAATGAGGTTTTCCAGCTCCACGCAGCCGATCTCGACGATCCTGTCGCCTTTTGCCGGATCAAGTCCGGTGGTTTCGGTGTCGAATACGATCTCGCGCATGAATCAGTCCCGTCAGCAGGCAGCAAGCGCGCGCAGGATAGCCCGAACCTGCCGCTCCGCGCTGTCGAGACCATGACTGCTGTCCACAAGGAAGTGCGCCTTGCGCCGCTTTTCCTCGTCCGGCATCTGCCGTTGCAGGAGCTCCTTGAAAAGATCCTCCGTCATTCCCGGACGGGCCATGACGCGCTGGCGCTGGATTTCCGCCGTGGTGGTGACGACGACGACGGCATGACACCTCTCAGCGCCCGGGCTCTCCAGAAGAAGCGGAATGTCGAGCACAACAAGCCGCGCCTGCCTCGCCCGCGCGCGGCTTAGGAAGTGGAATTCTTCCTCGCGAACCAGCGGATGCACGATACCCTCCAGCCGCTTCAAGGCGTCCGGACGGCCGCCCAATGCCTGGCGAAGGCGTATGCGGTCGACGGCGCCATCTCGCAGGGTGCCGGGGAAGATCTTTTCGATCAGAGGTGCGGCGCGGCCGCGATAGAGCGCGTGGACGGTGGCATCCGCGTCGTAAACAGACACACCCTGCCGGCGGAACAGCTCCGCCGTCGTCGACTTTCCCATACCGATGGAGCCGGTGAGCCCGAGAATGATCATCTTGCCGCCGTGAGATCGGCCACGATCAGGTTGCGCAGGTCCCCAGTGACCTCCGGCCGGCGCCCGAACCAGATCTCGAACCCCGGCACGGCCTGGTGCAGCAACATGCCGAGGCCATCAACCACGCGGTTGCCGCGGGCACGAGCCTCGGCAAGGAGGGATGTCTCCAGCGGCACGTAAACGAGATCGGTCACCACGCAGGTCTGCGGCAAAGCGTCGAGGTCCACCGCAAGGCCGGCCTTGCCCGCCATGCCGAGACTGGTCGCATTGACCAGGAGGCCGGCCTCCTTGAGATGATCATCAAGATCGCTCCAGGCGGCCGCTTGCAGGGGATGGCCACCGAGATCCGCCACCAGTTTCTCGGCACGATCCAGCGTGCGGTTGACCAGCACGATGGAGCCGAAACCACGTTGCGCAAGGCCATAAGCGGCGGCACGGGAGGCGCCGCCTGCGCCCAGGATCACAGCTTTGTCCCGGGTGTTGTCCCAGCCGGGTGCATTGGCATCGAGATTGGCCATGAACCCGTGAACATCCGTGTTGCTGCCGTGGAGTTTTCCGCCGTCAATCCACACGGTGTTCACAGCCCCCACGGCGCGGGCGGTCGCATCGGCCACGTCAACGGTTGCCAGCGCGCTTTCCTTATGCGGCACTGTCACGTTGGCGCCGACATAGCCATTGGCTTCAAGATCGCGCAGGAAATCCGGAAAATCTTCGGGCGCGACATCCTCCCGGCCATATTCGCCCTCGATGCCGTAGGTTTTCAGCCAATGGCCGTGCAGCATGGGTGAACGCGAATGGGCCACGGGATGACCGATAATGCAGACACGGCGCGTCATGCCGCGAGAACCCCGATGCGGCGCAGTTCACTGAGAACGCGCAGAAGCGGCAGGCCGAGCACCGTAAAATAATCGCCCTCGACACGGTCGAAGAGCTGCGCGCCGATGCTTTCAAGCTGATATCCGCCGACGGTGGCGGTGGCGACGGCTCCGGCGACATCCATGTAACGCTCGAGGAATGCGTCGCTCATCTCGCGCATGACAAGGGTCGCAGTCTCCACGCCATCGGCGACAAAATCGCCATCCTTCACGAGCGCGAAGGCGGAGTGAAGCGCATGCTCCTTGCCGGAAAGACGCTTGAGATTGTTGAAGGCGATCGACTGATCCGGCGCCTTCGCGAAACGTTCATCCCCAAGGGCGAGGACCTGATCGGCACCGAGCACGAGCCGCCCCGGCCGCCGCAGGCTGACTGTCCGCGCCTTAGCCCGGGCAAGGCCAAGGGCGACCGTCGGCGCATGCGCTCCCCTCGTCACCAATTCCGATTCCAGCGTGCGCTCATCCACATCCGCCGGGTCCGTTTCAATGGGCAGGCCCACCGAGACGAGCATGCGGGCGCGCGCCGGACTGGATGATGCAAGGACGAGCGGATCCACCAGCCGCCAAAAGGGATGATGCTCGGTCATTGCTCGTCTCTTTGCGCCTTGCGGTGATCGTCGTAGAGCCGAACGATGGCGGCCGCCGTCTCTTCAATAGACCGGCGGGTGACGTCAATGATCGGCCATTCATGACGACCGCAGAGCTTGCGGGAGAAGGCGATCTCCTCGCTGACCTGGTCTTCATCCACATAGGCGCCATCGAGAGTGTCGCCGGCAAGCGCCAGAATCCGGTTTTGCCGCAGTTGCACGATGCGCTGCGGACTGGCGATCAGTCCGACGACCAATGGACCTCGGCCGAGGTTTTCCAGCTGGGGCGGAACCGGGACATGCGGCACCAGCGGGACGTTCGCTGTCTTGATGCCCCTGTTCGCCATATAGATGCTGGTCGGCGTCTTCGAGGTGCGGCTGATGCCGACCAGGATCACATCCGCCTCGTGAATAGTGCCGAGATGCTGCCCGTCATCATGCAGCATGGTGTAGTTCATGGCATCGATGCGCCTGAAGTATTCGGCATTGAGGACGTGCTGTGCGCCCGGCTTCGTGATGCTTTCGGCGCCGAGATAGGAACGCATCAGCATGTGCACCGGCGAGAGCACCGACAGGGTCGGGCAGCCGAGCTCACGGCACCGGTCCTCCAGCCGGTCAGCCAGATCCTTGGCGACCAAGGTGTAAAGGACGATGCCAGGGGATTCCTCGATGGCGGCGATGACGCGGTCAAGCTGCTGGGCCGTGCGCACCAGAGGATAGACATGTTCGATGGCGGCGACATTTTCATACTGCGCCGCCGCCGCTCGGCCCACGGTCAGAAGCGTTTCTCCCGTGGCGTCCGAGACCAGATGAAAGTGGAAGTAGCTGGGACCATCGGTCATGGGGCCTGACGGGGAGAACGGTGTGGACAACAGTGGATGGCTGGACAGATCGCGAAGCCACCCGCCGCACATTCGCGCTAACGGCCTAAACGATCAACAGGTATGCCGTGTGGGAGGACATATAGCCGGTGTGGCTGATAAAAAAACAGCCCCGGGATAGCGGAGCTTTCATCCCCACGGCGGGGACTGTGTAATCAAAGGCTGATGCCGCTTTCCCACATCGGGCGCTTTGACGCGCCAACAACTGGTTTGGGCTTAACAGCTTGTGGACAGCGACGAAATGAGTCAAAGCCACCGACCAGAAGAATAAGAAACCTCATTAAGACTTTCTTAACTATTGAAGGCAGGCTGGTGCCATGGCGGATAAGCCTCTGCTCCAAACGCTGCGCGGTGAGATAACGGCGACGCCACCCATATGGTTCATGCGTCAGGCCGGCCGGTACCTTCCGGAGTATCGCGCTGTACGAAGCGAAGCGGGTTCCTTTCTCGATCTGTGCTATGCGCCGGACAAAGCCGCCGAGGTAACGCTCCAACCGATCCGTCGGTTTCATTTCGATGCGGCTATTCTCTTCGCCGATATTCTCCTTGTTCCGCAGGCACTGGGCCAGGATCTGTCCTTTGTCGAGAACGAGGGGCCGCGTCTCGATCCAGTCCAGAGCCGAGAAGACATCCTTCGATTGAGCGAGGACCTCGATCTGAGCCGGCTGGGACGGGTCTACGAAACCGTTTCGCGGGTTAAGGAAGGGTTACCGCCTGGTGTCGCGCTGATCGGCTTCTGCGGCGCTCCCTGGACCGTTGCGACCTACATGGTGAGCGGCGGAAAGGACCGATTGCCTGCCCTGCTCTGGGCCCGGCGTGATCCGGAAGGCTTTGGCCTTCTTGTGGATCGGCTGGTGGCGGCGTCGATCGATTATCTCTCCGGCCAGATCGTCGCCGGGGCGGAGGTGGTGCAGATTTTCGACAGCTGGGCCGGCGAATTGCCCCCAGATCTTTTCGCCGCCTTCTGTGTCGCTCCGATGCGTGCCATCACCGCGGCCGTCAAGGAACGCCATCCAGGGGTCCCGGTGATCGCCTTCGCCCGAGGCGCGGGGACGCGAACCGCATCGACGCTTTCCATCGGAGCCGATGGCCTCGGCCTGGACACAGGAGAAGATCCCCGGGTCGTGAGGCAGCTTGTCGGGCCGCGGATTGCTCTCCAGGGCAACCTCGATCCTCTCGCCCTTCTGGTCGGCGGAACGGCGCTCGATCGGGCGGTTGACGCCGTTTGCGATGCGATGGAAGGCTCGCCCTATGTCTTCAACCTCGGGCACGGCATCCGGCCCGACACGCCGCCGGACAATGTCGCACGTGCCATCGCGAGGGTGAGGAATCGGGAGCCATGATCTATCTCTGGATCAAGGCATTTCACATCGTGGCGGTGATCTCCTGGATGGCCGCCCTGCTCTATCTGCCGCGGCTCCTCGTTTACCACGCCGATGCGGCGCCAGGCTCCGAGAAATCGGAAACCTTCAAGGTGATGGAACGGCGGCTCCTGAAAGCCATCGCCAATCCCGCCATGGGCGCCACCTGGATTTTGGGTCTTATTCTGGTCTATCTGACCGGCGCCTGGAGCGAGGGCTGGTTCCACGGCAAGTTCCTGCTCGTGTTCGTTCTCTCCGGCTATCATGGCTGGTTGAGCGGGCAGGTAAAAAATTTCGCTGCCGACAGGAACAAAAAATCGGCTCGCTACTTTCGCATCGCCAACGAAATCCCGACGCTCCTGATGATCGGCATCGTGATCCTGGTGATCGTCAAGCCTTTGTGATTTTGGCAGGCTCTTGCACGACAGTAGCGAAACGCGTATGACTTGAAGACTTCCAAAACACGGATATAGAGATCGTCGCCTTGTAGCGACGGCGACGTAAGGCCAGCGGTCAAGCATGGTCATACCTCCGTGAACTTCCCAACCTTTGATAGATGCCAAGGTCGCCGCTCGCGACACGACAGCTGGAACTCCCACGTATGCCCGAAATCAGACTTCAGGACCTGAAAGCCAAAGCACCAACCGAGCTTCTCGCCTTCGCCGAGGAACTTGCTGTCGAAAATGCATCGACCCTGCGCAAGCAGGAGCTGCTTTTCGCCATTCTGAAGCAGCTCGCGTCGCAGGAGACGGACATCATCGGCGGCGGTGTGGTGGAGGTCCTTCAGGACGGCTTCGGCTTCCTGCGCTCGCCCGATGCCAATTACCTGCCAGGTCCTGACGATATCTATATCTCGCCTTCGCAGATCCGCCGTTTTTCATTGCGCACCGGCGACACGATCGAAGGCCAGATCCGCAGCCCCAAGGATGCGGAGCGCTACTTCGCCCTTCTCAAGGTCAACACCATCAATTTCGAGGACCCGGAGAAAACCCGTCACAAGGTTCATTTCGACAACCTGACGCCGCTCTATCCCAATGAGCGCCTGCGCATGGAGGTCGAGGACCCGACGATCCGGGATTTCTCATCACGCATCCTCGATGTGGTGGCACCGCTCGGCAAGGGCCAGCGCGCCCTGATCGTGGCGCCGCCGCGGACGGGTAAGACCGTCCTCTTACAGAACATCGCCAAATCCATCACCAACAACCATCCCGAGTGCTACCTCATCGTTCTCCTGATCGACGAGAGGCCCGAAGAAGTCACGGATATGCAGCGCACGGTGCGCGGCGAGGTGGTGTCCTCCACCTTCGACGAGCCCGCCGTGCGCCACGTTCAGGTGGCGGAGATGGTGATCGAGAAGGCCAAGCGTCTTGTGGAGCATGGCCGTGATGTCGTGATCCTGCTGGATTCCATTACCAGGCTCGGCCGCGCCTACAACACCGTTGTCCCCTCCTCGGGCAAGGTGCTGACGGGCGGTGTCGATGCCAATGCCCTGCAGCGCCCGAAGCGCTTCTTCGGTGCCGCCCGCAACATCGAAGAGGGCGGTTCGCTGACCATCATCGCGACCGCGCTGATCGATACGGGAAGCCGGATGGACGAAGTGATCTTCGAAGAGTTCAAGGGCACGGGCAATTCGGAAATCATTCTCGACCGGAAGGTCTCGGATAAGCGCACCTTCCCGGCCATGGACATCACCCGTTCCGGCACGCGCAAGGAAGAGCTGCTCGTGGCGCCTGACATCCTCAAGAAGATGTATGTCCTGCGCCGCATTCTCAATCCGATGGGAACGGTGGATGCCATCGAATTCCTGCTGGACAAGCTGCGCCAGACCAAAACCAACAACGAGTTCTTCGATTCCATGAACACCTGATCGCCTTGAGGCCATTGGGCGTGCCGGTGGGTCATGACGGCTGATACGATCTTCGCAGTGGCGTCGGGCTTGAAAAAGTCCGGTGTTGCCGTGATTCGTATCTCCGGTCCGCAAGCTGTTGAAGTGTTGGAACTTCTTGCTTGTAAGAAGATCACGCCGAGGATGGCGGTCTATACCGAACTCTCCGATCCAAATACAGGTGATTTACTCGATAAATCCATCGCCTTGCTTTTCAGGGCCCCCGCCAGTTTTACCGGTGAGGATGTCGCTGAGCTGCATGTGCATGGTGGCCATGCGGTCATCGACGGCGTTCTAAAGGCTCTTGGCCGGCAGCCCGGTCTGCGGCCTGCCGATCCCGGCGAGTTTAGCCGCCGAGCGTTCCTCAACGGGAAGCTCGATCTTTCCGAGGCGGAAGCTCTTGCCGATCTCATCGACGCCGAAACGGTGATGCAGCGGCGGCAAGCCCTCCGAGGGATGGACCAGGGCATTGGACGGCTTGCGGAGGAATGGCGTGACAGGCTGATCGATGTTCGGGCGCTCGCCGAGGCGACCATCGACTTCATTGATGAAGGCGATGTCCCGGATGAGGTCATGGATGACATCCGCGAGGGTCTCGGCGCTTTGCGCCACGAGCTGGCTTCCACGCTTGATGACGGGCAGCGCGGCGAGCGACTTCGCGATGGCTTCGCGGTTGTCATCGCGGGGCCGCCCAATGCGGGCAAATCAACGCTTTTGAATCTTCTGGCCAAACGCGAGGCCGCAATTGTCTCCGCTTATGCCGGGACCACGCGCGACGCCATCGATGTCCATCTCGATCTTGAGGGCTATCCGGTTCTTCTCACAGATACGGCCGGCATCCGGACCAGCGATGATCCGGTGGAGCGGGAAGGCATCAACCGGGCGGTAACGCGGGCGAGACACGCCGATCTCGTTCTGTGGCTGAGCGAGGATGGTGCCGAGCCAGACATAGGAGCGGACGTTCCTGTCTGGAGGATCCGCACCAAGGCGGACGGCGGGCGGGAGACGAACGACCAGGAATTGGTCGCGGTTTCGGCGGTGACAGGTCTTGGTATAAACGAGCTCATTGCCAGGCTTGTCGCGGAGGCAGCCGAGCAGCTGTCGGCAGGAACGGGTCCCGCGATCACGCGCGCGCGGCATCGATATGCTCTGGAAGGCGCGCTTGCGGCCGTCGACAGATCGCTGTCGCATCCCGCGGTCGAACTTCTGGCGGAAGAACTTCGCATTGCGTCCCACGAGCTTGGCCGTATATCAGGACATACCGACCCGGAGCATGTGCTGGACGCGATCTTCAGCCGCTTTTGCATCGGGAAGTGATTCACGTGAAACGTGGCCGTCCGATTCGGAATCGAAAGGATATGCCGTGAGGCTACATTACGATGTCGTCGTGGTGGGTGGTGGTCACGCCGGTTGCGAGGCTGCGGCGGCCTCCGCGCGCCTTGGGGCGCACACCGCGCTCATCACTCTGAAGGCCGATACCATCGGAGCAATGTCCTGCAACCCCGCGATTGGCGGCTTGGGCAAGGGGCATCTGGTTCGTGAGATCGATGCGCTGGACGGCTTGATGGGGCGGGTTGCCGACGCCGGCGGCATCCAGTTCAAGGTCCTCAACGGCCGCAAGGGCCCTGCCGTGCGCGGACCTCGGGCACAGGCTGACCGGAAGCTCTATGCCCAAGCGATGCAGGAAGCGATTCGGCTGCAGAACGATCTTGATGTGATCGAGGCAGAGGCATCGGAGCTTCTCTACAAGGACGGATGCATCACGGGCATTTGTCTGACTGACGGCCGGACGATTATAACGCCGTCAGTGGTGCTGACCTCCGGCACCTTCATGAATGGCCTCATCCATATCGGCGACCGCAAGATCACGGCCGGCCGGATGGGTGAAGCGGCGGTTACCGGCCTGTCTCGCTCTCTTGCAGGCATCGGTTTTTCGCTGGGCCGGCTTAAGACGGGTACGCCTGCGCGGCTCGACGGCCGTACCATCAACTATGACGCTCTCGAGATTCAGCCTGGTGATGATCGGCCTGAACCCTTTTCGGCGCTGACAAAGGCGATCACCACGCCGCAGGTGGATTGCCACATCACGCGCACGACGGCTGAGACCCATCGCATCATTCGGGACAACATCCATCGTTCAGCGATGTACAGCGGCGAGATCGTTGGACGCGGTCCGAGGTACTGTCCGTCCATCGAGGACAAAATCACCCGGTTCAGCGATCGCGACAGCCATCAGATCTTCCTGGAACCCGAAGGACTGGACGATCCGACGGTCTATCCGAACGGGATCTCCACCTCTCTGCCTGAGGAGGTCCAACACGCCTTCCTGCGATCGATCCCCGGGCTTGAGAACGTTTCCGTCCTGCGGCCGGGCTACGCCATCGAATACGACCATGTCGACCCGCTGGAGCTGCTGCCGACACTGGAAGCCAAACGGATGAGCGGCTTGTTCCTAGCGGGCCAAATCAACGGCACGACTGGTTACGAGGAAGCCGCCGCGCAGGGCCTGATCGCAGGGCTCAATGCCGCGCGCCGCGCCGGCGGTCAGGACGGCGTCGTCTTTGGACGATCGGAGGGTTATCTCGGCGTTCTTGTCGATGATCTGGTCACGCGGGGGATCACCGAACCCTATCGCATGTTCACCTCCCGCGCCGAGTACCGGCTGACGCTCCGGGCGGATAACGCCGACCAGCGCCTGACGGACAAAGGCATCGAGATCGGTTGTGTCAGCCAGGAGCGGCAGGCGGTGTGGATCGGGAAGAGGCAGGCTCTTCAAGCCATGCAGGCCGAGCTTGACGAGTTGAGACTGACGCCGCGAGAGGCGCGGGACGCCGGCATCTTGGTAAACCAGGATGGCGTGCGGCGATCAGCCTATCAACTGCTCTCGCGCAGCGACGTCGACATGGATGTTCTCCTGGGGATCTGGCCTCAACTCGGACAGCATGACGAGGTTGTTCGGAAGCAGGTTGAAATCGACGCGACCTATTCGGTCTATCTGGAACGGCAGAGAAGCGAAATCGCGCAGTCGAGAAGAGAGACGGAACTTCCGCTTCCGGATGATCTCCTCTTCTCGAGCATGTCAGGACTCTCGGCCGAGTTGCAGCAGAAGCTGGAATCGATTCGGCCCCGAACCATCGGTCAGGCCAACCGCGTCGAAGGCATGACACCGGCAGCGCTCACTCTTCTTATTGCGCATGCGAAACGGTATGAGGCGAGAGGCAGCGCCCATGGTTGACCGCAGAACGGCGGAAGAGTTGATCCGAGTTTCACGTGAAACTTGGGACCGAATCGATCTTTTTGTCGAGCTGCTCCTCAAATGGCAGAAAACGATCAACCTCGTCGCACCCTCGTCTCTCCCGCATATCTGGGTGCGGCATGTTGCGGACAGCCTGCAGCTGCTGAACCACGCCGGTGGGGGCGTGCGCTGGGTTGATCTCGGGTCGGGTGGAGGATTCCCTGGCGTTGTCATCGCCATCGCTCTAGCCGGCACTGCTGACGCCCACGTTGATCTCATAGAGAGCGATTCGCGAAAATGCGCCTTTATGCGCGAAGCCATCAGGGCAACCGATGCTCCTGCCCGTGTACATTGCGGGCGGATTGAATCCGTCCTGTCCAGCTGGACCTGTCCTGCCGATATCGTGTCCTCACGGGCGCTGGCGCCGCTTCCTCGCCTGCTGGATTACGCCTTTCCCTTGTTGAAAAAAGGTGCGTGCGGACTCTTTCTCAAGGGACAAGATGTGGAGGCGGAATTGACCGAAGCATCTAAATCTTGGAATATCCAGGCGACATTGAAACCAAGCCTGACTGAGCCGCGCGCTCGCATCGTTGTTGTGGAGCGGCTCGATCAGCGCTTTTAGGGCAAAGCACCCGGATCGAGCCATGGCCATCGTTAATCCGCGTCCGCGCATTCTCGTTCTTGCCAATCAAAAAGGCGGTGTGGGGAAAACCACCACAGCCATCAATCTCGGGACGGCGCTGGCCGCCATCGGGGAACGTGTCCTGATCGTGGATCTCGATCCGCAAGGGAATGCTTCCACCGGCCTCGGGATCGATCGCAAGAACCGATCAATCTCCACCTATGACGTTCTCGTTGGCGAGAAGTCCTTGAGTGAGGTCATTCAGCGTACCGCCGTGCCGCGGCTGGATGTGGCGCCTTCAACCCTGGACCTGTTGGGCGTGGAGCTTGAAATCGCCTCCGCCAAAAATCGCGCATATCGGCTCCGCGATGCGATCGCGGATCTGCCCGCCGAGGAAGACGGTTACACTTACATCCTGGTTGACTGTCCACCGTCGCTGAACCTTCTGACGATCAACGCGCTGTCTGCCGCTCACGCAGTCTTGGTGCCTCTCCAGTGCGAGTTCTTCGCGCTGGAGGGCTTGTCGCAACTGCTCAAGACGGTCGAACAGGTGAAGGCAGCGTTGAACCCGAGGCTGACCATCCATGGAATCGTCCTGACTATGTACGACGCCAGGAATAATTTGTCGGGCCAGGTGGTCGCGGATGTTCGCCAGTTCATGGGGGATAAGGTTTACGACACGATCATCCCGCGCAACGTGAGGGTTTCGGAAGCACCCTCCTATGGCAAACCGGTGCTGCTTTATGATTTAAAATGCGTCGGGAGCCAGGCTTACCTGAAGCTTGCATCGGAAATCATCCAACGTGAACGCACTCTACGCGCCGCTTAATATCGGGCCTGAAACGAATTGAGGACCTCCATGTCAGACGATCAATCGCGCTCTCGCCTCGGCCGCGGACTGGCTGCCCTGATCGGCGATGTCGACGACGAAAGCGCGGTCGTCGAGCGCGCGCGCGGCGCGCGCCGTGTGCCCGTCGAGATGCTGCGCCCAAATCCGAACAACCCGCGCAAGGTCTTTGCAGACACTGATCTGGAGGATCTGTCCAATTCGGTGCGGGAGAAGGGCATCGTTCAGCCGATCCTGGTGCGAAATGTGGGCGATCCCGACAGCTATGAGATCATTGCCGGCGAGCGACGCTGGCGCGCCGCCCAGCGTGCCGGGCTTCACGAAGTGCCTGTGCTGGTTCTGGAGGTCGGCGATCGCGAAGCGCTTGAGCTTGCCATCATCGAAAACGTGCAGCGTGCAGACCTCAACGCCCTTGAGGAGGCTGCCGGTTATGAGGCGCTGATCTCGCAGCATCACTATAACCAGAACGACGTTGCCAAGATTGTCGGCAAGAGCCGTAGTCACGTGGCCAATACACTGCGGTTGATGAAACTGCCGGAGACCGTGCAAACATCGGTGCGTAGCGGCGAGTTGACCGCAGGCCACGCGCGCGCCCTGATCAACGTGGGCAATCCGGAAGCGGTGGCACGGCGGATCATCGACCGGGGCCTCAGCGTGCGGCAGGCGGAGGCGCTGGCGCAGGAGGAATCGGAGACGAAGCCGGTAAAACGGCCGAGGATTGCGCGGGGCAAGGACGAAGACACTCTGGCGCTGGAGCGGGCACTCAGCGATGCCCTCGGACTTTCGGTCTCCGTTGAGCATACCGGCCCAGGCGGAGAGATTCGCATCCGTTACGGTTCACTGGAGCAGCTCGACAGCGTCTGCCGTCGTCTGCGCGGCTGATACCCTGGCTTAGCGGCTGGTCCGGCCGCGGGGTTTTGCTTCAGCCGCTATCGAGGCCAGCACACGGGCGGCAACCGTATCGCCGAAGGCGCCAGCGCGACGGCTTTCCAGCACGGCATCGGAGAGACGCACGAGCGCCGTCTCCAGTTTCTCGCTGGGCCAGGCCGAAAGCGCCCGTTCCACCTTCGCTTTGCGGCTGAAATGAAGTCGCCGCCAATCGCTCTCGATGACAGCATGTGCCGGCGTGCCGCGTTCAACCGTGAGCCGGGCTTTGTGCAGCTGCTGGCCGTGGCGCAGGCTTGATCCGAGCACGGCTTGAACAGGGATGCCGGAACCGGACAGGCTGAGGAGGATCTGCTCCAGGCCCGCCACGTCACCGGCAAAAGCAGCATCCACCGCCTCGTCCATGGCGCTGGCCCCGGAATCCGCAATCATGAGATCGATATCGGCGACTTCGATTCGGCCGCGATCCAAAGCATAGAGGCAGAGTTTTTCGATCTCGCTTCGTGAGCCGATGCGATCGGCACCCAGGAGCTCGACGAGATGTCGACGAGCATCCGGCGAGATGGTCAGATTTGCTTTGCTGATCTCATCGTCGATCAAGCGGCCGATGGCAGCGTCGCTGTCGGCGTAGCAAGGTAATGCCGCCGCCCGCGGGTTTCTCTCGCATATTGCCCGCACCGGCGCTGTCTTCTTGAGGTCGCCAGCTTCGACCACCACGCGGGCGGTGGGTGCAGGGCCGCTGAGCAGGGCCTCGATCGCAGGGGCAATGGAGCGCGAACCGAGCCTGATCCAGACCGATCGTTCGCCTCCGAAGAGCGCGGAAGTGGTGGCTTCATCGACCAGCCGACCAGGATCGCCGGCGATCACATCGCCGTCCAATCGCACGAGGGCAAAGGGGTCATCCGGATTGCTGAGCCCTGCAGTGGCGAGATGTCTGGCGCGCTCATGGACGAGGCCGACGTCGGGCCCATAGACCAGAATGCACGCGGCCTTCGGATCAGGTCGTGACAGGAAAGCGTCGACCGCGGCGGCTTTGATCGCGACCATGGTCCTCAGGGGTTGGTTGCAAGATGAGCTGCGATCTGCGTCGTGATCTGCTGCGCAACGACGTCCGCCGCACGGTCTTCCGCATCGCGTCGCGCGCGGATCGTGGCGAACCGCTGCCGGGACCTGTCATAGCTGGCGCGCCCGAAGGCACGTCCCTGGAACACCGGTTTTCCGTCGGTCGAGCCGATGCGGTCGAGCCGGAAAGTGGCGTCCAAGGCGTAGGTTTCCGTGGTCGGACGGCTTGTGAATGGATCTACCACCGCAGATTGCAGAGCATCGTTTGTCTCAACCCGAAGCCTGTAGAGGGGTTCGGGTGCCGCCGCGCCGCCCGTGAAGGCGAAGATGAGATCGTTGCGGATCTGCTGGTCGATCCGGTTGGTCGCCTCCTGGACCTCGATCGCCGACAGCCTGTCCCGCACGTTCTGATTCCCAGGAGCGGGAGAGGTGTCCCCATAGAGAGGCCGCAGGCAGGCGCCGGCAAGAAGGGCGATGCCGAGCGCAAGGCCAAGGCGAGACAGGCGATCACGCGACAACATTGATGATCCTTTGCGGAACGATGATGACCTTGCGCACCGGCCGACCTTCGATGGCCTTGACCACAGCGTCAAGGCCCAAGGCAGCGGCTTCAATGGCGGCGTTGTCGGCGTTGGCCGCGATGACGAGCTCGTCGCGCTTCTTGCCATTGACCTGGACGGGCAGGGTAATGGTATCCGCCACCAGAAGCGCAGGCTCCACCTCCGGCCAGGCAGCCTCGGCGACCAGCCCGGTTTGCCCAAGTTCCGCCCAGCAGGCTTCCGCCAGATGGGGCATCATGGGTGCGAGAAGGCGGACAAGGATCTCAAGTGCTTCACGCAGGGCCCAGCTCAGCGCGGGATCGGGAGAAGTGCCTTGCTGCCGGGCGCTCGCCAGAGCACCGGACAGCGTATTCACCAGCTCATAGATGCGCGCAACGGCGACGTTGAACCGCAGCCCTTCGATGTTCTCGCCCACCGCGGCCAGCGCGCGATGCGTGGCGCGCCGCAGATCCGTCGCTTCGGAGCTGAAGCTCGAAGGCCGGTCCGCGCCGGTTACTGCGAGAAGGCCACCGGCTTCCGTCACCAGGCGCCAGACGCGCTGCACGAACCGACCGGCGCCCTCGACGCCGGCTTCGGTCCAGATCACATCGCGCTCCGGCGGGCTGTCGGACAGCATGAACCAGCGGGCGGTGTCGGCTCCGTAGGTTTCGATGATGTCGGTCGGATCGACGGTGTTCTTCTTCGACTTCGACATCTTTTCGATCGGGCCGATCACGATGGGTGCACCGGTCCGCGCATGCGCCGCCTGGCGCTTTCCATCGGCCTCGGTGACCACGACGTCGGCCGGCGCGGTCCATTGTCCGCCGGCATCCTTATAGGTCTCATGGACCACCATGCCCTGGGTGAAGAGGCCGGCGAAGGGCTCATCGAGCCCGGCGTGGCCGGTCGCCTTCATGGCGCGGGTGAAGAAGCGCGAATAAAGCAGGTGCAGGACCGCGTGTTCGATGCCGCCGATGTACTGATCAACCGGCATCCAGCGATCAACGACCGAACGGATCGTCGGCGTCGCTGCGTCCGGTGCGGTGAACCGGATGAAATACCAGGAGGAATCGACGAAGGTGTCCATGGTATCCGTTTCGCGGCGGGCGGGTGCGCCGCAAGCGGGGCAGGACACATTCTTCCAGGTCGGATGGTGATCGAGCGGATTGCCCGGGCGGTCAAAGGTCACGTCCTCAGGCAGTCTGACCGGAAGCTGGTCTTCCGGAACGGGCTGCGACCCACAGGCTTCGCAGTGAATGATCGGGATGGGGCAGCCCCAGTAGCGCTGCCGCGAGATACCCCAGTCGCGCAGGCGTACATTGACCTTGCGCTCGCCCTGCGGGCGGCCACCGATCTGCTGCGATTCAAGCTTCCTGGCCACCGCTTCCTTGGCCTCTGGAACGGTCAGGCCGTCGAGGAATTGCGAGTTGACCAGACGGCCGTCGCCGTCAAAGGCCGTGTCACCGACCGCAAAGCTGGCGCTGTCGGCCCCTTCCGGAAGCACGACCGGCGTAACGGAAAGCGCGTATTTGCGGGCAAAATCGAGGTCACGCTGGTCATGGGCGGGGCAACCGAAGATCGCGCCGGTGCCATAGTCCATCAGGATGAAGTTGGCGACATAGACCGGCAGCGTCCGCCCCGGGTCGAGCGGATGCCGGACGATGAGGCCGGTGTCGTAGCCCTGCTTCTCGGCGGTTTCGATGGCCGCGACGCTGGTTCCCGTCTTGCGGCATTCCTCCGCGAAGGCCGCGAGCTTTTCGTCCTTTTCGGCCGCCGCCAGGGCAAGCGGATGATCCGGCGCGATGCCGATGAAGGAGGCACCAAAAAGGGTGTCGGGACGAGTGGTATAGACCTCGATCTCGTCAAACCCGCTCAAGCCGCCGTTCGATTCGAGCGCGAAACGGACCAGCATGCCTTCTGAGCGGCCGATCCAGTTGCGCTGCATGGTGCGCACCTTCTCGGGCCACCGGTCCAGCGTATCGAGCGCGGAGATGAGCTCATCGGCGAAATCGGTGATCCTGAAGAACCACTGCGTCAGCTCGCGCTGCTCGACCTCGGCGCCGGAGCGCCAGCCGCGGCCGTCGATGACCTGCTCGTTGGCCAGAACGGTCTGGTCGACCGGATCCCAATTGACCTTCGACTTCTTCCGATCGACGAGGCCGGCCTTCAGGAAATCGAGAAAGAGCTTCTGCTGGTGCTGGTAATATTCCGGGTCGCAGGTCGCGATCTCGCGGCTCCAGTCGATGGAGAGACCCATGGACTGGAGCTGGCCGCGCATGGTGGCGATGTTGTCATAGGTCCAGCCCTTGGGATGCACCTTGTTGGCCATGGCGGCATTTTCGGCCGGAAGGCCGAAGGCGTCCCAGCCCATGGGATGCAGCACGCTGAAGCCCCTGGCCCGCTTGTACCGAGCCACCACGTCGCCCATGGCGTAGTTGCGCACATGGCCCATATGGATGCGGCCCGAGGGATAGGGGAACATCTCGAGCACGTAATACTTCGGCCGCGCATCGGCATTGTCGGTCTTGAAAATGCCGCGCTCGTCCCAGGCGGCGCGCCATTTGGGCTCCGCCTCGCGCGCGTTGTAACGCTCCGTCGTCATGGAATTGGCCGTCTCACGCTTGATTGGGGCGCCAGAGGGCGCCGCTAGGAAAATCGGCGCGACCTTGGCGTGAAGTTCCTGCGCGGTCAACGAAAAGACGCGAGTTTCGTTGCGGGAACCATCGGTGCGGGTAAACTGCGCCACATCATGACCAATTCACCCGCTGAACGCCTCTCCCACATCAACGCCGCCATAGCCGCCGCCGCAGGCAAGGCCGGCCGCGCGTCAGACGATGTCACTCTTATCGCGGTGTCGAAAACCCTCGGCCCTGAAACCATCGCTCCTGTGATCGCCGCCGGTCAGCGAATCTTTGGCGAAAACCGTGTGCAGGAGGCGCAGGGCAAATGGCCGGCCCTGCGTGCCGCCAGTTCCGCGCCCGTAGAGTTGCATCTCATCGGGCCGCTGCAATCCAACAAGACCGCCGATGCCGTGGCGCTGTTCGACGCCATTCACACTGTGGACCGCCCCAAAATCGCCGCCGCCCTGGCGACGGAAATGAAGCGCCAGGGGCGCATGCTGAAGCTCTATGTCCAGGTCAACACCGGTTCTGAGCCGCAGAAGGCGGGCGTCCTGCCCGGCGAGGCCGATCGTTTCATCGAGACCTGCCGAAGCCTCCACGGCTTGGAGTTGACGGGCCTGATGTGCATTCCGCCGGCAGCCGAGGACCCCCAACCGCATTTTCACATGCTGGCGAAGCTCGCGGAGAAGCATGGCCTCAGGCACCTGTCCATGGGCATGAGCGGCGACTTTGAGGCCGCCATCGCCTCAGGCGCGACCGAGGTGCGGATCGGTTCGGCGATCTTCGGCCATCGCTGACGGCTTCATCACGCTTCAACCGCCATCCGGCTCTTTGGCCCGAGCCGCGCCAGCAACCAGCGCAGATCCCGATGGGTGAGGGCGACGCAGCCCTCCGTGGGTTTGAAGCCGCAACGGGCCACATGCATGAAGATGGCACTTCCGCGGGCCTGCCGGCGTGGGTGATCATTCCATCCCAGTTCAACAACGAGATCATAGAGCCGGTCATCGCGCCACATGGCTTCGTGTGAAGTGGGGTAGGGTCGCTGGACGTGGCGGTTGTAGTTGCGGTCACCCACGGCATCGCACCAACCGTCGGTCGAGCGGATGTGGCGGAGGGGAAGGGTTGTCAGGGGGCGTTGCCCGCGATCTGCGCGCCACCAGATGCGCCGCAGCGGCAGGATCGCGAGGGGCGTCACACCATCGCCTTCGCGCTTTCCCGTTCCCACTCCGGATCGCCCCACCGCACAGGGCAGGACACGTCCTCCGGCGAGGAGCCAGCCCCGTTGCCGCTCAACAGCGCGTGATCGAACCCGGATCAGGGTGATAATCCCACATTTAACCGCAGAACGGTGGACTTTCCGGGGCTTGTCTCTAACCATATGGATGTCTACGTGCAGGGTAATGATCCAAGCGTAACCGTCAGGAGGAAAAATGGCGACGACACGAAAGATCCTCGTCGTGGATGATGATGAAAACCTTCGTGAAACGTTGTGCGAACAACTGGCGGTGCATGAAGAATTTTCGATCCTGTCAGCCGGTACGGCGGCGGAGGGCGCCGCCATGGCCACAAAGGAACAGGCTGACCTGATCATTCTCGATGTCGGCCTTCCCGATATGGATGGCCGCGACGCTGTTCGGAAGTTGCGTGACGACGGCTTTCGCAGCCCGATCATCATGCTGACCGGGCATGATGCGGAGGATGATACCGTTCAGGGGCTCGATGCCGGAGCCAACGACTATGTGACCAAGCCGTTCCGTTTCGCGGAGCTCCTGGCGCGCATCCGCGCGCAGCTGCGCAGCCATGAGGCCAGTGAGGACGCAATCTTTGCGCTTGGTCCCTACACCTTCAAGCCTGGTGCGAAGGTTCTTCTCACCGACAAGGGATCGAAGATCCGCCTCACTGAAAAGGAAACCGCGATCCTGCGCTATCTCTATCGGTCCGGCGACAAGATCGTGCCGCGCGACATCCTTCTTTCAGAAGTCTGGGGTTACAACGCCAATGTGACCACCCACACACTGGAAACGCACGTCTACCGGCTGCGCCAGAAGATCGAGAAGGATCCGTCCAACGCGACCTTGCTGGTTACTGATGTCGGCGGCTACCGGCTGGTTCCCTGATGGCGCTTGACGACGACATACGCGTGCTCGAACGGGCGCCCATGCTGGGGGAGATCGGCCATGATCCCCTTCGGCTCCTGGCGTTTTCCGCCGAGCGGCGTACCTTGCGCGGCGGCGAGGTTTTGTTTCGCAAGGGCGACAGGGCAGATGGCGGCTTCGTGATCGCCAGCGGCACGGTGCGCCTCGGCGGAGACGGAGAACCGGAACGTCGGGCAGGTGCCGTAAGCCTCATCGGCGAGATCGCCCTGCTGTGCCCGGTGACGCGCCCGGTGAGCGCGGTGGCGGAAACATCGGTGAAATCGCTCTTTATTTCACGCTCGCTGTTCCGGCGCGTGCTAACCGAATTTCCCAGCATCGCGGTCATGCTGCGCGAACGCATGCTGGGAAAGCTCGAGGCTGAAGGCGATGCGCTGAAGCGGCTTAGCGCCACATTGGACGCGCTCGACCAGTAAGCTCAGCCGAGCACGGCCATGACCGGCACATGATCGGAGGGCCTGTCCCAGCCGCGCGCATCCTTCAGAACATCGAGTTTCGTTATACCCGGCGCCATGTCCGGTGTGACCCAGATATGGTCGAGACGGCGGCCACGATTGGAGGCAAGCCAGTCGGCCGCGCGGTAGCTCCACCAGGTGAAAAGCTTTTCGCTGTCCGGCACCAGCTGACGCATCACATCCACCCAGCCGCCCGCCGACTGGGCTTCCGTCAGCTTCTCCACCTCGACAGGCGTGTGGCTGACGATCTTCAGCATCTTCTTGTGGTCCCACACGTCATTGGGAAGCGGAGCCACGTTGAGATCACCCACCATGATCTCCTTCTGGCGCAGCCTGTTGCCGCCCCACAGGGTCATGTCATCGAGGTAGGCGAGCTTGTGAGCGAATTTGGCGTTGAGGGCGGGATCGGGAATATCTCCGCCCGCCGGGACGTAGAAGTTATGGATGACCGTCCCTGCGAACGGTCCTTCCATCAGCCGCGCACCGGCATGCCGTGCGTGGTCCTCTCCACCGAGGATCATGGACTCCACCCGCTCCAGCGGAATGCGGGAGATGGTCGCGACGCCGTGATAGCCTTTCTGGCCATGTACGACACAGTGGCGATAGCCAAGGTCATGAAAGGCGCCGAGGGGAAAGAGATCATTGATGCATTTCGTTTCCTGAAGGCACAGGACATCGGGTGCATGATCGGCGATGTAGCGGCGCACGAGGTCGATGCGCAGGCGTACGGAATTGATGTTCCAGGTGGTGAGACGAAGGGGCATGAATCGATCCGATGGGACGGGCGCACATTAATGATCGCGCGCGGGTCCTCAAGTCCATTCGGCGTGAGACGCCAGACAAAAAGAAAAGCGTCCGGCGCGGGGGGGATGGGCCGAACGCTTTTCCACTTTATGCCGTCAGGCGGGGTTCCTGGACGGCTGCAAGGTCACCTCTGGCGAGGACGGGGGGCATCGCCGTGGGCGGGTGCCTTGCCATGAATTAAAGATTGGGATGCGCCGCCAAGAATTCAAGTTCACGTGTGTGTGAGTTTAGCGAGGGGCTGCCGAGTCAACGGTGTAGTCGATGGCGAAGAGGCGCTCGTCCGGACGCGAGGTCGTGTCGATGTTGTAGACCGCGACGGTCGTATCAAGGCCCTGTGCGTCGGTAACGGTCCACTGCTTCAGTTCATGGCTCTGGCTGTCGAACACCAGCAGGAGCTTCGATGTCCCCGCGAGCTTGGAATTCTCCTCGATGGCGATGGAGGTCAATTCCGGCTCGGTGTAGACCGCGATGACCTTGGTGTCGCGGAGAAGATCGATGTTCGGCTGCAGCAGATAGCGCAGCGGCGTCTGGGACAGGGAATAGATGTCCTGGGTGGCGAGGGCGCGATCGCGGATGGCCACGGACTTGCCGTCGGCGATGATCTGCAACTTGCTGGGCGGCTCGAACTCGAAGCGCAATTTGCCCGGTTTGCTGAGATAGAATTTTCCTTCCGAACGGCCGCCGTTGGAGCCGATCTGGATGAAACTGCCCGACATGACCTGGGCGCTGTTGAAATAGGCGTTGACCTTCTGCACGGCCCCGAGCTGCTCCGCCGTCAACTGACCGGGGGCGGTCCCTTGGCCCTGCGGCTGCACGATGCGGGGCCCTCGGGCGGCAAGCTGCATGGGCGCCTGGGTCGCCGCCGGCTGTTCGGGCGGCAGGGTGACATTGGCCGGACGCGGCTCGGGATTGGGCACGCCCTGCGCCATGGCAGCCGAAGCTGTGAGGGCGGAGGCCAGAAGCGCGGCGCGGGCAGCGGTCAGCATGAAGGGACCTTTCAGGCGGAGCGAAGCAATTCCGATATCGATCATGATCCCATAGCTAGGATCTGTTCGTGGCGATTGTAGGCCCGGGCACGTGTTGTTTGTTTCACGTGAATCACGGACGCGGGATCAGGCCGCGTCATCCTTGCCCACCAGGATGTCCCGTTTGCCGGCATGATTGGCCGGCCCGACAATGCCCTCGTTCTCCATCCGCTCGATGAGCGTGGCGGCGCGATTGTAGCCGATCTGGAGACGACGCTGGATGTAGCTGGTCGACGCCTTCTTGTCGCGCAGCACGACAGCCACGGCCTGGTCGTAAAGGTCGGCCTCCGGATCGCCGCCCATGCCGGTCTTGTCGAAGACCGCGCCATCGCCGTCGCCTTCCTGCTCCTCTTCCTCCGTGACGGCATCCAAATAGTCAGGTGTGCCCTGCGCCTTCAGATGGGCGACCACCTGCTCCACCTCCTCGTCGGAGACGAAGGGGCCATGGACACGGGCGATGCGGCCGCCGCCGGCCATGTGCAGCATGTCGCCCTGACCCAGAAGCTGCTCGGCGCCCTGTTCGCCGAGGATGGTGCGGCTGTCGATCTTGGAGGTGACCTGGAAGGAGATGCGGGTCGGGAAGTTGGCCTTGATGGTGCCGGTGATGACGTCCACCGATGGACGCTGTGTTGCGAGGACGACGTGAATGCCGGCGGCGCGCGCCATCTGCGCGAGGCGCTGGATGGTGCCTTCGATCTCCTTGCCGGCCACCATCATGAGGTCGGCCATCTCGTCGACGATGACGACGATGAAGGGCAAGGGCTCCAGGTCCATGTCCTCGTGCTCGTAGATCGCCTCTCCCGTTTCACGGTCAAAGCCCGTCTGCACCGTGCGGGTGATGATCTCGCCCTTGTCCTTCGCCTGCTGCACGCGGCTGTTGAAGCCGTCGATGTTGCGGACGCCGAGCTTCGACATTTTCTTGTAACGCTCTTCCATCTCGCGGACGGCCCATTTGAGAGCCACTACGGCCTTCTTCGGGTCGGTCACCACGGGGGTTAGAAGATGGGGGATGCCGTCATAGATCGACAGCTCGAGCATTTTGGGATCAACCATGATGAGACGGCACTGGTCCGGCGTCAGCCGGTAGAGCAGTGACAGGATCATGGTGTTGATGGCGACGGACTTGCCCGAACCGGTGGTGCCGGCGATCAGGAGGTGCGGCATGCGCGCAAGCTCGGCGATGACCGACTCGCCGCCGATGGTCTTGCCGAGGCACAGCGGCAGCCGCATCTTGGCGTTCTCGAAATCGGCGGATGCGAGCAATTCGCGCAGATAGACCGTTTCACGACGGCTGTTGGGAAGTTCGATGCCGATGGCATTGCGGCCGGGCACCACGGCGACGCGGGCGGAAACCGCGCTCATGGAACGGGCGATATCGTCGGCAAGGCCGATCACCCGCGAGGATTTCACGCCAGGGGCCGGCTCCAGTTCGTAGAGCGTGACCACCGGACCGGGCCGCACGTTGATGATCTGGCCCTTGACGCCGAAATCATCGAGGACGCCTTCCAGAAGCCTGGCGTTCTGTTCCAGCGCCTCGGCGCTGACGGTGGGCCCAGAGTTCTTCTTGGGCGCGGCCAGCAGTGCGAGGGGAGGCAGTTCGTAGGTGTTGTCGTCCCTGAGGAGCGAGGCCTGAGCTTCCTTGACGATGCGCTTGCCGGGCTTGGGCGCGGCCTTGACCGGCGTCACGCGGCTGCTGACCTGCGGCTGGCTCTTCAGCTCCAGCGGCGGCAGATCGTCCAAATCCTCGTCTTCCTCATCATAGCCGTAGGCGGCGGGCGCGGGTTCGGCAGGCATGCTGACGCGCTTCAGCGGACGCATGGGAGCAAAATCATCCTCCGGCTCCTCTCCCAGGCGCGCGAAAACATCGCGCAAGCCTGCGCGGCGCGGCTCGGTGGGCGAGCGCCTCAAGGCGCCGCCGCGCATCTTGCGGGCCACGGCCCCGCGCAGGGTGAACCACCAATGGGCGAGAAGGCCGAGCGGCATGAAGCCATCGGTATCGCCGTCATCCTCTTCCTCTGGCCGCTGCTTGGCCGGCTTCGAGCGTGGCTGGCTGCGGCGGTCGGTAGCGGATTGACCGGATTGAGTGAGCACGAGATTGCTGGCGACCAGGAGCGCGGCGATGGCACCCAGGCCCCAGACCACGATCATCAAGCTGGAGCCGGTCTGCCCTATCAAGGCGATGGGCAGGGCGGCGAGCCCATCGCCGGCAACGCCGCCGAGACCTGACGGCAACGGCCAGCCGGCGGCTTTGGGCAGCGAGGAGCAGAAGGCGGACGCGAGGGCGACGGCGGCGGCCCAGGCGCCGAGGCGCAGCCGTTCGCGATCCACCGGACGGTGGGTCACCAGCCGCCACCCCCAGCAGGCGACCGGCAGCAGGAGTGCAATCGAGCCGAGGCCGAAGAGCTGCATCAAGACGTCGGCGGTGATGGCACCGGGAGCGCCCAGAAGGTTGTGGATCGTGCCGCTGGCGGCGTGGTTCACGCTCGGGTCCTGTGCCGACCAGGTGGCAAGCGCCGCACCGACAAGGCTTCCCAAGGCGAGCAGGGCCAGGCCTCCGAGTTCCACGGCGCGGCGGCGAAGCGCGTCGCGCACATGGTCGGGAAGCGGAGCGACATTGGAATAGCCGCGGCGGCGGGACGTCAGCGCGCGCAAGCGGAACCCTCTCATCTTTGTCTTCGGTGCGCGATTGGCCGCGCGGCCGGAAGTGATCCAGAGGGCAGGCTCGCCTATTGTGGTTAAGGCCAAGCTAATTCGCGCCGCGCCCATCGCTTGTAGCGGCATAAAAAAGCCGGGCGAGTGATGCTCGCCCGGCTGGAAGTTGGGAGGAACAACCTGTCTTGTCAGTGCACGCTTTCGCCGTGGAGGGCGAGGTCGAGACCTTCTTCCTCCTCACTCTTGGTGACGCGGATGCCGGTGATGGCCTTGACCACCAGCAGGATGACGGCGCTGGCGATGGCGGTGTAGATGATGGTCACGACCACACCCATGACCTGGGCGCCGACGCTGGCGCCTTCAGCCAGGGAGTTGATGGCCGGATCAGCGAAGACGCCGGTCAGGATGGCGCCGATGATGCCGCCCACGCCGTGGACGCCGAAAACATCCAGGCTGTCGTCGTAGCCAAGCGCCTTCTTGATGTGCACCGCGGCGATATAGCAGCCCACGCCGGAGACCAGCCCGATGATAAGGGCGCCGGTCGGGTTGACGAAGCCGGCCGCCGGAGTGATCGCCACAAGGCCGCCGATGGCGCCGGAGAGGATGCCGAGCACGCTGGGCTTCTTGATGACGACCCATTCCACGAACATCCAGGCGAGAGCTGCCGCCGCCGTCGCGATCTGGGTGTTGAGCATGGCAACGCCGGCAAGGGCGCCGGAGCTGGCGGCGGAGCCGGCGTTGAAGCCGAACCAGCCGACCCACAGCAGCGAGGCGCCGATCATGGTCAGCGTCAGGTTATGAGGCGCCATGTTGACCTGGCCGTAGCCGCTGCGCTTGCCGAGCATGATGGCGATGACGAGACCCGCCACGCCGGCGTTGATGTGCACGACGGTGCCTCCGGCGAAATCGAGGACGCCGTCAGAGCCGAGCCAGCCGCCGCCCCAGACCCAGTGGGCGACCGGAGCATAGACCAGGACCAGCCAGAGCGCTGTGAACAGCAGGACCGCCGAGAACTTCATGCGCTCGGCGAAGGCGCCGGTGATCAGGGCGGGCGTGATTATGAAGAAGGTCATCTGGAACATGATGAAGACCCACTCCGGGATGGTGCCGGCGAGCGCGTTCGTCGACTCCATGGTGACGCCGGAGAAGAACATGGCGCCCATGCCGCCGACGTAGGGCTGAAGGGCCTCACTGCCGTTGGGCGCGAAAACCATGGAATAGCCGATCACCATCCAGATGATGGAGGCAAGGCAGCAGATGGCGAAACTCTGCATGACGACGCCGAGGACGTTCTTCTTGCGGACCATGCCGCCGTAGAAGAGCGCGAGGCCCGGGATGGTCATCATCAGCACGAGCGCGGTGGAGGTCAGCATCCAGGCGGTGTCGCCGGTATCAAGGGCAGGGGCGGCGGCCTCAGCGGCCGGCGCGGCAGCGTCCTGGGCCAGCGCCGGGTCGATGGCGAACAGCGCGGCCGCTCCCGCCAGTGCAAAAGCACGAAGGAAAAACGAGGGGTTCATGAAAGAGCTCCGGATAGAGATATGAGGTGCCAAGGGCATCAGAGGGCGTCGCCGTCGACTTCGCCGGTGCGGATGCGCACGGCGTTTTCCAGCGAGTAGACGAAGATCTTTCCATCGCCGATCTGACCGGTTTTGGCCGCCGCGGTGATCGCTTCGACCACCCGGTCCGCCTGATCCGATGCGACGGCGACTTCGATCTTGAGTTTGGGCAGGAAGCTCACGGCGTATTCCGCGCCGCGATAAATCTCGGTGTGCCCCTTCTGGCGCCCGTATCCCTTCACTTCCGTCACGGTGAGGCCGTGAACGCCCACGCTGTTCAAGGCATCCCTGACCTCGTCCAGCTTGAACGGCTTGATGATTGCCATCACGAGTTTCATGCGTTGATCCCCTTGTCGGGATCGGCCGACCCTGGCCGATCTTGAAACCTCGGGGCAGAAATCACGCGAGCGGGACCGCCCGGCGCTCTGCCGCACTGCCTAATCCAAGCGGCGTGCCAACATGGCGGGCGGCGGCGGAAGTGTGGATTTTCAATGAACTAAGGGTCGGGAGGCGCGTGGATAGGCAGAGCGCCCGCAGCAAAAGGGGCATAAAAAAGGCACGGTGCCTACAAAGTGGGCAGGTGCTGACTTAACGGGTTCGATCGATCAAGCCTGCCTCCGCGGACGGATCAGGCCTTCCTGCGCAACGGACGCGACCAGCCGCCCGTCGCGGGTGAAGATCGAGCCGCGCGTCATGCCCCGGGCACCGCCCGTGAAGGGGCTGTCCTGGGCGTAGAGCAGCCAGTCGTCGGCGCGGAACGGCCGGTGGAACCAGAGCGCGTGATCGAGACTGGCGGCCTGGATGTCATTGCCGAAGATGGACTTGCCATGCGCCACCAGCGAGGTGTCGAGCAGGGTCATGTCGGAGGCATAGGCTAGAACGCACTGGTGGATCGCCGGATCGTCCGGAAGCGGTCCCGTCGCTTTGATCCAGACGTGCTGGCGAGGTTCCCGGGGGGCGTTGGAGGTGTAGCGCTCCAGTTCCACTGGCCGAACTTCTATGGGCCGCTCGCGCAAGAAATATCCTCGGACGGGTTCCGGCACCTTCGACATGAAAAGAGCCTTGAGCTCCTCTTCGCCCGGCAGCTTTTCCGGCGGCGTCACATCCGGCATGGCGATCTGGTGCTCATATCCCTCCTCCTCCACCTGGAAGGAGGCCGACATGGAAAAGATCGCCTTGCCATGCTGGATCGCCACGACGCGCCTCGTGGTGAAGCTGCGGCCGTCACGGATCCGGTCGACCTCGTAGATAATGGGAACTGTCGGATCGCCCGGCAGCATGAAGTAGCCATGCAGCGAGTGGGGTGGACGGCCGTCGACGGTGCGCACCGCGGCCACCAGCGCCTGCCCGATGACCTGCCCACCGAACACGCGCTGCCAGCCCGACTGGGGGCTGCGGCCGCGAAAGAGGTTGTTCTCCAGCGGTTCGAGATCGAGGATGGACAAAAGGTTGGCGATGGCGGAGGACATGGTTTCCCCTGAAAGCTGGTTCAGAGGGACAGAGACCTTTCAGGCGGTGTTCGTCAAGATGAGGGCGTGATGCAGGAGCGGGAACGGCAGGAAGAGGCAAGGGACGTCATCATCGCCGGCGGCGGCTTCGCGGGCCTCGCGCTCGCCGTGGCCCTGGCCCAAAGTTTCGGCGCCGGTGGCCGCATCGCCGTGCTCGACCCCGCCTTCGGGCGCGCGCCCCGCAAGGATCCCAACTCCTCGGCCGTTGCCGCCGGGCCCCGGCGCCTCCTCGAAACGCTCGGGCTTTGGCATAAGCTGTCACCGCAGGCCGCGCCGGTCATGCGGATGTCCATCACGGATTCCCGGCTGGAAGACGTTCTGAGGCCGGTCTGGCTTGATTTCGGCGGTCCGCTGCCTGATGGCGAGGCCTTCGCGCACATCGTTCCGAACGATGTGCTGCGCGACATCTTGCTGAAGGCTGCCCAGGAACAGGGTGTGGAACTGCTGCCGGCGGGATTCGCCGGCTATTCTTCCGTGCCGATGGGTCTGGAGGTGACATTGTCCGATGGTCGCCTGTTGCGTGCTCCTCTGCTGGTGGCCGCCGATGGCCAGCGCTCGCGGGTGCGGGATGCCGCCCGTATCAGGACGCATGGATGGCGCTATGACCAGGCAGCGATCGTGACGCGCATTCAACTGGCGGCGGATCACGAGGGAACCGCGATCCAGCACTTCCTCCCCGGGGGACCTCTCGCGCTTCTTCCACTTCCGGAACGGCACGCGGCTGTGGTCTGGACACTGCCTCGGATGGAGGCGGAGCGTCTCGCCGGGCAGGATGACATAACCTTCCGCGATGCCCTGGAGCAGGCCGCTGGCCATGCCTTCGACGGGCTGAGCCTCGCCGGACCGCGGGCGGTGCGGCCGCTGGGGCTGCAGGTCGCCCGATCCTTCGTGGCCCCGCGGGTTGCACTGATCGGGGATGCCGCCCACGCCATACACCCGTTGGCGGGGCAGGGCCTTAATCTTGCGCTCAAGGATGTCGCCGCGCTGGTCGAGGTGGTGGTCGGCACCGCCCGGCTTGGTGGCGACATCGGCGGGCCGGAGCCGCTTGAGCGCTACGCCCGGTGGCGGCGCTTCGACAGTCTTGCCATGGTGGCCGCAACGGACGCGCTGGCGCATCTTTTCCGGAACAACCGCCTCCGCACGGTGCGGGATGTCGGCCTCGGCGCCTTCGACAGGCTCGGCCGTCTGAAGAACAGCGTGATCCGCGCAGCGGCAGGTGTTCAGGGGGATGCGCCGGCGCTGCTCCGTGGCGAGCGGCCGTGAGGCCGCGAGCAGGCGCTCACCAGCTGACTTCGACGAGCCGATGCAAGCGCGATGTGCTTAACCAACTAGGGGAAGCCTGACGATAAGCCCTGCGTTGCCGGGAAGTGTCAGAGATGACGACAGAGGAATATCGGCAAGTTCCCCTTCGGTCGCGAGCAGGACGCGTCCCGCCGCCACATATTCGGGCAGGGTGATCTCCTCGTCCGTCTGGCCGAGGTTCAGAAGCACCACGAGACGGGTATCGTCGAGCCGGCGTTCATAGGCCAGCACATGTTCCGTATGGAACAACGGATGATAGCTGCCCAGTTGCAGGGCCCGCATTCGGTGGCGCAGCGCGATCAGCGATCGGTAGAGCGCCAGAAGCGAGTGCGGGTCTTGTGCCATGGTGGCCACGTTGCATTCCGCCGCATTGGCCGCCATCGGCAGCCATGGTGTCGCCGTGGTGAAACCGCTGTTGGACGATCCGTTCCACTGCATGGGCGTGCGCTGCGGGTCGCGGTTGAAGCCGAGCCCGGGCTCTCGCAACTCCCAGGTGTCGCGCACAGCCTCAGGGGGCACAGGCACCTGCTGCATGCCGATCTCGTCACCGTAGTAAAGCGTGGGCGTGCCGCGCAGGGTCAGGAGCAGCATGGCGGCCACGCGCGTCTGTTCGAGGCCGGTGCGGCTGGCGAGACGGGGCTGATCGTGGTTGCCAAGAACCCAGTTAGGCCAGCCACCAGGCGGCAAGGCGGCCTCATATTCCGCGATCAACTGGGCGATCTTGGGCGCTGACCACGGCGCCTGCAGCAGAAGGAAGTTGAAGGGGAGGTGGGTTCCTGAAAGACCCCGGCCGTAATAGGCCATCAACCGATCCATCGGCAGATAGATCTCGCCGATCAGCACGCGATCCGGATATTCGTCGATCACCCGCCGTAACTCGGTGATCAGTCCTTCGATATCGGGATGGTCGGCTGAATGGACCTGAAGCAGGCGGTTGATCTCCGGCTGGCTTGGTTGCCAGGCGGGATTAGGTGGGTTGTCGCGAAACTCGGGGTCCTTCATCAGGTGCCAGATGACATCGACGCGGAACCCGTCGGCACCGCGGGCCATCCAAAATCGCATTACGTCAGAGATTGCTTCCCGCACCTCGGGGTTGCGCCAATTGAGGTCGGGCTGCTCCTTCAGGAAGGCATGATAATAATACTGGCCGGTGGCCTCGTCCCAGCTCCAGGCGCTGCCGCCGAAATTGCTGATCCAGTTGTTGGGGACGCTGCCATCTGCCTTGGCGTCGCGCCAGATGTACCAATCGCGCTTGGCACTGTTGCGCGATGAACGGCTCTCCTTGAACCAGGGGTGCTGGTCGGAGGTGTGGTTGGGAACGAGGTCGAGAATGACCCTCAGTTCCAACCGTTTGGCCTCAGCCATCAGGGCGTCGAAATCGTCGAGGGTTCCGAACAGTGGATCAATGGCGCAGTAGTCGGCGATGTCGTAGCCGAAATCGGCCATGGGCGACACGAAGATCGGTGATATCCAGATCGCGTCGACGCCCAGACTGGCCACATAGGCCAGGCGGTCACGGATGCCCTTGAGGTCGCCGATGCCATCGCCGTCGCTGTCCTGAAACGAGCGTGGATAAATCTGATAGATCACCCCCGATTTCCACCACTCCGTCGCCATGCCGCCTCCGCCTGATGCCGCTCAGTCGGAGGCATAACGCACGTATCGACCGGGCCGTTCAAAGCGCAGCCTCCGATCCGTGCTGATGTTGTCGGAACCTCCTTAACAAGGGCGGCGTTGCCGCTCTACATGCCCGTTCGCGGCATGGTTGATCTTCGAGGGAGCCGCCAACGCATGTGGTATCAGGATGCGATCATCTACGGCATCGATGTGGAGAAATTCGCGGACGGCAACGGCGATGGCATCGGTGACTTCATCGGCCTGACATCGAAGCTCCCCTACTTGCGAAAGCTCGGCATCACCTGCATCTGGCTGCTGCCCTTCTTCGATACGCCCAATCGCGACAACGGATATGACATCCGCGATTATTACCGGCTGAATCCGCAAACCGGCACGATGGGTGATTTCATCGAGTTCATCCGCCGTGCGGGCGAGCATGGCATCCGTGTCATCGTCGATCTTGTGGTGAACCACACGTCCACCGAGCACCCCTGGTTTGAGGCCGCGCGCCGCGACGCCAGGAGTCGCTTTCGCGACTACTACATCTGGAGCGACAGCCCACCCGCCATCGACACGAACAACACGACGATCTTCCCCGGAGAGGAAGACAATGTCTGGACCTATGACGAGGTGGCTAACGCCTACTATTTCCACCGCTTCTATCACTTCCAGCCCGAACTCAACATCGCCAATGAGGAGGTACGCGAAGAGGTCGCCAAGATCATGCAGTATTGGATGGCTTTTGGCGTTGCCGGCTTCCGCATCGATGCCGCGCCCATCATGATCGGTGAGAATGGTCTGCGCCGCTCGGAGCCACGCGATCCGCACGGCGTTCTGCACGATATGAACGCCGTGCTGCGGGAGCGCCTGCCGGACGGCCTCATGATGGGCGAAGCAAATGTTGAGCCGGAAAAGCTCAGCGAGTTCTTCGGCGATGGCCAGGGCCTGGGCCTGTTGCTGAACTTCTACTTGAACGCCTTCTTTTTTCTGGCGCTCGCCCGTGAGGATGCAGCGCCCGTTGCCCAGGCGCTGACGGAGTTGCCGCAGACGCCGCAGGACTGCGGCTGGGGGAACTTTCTGCGCTCGCTCGATGAGCTTGATCTTTCGCGCCTCACCGGGGAGGAGCGCCAGGAGACCTACGCACGTTTTGCCCCGGATGAATCGATGCGGCTCTACGGTCGCGGCATCCGCCGCCGCATTGCGCCCATGCTCGACGGCGACCAGCGGCGCATGGAGATGGTGCACAGCCTTATCCTTTCACTGCCGGGCACGGCGGTGATGATGTACGGCGATGAGATTGGCCTTGGGGAAGATCTCGAAGTGCGGGGGCGTGATGCGGTGCGAGTGCCGATGCAGTGGTCCGGCGGTCGCAACGGCGGCTTCTCCGACGCCCCGGTAAAGAAGATGATCCAGGCGCCGGTGCAGAACGGGCGGTTCGGCTACAAGAGCGTCAATGTGGATGCGCAGGAGAATGATCCGGCATCCTTGTTGAACAAGGTCCGGGCACTGGTGGCGCTGCGCCGGCAGCATGAGTTGATCCATAGGGCGCAGCTTGAGGCCATGGAAACCGGACATTCGGCGGTGCTGGGCCATCGGTGCTCCGACCAGGGTGGCGGGCTCCTGTTCCTCCATAATTTTTCCGGCAGGTCCGCGAGGGTCGACATCGGCACGGCGCTCGGCCGGGCCGGGCAGGTGAAGGATCTCGTCAATGGCGAGATTTATCCCATAGATGGGAGCCGCCTGAAGCTGCAGTTGCGGCCCTACCAGTACATCTGGGGCCAGCTGGAAAAGGTGGGTTGAGATGGTGGGGATCTCCTATCATGCCTCCCACGAGCAGTTCACACCTCGCGACCTCGTCCGCTTCGTGCAGGCGGCGGAGCGGGCAGGTTTCAGCGGGGCCATGTCCTCGGATCACGCGGCGCCGTGGAGCGACCGTCAGGGGCAATCCGGATTTGCGTTGTCATGGATGGGCGCCGCGCTGCAGGCGACGCATTTTCCGATCGGAATGATCACCATTCCCGGAGGGTGGCGTTTTCATCCCGTCGTTATCGCGCAGGCCACCGCCACCCTGGCACAGATGTTCCCGGGCCGTTTTCCCTGGGTTGCGTTCGGCAGCGGCGAAGCCCTCAACGAACGCGTGGTCGGTGAAGGCTGGCCGGACAAGCCGGAGCGCCACCGGCGGCTCAGGGCTGCGGTCGATATCGTCAGGGCTCTCTGGAACGGTGAAACCGTAAGCTCGCCGGATCCCATTCCCACGTTGGACGCCAAACTTTACACCCTGCCGGAAACGCCGCCGCTGATCCTGGGAGCGGCGCTTTCGCCGGAGACGGCGGAATGGTGCGGCGGCTGGGCCGACGGCCTCATCACCATCAATCAGCCACGGGAGAAGCTCGCCGGGATTGTGGAGGCGTTCCGCCGGGGCGGGGGCAGCGGCAAACCTCTTTATCTTCAGGTGCATGTGTCATGGGCCGAGGACGACGGGGAAGCCCGGGCCAACGCCTTCGATCAATGGCGCAGCAATGCCATACCGGCACACCTTGCCGGCAACCTGCCGACGCCGGACCATTTCGAGGAGGCGACGCGCGATGTCCGGCCGGAGGACATGGACGAGCACGTGCGGATCTCGTCCGATCCCGCGCGGCACGCCGCCTGGATCACGGAGGACATTTCCATGGGCTTCAGCGAGATCGTGCTGCACAACGTCGGCCGCAACCAGCAGGCCTTCATCGAGTTCTTTGGCCGCGAGGTGCTGCCGCGCGTTCACCGCGACGTGCCTCCCTCAGGGACAGGAGCAGCCACATGACAGCGATCGGAAAGACCCGGTGGGCCATTGCAGAAGGTTACATTCCCAGCGAGAGCACCGGCCCTGCGCCGGCACTCACCAGCCACGAGACCATGTGTTTCCTGAACGCCTCCGACCAGGACGCGCAGATCACCATCACGATCTTCTATGAGGATCGTGATCCGGTGGGCCCCTATCGCCTGACGGTGCCGGCCCGGCGTACCAGCCATATGCGGTTCAACGATCTTAAGGATCCCGAACCGATCCCGCGCGACACCAATTATGCCGCGCTGGTTGAAAGCGATGTGCCTGTTGTCGCCCAGCATACGCGGTTGGATTCGCGGCAGGCTGAACTGGCGCTGCTCTCCACCATCGCTTTCCCTGGCTAGATTTGCCGGCTAAGCATTATTCCTTGCTCTTTTTTGAGCGAGGAGCCGGCTTGCCGCGTTTCTTGAGCGGCACGAAGGTGAGGTTCTCAGGACCGGTGTAATTGGCGGAGGGGCGGATGATCTTGTTATCCTGGCGCTGCTCGATGATGTGTGCCGCCCATCCCGACGTGCGAGAGATGACGAAGAGCGGCGTGAACATGGCCGTGGGCACGCCCAGCATATGATAGGAGACGGCGCTGAACCAATCGAGGTTAGCGAACATCTTCTTGGCATCGCTCATGGTGCCCTCGATGCGGTCGGCGATATCGAACATCTTCATCGATCCCGCCTCGGCCGAGAGCGCGCGCGCCACCTCTTTGATCACCTTGTTCCGGGGATCGGAGATCGTATAGACCGGATGGCCAAAGCCGATGATGACCTCCTTGGCCTCGACGCGGCGACGGATGTCGGCTTCCGCCTCATCGGGATCGGCGTAGCGCTTCTGAATCTCGAAAGCGACTTCGTTGGCGCCACCGTGTTTGGGGCCGCGCAGGGCGCCGATGGCGCCCGTGACCGCGGAATAGATATCCGATCCTGTTCCGGCAATGGAGCGCGCGGTGAAGGTGGACGCGTTGAATTCGTGCTCCGCATAGAGGATCAGGGAGACATGCATCGCGTGCACATGCGAGGCGGTGGGAGACCGGCCATGCAGCAGGTGCAGGAAATGGCCGCCGATGGAATCGTCATCCGTTTCCACCTCGATACGGCGGCCGTTGTGGGCAAAGTGATACCAGTAGAGCAGCATCGAGCCGAGCGAGGCCATCAGGCGGTCGGCGATGTCGCGCGCGCCGGGATGGTTCTGGTCGGGTGCTTCCGGCAGCACGCAGCCGAGCGCGGAGACGCCTGAGCGCATCACGTCCATGGGATGAGCCGCGGCCGGAATGGCTTCCAGCACATGCTTTACCGCCGCTGGCAAACCACGCAGTGCCCTCAGCTTGGCCTTGTAGGCCTCAAGTTCCGGCGCTGTCGGCAAGGTTCCATGGACCAGGAGATGGGCAATTTCCTCAAATTCGCAGGTTTCCGCTACGTCGAGGATGTCATAGCCCCGGTAGTGCAGATCGTTGCCGGCGCGTCCGACGGTGCAGAGCGCTGTGTTTCCTGCAACCACGCCCGAAAGTGCGACGGACTTCTTCGGCTTTGGGGTGCTCATGGATTTCCTCCTGCGACGTGTTCTTGTTTGGGCATGATCGCCGCCGCCGGAAGTGGGGGAAGGGAACGTCACCGGTTCGGAGCGAGCACGAGAGGCATTCGCCTCCGAGGCATAGATGAGCATGCCGGAGGCGCCAAGACCATCCTGCCATGGTTTAATTTCGTCTCCGCTGCAACGAAACGGCCACGACGGTGCTCCGCGTCAGGCCATTTCGTCGAACTTCAGCCCCTCCGCCTGCAGGCGCCACATGCGATCGAAGAGGCCGCCCTTCTCTCGTAGCGCGTGGACCGGTCCGTCCTCCACCACCCGGCCGCCGTTCATGACGATGATGCGGTCGAAGCCGGAGAGAGTGGAAAGCCGGTGGGCGACGGCGATCACGGTGCGGTCCCGCATGATCCTGACGAGGGCGCGCTGGATCTCGATTTCGGATTCGGTGTCGAGGGCGGAGGTCGCCTCGTCCAGAATGATGATTGGCGCGGCCTTCAGGAAGGCGCGGGCGATGCCGATGCGTTGCCGCTGGCCGCCGGAGAGCTTCATGCCCCGCTCGCCGACGATGGTGTCATAGCCCTCGCTCAGCGAGCGGATGAAGCTGTCGCAATGGGCCGCCCGGGCCGCGGCATAGACTTCCTTGTCAGTTGCGGCGGGTCGCGCAAAGCGAATGTTCTCCATGATGGTGCGATGGAACAGCGTGATTTCCTGCGGGACCACGGCCAAGGCCTCGCGCAGGCTGTCCTGCTGCACGCTGCCGATGGACTGGCCGTCGATCAGGATATCGCCATGCTGAACGTCATAGAGCCGCTGCAGCAGCTGGATGAGGGTGGATTTGCCTGCACCCGAAGGGCCGACAACACCAACGTTCTGGCCGGCGGGAATATGCAGATCGAGCTCGTGCACTGCATCGCCCTCCCTGCCATAGGCAAAGCTGACGCCGCGAAACTCGATGGCGCCACCCTCGGTCCTGAGTGGCGGCGCTCCGGGCTCATCGACGACGGTCTGTGGTTGCGCGATGACGTGCAGGGTATCTTCGATGAAGCCGAATTGCTGCACCATGTCCACCAGCGAAAGGGCCATGTCGCGCGAGCCATGCAGGATCCGAAACGTTAGCGCGCTGACCATGACGACGTCGCCCGGCGAGATTTCGTTGCGGCTCCATAGATGCACCGCCCAGGCGAGCATGCCGCCGGCCATGACGACCAGCGCGGCATCATGGATGAGCCGGGCTTTCTCGGTGTACATCCAGCTGGCGCGCTGGGCGGAAGCTTCTGTCTTGAACAGGCGTGCCAGCCGGTTGCGCTCACGCATGCGCGCCGAAAAGGCTTTCACCGACCACATGTTGGAGATGACATCGACGAGGTCGCCACCGACCTGATTGGATTCCGCGGCATAGTCGCGATGAAGGTGACGGCCTCTTTCGCCGAATATGATCATGCCAACGAGGATGGCGCCCACACCGATGCCGAGCGCCACCATCATGCGCCAGTCGACCGTGGCGAAGATGATCAGCGCGCCGATGAAATCGACGCACGGCGGCATGACGCGCCAGACCACGGTGTTGGTCAGGGCTCCGAAACTGCCGGCGGTGGAGGTGACGCGGTGCCCGAGCGATCCCGCCAGGTTGTCGGCGAAGTAGCGCATGGGTTGACCGTTCAGATGCTCGAACAGATCAAGTCTCATATCCACGCCGATGCCGATGGTGGTGCGGCAACCGAGCCAACCGCTGACCCGCCACATGATGCTTTCCACCGCGATCAATGCCAGGAAGATCGACAGCGCCAGCCAGACGGCTTCGGCGTCCCGTGGACCCGCCATGGCGTCCACCAATACCTTCATGACGTATTGGACGGCCACGGCGCAGCCGGCCGCTCCCAGGATCATGAGGAAGATGGCGGCGTAGTGGAACGGACGGTGGCGGATGTAGTGCCGGATGAACGGGCCCGGTCCTTTCAGGAAAGGCGGGAGCTTTCCGGGGCGGCGGCGCGCTGTCAGAAGCCGGGCACGGGTTAGGCGAGCGTCCATGACTGTCACTCCGCTGCGGTGGCCGGCTCGGGGGCAGCCACATCTTCAAACAGCGCCTGTTGCCGCCGCAACTCCGATGCCGTGCGAACGCAGACGGACCGCTTCTCCCACCCTTCGGCTTCGCCGAGGAGACCCACCTGGCAAAGACGTTCGTTCTCCCATCCGGGATAATCCAGAACAGGATAAAGGCAGATGCCTTCCACAGATATGCCGCGTGCCCTGGCGTCGCGCACCTCCGCGCCGATGTAGTGCAGCCATGCGGGCCTGGCGGATCCCTCCGCACCGGTTTCGGCGATCAGGATCGGACGGCCGTATCGCGCCTGGACCTCCTCCAGCATCTCCGACAGTGGGCGATAGGCGTGGTGTCCCAGCGGGATGGTCGAGCCGCCGAGGTACCACTGGTTGTCGGGGTAGAAGTTGATCCCGACCACGTCGAGATAATCGCTTCGGCCGCCAAGCCCAGGCTCAATCCGTCCGGTCAGGAGATCGACGGCTTCGAACTGCGAGAGGCGATACTGCTCGGCATCGAAGATATGTTGCGGCTCAGGAGATCCGGAGACCACATTGATCAGGGGTTCGGCGGTGATGAAACGGGCGGTGGGATCCTCAGCGCGTATGGCCTCGATGGCGGCGATGGCGGATCGCACCAACTGGCGCTTCAGTTCACCCGCCCGTCCGACAGCGCACGGATTGATGCGACCGACCTCCGCGCCTGCCCAGGCCCAATAGGAGATCTCGTTGACCGGGCAGTAGAAGGCCTGCGGCCCGGTCTCATCGCGCACGAGGCGGGCGACGGCGGCGGCGAAGCGCCCGAAGTGGTCAGGAAAGTCCTTCGACCAAATGTCGAGATGATCGGGCCACCCATAATGGCAGAGATCCCAGACCACCTGCGTGCCGAGTGCCTCGGCGCTGCGCAGCATGGGCAGGAAACTCGACCAGTCGTAATGGCCGGGCGCGCTCTCGATGAGATGCCAGCGCAGACCATCGCGGACCGCTGCCATGCCATGTGCCGACAGCTGCCGATAATCGGCGTCGGTCATCCGGTCGTGTCCCGTGGCTGAAAGAAGATCCAACCGCCGGCCATCCGGTCGCCGATGGCTGGAGCACTCAAATCCGCCTAGGAAGAAGCTGTTGAAGATCCGCCTGTTCGGCATGGAGATCCTCCATCGGTCTCGCGGGCTATCTCGCCAGAATGCCCGTTGATTGTGCCATGGACGCGATCATGTCGTGGCAAAGACGTGATGTTCGGTGTGAGGTTCCACGGTCCGCAAGCGCCGCCCGACCTCACGGATGAAGCGCCCGAGCCCGCTCTCGAGCGTCGGCATGATCAGGCCGCGCTCGCTCGTCAGAGCGGTGCTACTGGCCGTCCTCGGCGGCAGCTCCGGCGAAAGCAGAAGCGGCTGAAGTCTCGCCCGTTCCGCCGCCTTCCTGATCAGGCCGTACCAGGAGGTTTCGCCACGATTGGTCACATGCCAGACGCCGTGTTCGCCGTCGATGAGGAGGTCGAGCACCGCATGTGTGAGATCCGGCAGGTAAGCTGGCGAGAGTCGCACCGTGTCGCTGAGTTGCAGGATCTTCCGGTCGGCCATGGCGCGAAGGTTCCGATAGACGGTGTTGCGCTCATCCCACGGGCCGAAGGATGCGCCGGTTCGGATGATCAGGGCGCCTGGATGCGCTGTCAGGACAAGACGCTCGCCCTCGGCTTTGCTTTCTCCATAGGTGCAGCTGGGATTGACCGGATCGCTTTCCCGGTAGGGGCGCCCGAGCGCGCCATCGAAAACGAGATCGGAGGAAAAGGTCAGGAGCGGAAGACCCGCGTCCGCACAGGCGCGGGCGAGGGCGGCGGGGCCGGTGGCGTTCTCCCGGAAACACAAGGAGCGTTGGCGCTCGGCCTCCGAAATCTGGCTAAAGCCGGCGGCGTTGACGACAGCCCAGGGGCGGTGGCGTCTCAACGTCATAGCGGCGGTGGCTGCATCCGCCATGTCCATGGCGCCATGATCAAGAGCAACGAACTCCAGGCCCCGATGGCGGGCGATCCGGATCAAGGCATCGCCCAGCATGGTGTTAGACCCCGTGATCAGGAGCTTCCGGACGGCTCCGGTTTCTTCCGACGGGTTGGCGCGGGCAACGCGATAGAAGCGGTCGTCACGGTGCCACCAGCCCGGGGTGTCGAGCACCGGGTGATCGATCGTCTCGCCCTGGGCGATCTGGGCTGCCGCCCGTCCCAGGGCTGTGATGCGAGGCTGCGGGCTGCGTATATCGAAGAGGCCCGGCTCGTAATGGCCTGCCTTCCGTGCCAAAAGACTGTTCCAGTCCTTGGCGCCGAAGGCGGCCCAGGTTGTGACGGCACGAACGTCGGCGCCCTCCCGTCGCAGTTTGCAGGCCGCGTCCCAGACTTCCGCCAGCCAACGCAGCTGCTCGTCGCGGCTGCAGCCGTGATGGACTTCAGTCACGGCAAGAGGCAGCCGATAACGTTCCCATGTTTCGCGCAGGCGTGCCTCCGGTCCTGTCGTGCCTGATGGCAGGTCCACACGCACCGCCTCCACATCCGCATAGCGGTGGCGCCCATTGCCGCTGCGGCGGCGGCTGGCGGGAAGGTGCTCGTGGTCGAGGTAGCGTTCGCTGGTGAGATAGTGATTGATGCCAAGCACGTCGGGCGGGCAGGGATCCTCGAAAAACCCCACGAGTTCGCTTTCCGCAATACCATTGTCCAGGAAATGGGAGAACCAGGGATGCTCGCGATCAACGCGACCGGTCAGCAGGTCGAAGGCCAGCCACCGACGGTTGTTCTCATAGTCCGCCTGATATTGCAGCTTCGGGGTGCTGAAGGTCTTCCCCAGATCTTCGGTCTGGATCAGCCGGGCATCAGGGATCACTTCGCGGATGGCTTTCATGGCGAGGACCACGCCTCGACATTGATTGATGAAGGCCCGCATGAAAGACCGCAGGTCTCGCCGGTGCGGGTACCAATACCCATAAAGGGCGCTGAAGCGGGCGGTCGTCAGCGGCTCATTCACCGGCGTGAAGTGGCGCACCCAGCTGTATCGCTCGGCGACCCTTCCCGCGTGCCGCGCGAGCAATTCAGGGAAGCCGGGATCGAGCAGACTGGTGTAGCGCGGGCCGCTGCCATGATGGATGAGGCCGAGAATGGGATCGAGGTTCAGCTCGCGCAGGCGGGCAAGCCGCGGATCATGCCAGCGAAAATCGGCCACATCGGGATCATCCGGCGACACGCGCTCCCACAACACCGGGTAGCGTAGCCGACGGAAGCCGAGGGCGGCCAAGGCATCCATGTCCTGCGGGCGGCGCTGATGGCCGGTCTCGACCAGCTGATCGCGCCAGCGATTCCTCAGCCGCGCCACGGTGCATTCCAGACCGCCCCACAGCTCCGGCGCTTCCGTGGAGCCGGTATCGCTCATGGAGCAGGCTGCAGCGTGTCGACAAGCGCGGGTCCGGGTTCACGAGCCGCCCGTCCGGAAACCTCGTTCTCGATCCGGCGGAACGCCGACAGTGCCTGCCCGACAACCTGATCCATGTTGTAGTAGCGATAGGTCGCCAGGCGCCCGACGAACCAGACATCGGGCGTCTCACGCGCCAGCGCGTCATACTGCTTGAACCGGGCCGCATTCTCTGGCCGCGGTACGGGGTAGTAGGGATCGCCCTCGTCGGACGGATGTTCGTAGGTAAGGCTGGTGCGCGGGTGCTTCTGGCCGGTCAAATGTTTGTATTCCGTCACGCGGGTGTAATCGCGCTCCTGCGGATAGTTCACCACGGCTACCGGCTGATGCCATTCCTTGTCCAGCGTGACATGCCGGAACTGAAGTGAGCGGTACGGCAGTTTGCCGAAGCGAAAGCCGAAATACTCGTCGATCGGCCCGGTGAAGATCAGCCGGCGGTATCGGATCTCGTTGCGGATCTCAGCAAAATCCGTCTGCAGCATGATCCGGATATTGGGGTGATCAAGCATGCGCTCGAACATCCGGGTGTAGCCGCCCGCCGGCATGAACTGGAATTCATCGCCGAAGTAACGGTCGTCGCGATTGGTCCGTGTGGGCACCCTGGCGGTTACCGATTTGTCCAGCTCGGAGGGGTCTACGCCCCATTGCTTGCGGGTGTATCCGCGGAAGAACTTCTCATAGAGCTCCCGGCCGACCCGGCTTACCACCACGTCTTCAGAGGTGCGGATGTCCTCCACCGGCTCGGCCCGCTCGGCAAACCATCGATCGAGCTCATCGGACGTCAGGTTCAGGCCATAGAGGCGGTTGATGGTGTCCAGATTGATTGGGATGGGCAGCAGCTGATCATCGACTTCCGCCAGGACGCGATGCTCGTATGGCCGCCAGCCGGTGAACTGCGAGAGATAATCGAATATCTGCTCGGAATTCGTATGGAAGATGTGCGGGCCATACTGGTGGATCAGAAGACCCGCGTCATCATAGCGGTCATAGGCATTTCCGCCGATGTGCGGCCGGCGGTCGATAAGCAGGACCTTGTCGCCGCGTTGGCTGGCGAGCCGTTCGGCCAGGACGCTGCCGGCAAAGCCGGCGCCGACGATGAGCCAGTCAAACATGGACCGCCTCCTGCAGCTGCACCCTTTTGCGTTCGACACGCGGCCGGACCGCCGCTTTTTCCATCTCCTGTGCCATGCCTTGCCAGGTGAGATCCCACGACATACCGGCCAGATGAGCGTCGACGCGCTTCAGCCAACCGTCCTTGGGGCGCGCCAGCAGATGTTCGGCTTTGGCAACGAACTCCTGGGGGTCAGCCGCGATTTCCACCAGGCCATCCTGACCATAGGGCCGGATCACATCGGTGATCGCGGTCGACACCACCGGCACGCCGGCCGCGAGAAACTCCGGCGTCTTGGTGGGGCTGATGAAGCGGGTGGATTCGTTGAGCGCGAAGGGCATGATGCCCACATCCCAGCCGGCTAGATAGGCGGGCAGTTCCTCGTAGCGTTTGCTGCCGAGCCAGTGCAGGTTGGCGCGTTGCGGAAGCGAAGCGGGGTCGATCTTGACGACTGGACCGATCATCATGAACTGCCAGTCCGGACGCAGTTCGGCAATCCGGCCCACAAGATCGATGTCCATGCGCTCATCGATCACGCCGAAGAAGCCGAGCCTCGGGCCCTCGATGCCATCCTGGTCCGCCAGCACCGGCACATCGTCCTGTCGTGCTCGGCCGAAGTGGGTTGCGTCTATGCTGCTGGGAAAGGCGTGAACATTGTGGTGGCGGCGACGCTTGGCCTCGAACAGGCTTTGGCCGCCGGTGAAAATCACCTGGGCGCGGCGGAAGAGTTCCCTCTCCATGGCGATCAGCCGAGGATGCGCGCCGCGGAAAGCGGAGAGCTCATCCATATTGTCATAGACGCAGAGGTCGGCGTTCAGGTGGCGGCTGAAGGGCAGCGCCATCGGCGTGTAGTACCAGAGCGTAATCCGATCGGCGTTGCCAATATCTGCGAGGAGTTCGTCGATCAGGCCACGCTGCAGGCGTGTGATCTGGGGCCCGTTCATGCCTGCGGGTAGAACCGGCACAGCGACGGTGACATTCTCGGGGGTCCGCTCAACGGCCAGATGAGGGTCGGCGCCCTCTTCGAAGATCGGCTCTTCCACGAAATAGACCGTCTGCTGCCGGGCGGCACGGCTTAAAAGATGCTGGGGCCGCTGGTAGACAAAGTTCCAGCGAAGGTGGGAGAAGCAGATCAATACATCTGCGGAAGGCCGGCCAAGACTGTTGGTGTCGTCGGTAACACGCATAGGATCACCCGCGTTCGGTTGCTGTTTTCGCAACAAGCTGTTTCATGAATGCCGTGAGGCCTGCGCTCTGCAGGTAAGCGACGGAGCCACCGTCGCAGGGCACAACCGACCGCGAGACAGTGTGGTTCCCGCCTAATTTTCGTCAAAATAGAGGCCGGCTCGGCACTCGATCCGAACCATGCTTGATCAAGGGACGTGGATCGCAGTAAGCGAGCAGCACCTCAGCCGAAGGTGGAACGCCCAATGGACGTGCAGACTGTGAATACGGATGTATCGTCACGACCCCTCGCCATCGAAGCGCGCGGCCTGGCAAAGGCCTATGGCGAGCTTCGTGCCGTCGACGGTATTGATCTTGCCGTGCCTGAGGGCATGATCTTCGCGATCCTCGGACCGAACGGCGCTGGCAAGACGACCCTGATGCGGATGTTGGCGACGCTTGCGGCGCCTGATGGCGGCAGCGCCAGGGTGATGGGACATGACCTCGCGACGGCGCCGCAGGCCGTGCGCGGCTCCATCGCCATGACCGGGCAGTTCGCCTCTCTGGATGAGGATCTGACGGGGCGGGAGAACCTCCTTCTGCTCGCGCGCCTCTGGGGCTTTCGCGGCCGGACCGCACGGCAGCGGGCCGACGAGCTTCTTGAGAGCTTCGATCTGACGGACGCGGCAAAGAAGCAGGTGAAATCCTATTCCGGCGGAATGCGCCGGCGGCTCGACATTGCCGCCTCGCTGGTGGTGACACCGGGAGTTCTCTTTCTCGATGAGCCGACGACCGGCCTTGATCCCAAGGCCCGCCAGAGCGTGTGGCGCATGATCCGGGAGCTTGCCGGCAGCGGGGTCACGATCCTTCTGACGACCCAATACCTTGAGGAAGCCGACCAACTGGCCGAGCGAATCGCCGTGATCGACCACGGACGGAAAATCGCCGAGGGCACCAGCCGGCAGCTGAAGGCGGCGACAGGCTCCGGATTTCTGCACGTCGCCCTGGCCGATCCGGCGCGGCTCGACGAGGCCGCCGGGATGCTTGAAGGCTGCCTGAGGGGCGTTGCCCAGCGCAGTGTCGAGGGCGCCGAGATCTCCATTGTTGCGCCCAGTCCCGCCGAGGCGAACAAAGCCCTGGCCGCACTCATCGCTGATGGCATCGAGCTCGCGGATTTCTCCATGGGAAGCCCAAGCCTTGATGAGGTCTTCTTCGCGCTTACGGGCGGCGAGCGGCGTGTTGCGGAGGAGGCGGGAGCATGAGCCAGCCCATCGAAGGCGGACTTCGGAAAGTCGAACGTCCGCCGGAGCCCTCGGCGCTGTCCAACGCGCTTGCCTTCGGCTGGCGCGCGGTTCTGAAGTTCCGGCATGTGCCCGAGCAACTGTTCGACCTCGTCATGACGCCGATCATGTTCACGCTGCTCTTCACCTTCGTGTTCGGCGGCGCGCTGGCCGGGTCGCCCGGCGAATATCTGCAGTTCTTCCTTCCCGGCATCCTGGTGCAGACGGTGTGCTTCAACGCCGTCTACTCCGGAATGAATCTCTCGACAGATCTCGGCAAAGGGCTGTTCGACCGGTTTCGCTCCCTGCCGATCTGGTCGCTTGCTCCCTTCGCCGGTCTGATGGTCGGCGATGTGCTTCGCCATCTGATCGCCGGGGGCATCATTCTCACCATCGGCCTCGTCCTCGGCTATCGGCCCGAGGCCGGCATCGCGGGGGTTGCAGGAGGCTTCCTGCTGCTTCTCGCCATCGGTTTCGGCATGGGATGGATCTTCATCGTGCTGGGGCTTCTCATCAGCACCCCGACCACGGTGATGACGCTGGGCTTTTCCTTCCTGTTTCCGCTGGTCTTCGCGTCCAACATCATGGTCGATCCCGTTACCATGCCGGCCTGGCTGCGCGCCTTCGTCGAAGTCAATCCGGTGTCGCTGATGGCGAGTGCCATTCGGGGGCTCATGAGCGGCAATGCGAGCCTGGGCGATGTGGGTTTGGCCCTTGTCGCACCGGCGGTGCTGACGCTTGTTCTGGCGCCGGTCACGCTCCGGCTCTACCGCCGCCAATGACGGCATGACCCGATTGGATTGGTTGCATCTGAACTCTCGACACAAGCTCCGGTAATGGACAGACTGTAGACGCTCGGCAGCGCGCCGGGCACCGTTGTTGAAGTGTCATAACGAAAAGATAGAGCACGCCACGTGACTCTGTCCCACCACAGCGGATGCAGGAGAGAAACGTGAGATTCCAGGGCCTTGCAGCGAGCGCTGCCGTTACATTCACATTGCTGTCGACCACATCCGCCTTCGCCGTCACCGAGATCTCCTGGTGGCACGCGATGACCGGCGCCAACAATGAGGTGGTCGAGACCCTTTCCAGGGAGTTCAACGAAAGCCAGTCGGACTACAAGGTGGTGCCGGTTTTCAAAGGCACCTATCCGGACACGCTGAACGCTGGCATTGCCGCCTTCCGCGCCAAGCAGCCGCCCCACATTATCCAGGTGTTCGACGTTGGCACCGGCGTGATGATGGGCGCGGAAGCGGCCATCAAGCCCGTCGCGGACATCCTCTCCATGGGCGGCACTGCCTTCGACAAGAGCCAATATCTGCCGGGCATCGTGGCCTATTACTCCAAGCCCGACGGCACCATGCTCTCCTTCCCCTATAATTCCTCCTCGCCGATCCTCTACTACAACAAGGACCTGTTTCAGAAGGCGGGGCTGGACCCGGAGACGCCCCCCAAGACCTGGCCGGAGGTGTTCGACGCCGCGCGCAAGGTGAAGGCGAGCGGCGCTTCGAACTGCGGCTATACCTCGACCTGGCTGACATGGATCGGCCTTGAGAACTTCGCCGCCTGGAACAACCAGCAATATGGCACCAAGCAGAACGGCCTCGGCGGGCTTGATGTGGAGCTCACCATCAACACGCCTGTGTTCGTGAAGCACTTCCAGAACATCGCCGATCTCGCCAAAGAAAATGTCTTCCGTTACGGCGGTCGCACATCCGAGGCAAAGCAGCTGTTCCTGTCGGGCGAATGCGCCATCATGACCGAATCCTCCGGAGGCCTCGGCGATGTAGTCAAATCGGGCATGAACTATGGACTCGGTCAGCTTCCCTATTATCCCGATGTCGAAGGCGCGCCGCAGAACACCACGCCCGGCGGTGCCAGCCTTTGGGTCATGGCGGGACATGACGAGGAGGAATATGAGGGCGTTGCCGCCTTCTTCTCCTTCCTGTCGCAAACCAAGATCCAGCAGCGCCTGCATGAAGTCTCGGGCTATCTTCCGGTGACCCTCGCGGCTTATGAAGCCACCAAGAAATCCGGCTTCTACGACAAGAACCCCGGCCGCGAGATCCCGATCCGACAGATGATGGGCAAGGAGCCGACGGACAATTCCCGCGGCGTGCGGCTCATCAACCTGCCGGCGGTGCGGGACATCCAGAACGAGGAGTTCGAAAAGATGCTCGCCGGCGAGCAGACGGCGCAGCAGGCACTCGACAATGCCGTAAAGCGCGGCAACGCGGCCATCGAGCAGGCAGTCAACCGCTGAGCGGCCCCACCGGCGCCGCGTTTCGAGGTGGCGCCGGCATGAACCTTAAAAGAGCACCTTGGCCCGTCCCCGCGTCACCTTCCCGAACAGGATCCTGCCCTATCTGCTGCTGGCGCCGCAGGTGGCGATCACGCTGGTGTTCTTCTACTGGCCGGCGAGCCAGGCGCTCTACACCTCTACCCTGCGCGAGGATGCTTTCGGCCTTGCGCAGGAATTTGTTGGGCTCGACAATTTCCGCCGGGTCCTCGGCGATCCGAACTACATCAATTCGCTGCAGGTCACGGGCATTTTCTCGGTGTTCACCGTGGCGGTTGCGCTGGGCCTCGGTCTCCTCTTCGCCGTCATGGCGGAGAAGCTGGTGCGCGGCCGCGGCTTCGTGCGCACGCTGATGATTTGGCCCTATGCGGTGGCGCCCGCCATCGCCGGCATGCTCTGGCTTTTCATGTTCAATCCGGCCATGGGCAGTTTCGCCTATATGGCGCGGACGGCCGGATACAACTGGGACCCGCTGCTCAACGGCTCACAGGCCATGATATTGGTCATCGCCGCGGCGGCCTGGAAGCAGATCAGCTACAACTTCCTCTTCTTCGTCGCAGGCCTGCAGGCCATTCCAAAGTCGCTGATCGAGGCAGCCGCCATCGATGGCGCCGGCGAGACGAAACGCTTCTGGACCATCATCTTCCCGCTGCTGGCGCCCACGACCTTTTTCCTGCTGGTGGTGAACACCGTCTATGCCTTCTTCGACACCTTCGGCATCATTCATGCCGTCACCGGCGGCGGGCCGGGCAAGGCGACGGAAACGCTGGTCTACAAGGTCTATAACGACGGCTTCGTGAACCTCAATTTCGGTCAATCCGCAGCGCAATCGGTCATCCTGATGGTGATCGTCATCGCCCTCACCGCCATCCAGTTCCGCTACGTGGAGCGAAAGGTGCACTATGGCTGAGGCGGCATGATCGAGAGATCCTTCGGCTCCCGCCTTTTCGCCTATGCCGTGCTGGCGGCCGCCATCCTCATCGTCGTCTTCCCCATCTATTACACCCTGGTCGCGTCCACCCATTCGCTGACGACCATCCTGAGGCCGCCGCTGCCGCTGACGCCGGGCCCCAACTTCTGGGAAAACTATTCCACCGCCCTGTTCGGCGGCATCGGGCGGATCGGCGGTGTCGGTGTCGAGCGGCTTCTCTTCAACACCTTCGTCATGGCCATGGCCATCGCGCTCGGCAAGATCGTGATCTCGATCCTCTCGGCCTATGCCATCGTCTTCTTCCGCTTCCCCTTCCGCATGGTCTTCTTCTGGCTCATCTTCATCACGCTGATGCTGCCGGTGGAGGTTCGCATCCTGCCGACCTACAAGGTCATGGTGGACCTCGGCCTGATCGACACCTACACGGGTCTGACCCTGCCGCTCATGGCCTCGGCCACGGCGACGCTCCTGTTCCGCCAGTTCTTCATGACCATCCCGGGTGAACTGGTGGAGGCGGCGCGGCTTGATGGCGCCGGCCCCTGGCGCTTCTTCAAGGACATCCTGCTGCCGCTGTCGCGCACCAACATCGCGGCGCTCTTCGTCATCCTCTTCATCTATGGGTGGACGCAGTATCTGTGGCCGCTGCTGATGACCAACCGCAACGACATGGGAACCGTCGTCATCGCGCTACGCAAGATGATCTCCTTCGCGGATGCGGACACGCAGTGGCACCTCGTCATGGTCACCTGCGTCCTGGCGATCCTGCCGCCGGTTCTGGTGGTGGTGCTCATGCAGCGCTGGTTCGTCAAAGGCCTCGTGGAGTCCGAAAAGTGAGCCAAAGCCCATGGCAACCCTGAACCTATCCGCCGTCCGCAAGCTCTACCCGAACGGGGCGGAAGCCGTGAAGGGTCTCACCTTCGACATCGCGGACGGCCAGCTTTGCGTGCTGGTCGGCCCTTCCGGCTGCGGCAAGTCCACGCTTCTGCGCATGATCGCGGGCCTTGAAAGCGTGACGGAAGGCGAGGTGCGCATCGACGGCGCGCGCGTCAACGACATCGGTCCGGCCGAGCGCGACATCGCCATGGTGTTCCAGAATTACGCGCTCTATCCGCATATGAAGGTCTACGACAACATGGCCTATGGCCTGCGCAACCGCGGCATGGGCAAGGGCGAGATCGACACCCGCGTGCGCGAGGCGGCGGCGCGGCTAGAACTTGCCCATCTTCTCGACCGGAAGCCCAGCGAACTCTCGGGCGGGCAGCGGCAGCGCGTCGCCATGGGACGCGCTATTGTTCGCGACCCCAAGGTCTTCCTGTTCGATGAGCCTCTTTCCAATCTCGATGCCAAGCTGCGCGGCCAGATGCGGGTGGAGATCAAGAACCTCCAGCGTTCGCTTGGCGTCACCTCGGTCTATGTCACCCACGACCAGCTTGAGGCCATGACGCTGGCCGATGTGCTGGTGGTGATGAACGCGGGCGAGATCGAACAGATCGGCGCGCCGCTCGATGTCTATGAGGCTCCCGCCTCCACCTTTGTCGCGAGCTTCATCGGCGCCCCCTCAATGAACCTGCTGCCTCTCGCCTCGGGCGCTTTCGCCGGTGTCCGGGGTGTTCCCGCCAATGCTGTCACGATCGGGTTTCGGCCCGAAGACGCCGAGGTGATAGTGGCGGCCGGGGCTTCAACGTCCGACCTGACCCTCGACGCCATCGTGGAAGCGGTGGAGCCGGTGGGTGCGGAGAGTTTCATCTATGCCAGGGCCGGCGGCGACCGCATCATCCTGCGCGTGGCCGGCCGCACTCAGGCCGCGCCTGATGATGCCTGGGTCATCCGTGTTCCCGCACACAAGATTCATGCCTTTGGAACGGACGGAAGGCGGCTTCAGGAGCGGATGTAATCGCGGCATCTCCCAAAAAATCGTCGCACGGCGGTTTCCGGACGGCCATCGCGCTCCACATAGGAAAGCTCGGAAACCTCCAGCTGTCAGAGGTTAGCTCTCCATGCATGGCTCGCTTACCGCTCCGCAGGCTTCTTCCTCCATCGATGTCCTTGACCTGTTCCGCTCCGTCCGGACGGCGAGCCGCGCGCTCGGCCGGCCGCTGTCGGATGCCGACGCGACGGTCCAGTCGATGCCTGACGCCAGCCCGGCAAAATGGCATCTGGCCCATACGACCTGGTTTTTCGAGACCATGGTCCTGGGCCAGCATCTCTCCGATCACCGCATTTTCGATCCAAGCTTCAATTTTCTCTTCAACTCCTACTATGAAAGCATCGGCGAGCGTCAGCCACGCCCAAAGCGCGGCATGATCACGCGGCCATCGCTGGACGAGATCTTCGACTATCGGGCTCATGTGGATGCTGCGGTGGAGCGGCTTCTCATGTCCGATCCGGCACCGGAGGTCATCACGCTCATCGAGCTTGGCTGCCACCACGAGCAGCAGCATCAGGAACTGCTTCTGACTGACATCCTGCACCTTTTCGCCCAGAGCCCGCTGCGGCCTGCCTATCGGGATCCCTCGCCGGTTGCCGTCAGCGCGGTTGATCAAGGTCCTGCCGGCTTTTCCGCCTTGGAGGGCGGCATCGTTGAGATCGGCTTTGACGGTCAGGGCTTTTCCTTTGATTGCGAGGGGCCGCGCCATCGTGCGCTGCTGGAGCCGTTTGAGCTTGCCGACCGGCTGGTAACCAATCGCGAGTGGATGGAATTCATGGCCGACGACGGCTATCGCAACCCGCTGCTCTGGCTTTCGGCCGGCTGGGCGACCGTGGGTGCGGAGGGCTGGACGGCACCGCTCTATTGGCGTGAGCGGGATGGGCAGTATTGGACGATGACGCTGCGCGGCGAGCAGCCGGTCGATCCGGATGCTCCCGTCACCCATGTCAGCTATTACGAGGCCGATGCCTTCGCCACCTGGGCGGGCCGGCGTCTGCCGAGCGAGTTCGAATGGGAGCACGCAGCGGCCGGAAAACCGCTGATCGGCAACTTTGCCGACAGCGATCGCCTGCGGCCACGCGCCGCCTCTCCCGAGGAAGCGGGCATTCGCCAGATGTACGGCGATGTCTGGGAGTGGACCCGCAGCGCCTTCCTGCCATACCCGCGCTTCAAGCCCGTTGAAGGCGCGGTGGGCGAATACAACGGCAAGTTCATGTCCGGTCAGTTCGTGCTGCGCGGAGGCTCCTGCGTCACCCCACCGGGACACATCCGCCCGACCTACCGCAATTTCTTCCCGCCCGATGCGCGCTGGCAGTTCTCCGGCCTGCGCCTGGCGGAGGATGCGTGACCATGCTGGAGGCGGTGGACGTCCAAATCCGGCAGCGCGACACATTCCTTCACGACGTGCTCACGGGGCTCTCCGGCCAGCCGAAAAGCCTGCCGAGCCGTTGGCTTTATGATGACAGGGGCTGCGAGCTCTTCGAAGACATTACGGCCCTCGAGGAATATTACCCGACCCGCACCGAGACGGCGATCCTGCGCAGCCACGCGGCCGACATGGCGGCTTTCTGCGGGGCCGGTCCGGTGCTGCTGGAGTATGGCGCCGGCGCCGCCGTCAAGACTGAGATCCTGATGGCGGCTCTGGAGGCCCCCAAGCTCTATGTGCCCATCGACATCGCCGCTGATTTTCTGACCCTCACGGCCCGCCGCTTTTCCGCGCGTTTTCCTGGGGTGGCGGTGCGGCCGGTCGCGGCCGATTTCACGCATGATTTCGACCTTCCCTCAGGTGTACCGACGGAAGGCCGCGTCGTCTTCTTTCCCGGCTCCACCATCGGCAATCTCGACGAACCCGAGACCGCTGCTTTCCTGTCCCGCATCCGCCGCCACACCGGTTCTGCCGGCAAGGCCTTGATCGGGGTCGATCTGAAGAAGGATCTCGACCTCCTTCACGCGGCCTATGACGACCGCGAAGGCGTCACCGCGGCCTTCAACCTCAACATCCTCGCGCGCATCAATCGCGAGCTTGGCGGCAATTTCACTCTCGATGCTTACGCCCATCAGGCGCGATGGAACGAGAAGGCTTCCGCCGTTGAAATGCATCTCGTCAGCCGGCAGGAGCAGGAGGCAAAGGTCGCCGGGCGGACCTTCCACTTCGCGCCCGGCGAGACGATCCACACCGAAAGTTCGCGGAAATATGAGCCGGCGGTGTTTTCGCAGATCGCGCGCAGGCACGGCTGGCGGGTGGAGACTGTGTGGACGGACCCCGCCCGGCTCTTTGCGGTGTTCGGCCTTCGATCCATCGCCTGATGTGATGACAACACGGCTTGCTGATCCCGCCGTCTTTTACCACTGATCGGGCTTTGTCTCGCCGACCATGGCGGCAATCCGCCCGAAGGACAGCGGTTCTCCGTCGGTTCGATTGTTCGTCACTCTCAGGAAGCGGATAGGAAATTTGATGGCGGCAAGATGGGCGGCCCTCAGTTCATCACGATGTTCGCTTTCCTTGCTGACGGCCCGTTCAGCCCCGTCAAGCACCTCATCGATCTCCTGTTGGGTCAGCAGGCCTTTTCCTCTCAGGGCCTCCAGAAGAGACGACATGGCCGTGAGAATGCCCTCAATCTGCAGGTTCGCCGTGTTCATACTTTCCTCCCGTGATCTGACGAAAGGAAAGATGCTCCGCAGCCACTTCGTTCCCGGCCCGCGGGCTGGACCGTAGCGGGACGAGCGCTCACGTGTTAAACATGTTCCTGTTTTGTACCTTTGGGAGCATTCATGGCCCGCCGCGCCGGCAGCGCCGATCTGCCTTTGCACAACGGCCGCGTTCCGTCATGGCTTGGACAGCGCATGACGAAGCTCGGCGCCGTGATCGCGCAGGCGATCGTGCATCACTATGGTCGTGATGAATTCCTGCGCCGGCTGTCGCATCCTTTCTGGTTTCAGTCCTTCGGCGCGGTTATGGGCATGGACTGGCATTCGTCAGGCATCACCACCAGCGTTGTCGGTGCCCTGAAGCGCGGCCTCGCGCCACTGTCGGGCGAGCTCGGCCTTCACGTCTGCGGCGGACGCGGCAGCCATTCACGGCGCACGCCGGATGAGCTTCGCTCGGTGGGTGAGCGGACGGGTCTCGATGGAGCGGCGCTGGGAAGGGCGAGCCGGCTTGTCGCCAAGGTGGACAGCGCTGCGGTCCAGGACGGCTTCGACCTCTATCTCCACGGCTTCATCCTCGCTGACGACGGCAAATGGGTGGTGATTCAGCAGGGCATGAACAGCACGAGCCGCTATGCCCGCCGCTATCACTGGCTGTCGGAGGATCTGAACAGCTTCGTCGAGGCGCCACATGCGGCGATCGAGGGCAGGAACCAGGGCAACATCGTCAATCTGACCGACCACCGCGCCGCCGCCTCACGGAAGGGCCAGCTGGATCTCCTGAGGGAGATTGGCCCGGACCGCATCGCCCATGAGGTGGGTGTGCTGCAGGGCAAGGCTTCAAAGCCGGCACAGCCTGATGCACCGCTGCTGCCGCATCTCGTGATGCCCGAGCATCATGACGTGCGCCCGAAGGACGTGATGATCCGGCGCCTGCACGGTGCACTTGCCGCGGCGGCCGAGAGTGCGCCACAGGATTTTGCCGAACTTCTGCTCGTTCCCGGCGTCGGCGCCCGCACCGTGCAATCCCTGGCCATGGTGGCTGAAGTCGTCCACGGCGCCCCTTGCCGCTTCGCCGATCCCGCCCGCTTCTCGCTTTCTCACGGCGGCAAGGACCGGCAACCGTTCCCGGTGCCGACCAAGGTCTACGACCAGACCATCGCGGTGCTGAAGTCTGCCGTCGGCGAGGCAAGGCTCGGCAATGATGAAAAGCTCGACGCGATCCGACGGCTCGATGAACAGTCCCGCCGCCTGGAGAGCCATGTGAGCGGTCCGAGCCTGCCTCAGTTCATCGAGAACGAGCGCCAGCGGTCCCATGAATACGGCGGCCGCAGCGTCTTCGGCTGGGAGACGGAGCTCGCGGCGGACGTTCGTCGATCGAATGACGCCGTTTAGGAGGCCACTTCTCCGGTCATGGTTCTTTCCAGCGAAGCGCTGATAGTTGTTGCTGCCTCAGTCAATATAACAATCTGGCGTCTGGCTTCCGCCTCATCGGAGGTATCGCCGGGAGTCGACAAGCCCAAGGCGCCCACGAGAATACCGGATCTACCAAGAACCGGAACGGACGTTACGTAGAATCCAGGCTTTGTCTCGCCATAACTGATGGCAAATCCGGACGCCCGGATTCTGCGCAGCTTGTCTGTCATCTCGATCAATTGTGGTTCTGACAGCGCAATGGAGCGGGCGGAACGGAAATGTTCCATTATCCGGGCCAGTACCGAGGATTTTTCGTATGCCAGAAGAATGCTGCTGTTCGCGCCAAGGTGAAGTGGGCGAACTTGCCCGTCTTTGATAACGGACTCGTCGACACCCGAAGGCTGACGGCGCACGAGGACCAAACGTTCAAATCCGTACCGGATGGAGAAATAGGCCACGCTGTCAGGACCAGTTTCGAGCTCGTCCATGACCGGCCTCACGGCATCGATGACACTTGAATATTTCTTCTCCAGCACGCGCCCCAGGTAATAGAGTTTGGGCCCCAAGTGATAGCTGCCTGTATCCTCATTAAAGTACATCAAGCCAGATGCCTCGAGACTTCCGACGTAGCGAAGAATACGGCTCTTGTTGATGCCAGTCCTGTGATGAATGTCCTTGAGTTGAAGCTCGTTGGTGGAGCGGAAGCAATCGAGGATCATCACGGCGGTCATCAGCGCGTTGACGTGACGTTCGCTCTCCTTCGGGCGCCTTCGCATTCACTTCTCCTGTAGCCGCGCTCATGGGCGGGTGTTGCATGCCCAAAGCGACGAAATTCTACGTATCAGAAAAAATAGGCTCAGACGAAGCCGTTGGCTGCCTTGACGCTGTGCCCGGTGTGGTGGAGCATGAAGGCATAGGTGAAGAAAATTCAAACGTATTCAAAGTAAAGACGCGAACATACGCGCTTTCATAGCAATATAGGGATGAAAGATGAAAAAACCTGCTGGTAAAGCTGGCGGCTCGACACGTCGTGCTTTCGGTACAATGTCGCTCCTTGGCGCTGCGGCGCTCGCGTTCTTCGCGACGTCCGCTTCAGCGGAATGGCAGCCGACAAAGAACGTCGAGCTGTTGGTCGGCGCTGGCCCTGGCGGAGGAAATGACCGTATCGCGCGTGCCCTCCAGCAGGTCATGCAGGACAAGAAGCTCGTGCCAACTCCGGTTGTGGTCATGAACAAGCCCGGTGCGGGTGGCACCGTGGCCCTCGGCTATCTTAATCAGCACGCGGGGGACGGCCATTACCTGATGGTGCAGAACCCGGCGATGGTCACTAATTCCATGCTCGGCGTCGGGACAGCCACGTACAGTGATGCGACACCCGTCGCGCAGTTGATGGCCGATTACATCGTGCTCATCGGCCGCAAGGGCCTGGCGCATGAAACCGGAAGTGATGTCTTCAAGGCGTTGAAGGCCGATCCCAAGAGCCTCAGCATCGCGGTGGCACCCGGACTTGGCACCGGGCCTCATATGGCGGTCGCCCTTCTGGCCCAGACGGCGGGTGTGGAGCCCTCGGCGCTGCATGTCATTCCCTTTGCAAGCGCCTCAGAGGCGATCACAGCGATCCTCGGCGGACAGATTGATCTGATGCCTTCGACAGGCGGCAATGTGCAGGGCAACATTGAGGCCGGCAGCATCAAAGGATACGGCATTACGGCGCCCCAGCGCATGTCCGGTGTCCTGTCCGACATCCCCACCTTCCGAGAGCAGGGTATCGATGTCGTGTTCAACAATTGGCGTGCCGTCATTGGCCCGAAGAACCTGCCGGCCGATCAGCTCGCCTATTGGGAAGGTGTCTTCGAGAAGGTGAATAGCGATCCTGAATGGCAGAAGATCGCCACACAATCCTTCCTTGTGCCCGATTATCACGGCAGCGCCGAATTTGGCGCCTTTCTCGAAGCCGAAGCGAAGGAGTCGAAGGACCTTCTGACCGGCTTGGGCCTAATCAAGTAACCGGACAGAGGCAGTCATGTATGCAGTTCCTGAAAACATTCAGACGCGCGTTTTCGCGCGTCTCCCCGATGCGCTTCGCATCACTGATCGCAAGACCAGTTGGGTAGAGGCCCGCCAGCATGTCCGTCCGCATTCCTTTCTGGAAGGCCCCTCAATCGACCGCAACGGCAACCTTTACTGCACCGATATCCCATACGGCCGTATCTTCAAGGTCACCCCGGATGGCACGTTCCACCTCGTTACGGAATACGACGGTGAACCCAATGGCCTGAAGATCCACCAGGATGGCCGACTTTTCGTCACAGACCACAAGCGCGGCATCATCGCGGTCGATCCGGATACGGGGGCTATCACGCCCATCATGGAGCGCGCTTATTCGGAAGGATTCCGGGGCGTCAACGATCTGTGCTTTGCCCGCAATGGCGATCTTTACTTCACCGATCAAGGTCAAACCGGTCTCCAGGATCCCAGCGGCAAAGTCTACAAGCTGCACAACGACGGCCGCCTCAGCTGCCTCATAAGCGGGATTCCCAGCCCCAACGGCTTGGTGCTGAATCGCGAGGAGACGATGCTGTTCGTCAATGTGACGCGAGCCAACGCCGTGTGGCGTTTGCCACTCCTGCCTCATGATCGCGTGGCCAAAGCCGGGGTGTTTCTGAATTTATCCGGCGGCTTGTCGGGTCCTGATGGAATCGCCGTCGATGCCGAGGGCAATGTGGCTGTGGCTCACACGGGACTGGGTACCATCTGGCTGTTCAGCCGTCTCGGCGAGCCGCTTTACCGCGTGCGTTCCTGTGCTGGTCTGAAGACCACGAACATCGCTTACGGCGGACCCGACAACAAAACGCTCTTCATTACCGAGTCGGAGAGCGGCTCGATCCTTGCTGCCGACATGCCGGTGGCAGGGCATCCCATGTACTCACACACATAGAAAACAACGGATCAGCGATGTCCCATCCTGAAGATGAGGTGAGAGTTGTCTCGCCATCAAGCGTCTGTGGTGCCGGTTTCAGTGAAGCTTCCTTCGAGCGTGCGCTCAGCCTCAAGCCTCATTTCATTGGCTGCGACGGCGGGTCGACGGACCCCGGTCCCAACTATCTTGGCACCGGGAAGACCGTCTTCACCCGGGCGGCCATCAAGCGCGATCTGCGGCTCATGCTGCTTGGTGCGCGCCGCAACAACATCCCCCTCCTGATCGGCACCGCTGGCACGGCTGGCGGCAAGGCAAATCTGGATGGGGTCTATGAGATCCTTCAGGAGATTGCCGAAGAGGAGGGTCTCAGTTTTCGCCTCGCGTTGATCCACTCAGAGCAAGACAAGGAGTTCCTCAAGGCCAAGTTCCGCGACGGTAGGATTGTGCCCCTGAAGCCGGCGCCGCATTTCGATGAGGCGGTGATCGATCGCAGCGCGCATATCGTTGGTATGATGGGCGCGGAACCGTTCCAGAAGGCTCTTGATGCCGGTGCCGACGTGGTGTTGGCCGGGCGCGCCAGTGACACGGCGATCTTTGCCTCCTTCGCGATGCGGGCGGGTATTCCGCCAGCGGTGGCCTGGCATGCCGCAAAAATCCTCGAGTGCGGCGCCGCCGCTGTCACTCAGCGCAAGACGCCCGACTGCATGTTCGCCTGGATGCGCAAGGACCACTTTGTCGTCGAGGCCATGGATCCGGAACTTCGTTGCACCCCGCAAAGCATCGCCTCGCACGCGCTCTATGAGAACGCCGATCCGTTCCGCCTGGTGGAGTGCTCAGGGACCCTCGACTTGACCCATGCCCGTTACGAGCAGGTGAGCGATGTCGCCGTGAAGGTGACGGACAGCGCTTTTGAACACGCCGAGACATATACCGTGAAGCTCGAGGGTGCCGAACTCGTAGGTTATCAGAGTGTCCTGATCGGCTCGGTCCGCGATCCATACATCATCCGTCAGATCGACGATTGGCTGGCGCGCCTGCGCGTCAAGATCGACGCTCGTGTGCAGCAGGTGCTGAGCGCCAAGGGCGTGGCCGCAGACTACACTCTCAATGTGCGCGTCTATGGCAAGAACGGAACCATGGGCAGTCTGGAGCCGGTAGATCAGATCGCATCGCACGAAATCTGCCTTCTGTTTGAGGCGACGGCTCCCAGCCAGGATCTCGCCAATACGATCGGCAGCATTATCAGGCATCAGGCGCTGCATCTGCCGATTCCGGAGTGGAGCGGGCTGATCACCTCCATTGCCTGCCCTTACAGCTATTTGGAACGTGGTGCCGTCTACCGCTTCAACGTCAACCATGTGGTCCAGCCTACCGATCCCTACGAGATGTTCCCCATGGACATCGTTGAGATCGATGGCACCCGCCAGCGCAGGAGCGTCGCATGACCACCCTTGCTGAACTCGCTCGCCTCATCCGCAGCAAGAATGCCGGTCCGTTTCAGCTTACCTTCGACATCATGTTCGACGAGGTCGCGCAGTATGAGCGGGCACGGGATTCCGGGGCCTTCACCCGCGAGCACATGGCCGACCTGTTCCATCAGCCACCCGCTGACGTCGACATCTACTTCTGCGAACACGCCCGGGCGGTGAAGATCTCGATGCCCCGTCCCTGTTCACAGGGTGATCTTGAGGACAGCGACAGCCATGGCGGGCAGCAATACGCTCCCTTGATGGATATCGAAATCGCCTGACATTGAATGCTGGCGGAGCGGTGGAGGACAACGCCGCCCGCCAGCGGGAGGATCTTGCCTATGAGACTGACCAGAGACCTCTTGTCGGGCCTGTTCTTCGCCTTTTTCGGCGTCGGACTGGCTTTGATCGCGCGCCAGTATCCGCTCGGCACGGCGGCTCAGATGGGTCCAGGGTACTTTCCCTTCGGCCTTGGCGTGGCAATCGCGCTGATTGGCTGCGTCCTCGTTGCCCGGGAGGCCATGAAGCCCAGTGAGGAAGACGAGGGGATCCACTGGGAGATCAAGCCGCTGGCTCTCATCCTCGCGGCCATCGCCGCTTTCGGTCTCTTGATCGAGTCCGCGGGTGTGGTGCTTGCACTGGTTGTGATGACCTTCATCGCCCGCCTGTGCGAGCCAAAGTGGCGCCCGCTCGACCTTGCCATTCTGACGGTGGTGCTGATCGCCATCGCGCTCGGCGTTTTTGTCTACGGTCTGCGCATCCCACTTCCCATGGGGCCGTTCTGATGGATCTCTTCAGCAATCTCGCCCTTGGCTTCGGAACGGCGCTCTCGCTCAACAACCTTCTCGCCTGCCTTGCCGGTGTAACGCTCGGCACCTTCATCGGCATCCTGCCTGGCGTCGGCCCGCTCGTCACCATCGCCGTGCTGCTGCCCTTGACCTATGGCCTTCCGCCGGATGCCGCCATCATCATGCTGTCGGGCATCTATTACGGGGCGGCATATGGAGGATCGACGACGGCGATCCTGCTCAATCTTCCCGGGGAATCCTCGGCAGCTGTCACCTGCATCGATGGATACCAGATGGCACGGCAGGGGCGCGCAGGACCCGCCCTCGCGATCGCGGCCATAGGCTCACTGGTTGCCGGCACAATCGGCACGCTTCTGATCGCGGTGCTCGGCCCATGGCTTGCCAATCTGGCTCTCCAGCTCGGCAGCGCCGAGTATTTCTCGTTGATGCTGATGTCCATCGTGGCAGCAGCAGCGCTGGTTCACGGTTCCTTGCTGAAGGGCTTTGGAATGGCGCTCGTGGGTATTGCGTTCGGGCTTGCCGGCACGGATGTCAATTCCGGCATCATGCGTTTCACCTTTGGTGTTCCGGATTTGGCGGAAGGTATCGACTTCGTCATCGTCGCCATGGGGCTTTTCGCTTTCCCCGAGATCATCAGCAATCTTGGCCAGACGCTCAACCGTGAGGTCTTCACAAGCAAGGTCCACGGTCTGATGCCGACCAAAGCCGATCTCAAGGCATCTTGGAAATCCATTCTGCGTGGCACCGGCGTTGGCTCCGTCTTCGGCATTCTTCCCGGTGCGGGCCAGACCGTCTCGTCGTTCGCGGCTTATATGGTGGAAAAACGCGTGGTGCGCGATCCATCACGCATGGGCAAGGGCGCGATCGAGGGGGTCGCTGCGCCGGAAGCGGCCAATAACGCCGCCGCTCAGACAGCCTTCATTCCGACGCTCACACTGGGTATCCCGGGTAGCGCCGTGATGGCTCTGATCCTGGGAGCTCTGGTGATCCAGGGCATCAATCCGGGGCCCCAGGTCATGGTTCAGCATCCGGCGTTGTTCTGGGGGCTGATCTGCAGCATGTGGATCGGCAATGTCTTGTTGGTGGCGCTCAACCTGCCGTTGGTCGGCCTCTGGGTGACGCTCCTCAAGGTGCCATATCGTTGGCTTTATCCAGCGATCCTCATGTTCTCGTGCATTGGCATCTACACGCTGGCGAACAGCACGCTCGACATCGGCTTCGCGGTGATGTTCGGCCTGATCGGCTATGTTTTCCTAAAGCTGCGATGTGAACCAGCTCCATTCATTCTCGGCTTCATTCTAGGTCCGTTGATGGAGGTCAACTTCCGGCGAACGCTTCTTTTGTCGTTCGGAGATCCATCGGTTTTCGTGACACGCCCCATCAGTGCGATCTTCCTGACGCTCGCGGTCCTGATTGTCATTTCTCTGATCGTTCCGAGTGTTCGCCGGCGCAAGGAAGAGGCGGTCGAGGCGGAAGGATGATGGAGGGGCGACGTATGGGTGTCACCTGCACGGGTTCTGGCCGCCTCTGGGCAACGATGAGGTGCTCATCCTCCTTCAGCTGACGTTATGCTGCCGCGCTCGATCCGCAGCGTCCTGTCCGCGACCGCGTCGAGAAGGTGGGGGCTGGATTCGGTGATGAGCAGCGTCAGATCCTGCTTCTGCTCGCGCAACCGTCCGAGTGTGCGCGTGTAATCGAGCGCCAGCGCGGGTGCCAGTCCCTGGAATGGTTCGTCCAGTAGCAGCAGGCTGCGCGCCACCATCAGCGCCCGGCCGAGCGCCACCATCTTTCCCTGTCCGCCGGAGACGCCCCCTCCCGGGCGGCTCTTGAGAGCCTGGAGTTCAGGCAGGAGCGTGTAGACGTCCTCCAGCCGTTGACGGCGCTCGTCGGCCGGCAACTTCAGGGCGAGCGCCGGCAGAAGGATGTTCTCCTCCACGGAGAAGCTCGGGATCAGACGACGATCCTCCGGCGCATAGCCGATGCCGTGAGCGGCGCGGTGATGGCTCGGAATCGCGGCAAGGTCGGTGTCGCCGAGCCGGATTTTGCCACCTTGCAGCGGCAGGAGGCCCATCACCGTGCGCAGCGTCGTTGTTTTGCCGGCGCCGTTGCGGCCGATAAGAACCGTGGCCTTGCCCGGCTCCAGCGCGAGCGAGAGGTCGCGCAGAACCTGAACGCCTTCGATGTCCACCCGAACGGATTGCATCTTGAGCATCAGGCCACTCCCACCACATTCTGCAGGACGCGGGGATCCTTCAACACGATGTCGGGCTTGCCGTCGGCCATGACCCGGCCTTGATCCCAGACCACCACCCGATCGGCGTAGCGCTCGACCACCTCCATGTCGTGCTCCACGAAAAGCGCCGTCACCCTGGCCTGCCGAAGAGCCGTCATGAGCGTCTCCATCAGGCCAAAGCGCTCAATGGCGCTGACGCCGCTGGTCGGCTCATCGAGCAGCAGAAGCCGCGGTTTCAGCGCAAAGGCGATGGCGATGTCCGCAAGCTTGCGCAGACCTTCGGGAAGCGTTGCCGCGGACTGCTCCGCGACATCCTCAAGCCCCACCATGGACAAGAGCTGCATCGCCTCGTCGCGATGGGTCCTGCGGTCGAGCGGACGGAAAGCGTCCCAGATGCCGCGCCGCGCCGCGACGGCAAGCATCAGGTTGTCGATCAGCCGTTGATCGGTGAAGAGCTGGGGGATCTGAAAGGCACGCGCTATGCCCTGGCGCGCGATGGTGCGCGGCGCAAGGCGGGTGATCGGCCGTCCGTCCAAAAAGACCTCTCCCGCGAGGGGGCGGATATAGCCCGTGCACAGATTAAGGAAGGTGGTCTTGCCCGAGCCGTTGGGACCGATGATCGCCAGGAATTCGCCTTCGGCGATCTCCAGGTTCACGCCGTCGGCGGCTTTCACTCCCGCGAAGGCCACCTGGAGGTTCTCCGCCTTCAGAAGCGGTGTCGTCACGGCGAGGTCCTCCTGCGCGTCTCCATCAGACCGTAAAGGCCGCGGGGAAGGAAGAAGATGACGCCGATGAGCGCGAGGCCGATGATCAGGTTCCAGGCATCGGCCGCGAAGCCGACGGCAAGGGTCTGCACCACTTCCAGGAAGATAGATCCCGCGAAGGGACCGACAACGCCGCCGATGCCGCCGAGAACGGCGACCAGCACAATGTGGCCCGACTCGGTCCAGAAGGCGAACTCCGGCACCACATGGCCGATGGCCATGGCGGCGATGGCGCCGCCGAGGCCCGCCAGGGTTGCTGACAGCGTATAGGCCACCAGCAGAACGCTCCAGGCCGAGACGCCGAGATATTCAAGCCGCACCTCGTTGGTGTGGATCGCCGAGAGCGCTGCACCGAGGGGGCTCTTCAGGTAACGGTGAACTGCGAAACCGACGAGACCGGCCAAGAGGAGACCACCATAGTAGAGGACGTCGGCGAAGACCGGTCGCGCCAGCGCCATGCCGAAAACGCTCGGCGTCGCAACGCGGATGCCGTCCGTGCCGCCGGTCACGCCGTAGAGCTTGGCCAGCAGCGAGAAGAGCACCATGGAAACGGCGAGATTGAGCATGGCGAAGAAGATGGCCCGGTAGCGCACAAGGAAGGCGCCGAACAGAAGGCCAGAGAGCGCCGAGATGAGCGTGGAGGCCACGATCAGGGTGGCGAAGTCGGTGACGGCGAGATCACGCATCAGGAACGCGGTGGCATAGGCGCCGATGGCGAAGAACATGGCGTGCCCGATGGAGATGAGCCCGGCGCGCAGGAGAACCGCGACGCCCAGCGCGGCCAGTCCCTTGGCGAGCGCGATGGTCAGCGTGAACTGAAGCCAGGGAACGGCGAGCGGCAGCACCGCCATGACAGCGAGACCGGCGAGGAGGAGCAGAAGCGGCATGCGGGTTCAGATCCTGCGCGTCGTCACGCTGCCGAACAGCCCATAGGGTCGGATCAGAAGCACGACGAGCATGACGAGATAGGGGGCGACGGCGTCGAGGGCGGGGGCATAGTAGATCGCGAGGACACGGGCGAGCCCGACGATGACAGCGGCGATCGCCGCGCCCTCGATCTGGCCGAGTCCGCCGATGGCCGCGACCGCGAAGGCGAGGACCACCGTCTCGGCGCCAAGGCCCGGGGCGACGCCGGAGGTGGGCGTGGCCAGCGCGCCGCCGAGGGCGGCGAGAAAGACGCCGAGCGCGAAGGCCATTATGAAGACGCGATTGGTGTCGATCCCCAGCGTCTGCGAGACCTCGCGATCGGCCACCACGGCTGCCAGGAACTTGCCGTGCCGCGTGTGGCGGATCAGGAGCCGAAGGCCGATGATGACAACGGCGGCCAGGCCGATCAGGAGAAGCTGATAGTTGAGATAGACGATGCCGCCGATCTCGGTAATGCCGAGAAGGGCCATGGGCGTGTCTTCATAGAGCGACTGGACACCGAAGACCATGCGCTGCAGGTCTTCCAGGATCAGGAAGAGGCCGAAGGTGACGAGAATCTGGACGGCTTCGCTCTTGCCATAGGTCCAGCGCACCAGCGTGCGTTCCACCAGCGGCCCGAAGAGAGCGGCAACCAGCGCGGCGCTGAGGAGAAGGGCGGGAAAGGTCAGGTAGGGGCTGAAGCCCGACGACACGATCCAAAGCCCGATCGAAGCGGCCGCATAGGCGCCGATCGAATAGAAGCTGCCGTGGGCGACGTTCAATATGCGAAGGACGCTGAAAACGAGAGTGAGACCCACGGCCACGAAGAAGATCAGGGCCGCGTTCGCCAAGCCGTCGACGAGGAGAGGAACGAGGGACTGCAGCATGGGCGGGCGGCTCCTCCGAAAAATGGGTCAGACGCGGGCCAGACGCTGCAAGCGCGCGGCCCGCGCGAGGCTTACTTGTAGGAGCCGGGCTTGGGCAGCGTCTCCAGGAAACTCTTGTCGAGCCCGCTGATCCACTTGAAGGGATCCTGGCCAACCGGCGGCATCAGGCTTTTCCCCTCGTAACGAACCATGTCGCCGATGACAGGGAAGTCGTGCTTGGCGGATTTCACTGTCGTGCCGACGATCTGATCGACGATGCCGTCATTGTCTTCGCGGATCGTCACCTCACCGGTGAGGGTCGTCGTCTGAAGGCCCTTCAGCGCTTCGGCGACCTGGGCGCGGGTCGGCCAGGCGTCGCCATTGGCTTTCATCGCCTTCTCGTAAGCCGCCTTCGTGATGAGGAAGGTGTTCGCCATCTTCATGGTGGGGAAGACGGGGTATTCCCCATACTTCTTCCGGTAGGCTTCCGCGAAGGTCTGCGTCTTTTCATTTGCCATTGACGTCGGCGACATCCACCAACCGTCGCCGAGGACGCCGACGATGACACCCTCGGGAAGAGCGACACGCTGAAGGACCGTCTCGCCGAGGGCCAGAACCACCTGGCTGGTGGTGAACAGGCCGCGCGGCTGGGCTTGGCGGACGAAATTCTCCAGATCGCCACCCCAGAGATTGGAGAAGATCACGTCCGGGCGGGCGGCCGACAGGCGGGATATCTCGGTCTGGAAGGAGGAGGCGCCGAGACGGGGGTAAAGTTCGGCGACGATTTCGACGTCCGGCTTGAAGGCCTTCAGAGCGGCCTTGAAGATCTCCGCCGCGTCATGGCCGAAGGCATAATCGGGATTGATGATGGCGACACGAGAGACGTCAGGCTTCTTGTCGAGAAGATAGGCTGCATAGGCCATGAACTCGGGAATCGTATTGCCGTTCGGGCGGAAGACATAGTCGTAGTCTTCCTGGAGCAGCTGATGCGTGTCGCAGTTCCAGCCGATGGTCGGAACCTGCATCTGCTCGGCCACGGGCGCGAGAGCTAGGCAGTTGGCGCTCGACAAGGCCGCGATCATGACCTGGTTCGAGGCATCGCCGGCGAGACGCCGGAATTCCGAAATGACACCCTCCGCGCCCTGCGCCTCGTCCACGAAAGTCGCGCGCAGGGGGACGCCTCCGATGCCGCCATCGGCATTGATCATCTCGATGATGAACTCGGCACCGTTGCGTCCCGGCAGGCCGTAAGCGGCGGCAGGTCCGGAGGTGAAGGTGAAAACGCCGACGCCCAGCGTCTCCGGCCGCTTCGCATCCTGAGCAAGAGTGATCGCCGGCGTGGCGGCAATGAGCGCCGCCGCAGCAAGATAACGCTTCAGTAACCTCATGGTGCACCCCTTGTTCTGCCGGCGGTTCGGGCGCCGCGACAATTTCCTCAGACGCGGTATGAACCCCAGCTTTGTCGTTTCAGGCACAAGAAAAGGCTTGTGAAATTTCACAACAGCATTAGGCTTTCGGGCTGTCAAGCGCAAGTTTTGTGCAGGCATTCAATCTAGGCAGCCGTTTGGCGGCGCTCCTCCAAAAGGCTTGGGAAGACGGCAGGGATCCTGATGAAAAAGCTCGAACTGAGAATTGAAGCCCGTGACGGATCGACGAACCAGGTCTTAGAGATCGGCGATCTCGTGATCGCAGGCTGGGCGGCTCGCGACAAGGTGGCGATGGAGCACCACATCGCCGAGCTGGAGGCGCTGGGCGTGGCCCGGCCGAAGCGGACACCGACCTATTATCGTGTTTCGGCCGCGCGGCTAACGACCGATCCGGTGCTGGAAGCCACCGGCACGCAGTCGAGCGGTGAGGTCGAGCCGGTGTTGCTGGCGGCGGGCGGAAGGCTCTTCGTCGGTGTCGGATCGGACCATACCGATCGCGACGTGGAGACCTATGGTGTGACCGTTTCCAAGCAGATGTGCGACAAGCCGGTGGCCGGAACGGTCTGGCCCTTCGAAGAGGTGCGCGATCACTGGGACCAACTGATTCTTCGCAGCTTCGCCACCATTGACGGGCGCCGGGAGCTGTATCAGGAAGGTCCGGTGGCGGGACTTCTCGCGCCGGTCGACATCATCGCAGGTTTTGCTGCGCAAGGATCTTTGTCCGACGGCACGGTGATGTTCGGCGGCACGCTCGGGGCCATCGGTGGAATCCGCCCGGCCACGCGTTTTGAGGGCGAGCTGGAAGACCCGGTGCTTGGGCGTTCCCTTCGCTTCGGATATGACATGAAGATCCTCCCGATCGAGGGATGAGGAACAAGGGCACCGCCGGTTACGTCATGAGCTCCGATACGCAGACCGCAGCACGGAGCGCTCCCAATCCCGGGTCGGGAGGCGGAGCCAGGGCCTCCCTGCGCGACGTAGCCTACGAGGCCATCAAGCGGCGCATCATCACCTGTGAGCTGAGGCCCGGCGAGGTGATGAGCGCGGCCGAGCTGAGCGACCATCTCGACATCGGACGAACCCCAGTGAATCAGGCGATCGACCGCCTGATGACCGATGGGCTCGTCGAGGTCATGCCGCGCAAGGGCATCGTCGTGAAGCCGATCAGCCTCGATGAGGTGTTCGACATCATAGAAGTGCGGTTGATCAACGAGGCCTATTGCGTGCGCCGTGCGGCGGAGCATGCCGGCAGCGGCCTTATCGCCGCGCTGCAGGAGAACGTCGCCAAGATGGAAGAGGCCGTTCGCGACCGCGATACGGAAGGCATGATGGAGCTTGATCGCGCGTTTCACGCGCATCTCTCACAGGCGGCGGGGAACCAGACGTTGTCCGAGATCCTCGGCAACCTCCATGATCGTTCGGCGCGGCTCTGGTTCATTTCCTTGAAGGCGCGTGAGCACCATGTGAGCGTCTGCCGGCAGCATGCCGCCGTGGCCGATGCGATCGCGCGGCATGATCCCGACGCCGCCGAGGCGGCCATCGTCGATCACATCGAAGCCTTCCGCGCCAACATCACGCGCCAGATCTAGATCACGCCAGAGCGGCCTCAACGGCCATCGCCGTGGCAAGAAGGCGCCGGTCGTCGCCTCCGGCGGCCGCCAGGGTCAGACCCGCGGGCGTCTCGTCGCCTTCTTCCATGGGAATGGAGATGGCGCAGCCATCGGCCATATTGATCGCCGTGGAGTTGCGCAGGACGAGGAGATTGACGCGCGTGAAGGCGTCATCGTCGGTCTCCAGCACCTCCAGTCTGGGCGCGACCACCGGCACGGTCGGAAAGGCCAGGGCATGGTAGGCGCTCATCCGCTCCGTAACCCGGCGAACGAAGTCGGCGCGCGCTTGCTCAAGATCAATATAGTCGGCGGCGCTTTGCTTTTCGCCCCGCATCAGCCGGAGCGCCACGCGCGGGTCGTAGAGATCTTTCTTGGACTGCAGGAGGGCACGGTGCCAGGCGTAGCCCTCGGAGGCCGGATAGCCGCCCTTTGCATTCAGCTCCGGGATCTCGCCGAACTCGGCGAGCTTGATTTCGACGACGCGCGCTCCCGCCTTGGAGAGGCGTGACAACGAGCGCTCGAACAGCCGCCCGACATGCTCGTCCATGTCATCAAGGACGAGCGTCTGCGGTACCGCGATCGTCAGATTGGCAACATCGCGTTGTCGGATGCCGGCAGCACCCTTTGCCGGCACGTCTCCAGCCATGATGTCGAACAGGATGCGGGTGCACTCCACACTGCGCCCGATCGGGCCGGCGCTGTCGAGCGTTCGTGACAGGGGGATGATGCCGTCGCCTGATACCGTGCCCACGGTCGGCTTGTAGCCCACCAGGCCGCAGAAGGCGGCGGGAATCCGGCAGGAGCCTCCGGTGTCGGTGCCGATCGCGCCATGTGCCATGGCTTCGGCAAGCGAGACGGCGGCGCCTGAGGACGAGCCGCCGGCAATCCGCCCCTCGTGCCGGGACGCCGGGCTGAGAGGCGTGCCGTAATGCGGGTTGAGGCCGAGGCCGGAGAAGGCGAACTCGGTCATGTTGGTGCGCCCGACCACAACGAAGCCGGCGGCGCGAAGGCGCGCGATCACAGGTGCATCGGCTCGGGCGGGCGGTGCGTCGGCGAGGGCGCGCGAGCCGGCCTTTGTCGTCTGGCCCGCCAGATCGAACAGGTCCTTGACCGAGATCGGGATGCCGGCGAAGGGCGACGGTGCAGCGCCTGCTGCCCGCAGCGCGTCCATGGCCGCGGCAGCCTTGCGGGCCCCTTCGCCATCAACGCTCAGGAACGTGACGCCTCCCTGTCCCGCCGGATCGGCAATCCGGTCGAGACAGGCCTCCACGAGGGCCGCGGCGCTTGTGCGTCCGGCGCGGAGATCATCGGACAGTCGGGTCAGCGTCTGCTTTTCCATGGCGCCCTTCGCAGGTCTTCAGACGGGGTCGAAATAATGGATTTCGAGCAGGATGCAGCCCTTCTCCGACTTGAAGGGGCCATGGAAGGCCTGCGGCGGCCGGCAGGCATAGGTGTTGGGAGGAAAGGGAGTGCCGCCTTCACCCTTCTCGTCGTTGCCGACCGTCAGGTCGCCGGAGACGAGGTAGACCTCTTCCCAATAGTCATGAACGAAGGGCGCGGTGGTGAACACGCCCGGTTCGAAGCGCAGGAGCCGCGTGCGCGTCCCGCGCTTGTTGACCTCATCAAGCGCCCCGGACAGGATTTTCTGCTGGATTCCCGAGGGATAGCCCGGCGGCACCTCCCAGCCCGAGTCCATGTCGAGTGTGTAGAATTCGTCGTGGGCCTTGTTGACCGGCATCGTCCGTCTCTCCGTTTTCGTTGTTCAGCCGCGCGCGGCAAGCTCGGCCTCGAGGCCGTAGGAATCCAGCATGTCCTGGACGAGGCTGTCTGCTGCCTCCCAGTCGTAGGTGCGGAAGGCATGCGCTTTCGTGACGAAGGTCGCGCCAGCGTAGAACATCTCGTACTGGTGATGGCGTGAGCCGAATTCCGAGCCCACCGCATCCCAGGCGAGCTTGTAGAACTTCACCTTCTCGCGGGAACCGGCGGCAGGCGATTGCTGCGTCTTGTCGATCAGGGCGGCGATTTCCGGATTGGCGAAGTCCTCGATGGAGGATGGCAGCATGATCATGCCGCCGCCGGCCAGCTCACGCAGCGTGTTGAGAACCTTAGGATAGAGCTGCTGCGTCAGGGTCTGTGCGGTGTAGAGCGTGTGGCGGTCGGGGACGAAATAGGGTCCGGACTGTTGGCCCTTCGCCTCCATGGCCGCGACCAGCGCATCGACCATACCGGCTTCCGCCGAGAGCTGGCCGAGCATTTCCTTCACCTGGGGGAAGCCGGTGACGCCGTTTGTTTCCGCGATGCGACGGCCGAGACCGACGAGAAAGCGCATCTTCACCGACAGACGGATCATCGCCTGATAGTTCTGGTAGACATGCGCGGGCGTCGCATGGAACTGCTTCTGGCACATCTCCACGTCGCCATCGATGAAGACACGGTCCCACGGCACCTTCACATCGTCGAAGTAGAGGACCGCATCGTTCTCATCGAAGCGGCTCGCCAGCGGATTGTCGAACACCGATCTTGCCTGCGCCTCATAGGACTTGCGCGACAGGATCTTGAGCCCCTTGGTATTCATCGGAATGGCGAAAGAAAGGGCGTAACGCTCGTCACCGGGACGCAGCGGCTGAATGCAGGTGACGAAGACCTCGTCCGCGACCACGCCGCCCGTCGCCAGCATCTTGGCGCCGCGCACGGTGATGCCTTCCGCGTCGCGATCCACGACGCCTGTGGTCAGGAAGGGGTCGGCTTGCTCATTGGCGGCCTTGGAGCGATCGGCCTGCGGATTGATGATGACGTAGGTCAGGTAGAGATCGTTGTCGCGGGCGTAGCGATAATAGCCTTCCAGCGCTGCCGCGCGCTTCTCGTCATAGGCGCGAAACACGTCGAGGCCCATGGCCATACCGGCAATGCAGGAGGCGACATGATCAGGCGCGCGGCCCATGAAGCCGGCGTGAAGCGCACCCCAGCTCTCAAGCCCGCGCCGGCGTTCCACCAGTTCCTGATAGGAGGTCGGGAACTGCCAGATCTTGTTGGCGCGGCCGCCCTCCAGCGTCTCATAGGTCATCAGATCGCGGTTTTCGGGCGCGCTCGCATAATCGAAGAGGCGCCCCGTGGACGCGGCGATGTTGGCGAAAGCCGGATGAGTGGTGACGTCTTCCACCCGTTTTCCGTCGATGTAGATCTCGCGCCCGTCGCGGAGGTTGGCGATATGGGTCTGTCCGGTCTTGAGCATGGCAGGTTCCAGGTTTGAAGAAGCGTAAGGGTGTCAGTAGTGTATGGGGAGCGGCCATTCCGGCTCGCGCTCATGGCCCGAGGCCAGGTCCTGATATCGTCCGCGGAAGAAGACGAGAGGCTCGGGCTTGTTCGGATTGGTAGAGTAACGGATCACCCTGCCGACGAAGATCACGTGATCGCCGCCGTCGTAGGTGGCATAGGGCTCGCACTCGAAATGCGCGAGGGCGCTTTCAAGGAGCGGAGCCCCGGCATGACCGACGGTCCGCAAGGTGTTTTCCCACTTGTCGGACAGCGCGCGGGCAAAACGGTTGGACAGCGCCTCCTGCTCGCGGCTGAGCACATTTACCGCGTAACCCTTGGCCTCTTCCATGATCTTCAGGCTGTAGGCCTTGCGGTCGATCGAGAAAAGCACCAGCGGCGGATCGAGCGAGACCGAATTGAAGGAGCTCATGGTCATGCCGACGAGATCGCCCTCGGGCCCGCTGGCGGTGATCACCGCGACACCGGTGGCGAACTCTCCCAGGGCTTGCCGAAACTGCTTGATCGGATCCGTCACATCCTCACCCGAGAAACGATATGGCATTTAGCTTTGTTATAAAGCTATTTATTGAGAACGTCAACGTGAATGCGCCTCGGAATGCGGGCGGACGCCAGCCTTACGGAGCCGCATGCCCGGCGTGAGCTGATCGTGGTCCACCCGCAGCTCCAGGATCGCAGGACCGCCAGATTCCATGGCGCGCTGCAGGGCGGCGGGAAACGCCGCGCCATCTTCGACGATCTCGCCGAAAGCACCATAGGAGCGCGCCAGCGCCGCAAAATCGGGGTTGGTCAGGTCGGTGCCGCTCGGACGTCCGGGAAAGTGACGTTCCTGATGCATCCGGATCGAGCCGTAGAGGCCGTTGTTGACGATGATCACGACGATGGCGAGCTCATTCCTGACGGCGGTCGCAAAGTCTGGAGAGGCCATGAGGAAACAGCCGTCGCCGGCGAAGGCGACGACCTGCCGGGACGGAAAACGCAACTTCGCGGCGATCGCCGCCGGCAGGCCGTAGCCCATGGCGCCGGACTTTGGAGCGAGCTGAGTGCCGAGATCGCGGTACTGAAAGAAGCGGTGAAGCCAGATGGTGTAGTTGCCCGCCCCATTCGTAACGATTGCATCATCCGGCAGAACGTCGCGCACATGGGCGACAACCCTCGCAAGATCGAGAGGCAGGCCCGATGCGGGAGGAGCGACGTAGGTCTCGTAGATCCGGCGGGCTTCCTGGCGCCAGCCGGCCCAGGCTGGAGCAGCCATGGGTGCCATGCCGCTCAGGGCCTTCATGAAGGCAGAGCTGTTCGCCTGTATCGGCAGGTCGGCCCGGAAGGTCTTGCCGAGCTCTTCCGATCCGGGATGGACGTGGATGAGCACCTGCCGCGGCCGCGGGCTGTCCAGCAGCGTATAACGTTTCGTGGTCACCTCGCTCAGCCGGTCACCGATCACCAGGAGCAGGTCCGCCCTCTGCACGAGCTTTGCGACTTCAGGATTACTGCCGAGGCTGAGGTCACCTGCGTAGTTGGGGCTGCGGTTGTCGAGAATGTCCTGAGACCTGAATCCGGCAACGAGCGGCAGATCGTTTGCCGACACAAAATCCCGCAGTATTCCGCGTGCTTCCGCTGTCCAGCCACCGCTGCCTACGATCACCAGCGGACGTTCGGCGCCTTGCAGAAGCGCGCGCAGCTTCACGATGTTGTCCGGTGCGGGATAGGGTGTCGCGTGTTGGAAGCGTGGAGGATCGGCGACCTCGCTGGCTGTCGCCAGGATATCTTCGGGGATCGACAGGACAACGGGGCCGGGCCGTCCCTGCGTCGCGACATGGAACGCGCGCGAGATGTATTCGGGGATGGCTTCGGTGCGATCGATCTCGGCGGCCCATTTCGCCGTGTCCGCGAAGTGGCGGACATAGTCCATTTCCTGGAAACCTTCGCGACCGCTCTGGTCGCGTGGCACCTGACCGATCAGGAGCACCAGTGGAGTGGAATCCTGCATGGCGGTGTGCACGCCGATGGCGGCATGCATGGCTCCGGGGCCACGGCTCACCAGGCAGACGCCGGGACGGCCCGTCAGTTTTCCGTCGGCTTCCGCCATGTGGCAGGCGCTCGCTTCGTGACGACATGTCACGAAGCGGATGACATCCTCGCCCACCAGCGCATCGAATATCGGCAGGGCGCTTTCGCCGGGCACGCCGAAGATCGTGTCCGCGCCTTGCGCCTTCAGCGCTCCGACGAGGATGGCGCCGCCGCTGCGGGTGCTGCCCGTCGTGCTCGCTTCGCTCATCATGCGTTCTCCGCCCGGCATATGGTTTTCAGTTCCGAATAGAAATCGAGCGACCACTCGCCGCCTTCGCGGCCGAGCCCAGATTTCTTGAAACCGCCGAAGGCGGCGCGCTCGTCGCGCACCCGCCAGCAGTTGATCCACACCGTTCCGCTCTGAATGCGCCGGGCGACACGTTCCGCCCGGTCTGCATCCCCGCTCCACAGGGCCGAGGCAAGGCCGTAGTCAGAGGCGTTTACCCGCGCCACCGCCTCGTCCTCGTCATCGAAGGGCGAAACATGAGCGCAGGGGCCGAAGACTTCCTTCCGGCAGATCTCCGCATCGTCGGGAAGCCCTGTGAAGACGCTCGGCTGCACCCAGAAGCCGTCGTTGAAGGGTTTGGGCATCTGAAGCGCCCCGCCACCGATCACCGCGCTCGCTCCGGCTGCAAGGGCGCGGTCATAGAAGCCGAGAACCTTTGCGCGCTGTTCGGCGCTGATGGCGGGACCGAGCGTGGTGGACTGCGCCCGTGGGTCGCCCGGACGGATCGCCGTTTCGGCATGCCGGACAATGCTCTCCAGAAAGCGCTCATAGATCGGGCGTTGCACCAGGATGCGTTCCGTGGTGAGGCAGACCTGGCCGCAATTGTCGAACATGGAACGGACGGTACCGGCCGCCGCAGCATCGATGTCGCTGTCGGCGAAGATGACGGCCGCGTTCTTGCCGCCGAGTTCCAGTGATACCGGTCTCACCCCCTGCGAGGCCGCCTTCATGATGGCCTCGCCCGTGCGCGTTTCTCCGGTGAAGGTAATGGCATCGACCCCGGGGTGGGCGGTGAGGTGGGCTCCGGCCGCGTTGGCGCCATGGCCCTGAACGATGTTGAGGACGCCTTCGGGCAAGCCGGCCTGCGTGGCGATCCGCGCCAGGAGAAGCGCGGTGCGGGGGGAATGTTCTGATGGTTTCACCACCACGGCGTTGCCGCAGACGAGAGCCGGCGCCACCTTCCAGGTGAGAAGGAGAAGCGGAAGGTTCCAGGGGGCCACCACGCCAATCACGCCGATCGGCGCGCGCACCGTGATGTTGCGGGCCCGGCCGCCACCCGCCAGCGGCGTGTAAAAATCGGCCTTCTCTTCGGCAAGCGCGATATCGGCGAATGCCCTGAAATTGGCGATGGCGCGGGGAATCTCGACATTGCGGGTGGCAGTGATCGGCTTGCCCGTATCGGTGATTTCAGCGTCCACGATTTCGTCGATGTGCGCTTCAAGCGCATCGGCGATGCGGCGGAGCATCGCCGCGCGCTCGGCGAGGGTCGTGCGCGCCCAGGGTCCCGACAGACTGCGCCGCGCCGCCGACACCGCACGCTCGACCAATTCGGAACCGGCTTCGCAGACACGGCCGTTCACCCGGCCGGTCGCCGGGTCGATCTTGTCGAACCAGGTGGAGCCTTGTTCATCGCGCCCATCGATGAAGCATGGGACGGTGGAAAGAGAAGAGGTCATCGGTTCACCAGAAGAGGAAGGGCAGGCTGCTGCCGCCCAGCGGAGCGAATTGTCATATCGAGGAGCACCTTCCGTTCCGCCTGCTCGTCAAGTCATTCCTCCTCGCTGAAGACCTCTTCCCTCTTGCGCTTGATGGCCGGCAGCGCGACGGTCACGAGGAGCACCACGCTGATGAGGATGAGCGTCAGGCTGAAGGGGCGCTGGAAGAAGACGAGCGGATCGCCCCGTGAGATGATCATGCTGCGCCGGAAGTTCTCCTCCATCATTGGCCCGAGGATGAATCCCATGAGGAGCGGGGCCGGCTCGCAGTCGAGCTTGCGCAAAACGTAGCCGAGAAGTCCGAAGGCGATAGCGAGATAGATGTCGAACGGCGAGTTGCTGACCGAATAGATGCCGATGCTGCTGATGACGAGAATGATCAGGAAGAGCAGGCGGTAAGGCACGGCCAAGAGCCGGACCCAAAGCCCCACCATCGGCAGATTGATGACGATCAGCATCAGATTGCCGATGAACATGCTGGCGATCAGGCCCCAGAACAGCTCCGGCTGCCGGGTGATCACCATAGGGCCGGGAGCGATCCCGTGCATGGTCAGAGCGCCGATCATCAAAGCCATGGTGGCGCTGGTGGGAAGCCCCATGGTCAGCAGTGGGACAAAAGATGTCTGCGCCGCGGAATTGTTGGCCGCCTCCGGACCGGCGACACCTTCGATCGCACCGTGCCCAAAACGGGATGGGTCCTTGGCAAGACGCTTCTCGAGCGCATAGGCGGAGAAACTCGCCACGGTGGCGCCGCCGCCGGGCAGGAAGCCGAACACCGTGCCAAGGAGGGTGCCGCGCATGACGGCGCCACGGGCCGACTTCAGAACATCCCAGGAGGGCCAGATCCGCTCGATCTTGGAGCGATTGACGATCCGTGCCAGCGAGCCTTCGAGATTTTGGATGACCTCGGCGATGCCGAAAAGACCGAGCGCGATCGCGACGAAGCTGATGCCGTCAGACAATTCGATAAGGCCGAACGTCATGCGGGAGGCCCCGGTGTTGACGTCCATCCCGATCATGCCGAGCAGAAGACCGAGGAAGATCATGGCGACGGCGCGGAAGACCGACCCCTTGGCCAGGACGATCGCCGCGATCAGGCCGAGCACCATGAGCGAGAAATAGTCCGGCGACTGGAATTCACGCGCTAGCCGCGCAAGGCTTGGGCCGGCGAAGGCCACCACGATCGAGCCGAACACGCCCGCGAGGAAGGAGCCGATGGCCGCGATCGCCAGGGCATCGCCTGCACGTCCCGCCTGGGCGAGCTTATAGCCGTCGATGGCGGTGACGACGGAGGTGGATTCCCCGGGAATGTTGACAAGGATCGCGGTGGTCGAGCCGCCATATTGGGCGCCGTAGAAGATGCCCGACAGCATGATGATCGCAGTGACGGGTTCGAGCGCGAAGGTGGCGGGCAGAAGGAGCGAGATGGTCGCCACGGGTCCCAGACCCGGCAGGACGCCAATCAGCGTCCCGATCAGGGCACCGAACAGGCAGAAGAGCAGGTTTTCAGGCGTTGCGGCTACGGCAAATCCGTGACCGAGGAGAGAAAGCACTTCTACCATGGGAGCACTCTGACTGGCACGCCAAGCAGCCGAACGAAGACGAGGGCGCAGAAGGTTGCGAGGACAGCGCCGAAGATCACGCTCTCGCGGAGCTTCGTTTCGCGCGACGCGAAGATCGCGATGGCGATCTGGGCGAGAACGGCCACGATCAACCCGGCGCGGTCGATAAGAACGGCGAAGGCCCCCATCGAAAGAAGAACAAAGGCAAGCGGGCGCAGGTGGAGATCCTCAGCGTCCGCGCCCCGCACGACAAGGCCGCGCAGGAGGAGGAAGAGGCCCATGGCGCCCAACACGATGGCGATGGCAAGCGGAAAGAACCCGGGGCCCATGCTTCGCGGCGTTCCGATCCTGAGGTCGAGGATGAACCAGACGGCGATCGCGGCAATGCAGCTGAGCAGGAGGCCCGAATAGAAGTCGAGGCTTCCTTTGCAGATCCTGGTTTTCATTCAATGATTTCCTTGGTGACCGTGTCCTCATGGAATGCACAGGGGCGGCCGCCGACGCGACGGGCCGCCCCTGTGAACCATCACTTCTTGACGCCGATCTCGGTCAGGAGCTTGTCCCACTGGGCGACCTCGCCCGCGATGCGCTGGGAGAACTCCTCGGGCTTGGTGAAGACGGTCTGGGCGCCGATGTTGGCCATCGCCGCGACGACGTCCTTGTCCTTGGCCATTTCCTGAAGGACCGAGGATACCTTCTGCACTATCTCGTCCGGCGTGCCGGCGGGTGCCATAACGGCATTCCAGGATTCGACATTGTAGCCCTTGGCCACCGTCTCGGAGACGGTGGGAAGATCGGCTGCAAAGGGGCTGCGCTCGGCCGAAGTGACCGCCAGCGCCCGGACGTTGTTCGCCTCCATCTGCGGAAGCGCGTCAGTCATGTTGGTGAAGCTGAGATCGACCTCGCCCGCAACGACCGCGGCCGTTGCCGGGGCGCCGCCGCCGAAGGGAACGTGCACCATCTCTGTATTGGTCAGCGACTGGAACAGCGCGACCGAGAAGAACATGAGGCCGCCAGCACCGCTGGAGCCGAAGTTCAGCTCGCCCGGATGCTCGCGCGCATAGGTTACCAGCTCGTCCATTGATTTGATCGGAAGAGAGGGGTTTACGATCACAGTCTGCGGGATCGTGCTGACGATGCTGATGGGGCTGAAGCTTTTGACGGGGTCGTATTCCGTCTTCTGAGCGATGGGCGCGATCGAGATTGCGCCGACGCTGCACATGCAAAGCGTATAACCATCCGGCTTCGACTTCGACACGAGGTCAGAGCCAACGATGCCGCCTCCGCCGGCGCGGTTTTCGACAACCACGGTCTGCTTCAGCGCCGTTTCCATAAACCGCGCGGTGATACGGCCGACCGCGTCGGTGTAACCGCCTGCGGCATAGGGCACGACCAATGTGATGGGTTTTTCCGGCCATTCCGCGCGCGCCAAGGCCGGCGAAAGGACGAGACTCGCCCCAAGGATAAAGCCTGCTGCAACCTTCATGTGACTCCCCTCTTTTGCTTAAGACATACCTCTGTGGGCGATCATTCTCTTGGCGTCCTAAGGGAGCGGAGGCAAATGCCGCCTCTGGCCGTTCTCCCGATCGCCTCGCCCAACCCTCGTGAAAGTACGGTGATATTTCACTGCGATCATAGACGTGCGCAGCAAGGGGTCAACCCGCCTCCTGCGGGATTTCGCGAGAATCTGCATATTTCTTTGATATGCCCGTTCCATAGGCAGCAGGTGCTGTTCAGCGGCAGGGAAACGCACCGCTGCCAGCGTCTTGCAAGGCGCGGCATCCTCTGGACAAGGCGAGGAGCCGCGCAGGTCCGATGTCGATAACGAGTGCATGGGATGCATCGTCCGCGTCTGGATGACCTGACGGGATCATGTTAATAACTAGCTTTCTTAAAAAGCAATCCCGATAGATACGACCTCCTGTTGGCGTTCTGGGATCGACGGAGGATTCATGAAAGACAGTTCCGGCAAGATGCCGCTCCAGAGCACGACGCGTGATGCCTTGCTTCCCGGCGGGAGCGACGCCGACTTCCGGGAGATGCTGCACAACACGCTCGCCTTCGCCTCCCGCATTCAGAACGTGCGCGACGGCTTCGCTTCGCTCCTGGGTTTGTCGGGAGCGCAGTTCACGATCCTGATGGCTGTGCGCCGTTTGCAAGGCTCGGACGGAATCGGCGTGAACGCTCTGGCCGAGCACCTTCATCTCAGCGGAGCCTTTGTCACCATCGAGGTCAACAAGCTGGTGGCGCAGAATCTGATCAACAAACGTCCGCATCCGGAGGATAAGCGGCGGGTGAGGCTTACGCTGTCGGAGGAAGGATCGCTGCGTCTTACTTCTCTGCTTCCGGTGCAGGCGCCTGTGAATGATGCGCTTTTCGCCAGCCTGACCGCCGAGGAATTCAAGACGTTCCACAGCATCATGAAGCGGCTTGTCCAGCACGGCGATGAAGCTCTTGCGCTGCTCAGCTTCTATATGGCCAAGACCGGCACCGAATCCTGACAGGCTCCGCCAGGCGATTTCGCGAGAAGGGGGCTTTCCCGCGGCGAGGAAGGCCGCTAACATAGCTTTTAAACAAAGCTATTGTCTTCGCCGCTTCACCTTGGTGCAAGATCAATGGCAACGCTTGGAGGGGTGATGGCAGACGATCATCGCAGGCCTCGGATGATCGTCGCGATCAGTGGCGCGTCCGGTGCGATTTACGGGGTACGGCTCCTGGAGCTGTTGCGCCGGGCAGAGGTCGAGACGCATCTCATCATGTCGCGCACCGCCCAGGTGACGCTCGCGCATGAAACCGAGTTGAAGGTTGCCGACGTCGAGGCCCTTGCCGATGTCGTCCATTCACACCAGGACCTTGCCGCCGCCTGTTCCAGCGGCTCCTTCCATACACTCGGCATGATCGTGGCTCCCTGCTCGATCAAGACACTGTCGGAAATTGCCACCGGCGTCACCGGCAACCTCGTTTCCCGATCGGCCGACGTGACGCTCAAGGAGCGTCGTCGGTTGGTGCTGATGATGAGGGAAACCCCGCTTCATCTCGGTCACATCCGGTCCATGGCCGCGGTCACGGAAGCGGGCGCCATCGTCTATCCGCCGGTGCCGGCCTTCTACAGCCGTCCCGCTTCGTTGGAGGAGATGGTCGACCACACGCTCGGGCGGGTCCTCGACCTTTTCGGCATCGAGACCGGCGTCGTGAAGCGGTGGACGGGCACGGCGGCGTCGCGCCGGCGCGAGACGTGACGGTGCCGCGGCCCTGAATTGAGACAACTATCCATGCTTTCTGTTGGTTGATGAGGCCGAAATGAAGAATTCAGATGTTCTGGACAGCCGCTTCCGCAGCGCGCTGTCGCGCATGGCGGCGGCAGGCCGCATCCGCACCTATGAGGGGAGCACCGATCCCTATCTCGAGGTCGCGGCGCTGCTTAAGAAGCTCGATGGCGACAAGGCCCTGCTCTTCCCCTCGGTGCAGGGCTACGACATGCCTGTTGTCGGCAACATCCTTGCCTCCCGGGAAAACTGCGAGGCCGCGTTCGGCGTGGACTTCCGGGGCATCCGGACCTTCGTGGAACGTGCGCTCGGCAATCCGCTGCCGCCGACGGTCGTCGGCCATGCGCCGGCACAGGAGGTGGTCGTCACCGAGGGAATAGATCTCGCCAAGGTTCTGCCGGTGCTCCATCACACCGCAGCCGATTCCGGGCGTTTCATCACCGCCGGTGTCGTCATTGTGCGGGATCCGGAAACCGGCATCTATAACGCCTCCTATCATCGCCTCCAGCTGATGGGACCGAACCGTACCGGCATCAAGCTGGATTACGGACGGCACCTGCGCCTCGCCTTCGAGCGCGCCCAGCGCCGGGGCGAGCCGCTGCCGATCGCGGTGTGCATTGGAACCGATCTTGCCCTTCAATATACCGCGGCGACCATGGGCTCGCAGATGCCGCCCGATGCGGACGAACTTGCCGTTGCCGGCGGTTTGTGCGGCCGGCCCCTCGAAGTCGTGCGAGCGGTGACCCAGGACCTTCTCGTTCCCGCTGAAACGGAGATCGTCCTGGAGGGACTCGTTCGAACCGACGAAACGGCTATGGAAGGGCCTTTCGGGGAATTCATCGGCTCCATGGCGCCGGCCGATCTGGCGCCGGTCTTCGACGTCACGGCTCTCACCCACCGCCACCGGCCGATCTATCACGCGATCAACGGCTATGGCCGGGAAACCGTGATGCTGCGCAAATACGTCCTGGAAGCCAGCCTCCTGAAGATCCTGCAGCCGGCTGTGCCCATCGTGACCGATGCCGAGATGACGGCGGGCGGCATGCATCGCTTCCATGCCGTGATCCAGGTCAGGAAGCAGTCGGCGCAGCATGAGGGCCTGCAGCGCAACGCCGTGTTGGCGGCCTTTGGCGCCTTGAAGGACCTCGACTATGTCATCGTGGTCGATGAGGACATCGACATCCGGAATCCGCAGGATGTGGAATATGCGCTCGCCACGCGCATGGAGGCCTCGAAGGACCTTATCGTGATCCCCGGTGCGCGCGGACATGAATATGTTCGCGCCGGGAACAACGGTATCCGCGCCAAGCTTGGTATCGATGCAACCGTGCCCTTTGAGGAAAAGGCCCGCTTCGCCCGTGCCAGCTTCGCCGACATTGCCGTCGATGATGCCCGCTTCTCCTCGGACCCCAAGGCGGCCGAGGAGGCGTTGCGAGGCTGAGGAGGTGAAACGATGAGCGGCGGCGATGTTCAGGTGAACCGGGAAGGTCCGCATTGGGCCTTCTCGCTGGCCGTTTATGGCGGTGCGGGCGTGTCCGACGCCTGCCTGCATCTTCAGGACACCTGCGGCGTCGACGTCAATGTCATGCTTCTGTGCGCCTATCGCAGAGCACAGGGGCTTGCGGTCGACGAGGCGCTGCTCGCAATGGTCGAAACGACCGTCGATCCCTGGCGGGAGGGCGCGATACTGCCCCTGCGGCAGCTGCGGCGGGATCTGAAGAAGGGCGTGGCTTCCGTGCCCCCTGAAACCCTGTCCTTTGCACGGAAAAAAATCTCTGATGCCGAGATCACCGCCGAGATGGTCGAGCAGGAACTGATCATGCGTGCCATGGAAGGCGGGGACCGCCGGCCCTCCGATGAACCTTTGGCGCAGGTCGTCATGAAGGTCGTCAAATTCTATGCCGGCCGCCGCGGCCTCGACGCCCGAACCAGACGGGTTACGGAGGCGGTGGAGGCCTTGGCCGGCCAGGCGGACCGGTGCCGGCATCTGGTGCCGCCGGCGATGTAAGTCGCGGGCGGCAGATCGCGCGACTTCGGAATTCAGCCGGAAACCTTACCCCCCGCTGTGCTTGCCCCTAGACAGGACGTGGGCTGTCTCTTCCAGCCATGCTCCTGGCATTGTGACGCGTTGCGGCCGCCATCTGTGTCTCTTGCCTCGAACCGGTGCTTCATTTAGACAAACGGTGGGTTGTTGGATAATCGGCTGCCATCTCAGAGCAGAGATCGTTGCCTCGAGGCACACATGCCGACCTGTGAGCCTGGGCATCGGCCTGTAGCTTTCCCCCCGGTCGATGAAAGCAAAGGCAGCTACGATGGAGGGAAGAAGGCAGCCCACGGTAAGCTCTGGCATAGCCGGGCTTGATGATATTCTTCGCGGGGGATTGCCCGCTGCAAACCTCTACATCATGCAAGGCGACCCGGGAGCGGGTAAGACAACCGCCGCGCTTCAGTTTTTGCGTGCCGGCGTAGAGGCGGGAGAGCGTTGCATCTACGTCAGCCTCTCGCAAAGCGCGGCCGAACTGCAAGCCATCGCATCGTCCCACGGATGGACGCTCGATGGAATACGCATTGAAGAGCTCTCCGCTTCGGAAACGGTGAACGGCGCCGCCGATCAGACGATCTTTCAAACCTCGGAACTTCGGCTGGACGAAACCCGGAAGGCGATCGAGAGCGCGATCGAGGAGCACAAGCCCCATAGATTGGTCTATGATTCGCTCCTTGAGATCCGATTGATCACCGGCGACGCGCCTCGCTTTCGACGCGAGCTCATCGGCTTCAAGGCCTTTCTCGCCAGGCGCGGGATCGTGGCGCTCCTGCTCGACACGCAAACCAGCGGCGGCGACCACAACGGCGAGGAGATCGAGGGCATCGCCCATGGCGTGATCCGCCTCGATAAGGAGCTCGAGGAATACGGCGCGGTGCGGCGGCGCATCGAGGTGAGCAAGATGCGTGGCGTCGCCGTCGCCGATGGCTATCACGATATGGCCATTCGCGAAGGTGAAGGCATCGTCGTGTTCCCAAGGATCGTGCCCGGCTCCGGCGGCGAGGTTACCAAGCCGCAGTTGATCAAATCGGGGGTGGAAGCCCTCGATGAGATGTTTGGCGGCGGGCAGGAGTCCGGCACCATTACGCTCGTCATTGGTCAGTCCGGCACCGGCAAATCGACGATGGCGTCCCTCTATGCGACCGCTGCCCTGCAGCGTGGCGAAAGTGTCGCTCTCTTCCTGTTCGAGGAAAGGCTCGAAACCTTCTTTCGCCGGTCCGAAGGTTTAGGCATGAACCTTCGCCAGTTCTACGAGGACGGTCAGCTCGTCATCTATGACTTCAGCCCCAATCAGGTTTCTCCGGGGGAGTTCAGCAAGATCGTCCAGCAGGTCGTCGACCGCAACAAGACGCGGGTCGTGGTCATCGACAGCTTCACCGGATATTTGAATTCGCTGCCGCATCGCGAAAAGGCGGTGCTCGACATTCAGTCGCTTCTGAAGCATCTCGCGCGCGCCGATGTATTGACCATCCTCATCGTCGCGCAGCACGGTCTGCTGGGGCAGAATGTCGGGATTGATGTCGATGTGAGCTTCCTGGGCGATACCGTGCTTCTCCTTCGGATGATGGAGCATGAGGGCCGGCTGAGGCGCAGCATTACGGTGGTTAAGAAACGCCATGGTCCGCACGATCTGGACGTCCGGGAACTTTCCATCGCGAGTTCCGGTGTTTCGGTCGTCGCCTATAATCCCTTGCCAGAGACGTGAGCGACTTTGAGCAAAATGGATTAGGGCCGCTCGATTGGGTTCTCATTCTGGCTCCCTATCGAAAAGACGCATCCTATACGGCGTCCCTGCTTCACGAGCACAAGATAAAGGGACGCGCGACAAGCCCTGCGGAGTTGGCCGATCTGCTGGCCCAGTCTCCCGGCGCGTTGGTCGTTACGCATGAAGCGCTCGATCCCGCGGCGATCGCTACCATCGCAGACTTCCTCCGCGATCAGCCAAACTGGTCGGAAATACCCATCATCGTTCTGGTGGACCGCGCCGCATCCCAATCGCGGATCAAGGCTGCGCTTGGCGCAGCATGGCCACGCTCCCGCCAGATCTTCTATCAACGACCCGTGGCTGCCCTGGAGCTGATCAGCGGCATTCAGTCGGCGCTCCTGGCCAGGTACCGTCAGCGCGAGGTCCGTGACTATCTCGAGCGGGAGACGGAGCTTCGGCTCGAGCTCAATCATCGCGTGAAGAATATTCTCGCCAGCGTAATGTCCATTTTCGAGATGACCCGACGCGGCGCCACAACCATCGAGGAGCTGTCGGAGGACTTCCGGGGACGGTTGACCGCCCTGTCCAACGTCCACTCCACGGTGTTCCTCGCCGGTGGTGAGGAGGTGCCGTTCGCGGATGTCGTCGGCTCGACCCTGGCGCCCTATCGTTCCGGGGAACTGCCCCGCGTCTCCGTTGACGGTCCCCATATCCTGCTCTCGCGCGAGGCCGCGACGACCCTGGCGCTCTGCCTTCACGAGCTTGCGACGAACGCTATCAAATATGGAGCCCTGTCCCGGGCCGAGGGACATGTCCGGCTGGAATGGAAGCTTTCCCCCAGTTCAGACCCGGATCTGACCATCACCTGGACCGAGACGGGCGGGCCACTGGTCGTTGTGCCGTCGGGAACCGGCTATGGCACCCGCTACATACAGGCGGCGCTGACAGGCCTGTTCGCAAGACGTCCCGAGCTTGCGTTTGACCCGGAGGGCTTTCGCTGTATTGCGGCCGGCCCACTTTCACGCATTGTGCGGAAGTGCTGAGCGGTTTGAACAGCGCGCGCCGGATTACGCCGCGCGAACGGCGCGGCCGGTGTCGTCGAACAGGTGCAACGTCTCCCGCGGTGCCGACACGCGGAGCATGTGACCGCGCTCTGCCGCCGCAGTGCGCGGCAGCTTGACGATCAGCGGAGCGTCGTTGCCCACGTCGAGGTGCACCAATTGGGTCTCGCCGAGGTGTTCCACAAGCGTGATCCGGCCTTCGAAAAGCGAGGGCGCGCCGTCTTGCGCGATGGTCAGATCTTCCGGGCGAACGCCGAGGCCAAGCGACGTCCCGTTCAACGATGCGCCTAGGGCAACCGGGGCGGCGGCGCCTCGCGGCAGTACCTTTCCCTCATCCGTGACAGTGGCCGGCACGATGTTCATGGCGGGCGAGCCGATGAATTCGGCGACAAAGCGCGTTGCCGGCCGGAGATAGAGCTCCATGGGCGTTCCGACCTGCTCCACCTGACCGTCGCGCAGAACGACGATGCGATCGGCGAGCGTCATGGCTTCCACCTGATCATGGGTCACGTAGATCATAGTGGTATCGGTCATGCGCTCGTGCAGTTTCGCGATCTCTACCCGCATCTGGCCGCGCAGGGCGGCGTCCAGGTTGGACAGCGGCTCGTCGAACAGGAACACACGCGGGTTGCGCACGATGGCCCGCCCGATGGCGACGCGCTGGCGCTGGCCACCGGAAAGCTCGCGCGGTTTGCGGTCGAGCATGGATTCCAGCTCCAGAAGCCGGGCGGCCTCCATGATGCGCTCCCTGACCGCCTCGCGACCGCTTCCGGCGAGCTTCAGGCCGAAGGCCATATTGTCGAACACCGACATGTGGGGATAGAGCGCATAGGACTGGAAGACCATGGCGATGCCGCGCTCTTTCGGCGGCAGGTTGTTGACCGACCGACCGTCGAACAGCATCTCCCCCGCCGTGATCTCCTCCAGCCCGGCGATCAGCCGCAGCAGGGTGGACTTGCCGCAGCCAGAGGGGCCGACGAAGACCACCAGTTCGCCTTTGGTGATCTCCAGGTCGATGCCATGGATCACCTCGGCTTTGCCGAAGGATTTGCGGATGTTCTTGAGTGTCAGCTGTGCCATGGCGGCAGTGGCCCCTTTGGACGTTCGATCAGCCCTTCACTCCGCCGGCGGTGAGACCGGCCGCGATGCGGCGCTGGAAGATGAGGACGAGGATGATGAGCGGCGCCGTCACCACGACGGAAGCCGCCATGATGGCGCCCCAGGGCGTTTCCTGCGCCGATGTTCCGGAGATCATGGCGATGGCGACCGGCGCCGTGCGCGTGTCGGAACTGGAGACGAAGGTCAGCGCGAAGATGAATTCGTTCCAGGCCTGGATGAACGCGAGGAGGCCGGTGGTCACCATCGCCGGCCACATCAGCGGGAGAAAGACGCGGGTGACGATGATCCAGGGCGAGGCGCCGTCGACGATGGCCGCTTCCTCGATCTCCACCGGGAGGTCGCGCATGAAGGTCGTCAGCACCCAGACCGTGAAGGGCAGAGTGAAAATGAGATAGCTCATGATCAGGCTGAACAGAGAATTGTAGAGCCCGAAGGCGCGCACCACCTCGAAAAGGCCCGCCAGCACGGCGATCTGGGGGAACATGGACACCGACAAAACGGTGAGCAGCAGGAGCTTGCGGCCACGAAAGGGAACCCGCGCCAGGGCAAAGGATGCCGTCAGCCCGAGAAACAGCGAGATGGCGACGGTCGCTGCCGCCACCAGGACGGAGTTGAGCACATTGGTGGGGAAGGCACCTCGGCCGAGCACCTGGCGGTAGTTGGAGAGATCGAACGTCTCGGGGAGATAGTTCGGCGTGAAGAGTGCGGTGCCCGACTCCAGCGATGTCAGAACCGCGTAGTAGAAGGGAAACAGGGTGAACAGCAGGATCAGCGCCACCAACAGCCAAAAGGCGATCTTTCGGATCGTTGCCATGTGCGTCCTCAATCCAGATTGAGCCGGGCGGCCCGGATATAGGCGAGCGTGATCATGGCGATCACCAGGAACAGCAGCGTGGAGGCTGCCGAACCGTAGGAAAACTGGTCGAACTGGAAGAGATTTTCCTGCACGAACACCGACATGGTCCGGGTCTCGGAATTGTTGGGTGTCAGCACATAGACGATGTCGAAGACCCGGAGGGCGTCGAGCGCGCGGAAGATCACTGCGACCAGAATGGCTGGCGCCGCGAGGGGGAGCGTGACCCGCCAGAAGGTCATGATCGGATTGACGCCGTCGATCCTGGCGGCTTCGTAGATGTCGCGCGGGATCATCTGCAGACCGGCCAGGATGAGCAGGGCCATGAAGGGCGTCGACTTCCAGATGTCGACCAGCATGACGGCGACCATGGCGGTATCGGGCGATGCCACCCAGGCGACGGGTGCGGACAGAAGGCCGAGCTTCATGCCGAGGTCGTTGATGATGCCGAACTGGTCGTTCAGCATCCACGCCCACATCTTGGCCGAGACCACGGTGGGGATGGCCCAGGGCACCAGCACGGCCGCCCGCACCACACCGCGCATGGGAAAATCCGCGTTGAGAACCAGCGCGATGGCAAGGCCGAGCGCGGTTTCGACCGAAACAGTGACGAAGGTGAAGACAAGCGTGTTCCATACGGCGCGCCACCATTGGCGATCGACCAGGAGACCGATCCATTCGCCGCTGCCATCACCATAGGGCAGCCAGTCCAGATAATTGCCAAGGCCGATCCAGGCGGCGCCGTCGAGGTCGGTAAGGGAAGCGTCGGTGAAGCCGAACCAGATGGTGCGCGCTAGCGGCCAGCCCGCCACCAGTGCCAGTGTCAGCAGCATGGGTGCGAGGAAGAGGAGAGCGGCACGACGCCTGCTGGCGCCCATGGTGCGTTCTGTCCTCATCGGCCGTGCGGATGGATCATTTCCATCCCGCTCCTTTCAGCCGCCGCAGCCGCGCTTCCAGCCGAAGAAGATTCTGATGGACGTCGTCACGGTGCGAGAGCGTCCGGTGGATGGCATCCCAGACGTCCTTGGATGCCTCGTTGTAGTCACTGCCCAGCACGGCGGAAGGGCGGGGAACGGCATTGGCGAACACCTCCCGCCATTGTCCGACGATGGGCTGGGCTTCAAGGATCTTGGGATCATCATAAAGCGCCGGCCGTGTCGGAAGGCTGCTGTTCCCGATGGCGCGGGTTTTCTGCGCCTCGACACCGGTGAGGAAGAGGACGAGTTCAACCGCGGCGTCGGGCTCGGAGGTGTATTCGGAGACCGCCAGGTTCCAACCGCCGAGCGCGGCCACGGAGCCGTTTTCGCCGGCGGGGAGCGGTGCGATGCCAAACTTGCCCTTCACCGCGCTGTCGTCGCTGCCCGAGAGGGCATAGGCATAGGGCCAGTTTCGCATGAAGGCGGCATTCCCCGTTTGCCAGATGCCGCGGCTTTCCTCCTCCTGGTAGCCGAGCACACCTTCCGGCGAGATGGTGCCGATCCATGATGCTGCCCGGGTGATGGCAGCGGCGGCCTTGTCATTGTTGATGGAGATCGTGCCATCGGCTTCGACGATCTGCCCGCCGCCGTGTGACATGATCCACTCAAGACCGTTGCAGGTCAGCCCTTCGTAAGCCGCTGCCTGAAAAACATAGCCGTGAAAGTTTCCGGCACCGGCAGCGCGCTCGCCATCCTGGATGGTCTTGGCGGCCGTTTCCAACTCGTCCCAGGTCTTCGGCACCTCCAGGTGGTACTTTTCCAACAGGTCGGTGCGATAAAACAGAGCCGGAGCATCGGTGTAAAACGGCAGCGCCACCAGGCGGCCATCAACGGTCTGCGAGGTGATGATGGACTCAAAATGCTCCCCGGCAGCCTGGCGGGCCTCCGCATACTGCGAGAGGTCGAGGAGGTGATTGGCAAGCTGGGGCGCCCAGATGATATCGGTGCGATAGACGTCGACATCCGCATTGCCCGCTGCCAGCCACAGCCGAAACTGGGCGAACTGGTCAGTGGACGAGGACGGCATCTCGACGATGCTGACGCGGTGCCCGGTCCTTTTCTCAAAGATATCGAGATTGGCCCGGAGTGTCTGGATATCCCGCCCAACGCCACCAGACACGATCGACAGTTCCGCCGCTCCGGCTGCCGACACCATGAAACTGAAGAAAGCACTCAAGGTCAGATGTGCGATCGGGCGTAAAATCGCCTTGGCCTCCTCTGGCTCGCGACGAACGCCGTCTTGCTTCAGCGCAAGTTGGTACGGGACGAGTGACGTTCAGGATGTGTGCGACCATAAAGGCCTTGATCCGCGGAAGTCAAAAGGCGCCCGTGGATAGAGTTTTTCTAGGCGGCTTGGGGGACAAGGGCCTTCAGGACATCGTTGAAAGACTTCAGCTCATCCATTCTCCAGGCGATCTCCAGGGCTTTGCAGGCCAAATCCGCGCCGAGGTAGGGCGCAACCAAGGTCGTGAACTTCCGCGAGATGTCCTCAGCCGACATGGGATTGCGCTCGTGCCCCAAGGGATCAAAGCTCTCTACCCTGTGAACCGCCCCATCTTTGGTGACCGCCTCAAGCCTCAGGCCGATCCTTGCCGGCCATTGGGCGTCGATCTCTTCATCCACGATCACCTTCAGTCTGTTCATCAACACCCTCACCTGAGGGTCGGCGATGGCCTCTGGTTCGTAGCTTCCGACGTTCATGGTGCCATGCTGCATGGCCCGTGAGAAAATATAGGGCAGGCTGTGGTCCGCGGTTTCTCTCGTCTTCGGGTCCCATTTTGCCGGCTCGCTGGCCGATTCGTGATGGAGGAAACGCGAGGTGAACAATGTAACCTTGTCGATCTCTTCCCAGGAAACGATGTCGCGCAGCTTCAGTGCCGCCCAGACGCTGGCCTGCGTATTGTAGGTCGTCGGCCAATATTTGAGACAGGCGCCGAAGATCTTCCAGCTGTCAAAGCTGTCGATGTCGAGCGGTGCGGCCTTTCCATCCAGAAGCTCCATGATGCCATGCCGGCCGCTGAAGGGCGCTGAGGGGCCGGTCAGGCCGGCGCGGGCGAGAAGCGTGAAGAAGACGGCATCCTTCGCGCTGACCGCGGTTTGGACACTCTTGTAATCCGACAGCTGACCCGCGCGGTTTGCCCGCAACTGAATGCCGCTGGTGGCCGCCATGGCGATCGCGGCTTCGGTCGCGGCCCTATCGAGACCATAGAGGTGGCACAATCCCGCAGACGCGCCGATGCAGATCCCATAGCCGTAGTCGAGGCTCATGGATCGACGGGCCAGCACCGTTTCCGACAGACGCGCGAAAACCTCATAGGCAATGGCATTGGCGGCAAGTATCCTCCGGCCGGACGCCCGCGTGGGCTTAGAGGCGGCGACCAGCGCGCCGATCATATCGCTGGGATGGCCGATGGGTGGATAGAGATCGTTGAAGTCGAGGTAGCGCGAAGCCGCGGAATTCCAGAAAGCGGCGATCTCGACCGGATAGTCTCCGGCTTCACCGATGACAGCACCTGATCCCTCCGGCGTCGGAAGTGCCGGGTAGGACCGCGAGGCGGCACAGGCTCTTGAAACGCGGCCACCGATGGCACATCCCAGTGTGTCTATGATGAGGTCCCGGGATTTTTCCAACACATCGGCTGGAATGCTGTTCTCGCTCGTCGACAGGATGAATTCGACAATCGAATTCAGGGCGTCATCCATCGGCTTTCCTCCATCATTGTCTTGTCTATGCTGCCACTCACGATCCCACGATGATCGTTTGGAAAGCAGACGGTCATGGATCCTTGTCTCAGGATCCAACCCCCCTTCAATTCCGCGAATCCCCAACCTTCGCACGGACATGAAGCGCCAGCGATCCCGGCGGCACAAGCCTCACCCGATCTCGGTCTCTGCGACCTTCGTGCCTAAGCCGCGCCCACTGGCGTCCGTGTTCCCCGCGCACATCGTGATTGACACGATCTTCAAACAGTGGTTTCAAACGGTCGATTGAATCATCTGTTTGAGGCCCGTGTGGACACGCCGACCCGCATTCTCGAAGTGGCAGAGGAAATGTTTGCCGAAGAGGGCTATCGCGCTGTGTCGCTCCGCTCGATCACGCGGGCATGCGGCGCCAACATCGCGGCGGTCCACTATCATTTCGGCTCGAAGGAGGTGCTCCTCGAGCGGATTTTCGAAATGCACTGCTCGGTGATGAATGCCGAACGGCTGCGCCTCCTGGAGGCTTGCAGGCCGGGGCAGGGCCGTCCGCCGATGCTCGAGCAGATCCTGGACGCTTACCTGCGGCCCGCGTTGATGCCGCCCGATGGCGATGAGCGTGCCCGTCGCTTCATGCGGCTGCGCGCTGCGATCGCACATGAACAGGCGGATCTGTCGCAGCAACTGGTCGCCAAACACTTCAACGCCGTCACGGGAACCTTCGTGGAGGCATTAATGGCCGAGCTCACTCATCTCGCCCGCCAGGATTTCTACTGGCGGTTCCACTTTCTCCTCGGTGCCCAGTACTACACCCTGGCCAATCCCGGGCGCATCCAGATCATTTCCGGCAGTGCGTGCGATCCTTCCGATACGGAGCGCGCGGTGCAGGAGCTCATTGCCTTTGCCGCGGCCGGTTTCCGCGCACCGGTGGTGGCGCTGCCTTCATTTTCCGCTGAAACCATGCCTGCTCAGGATTGACCATGCTCTCCGCACCCCAACTATCCGCGCGCGTCTCCTCACTGAAGCCGTCGGCCACGGTCGAACTGACCGAACGCGTCCGTGTCGCGCGGGCCTCCGGCCGAAAGATCCTCGGTCTGTCCAGCGGTGACCCGAACATCGACACCGATCCGCGCATCATCGAGGCCGCGACGCGCGCCATGCATGACGGCGACACCCACTATGGACCTTCCGCCGGCAGCCTTGCCCTGCGTGATGCCATCGTGGAGCGCGAGAGCCGGCTGTCCGGTGCCACTTACGATCCCGCCGACATCATCGTAACGCCGGGCGGCAAGTTCGCCCTCATGGCCGCGCTCATGGCTATGGTGGATGCGGATGACGAGGTCATCGTCCCCGTTCCCGGCTGGGTCAGCTACGGTCCCTGCGTGCGCATGTGTGGCGGCAGGCCCGTCCCTCTGGCCATGCTTGATACAATCGATGTCGAGGCGCTGGCCAGGGCGATCACGCCGCGCACCAAGGCAATCATCCTCAACTCGCCAGTCAATCCAACCGCGCGCGTTCTGCCCGAGGCCGAGCTGCGCCAGGTTGCCGAACTGGCGCGCAAGCACGGGTTCTGGATCATTTTCGATCAGGTCTATCGTGATCTGATCCATGACGGGACTTTCCCGTCCATGCAGGGCATCGAGGGAATGCGCGAACGCACCTTCGTGGTCGACAGCATGTCGAAAACCTTTGGCATGACCGGCTGGCGCCTCGGCTATCTCGCCCTTCCGCCAGGCGCGTCGAAGGCGGTGGTGAAGTTCATCCAGCATTCGATTTACTGCGTGCCAGGGTTCATCCAGGCCGCCGGTCTCGAGGCGCTTCGCCTTTATGATCAGATCGTGCCCGGTTATCGCGCCACCTTCGAGGCGCGGCAAAAACGCACCGCCGCTCGCCTCAACGGCATCGAGGGCATCAGCTGTCCGCTTCCCGAGGCCACCTTCTATCTCTTTCCCGCAATCGCCGGCGACGACATCGAGATCGCACGCCACTGGCTCGACACGGTCGATGTCGCGGTGTTGCCGGGATCTTCTTTCGGAGAGGCCGGTGCGGGGCACCTCCGATTGTCCGTAACCTGTTCCGATGCCGATCTGGATGAAGCCTTGGCGCGCATCGAACAGGCCGGATTGCCTAGCAAAAACCAACCCAAGACAATCGGGGTCCAGAGATGAACATGCGCAAACTGCTTTTCGTGGGTCTGTCCAGTCTGATCATTGCCGGCGTGATGGCGCCGGCGGTGACGATGGCGCAGTCGCCAAATTCGGTCGAAGAGATCAAGAGCCGCGGCAAACTGCTCGCGGGTGTCAAATTCGACACGCCGCCGTTCGGCTTCCTGGGCGAGGGGAACAAGCCCACCGGCTTCGATCTCGATCTGCTCACCAAGGTTGCCGAGAAGATCGGTGTGCCCGTGGAATTCGTCAGCGTCACCTCGCCGACCCGCATTCCCATGCTGGTCAGCGGCAATGTCGATGTGGTGGCGGCATCCATGACGCATACCATCGAGCGTGACCGCACCATCGATTTCTCGATCACCTACTACACCGGCGGACAAGCCTTGATCGTCAAGGCCGGTAGCGACATCACGGGCGTCGACAGCCTGGCCGGCAAACAGGTGGCCGTACAGCAGGGCACGACGCTGGAGAAGAACATTGCCGCCGCTGCTCCCGAGGCCAAGCTCGTGGGTTTCAAGGACTACAACAGTGCCTGGCTCGCCCTCGTGCAGGGCCGTGCCGATGCATTGACCGGCAGCCTGAACATCCTCCAAGGCTTCGCCAAGGAGAACAAGGATTACCAGATCGTCGGGGACATCTTCAGCTCCGAGCCGTTCGGCATCGGTGTCCGGCAGGGTGACTCTGCCCTGCGCGACATCATCAACGAGACGCTGCAGGACCTGTGGAAGTCGGGCGAATATCAGAAGCTCTACGCCAAGTGGTTCGGCGAGGAGCCCCGCGTTCCCCTTGAGATCTGGCCCTGATCCCATAGCCCGACATCGAAGAGCGGATCATGTCCTATCAGTTCGACTGGACTCCCATATGGCAGAACCGTCAGCTCATCGCTGACGGGCTGCTGACCACCATCCTGCTGTCTCTCGCGGGGCTGGTCCTGGCGCTCTGCCTCGGGCTGATCGTGGGAACACTGGGCGCGTCCCGCTCCCGCGCGGGCAGGCTGGTGGCCGGGGTCTTCGTCGAATGCATGCGGAACGTCCCGCTCCTGATCCACATGTACTTCTGGTACATGGCGCTCGCTTTCCTGCGGTTGCCGCCATTCCTCTGCGCGGTTCTTGGCCTGACGTTCTATTCGAGCGCCTATGTGGCCGAGGTCGTCCGCGCCGGGATCGGCGGCATCTCCCGCGGGCAAACGCAGGCGGCCGAGGCCTCCGGGCTAAGGCCGTGGCAGGTTCGCCTGCTGGTGATCTACCCGCAGGCCCTGCGCAACATCGCACCGTCCCTTGCCAGCCTGTCGTCTCAGCTCATCAAGGACTCGTCACTCGCTTCCGTTATCGCGGTGGCCGAGCTGACCTATCAGGCCGGCTCCATCGAAGGACAAACGTTCCGGACCTTCGAAGTCTACATCACCATCGCACTGCTCTATCTGGCGCTGGTCACCCTGGTCACCCGTGGTCTCATGAGCATTCCCGGCCTGCGCGAGCCTCCTGCCGTCGCCAAGGTGTCCGATGTTTGACGTCATCCTCGCCAATATGCCCTTCCTCCTTGAAGGGCTGCGCATGACGCTGCTGCTGGCTGTGATCGGCATCCTGGGCGGGACCATCCTTGGTCTCGTCCTGGCGATCCTGCGCTATCGGCGGGTGCCGGTGCTGGGGGCGCTTGCCGCGCTCTATATCGAGACGGTGCGCGGCATTCCGCTCCTGGTGATGCTCCTGATCTGCTTCTTCGCACTGCCGGCCCTGTTCAGCTACCGCACCACGGCATTCGCCGCGGCCAGCCTCGGCTTCTCCCTTTTCATTGCCTCCTATCTCGCCGAGGAGTTCCGCAGCGGGCTGCGCGCCGTGCGGCCGGGACTGACCCAAGCCGGTCTGGCCACGGGTCTGCGGCCGGGTCAGGTGTTTCGTCTGATCGTGCTGCCCCAGGCCATTCGCCGCGCCATTCCGCCGCTGTTCAGCCAGTATGTGCGGCTGCTCAAATTCACGTCGGTCGCTTCCGTCATCGGTGTGCGGGAACTGACCGGCAGCGCCCTTCTGGTGAACGCCCGCGACTTCCAGCCCGTCATCATTCTGGGCTGTGTGGCGCTGACCTATCTCGTCGTCTGCTCTCTCCTCTCCTTCGTCGGGCGCCTGCTTTACGCGCGGCTCGCCATCCGAAGCTGAAAGCGATCCTCCATGAACTCCCTTCCCCTTATTTCACTCGATCATGTGTCAAAGAGCTATGGCGCCAACCCGGTCCTGCGGGATTGCTCGCTCAAGGTCGCGCCCGGCGAGATCGTTGTGGTGTGTGGTCCCTCCGGATCAGGCAAGAGCACGCTGATCAAGACGATCAACGGGCTGGAGCCCTACCAGTCGGGCACCATCATGTTCGAGGGCAAGGTGGTTGGCGCCCGCTCGACGGATCTGCCGGCGGTGCGGGCCCGCATCGGCATGGTGTTCCAGAGCTTCGAGCTTTATCCGCACATGACCGCCCTGAAGAATGTCATGCTGGCGCAGACCCATGTGCTGAAGCGCTCAAGCGAAGAGGCGCGGGCGCGCAGTCTGGAACTGTTGGCGAAGGTGGGGCTGAGCGAGCGTGCCCATGCCTATCCCGCCAATCTCTCGGGCGGGCAGCAGCAGCGTGTGGCCATAGCTCGCGCGCTGGCGCTCGACCCGATCGCCATGCTGTTCGACGAACCGACGTCAGCGCTCGACCCCGAGATGATCAATGAAGTGCTCGACGTCATGGTCTCGCTGGCGCGCGAGGGCATGACCATGGTGGTGGTCACGCACGAGATGGGTTTTGCCCGGCGGGTCGCCAGCCGGGTCGTTTTCATGGACGAAGGGCGCATCGTCGAGGACAGGCCAAGCGCTCAGTTCTTCGAAGCCCCGGACACGGAGCGGGCCCGCGCCTTCCTTTCCAAGATCATCGCCCATTGAGGAGCGCAGACATGCAACGTGCCATCCCTTGCCTGATCATGCGTGGCGGAACGTCCAAGGGCGCCTATTTCCTTGCCACCGACATACCGTCCGATCCCGCCGGCCGCGATGCCGTCCTGCTGGCAGCCATGGGATCGCCCGATCCTCGGCAGATCGATGGCATGGGCGGCTCACATCCCCTCACCAGCAAGGTTGCGATCGTCTCTCGCTCGGAGGAGCCGGGGATCGACATCGATTTTCTGTTCGCCCAGGTCTCGGTCAAGGAGGCCAAGGTCGATACCACCCCCAATTGCGGCAACATCCTCGCGGGTGTCGGCCCCTTCGCCATCGAGCGCGGTCTGGTCGTGCCGGCCGGCGACGTCACGATGGTGACGGTGCGCACCCTCAATACCGGCACCATCGCGGAACTGCAGATCGAGACGCCGGGAGGTCGCGTCAACTATCAGGGCGATGCCCGCATCGATGGCGTGCCGGGGACCTCGGCGCCGATTCCCATCAACTTCCTCGATGCCGAGGGCTCGGTCTGCGGTGCGCTGCTCCCGACCGGCCGCGCCGTCGATGTGGTCGATGGTATCCCGCTCACCTGCATCGACAACGGCATGCCGGTGGTGCTGATGAAGGCGTCCTCCTTCGGCAAGACCGGCTATGAGAGTCCCGCCGAACTCATGGCGGATCAGGAGATGCGAACCCGCATCGAGGCGGTGCGCCTCAAGGTCGGCCCCATGATGAATCTCGGTGATGTCACCAATAAGGTCGTGCCCAAGATGACCCTGGTTGCTCCTCCGGCGGCGGGTGGCAGCATCGCCACGCGCAGTTTCATCCCCCATGAATGCCACAGCTCCATTGGCGTCTTCGCCGCCGTATCGGTCGCAACGGCCTGCGTCCTGCCGGGCTCGCCAGCCCATGACGTTGCGCGGATTCCCGAAGGCGCCGTGAAGACCATGTCGGTGGAACATCCCACCGGCGAATTCACGGTGCGGCTCGAAGTGGAGGGCACGCCAGATCAGCCGGTCATTGCACGGGCCGGTCTGCTGCGCACGGCCCGCGCGCTCATGGATGGCGCCGTGCTCGTGCCCGAGAGCGCATTTTCCTGATCACCAACAAGCCATGCGGGCGCCACACAAGGAGAAGGCACAATGACAACGCAGAAGACGGGCCTCGTCGTTACGGCTCATCCCGGTGATTTCGTCTGGCGGGCGGGAGGCGCCATCGCCCTGCACGCGAAGCGCGGCTACCGCATCAAGATCGTCTGCCTGTCCTTCGGCGAGCGTGGCGAGAGCCAGTTCGCCTGGAAGAAGGGAGGCCAGACGCTGGAAGAGGTGAAGGCGGCGCGGCGCGGCGAAGCGGAAAAGGCGGCGGCCGTCCTCGGCGCGGAGATCGAATCCTTCGATGCCGGCGACTATCCGCTGCGGGTTACACCAGAGATGCTGGACCGGCTGATCGACATCTATCGCGAGCTCAATCCCTCCTTCGTCCTCACGCATTCGCTCGAGGACCCCTACAATGTCGATCATCCGGAGGCGACCCGCTTTGCCCAGGAGGCGCGCATCATCGCGCAGGCCATGGGCCACAAACCCGGCGGTGACTACAGCTACAATGCTCCTCCGGTGTTCCTGTTCGAGCCGCATCAGCCTGAAATGTGCAATTTCAAGCCGAATGTCATCCTCAACATCGACGAGGTCTGGGAGCAGAAGTACGAGGCCTTCCAGGTCCTGGCAGCACAAAAACACCTTTGGGAATATTACACCCGCGTCGCCTTGCAGCGCGGCATGCAGGGCGGCCGCAACTCCGGCAAGGCCATGACCTATGGCGAGGCTTATCAGCGGCTGTTTCCCATGGTTCTGGAGGAACTGGCATGAAGCCCGTCGTTGTCGTCAATCCGCCGCGTGTTGCACCTGAACTGACCGAGCGTCTTGGCAAACATGGCGTTGCCACCGTCCACGAAGCCTACGGCCGGCTCGGTCTGATGAAGCCCTATATGCGCCCGATCTATCCCGGCGCCCGCATTGCGGGATCCGCGGTGACGGTGCTGGCGCAGCCGGGCGACAACTGGATGATCCATGTCGCCATCGAGCAGTGCAAGCCGGGGGATGTCCTGGTGGTCGGCGTCACCACCGACAACAAGGATGGGATGTTCGGTGAATTGCTGGCGACGTCGCTGATGGCGCAGGGTGGGCGTGCCCTCATCATCGATGCCGGTTGCCGGGACGTGCAGGAACTGACCCAGGCGGGGTTCCCGGTCTGGTCGCGGGCCGTGAACGCCAAGGGTACGGTCAAGGCGACGCTCGGTTCGGTCAATGTGCCGGTCGTATGCGCCGGTGCTCTCGTCAATCCGGGCGATGCCATCATCGCGGATGATGACGGTGTCGTTGTCGTGCCCCGGCATGATGCCGAATGGGTCACCGAAGCCGCCGACAAGCGGGTGGCCAATGAGGACGAAAAGCGCCGGAAGTTGGCATCCGGCACACTCGGTCTTGATCTTTACAACATGCGCGACGGGTTGGCGAAAGCGGGCCTGCAATATGTAGAATACGAGACATGGAAGCGGTCCGCCGGGAGCTGATCGGACCGCCCAGAGCGTAATACAGGCCCCTCGGCTCTCAAGCGGCAAAAGCCCCGGACCTCCCGGGGCTTTTTGCGCCTGCCGCGGCGGAGCGGCTATTCCTCTACCATCCCATAGGCGGCCTCACGCCTCGGGGTGCTATCTCGCCTTTCGGATCGCTCCTCTGGATTTCCGAGGACCCTGCCTTAGATTCCCAGGTTCGATATTCCTGCCGGTTCAAGAGGGGATCCATCTATGGTCGCGATAGCCGCTCCGAGGTATGGGAGGTCGCTCCACCCTATCCACGCCATTCTTCTCGCCTTTCCATTTCCCCTGTTCCTGGGCGCGCTCGTGAGCGATCTCGCCTACTGGAACACATTCCAGATCCAGTGGTCGAATTTCTCATCGTGGTTGATTGCCGGGGGGCTTCTCGGCGGGGGCCTCGCCATGCTCTGGGCGCTGGTCGACCTGATCCGCTTCCGAGGGACCCGCGGCCTGCAACCCCTGATGTATTTCGTCGTTCTGTTGGCCATGTTCGTGCTTGGCTTCATCAACGCGCTCGTCCACGCGAAGGACGCCTGGGCGATCATGCCGGAAGGCCTGTACCTGTCGGCGATCACGACACTGCTCGCGCTGGTGGCGGCCTGGATCGGTTATTCCGGTTTCCGTTCGAGGGAGTATGCATGATGCGCCGGTTCGTTTTATTTGCCGCTGTGGCAGCCCTGCTCACCGCCTGCGGAGATGAGCCCGAGCCGGCTCAGTACGGCGCCAATCCCGACCTTCCCGAGGCGCAACGGGGCTTGCTGCCAGATATGAGGATCGCGCTTCCCGTGGCATGGGAGGGCAATCTCCCCACGGTGCCCGATGGCTACAGGATCGCTCCGATCGCCACCGAGCTTGCCGTCCCGCGGCAGACGCTGGTCCTTCCGAACGGTGACATCCTGATTGCCGAGGGATCCGGCGGCGGTGCTCCCGCCTTGAGGCCCAAGGACGTCATCGCGAACTACATCAAAAGCCAGGGAAAGACGGATGTCGGCGGCGGAAACCGCCTGACGCTGCTGCGCGACGCCGATGGCGACGGCACTTACGAGATGCGCGGCATCTTCGCCGAGGGCCTGAACGCGCCATACGGGCTGGCCCTGGTGAATGGCGCCATCTACGTCGCCAATCAGGACTCGCTGGTGCGCTTCGACTATGCCGATGGCCAGACCGAGGCGAGCGGGCCACCGACCAAGGTCACGGATCTGCCCTCGGCCATCAACCATCACTGGACGAAGGCCCTGACGGCAAGCCCTGACGGCCGCTTCCTCTATGTCGGCATCGGTTCCAACAGCAACATCACCGAACGCGGGATGGAGGCGGAGATCGATCGCGCTGTGGTTTGGCAGATCGATGCGCAGACCGGCGCGCACAAGCAGTACGCAACCGGCCTTCGCAATCCCACGGCGCTTGCCATCCAGCCGGGCACCGGTCAGCTCTGGGCCGTGGTGAACGAGCGGGATGAGATCGGCCCTAACCTCGTTCCCGACTACCTCACGTCGGTCAGGGAGGGCGGCTTCTATGGTTGGCCTTACAGCTACTGGGGCGACAATGTGGATCCGCGCGCGCAGCCGCAGGACCCTGAGAAGGTGGCCGCCGCCATCCGGCCCGACTACAGTCTTGGTTCACATGTCGCGGCGCTTGGGCTCGCTTTCTCAACGCCGGAAATGGGTGCGCAATTCGCCGACGGCGTGTTCATCGGCGAGCATGGAAGCTGGAATCGAACCCCGCCGGCGGGCTACAAGGTCATCTTCGTGCCTTTCCGCGACGGCAGGCCTGCCGGGGATCCTGTTGATTTCGCGACAGGCTTCCTGACGGAGGACGGAAAGGCCCGTGGTCGACCGGTTGGCGTGACGGTGGACCCGCGCGGCGCGCTGATCATCGCCGATGACCTATCCAACACGGTGTGGAGGGTCACACCCGACCGGGCCGCCTCAGCATCGGCTTCCAACGAAGAACGCCCATCCGGACAGCCGGATGGGGCTCAGGCGCAACGCTGAGGGCCGCTGGTGAGCTTCAGCAGCTCGCCAGCTCAGGCCTGAGCCCGAAAGAACTCAATGACCTCCTGAATATGCTCGCGCATCGCAGCTTCAGCGACCACGACATCGCCCCTCAGAATCGCGTTGTAAATGCGCGAGTGTTCCAGAAAGGCGTTTTGTATACTTTCGGAGCGAAGGAGATAACGAGCACTGATAAGGCGCACTTTCTCGTGGATCGTGGTCAACTGCTCAAGCAGGTTCTGATTGCCCGACAGCTGGGCGATGGTCATGTGGAACGAGTTGGCGTGCAGGTTGAAAGCGTTGATGTCGTTGCTCTCGATGAATGATTGATAGTGCTCCAGCTGCGTCTCGATGGTCTTGATCTTCTCCGGCGACGACGTCTCGATGGTCAGGCGAACCGCCATCTTTTCAAGCGCTTCGCGGACTTCATAAAGCTCCTTGACCTCCAGGGGGGAAAAGCTGCGTATACGGTAGCCACGCCCCCACCGAACCAGAAAACCTTCATGACTGAGCCGCGCCAGCGCCTCGCGGACAGGTGTGCGGCTCGCGTCGTAGGCCTTCGTGATCTCGGCTTCCTGCAGGGGCGTTCCCGGCTCGATCTTCAGCGAAATGATCCGCTTCTTGAGATCCTCATACACGAGCTCGCCGCGTGTGAATTCTATCGTTTCTGACATCGCGTTAGATCCTGCGCATCTGCGGAACACCAAGCCCGCTCATATGTATACATAACTGAGGCTGGTCGCCGCAAGCTTATCAAAAAATGGGCGATATAGGTGATTTTGGCCGCATTTCGAGCCATTTCGGCAGCCGTGTTGACAGTTGAAGCGATCGATGTATACGTTTGCGTATGCATATAAAGGGCGGCCCAGTGTGGCAAAAAAGCCTTTATTATGAGGGGATTGATGCCGTCGCCGTTTCACCCGGTGGCGACTGATGCTGTGCCGCGAGCGCAAGCTCTCGGGATGGTCTGCCCCGACCGGTGTCTTGAAACGGGGATTTCGCGCATGCGTATCAATAATTTCGTCGATGTCTGCTACACGCACACGGAAGGCGCGCCGACCTGCATCATCCACAGCGGCATCACCTATCCTGCCGGATCCTCAATCCTCGAGAAGCGCCGCTTCATCGAGCAGAACTTCGAATGGCTGCGCCGCGCCATCATGCTGGAGCCCCGCGGCCACAAGGACATGTATGGCGTGTTCCTGACGCCTCCATCCGAGCCCGGCTTCGACGGCGGCGTGATCTGGATGGACAATGACCGCTTCATGAACATGTGTGGTCACGGCACCATCGGCCTGGCAATGGCGATGGTGGCCAACGGCTGGGTCAAGGCCACGCCGCCGCTCACGACCGTTCGGCTGGAAACAACGGTCGGCCCCATCACCGCGGAGGTCGAAAGCGCCGGCAACGAGGTGGTGTCCTGCCGCTTCCACAATGTTCCCGCCTTCGTCCAGGAATTGGACGTGCCGGTTGATCTGGGCGAATTTGGCCAGGGAACGGCCGACATCCTCTTCGGCGGCAACTTCTTCGGCCATGTGAAGTGGGATCGCTCGATCGCCAAGATCGAGCCGCAGAACGTCCATCTGTTTCGCCGCATCGGGGCTTCGGTCAAGAAGCAGCTGAACGAGAAGATCAAGGTCAAGCATCCGGTGCACGCCCACATCGACTGGATCGACATCGTGACGTTTCATCACGAGCCTGACCGCGCCGATGCCACCTATCGCAACATCCACATTTTCGGTGATGGCCAGGCCGGCCGCTCGCCCGGCGGCACGGGCGTCAGCGCCATGGTGGCGCTGCTGGAACGTCAGGGCACGCTGCGAACGGGCGGCAAAATTCTCGCTGAAGGCCCATTGGGTGGTGTCTTCGAGGGCGAACTTCTGGGCGAGGAGACGTTGGGCGGGCAACGCGTGCTCCAGTCAACGGTGAAGGGAGCCGCCAACATCTACGGCTATGCCAAATGGCTGCTCGACCCCAGTGATCCCGTCGGCGCCGGTTTCCTTCTGACCTGACGCCCCGCAGTGCCTCCGTCCGACCAGTCCGAAACAGAAGGTGCGTCCCCCGTGTCCGATACCGCGTTAGCCGAGCAGAACACATCAGAAGTTGAAAGTCTGTCCCGGGATCCACTGCTCCGGCCGCTGACCATCAAGCGGTTGCGGCTGCGCAATCGCTTCATGAGCACCAGCCACGCCTGCGGACTGGAGGAGGGCGGTTACCCCACCGACCGCTATCAGGCCTATCATGAGGAGAAGGCGCGGGGCGGCATAGCGCTGACCATGTTCGGCGGATCGTCCAACGTCGATCGGGATTCGCCCAACATCTTCCGCCAGCTCAACGTCGGTGACGACGGCATCATTCCGCATCTTCAGCGATTCTCCGAGCGAATACACGCGCAGGGCGCCGCGCTGATGTGCCAGATCACTCACCTCGGCCGTCGCGGCGATCCCTATGGCGGAGACTGGCTGCCCACCATCGGGCCATCGGCCATCCGCGAAACCCTGCACCGCAGCTTCCCCAAGGAAATGGATGAGCATGACATCGCGCGGGTCGTGAAGGCCTACGGTGCGGCGGCTCTGCGCTGCAAGGAGGGTGGCCTCGACGGGATCGAGACGCTGGCGGGCGGACACCTCATCGGCCAGTTCCTTTCGCCGCTGACCAACCGACGCACCGATCGTTTCGGCGGATCGCTGGAAAATCGCTGCCGCTTTCCAATCATGGTGCACCAGGAAATCCGCCGCCAGGTGGGAGACGACTTCATCGTCGGCATGCGTTTCGTGGTGGATGAGGGGCCGACCGGCGGCCTTACCCTGGAGGAATGTATCGCCACCGCGCAGATCCTCCAGAGCGAGGGCGACCTCGATTTCTTCAACGCCATCTATGGCAAGATGGATACCGAGCTTGCGCTGGCCCGGGACAATATGCCCTCCATGGGCACGCCCCTGGCGCCCTGGGTCGCGGCGGTCGGCGCCTTCAAGCGCGAGGTGGGCGTGCCGGTGTTCCACGCCGCCCGCATGGCCGATGTCGCTTCGGCCCGCCATGCCGTGGGCCAGGGCCATCTCGACATGGCCGGCATGACGCGAGCCCATATCGCAGATCCGCATATCGTCAAGAAGATCTTGGCGGGCGAGGAAGACCAAATCCGTCCCTGTGTCGGCGCCAGCCACTGCATGTCCGGCTATCGTCCGAAATGCCTCCACAATGCGGTCACCGGACGCGAGACCGAAATGTCCCACACCATCGCCCGCGCGACCGCGCCCGGCCGGAAGGTGGTTGTCGTCGGCGGCGGTCCGGCCGGACTGGAAGCGGCACGTGTTGCGGCCGAGCGCGGCCACAAGGTCGTCTTGTTCGAGGCGGCTGCCGAACTGGGCGGCCAGGTGTTGATCGGCAGCCGCCATTCCTGGCGGCGCGATTTGCGCGGCATCATCGATTGGCGGGTCGCTCAGCTGGAACGCCTGAAGGTCGACTGCCGCACCAATCTCTATGCCGAAATGGACGATGTGCTGGCCGAAGAGCCCGATGCCGTGATCATCGCAACTGGCGGCGTCCCCGACCTCGACTGGATCGTCGGCGCGGAGCTTTGCACCAGCGCCTGGGACATTCTGGATGGGAGCGCGACCGCGCGTGAGCATGTCGTGGTGTTCGACGGCACGGGCCGTCATCCCGGTCCGCAGGTGGCCGAGAAGGTCGCTGCCGATGGCCGCCGCGTCGACTATTTCTCCATCGACGGCTATCTGGCCGTTGAGCTGACTTACGCCGAGCGCGTCACCTGGAAAAAGCAGTTCTACAGCTTGGGCATCCGTCCCTTCTTCGACCGCCGCCTTGTCGAGGTGCGGCGCGAGGGCAACAAGCTGGCCGCGCTTTTCCTCAATGACGTGACGCTGGAAACCGAGACCGTGATCACCGATCAGGTGGTGGTGGAACATGGGACGGTTCCCATGGACGAGGTGTTCAAGTCGCTGACCTCAATCTCGACCAACGACGGCGTCACCGATATCGCGGCGCTGCTGGCCGGCCAGGCTCAGAGGCGGCAAGACAACCCCGGCCGCTTCGAGCTCCACCGCATCGGCGATGCCGTCGCCAGCCGCAACATCCACTCCGCGGTGCTCGACGCCATGCGCGTCGCCCGGGCGCTCTGAGAGGAGATGCCGATGCGCGCGCCCATCACCTCATTGCAGGGCAAGACCTATGATGTTGTCGTGATCGGTGGCGGCATCAACGGTTCCAGCGCGGCCCAGCATCTGGCCGCTGCCGGCTACACCGTGCTGCTGGTGGACAAGGGCGACTTTGCCTCCGGCTCCACCAGCCGCTCCAGTCGGCTTCTGCACTGCGGGCTGCGCTATCTGGCGCCGGGACGCTCGCTTATGGATTTTGTGCGGCACCCAAAGCGTCTCGCCATTGCACTGCGGATGGCGCGCCTTGCCATGCAGGCGCGCGCCGAACTCGTCGAGACCTCTCCTGCTCGTACGCGGGCCATGAACTTCGCCTTCCCGATCTACAAGGGCGGTCTTTATCGCGGTTGGCATCTCGATGCCGCCTTCGCGGTGCTGAAGCGCCTTGGCCCCGCAAACCCTCCGCTCGATTACAGACGCGTGTCGGCGGAACGGGCGAAGGAATTGCCGCTGATCCGTTGGCTCGGTGATCATTACGGCAGTCTGGAAGCCGTGGCGCTCTTCCGTGAATACCAGATGGACTGGCCGGAGCGCCTCTGCATCGACAACGTCATGGACGCCGAGCGCCTTGGCGCCACCGTGCGAAATTACACCTCCGCGCGGCTGCTCACTCGCACTGGCGAGGCCTGGACCGTGGGCCTGTCGGATATGCTGGTCGACAGCGAGGAGGTCACGGTTACCGGCAAGATCGTCCTCAACATGGGCGGTATCTGGATCGATCAGATCAACCGCGAGGCCGCACCGGCGGCCAGCCGCAGGATTCTTGGCACGAAGGGCGCCCACATCGTGGTCAAATTGCCCGAGGAGTGCCGCGACTACGGGCTTGCCATCATCAACAGCAAGAACGAGCCGTTCTACTGTGTGCCTTGGCGCGGCTATCATTACTTCGGCCCGACTGAAACCCTCTACGAAGGCGATCTGGACGACATTCATACCACGCCGGAAGATATCGGCTGGCTCGTGCGTGAGGCAAATCTCATGCTGCCAGGTGCCGGGATAAAGGCATCGGATGTCGTGTTCACCTGGTCCGGCGTGCGCCCGCTGACCTACGACCCGATGATGCCCTTCGGCAAACGGTCGCGCGACATCCATGACCTGGCGGCCGACGGCCTCCCCGGCGTCTTCGCCATGACCATGGGCTCCGTCATGAACCACCGATCGGGCGGCCGCGACATGGCGCGGATCGTGGCAGGCAGGATTCCTGCCTCAGGTCCGGCGCGCCCATCGTCATATGCCTCGCACGACAGTGCGCCGGGCACATCCCGGCCGCGCGAGCATGCCGTGACGCTTTACGACGCCGCCTTCCGGCGCGCCGGGGTCGGCTGGGAGGCCGGGCTTGCACCGGAGGCGCAGAGGGCGGTGCTGCATCAGCTGATGGACGATCTCAGCTGGGAGGATAGCGGCCGCGATGATGAGATCGCGAGCTTCCTGGCGCAGGCGCATCACCTGCACGGCCCGGGCTGGAGCGCCGCGCCGCACACAACCATAGCCGCCCCCAAGGGCGAAGCCGAAGGACTGGCTCTGTCATGAAAAGCAAACTCAGCATCAAGAACGTTTGGAAGTCCTATGGGTCTGTGATGGCCCTGAAGGAGACGTCGCTTGAGGTGCCGGAAGGCGAGTTCCTGACGCTGCTCGGACCCTCCGGCTCAGGCAAGACAACGCTGCTGATGACACTGGCTGGCCTGGTGCTGCCGGACGGTGGAGAGATCCGTATCGACGGCGTTCTGTCTACTTTTGCGCCCAGTCATCAGCGTGACATCGGCATGGTGTTCCAGAACTATGCCCTGTTCCCGCATCTGACGATCTACGAAAACATCGCCTTTCCGCTGCGCATGCGCCGCATGCCCGCCGCCGAGATCGACCGCAAGGTGAAGCGGATCCTGGAGATCGTGCGGTTGCCGCATGTGGCTGAACGGTTTCCCAGTGAGCTGTCGGGCGGGCAGCAGCAGCGCATCGCCCTGGCGCGCTGCACCGTGTACCAACCCTCCATCGTCCTCATGGACGAGCCCCTGGGAGCGCTCGACAAGAAGCTTCGTGACCAGATGCAGATCGAGATCAAGATGCTCCACGAGGAGCTGAAGACCACGATCCTCTACGTCACGCATGATCAGGAAGAGGCCATGTCCATGTCGGACCGCATCTGCCTGATGAACGATGGCCAGATCGAGCAGATCGGCACGCCCAACGATCTGTATTTCGAGCCCAAAAGCATCTTCACCGCGCTGTTCCTGGGCGGCGCCAACATGTTTCCCGTCAGAATCAAGGATCAGGACACCGACTTCGATACCTATGAGGGGCCTGGCGGCGGCATGATCCGCGCGCCGCGGACGAACGATCCGCGCCGCAGTGGCACCGATGAGCTGTCGATCATGGTGCGCCCCGAGCACATCACGCTTCTGCGGTCGGACGAACATGCCGAGAACGCGGCAGAAGTGCGGGTCCGGAACAGCGTCATGGTCGGTCCGGTGACCAAATATTTCGGCGAGCTGGCCGACGGCACCGACGTGACCTTCACGCAGCTGACCACCGCGCCAACCCGCAGCGCCATCAGCGGCGACACCATACGGATCGGCTGGCCTGCCGCCCGCACCGTGGTGCTGCCCGGACGGAGCGTCGGCCATGAGTGATACCGCACTCAGGGCGCCGCTTCCCGCCAGGGCGGACTCCGGCCTGCGGTCGGCTAAATTCCGGCGACTGTGGCCACTGCTGCCGACGTCGATCTTCCTTCTGATCGTCTTTCTGATACCGGTCAGCCAGTTGCTCTGGCTCAGCATCGTGGATGCCGGCGGCGAGATCAATCTTGACCATTACGAGCGCCTGTTCAGCACCACGCTTTATTTCAACGTGCTCAAGAACACCTTCAGTATCGCGCTCTGGACCACGCTGATCTGCATCGTTGCGGGCTATCCGGTCGCCTATCTCCTGGCGTCCGTCTCTCCGGCCTCCCGCAGCGGCTTGCTGATATGGGTCATGGTGCCGTTCTGGACCAGTTTCCTGGTGCGCAGCTTCGCCTGGATGCTGCTGCTGGGGCGCGACGGCGTCCTCAATCAGTGGATGGCTTCGCTGGGGGTCATCGAGCAGCCGCTGAAGCTGATGTACAACTTCTTCGGCGTCATGGTCGGCATGTCGCACGCCATGCTGCCGATCGCCATCCTGACCATGCTCTCGGTGATGCAGAGCATCAATCCCAACCTGACAAGGGCGGCCTCGACGCTGGGCGCGGGCACCTCCCACTCGTTCTGGCGCATCTATTTCCCGCTGTCCCTGCCGGGCGTCGCCGCAGCCGGCCTGCTGGTCTTCATCACCGCGATGGGGTTCTTCATCACGCCAACGCTTCTTGGCAGCCCGCGTGAAATGATGATGGCGCAGCTCATCATCATCCAGATCGAGGAAATGCTGAACTGGGGCTTCGCCGGGGCCATATCGGTCATGCTTCTCGTGGCCGCCTTCAGCATCTTCTATCTGTTCGACCGCGTGCTTGGCATGTCGGCACTGACCGGTGGCGCCAGCTACGGCAAGAGCCGTGGACGCGACGGCCTTCTCTCGCGCCTGGGCTCCGACATCGGCCGCCGGTTCATCGCCGGGATCAGCTGGATCGGCTGGGGCATCGGCCATGGATTCCATATGCTGTTCCGGCCGAAATACGATCGGCCCGGCGGCCAGCGCATGACCGCACGTTGGCTGGTCGGTCTGGCCGTGATCATCTTTCTTGCGGTTCCGACCTTCTTCGTCATCCCGCTGTCGTTCTCGGAAAACAGCTTCTTCGGCTGGCCGCCGCGTGGATTCTCATTGCAGTGGTACGAGGCCTATTTCAGCTCCGCCATTTGGCAGGAGGCCACTCTTCGCTCTGTCGGGGTTGGGCTCAGCACGGCCATGTTGTCGGTCGTTCTCGGCACTCCCGCCGCCTTCTTCCTGTCCCGTCAGCAGATCGCGGGCAAGACGGCGATCATCGCCTTCATCCTGTCGCCCATCATCCTGCCGCACATCGTGGTCGCCGTGGCGCTGTTCTACGCCTACTCCTATGTCGGGCTGATCGGCACCAATATCGGTCTTGTCATCGGCCATACCGTCTTCACGCTGCCCTACGTCATCATCACCGTGATGGCCGTGCTGAAGAACTACGACCAGCGGCTCGACCAGGCTGCCTGGACGCTGGGCGCGGACCAGGCCCGGACCTTCCGCTACATCACCTTTCCGCTTATACGCACCGGCCTGATCACCGCATTCCTGTTCGCTTTTGTCCGGTCGTTCGATGAGTTGACCATCGCCCTCTTCGTAAGCGGTGGCATCGCCACGACACTGCCTCGGCAGATGTGGTCGGAAGCTCTTCTCAACATCAGCCCTACTCTGGCGGCGGTCTCCACGCTGATGCTCGTTTTCGTTGCCGCCATCATCCTGATTGCCGAGTTCGTCGGACGCAGAAGCCGTCGAAGATAAGCCCTGATACCGGAACCGTTGGAGCGCAGAACCATGAGTGACACGTTGAACCTATCTCGCCGCACCCTCATCAAAGGTGCCATGACTGCCGGTGCCGCCGGCGTCGCTCTGCCCTGGCTGTGGCGCCCGTCCCAAGCTGCACAGACCTTGGTCTGCGCAGATCCGGGCGGTGCCTATACCACGGCCTTCAAGGAGGCCTTCTACGAACCTTTCACGAAGGAAACCGGCATCGCGGTGACATCGGTCGCCCGGCGCGGCTATCCGGCCGCCGAGTTCAAGGCGCAGGTGGAAACCAAGAGCTACAATTGGGATCTCAGCGGAGGCATCTCCGCCGACATCGCGGACTTTCTGAAGAAGTCCGATCTGGTGGAGGACCTCGACCTCGGTGGGGACGATGTCGCCGCCATCCCCGCCAACATGAAAACCCCGTTCTTCGTCGGCAACGGCCTGTACACCTTCATCCTGGCGTACCGGTCCGACCGGATGAAGAACGTCAAATCCTTCGCCAGCCTCTGGGACAAGGAACTGCCCGGCGGACGCGGCATGCGCCGTTTCGCACGCGATTCCATCGAGGTCGCCCTGCGTGCCGACGGCGTTGCGCCGGGTGATGATATCTACAAGGTTCTGTCCACGGCAGAGGGCTGGGACCGGGCCTTCAAGAAGCTGGACGAGATCAAGCCGCAGGTTCAGGTCTGGTGGGATTCAGCGCCTCAGAGCACCCAGATCATTCAGACCGGGGAGGTCGATATCTGTCCCATGCCGAACGCCCGGGCCCAGACTGCCATCGACAACGGCGTGCCGGTGGCCATCGATTGGGAAGGTGGCTTCTACAGCGTGGAGGGCTGGTGCATCCCGAAGGGCGCGCCCAAGGCCGATCTTGCACGCCAGTTCGTCAAGTTCTGCGCCAGGGCCGACCGGCAGGCCGCCTACACCAAGGAATTGAGCAACGGCCCGACCAACCCCGGCGCCTACAAGTTCATAGATGAGAAACGAGCGCCCGCCTTGCCGTCGTTCCCGGACAATCTGGCGAAGACTGTCGCAGTGAATGATGCGTTCTGGGGCGAGCACAAGGCAAAAGCGGATGTACGCTTCAGCGAGTGGCTCCTGAGCTGACGGAAAGCGGACCGGAGAGCATCGGCTCTCCGGTCTCCAAACGCGTCCGCAGCGTCTGAACTGCTATCCAGAGATAGCTCCTCACGCGCCAGCGCTAGCGGGGTCGGCACGTGCGGTGCGTCCGAATCGCTGGAGCAGAGGCAGTACCACCAGCAGGACCACCGTGGTCACCATGATCCAGTTTGAACCCGGCCGTTCGAAGAAGATCGTGGCAGACCCCTGTGAGATCATCAGCGTCTGGCGCAGTGCTTCCTCGGCCATAGGTCCGAGAACGAGAGCAAGAAGCAGGGCGGCGGGCGAATAGCCGTAAAGCCGCATGAAGAAGCCGACGACGCCCGCCGCGAACATCAGGTACATCTCGATGTTCGAGCTGGCCACGCTGAATGTACCGATCGTGCAGATGACCACGACGATGGGCGCGAGGATGCGGTAAGGGATGCGGATGATCTGCACGAACAGCGGGATCGCGAAGATGTTGATCACGAGCAGCGCCATGTTTCCCAGATACATGGAAGCGATGAACCCCCAGGCGAGCGGCGCATTCTGTTCCATGAAAAGCGGTCCAGGGCGCAGGCCCCACATCAGAAAGGCGGCGAGCAGGACGGCCGTCGAGCCGGACCCGGGAATACCGAGGGTGAGAAGCGGGATCATGGCACCGGACGATGCGGCGTTGTTCGCCGCCTCTGGCGCCACCAGGCCCGCCATTTCACCCTTGCCGAAGTTTTCCGGACGCTTGGAGACCGACCGTTCCAGCGAGTAGGCCATAAGCGACGCGATCGTCGCGCCGGCGCCGGGGATCACGCCGACCACGAAGCCCAGGAGTGAGCCCCGGATCATCGTGAAGCGCGTGCTGACCCAGTCGTGGAGAGACGGCCAGAAGTGCTTTTCCTCGCTATATCGGATCAACCTGTCGGCGCCGGTTTTATGGGCACCTTCGTAGAAGGAATAGAAGAGTTCGCCCAAACCAAAAAGGCCGATGGCAATGGGAATGAACTCTATGCCGCCAATGAGCTCGGCCGATCCAAAGGTGTACCGGCTCTGGCCCGTCTCAAGATCCACGCCGACCGTACCGAGAGCAAAACCGATAAGCGCGGATATGAGGCCAAGCTTCCAGTTGTGCCCGAGCATCACCAGAAGAGTGATCATGCCCAGCATGGCCAGAAGGAAGTATTCGGGCGGACCAAAGTTGCGCGCAACCTGCGCAAACGCGGGCGCGAGCACTGTCAGCAGCATCACCCCGATGGTTCCGCCGGCAAAGGAGGCGACGGCCTGCATCACCAGGGCAGGACCGGCGCGACCCTTCTTCGCCAGTGGGTAGCCATCGAATGTACTTGCGACAGTGGCGGATTCGCCGGGGGTGTTGAGCAGGATAGAGGTGATCGTGCCGCCGTACATCGCACCGTAATAGATGGCCGCCAGCATCATGATCGCACCGGTAGGATCCATGCCCATCGTCACCGGCAGCAGGATCGCGAGGCCGGCCGATGGTCCAAAGCCGGGGATGACACCGACCACCATGCCGACCATGGCACCCACCAGCAGATAAAGAATATTGATGGGCGAAACGGCGACGGCCAGACCCATCCAAAGATCTGCAAAGATATCCATGAAGCGAAGCTCCTTTTGCGGCCGCAGCCGCCGTGCCGCCATCAGAATGGCAGTGGCAGAAGTCCTTCCGGCATGTCCGCGTTGAGCGTCACGACGAAGAGCAGGTAGAGGCAGGCCGGCACCGCCACCGACAGGGTGGCGTTGAGAAAATACCGGCCTCTGTTGAAGATCGACAGGATGACCAGCAGAAATATGACCGTCCCCACGACGCCGCCGACCAACCGCAAGGCCACAAGGTAGCCAATGCTCGCCAGGACCATCGCGGCAACGGACCAGGCGTCTGCCGCCACACCAATATCGCCTTCGTCGGCGGCCGAACGCCGATCACTTATGAGGGCTGCCAGGCACAGGACAACGAGAAGCGTGCCGATGATGCGCGGAAAGAAACCGGGTCCGAGACGACCGGTCGTCGTCAGAAAGGACAAGGTGTCATAGGCATAATAGGAATAGAGCAAGCTCGCCGTCAGGAGCAACGCCAGAAAAACAATGCGCATGTTGCTGCTTTCTGCTTTAGGCCGCCGGCGCCGAGGGAGCCAGCGGCCAACCGAAGGGGCTGCGACTTACTTGATGGCGCCCTGCTCTCGCAGCACTTTCTCGAATCCATCCTGCGTGGTTTCGAGGAAGCTGGCGAAGTCATCGCCATACTTGATGTTTTCGGTCAGAAAGTTCGACTCGATGTACTTCTGCCATTCGGGTGTTTCGACGATCTTCTGGAAGGTCTTGATCCAGAAGTCCTTCGCCTCCTGCGACGCGCCGGGAGCAAGGATCACCCCGCGCGGCATGGAGACGCCGACGTCATATCCCTTCTCCTTCATGGTCGGCACCGGTCCAAGAGCCTCGGGGGTCTTTTCTCCGCTGTAAACGAGGGCCTTCATGTCCTTGGATTCAACCATGCCGACGATCTCGCCTGGATTGCTGACCATGGCGTCTACCGCGTTCGAGAGCAGGGCCGTTGTCATGTCGCCCATGGCGTTGAACGAGATGTATTTGATGTCGAAGCCGGCTTTTTCAGAAAAGATCTTCGGAACGATGAAATCGACATTAACCGTGCCGGTGCCGGCTATTGTGGGTGGCTTCTTCTTGGCGTCAGCGATGAATTCTTCAATGGTGTTCCACTTCGACTTGCCGTGGACGACAAGAGCCAGATCGTCGGTTGCAAGCAGGGCGACGGGTGTGAAATCAGCAGGCTTCCAGGGCGTGTTGGCCTGAAGCGGTGTCGTTATGAAACTGCCAGAAGTGGTCGAGATATCGTAGTCGCTGCCGGACTTCGAGTAGAGATGCCCCCACCCGACCGCGCCGCTACCTCCTGCCCGGTTCTGAAGTTCGATATCGCCGGGGTAGAGTTTGTACTTATTGATGATTTCGACCATGGTCCGGGCCATGATGTCGTTACCGCCACCAGGTCCGAAAGCGATCGTCCAGTTGAGCTTTTTGTCTGGATAGTCCGCGAGCGCGGGAACCGTGCCGAGCAAGCCGGCGACGCAAGCGAATGCCAGGGCGCGTGCCCTGAAACCCGCGGCATGCCTTATCGTATGCCGTATCATTTGCATTCCTCCCCTTTTTTGGCGGACCACCGCCTTTTTGTAAGTGCTGGAGCTCTTTTCCTGGCCCCAACACCCTTTAAGCTTTCATCAGAGTGTCTCCAGCCAGCGGCGCTTGCCGCTGATGTGGTGCTGTTCAGCGGCATCTCGCGCCGTCGCCACGTCACCAAGCTCGATCGCCTTCAGAATTTCCTTGTGCTCGCCATTGGAGAACTCCATGGCATCTTTCCCGCGCAACACGCGCCGCCTCAGAAGGCGCACCTCCTTGCCGAGGGAACTGTAAAGCTCTGAGGTCCTGCGCCCTCCCGACAGCTCTGCGATGCGATCGTGAAATCTGAGATTAAGGACAAAGTAGTCGTCTTCGCGCACCTCGATGATACACTGGTCCATTTCCTCTACCAAGCGGCGCAATTCGGCCTTTTCTTCCTTGCCGGCACGCTTTGCGAGACAGCTGCAAGCATAGCCGGCGATCACCGCACGCATCTCATAGAGTTCCACAGCGTCCTCGACCGAAAGCTGCCGGACGAAGACACCCTGGTTCGCGATCGAGGAAACCAGCCCGTCTCTCTCCAGAAGTCTGGCGGCTTCGCGGATGGGGCCCCTGCTGACGCCCAGTTGCCTGGAAAGCGTGAGCTCGTTCAGGCGCGAGCCGGCCTGCAGCTCGCCCGTCAGGATAAGCTCTTCCAATCTGTCGCGGGCGACCAGGGTAAGCGTGCGATCGCGCCGCTCCGTGACGGCTTCCATGGCTTTTTCATCGGTACTCATGACGCCATGCAATGCCATCGATCCATGTCTGTCAACGGTTTGTTGACAATCGGTCTACAGCTGCCATCCTTACACTGAAGGGTCGGGCTTCGCGATCATCGTGCAGCTGATGAGACGGCCGCGGGTCCAGCTCGGCTTGTGGTCGGCGGCTTATCCGGCCGCATGTCGTCCGGCGTCCACGCCGCGCCGTGATTTCAAGACGTTTGGGACGGAGAGAGAAGCCAGATGAGCGACAAAACTTTAGCCGGCAAGACGGCCTTTGTTTCTGGATCGGGACGCAATATCGGGCGTGCGGTCGCGGTGGGGCTGGCGCGGCTGGGCTGCAACGTGATCGTCAACGGCGCGACAAGCCGTGAAAGCTGTGAGCAGACCGCAGCTCTTGTAGAAGCGCAGGGTGCGAGGGCGCTCATCGCTATGGGCGACATGCGCGATCCGAAGGCAATTTCGGGAATAGCTGACAGAGCGCTCGGCGAATTCCACACGGTGGACATCCTCGTCAACAACGCAGCCGTTCGACCTCACAGTCCATTCCTGGGCGTGAAAGAGGAGGACTGGCAGGCGGTCGTCGACACCAGCCTGACCGCCGCATTTCGCACCTCTCAGGCCTTTCTGCCCGGCATGGTGCAAAAGGGGTGGGGGCGGATCGTCAGCATGACGGGAATGAAGTCGATCCAGGGCTATTTCGAGGGCGCTCATATTTCCGCAGCCAAACATGGGATCTGGGGACTGACGAAAGCTCTGGCAACGGAATTCGGTCCAAAGGGGATAACCGTGAACGCGGTGTCTCCAGGGCAGACGCTGACCGAGGGGGGGGCCGCAGATGATCCCAAGAAGCTCGCCGGCATTCCGGTTGGGTTCATGGCGGAGCCTGAGGACATCGCCGCGGTCGTCACCTTCCTTGCTTCGCCGCAAGCACGGTTCGTCAACGGGCAGATGATCGCCGCCAACGGCGGCCAGACAACCTGATCACTTCATCCCTAGAGGCACCAGCCAGAGGACACCGCCATGGTTCGGATTGCCGAACGTCTCAAGCGCCTGCAGCCCGCCGCCACGCGGATGGCTTCCGAACGGGCGGCAGACCTGCGCCGGCAGGGGCGCGATATCATATCGCTTTCCACGGGTGAACCGGATTTCGTGTCGCCTCCCTCGGTCATGGAGGCCGCGAAGGCGGCGATCGAGGCCGGAAAGACCTTCTATACTCCGGCGGCGGGTCTCAACGAGCTGCGGGCGGAAGTCGCCAAATATTACAAGGACCGCTTCGATCTGGACTACGCTGCCACCGAGGTCATCGTCGGATCGGGGGCAAAACCCTTGATCTTCGAGGCCTGCGCCGCGCTGCTTGATCCAGGCGATGAGGCAATACTCATCGCTCCCGCCTTTGTCAGCTATGTCGAACAGATCCGCCTGTGCGACGCCACACCGGTCGTCGTGGAGACTGATCCCGAAACTCTTGATTTCAGCCTGGACGATATCAGGGCTGCGATCACGCCGCGCACCCGGGTGCTGATCCTGAATACTCCCAACAACCCATCCGGGCGCATCTTCAGTGACGAGCTCGTCACTGGGCTGTGCCAGCTCGCCATCGAGTTCGACTTCACCATCATCAATGATGAAATCTACGAGCGCATCATCTTCGACGGGCTCGTCTACCGGAACCCACTCAATCTGTGCCCGCAGGCGCGCGATCGGATGCTGCACATCAATGGCGCAAGCAAGGCCCTGGCGATGACCGGCTGGCGTATCGGCTTTGCCATCGGCCCGCAGGATCTCATCAAGCGCATGACCATGCTGCAGGGTCACAACACCTCCGGCGCCAGTTCCATCGCGCAATGGGCGGCGCTGGGTGGTCTGAGAAACGGCCAGGCGGAAATCGATCAGATGCGCGACCGCTATCAGATCCGCAAAGATCTCATCACCCGCCGGCTCTCCGAAATGCCCCATATCCGCTACATCCCGCCTCAGGGCGCCTTCTACATCTTTGCCGATATCCGCCAGACCTACGGCAAAAAGGTCGGTGGCATGACGATCACCGACGACAACAGCTTCTGCGAAGCGCTGCTCGAGCAGGCGGAAATTGCGGTCATTCCTGGCTCGTCGTTCCTGCAGCCGGGGTTCTTCCGCATGTCGTTCGCGACGAGCGAAGAGATCATCAATACGGCCATGAACCGGATGCACGCCTTCCTGTCGCAGCTCAGGTAGCAAGATTCATGAATGGGGAGAGAGCAATGACGTTCGGGATCGCTGACATCAGCAGGCAAGTACCCATAAGGCAGGTCGGAGACGGCAAGCTGAACAGCTTTTTCGGCTATTACAACAAGACCAATTTCAGTGTCGATGACCGGTTTCTGCTCGCCAACCGCACACCGATGTTTACCGGTAACCTCACCGGCAAGGAGGTGGCAGAGGTCGGATATTTCGATCTGCAGGATGGCGACCGCTGGCACAAGCTGGGCGAGACGACCGCCTGGAACTGGCAGATGGGCTGCCAGCTGCAATGGGTGGGATCAACGGGCAAGATCATCTATAACACCCGGGCGACCGGTGCGTCCGGCCCCGCCAATGTCTACCCCGACTTCCGCTCCACCGTTGTCGATCCGGCCAGCGGCGAAAGCTATGAATTGCCGCTGCCCATCTATGTGATGGCGCCGAACGGGGCGTTTGCGCTAACCTTGAACTATTCCCGATTCATCGCCACGCATAAAACGATCGGCTATCTGGCGACGGAACAGGAGCCTGAGCTGGAGCTCGCGCCCGAGGACGACGGCGTCTGGCGCATGGACATCGCGACGGGCAAAACCGAACTCATCCTGTCGCTTCGCCAGCTCTTCGACTTCCAGCACGTGCCTTCCATGGACAAGGCCATGCACTGGATCACCCATATGGAGGTCAATCCGTCAGGCACCCGCTTCCTGTTCATTCACCGCTGGACGGAACGGCCCGACGACGAGTTCTGCTATCTGCATCGTCTCTTCACGATGAACGGAGACGGTTCCGATCTGAGGCTGTTGGAGGACACCGATCATCCTCTGCCCCAGCTGGAAGCAGATTATGATCCCAGCCAGCACGGCACCTTCGACTATGAGAAATCTATCTACCAGATCTCCCATCCTCTTTGGAAATCGGATGACGAGATCATCGTCTGGGGGCCTCACGACGGTGAGATTCACTACCAGCTCTATGATGATCGAAGCGGCGCTGTAACAGTCATCGGCCGCGGTATTTTAACGGAGAACGGCCATATGACCTATGGCCGCGACGGTCGCTGGATGCTGTCGGACACCTACCCGGACGACAGGACCAACCAGCGCGCCCTGTTCCTTTTCGATACCCACAAGGATCGCCGGTACGACCTAGGCGCCTTTTATACGCCCTCTGATCTGGGCAAACACAACCGCTGCGATCTTCACCCGCGCTGGAGCCGAAGCAACAACATGGTCTGCATCGATTCAGTCCATGAGGGATCGAGGCAGATGTATCTGCTCGACATATCAGGCGTCCGGGAGCGGCTTTGATTTGGCCGGCAAGCGTCGGGACGGGACACAGCGAGTGCCTGAACGGCACTTATGAGCTCTGGGGGAGGTCACGTGGTGACCTCCCCCATTTGATCGGAGCAATCGCTTTTTTCAGAACGTCACGATCTCAGAGCTTGCCCAGCCACAGGAACTGGGTTTCGCCCGAGGAGTCGTCCACGCCGTCATTGTCGGTGACGGCGAAGGCATCACCATTTGCGTCCACGGCGAAGCCTTCCACCTTGTCGAGGACATAGCCCATCGGCGCCTGAAGAGCAGGCAGGAAGTCATACACTTCCGTCTTGGTCACCAGCGGCAGCTCGCCACCGAGGGGCGCAGGCATCATGTCTGCCAGTGCCACGGCGTAAAGCTTCTTCAGCTTGGCGGCGCTGCCGAGCAGATTGTCGCGTTCGATCAGGATGACGCGGTCGCCGGCAGCGGTGATTTCGGAAAGGCCGACCCATCCCGCGCCCTTCGGATCAAGCGGGTAGCGAACAGCCGACCATTCCTTCGTGGCAGGCTTGTAGGCGAAGAGCTTCACCTCGTTTTCCGCGTCATCCTTCCAGGGACGCTGCTGGGCAAGCCAGATCAGCTGGTCTTCCCCTTCACCCGTCACCGCGACGCCTTCATATCCAGAGGCCGTGGCCTTCGCTGCGACATCGGCAGGAAGCTCGATTTCCTCCTGAATGGCGCCCTCGGAGTCCATGCGCAGCAGCAGGTTCTTGCGTTCCTTGGTATTGCCTTCGGAGGCGAGCCAGAAGCCGCCGCCGCTCACCAGCGCCACGCCTTCGAGGTCGAGATCGGCGGCGGCCGAGCCGTTGCGGGTCACGGTCATCTCGGCGGTGATGCGGGCAGGCTTCTGTGCCGCGTCGATGGTGAGGATCCGTGGGGCTGCGCCATAGGCGCTGTCGGTCACCGCATAAAGGCGCCCTGGTGTGGACGCGTCCGCAACCAGGCCGGACAGCGCGCCCCAGGCGATGGGGAGCCCATCGGCACCGGCTTCGGAGCGGATCGTCGGATAGGCGGGAGCTGAATGCTCGCCGCGTTCGTAGACAACCACCTGGCCGCCGATGCCACCGTCTTCAGTGAGATCGGTTTCCGTGGCTGCAACGAACAGGTTGCGCGAGGGGATCGGGAGCAGGCCTTCGGGGCCAATCCCGCCGGGAAGAACCTGCAGAAGCTGCGGCTCGTTGCCGTTGTCGCGGTAGACGGCAATCACCGAACCGCGCTCGGAACCGACGAACAGCAGTGTCTCGCCGTTGTATTCACCGACAGCCACGCCTTCGATCTCGATGCCCTTCTTGTTGCGCTTTTCAGGATAGTGGCCGAGCGAGACGAGCTCATGCTCGAGGCTCGTTCCCGCATCATAGGCAACCGAACCATCGCGATTGAAGATGGTGAAGCCGCGGGTGCCGCCCTTCCAGTCGCCTTCATTGGCGGTGATCAGGCGATCGTTGCCGATCCAGGCGATGCCATCCGGCTCACGCACGACATCCGCCATGGAGCCGTTGAGTTCGATGGCCCCATTCTTTTCCGTGTCGATCTTGTCGAGGCTGACCGTTCCGGCACTGAAATGGCTTTTCACCTCGCCTGTCGTGCCGTCGATGATGGCGATGGCGTTGTTTTCCTGCAGCGTGAGCGCGATTTCGCCGTTATCGTTGATGTCGACGAATTCCGGCTCGGGATCCTCGGCGGCGACCATGTCCGTCAGGCCGGTGAGGCTGATCGTCTTGACTGCGGCGCAGTCCAGCGCCTCGCCGCCGAGCTTGATCGTAACCAGGCTACCACCCGGCGCCTGCGGTATGGCGCCGCCGTTGACCTCCTCGTCGCGCTGGTTTTCCATGGCGATGGCCAGGAAGCCGCCGTCCTTGCTCGATGCCACCGAATCCGGCTGGCCTCCGAGGTCGCATTCGGCCCTGACAACCTTGGCCTCGATGTCGATGGAAACGAGCTTGCCCGAAGGCTTGGTAAGGTCCTCCGTGGTGTCGACGGCGACATAGGCGATGCCGCCGACGATCTTGACCGACGTCGGATCACCGCCGACCGCGACGGTTCCCATCGGCTTGGGTTTCCTGGCATCGGTGAGATCGACTATTCCGACCTGCTTGCCCGGCGCATCGGTGTAGACAAGCGTCATGCCGTCTTCGGAGGCTGAGATGATTTCGGCAACGGCTTCCTCGACCCCTTCGCCGCCGTTGGGAAGGTTGTCGCGGACGCTCATGGTGGCGATGCGGTTGAAAAACGGGTCGGCACTGGCCGACAGGCTGGTGCCGATGAGCAGCGATGCTGCGAGCGGAGCAAGAACGATCCTGCGCGACATAAGATTCCTCGGATAAGTGAAGCCGAGGGACTTAAGACCGGTCCCATGACGGGCGCATGACAGTCGAGGCTTGAAGCAGGGTGCGCGGTGCACCGGCTGGCAGGAGGCGGCCTTCCGGTTGAAAGGGGATGACAAGGCCTGATGAGAGGCCAGCTTTTTCACAAGGCCTCGTTTCTGATCCTCGTCATCCCGCTTCAATCAGGCTGCGGTGGTCGGCACCGGCGTGTTGAGCAACTGCTGTTCCCACAGATATGCAATGCCGCTGCCGGCGGCATGCTGCTTGAGCACCTCCGTCAGTTCGACCGCCGTCTCGGTCCGCGCCCAGTCGCGCTGCCATTCCGCCGCCAGCGCCAGCCAGGTCATCATGTTCGCGCCGGCCGCGATCATGCGCTGGATGGCGACCTCATGGGCCTCGACCGAAACGGCGCCTGACGCATCGGTGATAACAGTGACATCCCAGCCTTCGCCGAGGGCCTGGATCACCGGCATCGCGACGCATATCTCGGTCCATAGGCCGGCGATGATCAACTGCTTGCGGCCGGTCGCCTTGACTGCGTCCACCACCTTCTGGTCCTCCCAGGTGTTGATGAACGTCCGGTCGATCACTTCCTGGCCGGGGAACACATCAGTGATCTGGGGGAAGATGAGGCCGCCGCGATCAGCGATCACGCTCGTCAGGATGGTGGGGACGCCGAAGGCCTTGGCGGACTTCGCCAGAGCCGTCGAGTTGTTCACCACCATGTGCGGATCGTGACTGTTCAGGTTCGTGAGCTGATAGGGCTGGTGGTCGATCAGGACGAGTACCGAGTCTTCGGGACGAAGAAGCGAAGCAAGGCCGTTTCGAAAGCTCATCATTGCATCCTTTGCTGCCGTCGTGCGCGGCGTTGGTTTTTCCGGGAGACATGCGCCAGCGGCGGCGTTGCCCGAACGGGACACTGCGGTTCCCGCGCGCGATGCGGTAGTGTCCTTTCAAGGTGAGCTGTGTCGCGAGAAGGGGAACGCCGGAGTGGACATCGAAGAGCTGAAGACATTCGTGGAGGTTGCTGATGCCGGAGGAGTTTCGGCCGCTGCGCTCCGGCTCGGCGTCTCCAAGTCGATCGTCAGCCGCCGGCTCTTCCGGCTCGAGGCGGAACTTGGCATCCAGCTTCTTGCACGAACGACCCGCGGGGCCGCTCTCACCGAAGCCGGGGCCACTTTTCGGGACTATGCCGCAAGGGTCAGTGCCGAGATCGATGTGGCCAGGGAAACGATCCTGCCCACCGGTGAGCTACGAGGCCGCCTGCGCGTTGCCGCCCCGCTTACGTTCGGGCCGACGCACTTTGCTCTCGTGCTCGCGGAGATGGCGCGACGCCACCCTGAACTCCACATCCAGACCTGCTACAGCGATCGCTTCGTCGATCTCATCTCAGAGGGTTATGATTGCGCGATACGGGTCGGCTATCTTCAAGATTCCAATCTGATCGCAAGACGCGTCGGCCCGATCTACGGGAAGCTCGTCGCAAGTCCTGACTATATCACGGCACACGGGTCGCCGGAGACGCCGGAGGAGATCGTCGCCCATCAGGCACTCATGCAGGGCACCGAAGCCTGGCAATTCATGGACGGCGGCAAGATCATCACGGTTCGTCCGCAGGGGCGTTTCAAGGCCGACAACGGCACAGCTCTGGTCGCCGCCGCAACAGCCGGCCTCGGCATTGCCTACCTGCCCGATTGCCTCACCCATGAATATGTGGCGTCCGGGGCGCTCGTGCCGATCATGACACGGCATCCACCACCTCCGGCAGGCGCCTATGTCGTCCGCCCGCCAGGCCAGCATCCCGCCCGGAAGATCCGGGTCCTGACCGAATTACTGATCGAATATTTCGGACAGACGCCGCACTTTGAGGTGTCGGTCGCGGCAAGCCCCTTGCCGGCCTCAAAGCAGCCGGGGCGGGTGCGGGAGAGGGTTGATCCATAGATTGCTGGGCGCGTCCCACTTTTCGCGACACAGCTTAGCGCTTTGCGGCGCTAGATGCGGAGACCGCCGCTTGCTAGATCGCTCTCATGGCCCATAGCTCAACGCGCCCGCGCGATGCAGACTGATCAGAACCCGGCTTCTGTCGGCCATGGTGCCGCCTGAAAGCCCAGGAAAGGATGACCCCTATGAGTTGGAATCCAGCACTCGAACCGGGCTGTCCCGATGAGGTGGGCATTGACGCAATCGAAACCCTCATCGTTCCGCGTTCCCGCGACCTTGGTGGTTTCGAGGTCCGGCGCGCCTTGCCGGCGCCGAAGCGGCAGATGGTTGGGCCGTTCATTTTCTTCGACCAGGCCGGCCCGGCCGAGCTGCTGACCGGGCAGGGCATCGATGTCCGGCCACACCCGCACATCGGTCTCGGCACCGTCACCTATCTCTATCGCGGTGACTTCCATCACCGCGACAGCACAGGTGCCGATCAGTTGATCCGTCCGGGCGCGCTGAACTGGATGGTTGCCGGTCGCGGCGTTACCCATTCGGAGCGCACGTCTGCGGCGGCCCGAAGCGGCCCGAACAGCCTATTCGGAATCCAGACCTGGCTGGCGCTGCCCGAAAGCCACGAGGACATGGCGCCCATGTTCGAGCATCACGGCAAGGAGGCGCTGCCGATCATCGAGGACGGCGGCGTCTCGGTTCGGCTCATCCTTGGCAATGCCTATGGCAAAGCGGCCCCCGCAACCCTGTTCTCGGAAGCATTCTACGCCGATGTGAAGCTTGAGGCGGGAAGCCGCCTGCCGATGCCGGACGATCATGAAGACAGAGCCATCTACATTGTCGAAGGCTCGGTCTCGATCGCCGGCCAGGATTTCGAGGCACCTCAGATGATGGTCTTCCGCCCCGGCGACAAAATCACGGTCGCCGCCGGCGGGAGAGGTGCGCGGCTGATGATCCTCGGTGGCGCGACGCTCGGTGGACCACGTTACATCTGGTGGAACTTTGTCGCTTCATCCAAGGAACGCATCGAAGAAGCTAAAGCCGAATGGCGCGCGCAGAACTGGGGCAAGGGACGCTTCGATCTCCCTGTCGATGACCGCGAGGAGCACATTCCCCTTCCGGCCTGACCGGCGTTGGGCACTACATGAGGATGCCACGGCGCTGCAGTCTCGGCCTCGCGCCGCTCGATTGCGACGCCGAAAAAGAAAAAAGGCCGGGAGGTTTCCCGACCTTCTCCTGACGCTTCCATGGCCAGTGCCAGTACATCCGTGGTCAAGGACCAGAAGCGTTATAGCCTTACGCGGCTTGAAGGTTCTCAGCCGAACTCTTGCCGTTGCGGTCGTCCTTGACGACCTCGAAGCTGAGCTTCTGACCCTCAACCAAGCCGCGCATACCCGCGCGCTCGACAGCAGACACATGGACGAAGACGTCCGGCTGTCCGTTGCTCTGCTCGATGAAGCCGAAGCCCTTAGTGGCGTTGAAGAATTTTACAGTTCCAGTGTTCATGACGATTTCCTTTCAAATCGGCACAGATCGTCGTCGCCAGGCCGCATGCCAGGCGCCGTAGTGTTCGAAATTGAGAAGGGAAGATCGTCAGAGCGCCGAGGCGCGAAAACAAAGTTCGTCAGCAAGATCGATGGCCACATACATAGCGGTCAATTGTGTTCGCTGCAAGGCGGACGGCGAGTTTCCTTCATTCCTGCACTTAGTAAGCACATGCTTTCGGCCATTCCCGACCGACGGGTGGCGTTCACTGAGATGCGTTTGAGCCCACTTGATCCTGTTCGAGCGCCTTGTCGTCAGCGAAGAACTTTTGGGGGCAGCGACGGCTCCGCATTGAGCAGCGTGATCGTCACCCGTCGGTTCGCCGCGAGGTGGGGATTGTCGGGGAAGACCGGCTCGGTGTCGGCGCGTCCCGCCACGGAGACGAATTGGTCGTTGGGGAGCCCGGCACCCGACAGGATCTCGCGCACGGCGAGTGCGCGCCCGGCGGTGAGGCTCCAGGGATCGACAGCCCTTACCGAGCTCGGGCTCGCTGCGGCCGCGTGGCCGGTGACAGACAGTTGGTTGGGCAGCAGGCGCAGGGTGGGCGCGAGCGCCTCCAGCACGCGACGGGTGCGCTCGTAGGGGCGTACCGAGCCCTCGGGGAACATGGAACGACCGTCCTCGTCCACGAGGGAAACGTTCACCCCCTCCTTGGTCTGCTCGATCACGATATTGTTCGAGATCTCGGCAATATCGGGCATCTTCTGGAGCGCCTGGCGGATGCTGGCCATGGCGCTGTGGTTGGCCTGCTCGTCGGCGGCCGGGCGGCTCTCGTCGCGGTCGCTGGCGCGGCCCGAACTGTTCGGGCGCGCCCCGTCCTCCTGCCCGGTCGGACCCGTCGCCGGGTTGCGGGGCGCCGACGACTTGTCGCCTGACTGGTCTGGGGCAGTGCCCGCCAGGACGCCGCCCGCGCCACTGGTGCTACCCGGCGCGAAGTATTCCGCCAGGCCTTCCTTCTGCTGCTGCGTCGTCATGTTAATCAGCCACATCAGCAGAAAGAACGCCATCATGGCGGTCACGAAGTCCGCGTAGGCGATCTTCCAGGCTCCGCCATGGTGCGCATGGGCGGCCTTCTTGACCTTCTTGATGATAATCGGCTGGGTGGGTTTCGCCATCGAGGTACTACTGGAGATCGGGTTAGATGTTGGCGGGCAGCTTGGCGGTTGCCGCTTCCACTTCGCGGAAGGTCGGCCGGACTTCGCTCATCAGAGCCTTGCGGGCGAATTCTACCGCCATCACTGCCGGCTGGCCGCTGATATGGGCAAGGAGCCCCACCTTGAGTGAAAGATAGTATTTGGATTCGGCCTCGAAGATGTTCCTGAGCGCCTGCGCCATGGGCCCAAAGAAGCCGTAGGCGACGAAGACGCCGAAGAACGTGCCTACGAGCGCACCGCCGATCAGATGTCCCAGCACCTCTGGCGGCTCCGTGATCGCTCCCATCGTCTTGATCACGCCGAGCACGGCGGCGACGATGCCGAGCGCCGGGGTTCCGTCGGCGATAGACTGCATGGACGCAATGATACGCTGCTGCTCCTGGTGGTGCGTCTCCAGTTCCTCGTCCATGAGAGCGTCTATCTCGTGGACGTTGTTGGCACCCATCGTCAACATGCGCATGTAGTCGCAGACGAACTCGACCGCATGATGGTTCGCTGCAAAAGTCGGGAACGCGTTGAACAGCTTCGAATCGCTCGGATTTTCAATATGCTGCTCGACCGCGATCAGGCCCTTCTGGTTCACAAACTTGTACAAGGAATACTGCATCCCCAGCAGTTCGACATAGCATTCCTGCTTGTACTTGGGGCCCTTCACGAGCGTGCCGAGCATGGCGGGCACGGCCTTGAGCACCGGCGCGGTGTTGCCGATGATGAAGGCGCCGATCGCTGCACCGAGGATGATAACAAACTCGAACGGCTGCCAAAGGACGAGGAGGTGGCCACCCATCGCCGCATAGCCGCCGAAGACGCAGAGGAAGACGATGATTGTGCCGACGATCAGCCGCATGAATTTTACCACCTTCACGCTACGGCAGGTACAGCCCGCGCGAAGCCACTACTGGTGCAACCAAATGACCGATCCAGGTTAAGGGCAAGTTAGAGCCCTGGGCCTGCAGGTTTGTCATCCCCCGGTCATGGCTCGCGATACTGCGACCGAGCGGTAACCAGCGCCTGACGCCAACTCAGATACCCCTTCGAACCAGTACCCCAAAATGACAAAAGCCCCGGGAGACCCGAGGCTTTTTGGCATTTTGCGAATCTGGAGCGGGCGAAGGGATTCGAACCCTCGACCCCAACCTTGGCAAGGTTGTGCTCTACCCCTGAGCTACACCCGCTCGCGCCAGATTCGTCAGCAGCACCGCTGCATGGCGCTCCTATAAACCGAAATCTTGGCCCTTTGCAACGGGCTTTCGCGCGTCTTGTCATCATTCCATGGGGCCGATACATGCAGAAGGTGATCCGGTGCGGCGGCGGGGACTTTCATTCTGCCGCGCGCCGACCCATGTTTCGTGCAACAGATCCGCCCCTGGCAGAACGGGAACAGCATGCTCGAGATCCAAGGAAAGACCCCGGCCGCCGATGCCACCGTGTCCGATGCCGGCGCCGTGACCGAAACGACCACCACGACCTTCGCCGCGGATGTGCTGCAGGCCTCGCGCGAGAAGCCGGTGCTGGTGGACTTCTGGGCGCCCTGGTGCGGGCCCTGCAAGCAGCTTGGGCCCGTGCTGGAACGGGTGGCGAAAAAGGCTGGCGACAAGATCAAGATCGTGAAGATGAACATCGACGAGCATCCGGCGGTGGCCGGCCAGCTCGGCATCCAGTCGATCCCCGCTGTGATCGCCTTCGCCAAGGGCCAGCCAGTAGACGGCTTCATGGGCGCCTTGCCCGAGGCGCAGGTGATGGAGTTCGTGGAGCGGATCGCCGGCCCCGTCACCGACGCCGAAGATGTCATCGCCGAGGCCGATGCCGCGCTGGCGGAGGGCAATGTGGTGGCGGCGGGCGAGCTTTATGCCGCCGTGCTGGCTGAGGATGAAACCAATGTCGCGGCTCTGGCGGGCCTTGCCCGGGCGCAGCTGATGTCCGGCAGCGCGGAGGCCGCCTCCGCCATTCTCGACCGCGTGCCGCCGGCAAAGTCGGGCGATGCAAAGGTGGCGGCCGTGCGCGCCGAGATCGCGCTGGCATCCCAGAGCGCGGGCCTTGGTGAGACGGGCGAGCTGATGGCGAAGGTCGAGGCCGATCCCGACGACCACCAGGCGCGATTCGACCTTGCCGTGGCATTGGGGGCCGCCGGACAGCGCAAGGAGGCCGTGGACCATCTCCTGGCCATCATCCGCAAGGACCGGGAATGGAACGAAGACGGCGCGCGCAAGCAGCTCGTCCAGTTCTTTGATGCTTGGGGCCCGACCGATCCCGCGACGCGTGACGGACGTCGGCGGCTGTCGTCCGTTCTCTTCGCCTGAAGGCGCCCTATAACCCTTTCCATGCCGATCAACGAGCCATACAGGACGATCCGGCAGCTGCCCGGCTCCATACCAGTGTTCCCGCTGCTGGGAGCATTGCTGCTGCCGCGCGGAGACATGCCGTTCAATATCTTCGAGCCGCGCTATCTGACCATGGTGTCGGACGCCCTGAGCGGCACGCGCGTGATCGGAATGGTGCAGCCGGACCCGGATTCGGTGGATAACCGCCACCCGCCGCTGATGCCGGTGGGGTGTCTCGGCCGCATCACCAGCTTTTCGGAGACCGGCGACGGGCGGTGTCTCATCACGCTCACCGGGGTCGCGCGCTTCCGCGTCGCCGAGGAGCTGAAGGTGACGACGCCCTACCGACAGGTGCGGGCGGATTATTCCGAGTTCGGCCAGGATCTCGACCCGCGCGCCGGCGAGAAGGATGTGGACCGGGGGGCGCTGCTGCGCACGCTGAGAGCCTACCTGGAAGAGAACGATCTGAAGGTGGCCGACTGGTCGAGCGTGGAGCGGGCGCCGCTGGAAGATCTGATCAATGCCCTTGCCATGACCTCCCCCTTCGGTCCGCGCGAGAAACAGGCTTTCCTGGAAGCGCCAGACCTGAAGGCACGGGCGGATCTTCTGGTGGCGCTGGCGGAAATGGATATCGCCAAGACCGGAGGCGGTGATAACAATCCGTCGCTGCAGTGACATGAGGACGTCGAGATGAGCGAAAGCACCCCTGGTCCCACCGGCCCGACCCTCAAGGGCGTCGATCCCAAGCTGCTGGAAATCCTCGTCTGCCCGCTGACCAAGGCGACACTGGAATATGACGCGGAGCGCCAGGAGCTGATCTCGCGGCCGGCAAAGCTCGCCTATCCCATTCGCGACGGCATCCCCATCATGCTGCCTGACGAGGCTCGGCCGCTGGAGGGATGAGGCGGATAACTGGCGCGCTCCATCACGCTTGTGACGGGGAGGGCCTTTGAGTCACCCAAACGACACGGACCGTGCGTTCTCCGGTCGCGCCCCTGCGATTCCGGGGCAGCCGATATGGTCAGCTTTGCTGACTTGGCTATAGTGCCCGATATGCTCGATCGCGTTCGCTCCTTCGTAAACCGCCTCCTGGATCCCGATGACAGGCCGCTGGATGCCGATGGCACCCAGATCGCGGCGGTGGCGCTGATGTGCCATGTGCTGGCGGCGGATGGCATCGTAGAGGACGAGGAGAAGGCGGCGCTCAAGCGCATCGTCGCCGCCAGGTTCTCGTTGAGCGATGACGCAACCGACGCCCTCATCGAGGAGGCGACGCGGATCGACCGCGAAGCCGTGGATCTTTATGAGTTCACCAGCACCATCAAGCGCGATTACGACCGGGAGGCGCGGTTGTCACTGGTCAGCGCCATGTGGGAACTGATCTATGCCGATGGCGGCGTGCATGAGCTGGAGGACAACATCCTCTGGCGTGTTTCCGAACTGCTGGGTGTCGATCGGCGCGAGCGCATCGATCTGAAGCTGAAAGCGTCTCGCAGGCCGGCCGGCGAGCACGGCGAGGATTGAACCTGCATCGGTGAACGCGAGGAAAATCTTCACGGCGCTCGCAAAAATCGGCGTCAAGGATGGCTGGGCGGGTCTTGAAGCCATCGCGCAATCCAGCGGGGCGCGACGAGGCGGATAGCATGTTGCGGTGAGGCTGGTGGAGCCGAGGGGATTCGAACCCCTGACCTCTGCAGTGCGATTGCAGCGCTCTCCCAACTGAGCTACGGCCCCGGTGCGGGACATTTATGTTGGCGGCTTCCAGGCTGTCAAGGCGGCTTCAAGCCTTGCTCCGGAACACTTTCCGCAGGTAGAAGAGCACATTGGCGCGTCACCTACCCCTCTTGAGGTCTTCCCCATATGAATCCGATCGTCTGGCTGATCATCATCGTCCTCGACATCTGCTTCTGGATCGTGATCGTCTCGGCGATCCTCTCGTGGCTCATCGCGTTCAACATCGTCAACACGCGCAACCAGTTTGTCGGCGCCATAGCGGAAACGCTCTACCGGCTGACCGAGCCCATGCTGGCGCCCATCCGCAGGTTCCTGCCGACGCTCGGCGGCATCGATCTTTCGCCGCTGGTGCTTCTGGTCCTGATCCGCTTTCTGCAACAGGTGGTGATCTACTTCACTGCCCAGATGTGACGGCCTGGACCGCCACGGGGCGCGGCATCCGGCTGCGCGTTCGGCTGACGCCGAGAGGTGGGCGCGACGCGATCGAGGGCATCGAAGATCGCGGTGGGGAAGAGATCGTCAAAGCGCGGGTCGCCGCGCCGCCGGAAGATGGCAAGGCCAATGCCGCGCTGTGCCGGCTTTTGGCAAAAGAGCTGAAAATCGCACCGTCGCGCATATTGGTCGAGGCTGGCGCGACGGCACGTATCAAGACCATCGGCATCGCGGGTGAGGCATCATCGCTTATCGCCGCGGTCGAGGCAAAGTTCGGAAAGGATCGGACATGAGCGCCACCATCATCGACGGGAAGGCCATCGCGGAGACCGTGCGCGGCGAGGCTGCGGATCGCGCGGCCGCGCTGGAAGCGGCGACCGGAGTGAAGCCGGGGCTGGCGGTGGTTCTGGTCGGCAATGATCCCGCCAGCGAGGTCTATGTGCGCAACAAGGCCCGCCTGACCGTGGCGGCGGGCATGGCGTCTTTCGAGCACAAGCTGCGGGCGAACACCTCGGAGGCCGACCTCATCGCGCTGGTGGAGAGGCTGAACGCCGACCCCTTGGTGCACGGTATCCTGGTGCAGATGCCGTTGCCCGGGCACATCGACAGTGATCGTGTCGTTCTGGCGATCGACCCGGCAAAGGATGTCGACGGCCTGACACCCGCCAACGCGGGGCGCCTGGTGCTGGGCAGGGGCGGTCTCGTGCCGTGCACGCCGCAGGGCTGCATCATCCTCGCCAAACATGCGCTCGGACCTGATCTTGCAGGCAAGGAAGCGCTGGTGATCGGCCGCTCGATCCTGGTCGGCAAGCCGGTCGCGCTCCTGCTGCAGGCGGAGAGCTGCACCGTCACCATGGCGCATTCGAAGACGCATGATCTGGCCGGCCATTGCCGCCGCGCCGATATCCTGGTGGCGGCGGTGGGGCGGCCGGAAATGGTGAAGGGCGACTGGATCAAGCCCGGCGCCGTCGTGATCGACGTGGGCATCAACCGCATCGCGCAGGAGGGCGGCAAGACGCGGCTCGTCGGCGATGTGGCCTATGAAGAGGCGCGCGAGGTTGCCGGTGCCATCACCCCAGTGCCCGGCGGGGTCGGTCCCATGACCATCGCATGCCTGTTGCAGAACACGGTTACGGCCGCCGAAGCGCAGGTGCGGCCGGGGGCGTGAAGAAGGGCTGCCGCGCGGCAGCCCCTCTGATCTCGCTCAGTCGTTCTTCGCCCGCGCGATGGCATCCTCGATCATCTTGCGGGCCTTCTCCGGCCCTTCGAAGCCAAGCACCTTGACCCATTTGTCGTTCTCAAGGTCCTTGTAGTGCTCGAAGAAGTGAGAGATCTGCTGCAGCGTGATGTCGGGCAGGTCAAAGACCGAAAGAACCTTGTCGTAGCGGCGGGTCAGCTTGGAAACCGGAACAGCGATGATCTTCTCATCGCCGCCGGCCTCGTCCTCCATCATGAGCACGCCAACGGGGCGGCAGTTGATGACCGCCCCGGGCACGATCGCGCGCGTGCTGGCGACAAGCACATCGACCGGGTCTCCATCCTCGGACAGGGTGTGCGGAACGAAGCCGTAATTTCCTGGATAGCGCATCGCCGTGTAGAGGAAGCGGTCGACCACCAGCGCGCCGGCTTTCTTATCGAGCTCATATTTGATCGGTTCACCACCGATGGGAACTTCGATGATGACATTGACGTCATCGGGAGGATTCTTGCCGATCGCTATGGCGTCGATATTCATGGAGAAACCGTCCTGAGTGTTATTGACTGGTTTCTCTAGCAATGGCGGCTGACAACGCGCAAGCCGTGGCGGTATTGGTTTTTTGCGGATTTTTCACGCCCAGGCGAACGCCAGCTTTTCCAGGCTGCGATCGCCGAAGGTTTCGGTGCCGCGCGCGACCGCGACGCCGCCGAGGGCGCGATAGAAGCGGCAGGCCGATTCATTGTCGCTGAGCGCCCAAACCGCGAGACCGACGAGTTCGCGTTCGGCCAGGGCTTCGCGGCAGGCGGCGAAGAGGCGCCGGCCGAAACCAAGACCCTGATATTCCGGCATGACGTAGAGCTCATAGATCTCGCCGCCGACGCCAATGGCGGTCGCACGGTTACGCCCGTAGGAACCGTAACCGACCACCTCTCCGGAGACGGTGAGAAGGGCGATGCGGCTGCCGCGGCGGATTGCCCCGTCCCACCAGGACGGCCCGCGGCGGGTGACCATGCGCTCAAGGTCCCGGCCGGGAATCAGGCCGCTATAGGCGAGGCGCCACGCTGCATCATGGACGGCGGCGATGGCAGCTGCGTCCGATACCCGGGCAGGGCGAAGGTCGATCGCGACGATGCTCATGGGGCGATTCTACGCTCAGGTTACGAGGCTCGCCAAGCCTGATCTTAGGCCTTCGCTCAGAAAGATGCACAAAGATGCACGGGAGAAATATGGCATTTCCGAAATGGAAAGAGCCGGGACCACGCCCGGCTCCTGAATCTTGCGATCTATCGGAAAATCAGGCCTGCGCGGCCGTCCGCGGAGTCATCTCGGCAATACCGGCGGGACCGAACTGCTCGATCAGGGTGTCATGGATGCGGGCCAACCATTCCTCGGCCTCCTTGGCCCGGGCCTCGGCGGCGGTGGCACGCGACTCCGCCGCCTGAGCGCGGCTTTCCGCGGAGCGGATGCGAGCCTCGGCAGCCTTGAGCTCCTGCGCGGCGCGGCGCATGAGTTCCTGAGTCTGCGCCTCGGTCTCGTTGGCGCGTTCCTGATGCTGCTTCATGGTGTCGGCGCACTGCCGCACCAGGTCGAGAGCGGAGGAAAAATCGCGCTTGGACAGACCGCGTTGCGATCCGAGATCGCCTCCGGCGGCGTCCTTAGGGCCAAGAGCAACGCGCAGAACCTTGTCCAGACCTGCGAAACTGCCCTTCTCACCCTCGCTTGGCGTTTTCGATGCTTTCGCCTGGGCTGCGCCACTATCCCAGGGAAGATCCCGAGCATGTTCCACTGAATGCTTCTCCCAAAAAGAATACTGACGATTAGATCGAGCTAGCCAGCGATTCGTCGTTAACTTTATCCAAACGACTTTATCTTTCGCAAGCGAAACACTCGGTCAGGGTATCGTTGATATGGGTGATCCAGGATTCGGCTGAAACGATCCGTGCCTCGGCCATTCCCTCCCTGGATTCAGCGGCGGCGATGCGTGCCTCGGCTTCTGCGATTCGCTGCTGGGCGGCGTGCAGCTCCGCTGTCGTGCGGCGGATGAATTCTTGAGTTTTAAGCTCGCGCTCCTCAAGAATAACCTTGTTTTCCCGCAATCTAGAAGCCGAAGCGCGGGCCATTTCGAGCACGCCGGGCAGGTCCAGCTTAGCCAAGGGCGTTTCGCCGCCTGACGGAGAAAGCGTCAATTTTATGATGTTGCTCATTTTCTCGAAACTCTCGGCGTCGAAGGCCGATTTTTCTTCTTTCGGATTCAAACGCTCTTCAATGTCTTTCCAAGACTGACTCTCATCAAACATCACGCATTCCTCCGAACAGTCCGCGCAGGCTTGTCCACAGGACAAACCTGTTACCGCGCATGAACGGAGGTTCAGGCGATTATGGTTAATAGAGTGCTAACGAGATCGATTTACGTGGTCGGCGGCCGCGTCGGGGCCGGGCTTTTCCGGAAAGAGTGCCGTCATTTCGGCAAAGGGTGGTGCCGCAAGAGGGATTCGAACCCCCGACCCCGTCATTACGAATGACGTGCTCTACCAGCTGAGCTATTGCGGCCCGTGGCGTCCTCTACCCTCAGACGCGGCACATTGCAAGATGCGGCAGTCGCTTATGGCGGACCGAAGGCCGGCGGCCGTGGCGAGACGGGTGCCAGCTCCTCAGTGAAGGGATCAGTGGAGATGCCAGGATCATCCGGTGAGGGAGGCGTCGGCGTTGCTGTCGCTGGAGCTGGAGCGGCTGGAGCCGCCGGCGCGATCGCGGCCGGGGGCGATGGCACCGGGGGACGAGTTGCCGTGGCTGCCGGCGAGGGAAGTGCCGCCGTCTCAGGTTCAGGCTCCGGCGCCGATTGTGGCGCCTCCGCTTCGCGGATGATTGTTTCCACGGCTGGCGAAGCATTGCCCAGCGCTTCATGAGGGACAGCCCAGTGCACGGCATCCAGTTTGCCGCTGAAGGGCGATACCGGGGCCCATTGGCCGATGGCGACACCATCGGCGATCCAGGTCGGATCACGCCGGGCGGACACCGCTCGTGCAAGCCAGCCCCTGGAGGCGGCGCGATTGCCTTGATCCGCCTCCTCGATTTCCGCCATCAGCAGCGCCGTGCGCACCGTGGGGCCAGCCTCGATCAGGGGCTTCAATGCTTCCCGCGCCAAGCCAAAATCGCGTGCCTCCAGGGCGGTGCGCGCAAGCGCCAGAGCGCCTTCCGGGCTCGCCTGATCCTTGGCGGCAAGGCTCTTGGCCTTCTTCAGCCGGTCCTGAGCCGTATCGCCATGCCGCGCACGGATGTAGACCTCGGCAAGATCGGGATGCGGCGCGGTCTTCCAGGCTGTCTCGGCGATTTTCATGGCCCTTTTCGCATCGCCCTGTTCGGCGGTCAGCCGGGCTGCCAAAACCGCTGCCGGCACAAGGCCGGGCGCGAGCTTGATCGCTTCCAGAGCCGCATTGAGCGCCGTCCCCGGGTCGCTGCCGGCGCGCTGCATGGCCTCTGCGGTCATCAGCACGGCGCGCTGCCGCCGTGCGACCGATCGCTCCGTCACGCGATTGGCAGCGTTGCGCTCCACCGTGGTGAGCGCAGCGGCCCAATCGCCTGCGGCGCATTGATAATCAAGCAGCGCCGGCCCCGCCCAGGGCGCTTCAGGGGTTGTGCGCAGGGCTTCCTCGGCCATTTCCCGGGCCACGACAGTGTCGCCCTGGCGGCGCGCTTCGATAAAGAGGCCGCGAAGGCCGAGCGCCCGCGTGTCATCATGCTCAAGCATGGCGCGGAAAGAGTTCTCGGCCGCGGCGTGATCGCCGGTAAGTTGCGCGGTCTGTGCGGCGATGATGCGGGTGAGAGGGCTGCCGGGGATGAGGCGCCTTGCATCGCGTGCCGCGCGACGGGCTGAGCGCTCATCTCCCGTGCCGACGGCGACGAGGCCGCGCGCGATCGCGTTCAGACCCTTGATCCGGCGGCGTGATTGCATGAAGCCGGTCAGGGCATCGGGCCCACGGGTGATCAGCCGCAGGACCATCCAGAGCAAGGCAAGGACGGTGGCGGCGAGAACGACCGCGAAGAGAGCGACCCCGAGCGTCGTCTCATAACGGTAACCACCGAGGACGACGGACACCTGCCCCGATTGATCGGCGATCCAGACGGCGGCGAGCCCGACGGCCAGTACGCAGGCCAGAAAAATCAGTACACGGATCATCGATCGGTCACCGCTTTGCGGGCTTCATCCAGGGCCAGTGTTCGAAGGGCGCTGCCGGCCTTTTCTGCCTCGATGCGCGCCCGGGCCATTGCGGCGGGACCTTCGGTCGCCTTCTTCAGTGAGGGATCGAACGCGTTCCACTCGGCAAGCGCAGCTGCGAGGTCTGCGCGGTCAAGCGCGCCGAGAAAGCGCGCTCGCCTTGCCTCTGGCGCATCCCCTTCGGGTTCGCCCATGGGTGTCACCCGTATGAGCGAACTTGCGTTAGCCATGAGCCTGTCGACCACGCCGGCGTTCGCCGGAGGAGGGGGAGGAGGCGCGCTGTCGAGCGCCTGGCGCCATTGTGCGGCGATGCGCGGCGCCGGTGGCAGTCCGGTCTCCGCATGGGGCGCAAGAGCCTCCACATCAGCCTGCGGCATGAAGGCTTGAACGGCGGACAACTCCTGGCCGTAGGGCTGCCCACGCACCAGGGCAGTATCGAGCGCCGCAGCCGCGGAAAGGGCGAGGGCGCTCCTTTCGCTGGTGGAGGTCTCTGCCGTCTGCTGCGCCGTATTGGCTTGGCTGCTCTGGCTCACGGTGTTGATCTGCTGCTCCAGCGCTCGATCAGCTTCCGCGAGACCGTCAAGGCGCGCTGACAGCGCTGTGCTGTCCTGTTCGATCTGCTGCAGGCGGCCGGCAAGATCGGTCACGGCCGTATCATCCGGCCGGGGTGCGGTCTCGGATGCGACAGCGGCAGCCTCGAGCCGCTCGCCAAATTCCGCGAGCTTTCGCTCAAGCTCCGCCACGCGAGGGTCGGCGTTCTCAGCACCTTGCGCCGTGGAAAGAGCGTCCTGCAGACGGACGACGTCGCCCTCCAGCGCCGCGACACGGTCGGCATCGGCATTGGGCATCAGCCCCACGGCGCTGAGACCGAGCATCAGCAGGGCGGCGACGACCGCGCCACCGATACCGGCCGCCATCAACGGCAGGAAAGGTTGCGCGCGATTCGCCGGTTCGCCTCTAACCTCCTGCTTCGGCGGTTGGGGCGGCGGAGGAGGCGCCGATTTCGCAGCGGCGCCGGGTTGCTGGGGCTGGGAGGTCCTGGGAGGATCCTTTGGTGGCGGTGCGGCACTCGAGGGTGAGGAGCCCGACGGCGCGCCGGAGGCAGCCGGTGCGGTCGAAGTGGCGGATTTGCCGACGTCCTTGGCTTCAAGATCGATCACGGGCGGGCGGGGGCGGGCGGCGCTGGGCTTGGGCTCCTCGGCTTTGGCGCCGGCCGGTGTCGGCTTGTCCGGTCCCTTACCGCTGGTATCGCTCATGCGCCCTCGTCCTCTCTCATGTTCCTGCCGCTTAAGTCATAGCCACTCACTCTCCTGATGGCGAGCCGAGGCGCGGCAAAAGATCGATCAGCGCCCGCTCCTCGGGGCGCTGTGCGATGAGAACAGTCTTTGCGCCGAGAGGTTTCAATGCCGTTGCCACCTTCGACGACAGACACAGATGGCTGAGCAAGGCCGCCTTTTCCACCAGGTTCACGTCGCCCTGGAGCTGGGCGAGAAACAGCGCCGCGCTGCGCGTTGAAAAATGAAGGATCGCATGAAGCGCCCCGGCCCGCAGCAGCTTGTCCGCCCGCTCCGTCAGGTGCGGTATCGACTGTGCCTCGTACAGAACGGCGAGATCCACATCGATGCCCGAGGGTGCGAGCGCGGCGGCGAGATCCGCCGCACGATCGCGGCCGGCAAGATGCAGCGCCCGTCCGCCTTTCGGCAGTTTGGCTTTCGCCTGTTCGATGAGCGAGACGGCATCCCCCTCGGCGGCGTCCACATGACGGAACCCCTGCCGGCGCGCAACGGTGGCCGTGCGGCGACCGACGGCAAGAAGAGGGCGTTCCAGCAGGAGGTGCCGGTCCGGATGATCCGCCAGCACCCGCAAGGCATTGACGCTGGTGACGAGCACCAGATCTGGCGGCGCCAGAGCGGCGATATCCGGGCGGGGCCGGCAGGCGGTGATGGCCATGACAGGTGAAACGACGGCGTCATGTCCGAGGCCGCGAAGCCGGCGCGCGGTGCGCTCCGCATCGGCTCTTGGCCGGGTCACCAGGACATGCACGATCTTCAGACCCAGGTCAGCACGCCGGCAGGCAGCATGGACCGGATCTCATGTCCGGCATCGGCGCCGAGCCGGGCCGCCTCTTCCGGCGCTCCGCTGCGGAAGGCCTCCCACATCCTTTCGCCATCCGGAGTCAAGACGCGACCCTTGAAGGACAGCAGACCGTCCTCGATGACGGCGAGGCCTGCGATCGGTGTTCGGCACGACCCATCGAGAACCTCGAGAAAGGCCCGCTCCGCAGCAAGCCTGATACCGGTGTCGGCGTCCAGGATCGGCGCCAGAAGATCCTGGACGCGGGTGTCGCCGGAACGGATTTCCAGCCCGATGGCGCCTTGGCCGATGGCGGGCAGGAAGTCATCGGTCTCCAGGGGGCGGGCATGGTGATCGAGGCCCAGCCGGATGAGGCCGGCCATGGCGAGAAAGGTGGCCGCGACCTCACCTTCGCGGAGCTTGCGCAGGCGGGTTTCGACATTCCCGCGGAACGGCACGACTTTCAGGTCCGGCCGCAGGCGACGGACCAGGGCCTGGCGCCGCAGCGAAGCGGTGCCGACCACGGCTTCCTCCGGCAGATCGGCGGGTCCCTGGCCAGGACCGATGTAGGCATCCCGCGCATCGGCGCGCGGCAGGCAGCCGGAAAGGACAAGACCCTGCCGGTGATGGGTTGGCATATCCTTCGAGGAATGCACGGCAAGGTCGATGCGGCGGTCGAGAAGGGCGTCCTCGATCTCCTTCGTGAAAAGGCCCTTGCCGCCGGCCTCCGAAAGCGGCCGATCCTGGATGGTGTCTCCTGTGGTTCGGATGACCTCAACGGCGACATCGGCTTCATTCAGATCGTGGGCGCGAACCAAAGCCGCGCGGGTTGCATTCGCCTGCCACAGCGCCAGTGGAGAGCCGCGCGTGCCGATGGTGAGAAGAGGCGTGGTCATGGATTCCGTCAGTTCGGTGCAGTGTATCGTTGCGAGTGTGGCCGGGTGGACTATAGGGTGCAGCATCCGCAACAGGAAGCCGCCCGCCTAATGCTCATCCTTGGCATCGAGACAACATGCGATGAAACCGCCGCCGCCGTGGTGGCGCGTGACGAGGGAGCGCGTTCCGGCCGCATCCTGTCCAATGTGGTGCGGTCTCAAATCGAGCAGCATGCGGATTACGGCGGTGTGGTGCCTGAGATCGCGGCTCGCGCGCACATCGATCTGCTCGACGATATCGTGGCGAAGGCTTTGTCGGATGCCGGCGTCAAACGAAGCGCGCTGCACGCCATCGCGGTAGCCGGGGGCCCGGGCCTGATCGGCGGCGTCATGGTCGGGGTCACCTATGCCAAAGCCATGGCGCTGGCGCTGGAGCGGCCGTTCATCGCCGTCAATCATCTCGAGGCCCATGCGCTCACAGCGCGGCTGACCGATGGCGTTTCTTTTCCTTACCTGCTGCTTCTTGCCTCCGGCGGACATACGCAGCTTGTCGCGGTGCTGGACGTCGGGCGCTATCGCCGTATCGGGACGACGGTGGACGATGCCCTGGGCGAGGCCTTCGACAAGGTCGCCAAGATGCTGGGTCTTGCCTATCCCGGCGGGCCGGAGGTGGAACGATGGGCGGCGTCGGGAGATCCGCAGCGCTTTACCCTGCCCCGACCGATGATGGGTCGGCCGGAACCGGATTTCTCGCTCGCGGGACTGAAGACGGCCGTGCGGCTGGCCGCGCAAAAGGCTGAGCCGCTGTCCGACACCGATGTGTCCGACCTTTGCGCCAGCTTCCAGATGGCGGCCATGGACATCGTGGTCGATCGCACGCGGGTGGGCATCAAGCGCTTTCAGGAATATACCGGCAACATTCCGACAGCGCTCGTCATTGCCGGCGGCGTCGCTTCGAACCAGGCGCTGCGGCGGGGGCTACAGAAGCTGGCCGACGACAGCGGCACGCAGATGATCGCCCCGCCGCCGGAGCTGTGCACCGACAATGGCGCCATGATCGCCTGGGCCGGCAGCGAAAGGCTTCTTCTCGGCCTGCATGACGGGTTGGATTTCGCCAGCCGGCCGCGCTGGCCTCTCGACGCCGCCGCGGCAGCTCCAGGCGCGAAGGCGTGATCTCGCCATGACTGTGAAGAATGTGCTGGATTCTGCGACTACTGTCGGTGTCATCGGTGCGGGAGCCTGGGGAACGGCCCTTGCCAATGTGGCCGCCCGCACCGGTCGTTCCGTCGCGCTTTGGGCGCGCCGCGCGGAGCAGGTGGCGGAATTGACAAACCTGCGCGAGAACAGACGCTATCTTGCGGACATTCGCCTTGCCGACACCGTTGCCCCCACGGCCGATCTCGCCAGGGCGGCCGATAACGATCTTGTCCTCCTTGTTGTGCCGGCCCAGAGCCTTCGCAGTGTTGCAGCCGAGCTTCGGGTGCATGTTCGCGGCGGCGCCACCCTGATCTCCTGCGCCAAGGGGATCGAGCGCGACACCTTGATGCTTCCGACGCAGGTCCTGGCTGAGGAAATTCCGGAAGGGCGCCCGGCGGTGCTGTCCGGCCCGAGCTTTGCTTCGGATGTCGCGTCCGGGCTGCCCACCGCCGTGACCGTCGCGGCATCCTCGCTGGAGCATGCCCGATGCATCGGCGCCGCGCTGGCCTCCGCTACGTTCCGCATCTATCACAGTGATGATGTTGCAGGGGTCGAGATCGGCGGCGCGGCGAAGAACGTCATGGCGATCGCTGCGGGGATCGCCGCGGGGCGCGGCTTGGGTGCCAGCGCGGGAGCCGCTCTGGTGGCGCGGTCTTTTGCCGAACTGCGCAGGCTCGGCAAGGCGTTCGGTGCCCGGCCGGAAACCTTGATGGGCCTTTCAGGCCTTGGCGATCTGATCCTGACGGCGGGTTCCCCCCAGTCGCGCAACTTCGCGCTTGGGCATGCCATCGGATCAGGTCTGCCGCTGCCGGATGTGCTCGCGGAGGGAGCTTTTACGGCACGAGGGCTTTTGGCGCTGGCGGCGCAGCACAACGTCGATATGCCAATCGCATCTGCTGTGGAGGCCGTTCTGTCCGGGCGGGCATCCCCAGACCATGCGGTCGAATTATTGCTGGATCGCCCACTGCGCGCCGAAAATTAACTATACTAATCCAGTTTTTAACTTTACCGCGACAAAGTCGGCGATTGGTTTCACATGTTTCTATTGTTCTTCTTGTAGTCTGAGGGAATTTGAGGTAAAGGAAGTGTTATCATCACTGGTAAACTGCATTGTTTTGAAATCTTAAGGGGGTTCACATGGAAATTTCACCGGGTACGTCTGCCTTGACCAATGCTCTGGTCGATGACAGCGACGACGTCGAGGCCTTTGAAATCGCAGCAAGTGGAAAGATGTCTGCGAGCGATGTGCTCAAGGAACTCAATATCGCACCCGCTTCGGGTTACGTGCTTCCGAAGGAGCCCGTGGATCGCACGGCGATAATCGACATGGCTGCTGTTCTGGCCGGCACCGAGGATTCTGCCGAGCCTGTAATCACGGAAACGAAGCAAGTTGCCTTGGGCAAGGTGATGGATGCGCTGGCTCGAGGCACCGCGACCATTCTTCCGGGCTCGACCACCGAGAGGGTCAAGCTCGAGGTCAACGGCCAAGTCTACATCATCGTCGGCAACAATGCCGAGCTCCTGGTCAACGGCACTCTTGAAGTCGCTGGCTTCTTCGGCACATATATCACCACTGCGGAGCTCATCAGCGGCGGTTACATCGACCTCCGTGACGATGAAGAGGATGATCCGCAGATCCTCGGCCTGCAGCTCGACGGATCTCATAGTCACGACACCGAATGACGGGGCTAACCTGACCAGTGCAATATTGGCTTTTCAAATCCGAGCCTGACGTCTGGTCATGGCATATGCAGAAGGCCAAGGGGGACGCCGGCCAGTACTGGGACGGCGTCCGCAACTATCTGGCGCGCAACAACATGCGCGCCATGAAGCTTGGCGATCGCGGCTTCTTCTATCATTCCAATGCCGGCAAGGAGATCGTCGGCGTAGTCGAGGTCTGCGCGCTTTCCCATCCCGACCCGACCGATACCACCGGGCAGTGGGACTGCGTCGATATCCGGGCACTTTCGGACATGCCCCGGCCTGTGACGCTTGCCGAGGTGAAGGCCAATCCCGCTCTGAAGGACATGGCGCTGGTGACGTCGATGCGGCTGTCCGTCCAGCCGGTCAAACCCGACGAGTGGGCCGAGGTCTGCCGCATGGGCGGCCTTGCCGGCTTCTGAAGCCTTTCTTCCCTCGCCATCGCCCCGCCGATCCGGCGCTCATGGCCCGTAAGCCGGATGGCCCAGCAGGCGCTTCATAGGCCACGGCGAATCCGTCCGGGGGAGCCTCACGCTTCAAACAGGACCAAAGTCGCAGAACAGCTTGTCTTGCCGCTGTTGGGTCAGCTTATCATAATGCCGGGACAAGCAGGCGCGTCGAGCTAAGGCGCTGCCCTATCGGGAGGATGGAATGTCAGAGAAGGTTTATCCTGTTCCGCAGGACTGGGCGGCTCGCGCTCTCATCGACGAGGCCGCATATCGGGACATGTATGACCGTTCCATCAAGGATCCCGAAGGCTTCTGGGCGGAACAGGGCAAGCGGCTCGACTGGATCAAGCCTTACACCAAGGTCAAGAACGTCTCCTTCGCGCCGGGCAAGGTTTCGATCAAATGGTTTGAAGACGGCACGCTGAACCTCTCGGTCAATTGCATCGACCGGCACCTGGCCACCCGAGGAGATCAGGTCGCCTTCATCTGGGAAGGCGACGACCCCAAGGATGACGCGAAGATCACCTATCGGCAGCTCCACACCGAGGTCTGCCGCATGGCCAACGTGCTGAAAGCCCAGGGCGTCAAGAAAGGCGACCGCGTCACCATCTATATGCCCATGATCCCGGAAGCCACTTATGCGATGCTGGCCTGCGCGCGCATCGGCGCGGTGCATTCCGTGGTCTTCGGCGGCTTCTCTCCCGACAGCCTCGCGGGACGCATCGAGGATTGCGGTTCGACCTGCCTCATCACCGCTGATGAAGGTCTTCGTGCGGGTAAAAAGGTGCCGCTGAAGGCAAATGCGGACGCCGCGCTGGCGAAGAGTCCGCTGGTTACCTCGGTGATCGTCGTGAAACGCACCGGCGCCGCTGTCAGCATGACGGAGGGCCGCGACCTCTGGTATCACGAGGCGGTCAAGAACGTATCGGATAATTGCCCGCCGGAAGAGATGTCGGCGGAAGACCCGCTGTTCATCCTCTATACATCGGGTTCGACGGGTAAGCCGAAAGGTGTGTTGCACACCACGGGTGGCTATCTCGTCTATGTCTCGATGACCTTCCAATATGTGTTCGACTACCAGGATGCCGAAATCTTCTGGTGCACGGCCGATGTGGGCTGGGTCACCGGTCACTCCTATGTGGTCTATGGGCCGCTTGCCTGTGGCGCTACCTCTCTCTTGTTCGAGGGCGTGCCAAACTATCCCTCCGTGTCCCGCGTCTGGGAGGTGATCGACAAGCACGGGGTCTCGATCTTCTATACCGCGCCGACGGCGCTCCGCGCGCTCATGCAGGCGGGTGACGAGCCGGTGAAGAAGACCTCGCGCAAGAGCCTGCGCCTTTTGGGATCGGTGGGCGAGCCGATCAATCCGGAAGCCTGGGAATGGTACCACCGGGTCGTGGGCGAGGACCGCTGCCCGATCGTGGACACCTGGTGGCAGACGGAGACCGGCGGTATTCTCATCGCCCCGTTTCCAGGCGCGACCGCGCTGAAGCCGGGATCAGCGACACGACCCTTCTTCGGCGTGCAGCCCAAGATCGTGGACGCCGAAGGCGAGGTGCTGGAGGGCGCCTGCGAAGGAAACCTGATCCTCACCGACAGCTGGCCTGGCCAGATGCGGACGGTCTACGGCGACCATCAGCGTTTCATGGAGACCTATTTCTCCACCTATCCCAACGCTTACTTCACTGGCGACGGCTGCCGCCGCGACGATGACGGCTACTACTGGATCACGGGCCGGGTCGATGACGTCATCAACGTCTCCGGTCACCGCATGGGCACGGCCGAGGTTGAATCCTCGCTGGTCGCCCATTCGAAGGTGTCGGAGGCGGCGGTCGTCGGCTATCCCCATTCCATCAAGGGGCAGGGCATCTATGCCTATGTCACGCTGATGGCTGGCGAGGAGCCTTCCGAGGAGCTGCGCAAGGAACTGGTGCAATGGGTGCGCAAGGACATCGGACCCATCGCTTCGCCCGATCTCATCCAGTTCGCCCCAAGCCTCCCCAAGACGCGCTCCGGCAAGATCATGCGCCGCATCCTGCGCAAAATCGCGGAGGATGAATACGGCAGCCTCGGCGACACCTCCACGCTATCCGATCCCGGTGTGGTGGATGATCTCATCGCCAACAGGCAGAACAAGCGCGTTTCGGCCTGATCTCGCAAAGCATCGTCGGGAAGGCCGGTCGCACATCAACCACTTCCCACATCAAGCCAAAGAACCTCTTGGCTTGATGTGGGGTGCTTGATATGGTCCCGCCCTATTCTTGGAGCGGGTTCACACCCTTTCGATGTTCGAAATTCTGATTTTGTGCGCGTTGATCGTGCTGAATGGCGTGCTCGCCATGTCCGAGCTCGCTGTGGTCTCTTCCCGTCCTGCACGCCTTGAAGCTCTTGTCCGTTCCGGCCGTTCCGGCGCCAAAGCGGCGCAGGCTCTGGCAGCGGATCCGGGCCGGTTCCTCTCCACCGTCCAGATCGGCATCACGCTCGTCGGCATCCTCTCGGGTGCCTTCGGCGGCGCCACCCTGGGACAGCGGCTCTCGGAGCTGTTGATCGACGCCGGTCTGTCGGAACGTGCCGCCGACACGCTCGGTGTCGGCATCGTCGTGGCCGCCATCACCTATCTGTCGCTCATCATCGGCGAACTGGTTCCCAAGCAATTGGCTCTGCGCAATCCGGAGGCCGTGGCCTCCACGGTGGCGCCCGCCATGCGTTTCCTGGCCATCGCGGCCGCCCCGTTGGTCTGGCTGCTCGACCGATCGGGCAAGCTGGTGCTCCGCTTGTTCAAGAGCGATGATGGCGCCTCATCAGGCGTAACGGAAGACGAAATCCGGCTGATCGTTGCGGAGGCGGAAACGGCGGGTGTGGTCGAGCCGGAAGAGCGCCGCATGATTTCCGCCGTGCTGCGCCTCGGCGAACGCTCAGTGCGTGCCGTCATGACGGCACGTCATGAGATCGACTGGATCGATCTCGATGAGAGCAGCGAGACAATCCTCGCCGATCTCCGGCAAACTCCCCATTCCAGGCTTCCGGCGGCGCGTGGCAGCCTTGATGCCGTGGAAGGCGTGGTGGTCGCCAAACGGCTGATCGAGACGCTGATGAACGGGGGTGACGCGGCATCCTGCGTGGAAGCCGCGCCCGTGGTGATCGACACGCTTGATGCATTGGACGCGCTGGAGACGCTGAGGGGATCGCCCCTTCACATGGCACTGGTTCACGACGAGTATGGCCAGTTCGAGGGTGTTCTGACGTCCTTCGATCTCCTGGAATCGATTGTCGGCGCTTTCCCGGATTCGAGCTCTGCAGAGGATCCCATGCTGGTGGAGCGCAGTGACGGCTCTTACCTCGTCGACGGTCTGACCCCGGTGGACGATCTGTCGGAGCGACTGGGGGTCGAGTTTGCCACCGAACGCGGCGTGCAGTCGGTCGCCGGCATCGTGATCTCGGCCCTGCGGCGCCTGCCGGAGGTGGGCGAAAGCGTGCAGATCGATGGCTATGTGTTCGAGGTGGTCGACATGGATGGTCGCCGCATCGACAAGGTCATGGTGTCGAAGGCGCCGGCCGCCTGAGCCGCTTAACCAGTTTGGGCGAAAGTCCCCCCGGAATATATGCCTTGAGATAGGATCCGCCCCGATCACCTGCTGGGAATGGGGCGTTGCGTATTCTCTCCTGTCTCTTCGGCGCGGCTGTGCTGGTCGCCAGTGTCAGCTCGGCCAAAGCCATCGAGGTGGTGCGGCTTGACGGGTTCAAGGCCGGCACCATCGTCATCCGCAATCAGGAACGACGGCTTTATTACGTTCTCGACGAAGGTCGAGCCCTTCGGTATCGCGTGGCGGTGGGCCAACGGGGCAAGCAGTGGACCGGTACGGCCCGGATCACGTCCAAGCGCGAGAGGCCGGCCTGGTCGCCGCCGGCGGAAGTGAAGCGTGATCGTCCACATCTGCCGGATGTTATTCCCGGCGGCGCGCCAAACAATCCCATGGGCGCGGCCGCGCTCGTCCTCAGCCTGCCGGAAATCGCCATCCACGGGACGAGCGCCTCCATGCGCAACTCCATCGGCACCGCGGCCTCCTATGGCTGCATCCGCATGCTCAACGAAGATATTCTCGACCTTTCCGCCCGCGTGCGGGTGGGTGCGCCCGTCATCGTCACCAACTGACGTCAACGGCACACGGAATAAAGCCCCATGTCGAAGTGGAAGTGATCGGCGTGGAGGGCGTTGTAATCAGGTGAGAGAACGGCACCGAAAAGCGGGCAGGCGCCGTCGCGTACGGCGCGCAGGAAGCGGCCTTTCGCGCCCGTGTCATCCCAGTCGCGCAACAGGCTCACGCTGTCGCCATTGGCGAGGGCAAATCCGGCGATGTCGATGGCGTTGGCCGTGGCGTGCTGGCTGCGGCGGCCGGTCTCGCGATTGTTGATGTTGCGGCAGGAATAGGTGCCGAGCTGACGGATCGTCGTCACCTCCGTTCCCAGATGCTGGCGCGCCGCCGGCGCCACCACATGACGCTGCCACATGACGAGGGCTGCCGCGGCGGGGCACCGGAGCGTCACCGCTCCTCCGTAGCCGACGGGATCACCGCGCAACACGACGGCATCATCATACCCGCAGCCGTTCTGCATGGTTCGCGACGTCGCAGGCTGTGCATCGACATTGCCTTCGTCCAGCACCGCCAGGCAGCGCGGCGCATCCATCTTCAGGCGCTGGAGGTGCAGACCCGTGAGGAAGTCAGGCGGGGCTTTGAGATCGAGCGGCCGCAGGCGCTCGATGTTCATGATCAACCAGGCGGCTGCGCCCAGGAGGCCCAGAATGATGATGGCCCAGACGGTCGCCCGCAGCCTTTGCATCTGAGGTCAGAAATCGCTGGCGATGCCTTTGACCTCCCAGTCGCCGTATCGGACTGGTTCCTTCCCGCCGCGACCGTGATATTCGGGCGGGGCGGTCCTCTCACGGGCGTCGATGTCGGCCCGGCGGGCTTGTGCCTCGGCCAGAGCGCGTTCGGCTTCAGGTGTCAGCACTTTGCGCGGGGGGCGTGGAGTTTCTGTTTCGGTCATGGTGTCGCTTGCGTAAAGATCGCCTTCGCCCAACATATAGGTCATTCGGAGCGATGTTGCTTCTCACGAGGACGACACCATGAATTATGTGAAGACTGCCATGCTGCTCGCGGGGATGACCGCGCTGTTCATGGCCGTCGGCTATGTCATCGGCGGCCAGGGCGGTTTGATGATCGCCTTCTCCGTCGCATTGGCGATGAACATCTTCTCATATTGGAACTCCGACAAGATGGTCTTGCGGATGTACGGCGCGCGTGAGGTCGACGCCCGCTCCGCGCCGGATCTTTACGGCATGGTGCAGCAGCTCTCGGCCAATGCGCAGCTGCCAATGCCCAAGGTCTACATCATCGAAAATCCGCAGCCGAACGCCTTCGCCACGGGCCGCAACCCCGACAACGCAGCCGTGGCGGCGACCACCGGGCTGCTCCAATCGCTCTCCTATGAAGAGATCGCCGGCGTCATGGCGCATGAACTCGCGCACATCAAGAATCGCGACACGCTGATCATGACCATCACGGCGACCATCGCCGGCGCAATCTCCATGCTGGCGAATTTCGCCTTCTTCTTCGGCGGCAACCGCGACAACAACAACGGCGGTTTCGGCATCATCGGCACCATTCTGGTGATGATCCTCGCGCCGCTGGCAGCGATGGTGGTGCAGATGGCCATCAGCCGCACGCGCGAATATGCGGCCGATCGCATGGGCGCCGAGATCTGCCGCCAGCCGTTGTGGCTGGCTTCCGCGCTGCAGAAGATCGCCGGTGCGGCGCGGCGGGTGGAGAACAATCCCGCCGAGCACAACCCCGCGACCGCGCATATGTTCATCATCAATCCGCTTTCGGGCGCGCGGGCGGATAACCTGTTCTCGACCCACCCCGACACCAACAATCGCGTTGCCGCCCTGCAGCAGCTTGCGCAGGAGATGGGCGTGGCCGGGCCGACGGTGGCGCGGCCGGCCCAACCCGCGTCCAGGCCTTCCGGGCCCTGGGGTCGCGGCGGCGCATCGGGTCGCGGTCCCTGGGGATGACACGCAGCAGAGTCTGGCATCGCGCTCCCAAGCCCGAAGCACCATCACAAGGGCTCGCCGCGCGGCGGGCCGCCACCATTCTCGTCGATGGCGTCCTGCGCCGGAAACAGCCGCTCGACGAGCAGCTGGAGGCGGAAGGCGGTCCTCTGGTCGCCCTCGACGCCCGGGACCGGTCGCTGGCGCGTGCTATCGCCGGGATCAGCTTGCGGCGCATCGGCTCGCTGCGAGCAATCCTGGATCAATTGCTGGCGAAGGGTCTGCCCGGCGGTGGTTCCGGTCCGCTGGAGGCCATGCTGATCACGGGCGCCGCCCAGATCCTCTTCCTGGATGTGCCGGATCACGCGGCGGTCTCGCTGGCGGTCGATCAGGCGCAGGCGCACCGGGCAACCAAGCCCTTTGCTCCCCTGGTCAATGCCATGCTGCGCAACGTGGCACGGCAGAAAGACGAGTTTGTGCCCATCCTGTCGGATCCATCCCGGGATGTGCCCCGTTGGCTTCAGACCCGACGCGTGAAGGCCTATGGCGCTGATATCGCCCAGGCCGTCGCCGCTGCCGAGCGGTCGGAGGCAGCCCTCGATATTTCAGTAAAGGGTGATCCCGGCCACTGGGCGCAGGTGCTTGGCGGCATCGTCATGCCGACCGGAACCGTGCGTGTTGCCGATGCGGGAGTCGTTCCGGAATTGCCCGGTTTCGCAGAGGGCGATTGGTGGGTGCAGGATGCCGCAGCGGCTTTGCCTGCCGCGCTGTTCACCGACATCGCCGGAAAGCGGATCGCCGATCTCTGCGCCGCCCCCGGCGGCAAGACCGCTCAGCTGGCGGCTCATGGCGCCAGCGTCACGGCGCTCGATCGCTCTCGCCGGCGTCTTCAGCGGCTGGAGGAGAACATGACGCGCCTCGGCTTTTCCGTTGAGGCTGTCGCGGCCGACGCGGGGGACTGGAACGGCGGGCAGTTTGAGGGCGTGCTGCTCGATGCGCCCTGTTCGGCCACCGGCACCATACGGCGGCACCCCGATGTCGCCCTTCTGAAAGAGGAGAAGGACATCGCGGCCCTTGCCGGCCATCAGGCGCGGCTCCTTGATGCTGCGGCCGACCATGTGGCTCCGGGCGGAACGCTCGTCTATGCCACCTGCTCGCTCGAACGCGAGGAGGGCGAAGACCAGATCGCGGCCTTTCTCGCCCGTGATTCGCGATTCGCCCGCCGGCCGGTAACGGCACAGGAGGTGGGGGCGTGGGCCGAGATCGTGACCAATGAAGGCGACATCCGGACCCTGCCGTCTCATTTTCCACATGAAAACCCGCGTCTTTCGGGCCTCGATGGCTTTTTCGCCAGCAGGCTGGTGCGAAGCAGTTAGACACGAAGGCTATTTCATCGGGATTTTAAGTTAAACTGAAATCCGGGGATGGTTTCGAGGTGGATTTCCGGTGCGTATCGTGTTGGCGGAGGAGACCCGACGGGTGTCCGTGGTGGCGAGCCTTGCGGCTCGTGCACTGACACGCCGCATGGGCTGGCCGCGCTGGCTGAAGATGCCCAAACGGCGTCGCGCCGCCGAGCGCATGGTGATCGCCCCACCGGAACTGAGAACCGGCGACCCCTCCGTCGCCGCTGACCTCTACGCTGGGCGCTACGTGCTCGCGGGCGCGGTCCTGCTGACCAATGGCGGCTCGGTCTATGAGCTGCCTCCGCCCAGCCTCGAATGGCATCAGGCGCTGCACGGCTTTGGTTGGCTCAGACATCTCCGAGCAGCGAACACACCCCTGTCGCGCGCCCATGCCCGAGCGCTCATCGAGGAATGGATCTCGGGTCCCGGCCGTCGGGAGAAGGTGGCGCGCGATCCCGAGGTCATGGCCCGACGCTTGATGGCCTGGTTGGTGCAGGCGCCCTTTCTGCTCGATGGCGCGGAACTGCGCTTTTCCCGGAAGTTCCTGCGGGCACTCACATCGGATGCACGCCGTCTGGAGCGCGCCCGCATATCACCCGGCGCGCCACGCATCCTATCGGCAACCGCGCTGACGCTGACCGGCCTCTGCCTTCCCTCGGAAGCGCGTATGCTGCGGCTCGGCGCGCAGCGGCTCGCTATCGAGCTGTCGCGGCAGATCAAGCCTGATGGCGGCCATGTGAGCCGCAATCCGGCGGTCCTGCTCGACCTGCTGCTGGATCTCGTGCCGCTGCGCCAGACCTACGGCGCGCGCAATCTGGAACCGCCCGCGGCGCTGGTGGCGGCCATCGATCGCGCCATGCCCATGCTCAGGTTCTTTCGCATGGGCGACGGCGCCTTTGCCGGTTTCAACGGCACGGGCGGAGGTGCCGCCGATGAGATGGCGGCCGTGCTTGCCTATGACGACGCACGGGGCCGCCCCGTCATGAACGCCACGCACAGCGGCTACCAGCGCCTCGAAGGCGGCGACGCTATCATGGTGGCTGACACAGGTGCGCCCCCTGTCCCCCCGCTCAGCCTGGACGCCCATGCGGGCTGCCTGTCGTTCGAGTTCAGCGTCGGTCCCTCTCGTCTTGTCGTCAATTGCGGCGAGGCAGGGCACGGACGGGACAAGTGGCGGCAGGTGGCGCGGGCGACCGCCGCTCATTCCACGGCCACCGTCAACGATACATCCTCGGCCCGTTTCCTCACCTCACGCTTCTTAACCCGGCTGTTCGGTGCACCCGTCGTGTCCGGCCCGAGGGAGGTGCCGGTGGAGCGCCATGACGCCGCCGACGGCATCAGCCTTGGCGCCCGGCATGATGGCTACGCCACGCTGTTCAATCTGGCGCATCGGCGGGAATGGCGGTTGGCGGCCGATGGGCGCCGGCTGGACGGCCTTGATATCTTCGAGCCCGCGAAGGCGGGCAAGCCGGTGGCGGCGGGGTCGACCTACGCCATCCGTTTCCACCTCCACCCCGGCGTGCGCGCGAGCCGCATGCGCGAAGGGCGAGCGGTGATCCTGGGGCTCGCCGATGGATCCTCCTGGGTGTTTTCCGCCGGCAGCCGGACCATCACGCTGGAGGACAGCGTCTATCTTGCCGACCCTACGGGCCCGCGCCACACCGCGCAGATCGTCGTGTCCGGATCGGCAGTGGACGAGGCCGAGGTGCGCTGGAGCTTCGTGCGCGCGGAGGGCGCGCAGATGAACGCGGAACGATCCGGCGCATAGCATGGGCCTAGCCGAGCAGGCCGCGAGCCATGGCGTTGATCGTGAGGTCAATGGCAGTGCCCGTGTCGTCGCCGTCACCGATGAACCAGGCTGCCGACAGGCCGGTCCAGGCGACGATCCAGCGGAGCAGGCGCTCGGGCTCCACCCCGGTTGCGCCGATCACGACATCCAGCCGGGCCTCCAGCCGACCCGGCAAGCTGGCGAGCGGCCGGCTGGGGTCGCTGAGATCGGGATTGGTGAAGATGTTGGCATAGTCGAAGGTTCGTTCGCCCAGCAACCCATGAGGATCGATCGCCAGCCATCCCCGTTCGCCGAAGTCGAGCACATTCTCGTGGTGCAGGTCGCCGTGCAGAGGGCCGACGTCGAATGGAGACGCCAGCAGCCGGCGTGCGATATCGGCGGCGGGCGCCAGCGCCGCGTGTTCCGGTGCGAGCTGAAAGAGCGGCTGGAACCAGGCCTCCAATGGATGCAGGTCCGGAAGCGGATCATTGCGCGGGGCGTGCAATCGAGCCGCTGTATCGCACAGGATGCGGCACGCTTCGTCGTCCCGGCCCGACCAGGCCATCTGCGCGAGATCGCTGGCGCCCGAGGCCCGTTCCATGAGCAGGGCACCGGTGGATGAGGAGAAGACCTTGGCGGCGCCCTCGCCATTCCACCACGTCATGAGACGGTAGCCCGCCTGTTCGTCGGGAGTGCGGGCGACCTTCAGTATCGCAGGTGAGCCCTCGCGCTGCACCGGAATGACCCAGCTGGATCGGGTGGTCAGCAGAGGACCGTCGGAAACCAGCCGCCATGCCTCGAGGATTTCCCTCACCTTCGGTGGGAGGGCATGCAGGTCCATGGGAACTCGTATCCTAGACCAGTCCCAACAGTCCCAGCCCCGCCGCTACCCCCAGGAAGATGAGCGGGTTGAGCCGGGTGAGAGCGATGACGGCCGCCATGCCGGCGGTGATGGCATAGCTCATCCAGGATTCCTGGGCGACGGCGAGGGTCAGCAGGCAGCCCGCCGAAGCGATGAGGCCGATGGTGACCGGCGCGGCGCCGCGTTCCAGCCGCTTGTACCAATCCAGCATGTGCCAGCGCTGCCGGAAGCGCGCCGCGAAATAGGCGAGACCGAAGGCGGGTATGGTCATGGCGCCGGTGGCAACCAGCGCGCCGGCCAGCCCCGCCACACGCCAGCCGATCACGGTGACGACGAGCACATTGGGGCCGGGTGCTGCCTGCGCGAGCGCGAAGAGATTGGCGAACTCCTGGCTGGACATCCACTGATGGGTTTCAACCACACCGCGGTGGATTTCCGGGATGACGGCAGCGGCGCCACCAATGGCGAGCAGGGACACCGTCAGGAACTGGAGGGCCAGCTGGAGGAGGACATCGCGTTCGTTCATGACCGGCTCACCCAGGCGGCTAGCATGCTTGTCGGAAGAAGGGCCGCCAGAACCCAGATCAGCGGGATCTTGAAGAAAACCACCGCGACGATGGCGGTGGCGGCGAAGACCATGACACGAAGGTTCTTGCGATAGGGCCAGCCGATCTTGATGGCCATGCCGAGGATCAGGCCGGCCGCCGCCGAGGAGACGCCTTTGAAGGCCGATTCGATAGCCGGCAAATGACCATAGGCGTCATAGAGCATGACGAGCAGCAGAACGATGGCGACCGGCGCTGCCATCAAGCCGATGAAGCAGACGAGAGCCCCCCGGAACCCGTGAAAGCGGACGCCGACGCAGGTCGAGAGATTGACGATGTTGGCCCCCGGCAGAAACTGGCAGAGGCTGAGGAGATCGATGAACTCAGCCGGCGCCAGCCAGCGCTGCTTTTCCACCAGCATCCAGCGCGCCCAGGGAAGCACGCCGCCGAAGCCGTAAAGGCCGATGGTGCCGAAGCCGATAAAGAGCTGAAGCAGGGTAGGCGGGGGCGCGAGATCGTCGGCGGCGATGAGGGGTTCGGATGCGGTAATGGTTGACATCATGCAGCTGCGTGTCGGGTGTCGGGTTCGGTGGCCGTGGCAAGATCGTCGAGAAGGGCGAGAAGATCGTTCGTCATGAAGGAGGCGACCTCCCGTGCGCTGGACAGGATCCGGTGAGCATGCGCCGCGCCGAAGGCGGAGGTTAGGCACTCACGCGCCTTGGTGTCGAGCATATCAGGCGCGGCCGGCTTGCCCCAGATGCCGGGCGGGCCGTCACAGCGGCCGGTGATGGTCTGACCAGCCTCGGTTTCCACCACGACATCGAGCGTCATGCGGTCGAAGCGTCCCTCCCGGGTGGGATCGACCTCGATGGTCGTCGCGTCGAGCAGCGCCACCATATCGGGCGCATTGCGGCGGGCGTTGGTGAAACTGTCGACCGTTGCCCCACCGTCGAGCAGGCCGAGCGCGGCGGTGTACTGGAAGGAGAACTTGCCGGCGAGGCCGGTACGTGGCGCCGCGCGGTCAACATAGGGCATCTGCGGCGCGATGATGCGAACACGAGCGATCCTCGCGTTCGCCGGCAGCTTGGCCCGGGCGTCCAAGGCGGCGGTGATGACGAAATGCGTGCCGTACTGACTGGGATAGAACTTGTAGGCGGGACCGGGCTCAACGATGTGCAGCTCGTCCAGTGACGCCGTCAGGAATTCAGGCTGGTGGTCGGGGCCGAAAAAGGCGGTGAGAAAGCCGCGTGGCCCGGCCAGAGGATCGGCATCGGAGGTGAAGCCGCGCGCTGCAAGAAGAGCGGCCTCAAGACCGCCGGCCGCCGCCCCGCCGCAATGAAGCGCCTTGGTCATGCTGCCGACGTTGGCGAGGATGGTGCCGGATTTCGAGGCGGCGATACCCAGGGCATAAAGGAGCTGCTGCGGATCAAGGTCCAGCAGCATTCCGCAGGCAACCGCGCTGCCGAGCGGGCCGACCACGCCGGGGGGATGAAACGTAAGGCCTGCGGGCTCAAATTGCTGGGAAACCAGCCGCAGCCGCCCCTGTGTTTCAATGCCCATGGCCAGAGCCATCAAAATGGCCTCGCCGGTGACGGCCGGGGCCGAGACGTGGCCGCGGGAGATGGCTTCGGCGAGGGCCAGCACAGCAGGAAGCGTTGTGGAAAGCGCATGATTGGCCGGATTCCACATAGGCTCGTAATCGAGCACATGCATGGCCGCGCCGTTGATCCGAGCGGCATCGGCCGGCGAGGTTCTCTCGCCATGGCCGATCAGCGTCGCCCGGGGATCCGATCCCTGATCGATCGCGAGCTCGGCCAGGATACGTGGCCCCGGCTGCCGGGCGCCGAGCGCACCCACCGCGATGCCGTCGAGGAAAAGATCGCCTGCGGCGCGTGTCGCCGCAGCACCGAGGCCTTCGCTCCGGAGGCTAATAAGGTGCTGAACGAAGGCTTCGGTGGTGTTCATGTCGATCAGGACCTCGGCCTGTAGAGCAGGGTGCCTTCAAAAAGGCGGCGGCAGGTGCGGAAGACCGCGCCATGATCGGCGCGCACGCCGCCCGGTTCGCCCGGCGCCTTTTCAACCAGCGCATCGACTGTCGTCACGCCTGACGGTTGGGCAATCCGGATCGGCCCTTCATGGTTCGCCACCAATGCATGCGGTACCGAGCCTTCGATGCGGGTGGCGACGGCCAGGCAGACCGAGGCAGTGACCGGGACGGCCCGGTGGGGCTGACCGTTGGAGATGAGGCGAATGGCGATGCTCATGTCATCGGCCGTGAGTTGGCGGCCGGAGAGTGTCGACATGGCTCTGGGGCTCACCACCATGGCGATGAAGGGAACGACGCGGATCTCCGCGGCGGCCTCGAGAGTGGGTGCAATCCCCATGGCGACCGAGCCTGCGCGGCGGATCTTCTGCAGCTTTTCTAGAAATTCGGGGTCTGCCTCCAGTTGGTCGGGCAGTTCGGTACCGGTCTTCCCGAGATCCTCGGCATTGACGAAGATGCACGGATTGGCGGCATCGACCATGGAGACGGTGAAGGTTCCAAGTCCCTCCACCTTAAGGTCATCCCGAGCGTTCCCGGTGGGCAGCAGCTTTCCGGTCTTGGCGCCGCCCGGATCGGTGAACTCGAGCCGCACCGGCGCCGCCGTGCCCGCGATCCCATCCACGGCAAAATCGCCATCAACGGCGGCATAGTCGCCATCCATGTCGAAGCGCGCCACGATGATCTTGGAGGTGTTGGTGTTGTGAATGCGGACCACCGCCTTGCCGTCGGCCGGCCGCGGCACCAGGCCCTCATCGACCGCGAAGGGACCGATGGCGGTCGACATGTTTCCGCAGTTGCCGCTGTAGTCGACCAGCGCGTCCTTCACCTGCACCTGGGCGAACGTGTAATCGACATCGGCGTCGGGACGGCTGGGCTTGCCGACGATGCAGACCTTGGACAGCGAGGAAACGCCGCCGCCCATGCCGTCGAGCTGGCGACCGTTGGGATCGGGTGATCCCATGGCGGCAAGGAAGATCGGGTCCCAGTCCTTGCGATCTTCGGGAAGGTCCTCGCGGCGGAACATAATGGCCTTGGAGGTTCCACCCCGCATGAAGGATGCGCGAATACGTGCTTGAGGCATGGCTGTTACCTAGTGTTTCTTTGGAAAAGAAAGGAAAGGGCGCGTGCTGATCACGCGATCGTGATGTTGTGCCGGCGAGGCCGTCGTAAGGCTCATCTTTGCCATCTCCCTAGCGCGCGCCCCGTTTTCCAGAGGGCTTCACGTTGGTGCCGCGCTTTGCGCATACGGCTGTATACAAACTCATACAACTGATGTAACGATGTGTCGATAAGGCGGATCGCAACCGAATGCACATCGGCCGATAACGCCCACCAAACGAACCTGGGCGTGCCCCAACGGCTCTGTGCCGAGCGCCTGGAAATGATGATGCGGAGGAGCCTGCAGAATGTCCCCCAGCGAAGCCATGTCTGATCCCAAGTCCGTCGCTGCCAAGGCCCGCGAGGGCGGCTACGACGTTATCGTCGTCGGTGGCGGCAATGCCGCTTTCTGCGCGGCCCTGTCGGCGCGTGAGAGCGGTGCCACGGTCCTCGTGCTCGAGAAAGCCCCGGTCGAGGAAAACGGCGGCAACAGCCGCTTTACCGCTGGCGCCATTCGCTTTGCCTATGAAGGCGTTGACGATCTTCGTGAGATCATGCCCGACCTCACCGAAGATGAAATCGCCATGACCGATTTCGGCAGCTACACCAAGGATCAATTCTACGACGATCTCGGCCGCGTCACGCAGTACCGCTGCGATCCGACGCTGAGCGAAATCCTGATCGAGAGCAGCTTTGAGACCATGAAGTGGATGCGCTCCAAGGGCGTGCGCTTCGCGCCGATCTATGGCCGGCAGGCCTTCAAGGTTGACGGCAAGTTCAAGTTCTGGGGCGGCCTGACCGTGGAATCCTGGGGCGGCGGCCCCGGCCTCGTCGATGCGCTGACCGCTTCGGCCCAGAAGAATGGCATCGATATTCTTTATGAGGCGCAGGCCGTCGAGCTTCTCTACGACGGCATCGACGTGTCCGGCGTCAAGGTCAAGCACGACAACCAGGTCAGCGAGTTCCGTTCCAACGCGGTCATCCTGGCCAGCGGTGGCTTTCAGGCCAATACCGAATGGCGCACGCGCTACCTCGGCCCCAACTGGGATCTGGTGAAGGTGCGCGGTACGCGCTTCAACACCGGTGACGGCATCCGCATGGCGCTCGACATCGGCGCCTCGCCCTATGGCAACTGGTCGGGTTGCCACGCCGTGGGCTGGGAGCGCAACGCGCCGGAGTTCGGCGATCTCGCGGTCGGCGACAACTTCCAGAAGCACTCCTATCCCTTCGCCATCATGGTCAATGCGGACGGCAAGCGCTTCGTCGACGAGGGCGCGGATTTCCGCAACTACACCTATGCGAAATACGGCCGGGTCATTCTCAACCAGCCGGGGCAGTTCGCCTGGCAGATCTTCGACCAGAAGACCAAGCACCTGCAGCGGGACGAATACCGCATCCGGCAGGTCACGAAGGTGACGGCCAACACCATCGAGGAACTGGCGAACAAGATGGAAGGCGTGAATCCGCAAGGCTTCATCGAGACCATCAAGGAGTACAACGCGGCGGTCCGCAAGGACATCCCGTTCAACCCCAACGTCAAGGACGGCCGGACCACCGAAGGCCTTGAGTTCAACAAGACCAACTGGGCGAACACGATCGAAGACGGTCCGTTCGAGGCCTTCCAGGTCACCTGCGGCATCACCTTCACCTTCGGCGGGCTGCGCATTTCCGAAGAAGGTCAGGTCATGGACACCAGCGGCAAGCCCATTCCGGGCCTCTATGCCGCCGGCGAACTTGTAGGTGGCATCTTCTACTTCAACTATCCTGGCGGCTCCGGCTTGATCTCGGGCGCCGTGTTCGGCAGGCTCGCAGGGCGCTCTGCGGGTGCTGTGGCGACACAGTCGTCGCGAGCGGCGCAATGAAGGCTGGGGATGAGTCTCGAGGCACCAACAACCGATCGTGACAGCCATGGTTCGGCAGCAGATTACGCCTATGCGGCCCTCAGGCGGGAAATCGTCGAACGACGATTTACGCCCGGGCGCCGCATGCGCGAGATCGAGTTGTCGGAATGGCTCGGCATCAGCCGAACGCCCACGCGGCAGGCGCTCGCCCGGCTTGAGGTCGAGGGCCTGCTCACGATGGTGCCCCGCAACGGTCTCGTCGTGGCCTCGCTCGATGAGCGTGCCACGACGGAACTCTATGAGATGCGTCTTGCACTCGAAGGGTCGGCGGCGGCCTTCGCCGCCCGTCACGCCAGCGAGCGTGACATCGCCAAGCTCAACGAACTGCTCGAGCTTGAGCAACACCTGCCTGAAGACGCCGATGCGCTCTACCGGCACAATCTGGCGTTTCACCAGGCGCTTTACGCCGCCGGTCACAACCGCTTCCTGGTCAAAAGCCTCGCGGCCCTTCACGATGCCATGTCTCTTCTCGGCCCCACCACTCTTGCCCAGCCGGGGCGACCGGTGGAGGCTCTCGCAGAGCATCGGCTCATCATCGATGCCATCGTACGGCGCGATGCCGATGCGGCCGAACGCGCGGCGCGGGACCACATCCACCATGCGTTCAATGTCCGCAAGCGGATGCCGCCCCTTTCGCCGGTGTGACGCCGCCAGGGGATCAACTCCCCGTGTAGCGCTTCTCCAGGGCGTCGAAGGTGTCCTTGTCGACGACGCGCTGGCGTTCAATGAAGCCGGCCAGCTGGTCTTCGATGCCTTCCAGGGAACCGTTGGTCTTCAGATGGCCAAGCACGTTCTGGATCGCCTTGATAGTGGCCTGCAGCGCAGCGTTCGCATAAAGCGTCAGAGCGAAGCCCATATCTTTCAATTCCGCCTGGGACAGCATCGGCGTTTTTCCGCCAACGACGAGGTTTGCCACCTGGGGTACGGGCAACTGGCCGATGGCGCGGAGCTCTTCCACGTTGATGGGCGCTTCGACGAAGGTGATATCGGCGCCGGCCTCAATGAAGGCGTGAGCACGTTCCATGGCCTTCTCGAAGCCCTCGACGGCGCGGGCGTCGGTGCGGGCGATGAGGAGAAGGTTCTCGTCGTGACGCGCATCGACCACAGCCTTGATCTTGCCAAGCATCTCCGGCAGCGGGATCACGCCCTTGCCATTGAAGTGCCCGCATTTCTTGGGGAAAACCTGGTCTTCCATCTGCAGGGCAGAGGCACCGGATCGCTCCATCAGCCGGACGGTACGATAGGTGTTGATGGCGTTGCCGAAGCCGGTATCGATGTCGACGATCAGCGGCAACGATGTGACGTCGGCGATGCGGGCGGTGGTGTCCGCCAGTTCCGTCACGGTGACAAGGCCGATATCCGGCACGCCAAGGTGGGTGTTTGCAAGACCCGCGCCGGTCAGATAGACCGCATCAAAGCCGAGATCCTCAATAATGCGCGCGCCAAGCGCATTGGCCGTGCCAGGCACGAGCATGTTCTGCCGTGCCTCGACCAACTGGCGCAGGCTGGCGCGCGTGCCGGCGATCGACGCGGGGCTTCCATCGGTTTCAGTTCGCATGATTTGGGCACTCCAGGTTGTTGCGATGGCGGCCCGGCTAGGAGCGCCGATCCACTTTTCCGTGATACGAGCAAGAGAGGTAAAGGTCAACTGTTGACAGTTTAGGGGTACCTAGTAAAAGTCCGAGAAGACCACCTTCCCGCAGGGGGGGTAGAGATGAAATTGGTCCAATAGAGGAAACCTGAAGATGAGCAAGTATACCCGTCGCACGGTGACATCCTGGATTGCGGGCGGCACGATCGCTGCGGCAGCGATGTGCGCCTTCGTGCCGAGCGTGAGCGCCCAGGAGAACTGGGATGAGGTGGTCGCCGCCGCCAAGAAAGAGGGCAAGGTTGTCTTCTACAACAATCTGCAGCCCAACGGCATCGAGCCCCTGCTGCAGAAGTTCCGTGAGGAATACCCCGAAATCCAGACGGAGATGATCCGCTTGGGTTCCAACCCGCTGATCGAGCGTTTCGCAACGGAATTCAACGCGAACCGCCATCTGGCGGATGTGCTCATCACCTTCCCTGACGAGCGTATTTATGAGGGCGTGAAGGCCGGCTGGGCTGCCCAATGGTCACCCCCGGAGGCCAAGAATTTCGCCCCCGAGCTGATCGAGGACAACACGCTCTTCACGCTCCAGCAGGCTCGAGAAGCCCTTATCTGGAACAAGAACCTCGTGCCGGCAGGCGAGGAGCCGAAGGAATGGACCGATCTGTTCGATCCGAAATGGAAGGGCAAGGTCGGCATGAATCCGCCCTGGCGTTCCATCTCGATCCAGCAGATCGTGGCCTACTGGGAAGACAAGCTGAACCTCGGCGACACCGCGCAGAAGTTGAAGGACAATGACGTTCGCTTCTTCGAAGGTTCGGGCGGCATCATTCAGGCCGTCATCCGCGGCGACGTGCAGCTGGCCGAGCTTACGGACCTGCCGCTCAACCCGCTGCTTGAGGACGGCGCGCCGGTCGGCTTCGTCTATCCGGAGAGCGGCACGACCTTGTCGTCCAACAAGGCGTTCGTGGCGGCCAAGGCTCCGCATCCCAACGCGGCGAAAGTCTTCGTCAACTGGCTGATGACCGCGAAGGGGCAGGAATATCTGCAGCAGTATGCCGGCCTGTCGGCGACCCGCAATGATGCTCCTCCGCTGACCCAGCTGCCCGCCACCAAGGATCTGAAGAACGCCGTGGACGGCGAGACGGTCCTGAACCCTGAGCGTCAGGCCAAGATGGTCGACCACTGGCGCACGACGTTTGGCGTGAAGTGAACCTGCGTCTCTGACGCTTTTGGTGGCGCGATCCCTGTCGCGCCACCGCCTCCATATCCTCTCAGGAGCGGACGATGACCGACAACACGATCACCGCCAGCACCGGGCAGCTTGCCGCCGCCCCGGTCCAGGCGCGCACTGCGCCAGACCGCGTGCTCCAGGCTGTTTATTACGCCACCTTCTTGATTATCACCGTGCTTGTGGCGATCCCGATCCTCGCCCTTGTCTACGGCAGCTTCCAGACTGCCGCTCCCGGCGCCGGCGGCACATTCACGCTGGCAAATTATGCCAATCTCACGTCGAGCGGCGTCGTCTCGTCGATGCTGACCACGCTGTGGATCGGCCTTCTGGCGTCGGTGCTTTGCATCATCATCGGCACGACCATCGCGCTGATCGTCCACCGCACGGACTTCAAATACGGCAGGTTGATCACAGCGCTGGTCGGTCTCTCCTTCTATTTCCCGTCGTTCATCCTGGCCATGGCCTGGATCATCATCGGTGCCCCCGGCGGCGTCATCAACGCCGTGCTGCGTGATCTTCTCGGCATCACCGCGGTTCAGTCGGACATCTACACCGCGGGCGGCATCGTCTTCGTCATGGTGCTGCACCAGGTGCCCTTCGTTTATCTCACCATGCGCGGACCGATCCTCGGCATGGACGGCATCTATGAAGAGGCCGCACGCACCGCGGGTGCCAAGCCAATGGCGGTGCTGATGCGGGTGACGCTGCCGCTCCTCGGCTATTCCCTGCTGTCGAGCTTCATCCTCACCTTCATCATCACCATCGAGCAGTTCGCCATTCCCGCGCTGATCGGTATCCCCGGCCATGTGACGATGCTGGCGACGCAGCTCTATCTGCTAGTGCGTTTCACGCCGGCCGATTACGGCCTCGCTGCTGCCATCGGCATTATGCTTTCGGTCATCACTGGCATCGCCATCTGGGCGCAGCGCCGCGTCACCAAGACCGGCCGCCTGACGACGGTGACCGGCAAGGCCGGCCGCGCCACTCCGATCCCACTGGGCAAGTGGAAGTGGGCGGCCTATTTCGTCACCTTCGGCTTCGTGATCCTGGGCCTCCTCCTGCCCATGGTCATACTGATCTACACGTCGCTCCTGAAGTGGTTCACGGCCAACCCGATGAACGGCATGTACACCATGCGCAACTACCAGTTCATCTGGGAGAGTTCGTCTACCCTGACCTCCTTCTGGAACACGCTTATCGTCTCTGGCGTGGGCGCTCTCTTCGGCGTGCTTCTAGGCCTCTTCGCCTCCTACTTCACGCTGCGCCTAAAGCCCACCGGCTACCGTCTGCTCGACTTCGTCGTGACGCTGCCTTTCGGTGTCCCCGGCGTGGTCATGGGTCTTGGTCTTCTGTGGGCCTATGCAAATCTCACCATCGTTCCGCTCTACGGCACGCTGACCGTCATCATCCTGGCTTTCGTCACCCGCTTCCTGCCCTATGCCACCGAGACCATCGGCGGCCAGATGGTGCAGATCGACAAGAGCCTGGAAGAGGCGGCCTGGGTCGGGGGCGCTACGCGGCTGAAGGCGGTTCGCAAGATCCTGCTGCCCATCGTCACGCCGTCGGTGCAAGGCGCCTATTTCCTTCTCTTCATGGCCTTCTTCCGGGAGATCTCCTCGGCCATCCTGCTCTACACCGCCGCCACTTCGGTCGTGTCGATCTCGATCTGGTCGTTCTTCGAACAGGCCAACTGGGGTCTCGCGAGCTCTCTTTCGGTGGTCGCAACCCTCATCATCTTCATCGCCATGTCGCTTATTCTCTGGCTGATGCCAGCAGCGCGTAAAGCCTAATAGGGAGGCAACATCCATGAGCATCAGCGTTCAGAACCTCGTCAAAAAGTACGGTTCGCTCACCGTGGTTCACGGCGTCTCATTCGACGTCGCCAAGGGCGAATTCCTCAGCCTGCTCGGTCCGTCCGGCTGCGGCAAGACAACCTCTCTCCGCTGCATCGCGGGGCTGGAGGAATCCAACGGCGGCGTGATCAAGATCGAGGACCAGATCGTCTCGGCGCCGGAGCAGGGCATCATGACGCCGCCGCACGAGCGGCAGATCGGCATGGTGTTCCAGTCCTATGCCATCTGGCCGCATATGACGGTGGGGCAGAACGTCGGTTTCCCGCTTTCCATCCGCAAGCTGCCGAAGGCTCAGGTGGAAAAGGAAGTGGACGAAGCACTGGAGATCGTCGGGCTGCGCCCGTTGAAGGACCGGCACCCCTCGCAACTCTCCGGCGGGCAGCAGCAGCGCGTGGCGCTGGCGCGCGCCATCGTCGGCAAGCCCAAGGTGCTCTTGTTCGATGAGCCCTTGTCCAATCTCGATGCCAAGCTGCGTGAAAGCACCCGCAGCGAGATCCGCCGCCTGCAGCGTGAACTCGACGTGGCCGCCGTCTATGTGACGCACGACCAGGAAGAAGCCCTTTCCATGTCCGATCGCGTGATCGTCATGAATCAGGGCCACATCATGCAGGAGGGCACGCCGAAGGATCTCTACCGCAAGCCCGCCAATCGCTTCGTCGGCGATTTCGTCGGCCGTGCCAGCTTCATCGATGTGACGCGCAATGGTGAGAGCTGGGCCACCCAGGACGGCACGCCGCTGAAGGTGGCGGGTGCCAAGATGGCGGAGGCGACCGGTGGTCGCCATCAGGCCATGCTGCGTCCGGAGGCCGTCGAACTGGTGGAAGGCGGCGCCACACCGCTTGCCAACGGCGAGGAGATCAACCTCGTTCCGGGCACCATCGGCGAGAGCCATTATCTCGGCGCCTACACCGAATATCTGGTGAAGGCGGCAGGCGCGAGCATCAAGGTGCATTCGCTCGCCGATCTTGCTCCGGGCTCTCCCGTGACGCTGCGCTTCAATCGTCTGGACACGCGTCTTGTGGCGGTGCCGGAATAAGACGCACACGAGGGGCGCCTTCAGGCGCCCCTTTTCACATCATCACCAAGACAGCCTTCAAAGGCTGCACAGGGCAGGACCATAACCCGTGGCAGCAAATGAAACGGTGGCGCGTCCGCGTCATGTCTCTCCTACCGATCTTGAACCCTTCGTCGCTCGTATCTTCGCGGGCAATGGCGTGCCGCAGGCGGATGCTGAGCGGGTGGCTCAGTGCCTCGTCGAGGCCGATCTTCGGGGCGTCTCCTCCCACGGCGTCGGACGTATTCCGATCTATACGGAACGCCTGCGCAAGGGACTGGTCAAAGCCAAGCCCACCATGTCCGTAGAGCGCCCCACCAGTGTGACCGCGCAGGTCAACGGTGACGATGGACTGGGCTTCGTGGTTGCCACCAAGGCCATGTCGGAAGCGATCGATATCGCGCGAGAATGCGGCATCGCCTTCGTGACCGCCTTCAACAGCGCGCATTTCGGAATGGCCGCCAGCTATCTGAAGATGGCGGTGAAGGAGAACATGGCGGCCTTCGTCTTCACAAACGCCTCGCCCGCTATGCCCATCTGGGGCGGGCGCGAGCCGTTTCTGGGAACCAGCCCCTTTGCCTTCGCCGCGCCCGCGGGCAAGAACCATCCCGGCGTCATGCTCGATATGGCGACCTCCGTCGTTGCGCGCGGCAAGATCCGCCGCGCGGCGCAGAAGGGCGAGCCGATCCCGCTCGGCTGGGCGCTGGATGCCGATGGCAAACCCACGACCGACGCCCAGAAGGGCTACGATGGGATCATCCTGCCGCTGGGTGGACCCAAGGGCTCCGGCCTGTCCCTGATGATGGAGGTCATCGGTGGCGTCATGTCAGGCGCGGCCTTCGGCGGCCAGGTCCGCAACCAGTATTTCGATTTCGATGCTCCCCAGAACGTCGGCCATGCCTTCATCGTCATGCAGCCGGGCATCTTCGTCGGGCCGGAGGCCTATGCATCGCGCATGGATGAACTTGTAGAGCGGGCCAAGGCAAACCCGCGCGCGGAGGGCTTCGAAGAGATCCTCATGCCGGGCGAGCCGGAGGCGCGTTCTGAGGCGCAGCGCCGGAGGGAAGGCATTCCTCTCGGTGCGGATGATGTGGCGACGCTTGTGGCGGAGGCGGATCTCGCCAAGGTCGAACGTCCCGCCTTCCTCGCCAATTGACACCATTCCTCATCAGGAGAGCCGCATGGACATCATCATCCTTGAAGGCGACGGCATTGGGCCTGAGATCGTCGCCGCGACCCGCCTCTGCCTGGACGCGCTGAACAAGCGGCACGAGCTCGGCGCCGTCATCCGCGATGAGGACATCGGCTTCAAGAGCCTGAAGGTGCGCGGTACCACCCTGGCCGACGAGGTGGTCGAGGAAGCGCGCAAGGCCGACGGCATCATTCTCGGTCCGGTGTCCACGGCCGATTATCCGCCGCGTGACAAGGGCGGCATCAACCCGTCGGCCGGCCTGCGGCTCGGGCTCGATCTTTACGCCAACATGCGGCCGAGCTATGTGCGTCCCGGCGTGCCCTCGCTGGTGCCCGCCATGGATCTCCTGATCGCCCGCGAAAACACCGAGGGGTTTTACGCCGACCGCAACATGGTCGGCGGCACCTCGAGCGAGTTGATGCCCACGCCGGACGTGGCGCTCGCCATGCGCAAGATCACGCGCCACAACAGCGAGCGCATCGCCCGGGCCGGTTTCCAGGCCGCTATGACACGGCGGAAGAAGGTGACCATCGTCCACAAGGGCAACGTGATGAAGAAGACCGACGGGCTTTTCATCGAAGCTTGCCGGGATGTGGGAAAGGACTTCCCTGAAGTTGCCGTGAACGATGTCATCGTGGATGCCATGACCTCGCATCTGGTGCGGGATGCCAGCCGCTACGACGTCATCGTCACCACCAATATGTTCGGCGACATCCTATCAAACCTCGCCTCCGAGCTTGCCGGCGGCCTCGGCCTTGCTGAATCGCTCAATCATGGCGATCACAACGGCATGGCGCAGGCGTCTCATGGCTCGGCTCCCGATATCGCCGGCCGCAACATCGCCAACCCGACCTCGCTAATCCTGTCGATGGCGATGTTGCTGGATTGGCTCGCCACCCGCCACGGGCGGCAGAACTATCGGGAGGCCGCGGACGAATTGAGGGCGGCGGTGCAGCTGCGGCTGGCCGATCCCGCATCGCGCACACCGGATCTCGGCGGAACCGGCTCGACCGAGAGCTTCGCCCGGGATGTGGTTGAGACCATTCAGAGTGGTAGAGCAAAGGCGGCCTGACCATCATGCAACTTCAGAACATAGCAACCGTCATCCGCAGCAAGAACGCCGGGCCCTGCCTCGTCACCTTCGATCTGATGTTCAAGGACACCGACGATTTCCTGCGCGCCAAGAAGGCCGTATCGCACATCCGTTCGGAGGTGGCCCGGCTCTACGGAAAGTCGGAAAACGAGGTGCGCGTGATTGATTATGCGCCCTCCAACGCCGTGAAGATCACCATCCCCCGTGACATCGTCTCCGGCAATCCCGGCGACACCGATGTCTACGGAGCCCAGCAGCACAGCCTTCTTCTGGAGATTGAGATTTGAGCGCCATCCAACGTCTCATCGAGGACTTCGAGAAGAACGGCCGCCGGCCCCTGCGCGTGCTGGGCGCCTCCGGCCAACTTGGTTACGGTATTCCGACCCCGGCGCTTGAGGAGGGCCTGACCCGCAAACCGGATATGATCGGCTGCGACATGGGGTCCATCGACATAGGCCCCAATTACCTTGGCGCGGGCAAGATGGCGCCGACCCGGGTCGGTGCAAAGCGTGATCTGAGGAAGGTGCTTCGTGCCGCCCGCCAGCTGGACATTCCGCTGATCATCGGCTCGGCCGGTTCGGCCGGTGCAAAGCCGCACCTTGATCAGACCCTTGAGATGATCCGTGAGATCGCGGCTGAGGACGACCTGCACTTCAAGCTCGCCTATGTGCCGAGCGATGTGCCGCGCGAGGTGGTGCGCCGGGAAATCAAGGCGGGCCGCGTGATGCCCATGGACAGCATGCCTGAACTCACCGAGGAGGAGGTGGATGCCTCCTCGCAACTGGTCGGGCAGGTTGGCCTGGAAGCCTTCCGCCGTGCGCTGGAGACCGGAGCCGACGTGGTGGTGACCGGCCGCGCCTGCGATACCGGCATCTTCGCCTCTATCCCCGCGATGCTTGGCTTCCCACTGGGCATTGCGACCCATATGGCCAAGATCGTGGAGTGTGCCTCTCTCTGCTGCACGCCGGGCGGGCGCGACACCATCCTAGCCGAGCTCGACGACGAGGGCTTTAATCTGGAGAGCATGTCGCCGAAGCGGGCCGCGACACCGGCATCGGTCGCCGCGCACAGTCTCTATGAACAGGCGGATCCCTACGACATCCGTGAGCCGGCCGGTCGCTGTGATCTCCGCAACGCTCATTATGAGGCCCTCGACGCGCGGCGCACCCGCGTCACCGGCGCGGTCTGGCAGCCGGCGGACAGGATCACGCTGAAGCTGGAAGGCGCGCGTCTCGTCGGGTATCGGGCATTGCTGCTGTCGGCGACCGCCGACCCGCGCTTCATTGCGAGACATGCGGCGCTTCTGGAAGAAGTGAAGACCGTGGTGCGCGATCTCGTCTGCGAAGATACCGCACAGGATTACGATTTGTTCTTCCGCGTCTACGGTGTTGATGGGGTGCGGCATTGGCCGACGCCGCCGAATCCCATGCCGCGGGAGGCCTTCATCATGGGCGAGTGTCTGGCTCCCACGCCGGAGCGGGCCGAGGAAGTGGTTCGCACCACCAAACAGTACCTTCTCCATCACGGCTTCGAAGGGCGGCTTTCCACGGCCGGCAACCTTGCCTTCCCCTTCACGCCTCCTGAGGTTGTGACCGGCGCGGCCTATCGCTTCAACGTGTTCCACCTCATGCAGGTGGATGACATGGCCGCCATGTTCCCAGTCTTCACGGAGACCTTCTGATCATGCTGAAGGTTGCCGTGCTGGACGATTACCAGCGCGTTGCGCTGGACTATGCCGACTGGTCGCAGCTCGGCAGCGACGTCTCTGTCGATGTCTTCGACCGCAATCTTGCCACGGAAGATGAAGCGGCCGCCGCGCTGGCGGATTATGATGTGCTCTGCCTGATGCGAGAGCGCATGCCGCTGCCGGCGTCGCTGATCGCCAGATTGCCGAAGCTGAAGCTCGTGATCGTGACGGGCGCGCGGGTGCGGACCATCGACATGGATACGGCTGTCGCGCAGGGCATCACGGTCTGCCACACCTTTGCCGGCGAGTCGCAGCACGCAACGCCGGAGATCGCCTGGGGCCTGATCCTGTCGGTGGCGCGCAATATTCCCGGTGAGCACGCGCGGGTGCGGGCGGGCCGCTGGCAGGAAACCATCGGCGTGACGCTCGGAGGCAAGACACTGGGGCTGCTCGGGCTTGGGAAGCTCGGCTCCCGCATGGTGCCGATCGCCAAGGCGTTCGGCATGGAGGTGATCGCCTGGAGCCAGAACCTCACGGCAGAGCGGGCTGCCGAGGCTGGCGCGAGGCTGGTCGAGAAGGATGATCTTTTCCGTCAGGCAGATGTGGTCAGCATTCATCTTGTGCTGGGTGAGCGCTCCCGCGGGCTGGTCGGGGCTCGGGAGATCGGCCTGATGAAGCCGGACGCCATGCTGATCAACACCTCACGCGGTCCGATTGTTGAGGAGGCGCCGCTCATCGATGCGCTGGAGGCCGGCCGAATTCGCGCGGGTCTTGACGTTTACGACCAGGAGCCTCTCCCCGAGAACCACCCTTTGCGCCGGGTGCCGAACGCGGTGACCACTCCTCATCTCGGCTATGTCACCGAGGGGGCCTATCGCGGCTTCTACCGGGATGCGGTGGAAGACATCCTGGCTTGGCGGGCTGGAAAGCCCGTTCGCGTGCTCGCGGCGCCTCAGGCTGCATGAAGAAAGCGACTGTCCGCCAAGGAAGTTTTTGCTCGATGCTGTCGTGCGATGATGACGGCGTGGCGCCGCAAATAAAAAAGCTCAAGCTCCCGTAATCACGGTGGCTTGAGCTTTGGGATTTCTCCTCACCCGTCCCCCGAAGGGCGAGAAGAACACTATTTGATGCCTCAGGCGGTCGCCTTCTTGCGGCCACGCGTGGGCTTGGCGGGAGCTTCCTCCTCACGCTTCTGACCAAGGCCCATCTTGCGGGCAAGGTCGGAGCGGGAGGCAGCATAGTTCGGCGCCACCATCGGATAGTCAGCGGGAAGACCCCACTTCTTGCGGTAATCGTCGGGCGTCATGTTGTATTTCGTCCGAAGGTGACGCTTCAACGATTTGAACTTCTGACCATCTTCAAGGCTGATGATGTAGTCCGGTGTGACCGACTTCTTGACCGGAACAGCCGGCGTCAGACGCTCCTCGACCTTTTCGGGCTCGCCAGTGCTGATGCGCTTCAAAGCAGCATGAACCTGGCCCACCAGTTCCGGGAGTTCCGCGATCGCCACGGTGTTATTGCTCACATAGGCGCTGACGATATCGGCGGCCAGCTCCACGTAGTTGGCGCTGTCATTCTGATCTAGCATTTTTCTCACCTGCATTAAGGGGGACGTAGTTACGAAGGCAGCATCAGCTTTTATATCTGCCGATACTTTTGGAACGCGCTTCTAGTTTCAGATTTGGCACAAGCCAAGTAATGGCGCAAGACCAGAATCGAGCACATGCGCGTTAAAATCGCATTATTTCAACATTTTCCTCGGTCCGTATTTGTCCGCTTTCTGTGATGTGTTTTCCATAACATCATAGAATTACCTGAAAAATCAGCTTCTAAAGTGGTTCCTGCAGCGCGGCTAACATTACGAAAGGTTCACAGACCAATCTTCAGATTTGATTCATCACAAGTCCAGCCAAGGTCCTTGGGCTGTTCTTCCGGCCTCCTTACGACATTGATGGACCGAATCATTTGCCGCGAGCGCGACGGAACGACGACGTTCCCCCGTATCAGTTGGTGCGGGGGGACTTCGACGAAGCGGTTCCATGGAATCCGACCGATCAGAGCATAGGGAAGAGGGTCGCGTGACGAAGCATCAGGCGCTATCACTCGGATTGGCAATCGGAGAGGATTCGATCTTTCATGGTCTCGGCGCCAGACCACAATCGCATCGCAGCGGACGCGGCGCTGATGGCACGTATCGCGGCGGGCGATCAGGCCGCTTTCGGCCGGGTCATGCGAGACGAGACCCCGCGTCTGGTGCGCCTTGCGCTGTCGCTTCTGGGCAGCGCGGCGGAAGCCGAAGAGGTGGCGCAGGATGCCTTCCTGCGGCTGTGGAACGCGGCGCCCGACTGGGAACCGAGGGCGCAGATCGGAACATGGCTGCATCAGGTGAGCTATCGACTGTCCATCGACATCATTCGGCGGCGGCGGCCGACGGTCGATGTCGAAGACATGGAGCAGGTGCTCTCAGACGATGCCGCTTCACCGGAGCGGATCGCGCTGGACAACGAGCGGGACCGGTTGCTGGCGCATGCCATGGACCGATTGCCGCCGCGCCAGCGCACCGCGATCGTTCTGGCGCATCTGCAGGGGTTGAGCCAAGCGGAGGCGTCGGCCGTTCTTGATGTGACGGAAGATGCCTATGAGTCCCTTCTGGCGCGCGCGCGGAGGCGCCTGAAGGAATTGACGATGGATGCCATGGGCGAGAAAAGCCCGGCAAAGGATGGATGATATGAACGGCGATCTCGTCCGTTTCACCGAATTGGTCGATCGGTACGGCCCGGATATCGGCTGCTGGCCCGATGCGATCGAGGCCAATTGGGCACGGCGCACTCTCATGGCCGCCCCCGAGGCACGCGCGGTGCACGAAGAAGCCTTGCGGCTGTCCGACGCCCTGGCAGGTTATGGCGCCGCCCTCGACGTCATGGTGAAGCCTGATGTCTCCTCACGGGTTGCTGCCGCGGTCATGGTGAAGCTGCCGCGGCGTGTCAGCGAATTTGGTTGGTGGATGCCTCGTATCGCCGCCGGGTTCATGCTCGCGGTGATTGCCGGAGGTATGTTCGATTTCTATGTGCAGCAGGGTGCGCAGGCGCAGGACTCCATAGAACTTGCCTCGCTCGATACGCTCGTCTACGGCCCCGGCGAGCTCGAGTTGCCATGAACCCCTTGTCGACCAGCGTGAACCGCAAGCGCCTGTTCTGGGGAATCCTGGCAGCGTCGCTGCTGCTCAATGGCTTCTTCGTCGGCATGGCCGCCGTCGGCTATTTCGACCCGCCGCGGAAGGGCGGGCTACGAGGCGAGGTGGACAGCATCGGCCGCCGTCTGCCGGATGAATATCGGTCGCAATTGCGTCAGGACGTGCGGGCCCTGCTGCCGGAGCTGAGGCCGCTCTGGAGACGCCTGCGTGAGCTGCGCCGGGAAATTGGCGCCGAAGCCGCCAGGCCGCAGCCGGACCGGGCCGCCATAGATACGCGGCTTGAGGAGATCCGAGCCCTGACCAATCAAACGCAGGCTCTGGTGCAAACCCGCATCTTCGATCAGGTCATGGGGTTCCCCCCTGAGGTGCGCGCGGGCCTTGCCCGCGATGAGAACGACCGCTGATTCAGGCGGGCGTATCTTCGGGCGTGACGCGGATCACGGCGGCCGAGGTCGCCTGCCGCAGCGCCTCAGGCGCCACCGAAAACATTGTATTGGGCGTTCCGGCCGCCGCGAAGACCTGGCCATGGCGCAGAAGATCCTCGTCCATGAAGGTGCGGATGGGCGTGGCATGGCCAAGCGGCGGTATGCCGCCGATGGCGTAGCCGGTGAGATCGCGCACGGCGCGCACCTCCATCCGCCCGAGCGGCTCGCCCAGGTGGCCGGCCACCGTCTCCTCATCCACGCGATTGGCGCCCGAGACGAGGATCAGGCAAGGTTTCTTCGTCTGTGCCCCCTGGAACACCAGGGATTTGACGATCTGCGCCACTGAAGCGCCACAGGCCTCCGCTGCTTCCATCGCGGTGCGGGTCGACTGCTCCATGACCATGACATCTGGATCGATGCCGGCCTGACGCGCGGCCTCACTGAAACGAACGGCGGCCGAGGGCAAGGCGGTCATGATGGCTCCTTTTGCGCAAGTCATCGGGGGATGGCGTCGCAAGAGGTGAACATCTGTTCTTGCGCGGCCCGTGCGGATTGATAGTGTTCCAGGATGTTAATGAAAGGTTAACATCTATGGCAACCAGTGCCCGTACCGGGGATGAGGCCGGCAAAGTCAGCCTGCGCGATGCGCTGCGCAAGGCGCGCGCCGAGACTGCCGAACGCAGCGCGGTGATCGTGGATCTCCGGGGAGCGGAAATCGCCCGTCTCGATTTGCTGAAAAGCCGGATCGAACCGCTTCTTGAGGATCTGCCCAAGCAGGTCGAGATGTTCGATCTCGGCATCGTGCGCGGCGATCCGGCCCGGCTCTTCATCGATATGGTCGCCTTTGTCGAACTGGCTCATGACCGCCGCAGCTTCCGCTTCGTTCAGGATACACGCTACGGACGGGTGGTGCTGGCGGACACCGGGGACATGGACGAGGCGGTGGAAGCCGTCACGGACTATATCGGCCGCCGGCTGGTGGAACGTGAGCGCGCGCTGGCAGCCGACACTCTCACCATTTCCTCCGTCGCCGCCAACCAGAACTCGGCGGCTGCCAAGGCCGCGGCGCGGGTGGACCGCTCGGCCAGAGGACTGGGCGCCGCTGTCTTCGCGGCTTTCGCGCTTGGCGCCGTCGCCGGCAGCGCCGGTATCCTCGCCTTCGGCTGGTTCTGGATCAACGGCACCACCTTCATCCCCTGACATCAGCAATAAATCCGTGCGTCTGAAGGCCTGCCGTGGTATCGCGCTGGCCTTCCCATCTCCGCATCCGGATTGCTGCCAATGTCGACCCTTCGCCCCATCGTCCGCGCCCTTTTGTCCGTCTCCGACAAGACGGGGCTTGTTGATTTTGCACGGACACTCGCAGGCTATGGAGTGGAGCTGGTTTCGACCGGCGGCACGGCGAAAACGCTGAAGGAGGCCGGTCTCAAGGTGCGCGACGTATCGGAGCTCACCGGCTTTCCGGAGATGATGGACGGCCGCGTGAAGACGCTGCACCCGAAGGTCCACGGCGGCCTTCTCGCCATCCGCGGCAATGCCGAGCACGAGGGCGCCATGTCCGATCACGGCATCCTGCCGATCGATCTCCTGGTGGTGAACCTTTATCCGTTCGAGGAGGTTCTGCGGCGAGGAGCGGACTACGACGAGATGGTCGAGAACATCGACATCGGCGGTCCCGCCATGATCCGCGCGGCCTCCAAGAACCACGCCGACATCACGGTTGTGGTGGAGCCGGAAGATTACGAGACCGTACTTGCCGATATGGCGGCGCTCGAGGGGGCGACCTCGCACAAGCTGCGCAAGCGGCTGGCGGCGAAGGCGTTTGCCCGCACCGGCGCTTATGATGCTGCCATCTCCGGATGGTTCGCGGATGTGCTGGAGGAGGATGCGCCGAGTTTCCGCGCGGTTGGTGGCCGGCTGCGCCAGGCGCTGCGCTATGGCGAAAATCCGCATCAGAAGGCGGCTTTCTATGCCTTGCCCGTGCCGCGCGCAGGTGTGGCCACCGCGCGCCAGCTCCAGGGCAAGGAGCTTTCCTACAACAATATCAACGACACCGACGCTGCCTTCGAACTGGTGGCGGAATTCGACCCGGCCAAGACGGCTGCCTGCGTGATCGTCAAGCACGCCAACCCCTGCGGTGTCGCGCAGGGAGCGGGATTGGCCGACGCCTATCGCCGCGCACTTGCCTGCGACAGCACATCGGCCTTCGGCGGCATCGTCGCGGTCAACCGGCCTCTTGATGCGGAAGCGGCGGCCGAGATCGTCAAGATCTTCACCGAGGTCATCATCGCGCCCGAGGCGAGCGAGGAAGCCATCGCGCTGATCGCGGCAAAGAAGAACCTGCGCCTCCTCCTCACTGGCGGCCTGCCGGACCCGCGCGCCGAGGGCCTGACGGTGAAGTCGGTGGCGGGAGGCCTCCTGGTCCAGACCCGCGACCACATCGTCGCCGACGATCTCGACTTCAAGGTCGTCACCCGGCGTGCGCCCTCGGCCGCCGAACTGGCCGATCTGCGTTTCGCCTTCAAGGTGGCCAAACATGTGAAGTCCAACACCATCGTTTACGCCAAGAACGGGGCGACCGTCGGCATTGGCGCGGGCCAGATGAGCCGCGTCGATGCCGCGCGTATCGCCGCGCGCAAGGCGGAGGATGCCGCCCACGAAACGGGTGCATCAGCACCGGCCACACGGGGATCTGTGGTGGCATCGGATGCCTTCTTCCCCTTCGCCGATGGGCTGTTGGTGGCGGCGGAGGCCGGAGCCACGGCCGTGGTGCAGCCGGGCGGCTCGGTGCGTGACGACGAGGTGATCAAGGCGGCCGACGATGCCGGCCTGGCCATGGTCTTCACGGGCGTGCGCCACTTCCGGCACTGACGTCGACCATTGCCCTTGCCGCCCTTCACGTCCTAGGCTTGATCCGGACATGTGAGGGCGGCGGGGATTTTGATGACGGATAGCAGTCTGCAGGCCTCGGCGCTGGCTGCGCTTCTGACTGAGGTTTGCGCCAAGATCGCCCCGCGCCTGGTGTTTCAGCTTTGGGATGGACGGCGTATTCCATACGACGCTCCGGCCGATGAGCCTGCCATTGCCATCCGTGATGCAGGCGCCGTGTCGCGCCTCTTGCGAAGGCCCAAACTCGATACCTTCCTGCGCCTCTATCTGGCCGGGCGGATCGACTTCATAAACGGGGACCTCTTTGACATCGCCGAGCGCCGGCCGGAGGGAAAACCCGGAAGGCTTGTCCGGACATTGAAGCGTGGTGTGGTCCTGCGAGCGCTCAGGGCCTTTGCCTTTCATCCCGGCGGTCCCGAGTTGCTGGGGATGGAGGCTCGATCAGGGAAGGCAGGCACCGGCGGCGCCGCTGATAAGAACAGAGCCAATATCGCCCATCATTATGATGTCTCCAATGCCTTCTACCGGCTCTTCCTGGATGAGCGCATGGTCTACACCTGCGGTTATTTCGATGGTTGGCACGATGACCTGGGCAAGGCCCAGGAAGACAAGCTGGAGATGATCTGCCGCAAGCTGCGGCTCCAGCCCGGCGAGCGCATGCTGGATATCGGATGCGGTTGGGGAGCGCTCCTCATCCATGCGGCTGAGCGTTATGATATCCGCGGTGTCGGCGTTACCCTTTCGGAAGAACAGGCTCTCCTGGCACGCGAACTCGTTTCGGCCAAAGGTCTTCAGGACAAGATCGAGATCCGCCTCGCGGACTATGCCAGCCTCGACGAAAGCTTCGACAAGATTTCATCGATCGGCATGTTCGAGCATGTCGGCATCGACAATCACGCCGCCTATTTCAGTGCGGTGCACCGGCTCCTGAAGCCGCGCGGTCTCTACCTGCACCACGCCATCACGCGGCGCGCCAAGGCAAGCGATAATGCCTTTCGCAGGAAACGCCCGGAATATGAGGCGCTGACGAAGTTCATATTTCCCGGCGGCGAGCTCGACCATATCGGCATGTCGCTGAAGAATCTGGAGCGTCACGGCTTCGAGGTGCATGACGTTGAAGGGTGGCGTGAGCATTACGCGCGCACGACCCGGCTTTGGGCCAAGCGTCTTTCAGCCCGCCGGGCAGAGGCGGAACGCGAGGCGGGTGAGGTGATCGCACGAGCCTGGCTCATTTATCTTGCGGGCGTCTCCCTTGCCTTCGAACGCGGCGGCGCCTGTATTTTCCAAACAGTGGCGTCGCGGCGAACCCGGTCCTCGTCGGGCCTGCCGGCGACACGGCGCGATCTCTACCGCTGAATCTCCGCTCTCACGTTTGTGAGTTCTTGATGATTTTGTTCGTTACTGTGCCGATCGGACGAAGTAGTTGCACGGCTGAAACAAACTGCAACTATTCGCTAGGTGACAGCTCTTCGGGGGCGTGCTAGCGGCGAATAATCCGCTGAAAACCGCGACAGTTCGAGCGGCCTCGGGTCATTCTTTGGGAAGACTTGACGCATATGACATCACGCTTCGACGCCCGGCTCCTCGCCGGCATTCTCTCTCTTGGCCTTGCCGCATCGCCCGCCATGGCCATGCCCTTCAGCCCAAGCTGTTCGTTGCCGGACCCGGTCGTCGCCTTGAACGGGCATCTCGACGAAGCGCTGGCGCAAGCGAGCATCGACGGAAAACTGACGATCCTGACCATCGGCTCCTCCTCAACGGAGGGCGTGGGCGCGACGAGCGCGAGCGCGAGCTATCCTGCCCGTTTGGAGATCGAACTGGAGAAACGCCTGCCAGATCTTGCCGTGGATGTCGTGAACAAGGGCAGGGGCGGCGAAGTGGTGGCCACCACCGCCAAACGGTTGAAGACCGAGGTGGAAGCGCTCGACCCTGATCTGGTCATCTGGCAGCTGGGCACCAACGACGCCATCCGTGGCGTCGCGTCCTCAGAGTTCGAGGCCGTGGTCAGCGACGGGCTTGCCTGGCTCGACCAGCACGACACCGATGTGATCCTTATGGATCCGCAGCTTTTTCCGCGGATCGCTGAAGACCAGGCCTACAAGGCTTTCGTCGACCGCATCGCCTCCATGGCGGGTCATGCCGGCATCCCGCTCGTGCGGCGCTTCCAGGCCATGACCTATTGGTCACAGCTGCCAGAGGACGTACGTCGCACCATGCTGGCCGCCGACAGCTTTCATATGAACGATCAAGGCTATGCGTGCCTCGCGGAAATGATGGCCGAAGGCCTGTCCCGCCGCATCGCCGCCGCGCCTGGCGGCAAGGTTCTCGCTGTCGAAACCAAGGCGCCGCCGCCGGCCCGGGCCGTCGCGGTGGAGACTATTGCGCCGGAACTCAAGACGACGACGGCGACGCGCTAGGTCGAACGGGCACGCGCACCGCCGTCAGGAGCGCGGCGCCCCCGACGAAGAAGACCAGCAGGACCGCCATGCCGCCCCGCTGGCTTTCGCTCCAGGCGGTCATCAGGCCGACCAGCATGGGACCAAGAAACGAGGTCACCTTGCCGGAAAGCGCGTAAAGGCCGAAGAACTGGGTCATATGTTCGGGCGGCGCCAGCCGTGCGAGGAGCGTGCGGGAGGCGGCCTGAAGCGGGCCGGCAACCATGCCGATGGCAAGACCCAGCGCCACATAGACCCTCTCTGCCGTGCTCGAGAAAAGGCCATCGCCGGCGGTGGCGGGCGCAACGTCCACGATGAAGAAGATGCGATCGGCGGTTGTCGCCAGGATGCCCACCGACGCCAGAATGAGGCAGGCGAGTGAGCCCAGCACGACGGCCTTCGGCCCAAGCCGGTCATCCAGAACGCCGCCGACGGCAGCACCGATGGTGCCCGTGATGGTCAGGAGAATACCGAAGATCCCGATCTCGATGGTGGTCCAGCCGAAGGTGCCCGCCGCATAGATGCCGCCGAAGGCGAAGAGCGCGATCAAGCCGTCGATATAAATCATCTGCGCCGCCAGGAAGATCATGATGTCGCGGTGGCGCGGCAGCGCCACAAGCGTCGCCCGCAGCGATGCGATGCCCGCCCTGACATGTCCGCCTTGATTGCCGTGGCCGCGGCCATCAGGCGTCCAGAGCAGCAGCGGCAGGATGAACAGGAGATACCAGAGCGCCGCGAAGGGGCCGGAGGCACGGTCACCCTCGCCTGATGCAGGGTCCAGGCCAAGGAACGGCGCGATTCCGGCAAGCGTGAGGCCGGTGTCCGGACTGGCGACCACGAAGCCGAGCATGATGGCGAGCGAGACAAGCCCCCCGAAATATCCTGCGGCCCAGCCATAGCCGGAGAGGCGCCCCATGCGCTCTTGCGGCACGAGCGTCGGCATCATGGCGTTGGTGAAGACCGTGGCGAATTCCGCGCCGATGGAGGCCATGATGAAGCCGGCGATCGCCAGCGCAACCGCCCCTTCCACACCTGGGGCGGCCCGCCAGAGCAGCAGACAGCCGGTGATCGAGAGAAGGGAGAAGGCGGCAATCCAGGGTTTGCGGCGGCCGGAGGCGTCGGCCATGGCGCCGAGCAGCGGCGCAAGCACGGCGATGATGAGCCCGGCCGCGCCCGTAGCGAAACCCCACAGCGACTGGCCTTCGACCGGCGAGGATGCCAGACGCGAGGCGAAATAAGGGGCAAAGACGAAGGTCGTGATCAGGGTCGCGACAGGCTGTGTGGCGACGTCGAACAGGATCCAGCCGAACAGGCCGCGCTTTGACGTCATGGCTGCATCAGGGGTGAGAGCGCCGGTCAGGAACAAGGGGCTGCGTTGCCTCGTGGATGATCTGTGAACAGGCGACATCCACCTGTGCCTTCACGGCGGCACGATGTAAGCTGTTCGGCATCGGCCGGGCAAGCATGCCTTGCGCTCCTTCCATCTGCCTCCTTCTTCCATCGGACGATTATGCAGCACCACATTCCTCTCGAAGTCCGGGACCGCGAAGTCACGCGTCTCGACCTCTTCATGGGCTTCGCCAAGATCGGTCTTCTCGGTTTCGGCGGGGTCGCGCCCTGGGCCCGCTATGTCATCGTCGAGGAACGGCAGTGGCTGACCGAGCGGGAATTCGCCGAAGTGCTCGGCGTGGGGCAGGTGCTTCCCGGACCCAACACCATGAATGCGGCGGTCATGATCGGAGATCGCTTCCACGGTATCCCCGGCGTTCTGCTCTGTGTTCTGGGCCAGATGCTCATGCCGCTCGTCATCGTGGTGACGCTGGCGATGATCTATGCCGAATTCGCCTCGATCCCGCAGGTCAACGCCGCCCTCATCGGTGCCGCGGCGGGTGCGGCGGGGCTTGTTCTCGGCACCGGCATCAAAATGGTGCAGAAGCTGAAGCCGACAGGCATGGCGCTTGTCTTCGGCGGGCTCGCCTTCGTGGCATCGGGCATCCTTGAACTTCCCATCGTCTGGGTCGTCGGTGTTCTCGCTCCTCTCAGCATCGCGGCCGCCGCCTTCGAGAGGCGCCATCGATGAACTGGCAGCTCCTCCTGGATATCGTCACCGTCTTCATCAGTTTGTCGGTCGTCTCCATTGGCGGCGCCAATGCGGTGCTGCCTGATATCCGCCGCCAGGTGGTGGATGTGCACGGCTGGATGAACGAGGCCACCTTCGCCGACCTTTTCGCCATCTCGCACGCCGCGCCGGGTCCTAACGTCATCATGGTCAGCCTCATTGGCTGGCACATGGCCGGCTTTTTCGGCCTGGTCGCGGCGACCCTGGCGATCCTCGTGCCGTCAAGCCTGATTGCCTTCGCGGTCGGGCGTGTGGTCAACCGCTGGTCGGATAAACGCTGGATCGCCGTGGCCAAGCAGGGGCTGGTGCCGATCGCGGTGGGGCTGATCCTTGCCAGCGGCATCTCGATGATCAAGGCGGCCGATCACAACCTGCTGCTCTTCCTGATCAGTCTCGGGACAGCGGCCTTCATGGCCTTCGCCGGCCGCAATCCGCTCTGGGCGCTTGCCGGTGGCACGCTGCTCAATATCCTCGCGCTTCAACTGGGCTGGCCGGGCTGACGCCCGTCAGCCCTTGACCAGATCGCTCAAGAGGCTTGCCACGACGGAAAGCTTGGCGACGGTCAGGCCGGAGCTGCAGATCTCCTGCACCATCTGGCGCACGCGCGGCGCTTCAGGGCGGTTTTCGGACCAGGTGTGCACGGCTGCCGCGCCTGCGCCATGGTTGATCGCCTCCGCCGCGATGCCGCGCTGGGCGTTGGCGATCATGTCGAGGGCGCGGTCGAAGGCGAGCCGTTCGTAATAGTCCGGAACCTGGATGGTGAGCGCGCTCGCACGCAACTCCTCCATGCCGAAGTAGGCATCGACGGCAAAAAGCGTGGCCGAGGCTTCGGCGATGGGTTTGCCGGTGCGTTCCGCGATGAGGACGATATCCGGCCCGGCGTAGAGCGCCGGCAGGCTCGCGATCCGCTGGGCAAGGTCCCTGGGCACGCCGGCCTCTTCCAGGGTGCCGATGCGGCTCAGCCGGTCGTCTTCCGCTTCCTTGCCGAGTGCGACGTTGAGGTTTTCGCGAACCTCTTCAAGCCCTGTACGAAAACGGGTGACGACCGCCTCCAGGCCCCCGCTGAAGTCGACATGCCGCAGGAACCAAACGATCCTGGATAGCAGGAGGTCCTGAACCTCGGTGTAAAGCTGCAGCTGCAGGTCGCCCGAAATCCTGGCGTCGAGGGCATCGATGGCGGCGTTGATGTCGGCAAGACCATAGGAATCGCGCGTGGCGGCGAAAGCGCCGGCGATCTCCGCGACGTCGGCGCCGGTCTTGTCGGCGACGCGGGCGAGCAGTGACGGACCGCACCGGTTGATCATGGAGTTCGCCAGCATGGTGGCGATGATCTCGCGGCGCAGGCGATGCCCCTCGATGGCGTCGGGGAAGCGCTGCTGCATGGGTGTCGGGAAATAACGGAACAGTTCCCGTCCGAGATAGCGGTCGTCAGGAACGGACGAGAGCAGCAGGTCATCGTAGAGCGAGATCTTGGCATAGGCGATGAGCACGGCAAGTTCCGGCCTCGTCAGTCCCTGACCATTCTGCGCCCGCTCCGCCAGGGTGTTGTCGTCGGGCAGGAACTCGACGGCGCGGTCGAGCAGCTTGCGGCCTTCCAGCGTCTGCATCAGCCGGCGTTCGAAGCTTAGATCCTCCAGGCCCCGGCGCTCGGTCAGCGAGAGCGCCAGCGTCTGGTAATAGTTGTTGCGCAGGACAAGCTGGCTGACCTCTTCCGTCATATCGGCCAGCAGTCTGTTGCGCTCCTCAAGCGGCAGACGTCCGTCCTTCATCGGTGTCGTCAGCGCGACCTTGATATTGACCTCGACGTCGGAGGTGTTAACGCCGGCGGAATTGTCGATGGCGTCGGTGTTGATCCGGATGCCCTTCCGCGCGGCCTCGATGCGGCCGCGCTGGGTGACGCCGAGGTTGGCGCCTTCACCCACTACCTTGGCGCGGACGTCCGATCCGGCGATGCGGATGGGATCGTTGGCGCGATCGCCCACCTGGTCGTCGGTTTCGGTGCTGGCGCGGATATAGGTGCCGATGCCGCCGAACCAGAGCAGGTCCACCGGCGCCTTGAGGATGGCGTTCATCACCTCCTGCGGGGTCGCGGTCTCCTTGGCAAGCCCGATGGCCGCCTGTGCCTCGGCCGACAGGGTGATGGACTTGGCGGTCCGCGAAAAGACGCCGCCGCCCTGCGAAATGAGGGCCGGGTTGTAGTCCTGCCAGCTGGAGCGGGGCAGGTCGAACAGGCGCTTGCGTTCAGTAAAGGACGTGGCCGGATCGGGATTGGGGTCGATGAAAATGTCACGGTGGTCGAAGGCGGCGATCAGGCGCGTCTGCTGCGACAGGAGCATGCCGTTACCGAAGACGTCGCCGGACATGTCGCCCACGCCCACGGCCGTGAAGGGCGTGGACTGGATGTCCCTGTCCATCTCGCGGAAGTGGCGTTTGACCGCCTCCCAGGCACCGCGAGCGGTGATGCCCATCCCCTTATGGTCGTAGCCGGCCGAACCGCCGGAGGCGAAGGCATCGCCAAGCCAGAAATCGCGGTCTTCGGAGATGGCGTTGGCGGTGTCGGAGAAGGTCGCCGTGCCCTTGTCGGCGGCGACGACCATATAGGGGTCGTCGCCATCGTGCCGCACGGTCAGCTCCGGATGCGTGATCTCGGTGCCTTCGATATCATCCGTGAGATCGAGCAGGGCGGAGACGAAGATTTTGTAGGCCTCCGTGCCTTCGGCGAAGATCGCCTCGCGCGGGCCGGCCGGAAGTTGCTTGGGTACGAAGCCGCCCTTGGCACCCACCGGAACGATCACGGCGTTCTTGACCTGCTGTGCCTTCACCAGGCCCAGGACCTCGGTGCGGAAATCCTGCGGCCGGTCGGACCAGCGCAGGCCGCCGCGCGCCACCTTGCCGAAACGCAGGTGAACACCTTCAACCCGAGGCGAATAGGCAAAGATCTCATAGAGCGGACGGGGCGCGGGCAGGCCTTCCACCTTGTGGCTGTCCAGCTTGAAGGCGATCACCGGATGAGGCCGGCCGTCTTTCTCAAGCTGGAAAAAGGTGGTGCGCAGCGTCGACTGAACGAGATTGATGAAGCGTCGCAGGATCCGGTCTTCATCGAGGCTTGCCACCATGCCGAGGTCGGTTTCCAGCTGCGCCAGGATCGCCTTCTCCTCTTCGGCGCGGACGCTTGCGTCGGTGACCGCGGGATCGAAGCGCAGGTGGAACAGCGCGATGATCTTTTCCACGATCGCGCTGTGGCGGATCAGGACGCTCCACATGTAGTCCTGGCTGTAGCGGACCGGCACCTGGCGCAGGTAGCGCGAGAGCGCGCGCAGCATGGCAATGTCGCGCCAGCCCATGCGTGCTTCCAATGTCAGAGCATTGTAGCCGTCGTTCTCCGCCTGGCCGCGGATCACGGCCATGAACAGCGCCTCCAGCCGTTCGCCCTGGTCATCCAGCTTGATTTCACCGCCGGAGGCACGCTCCAGCGTCATGTCATGCAGCCAGAAGGTGGCTTCTTCGCCCGCTGGTTCGATGTGGTCGGTGCGCTCATCCACGGCCCGAAAGCCCATGTTCTCAAGCATGGGCACGCGGGTGGACAGCGGAAGCGCCTCCCCACGCGAGAGGATGCGCAGATGCACCCGCTCCCGGCTTTCGCCCGGAAGCTCCAGGAAATCGATGGCAATGGGGCGATCGGCCGAAAGCCGCTGAATGGTGGCGATGTCGGTGACGGCGACGTCGGCGCCGTAAAGGTCCTGATAGGCCGGCGAGAAGGCGTTGGCATACTTCAGGCCGAGCGCGCGGGCCTGAACGCCCTCATGCTGCGCGCCGAGATTGGCGCGGAGGCGATCGCTCCAGGTCTGGACCTCCCGGGCAACTCCGCTTTGCAGTGTCGCGTAATCGATCTTCGGCGTCTCGCCTTCGTCCCGTCCGATAATGTAGTGGACGCGGGCGAGCGCCGGCTCCGGGAACGATGGGTAATAGGCCGACAGCCGTCCCTCATAGATGGACGCCAGATAGTGGGCGACCCGGGAGCGCACGTTGGAATCGTAGCGGTCGCGGGGGATATAGACCATCACCGAGACGAAGCGGTCGAACTTGTCCAGGCGGGCCAGGGCCTTCACGCGCGGCCGCTCGTAAAGGCTCAGCACTTCGAAGGCGAAGTCGTAGAGCAGATCCGGGTCGATCTGGAACAGCTCGTCGCGCGGGTAGCTCTCCAGCACATTCATCAGCGCCTTGCCGGAGTGGCTCTCATGATCGAGCCCGGCCTTGCGGGCGACAAGGTCGATCTTGCGGCGCAGGAGCGGGATCTTGCGGGCCGAAACCGTATAGGCGGTGGAGGTGAAGAGGCCGACCAGGCGGAGCTCACCCTGCAGCTTACCATCGTCGTCGTAGAGCTTGACGCCGATGTAGTCGAGATGGGAACGCCGATGGACGCGGGCGCGCAGGCTTGCCTTGGTGACGATGAGCGGCACCGGTTCATGAAGAAAATCGCGGATTTCCTGGGTCATGGCGACCAGTTCGCGGCCGCGCCGCAACAGCCGGAGTTCGGGATCGCGCAGGATGCCGAGGCCCGTTTCATCCCGGGGGGCGAGATGGCCACCTTCGGCGTCGGCGGCATAGGTGTATTCACGCACGCCAAGGAAAGTGAAGTTGTCGTCCACCAGCCATTGCAGGAAGGCAATGGCCTCGGCCACCTCGTCGGCAGGAAGCGGTGGTGGCGTCTCACGGAAATCGGCGATGGTGGCCGCGATGGTCGCAGTCATGGCCTGCCAGTCGGAGGTGGCGACGCGCACATCAATCAGCGTGCGGTCCAATTCATCAGCCAGCGCGCTGCGCTCATCCTCCGCATCGATGGGATCGATATGGATGTGGATCAGGCTCTCACGCGCGGTACCCTCGGCCTCCTCCCGGTTGGCATCGCCCTTGAAAGCAGTCAGCGCTCCGGAAGCGTCGCGATCAACAGCAAGGATCGGGTGAACCACCAATCTGGGATCGATGCCGCGCGCGCCGAGTGCTCCTGTCACCGAATCCAGCAGGAATGGCATGTCGTCGTTGATGATTTCGACCACCGTGATCTCCGGCGCGCCCGCCGGCAGCTCGGGGTTGTAGACCCTCACATGATGGGTGCCGGGCCGGCGGGACTTCAGGTGCTGCCAGGCCTCGGCGATCAGCCTGGCGATGGCATTGGGGGCCAGCGCAGCGAAATCCTCCGGTGCGGTCCAGTCGAACAAGGCTTCACCGAAGGAGGGCGGAACATCTCCCTCGACCAGTGCGACGGCCTGTTTCAATCGATCGCGGTGGAGCGTTTCACCCGGCAGCAGCATGGATTTTCGTCCCTCTCGTCGGTGTTCGGTTTCCCTGTCCGGTAACTGGCATAACGCGGCAAAAAATCGATTGCCAGCGTGTTACACTTGAGAAACAGGCAAAAATGAACGGGTTGGATGACTAGAGAACGACAATCCGATCGGGAAGTTCGTTTTTATCTCCGCGTCCGACAGGCCAATGCTGGGCGAGCGTCGCACCGACGATGGATATGGCTTTTTCGATGCCCTCGGCGAGCCGGCCTGCCCGGGCATCGGTCCTGATGACCTCCACCACCCCTTCCCAGGCTTTTGCTCCAACAAGATCATGAATTCCGTCGTCGGCTATGATCTCGACGGCGTGTTCCGCGAGTGAGACATAGATCAGGACACCGGTGCGCGCCTCTGTCGTGTGGATGCCGTGGGCGAGGAACTGTTCCAGCGCCGCCTTGCGGGTTGCGGCCCTGCGGATGGGCCCCGGCGTCAGCCGCACGGCAAGGAAGGACGTGCCGAGCAATGCCGACAGAAGAACAAAGCTCACGACCTGCGTGACCAGGAGCCATGGCATGCCGGGCCAGCCTGCAAGATAGAGCGGCCATGGCACGAGAAGCGCGATGACGGCCGACCAGAGCGTGCCCCAGAGCCGGTAATCGCTGGACGCACGGGCTGCGACGACGAAGATCTCGCCGGAGGTTTGGGCTTCCGCGAGACGGATCGCCTGGGTCAGGCGCATACGGTCGGCTGGGCTGAGAAGATCGGTCATATCACCACCGCCCTGACGCGCCGCCGCCGCCGAAGGAGCCGCCGCCGCCTGAAAAGCCGCCGGACGAACCCGAGGACCAGCCGCCGGAGGATCCGAATCCGCCACGGTTCATGGATGTTCCGGCCAGCAACCCCTTCAATCCATGGCGCCGATAATTGGTCACCAGGATCAGGATCCAGAAGCCGAGGATGAAGCTGACCACCAGAAAGGAGATCCAGTCGTCTTTCGCATCCGCCTGTCGCATGGCCTCGGCGCGCTGGCGCAGTTCGTCGCCGTTGCCGTCGAGCACGGTGAGGATGTCATCGACACCGGCGCGGATGCCGCCGGGAAAATCGCCGTTGCGGAAACGCGGCAGGATCGCGCCGTTGATGACGATGCTGGAAAGGGCATCGGTCAGGGTGCCTTCGAGGCCGTAGCCCACTTCGATGCGGACGGCGCGTTCGTTCGGCGCGACAATGAGGAGAGCGCCATTGTTGACGCCCTTCTGCCCCAGCGCCCAATGCCGCCCCAGCCGGACGCCGAAATCGGCAATGTCATAGCCCTGGAGCGAGGGCAGGGTCACCACGACGAGCTGGTTCGTCGTCTTCTCCTCGTGGCCGTGCAGCTTGGAATCCAGCTCCGTCTCGTCCTGGGGCGACAGCAGACCGGCGGCATCGACCACCCGGCCGGTGAGTTGCGGAAAGGAAGGGTCGCGGTCCTGCGCGGTGGCAGGAGCGACGACGGCGATGACTAGCGCGAGGACGGTGGCTGCAAGTCTCAATTGAATTTGACCTGAGGCGGTTGGGCGGCTTCCTCGGCCGCCGCGAAGGTCGCCATGGGCTCGGCGTCGGGATAGAGGATAGCGGCGATCCAGCGGCCGGGGATGGTGCGTAGCTCGGTGTTGTAGACGCGCACCGTTTCGATGTAGTCGCGCCGCGCGACCGCGATGCGGTTTTCGGTGCCTTCCAGCTGCGATTGCAGGGTGAGGAAATTCTGGTTCGACTTGAGCTCGGGATAGTTCTCGCTGACGGCGAGCAGGCGGCCGAGCGCTCCCGACAGTTGCTGCTGCGCCTCCTGGAAGCGCTGCAGGGCTGCGGGATCGGTCAGCTGATCGGCATTGATCTGCACCTGCGTTGCCTTGGCGCGCGCCTCGACGACCGATGTCAGAACCTCTTTTTCCTGCGCGGCAAAACCTTTCACGGTTTCCACCAGATTGGGGATCAGGTCAGCCCGTCGCTGATACTGGTTCTGTACCTCGGACCATGCCGCCTTGGCCTGCTCCTCATAGGTCGGGACATTGTTGACGCCGCAGCCGGCGACAAAAACGGTCAGGCCAAGGACAAGGAGGAGACGGGAGAGGAGCTTCGGCATGGGGAAACCTCGCGGCAGGGAAAGCGCACGATAGCCTCAGGCATGCGAAGGTGGAAGAGCGCGCGCGGGCGAGATAAGAAAGCGGCACCTGCATCCCTCTTCCGTGGGACCACCGTCATGGAATTTGTTCCAAACCTTGCCATCCTTGCCGCCTATGCGGTTGCCTGCGTTGCCCTGACGCTCACGCCAGGGCCCGACATGACGCTCTTCCTGGGAAAGACGCTGGCGCAATCCCGCGCGGCGGGGTTCGCGGCCTATGCCGGCGCCTCTGCGGGGCTCGTGGTGCACACCATGCTTGCCGCCATCGGCTTGTCGGCCCTGCTCGCCGCTTCCGCAACGGCGTTCACGGTGCTGAAGATTGCCGGTGCGCTTTACCTCATGTGGCTTGCGGTGCAGGCCATTCGTCATGGTTCTGCTTTCTCACCCGGAGAAGGCGTCGCAAAGGCGGCGCAGCCGTTGTACCGGGTCTTTCTGTCCGGGCTCGGGATCAATCTTCTGAACCCGAAGATCATCGTGTTCTTCGTGACCTTCCTGCCTCAGTTCGTGTCGGCCGCCGATCCCCATGCTGCAGGCAAGCTCGTGTTCCTGGGGCTGATGTTCATCGTGATCGCCACACCCTTCTCGGTGGCGATGATCCTGGGTGCTGATCAGATCGCCGGGCTTCTGAGGCGTTCGCCCAAAGTGACTCGGATCGTGGATTACGTCTTCGCGACGGTGCTGGGTGGCTTTGCGGTCAAGCTGTTTCTGACGCGCGCGAACTGACCCCGGAGGTCCGGCCGGCCACCAGCCAGTAGGTCAAGCCGGCGACAAACCCCGCCGCGACCGCTTCGAGAGCGGTGAAGACCGGACCGCTCTCGCCGATCTCCAGCAAGGACCAGGCCGTATAGGCGATGGCGGCACCGGCCAGCGCGAAGAAGATCCATGAGCGAATGGCGAAGACTTCGGCGATGCCCGCCGCAGCGGCGAAACCGACGGTGGTGATGGGCCCCACGATCCACCACAGGGTCGGCGCGAAAGCGACGAGCATGACCAGGAAGGCGCCCTGGTCCACCGGATCCTGTGGGGTGCCATAGGACAGGGTGATTGCCATGAGCACGGCGGTCGCCGCCATCACCGCAAGCACATAGCCCGAGGTGATGAGCAGAAGCCGGATGATGATGTGGGACATGGTGCTCAGGCGGCAGGCTGCGGTGTTTCGGCCTGTGCGGCAAGCGCCAGCCGTTCCTTTGCCCGCAGGCGCTGGGTTTCCGACTTCAGCTGGCCACAGGCGGCGAGGATGTCGCGCCCGCGCGGCGTGCGCACCGGGCTCGCGTAGCCAGCCCGGAACACGATCTCGGAGAACTTCTCGATGGTGTCCCAGTCGGAGCACTCATAGGCCGAGTTCGGCCAGGGGTTGAAGGGGATCAGATTGATCTTGGCCGGGATACCCTTGAGGAGGCGCACCAGTTCCCTGGCCTCAGCCGGGCTGTCGTTGACGCCTTTCAGCATGACATATTCGAAGGTGATGCGGCGCGCGTTGGAGACGCCGGGATAGGTGCGGCAGGCCTCGAGCAGCTGCGCGATGGGAAATTTCTTGTTGAGCGGCACCAGCACGTCGCGCAGGCCGTCGTTGGTGGCATGCAGCGAGATGGCCAGCATGGTGCCCATCTCCTCACCGAGACGGGCGATCTCGGGCACGACGCCTGACGTGGAAACCGTGATGCGCCGGCGGCTGAGCGTCAGGCCTTCGCCGTCGGACATCACCTCGATGGCGTCGCGAACGCTGTCGAAGGCATAGAGCGGCTCGCCCATGCCCATGAAGACGATGTTGGAAACGTAGCGCGTGGCACCCGTCGGAACGAGGCCGTTGGTGGGTGGGTTCTGATCCGGCCAGTCGCCCAGCATGTCGCGGGCGACCATGAGCTGCTGAACGATCTCCTGGGCGCTGAGGTTGCGCACCAGCGTCTGGGTGCCGGTGTGGCAGAAGGTGCAGTTCAGCGTGCAGCCGACCTGGGAGGAGACGCAGAGCGTTCCGCGATCGGTTTCCGGAATGTAGACGCATTCGATATCGTGTGGGCGCGGATCATTGCCTGATGGCGGCATGCGCATGAGCCACTTGCGCGTCCCGTCTACGGAGATTTGCTCGACGATGACCTCGGGCCGCGCCAACGTATAGGCTGCCGCCAGCGCGCCACGCAGGTTTTTGCCGACATTGGTCATGGCGTCGAAATCACGGACACCACGATGATAGATCCAATGCCACAGCTGGCCGACGCGCATGCGCCGCTCGCGCTCCGGCACGCCGATGGCGGCCAGGGCCTCGGTGAGGCCAGCACGGGTCATGCCCGCCAAGGAAGCTTTTGCCGGCAGGGGAACGGGGTTGTTGCGGATCAGGTCTATGGCGATGGACATGGCATCGGTCTCAACAAGAGGCGCCTCATATCACATCGGGTGGTGAGATGCGAGGCGCCAGCCGGGTAGCTGTCATGCGCCAAAACGGCAACGGCCGGGCAGGAGCCGGCCGTTGTGGGAAGATTGACCTCTACCGTGGCCTTTCGGCGAAATAAGGATTTCGCCTGTCGGCCTTCCGTAAAACAGGGCGTGCCTGTTTTACGGGCATTCCTGATTGATGCGGTCCATGGCGGCCGAGATGCCCGACAGGGAGTAGGTGTCCGTGGTGACATTGCCGCGGGACGAGGTCGACTTCACGATCATGCTCGCACCTCCGCGCATGGCGCCGACCATCTGCTGATCGTTCTGCCCGTCCGACCAGGCGCGTTCGCCTTCCGTGAACAGGCGGAAATTGGCGCTGCCGACGGTCACGTCCGCGGTTCCCTGCTGCGGGAAGCCGGCCTGCATGGAGATCTCGTTGCGGACCTTGTCGCCGGGCCGGTGAGTGATGAAGAAATAGGCCGGGTCTCGCCGCAGGCCTTCCGGCGCGCGGGATTTGGGCTGAGAGATCACGAAGCAGACCTTGCCATTGGGAAGGCTGGCCGAATAGGCGGTCCAATCGTTGAAGGTGCCCAGCGGGGTCTGCTGGGGCGCCTGTGCTGATGCCGCCGTGGTGGCAATCAGGAGGGCGGTCATGGCGAACAGGGAACGGAGCACGATATATTTCTCCCAGTGCTGTGCTGAGCGCGGCGCCGTGAGAACCACGAGCGCCTCGGTACATGCGGCCTGCCACGGGGGACTTGCCACGTTTCATGGATGAGGATCAGACCCCGACTTTCCGAACATTAGGTAAAAACTGGCGAAAATTCGACCTTTCCGTTGCCGAATAGGTCAGGCGGCCGGACGCTCACGCGAAAGTGCGTCGAGCGCCTCACGGGCAGCCTCGCGGTGGCGGGGGAGGATATTGTTGCCGATGGTGCTGATGGCCAGCGCGATCACACCTGCGTCATCGGCAAATCCCAGCATGGGCAGAATGTCTGGGACGGCATCCGCCGGCATGACGAAATAGGCAAGCGCACCCAGCAGTGTCGCCCGCACATGCATGGGCGTTTGCCGGTCGAAGGCGCAGTAGTAGGCGGCCACGGCGTCTTCGGCGAAGGGCAGGCGCCCGACGTTCCTCGTGACCACGTTCCAGAAGTTGCGCGCGACGCGGCGGGCGTCTCGGGCAGTGTCGGATGTGGTGGCCATAAGCCGTGAACCCTCTCTTGGCAGTGACGTTTCACCTGAAATTGGGACCGGATGCGGCTCGTTCAAGACCGGTCCTGCGCGGCTGCGATCTTTTCGATCCCCGCTGCCAGCGCGATATCCTTTGCCGTCAGGCCGCCGGCGGAGTGGGTCGTCAGCGCGATGGTCACCTTATTCCATACATTGGACCATTCGGGATGGTGGTTGGCCTTTTCAGCCGCCAGAGCGATTCGGGTCATAAAGGCGAACGCCTCAGAAAAATCCTTGAACTGGAACGTCTTGACGATCGCATCGCCGTTTCGCTCCAGCTTCCATCCGTGCAGTCGGGCAAGTTCGGCATCGCGTTGATCCGGGGCTAGACGTTCCACCATGGCGCTCTCCGAGGGGCCTGAGGATTGAGAGGGTGAATCTCCGGCATGCAAAAGCCGTTTTCACCGGGCTTGCAGATGTTCTAGAAGCGGGACGTGATGATCTCGCTCGCCAACCCCACCCGGTTCCTTGCCATTGCCACCGCCATTCTGCCGTGGCTTGCGGTGGCGACGGTGATTGCCCTGATTATCGGGCTGTACCTTGGTTTCTTTGTGGCGCCGCCGGATTACCAGCAGGGCGAGACGGTGCGCATCATGTTCGTGCATGTGCCGGCGGCCAGCCTGGCGCTTGCAGGGTGGACCCTGATGTCCATCGCCAGTCTCGGCGTCCTTGTCTGGAAACACCCTTTGGCGGATGTGGCGGCCAAGGCCGCCGCGCCGATCGGCGCCGTCTTCGCCTTTGTCACTCTTTTCACCGGTGCGCTCTGGGGCAAACCCATGTGGGGCACCTGGTGGGTCTGGGACGCGCGGCTGACGTCGATGCTCGTGCTGTTCTTCATGTATCTTGGCGTCATGGCCCTGAGAGCCGCGATCGACGAGCCGGCGCGTGCGGCGCGCCTGGTGGCGATCCTTACCCTCATCGGCTTCGTCAACGTGCCCATCGTGAAGTTCTCGGTGGACTGGTGGAGCACGCTGCATCAGGGCGCCTCCATCCTGCGCATGGACGGGCCGGCCATCCATCCCACCATCTTCTGGCCGCTGATGGCCAATATGCTGGCTTATGCCTTGTTCTTCCTGACCGTTCATATCGTGCTGATGCGGGCCGAGCTGCGGCGCCGGCGCATCCGGTCCCTGCGCCTTATGGCGGTGGGGGCGTGATGCTGGGCCTGGGACCGCACGCTGCCTACATCATCGTTTCCTACGGTGTGGCCGCGCTTGTGCTGCTGGGGCTTCTTATCTGGGCAGTGGCGCTCGACCGTGGAGCCAGCCGCGAGGTGCGCCGGCTGGAAGAGCGCCGACGGCAGGAGGCCAAGCCATGACCGATTCTTCCGGAACCGAGCGCACCCCTGCCGGCCGGCGCTGGCTGGTGGCGCTGCCGCTGGTGATCTTTGTCGGCCTCGCCGTCCTTCTCGGTGTCCGGCTCTATGCCGGCGACCCCTCGCGGCTGCCATCCACGCTGATCGGACGTCCGGCACCGGACTTCATCCTGCCGCCGCTCGAGAGCGCCGGGACGCCCGGTCTGACGCGCTCCGACCTAATTGGCGATACGGTCACGGTGGTGAATGTCTGGGCCTCCTGGTGCGTCCCCTGCCGCGACGAGCATCCGCTTCTCGTCAAACTGGCCGCACGCGGCGATGTTGCCGTGGCCGGCATCAACTACAAGGATCGGACGGAGCAGGCGCAGCGCTTTCTCGATCTTCTCGGTAATCCATTCAGCCGCATCGGGGTTGATGCCAACGGGCGCGCGGCCATCGATTGGGGCGTCTACGGGGTGCCGGAGACCTTCGTCATCGATCGGCACGGCACCATCACCTACAAGCATATCGGGCCGCTGGACGAGGCCAGCTTCACCAATGTGCTGCTGCCGAAGATCGAACAGGCGAAGGCCCATTAAGATCAGGTGCCCTGCTGGATAGCGGGCGCTTTTCAGCCCATTCTGGCGGTGGGTCCGCGCCGCCGCTCAATCGCATTGGCCTCGGCGTGATCCAGAAGCCGGTTGAGATCCTCGCGGGAGATGTCGAAGGTGGCGCCCATCTGCTCCAGGGCGCGGTCTAGGTCTTCAGGAAGAACGCCCGAGGTGGCTGCAGGCGCTCCGGCCGGTTCCTGCGATGGATGGTGGGGGTAGGATTGCCGGAAAAGCGCATGGAAAGCGACGCCCGTGAGCACCAGGGCGATGGCGTTGAGACCGACCGGCAGGAAGGGAAACAGAATACCCCATTTGGCGACTTCCGGCCCGGCAAGCGCCGTGGTCACTGCCATGCCGCCGCCAGGCGGGTGGAATGAACGGGTCAGTGTCATCACCAGCATGGAGAGCCCAAGCGAGAGTTCCGCCGCAAGCGCGGTGTCGGGAATGAGGATTGCCGCGCCATAGCCGATGACAGCGGAGATGACATGGCCGCCGATCACGCGCCAGGGCTGGGAAAGCGGGCTGGTGGGGAGAGTGAAGATCAGGACCGCCGAAGCGGCGATCGGGCCGAGCAACAGCGGCGAGGTCTCGTCCAGTACCATGGCGCTGAACGTGCTGGTGACCACCATGGCGAGTGTGGCGCTGAGGCAGGCGATGAGCCGGCCACTCCAGGTGGCGCCGGCGAGCGAGAAGCGGAAGCTTTTCATCTGAATTCAACCGCGGGTCAGGTTAGTGCCGTGCGGTCTCCGCTTCCTTTGTCTCGTCCTTGATCTCGTGCCGGAGCAGCAGCGGCGTCTGCGACAACGCGAACAGCATGGTGATGGGCATCATGCCCCAAACCTTGAAGGCCACCCAAAAATCCGTCGTCTGCGTGCGCCAGATGGCTTCGTTCAGAATGGCCAGGAACAGGAAGAAAATGCCCCAGCGCAGGGTCAGCTTCTTCCAGCCGGCCTCATCGAGCCGGAAGGCGTCTTCGAAAACGATCTCCAGCAGCGATTTGCCGAAGAGAAGCCCGCCCAGCAAGACGGCGCCGAACAGCGAATTGACGATGGTGGGCTTCAGCTTGATGAAAAGATCATCGTGCAGCCAGATCGTCAGACCGCCGAAGATCATGACGACGATGCCAGTGACGAGCGGCATGATGGCGATGCGACGGGCGACGACCCACATGATGATCAAGGCTGCAATCGTCGCCACCATGAAGATGGCGGTCGCCTCGAAGATCCCGAAACGTGAATTGGCAAAGAAGAAGACGCCCAGCGGCCCCAGCTCGAGAGCGAACTTGAGCAGGGGAGGCATGTGACGGGTCGGTGCGGCGGTGGTTTTGATCGTCATGATGGTGCATGTGCCGCGAGCAAGGCTCGCGATCAAGTCAATTCGCGAAGCTCACTCCAGGCCTACCAGCGCCCGTGAGAAATCGGCGGCGCTGAAGGTCTCGAGATCCTCCACACTTTCACCCACGCCGATGAAATGGACGGGGAGGCGGAATTTCTCCGCGACAGCGATGAGAATGCCGCCGCGCGCGGTGCCGTCGAGCTTGGTCATGACGAGGCCGGTCACTCCGGCGGAACGCTGGAACACCTCGACCTGATTGATGGCGTTCTGGCCGGTGGTGGCATCAAGCACCAGCAGCGTCGCATGCGGGGCATCCGGGTCGATCTTGCGGATGACGCGGATGATTTTTTCCAGCTCCGCCATCAGCTCGGCCTTGTTCTGCAGGCGCCCGGCGGTGTCGATCAGCAGCACGTCGGTGCCGTTTGCCTTCGCGGTTTCCAAGGCTTCGAAGGCGAGGGCGGCGGCATCTGCGCCGATTTCCTTCTTGATGACGGGCACGCCGATGCGGGAGCCCCAAACGGCCAGCTGTTCGATGGCGGCGGCGCGGAAGGTGTCGCCCGCCGCCAGCATGACGGAGCGGCCCTCTCCCCGGAACTTCTGCGCGAGCTTGCCGATGGTGGTGGTCTTGCCGGCGCCGTTGACCCCAACCATGAGGACGACAAAAGGCTTTTTGTCCGCCACCATCAATGGCCTGGTGACCGGAGCCAGCACCTTCTCGATCTCGCCCGCCACCACGGAACGCACGCCACGATCGTCGAGGTTCTTTTCCACCCGGCGGCGCCCCACCTCCTCGGTGATGCGCATGGCGGTGGTCGTGCCAAGATCGGCCTGGATCAGCAGGTCTTCCAGTTCATCAAGCGAGGCGGCGTCAAGCCTGGTCTTGGTGAAAAGGTCGGTGATGCCGCGTCCGAGCGCGCCGGAGGTGCGGGAAAGGCCCTCGCGCAGGCGCGCCAGCCAGGATTTCTTCGCGGTGTCGGTCATGCGGCGATCAATCTGCGGCCGTCATGGCCGGCAATGGTCACGGGGATGACGCCGCCGATAGGAGCCGGGCGGCGCAGGCTGACGACGGTGAAGCCTTCGGTGCGGCCGATGCCATTGCTTTCCACAAGCGCCGTGTGGCGGCGGCCGATCTCGCCCGCAAGGTGGCGGCGGAACACGTCCTCGGCCTTGGCGCGCAGGCGGGCGGCGCGTTCCTTTGCCAATTCATGCGGCACTTGCGGCATCCTCGCGGCCGGCGTGCCGGGGCGTGGTGAATATTGGAAGACATGGAGATGCGTCAGGCCGCAGGCATCGACGATGTCGAGGTTGCGCCGGGCCTGAACCTCGGTTTCCGTCGGGAAGCCGGCGATCAGATCGGCGCCCAGCACCACGCCGGGGCGCAGGCGGCGGACCTCGTCGCAAAAGGCCACGGCGTCGCGCGAGGAGTGGCGGCGCTTCATGCGCTTCAGGATCAGATCATCGCCATGCTGCAGCGAGATATGGAGGTGCGGCATCAGCCTTTCCTCCTCCGCAAGCGCGGCGAAGAGATCCGCATCGGCTTCCACCGCATCGATGGAGGAGATCCGAAGCCTGGGCAGTTCCGGGACCATCTTCAGAATGGTGCGTACCAGGCGGCCCAGCCTTGGCTGGCCCGGCAGGTCATCGCCGTAGCTCGTCAAATCGACGCCCGTCAGCACCACCTCGCGGCAGCCTTCCTCGACGAGGTTGCGGATGCGCTCAACCACGGCCCCCATGGGGACGGAGCGTGATGGCCCGCGGCCATAGGGGATGACGCAGAAGGTGCAGCGGTGGTCGCAGCCGTTCTGCACCTGGACGAAGGCCCGCGCCATCTCGTGATAGCCGTCGGTCATATGCGGCGCCGTGTCTTCCACCGCCATGATGTCGGCCACGCGCACGCGCTCGAAGGCATCGGTACCGAAGTCGCGCGGGCGCCAGCTCTCAGGCTTCATCTTCTCGGTATTGCCGATGACCTCGGTTACCTCGGGCATCTCGGCGAACATGGCCGGATCGATCTGCGCCGCGCATCCGGTGACGACGATCTCCGCCTCGGGCCGGTCGCGGCGCAGACGGCGGATGGTCTGCCGGGCCTGGCGGGTTGCCTCCTGCGTCACGGCGCAGGTGTTGACCACCACGAGGTTGGAGCGCCCGGCCTCCAGCGCGGCCCGCCGGATCGTCTCGGATTCATAGATGTTCAGCCGGCAGCCGAATGTGACGACATCAACGCTCATGCGGCCACGTCTGCGAAGATCGCCGGATCAAAACGACCTTCGTACTCCAGCTCCGCGGGGCCGGTCATGAGGATATGGTCGTCCGCCTGCCAATCGATGCGCAGGGGCCCACCCGGCAGGGTGACGGTGACACTGCGGTCGGTCAGGCCCTTGCGCGCGGCTGCAACAGCGGCGGCGCAGGCGGCGGTGCCGCAGGCGAGCGTCAGGCCGGCGCCACGCTCCCACACCTTCAGCGTGATGGTATCCGCGCCCGTGACATGGGCGAGGGAGATGTTGGCGCGCTCGGGAAAGAGCGGATGGTGCTCCAGCGCGGGCCCAATGGTTGCAAGATCATGGGCGGAGATGTCGTCCACCCAGAAGACCGCATGGGGGTTGCCCACGTTCACCACCGAGGGCGCCGAGAGAATGGGCGTCCCTTCCGGATAGGAAAGATCGATGGCGCGGCTGTCGCCGGCATCATGGGCAAGAGGGATGTCCTGCCAGCCGAAGCGCGGCCGGCCCATGTCGACGGAGAAGCTGTCCGGAGCCGTGCCCCGGGTCGCGACCAAAGGCCCGGAGGAGGTGGCAAGAAGGGTCTCGTTCTGGCCCGTCTCGCGCATCAGATACCAGGCGACGCAGCGGGTGCCGTTGCCGCAGGAGGAAACCTCGGAGCCATCGAGATTGTAGATGCGCATGAAGGCGTCGATGCCGTCACCATCATGCAGCACCATCATCTGGTCATAGGGAATGACGGCCGCGACCGCGCGGGCCTCTTCCGCCGTGACGGTGATGTCGGTGCCGCGCAGATCCACCACGACGATGGCGTTGCCAAGGCCGTTCATCTTCAGGAAAGGGCGGTTGCCGAGCGGGCTCATGCGCGAAGATCCAGATCTGTCACGCGCCTTATATGGCGAAACGGCCTCGCGATGCCAGTCGTGCGGCCTCAGGTCGTGGCAGCGAAGGCCTGAAGCCGGGCATCCAAACCGTCGCGCACGCGCGGCCAATCCTCCGGCAGGATGGAGAAGGAATGGCTGTCACGTCGCGACCCGTCCGGCCGGATGCGATGGGCGCGCAGCACACCCTCGAATGTGGCGCCGAGCTTCCGCAGTGCCGTCTGGCTGTGAACGTTCAGGTTGTCGGTGAGGAACTGAACACGGCGCGCACCCCAGGTTTCGATGCAATGGGCGAGCAGCAGGCGTTTGGTGGCGGGGTTGACTGCCGTGCCCCAGGTCTCCGGCGCATACCAGGTCCAGCCGATCTCCAGCCGCTTGTGTTCCGGCGCGATATCGAACAACCGGGACATGCCGACCAGCTTTGCGTCCGACAGTCGCCTGACGGCGAAGGGAACCTGCGTGCCATTGGCCTGCTCGGCGCGGGAAAGCTGCCAGTAGGCGTCGAAGGAGCCGCCGACAAGTGGTGTGTTCTTCCAGATGACGGGGTCCGCGGCCGCGGCGGCGAGACCGGCGCGATGATCTTCACTCAGGGGTTCGAGCGCGACGAAGGCATTGGCGAGGCGTATGGCGGCGGGACCGGTCATGAAATCCTGTTCGTGTCATCGATGCTCACTTGCACGTCTTACCTTCTGCCTGCAGCGCGACGACTTTGCCAATGATATCCGGTGATGGGTGCATCAGCTTTTCTGGTTTGCAGAACCGCGGCACGGTCGAGCATAATTTTCCGTGTCCCTGACACGAGAACCCGCCATGCCACGACATCTGATCTCCACCGGCTCGCCCTTCGAGCGTGAAGGCGGTTATTCACGGGCTGTGGTCACCGGCGACTGGGTGTTCGTGTCCGGCGTCACCGGCTACGACTACGCGACCATGACCATGCCTGCCGATGTGGTGGAACAGGTGCGTAACTGCTTCCGCACGATCGCCTCGGTTCTGGAGGAGGCAGGGTCGAGCCTCAGCGAGATCGTGCGCGTGAACTACGTCGTTGCCGATGAAGCTGATGCTCCCAAGGTTTTTCCCGTGTTCGGAGAGCACCTCGGTGAGGCTCGTCCCGCCGCCATGTTGATCATCGCGGGTCTGCTTAAGCCGGAGATGAAGGTTGAGATCGAGGTGACCGCCCTGAAGGGCAGTGCTTGAAAAGAAACCTGCTCGCCTTTAGGGAACCTGTCGACAGTTTCTCTCACCTCTCGAGGCAATCTCCCATGGCAACGCACAAGCTCAGTCTCATGGCCGGCGACGGCATCGGTCCGGAAGTCATCGCCGAGGTGACCAAGCTTGTGCGCTGGATCGAGGCCCGCGGCCTTGCCTCTTTCGCCATCGAAGAGGATCTGGTGGGTGGCGCGGCCTATGATGACCACGGCGAGGCCATCTCGGACGCCGCCATGGAGCGGGCGCTCGCCTCCGACGCCGTGATGTTCGGCTCGGTCGGCGGTCCCAAGTGGGATGCGGTGCCCTATTCCAAGCGCCCGGAGGCCGGTCTTCTGCGCCTGCGCAAGGATCTGGGCCTTTTCGCCAACCTGCGTCCGGCGATCTGCTATCCGGCGCTGGCGGATGCCTCCTCCCTCAAGCGCGAACTGGTGGATGGACTTGACCTTCTCATCGTGCGCGAGTTGACGGGCGGTGTTTACTTCGGCGAGCCCAAGGAAGTCGTGACGCTTGAGAACGGCGACAAGCGGGCCGTGGACACCCAGCTCTACACCACGCCCGAAATCGACCGGATCGCCCGCGTTGCCTTCGAGCTTGCCAAGCTGCGCGGCAAGAAGGTGGCCTCGGCGGAAAAGCGCAACGTGATGAAGACGGGCGTGCTCTGGCATGAGGTCGTCAGCCGGATCCAGAAGGAAAGCTATCCCGACATCCAGCTTGAGCATGTGCTCGCCGACAACTGCGCCATGCAGCTGGTGCGCCGTCCCAAGCAGTATGATGTGATCGTCACCGACAACCTCTTTGGCGACATCCTCTCCGACGTTGCCGCCATGCTGACGGGCTCGCTCGGCATGCTGCCCTCCGCCTCGCTTGGTGCGGAAGATCCTGCGACCGGTAAGCGCAAGGCCATGTATGAGCCCGTGCATGGATCGGCGCCTGATATCGCCGGCCGCGGTGTGGCGAACCCCATCGCGACGATCGCCTCCTTCGGCATGGCGCTGAAGTATTCGCTGGGGCTCAGCGATCTCGCCGACAGCCTCGACGGCGCCATCGCCGACGTGCTGGCAAGCGGATTGCGCACAGCGGACGTCGCCACGCGGGGTCAGAATGCCGTGGGCACATCCGAGATGGGCGATGCGGTGATCGCCGCCTTGGAGAAGCGCCTCGCCTGAAAGGCTTCTCCTTCACGTGAATGTTGGGCAGAGCGCGCTTCATAATTGCCGCGCCTTGCTCTACCCTTACGCGCCTTCAGTTCCTATCTTTGGACTGACAACGAATAATCAGAGGATATGCCCCATGCTGAAACTGAAGTCCCTTCGCCTGCTTGCGGCCACCTTGGCCCTGGGCTTTTCAGCGGCGCTTGTCACCGTTGATTATGCCGATGCACGGCGCGGCGGCGGTTTTGGCAGCCGCGGCACCCGGACCTATTCCACCCCGGCGCCGACGCAGACCGCACCGAGCGCAGCGCCGATCCAGCGGTCAACCACGCAACCGGGCCAGCAGGGCGCACCGGCGGCCGGCGCGCGCCAGCAGGGCGCCCAGGCCGGTGGTCTCTTCGGCGGCATGGGCCGCGGATTGATGGGCGGCCTCCTGCTCGGCGGGCTCTTCGGCATGCTGCTCGGCACCGGCTTTGGCGGCATGGCCGGCTTCCTTGGCCTGCTCCTGCAGGTGGGTGCCATCATTCTGGTCGTCATGCTGGTGCGCCGTATGCTGGCGGCCCGGCGTCAGCAGCCTGCGGCCGCCACGGCCAGCGGGGCTCCCGCGCCCGGTCAGGGCATGACACAGAACCGTTCCGCGCTTGACATGGGCAAGGGTTTCGGCCTTGGCGGGGGCGCGTCCGCCGCCGACACGCGTCCGGCCAATGCCATGGGCGAGAACGATCTCGTGGGCATCACCCCGCGTGATCTCGATGTCTTCGAGCAGCTCCTGATCCAGGTTCAGTCGGCCTTCGCCCGTGAGGACTATGCGGCCCTGCGCAAGCTGGGCACGCCTGAGGTGATGTCCTATTTCGCCGAGGAGCTGAGCCAAAACGCCACCAACGGCCTCAAGAATGAAGTGACTGATCTCAAGCTGCTGCAGGGCGACCTGTCGGAGGCCTGGCGTGAGGGCGATACCGACTACGCCACCGTCGCCATGCGTTACGAGATGCGTGATGTCATGCGCGACCGCGCCACGGGCGCCCTTCGCGAGGGCGACACCGAGGAGATGGTCGAGGTCACCGAGATCTGGACCTTCCAGCGCGAGCGCGGTGGTGACTGGAAACTTTCGGCCATCCAGGACGCCTGAGCCAGCCAGCCATCGCATGAATGACGCGGCCGGGCTTTGCTCCGGCCGCTTGCTTTTTCAGGGCTGCTTCAACCATTGCAATTTGCGGCAATGGGCGTAGAAAAGCCGCCGCCGCGCCCCTTGACCGCGCGGTATCAAGGAGAAGGACATGGGTTATCGAGTCGCCATCGTCGGCGCCACGGGCAACGTGGGCCGCGAAATGCTTAACATCCTCGACGAGCGGGAGTTTCCCGTCGACGAGTTGATCCCGCTTGCCTCGCGCCGCAGCCAAGGCATGGAGGTCTCGTTTGGCGACAAGACCCTGAAATGCAAAGACCTTGCGACCTTTGACTTCACCGGTGTCGACATCTGCCTGATGTCCGCCGGAGGTACCGTCTCCAAGGAGTGGTCGCCCAAGATCGCCGCCAAGGGCGCCATCGTGATCGATAACTCCTCGGCCTTCCGTTACGACAGCGACGTGCCGCTGGTGGTGCCGGAAGTGAATGCGGAGGCTGTTGCCGGCTACTCCAAGAAGGGCATCATCGCCAATCCGAACTGCTCCACGGCCCAGCTCGTGGTTGCCCTGAAGCCGCTGCATGACGCCGCGGGCATCAAGCGCGTGGTGGTCTCGACCTATCAGTCCGTCTCGGGCGCCGGCAAGGATGCCATGGACGAGCTGTGGGACCAGACCAAGGGCAAATATGTTCCGGGCCAGGAAGTCGAGCCGTCGAAGTTCACCAAGCAGATCGCGTTCAACGTCATCCCCCACATCGACGTCTTCATGGAAGACGGCTTCACCAAGGAAGAGTGGAAGATGATGGCGGAGACGAAGAAGATCCTCGATCCGAAGATCAAGCTGACGGCGACCGCCGTTCGCGTGCCCGTCTTCGTCGGCCATTCGGAAGCGGTCAACATCGAATTCGAGCGTCCCATCTCGGCCGATGAGGCGCGCGACATCCTTCGCGAGGCGCCAGGCGTGCTCGTCGTCGATAAGCGTGAGCCGGGCGGCTATGTCACGCCGGTCGAATGCGTCGGCGACTATGCCACCTTCGTCTCCCGCATCCGTGAGGATGCGACGGTGGAGAACGGCCTGGCGCTGTGGGTCGTCTCCGACAACCTGCGCAAGGGCGCCGCTCTCAACGCGGTCCAGATCGCGGAAAGCCTCATCAATCGCGGGCACCTCAAGAAGGCCGCCTGATAAGGGCGGACCTTTCGAGAACCACTGGAGGATCGGACCGTTTGGCCCGATCCTCTTCAATTCGGAATATTTCTCCCTGAGGCGGTCAGCTGCGCCACGCCAGCCGCAAGTGTTGACCGGCGCCCCTACGACTCCGATCTGCCGACTGGCCGCGAGCTCTGGCCGCGCGATCAATGTCACGCTAAGTAATTTTCTTTGCAACTATGCTGAATATGCGGGCGTAATCGTGATTTATATTTATGTGATTGATTATTATTTCGCCATATAATCGTCATTAGAAATGATGGCTTGCTGTCTGCCTGTGTGTTCTTGCCAAAATCATTGACAGCATGGCCAATCTTTATGCAGATGCATTATTTTACCAAAGTTTTATTGCGGTTATATTGACATCCGCTACTCCGTCAGCCCTAATATACAAAACTGTCACGTGCATTCCTGCTCCTGCGGGAGCGCTCTATCTTGAATGAAGGGCAACGGCATGAGGGTCACTTCAGGAGTCGGGAACGTCATTACGCCGACGGAGAGAGACAGCGAATTCTCGCTATCGGGGATTTCGCTATCCGCCATAACGCGCAGGCAGGTGGTCCACCATGGCCCGGGTGATGAGGCAATCAAACAGGCCATTCGCAAGGTCTACGGCGACGATGCCGATAAGGCTCCCGATGAATGGGAGGTTCTCGATGCCGAGACAGATGAACTGCCCGAGCTCGAACGCTTTGCCTACATCAGCCAGGAAAACGCTCTCGGCGCAGGCGGTATGTTCTATATCGTCAAGGACGCAGAGGGTAACGACAAGGTCTTCGTCGTCTATGACAACTTCGAGGGAGGCGAGGACGACCTCTATGACTGGCTGAAAGGCCTGAGATCCCAATTCGTCTCCAAGTATGGTGACAAGCTGAGGGAAGGCGTTGCACCCGAAGGCTATACCGTGGCGGACGATGATACGGTCGCGCCCCACGTCATGGACTTTACCTCGATCGAGATGATCGAGGCCGGCCTGTTTCGATACACCACCAAATTCGGCGACAAGGTCCTTCTCGATACCCGTTCACCTGATGGCTCGCAGGTCTACGATGCGAACATCAGTGACAAGAAGATGGCGTTGTACCAGCACGTCTGGCACGCTTACCGGATGCGCTTCTCCGACATTATGCCGGGCAGTGAGATCCAGAAGATCGTGGATGAGCACGATGCCTGGATCATCGATCCCGGCAACGGCGGCGAAGGCGCAAGGATCGGTGATGTAACACCGGGGATCGCCGCGACCGGTGTCTTCTATGACGTCGATTACAACAAGACCATCGATCTGATCCTCATCAAGAACCAGCATGGGTATCGTGCGGTCGTTCCTGGCACCACAGAAGCAGATCAGGCCTACTTCGACTACGTCAAAGGCGAGGTGGACAAGTATGGCACGCATGAGAGCGTGATGAAGTATGGCTCACGCTTCTCCGGAGCTTACGACAATGGCGATCTGGATGGTTACACTCTCGCCAATGCTGATACGCCCGTTCCAAGTATCTATGATATCAAGACCATCAGCGAGATCCAGTACGAAGACAAAGCCAATAACTACATCAAGTATGAAACGCGCGACGGCGGCAAATTCATCGTCGATGCCTCCCGAAACCCGGACCATCACGACGCGGCGCTGAGGGCTCTCCGGACATTCCAGCTCCGGGATGAAGGTGCCATCGTCGTCGGCGCGAATGACGTCATAGATCCAGAAGAAATCAAGGATGTCAGCTCTTCGGACAAATATCCGGAGGGAATGCTGACCTTCAAGCGAGGCGGGCGGACCTATGTCGTCGTCGCCGAAATGAATCCCGTTGTCCATTCTGCGGCGGTGCAGGTCCGGAACGCCGCGGCGCTTGGAGGGGCTTCTGAAGCGCGGGGAGAGGAAATGTCCTTCCTCGAAGACCTCGACATCATGAATGCCCTGACCGACGAGAGTCTCGAAGAGGGCGGTACTGAGAAAGCGACCGTGCTGCAGTACGTCTTCAAAAAGCTCGTCGAAAAATACAGCGGCATGGAACTCGACAAGAACGACCCCCGCTTCCAGTTCCTGCAGGCGTTTCGTGCGATCAGCGCGGCGCAGGCCGGCATGGATATCACTCCCTTCGTGGAGGATGTCCGTTGGGAAGGCGCCCACACCTCCCGTTCAGAAGGCAAGAAGAAGCACCTCACGAAGGCCGACATGGAGGCCTTTATCGACAGCGGCAAGGCCTATGAACTTTATCAGAAGGCCCTGCAGACCGAAGAAGTTCAGGAGGATTACAATAAGTTCTTCGGAGAGGCTCTGGGCAAGGTCGACGATGTCGACGGCCGGCGGGAGAAGCTCCGTAAGCTCATCGATAATCCCAAGCCGTTCCTCGAGTATATCCAGCGCCTGAAGGACGAGGGCAAGCTCGATCTGGCGGAGCTGGAAATTCAGAGACTGACGGACACCATCAATGCCCTTCTGGATGAGGACGAGGCGGCGGACGCGATCTTGGCGATCACGTTTGGTGCCACCGGCGAAGATCTCGACCGCATCCTCGAAGATCCAGATTCCATTGATAACAAGGATATAACAGTCGTCACATACGACATCATCGCGATGATGCTGCGGGCGACGTCGCTGACCACGGGCGTCGTTCGCCGCACACTGGAGACGTTGCGCAGCCTGAACGACAGCAGCCCCGACGCAGTGGCGGCGGTCTTCAAGGAGCTGCAGAAGCTGTATCTCGAGGTCGGCAGCACCATGGGCGACAACCATGGCCAGCCAACTGCCGAGGCTGTTCGTTCGGCGCTGCAGCGCGCGCTCAAGGGCTTCGGCGACGATATCGACAACGGCAAGTTTATGTCGGCCTTCCTCGACCTGAACAAATACGGTCTGCTGGGTTCCTTGGTCGGCGGCATCGGTATTACGACAGGTGTCATGAAGCTGACGTCGTGGAACAGACCGGACGAAGGCGAGGACGGCCTGATTGACGCCTATGATTATGCGGCGCTGGCAACGGCGCGCGATTTCATCAACGCCCTCAGCCTCAACACGGCATTCATTCTCACGTCGGACTCCCTGCTCAAGCTGATCAAGTCTGGTGGGATGGTCGATTTCATGGGCCTAGCTGGTTCACTTCCCGAGGTGTGGGGTGAAAACGGCGTGCTCAAGGAGTATCGGGGCGCAGCTCCGACGCCATTGGCGGACGAGATCAGTCGCGCCATTGGCATTGACCTCAACAGTTATGCCCCTGTGCAGGCTGCCCCCGACACTCCGGAGGCGGAAAAGGCCAATGGGTATGTTACCAGGGCGCTTTCCAAACTCGGTATCAATACCGTTTTGCCGAAAGTGGTTGCCACCGGCGTGGGCACAATGCTCCGCGTCTTGAGTTCCCTGGCCGACGTGACGCTCGGCGTCGTGGATATCATACTGGGGGCGCTCAGCCTGCGCGGCAGGATCGAAGGCACCAATTCGGCGACAGGCGGGCTCCAGATATTCGCAGGCGTTCTCGAGGGTGCCGCCGGCATCGCGGGAACCTTCTCGATGTTCGGCAAGGGCGGGCTCATGGCCAAGGCCATCATGACCGGCACGCTCGCCGTTGCCTTGGGCATAACGCTGTTCAGCTTTGTCACGGGCATTGCCATGGCGGACCAGGATAGCCGCTTCAACGCGCAGCTTAGGTATTTCCAGGATCTCGATTCGGCCGGGCTGCTGGAGCGCGGGTGGGGCCAGAAGCTCGAATATGCGATGTACACCCTTTACGATGGCGAAGGCGGTTATGGCAGCCGCGATGCCCCCGAAAACATCAGCATCTTCGACTATCAATGGAGAGAGTTCGAGCACTTCCTCAATACCGACCAGGAAGACGGCTCTTCCGTGAATCGGCTTGATGGAAGCCTGCGTTTCAACGCCAACGGCAGTGATTGGACGCCAAAGAACGGAAGCGAGATCAATGGCGACCCGGTTGATTACGAAGACACAGTAAATACCATCGTTTGGCACTATGCGAATGAAGGCATTTTTCCGGAGTCGCGGAAGCTCTGGGGCTTCAATCAGGATGGCCGACCGATCAAGCCGCTCTTCGCGAAGCTGATACAATATTATCTGCAGAACAGGGACGCCGACGCCAGCGCCGAAGAAGCCGCGAGCTGGGCGATCGAGCAGATAAAAAGCCGGATTGGCAACGCCTATGGCGATCAGTCCGAAAGCGATGAGGCCCAAGAAGAGATCGAAATCTTCATGAATTATGTCAACAAAGATGATCGTAACGGCAAGAAAGACGCCATCGCTGTTGCCACCGAAGTAATCGACAGTGGTGCCGGCCGCTGGTTTAATCCGGACGATCCTCTTGAAGGTCTCTCCGGTCGTGCCTTGGAAGTCATGATTCAGAGATATATCAAGGAAGGCATCAGGAACTCGGATGGCGTTCTGGTCTACCTCGACCCAAACGACTACGACCGCAAGATACGCTGGAACGATGAGGAAGATCGGTACGAAGACTTCGATACGGGCGAAGTCCTCGTGTGGAACAAGGAGGAAAACCGTTACGAGCCCGCGGCTGCCTGATATCGGTATGGTCACCCAGCGCGCGCCGGCAAGCGCAGATTGTTCTTCACAAACTCGCCAAAGGCCCGGACCGCGGCCGAGGGCCGGACAGACGCATAGGCCATGCTGATCCCGATGCCAGGCAGAGGTGGCATCGGCGAGCCCAGCACGTAAAGATCGTCTGGCATGGCCGAGCGGGTGATAACGCTGATCGCCTGTCCCGATCGCGCAATCGCGAGCAAACCGGCAAGGCTGTTGCTGGCGAAGGCGATCCGGTAGGCCTTTCCGGCCCGGTCCATGGCGTTGCACGCCGCACGATGATCGAGCGTGTCCGGAGCCGACAGGGCGAGGGGCGTGACCTTATGCTGGAGAAGCTCGGATGCGGGAGCATTGGCCACCCAGACAAAGGACTCCGGACGGATGATCGCGCCGGGATCGGAGTCCTCGGGGAGAGAAATCAACGCCACGTCGATCCGGCGGCGGTGCAGGAGGTGGCGCAGCTCCACGGTAGGGGCGCAGACGACCTCGATTTCGACCTTGTCGTTGAGTTCGGTGAAGCCCTTGAGAAGATCGGGCACAAAAGCGGTCAGATAGTCCTCAGGGCAGCCGAAGCTGATCGCGCCTTGCAGTCCGGTGCCGGACAGATCCGCAACGGCCTCATCGTGAGCACTCAGGATTTTCTCTGCATAGGCCAGAAGTCGGTCCCCTGTGGCGGTCAGCCCCACGCCGGTGCCGGTGCGGTGCAGGATTGGCCGACCGATGACGGTTTCGAGCCGCCGCATCTGCATGCTGACCGCCGATTGCGTGCGGCCAACCTGAAGCGCGGCGCCACTGATCGAGCCGGTTCGCGACACGGCGACGAAACTCCGAAGCAGGGCAATGTCGAGGGAAGCCATAAGGTATCAATTCTCCTGATTTGAGAATTGCGTATTATGAACTTGATTGAATCAAGGCGGCAAATACCATCGAGCACATCTGACGATCCCGAAAGCCAAGGGTGTTCTTCATGTCCATCGCCGTCGCAGATTTCTCGAATGCGAATGAGGACCCCGCTTTCTGGTCCGCCGTCTCCGACCATGTGCTGCGCTACGGTGGGCAGTTCGAAAAGCGCATCATCGAGCGCGCCCAGGGCAGCTATGTCTATGATGCGGTTGGGCAGCCGATCCTCGATTTTACCTCCGGACAGATGAGCGCCGTGCTCGGCCATTCGCATCCGGAGATCGTGCGCACGGTGCGCGAGCAGATCGGCGAGCTGGATCATCTGCTCAGCGGCATGCTGTCCCGCCCCGTGGTCGAACTGTCGCGGCGCCTGGGATCACTGGTGCCGGGGCTGGAAAAGGTGCTGCTGCTCTCCACCGGAGCTGAGTCCAACGAAGCGGCGATCCGGCTGGCCAAGATGGTGACCGGCAAGTATGAGATTGTCGCCTTCTCCAAGAGCTGGCACGGCATGACGGGGGCTGCCGCTTCGGCCACCTACAGCACCAGCCGTCGCGGCTATGGGCCAAGCAACGTCGGCGCTTTTGCGATCCCCGCGCCCAATGCCTATCGCCCGCGCTTTACCCATCCTGACGGCAGCCTGGATTGGCAGACCGAACTGGACGACGCCTTTGCCCTGCTCGACAGCCAGTCGACCGGCAATCTGGCCGCTTTCATCGCCGAGCCCATCCTGTCATCGGGCGGGATTATTGAGCTGCCCCTGGGATATCTGGCGGCGCTCAGGAAGAAATGCGACGAACGCGGCATGCTGCTGATCCTCGACGAGGCACAGACGGGGATCGGACGAACCGGTTTCATGTTCGCCTTCGAGCGCGACGGTGTAACGCCCGATATCCTGACGCTGTCGAAGACGCTGGGGGCGGGACTGCCGCTGGCCGCGGTGCTGACCAGCACCGAAATCGAAGAACAGGCGCATGAACGCGGCTTCATCTTCTACACCACGCATGTCTCAGATCCGTTGCCGGCCGCGGTCGGCGTCACCGTGATGGATGTGGTGCAGAAATACGGACTGATCGAGCGTGCGCGCGTCGCGGGCATACGGTTGCGCGACGGCCTGGAGGCGCTTCAACAACGCTATGACTGCATCGGCGATGTCCGCGGCAGAGGTCTCCTGGTGGGGCTCGAGATCGTCGCCGACAGGGCCAGCCGCGCGCCTGATCTGGAGATGGGCGAACGGATCGGCACCGAGGCGATGGCGCGCGGGCTGAGTATGAACATCGTCAAGCTGCCCGCCATGGGAGCCGTGTTCCGCGTGGCGCCGCCGCTGACCATCTCGGACGAGGAAATAGATCGGGGATTGGACATCATCGCCAGCTCGCTCGAGGCCGCGCGATAAACGAGCCAATCGCGGCCGGGCTGGCCGGCGATCACCGTTGGCCTTTGTCAGGCCGGCGGTCGGATTGGGGGCGGCTCCGCCTCGACCCACCGGTGTACGACCTGATCTGCGCGGTGCCGGTGTGGCTTCGCGGCTGCCACGATGGTGCGGATCCGGGCGCGGCGCGGGTGAGACTCAATTGTGCCAGAACGCGAGTGCGGCAGCGATGCCTTCGCTGATGTGAAAATCCTGGTCCCGGCCCCTTGCGGTTCAGGAAAATCCTCGCCGCTCCCGCAAAATCGCGGTAGGGGAAAGAACATCGTTCGGGAGGAGAGTGCCGCCCGCGGCCGATCCCCTAACAATGGGTGCACCTGAGGCTATCGTGCGGTCAGATCACAAAAAACGCGATATGCCGCAGCCTGATCCGTACTTGTTGCATTGCCTCATGCTTTCCAATCCGCTAGTGACCACCCCAGCCACTTTAGAACGGGTCTGAACCGCGATGGCCAATTCCAAGACCGGTGTGCAGCGGCCGCTGTCTCCGCATCTGCAAGTCTACCGCTTCACCACCACGATGCTGATGTCGATCGTGCATCGGATCACCGGCGGCGCTCTCTATTTCGGCATTCTTCTGCTCGTGGGCTGGCTTCTGGCCGCCGCCAGCGGCCCTGAAGCCTTCGATATGGCGCAAGGTTTCTTCGGCTCCTGGTTCGGCATTCTGGTGCTGCTGGGCTTCTCCTGGACCTTGATCCATCACGCCATTGGCGGCATCCGGCATCTTGTCTGGGACACGGGCGCGGGCCTTGGCCCCAAAGGCCGGGAGGCCTGGGGTCTCGGCACCATCATCGGCTCGGTTGTCATCACGGCCGCCTTGTGGATCGGCGCCTTCGTGTTTGGATTGATCTGATGCCTGAGATGCGCACCCCCCTGAGCAAGGTTCGTGGCCTCGGCTCGGCCAAATCCGGCGCCAAGACCTGGTGGCGCGAGCGGGTCGGCGCCGCTGCGCTGCTGCCGCTGACGCTGTTCTTCATCTGGCTTGTCCTGTCGCTTGCCGGCAGCGATCACGCCGCCGCTGTCGCCACCATCGGTAATCCCTTCGTCATGGTGCTGCTGCTGCTGTTCATTTTGGTCAGCGCGGACCATATGAAGCTCGGCATGCAGGTCATCATCGAGGACTATGTCCACAGCGAGGGCCAGAAAGTGGTCTGGCTCGTTCTCAACACTTTCTTTTCCTATGGGCTCGCCGCGGCCGGTGTCGTGGCTGTGCTCAAAATCGGCTTCGGGATGTGACTGCCAATGGCTGAGATCAAGAGCATCGACGGCGGCGCTCCGTCCATCGTGGGCGCCGCTTACGATATCACCGACCACACCTATGACGTCGTCGTAGTTGGCGCCGGCGGCGCCGGGCTCCGCGCCGTGGTGGGCTGTTCGGAAGCGGGCCTGCGCACTGCCTGCATCAGCAAGGTGTTCCCGACGCGCTCCCACACCGTGGCGGCACAGGGCGGCGTGGCCGCCTCGCTCGGCAACATGGGCCCCGATAACTGGCAGTGGCACATGTACGACACCGTCAAGGGGTCGGACTGGCTGGGCGACCAGGACGCCATCGAATATCTGGTGCGCAACGCGCCGGCGGCCGTCTATGAGCTGGAACACTGGGGCGTGCCCTTCTCGCGCACCGAAGACGGCAAGATCTACCAGCGCCCGTTCGGCGGCATGACGACCGACTTCGGTCGGGGCCCCGCCGCGCAGCGCACCTGCGCCGCGGCGGACCGTACCGGCCACGCCATGCTGCACACGCTCTATGGCGCGGCGCTGCGCCATCAAGCGGAGTTCTTCATCGAGTACTTCGCCATCGACCTGATGATGAACGAGGAAGGCGCCTGCGTCGGCGTCGTCGCGCTCAAGATGGACGACGGCACGATCCACCGCTTCCGCTCGCAGAAGACGATCCTCGCCACCGGCGGCTATGGCCGCGCCTATTTCTCGGCGACCTCGGCCCATACCTGTACCGGCGACGGCAACGCCATGGTGCTGCGCGCCGGCCTGCCGTTGCAGGACATGGAATTCGTGCAGTTCCACCCGTCAGGCATCTACGGTTCGGGCTGTCTCATCACGGAAGGCGCCCGCGGCGAGGGCGGCTATCTCACCAATTCAGAGGGCGAGCGCTTCATGGAGCGCTATGCACCGTCCGCCAAGGACCTGGCCTCGCGGGACGTGGTCTCGCGCTCCATGACCATGGAGATCCGCGCCGGCCGCGGCGTCGGCAAGGCCAAGGACCACATCAATCTGCACCTTGAACATCTGGATCCCGCCATCCTGCACGAGCGCCTGCCGGGCATCTCGGAGAGCGCGAAGATCTTTGCCGGCGTCGACGTGACGCGTGAGCCGATCCCGGTCATTCCGACCGTTCACTACAACATGGGCGGCATTCCGACGAACTTCCACGGCGAAGTGCTGACCAAGAAGGACGGCGATCCCGATGCCGTGGTGCCGGGCCTGATGGCGCTGGGCGAAGCGGCCTGCGTGTCGGTGCACGGCGCCAACCGCCTTGGCTCCAATTCGCTGATCGACCTTGTGGTATTCGGCCGTGCGGCGGGCCTGCGCTGCGCCGAGACGGTGGTGCCAGGCGCGCCGCAGCGTCCGCTGCCGGCCAACGCGTCCGATCTGGCGCTGTCGCGGCTCGATCATTTCCGCAACGCCAAGGGCGGCAGCCGTACGGCGGAGCTGCGCGCCAGGATGCAGAACGTGATGCAGTCCAACTGCGCTGTGTTCCGCACCGGCGAGGTTCTGGAAGAGGGCAGGGGCCTCATCAACGAGGTCTGGAAGGGCACGGAAGACATTGCCGTGACAGACCGCTCGCTGATCTGGAACTCCGATCTCATCGAGACGCTGGAGTACGACAACCTGATCGCACAGGCCGTCGTCACCATGGAAAGCGCAGCCAACCGCCAGGAAAGCCGCGGTGCCCATGCTCGTGAGGATTTCGCCGAGCGTGATGACGTCAATTGGATGAAGCACACGCTCACCTGGGCGGATGACAAGGCGCGGTCGGTGAACATCGACTACCGCCCCGTCCATACCTATACGATGAGCAATGACATCGCGTACATCGAGCCCAAGGCTCGCGTGTACTGAGGACGCAGGAACATGGTCCAGCTCACGCTTCCGAAGAATTCGCAGATCAAGCAAGGCAAGGTCTGGGAGAAGCCGCAAGGCGCCAAGAACCTCGCCGAGTACAAGATCTATCGCTACGATCCTGATACGGGCGAAAATCCGCGCGTTGACACCTTCTATGTGGACCGCGACGATTGCGGCCCCATGGTTCTCGACGGCCTGATCTGGATCAAGAACAAGGTCGACTCCACGCTGACCTTCCGCCGTTCGTGCCGTGAGGGCATCTGCGGGTCCTGCGCCATGAACATCGATGGCGCGAACACGCTGGCCTGCACCAAGGGCATGGACGACATCAAGGGCACGGTGAAGATCTACCCGCTGCCGCACATGCCCGTGGTCAAGGACCTGGTGCCTGATCTCACGCGTTTCTATGCACAGCACGCGTCAATCCAGCCGTACCTCAAGACCGTTACGGCGAAGCCGGAGAAGGAATGGCGCCAGAGCCGCGAGGACCGCGCCAAGCTCGATGGCCTTTACGAGTGCATCCTGTGCGCCTGCTGCTCCACCTCCTGCCCCAGCTACTGGTGGGTCGGCGATCGCTATCTCGGGCCTGCGGTCCTGCTGCAGGCCTATCGCTGGCTGATCGACAGCCGTGACGAGGCCACCGGCGAGCGTCTGGACGATCTGGAGGATCCTTTCCGTCTCTATCGCTGCCACACGATCCTCAATTGTGCGAAGACCTGTCCCAAGGGGCTCAACCCTGCCAAGGCCATTGCCGAGATCAAGAAGATGATGATCGAGCGGCAGCTCTGATCACACGGAAAAATCCGTTTCGAGGGCGCGGGATCAAACCGCGCCCTTTTGCGTTTCACATGGGCAATCCATTCACCACTGACAGTGGAGGGCCTTGAAATGCCAGATACCTTTGAAGATCGCCCCTGGACCATCGAACAGGTGCAACAGCTTAAAGAACTGGTTGCCGAGAAGGTTCCGGCGGAGGTGATCAGCATGAAGCTGAAACGGCCCCAGACATCGGTCCACGCCAAGGCCTCCGAGCTGGGCATGTCGCTCCAGCTTCACTGACAGGCGATCAAAAGGAATGGCCGCTTTCAGGGCGGCCATTTTTGCATGCGTCCTTCAGAAGGGTTCGGTTGTTAATCGAGCCGGCTGAGGCTCGCCGCAGCGATGCTGGTATGGGCGATCTGCGGTTCAGGCGCGACCGTCGCCTCGATGGCGGTCCGGAAAGCGCCCTCGATGGCCAACCCATAGTTCAGGTGGTTCGGGGCATAGGGGCCCGCAGCCTGGGGGTGGCTGCTGCGCCATCCCACATAGATCCCGATCATGCTTCCGGGCGCACCCGGAAGCATCAGAGCGCTGCCGGAGGCACCCTGACCGGTGGAGCAATCGATCGCGAGCTCGCGCGGTGCATTCGCGATCCTGCGCGCCGCCTGGCGGATGGCGCAGGCCTCGATGGCCTTCATGCCGTCGTGCACCCATCCTTCATGGCGATTGGCCACCAGGAAAATGCTGCCAGGGGTCGAGAGAGGGGCGATCTGATAGGGCGTGGCGCCCTGAACCGGCTGGCTGAGCCGCGCGACGGCCCAGTCCTTCACGCCAGGTTCGGCATAGGGATCGACGCTGCCCACGCGCAGGGATCCGGTGCGTATCTTGATTGCCTGAACCTTGGCGCCTTCGAGAATGGTGAAGACACAGTCTCCCGGATTGGCCCGCAGGCGGCCCCTGCGGTCATAGAAGGCGTGCGCCGCCGTGGTGATCACATCGGCGCGGATAGTCAATTGCGCGGTGGAATGGGTGGTGCCGCAGGTGACGATCCCGGTGGCTCCGAAGCGCTTTTCGGCCGAGGCCTGGCTTTCTCCCTGCTTGGCGGCGAAGTCCGCAAGGGTCAACCGACCATCGCCATCGATGGTGACGGCAGAAGCGCCACCAGCCATCCCCGCAAGAAACGCGCATAAACCCGCGCAAAGAAGCGCCCGTAGCCGCATGTTCACCCCGTTTATCGTTGGGTGAAGTCTCGCGGCATTGCTCGGCGGTCGTCAAGTCACACAAACGCGAAACTTAACAACGTTGAAGGGTGTTGCTTCGTTCCATCATTAAACGAAAGAATTAGGCAGGGCGGTGCAGGGGGCGGCGTGTTCATGAGCTGCGACCATAGCGGGTATTCAGAAAAAGCGTTTGCAAAGCGCCGACAGATTTCTGATTTCGATAATTTCCTGAGAATTGAGGGTTTGTAAGCTGCGAGCCTGTCTCAAATTGATAAGCTGCTGTTAACCAAAAGTTAAGCTTCCAGGACAGGGAAACAGCCGAAGGATGCATCGGGTTGTGTCCTCTGTTATAGTAACTAAAATCTTAACGCCGCACTTCTTATGAGACGCAGATGATCTCTTCTGTAACATCACATATGGCTGCTGTTCCCGGCATGGTTCCAAGCATTCCAGCAGCATCATCAAGTCTCAGGGGTGTCGAATACATCTCCTACGAGGCCATCGAGGTCAGTATCGAAGAGCCTCTTGGGATATTGTGGTTCTTCACCAAACCTGATGCACAACCGAGTTACACGCCTACGCTGCTGCACAGCCTCAACACGTTGCAAGCGGGCCTTGAAGATCTTCTCAAGCGGCGGGAAAATGCCGGTGATGCTTCGCTGCGTTATGTGGTGGGTGGTTCCCGCGTTCCCGGCGTCTTCAATCTCGGCGGCGATCTCAAGCTCATGACGCGTCTCGTGCGGGCGCAGGACAAACGCGCGCTTGAAACCTATGCCCGCGCCTGTATCGACGTGCTGTACAACAGCTTCCTCGATTTCAATCTGCCGGTCATCACGGTCGCTCTCGTGCAGGGTGACACGCTCGGCGGCGGCTTTGAATCGGCTTTGTCCTGCGACGTCATCGTGGCCGAGGAAGGGACGAAATTCGGCCTGCCCGAGGTTCTCTTCAATCTCTTCCCCGGCATGGGTGCCTACAGCTTCCTTGCACGACGGCTTGATGCAGGCCGTGCCGAGAAGATGATCCTGAGCGGCCGCCTCTATGACGCGGCCGAGCTCCATGAGATGGGCATCGTCGATGTCCTGGCCAAGGAAGGTGGCGGCGAGGATGCGGTGAGGGAATATGTCAGCCGCAACCGCCGTCGCTTCAATGCCGAACTGTCGGTCTACCAGACGCGGCGGCGTGTCAATCCTTTGGAATATCGGGAACTTTTGGACGTTACCCAAGTCTGGGTTGAAGCGGCATTGCGGCTCGGCGATCAGGATTTGCGGAAAATGGAGCGGCTGTTCAATGCCCAGGACAAGCGCATCGCCAAGCGGCCGCTCGAATAAACCGGTCAGTCGTTCTGATTTCCGCGCTTAAGCTCCGGCTCGTCGGCCACAGCCTGGCGAACCGCCTCGAACTCCGCCTCCAGCCGCGTCAGGATCTCATCGCCGTTGGCCTTGAGGTCGGGCAGGCTGATCTCGCGCCAGGCGAGGCACATTTCAAAGATGTGGCGGGCGCCCACATTGGCGGCGCTGCTGCGCAGAGCATGGGCCTGCTCGCGAAAGGCAATGATGTCTCCCGCCTTCTGCGCGGCTGTCAGATCAGCAAGCGTACCATGGGCATCCTCAAGAAATTGGTTCAGCACCTCGGCCACGAAGTCGGGACCGCCAAGAGCGTCGAGATCCTTCAACACCCGCTCATCAAGTGCATTGCGGGCGCTGGAGCGGAAGCGAGGATGGGTCGTGATCCTGGCGATGCTGGGCTGCTCTTCGGTCGGCGCGACAGGTGGGGCTTCCTTGCCGGCGAGGCGCGCGATCACGGACAGCAGGAGAGAGGGTTCGATGGGCTTGGTCAGGCAGTCGTCCATACCGGCTTCGGCACAACGGGCGGCCATTTCCGGCGTGGCGTCCGCCGTCAGTGCCACGATGGGTATCCGTGGGCGGCCTAGGGCGGTGAAGCGATAGAGCTTGGTGGCCTCTATGCCGTTCATGACCGGCATGTTCACATCGAGAAGAACGATGTCATAGGTGATCTCGGCCAAGGCATCGAGCACCTCCTCGCCGTTGTCGACCACGGCGACGGAATGTCCCGCGCGCTGCAGGATCTTGGCGATAACCTTCTGATTGGTCCGGTTGTCCTCGCCGATCAGAATGGACAGCGGCTCTGTGGTCGGGCCCGTATCGGCGTGCTCGGTTGCCGGCGTCCCGGAATAGCGGCTGGCAAAGCGCAGCGCCGACAAAAGTTCATGGCTGCTTGGGCGCGACGAGACGGCGCTGGCGAAGCGTTGCTCGGTCACCTGCCTCTGGATTATCTGCGGGTTGCTCCTGAGAAGGATGTGCCCCCGCGGCGACAGTGACGCCGACCTGGTCAACTCCTCCATGACCTGCTGATCCGCCGAGACGAGGTTCTCATCGATAAGCACGGAATAGCGGTCGGCATGATCCGCGCGCAGGGTGGCGAGTTCAGCCACGCTCTCGACCGTCGTCGGCTCGATGTCGAGCCGCTGAAGCTGGTCACACAGTCGCTGGCGCAACAGCGCATCCGATGTCAGGAGGATGACCCTTTGGCCGGTCGCAGCAAGATCGGAGGCGCGCGCGAAGTCGATCTCGAAGGGTATTTCGAACCAGAAGGTACTGCCGGCGCCCCGTGTGCTGGTGAGCCCGATGGTGCCACCCTGCAGTTCGACCAATTGCTTGCTGATGGTCAGGCCAAGGCCGGTGCCACCGTGGCTGTCTATGATGGTTTCGTCGGCTTGCGTAAAGCTCTCGAAAATGCGGGCTTGGGCGTGGGGCTCTATGCCGATGCCGGTATCCGTCACATCGAACCGCAGGAGGGCGCTGTCCGCTGTCTGCCGCACCGTCGTTACCGCGATGGTGACCGATCCCCTGTCGGTAAACTTCACGGCGTTGCCGGCCAGGTTGACCATGATCTCCTGGAGATGGCGGAGGTCGCCCCGCAGGGCGAAGGGCGTGTCGGGGGTTACGAAGACGTTGAGGTCTATGCCTTTGGCATGTGCCTGGGCGGTAACCATGGATCTCACGTCGTGCAGCACGCTGTGAAGATCGATATCGACCACGCTGCTGGGCATCTGCCCCGCTTCCAGGCGTGAGAAATCCAGCAGACTGTTGATCAAACTGAGCAGTGCGCTGGCCGAGACGCGGATCGTCGAGCTCATGTCGCGCTGTTCGGCGTTCAATGTCGTGCCATTCATCAACTCGCTCATGCCGATGATGGCATTCAGCGGCGTGCGCAGCTCATGACTGATGCTGGCGAGGAACTGGCTTTTCGCCTTGCTGGCCTCCTCGGCCTGACGCTTGGCCTCGTAGAGCTTGCGGATCAGCGTGGAGGCATAGAGCGGGATGACCACCAATGCCCCGAGCAGACCCATGGCGAGATGGGGATTGTTCTGCCAGTACGGTGTGGTCCCGATCACCGCGCCGAAGCCGGCCACCGCGATGCCGCCAGCGATGGCGAGGCTTTTGACACCAAAGCGGAAGCCGTTGCCGAGGATGACCCACAGGTAGAACGGATAGAGCAGAGACGTCAGCTCGCCGCCCGCATAAAGGCCATAGGAGATGATGGCGTGATCGCAGACCATGGCGATCACGCGCCTGAACTGCGAGACGTTGTTGCGAAGGCCGAGGTCGGCCAGAAGGCCGAGCGACGCCAGGAAGTAAAGCCCCAGGAACATCACGGGGCCGCCCATGATCTCGCCGGCGCTCTGGACCCCTAAGGCATGCGCGATCAGAAGATAGGCGAGAACAAGAACCGCGATGGCCAACCGGTTCAGGGCCATCTCGTGCTCGCGGTCCTGGCGCGCGGCAAAGTGCGCCTGAAACCGCTTTACGAGAGAAGATCTCCTGTTTGGTTGATCGGGCATCGGGCCTCGGCTCCAACAGTTCGGATGGCCATCAGGCCCTCAGCGACCGCGGATTTTGTTCCTCGACCCGCGCCAGCAGGTCTTCCAAGGGCATCGGCCGGCCGAAGTAGTAGCCCTGGAACTCATCACATCCTTCCGCCCGAAGTATGGCGGCTTGCTCGGCGGTTTCCACGCCTTCGGCGGTAATGCAGAGCTTGAGGCTGTGACCCAGGCTGATGATGGCCCGCACGATGGCCGCATCGCTGGGATTATTCTCCAGATTGCGGATGAAGCACTGGTCGATCTTGAGGCGATCGACCGGGAAATTCCTGATGTAGGAGAGCGAGGAATAACCGGTGCCGAAGTCGTCGATTGAGAAGGACACGCCGAGATCCTTCAGCTTCAGGAGATCGCGTGCCACGGCCTCCGTGTTCTGCATGAGGATGCTTTCGGTCAACTCCAGCTCAAGCTGCCGCGGATTGAGCTTGGTGTCATTGAGTATGTCGATCACCAGTTGGCAGACATCCTGCTTGCGGAACTGGACGGGCGAAAGGTTCACCGCTACGCGGAGCGGCGGCAGGCCGGAACGCGTAAATTCCGCCGCCCTGCCGCACGCTTCCCGCAGAACCCATTCGTTGATGGGTACGATCAGCCCGTTCTCCTCGGCCAGCGGCAGGAAGGTGGTGGGCGATATCATGCCGCTGCCGGGATGCTGCCAACGCAGCAGCGCTTCGGCTCCGATGATCTGACCGCTCGCGACGTCGATCTGGGGCTGGTAGTGCAGGACAAATTCATCGCGCTGCAACCCACGGCGCATGTCCGATTCCAGCACCATGCGATCCCGCGCCTGCACGTTCATGTCGGGAGCATAAAGGCGATAGGCGTTCCGGCCCGCCGCTTTCGCCTGATACATTGCGACATCGGCGTTTTTCATCAGGAGATCGACATCCGACCCATCGGAGGGATGGGTGGTGATGCCAAGGCTGGCACTGGTCGTGATCTCCTGCTCGTCTATGACGAAGGGCTCCGACAGGGCCGCCAGGATCCGCTCGGCAAGATCCGTTGCCTCTTGCGGACGCATGACGCGTGTCTGAAGGATGGCGAATTCGTCGCCACCGAGCCGTGCCACGGTATCGCTGTCACGTACGACGCCGCACAGGCGCTCCGCTACACTTTTCAGGAGGCGGTCGCCGATCTGGTGCCCCAGTGCATCGTTGATCGACTTGAAATGGTCAAGATCCAGAAGATGCAGCGCAAAGGGCCGGTCGCCACGCCGGGTGCGCGCCAGTTCGCGGCGCAGCCGGTCCTGCAGCAGCACCCGGTTGGGCAGATCGGTGAGGGTGTCGTGATGCGCCAGATGCAGCAGATGGCTCTCGGCACGCTTGCGATCGGTGATGTCGAGAGAGGTCGTCAGGACATTGATGATCCGACCCGCGCCGTCGCGCAACGGGGACTTTGTCGTGAGATAGAAATTGGTGTTGCCGGAGGCATCGACAATTTCCTCCTCGAAGCTGGTGATCGGTTTGCCGCTGCGGAACACCAATTGGTCGAGTGCCAGGCTGCGCTCGGCGCGTTCGGCGCCGATGATATCGCTCATCTGGCGATTGATGACGCTGTGGGAATCAAGGCCGTGCATGGCTGCCTTGTGCGCATTCATGAAAATGCAGCGGCCCTTGCGGTCCGTGGCGCTGATGAGGGCGGGAACGGTGTCGATGACCTGAGCGAGCTTCTCAGAGCTGTCGCGCAACGCGGCCTCGCGCGAGCGCTCGCTGTGCAGAAGCTCCAGTTCAAGGCTGGTCGCGCGGCTTTTGATGATGAGCTGCTGCTTTCGCAGCTTGAGAAGGTTGCGCGCTCGGGTCACGAATTCATGATGATCGACAGGGCTTTGCAGGAAGTCGGTGGCACCCGCTTCCAGAGCCTTGAGCCGGAAACTGCGCTCTTCATAGACGGTGATGACCACCACCGGCACATCGACACAGTCTGGCTTTTCACGGAAGCGGGCGGTGAAGGTCGCCCCATCCATGGTCGGCATCTTGTAATCGGTGATGACCAGGTCCGGCGTGTTGGTGTCGATCCAGGCGAGAGCTTCGATCGGATCACCGAAGGTTCTCACCACGGCGTTGGTTTCGATGGACGCGGCAAGCTGCGCAAAGATATTGCGGTTTGTGCTCCGGTCGTCGAGGATCACGATGAGCGACATACGCTTACACCATCCTTTGGTCGCCGAATGGCACATCGGCGATCTGTCTCAACCAAACTTGCAGGCTTCGCCGGATTATACAACCTCAGCGTTCCAGCACCCCCAGCTGATACGTTTATACGAGACTGCTTAATAAATGCCCCTCTGAATCAGCAACCTCCTCATTTTCACCGGAGTTGATGTCTTCCCGCTTCTCAATTGCATTGCTCGAAACTTCGGAGTTATTGCCTAAATTGCGAGCAATCGCCGCTTTAGACCATTTGCTTACCGAAGGTTGAGAAGGGCGACGGCTACCTACGGGAATCGGTAAACTCACTGCGCGCCTCGCCGCCGCCTCAATGTTCGCACAAGGCACACTCCATCTTGGTCAACCGCGCGTCCATGTCTCCGATGTTCCGATCCCGCCTGTTGGTTCTGGCTCTCCTGCTTCCGCTCGGCTTGGGCTGGGGCGTGCCCGTCTCAGCACAAGAGGCGCAGCAGCCCTCGCCGGCGATCAGCACGGTGGTGGCCGAGGCGAACACCGATCTTGACCGCGTCAAGGCCGCGCTCGACCCCATTGAGGCCAGCCTCTCCCGCGAGGACCTGTCCGAGACTGAATTGGCCGACATACGCGGGCGGGTCGAGCCGCTGCGCACGCAGCTGGAAGCGATCATCGTCCGGCTGCAACCTCAGATTGATAACATCAATCGGCGTCTGGCGGAACTGGGGCCGGCGCCGGCGGATGGCGCCACCGAGGGCGCAGAGGCGGTGGAAGAACGGACCGCGCAAAATGCCGATCTGCGCGCCGTCGACGAGGCGATGCGCCGCGCCCGTGTGCTGCTTCTCCAGGCGGCGGAAACATCCGAGACGGCTGCGGAACGACGGCGCGCCAAATTCACGACGGAACTCTTCGCCCGGCATTCCTCGCTGCTGAGCCCAGATCTCTGGCTTGCGACGGCGGAAGGCTTCAGCCGCGACATCACCAGTGCCTCGTTCATCATTCGCGATGTGGCGGCCCGCTTCCGGGACCGGATGACGCCGGTCAATGGCGCTATCCTGGGCTTCAGCCTGGTGTTCGCGCTGCTCCTCGGGGGTCCAGGCCGCAAATGGGCCAATGCCATGGGGCAGCGCTACGCGGTGCAGCAGGTGCCGCCGCATCGCCTGCGACGTTCCGCTCACGCGGTCTGGGTCCTGGTGGTGACGCTGATCGCACCGACCGTCGCCGCGCTCGCCGTGCTTTATGGTCTGCGGCTGGCGCAGATCCTGACACCACGACTGGAGCCATTGGTCGTCACCCTTGTGTTCGTGGTTGCCTTCACCGCCTTCGTGGATGGGCTCGCCAAGGGGATTCTGGCGCCGGAAAAAGCCTCCTGGCGGCTGCCCCAGATGTCGGACGATCTCGCCTCCGGCATCCGAATCCAGGCCGGCTTGGTCTCGATCGTCTATTCGCTGGGACTGATCATCTCGTCGCTGAACCTCGTGGTGATGACCAGGCCTGAAGCGACATTGGTCACCGACGGGCTTTTTGCACTTGCCAATGCCGTGACCTTCGCCATCGCCCTCAGGGTGTTGCGCGCGAACGACGAACCCGAGGGCGAGGAGCAGCCTGCCGGGCCGGAGGCCCATCCGATCCTCGGGTTGTTCCGCATTCTGGTGTGGATCGCAATCGCCGCCATTCTGGGTGCGCTGATCATCGGCTACATCGCCTTCGCCAAATTCCTGGCGCATCAGGTCATCTGGATCAGCATCATCGGAGCGCTGCTTTATCTGTTCTCCGCCCTGATCGACGATCTGTTCACCATCGGCTTTTCGAGCGGCGGCAGCATGTGCCGCTGGATTCACAGCACCGTCGGCCTGAAGCCGAGGTCGGTTGAACTGATCGGCACGCTGCTGTCGGGCTTCTTGCGGGTGCTGCTCTTTGCAATGGCCGCCCTGATCATCCTGGCGCCGTGGGGCATCGGCTCCTACGACGCCTTCGGCTGGCTTCGGGGCCTGACCTTCGGCTTTGCCGTCGGCGGCGTGCGCATTTCGCTATCGACTATCCTGTTTGCCGTCGTCATCCTGATCCTTGGCATTCTTGCAACGCGCGGGATACAGCGCTGGCTGGAGACGCAGGTCCTGCCCAAGACCCGGGTGGAGCCCAGCCTGCAAAATTCCATCAGTACCGGCATTGGTTATCTGGGTGTCATCCTCGCCGGCGTCTTCGCGCTCGGAACGGTGGGGCTCAACCTTCAGAACGTCGCGATCGTGGCCGGTGCCTTGTCCGTCGGTATCGGTCTTGGCCTGCAATCCATCGTCAACAACTTCGTGTCCGGCCTGATCCTCCTGGCGGAGCGGCCGGTCAAGGTCGGGGACTGGGTGGCGCTCGGCACCTCCGAAGGCAATATCCGCAAGATCAGCGTTCGTGCGACCGAAATCGAGCTCTTCGACCGCTCGACGCTCATTGTTCCGAATTCGGAACTGATGACCAAGGCCGTGGTCAACAAAACGCACGCCAATCCCCTTGGCCGCGTAAAGATCACTTTCAGCGTTCCCGCCGATTCCGATCTTGATCTGGTGCGTTCGGCGCTGCTGGAGAGTGCGAAGGCGCATTCGGAAGTGATGGGAGATCCTGCCCCCTCGGTGCTTCTGGACGCCATCGGTTCTGGCGCGTTCGACATGACGCTGCTGGCCTACGTGGCGACCCCGCGCCGCTCTGCGTCGGTCAAGAGCGATCTGCAGTTTGTCATCATCCGGCGCTTCAAGGAGGAAAAGATCGTTCTTCCCGTGGCCGCGCCTGACGAGAAGGCCGAAAGCATCAAAGAAGTGGCCCGCGCCATCGAACAATTATCCGCCCGCATCGAGACCATGTCGGCTCCGACAGGCAACACCAGACCAGCTTCACCAAAGGAGAGTTGAGTTCATGCGTATCTCCCCCATCGCAGCCGTCGTCGCGGCCCTTGTCCTTTCCGCCTGCGCCAAATCTTATGATCCACCCCAGCAACCAGCCTTTATGCGCAGCCTGGTGCCTGCCGGCAGCCAGGTGGATGCCGATGCCGCGGCCGATATGTTCTCTCAATACCGTATGGCCAATGGGCGCGGCCCGCTGGTGGTCGACCCCGTTCTCCAGACCATTGCCCTGGAGCAGGCACGGGCCATGGCGTCAGAACAGAAGGTCGGGCATAATGTCGGCATCGGTACGCTGGACAAGCGTGCGGCGCGGGCGGGTTATGATTACGATAACATCGCCGAGAATGTTGCAGGCGGTTACCACTCGCTGGGCGAAGCTTTTTCCGGCTGGCGCGATTCGAGTGGTCATCGCAAGAACATGCTGATGCCTGAGGCGACGCGAATGGGAATCGCGGTCGCGCAGGCGCCGGGGTCGAAATATAAGGTGTTCTGGGCCATGGTTGTGGCAAAGCCACATTCGCCTGGGCGTTGATAACGGGGAAGAGCACTGGCGCTAGGGGTTCCAAAACGGTATCACGACAAGATGCAGCGGCTCCTGGGGATCATCGCGATGCTTTGGCTCGCGCTCGCGACGGTGACACCGTCGTGGGCGGTCGACGGACGGCCATCCATCGTCATCGACGCCGCGACAGGAAGCGTGCTTCACGCCGAAGAGGCCAGCCGCTCCTGGTACCCGGCCTCGCTGACCAAGCTGATGACCGCTTATGTGGTCTTTGATGCGATCCGCACCGGCGAGCTCACCCTCGACACGCCGCTGACCTATTCCGCCAACGCCGCCGCCACCCCGCCGTCCAAGATGGGCTTCAAGCCCGGAACCGTGGTCACGGTGGACAATGCGCTCAAGATGCTGATCGTCCGGTCCGCCAACGACGTCGCCGTGATGATCGCGGAAAACCTCGGCGGTGCGTTGGGCGTGGATGGTTTCGTGCGGCGGATGAACGCCATGGCGGCCCGGCTCGGTATGACGGGCTCCCGCTTCATCAACCCGCACGGTCTTCCCGGCGAGGGCCAGGTGACGACGGCCCGCGATATGGCCCTGCTGGCACAGGCAATCTATCGCGATTTCCCGGACAATACGGCCTACTTCAAGATCGGCGCGCTCAAGTTCGGCAAGCGCACCTTGCGCGCGTACAACATCCTGCTGGCGCGTTACGACGGCGCCGACGGCATGAAGACCGGTTTCATCTGTTCGGCCGGCTTCAACCTCGTTGCCAGTGCCACGCGCGGCGGGCAGCGGCTGATCGTGGTGGTGCTGGGATCCACCTCCGGCCTCGCTCGGGCCGAAACGGCAGCCCGGCTGATGGAAGAGAGTTTTACCGGCGCGCCGGTCTTCGCGGGTGGCGCGCGCGTCACCCAAATCGGCTCGCGGCTTGGGGAGCCAGTTGATCTGCGGCCGGAGATCTGCGGCCCCCGGCGGGTTGCAAAGGCGACGCCGAGCGAAAGCGACGGTCTCGACGGTGAGGGCGACAAGGGGGAAGTCCAGTCCGTGCTGGCGGAAAAACCCGCGCCCATCGAGCCGGTGACGGTTTTCATCGGACCCAACCCCGACCGCAAGGACGAGGCTCCGATCGCGCTCGCATTGAACCCGCTCAATCCTGTTCCGCTGCCGAGCCCCTTCAACGAAGGAGGGCCAGCGATCGACACCCTCGATCCCGCCAAGATCGTGCAGGAGGTGCGCCGTGCCGTGGCCGGCAATCCGATCCCTCGCGACCCATTCGCGCGGCGGCCGAACCTGGCGGCCAGTTCGAAGGCCACCACACCGCCGAGCCCGGCTGACAGACCAACGCCTTCCTTGCAGCCGCAGGCGCCGCGCTAGCAGGCTGGACGGCATGTCAGCACCCCAGGCACCCGCCCGGCCAACCCCCATACCGATCACGGTGCTCACCGGCTTCCTGGGCGCGGGGAAGACGACCCTGCTCAACGCGCTGCTCCGCCATAGCGAGCTTGCGGACACGGTGGTCCTCATCAACGAGTTCGGTGAGATCGCACTGGATCATCTTCTGGTGGAGCCGGTGGCAGGTGAGGTCTTCGCGCTGCCCGGCGGCTGCCTCTGCTGCGTCGTCAACGACGATCTTCTGGCAACATTGGAGGATCTCATCCGCCGACGTGACAATGGCCGCATTACGCCGTTCCGCCGGATGGTGATCGAAACGACGGGCATGGCGGATCCGGTGCCGATACTGCAGGCGGCGGCCCGCCACCCTTACCTTAGCCTGCGCTATGCGGTTGATGGCGTGGTGGCGGTGATCGCCGCTCCCGGCGCGGAGGCGGTGCTCGATATGCAGGAGGAGGCGCGCCGGCAGGTGCTCTTCGCCGACCGCGTGGTGTTGTCCAAGACATCAGGCGCCTCCGGAGGGGTCATCGACAAAGCTCGACGCGCCGTCGAGAAGATCAATCCCGGCGTTCGAATGCTGGATATGGACCGGGGAGAAGCGGCGCCGGGCGAAATCTTCGATCTTGCGCCGCTGGGGCCTGCCGGTGAGGCGCGCGTAGCACGCTGGCTGCAGGCTTCCATCAATGATCAGCATGTGGGAAATGTCCAAAGCACGGTGCTGTGGCGGGATCAGCCCCTGCCGCCGGGCGCACTTCCGCTCTTCACCGAACTTCTCTCCTCGACCTACGGATCGCAGATCCTTCGCCTGAAGGGCCTTCTCGCGCTCAGTGATGATCCGTCGCGACCCGTGGTGGTCCATGGTGTGCAGCACGTCTTTGAGGCACCGCGGCGCCTGGAGGCATGGCCGGACGATGACCATCGCTCCCGTCTCGTCGTCATCGCCCGCGACCTTCATCCCGCTCTCCTGGCGCGGATCTATGACGCGCTCGCGGGGATCGCGGTGGACGTGCCTGACGCCGCGGCGCTGACCGACAGCCCGCTTTCGCCAAAAAGAGGAGGACTTCTGGGCTAACAGGCGCACGGGATATCTTGCGTCCGGGCTCCGAGCCCGCTTCACTAGGCGCAAGAACGAGAACAATGGCGCGGGCATGTCTCCGCGTGCGTGAGGAGGAATGGCGAATGGGTTTTTTCACCCGGCTGAGGAACGAATGGCTCGGCCTGCGCGGCTCGTTACGCACCCTTCGTCTCATCACACCTATTGCGAAAAATCCCACCCGCGTTTTTCCCTACGTCTTCGAAGAGATCGCGCAGCGGAACGGTGACCGTGAAGCGCTGATCTCGGAACGTGAACGCTTCACCTATCGACAGCTCGACGAGCGCGCCAACCGCTATGCGCGATGGGCGCGGGCCCAGGGGGTCGGCAAGGGCGACGTGGTCGCGCTCCTGATGCTGAACCGGCCGGAATATGTTGCGATCTGGCTTGGCATCACCCGCGCCGGCGGTGCGGTCGCTCTTCTCAACACCAATCTTTCCGGCGCCTCCCTTGCCCATTGCATCAACATCGTGACGCCGAAGGCTGTTATCGCAGGCCAGGAACTCGCCGGTGTGCTCGGAACGGCGCGCCCCATGCTGACCAACGGTCCAGCCGTATGGATGTTCGGAGACGCCGACGGCAGCGACCCGCGCCTGGACACATTGATCGAGGAGTTCAGCGCCGAGTCCATACCAGCCGGCGAGCGGCCGCCGATCACCATCGAGGATAAGGCCCTTTTCATCTATACGAGCGGCACCACCGGCATGCCGAAAGCCGCCAACATCAATCACTACCGGCTGATGGCCATGACCCACGGCTACTGCGGCGTCATGAACGTCAAGCCGGACGACCGGATGTACGATTGCCTGCCGATGTATCATTCCAATGGCGGCGTGCTCGCGGTGGGAGCCCCGCTGGTCGGGGGTGCCACCGTGGTCATCCGCGAGAAATTCTCGGCGCGCGACTTCTGGGACGACGTGGTACGCTGGGATTGCACCCTCGTGTTCTATATCGGCGAACTCTGCCGCTATCTCGTCAATACGCCGGTCAGTCCATCTGAAGCCAAGCATCGGGTGCGCGCCTTCTGCGGCAACGGCCTCAGGCCCGATATCTGGGCCGAATTCAAGACCCGCTTCCGCATTCCTGAAATCCTGGAGTGGTATGCCGCCACCGAGGGCAATGTCGCGATCCTGAATTTCGATGGCACCGAAGGGGCTGTCGGACGTATCGCGAAGTGGGCGGAGCGGCGCTTCGTGGTCAAGATCGTGCGCTTCGATGTGGAGACGGAACAGCCGGTGCGCGGCCCCGACGGCCGCTGCATCGAGTGCGAGCCCGGTGAAGTGGGCGAGGTGGTGGGGCAGATCGTCAATGATCCGAACAAACCCGCCAACCGCTTTGAAGGCTATGCCGACAGGGCTGCCACGGAGAAGAAAATCCTGCGGGATGCCTTCGCGCCGGGTGACGCCTGGTTCCGCACCGGCGATCTGATGAAGAAGGATGAGTACGGCTACTTTTTCTTCGTCGACCGGATCGGCGACACCTTCCGCTGGAAGGGCGAGAATGTCTCCACGTCCGAGGTGGCTGAAGCGATCAACACCTTCCCCGGCATCAAGGAAACCAACGTCTATGGCGTCAACCTGAAGGGCCGGGACGGGAGGGCCGGGATGGCCGCCGTCGTGACGGACGGCCAGCCGCTGGATCTCATCGGCCTGCGCGAGCATATGGAGCAGCACCTGCCGGATTACGCCCGACCGCTGTTTCTGCGGATCCAGCCGGAAATCGAAGTGACCGGCACCTTCAAGCAAAAGAAGGTTGAACTGGTGAAAGAGGGCTTCGATCCGGCCGTCGTCCCCGACGCCATCTGGTTCAACAGCCCGGAGACCAAACGGTTCGAGCGGCTGGACGACGAGATGTATCGGCGCATCCAAGACTGCGAGATCCGTCTGTGACGATGTTCGATCCACGCGCCGTGGTCGCCTTCTGGCGAGCGGCGGGACCAAGCCGCTGGTTTCTCTCCGACCCGTTGTTCGACATGCTGGTGCGATGGCGGCTGGGGCCGGTGCATCAGGCCGCGGCTCGCGGCGAGCTTCAGGATTGGCTGCGTGGCCCGATAGAAGCTCTTGCGCTGACCATCGTGCTCGACCAGGTGCCGCGCAATATCTATCGGGGCACCCCGCGCGCCTTCGCCACCGATGGTCTGGCACGCCATGCGTCGGATGTCGTCCGCGCCATGGGATGGGACAGGCGTGTGCCACGCGCGCTTCGCGCCTTCTTCTATCTTCCCCTGGAGCATTCGGAAGATCTGGCCGACCAGGAGCTTTGCTGTGCGCTGTTCCAGGCCATGAAGGATGCCGACGGCCTGCGGTGGGCGGAGATCCATCGCGACATCATTGCCCGTTTCGGGCGGTTCCCGCATCGAAACGAGATCCTTGGCCGAACGACGACGGCCGAGGAGGCACGCTTCCTGGCTGAGGGCGGCTTCAGGGGATGATGCGTCCGGCCGTGCGTTTTTTGTCGGGTGGGCGGGTTTAGCCCCAACGGTTCCTTAAGCGCGCCGCAATAAACCTATTTATCCGGACCTTCCGATTTGAAGCAGCGCGATTCATGGCCGACACACCACAAGCAGGACAGGCGGAGGCGCCTCCGCAAGGCTGGCGCGCACGCACGGCCTCCTGGCGTGCCGACCGCAGCGACCGCGCCGTCGCGCAACGCGCGGCCGGCAGCGCCTTTCTGATCCGCATCTTCAACGCCGGCCTCGGCTTCATCACCCAAATCCTGTTCGCTCGCTGGATGGGTGAATATGAGTACGGCATCTATGCCTATGCCTGGGTCTGGGTGCTGCTCCTCGGCGGTCTTTCAACGCTGGGCATCGCCTCGACCACGCAGCGTTTCGTCCCGGAATATACCGAACGCAATGATGCCAGCGGCCTGCGGGGCTTCCTGCTCGGCGCACCCCTCTTGGTCATCACACTGGCCTCGGCGATCACTCTGATCGGTTGTCTGTTGCTGTGGCTGTTCGGTTCACCCAGCGGTCAGATCCCGGTTCTTCTGCTGGCCGCGGCTCTGTTGTGCCTGCCGGCCTATGCCTTGTCCGATGTGCAGGACGCGATCGCCCGCTCCTATAACTGGATCAATCTGGCGCTGATGCCGGTCTATGTGTTCCGGCCGGTCCTCATTCTCGTGCTGGTGGCGGGCATGATGGTCTTCAGCCTCCCGTCCAGTGCGGCCTGGGTCGTGGCGGCCAGTGCGGTTGCCGTGGTCGTCTGTTCCTTCGGGCAGATGGCGGCGCTTCTCGTGCGGCTCAAGGACCGCCTCTCGGGCACACGGCGCTACGAGCCCCGCCGCTGGTTGAAGGTGGCGCTGCCGGTTTTCATGATCGACGGCTTCTACCTCTCGCTCACCTACACCGATGTCCTGATCCTGGAGAGATTCGCCTCGCCGGAGGACGTCGCCGTCTATTACGCCGCCACCAAGATCATGGGGCTTGGAGCGTTGATCTATTTCGCCGTCTCGGCGGCGACAGCCCATCGATTCACCGAATATGCCGCCGCCGGCGAAACCGAGCGGCTGAACAGTTTTATTCGCGACGCCGTGCGCTGGACATTCTGGCCGTCAGTTGTGGTTGTGCTCGGACTGGTGGTGACCGGAAAGCCGTTCCTGTGGCTGTTCGGCGAGGCCTTCACCGCAGGCTATATCCTGCTGCCGATCCTCGGTATCGGCGTCATCGCCCGGGCCTCGGTCGGCCCCTGCGAGCGGCTGCTCTCGATGCTGGGCGAGCAAAATCGCGCGGCCGCCATCTATGGCGGAGTTTTCGCATTCAACCTCCTGCTCAACATCGTACTGGTGCCGAAGTTCGGCATGATCGGATCGGCCACGGCGACCTCGCTGGCGCTGATGCTGGAATCGGGGCTGCTGTTCTGGCTGGCCAAACGCCGCCTGGGCCTCCATTCCTTCGTGTTCGCCGGCCGTCGGCCGCCGATCGAGGTTGCTCCCGCCGCGCAGGACCTGAGGCTGGAGGAATGCGACGTGCGTCAGGTCGAGGCGCATCTGGAAGCCTGGCGCGACCTTGCGGTGCGGGCGGTTGAGCCCAACGGCTTCTATGATCCTGACTTTGCACTTGCAGCGGCCCGCCATCTTACCGGCAGCGACAAGGTGCGCTTCCTCCTGGTGTGGAACGGCCCCCAGTTGGAGGCGCTGGTGCCGGTCAAGGCGCTGACGCGGCGCTACATCATCCCCTTTCCGCTGACCTCGGTCTGGCCCGCCTATGCGCCGCTTTCCACGCCGCTGCTCGACCGGGACCGCGGCGCGGAGGCCTTTCGTCTGGCGCTCGATCACATGGCGGCATCAGGCGCGCGGGCCTGCCTGATCCCGCGCCTGTCGGATGCCGGTGCCGCCGCCGTACAGATGACTGCCGCGCTCACCGCCAGCGGACGCCGCGTCTATCGTCTCGACCCGCATGCCAGGGCTCTTCTCAGTGTCGGCGGCGATCCGGTCGCTCGCATCAAGGATCTGGTGACCGCCAAGAAAGCCAAGGAACTTGCGCGGTTGCGCCGCCGGCTGGCCGATCTTGGAACGATCTCCATCGACACCGCCTCCGACCGGACAGGGGTCATGGACGCGCTCGAGCGCTTTCTCACTCTTGAGGCGGCCGGCTGGAAGGGACGGCGGGGCACCGCTCTTGCCAATGACCCTGGGCGGCTGGCGTTCGTGCGGGAAGCCTTTGCCGGCCTGGCGCTGAGGGGGCGGGCCGAGGTCGTGCTGATGCGTGCGGGCGACCGCGATGTCGCCGCTGGCCTGGTCCTTCGGCAGAGCGGCCGCGCGTTCTACTTCAAGACGGCCTATGATGAAGAGGCGGCACGCTATTCACCGGGGGTCCTGCTGTCCCTGGCGCTGACCGGCATCTTCCTGGCCGATCCCCGGCTCGTCGATGTCGACTCGGTGGCCGACGCCGACCACCCCATGATCGACCACCTGTGGCGTGACCGGCTGCCCATCGCCGACTGGCTGGTGGAGTTGAGACCGGCCGATCCGGCGTTCGATGTGGCGCGTGGACTGGAACTCGGCTGGCGCGCCGCCCGCCGCGCAGTGCTTCGTCTGCGCAAGAGCGGAAAGGCGTCTAGCTGAGCAACTCAGCCGGCGTTCCGCTGTCGCCAAAGGGCTTTGGCCTCAGCACGGGTTTCCGCGTAGCTCATTTCATCCCGCTTGAGCGCCAAAAGAGCTGCCGCCGCGGTCGACACGATAACCTCTTCAGCACGATCGTCACGGGCGCGGCCCGCCCAGACGGCATCCCAATATTCCAGCCGGGTGAGATCGATCGGGGGTTCGGCGCGCGGCTCGGGCGTGGACGGCACGATCAGCTTGCGCGGGAGGCGGTCAACCAGCCTGAAGATGGTGGTGGAGCGGAAGGGGGTTGCCTGCGCGACGTCACGGCTGTTTCCGAGGGCGGCGAGGTTCGGCCATTGCAGCATCGCGGCAGCGTCGCGGTGAAGCTCCCGGTAGGACGCGCGGGAAACGCCAAGAAGACTGGTGTTTGCGCCCAGTGGGTTCAACATGGCCACGAGAACGTTGAGCGGTGAACGCATTTCGAACAGGCCGTAAAGCGACATGAGCCCGTGCAATTGGGTGGAGAGGGAATCGAGCTGGATCACTGCGATGTGATCCTTCTTCAGCTGCGCGGATGCTTCCCCGGCGGACAGGCACCGGCCGATCCCGGCCATGCGGGCGGCAGCTTCCAGATGATTGCCGCTCTTCTTCTGGGTGTGGATCAGTATCCGATGCCCGGCCTTGGCAACCAGCCTTGCCGCATGAAGAAACCAGGGGGCTTCCCGGCTCTTGGGTGAGATATAGGCCGGCCAATCAAGATCGGCATGCGCCGCCGACAGCCCGGGCGCGCCGCAATGGCGGCGGCTGGCGCGAACAAGTCCCGCAAGTTCGGCGGCAGTCAGGCCGCGGTATTGCATGACGACCAGGAACGCGCCGATCTGGATGGGATCGGCATCGCCGGCCAGGATCACTGAAAAGGCCTCATCGGCTTCATCCAATGTCAGAGGCCTGGAGCCACTTGTTCCGGCGCCGGTGAGGGCAATATATTTAGCCAGCTTCATTTGTGGCGGGGCGGCTTCTCCGATGCTGGCCAGCTTGCGTGCCATGGCGCCGGGGTCCGGCGCGCCTTCCAGGATGAAGGCTGGCCGCATGGAAAGCGGCACGGCCTGTATGGGCGTGGCAGGGGCGGGCCCCACGGTGGGGCGAGCGGGCGCGGAGCCGGGGCCAGGGCCGGGGCTGTCACCCGCCCTGGCGTCCAGAAGGGTGTCCGACTCCGCGGCGATGGCCCGCAGCCGCTGCCGCAGGCTCTCCGCCAATGGCGTGGGGATCAGCCGCCGGCCGGATCGTATGACGATCGGGTCCTGATAGATCTCGCGGATCTGGGCCAGGAGACGGCTCATGGCAGGAGACGAGATGTTTAGCCGCTCAGCGGCCTTGGCAACGCTTTTTTCCACCAGCAGGGCGTCAAACGCCAGGATCAGCCGCAGTCGCGCCAGACGGCTCGTCGGCAGCCCGGCGGCATCCTCGTCGCGAGTCTTCTTGTCCTGCGGCATCGGAACGCTCAGGGCGCCCGGCATGGTGTTGCTCGTCATCAGTCTTGTTCGATCAAAATGGCTCCTCTGTTCTTAAGATCATCAGAGCATCCACGTCCAGTTTTCATTCCACTTTTCTGAATATGGAATGACTCTAAGATAGCGAGGTTGACCGAAGGAAGCAGGAAAAATACTAGCCCCTCTATTCTATATAAAAGCTTGGGGTGGCGTATCAATGATCGTTTCGGGCGAACAGGTCACGGCGCGTAATACAATAAAGTCTTTGTCGGAATCGGCCGCGCGCGCCGGTATGCAGGACGGGCGGCGCAGAAACCGGGATCTTCACGGGCTGATGATCGGCGCGAGTGTGATTGCATACAGCGTCTTTGGCTTCGGTGGTGCTTTCGCACAGGAGACCGCAGCGGAGGCGACGGGTGAAGATGTCGTTCTTCCCGACATCGTCGTTACCGCCGCCGGTTTTGAGCAAAATGTCGTCGATGCGCCGGCCAGCATCACGGTCATCAGCCGCGAGGATCTGGCCAAAGGCTCCTTCCGCGACCTCACCGACGCGCTCCGGGAAGCCCATGGCGTTACGGTGACAGGTATCGCCAACGAAAAAGATATCTACATCCGCGGTCTTCCGGGGACCTACACGCTCCTCCTCGTCGACGGAAGGCGCCAGAACACCCGCGACGCCCGCCCCAACGGCAGCTCCGGCTACGAGCAGAGCTTCATTCCGCCGCTGTCGGCGATCGAGCGCATCGAAATCGTCCGTGGCCCGATGTCGTCGCTTTATGGCTCGGACGCCATGGGCGGCGTCATCAACATCATCACGCGGAAGGTGAGCGATCGCTGGGGCGGCGAGGTGACGGTGGAGGGCACCGCGCAGCAGCACCGGGACTTCGGCAACTCCGGCCAGACCTCCTTCTATCTGAACGGCCCCATCGCCTCCAACATCCTCGGCATGCAGGTCTGGGGGCGCGGTTATCTGCGCGAGGAAGACGATTTCATCGACGGCTTCACGGAAGCCAAGGAAGGCGATCTCGGCGGGCGGCTGACCCTTACGCCCAACGAAAACCACGACATCATGCTCATGGGCGGGGCCTCGCGCGTGCGCAGGCTGTCGAGCCCCGGGCGTACGCTGGAATTGGATGGGGACGAGACCTATGGCGACTATGATCGCTTCAACTGGTCGGCAACCCATATCGGCCGCTGGGGACCGACAACCTCCGAGTTCTCCTTCTCGCAGGAATGGGGTGAGCGCACGCGCCAGACGCGTGACGCCGCGACGGGAACCTTCATAGAGAACCCGCGCTCGCCACTGATCCGCAATTCGGTGCTGGACGGCAAGTTCACCACGCCCTTCGATTTCTTCGGCAGCCACACGCTGGTGACCGGCGGCCAATATTTCAACGCCATGCTGACCGATCAGAACCCCGGCCGCCGCACCGGCCAGGACGAGGAGTTCGAGGCCAATCAATGGGCGCTGTTCGCCGAAGATGAATGGCGCCTGACGGACACTTTTGCACTCACCGGCGGTCTGCGAATGGACTCGCACGAAGCCTATGGCGAACACTTCAGCCCGAGGCTCTATGGTGTCTGGCACACGCCGCTCTCAGGTCTGACGCTCAAGGGCGGCGTCTCGACGGGCTTCCGCGCGCCCGAAATCCGCCAGACAGCCGACGGCTACGCCCTGACCACGGGCGGCGGCGGATGCACCTATGGTCCGGCCGGCACCTGCGGCGTGATCATCGGCGATCCCAACCTCAAGCCGGAAGAGAGCCGCAGCTATGAGATCAGCGCACTGTGGGACAATTATTCCGGCCTCAGCTTCGGCGCGACCTACTTCTACACCGACTTCAAGGACAAGATCGCCAACGCCCGCGTCTATGACGCCAGCGGCGCGCCGGTTCGCTGGTCGGAAGATCCCAACTACCTGCTCTGGTATCACTACAATATCGATGATGCGATCATCCAGGGCGTGGAGCTGACCGCGACCTGGAAGGCGACCGAGGCGCTGTCGTTCCGTGGCAGCTACACCTATACCGATTCCGAGCAGCAGACCGGCGACTTCAAAGGCTTCCCGCTGGCGCGCACGCCGGAGCACGCGGCAAACCTGCGCGTCGACTGGATCACGCCGATCGAAGGGCTCGCCACCTGGGCGGTTGCCACCTATCACGGTGAGGAGATCGCGGCGGGCGCACGCATCGGCACCAATGGAACGCCGGTTCTGATCAACGGTGCACCTGGCCGCAAGTATGATGCCTACACCATGGTCGATGCGGGCGTGATCTATTCCATGTCAGACAATCTCGACTTGAAGGCGGCCGTCTACAACATCCTGGACAAGGAAGTGGAGGCGACCGATTTCAACACCACGCTGGAGGGCCGCCGTTACTGGCTTGGGCTGACCGCGAAGTTCTGATCCTGGGTGCCGGCGCGGAGCTCTTCCGCGCCGGCACCCAGGCCGAACCTTCCAGCTTGCGCCTACTTGTAATAGGAACAAAAGAAGAACAAATAGCAGCTTATGGATCTGTCCCGTAAGCTCGCAATTCTTGCCGACGCCGCGAAATACGACGCCTCCTGCGCATCCAGCGGGACAAGCAAGCGCGATTCCGTGGGCGGCAAGGGCATCGGCTCCACCGAAGGCGCCATCTGCCACTCCTATGCCCCCGATGGACGTTGCATCTCGCTGCTCAAGATCCTCCTGACCAACGCCTGCGCCTTCGACTGCCTGTACTGCGTCAACCGCGCCTCCAGCAATGTGCCGCGGGCGCGTTTCACGGTGGAGGAGGTGGTCAAGCTGACGCTGGACTTCTATCGCCGCAACTACATCGAGGGCCTGTTCCTCTCATCAGGCATCATCCGTTCGCCCGACTACACCATGGAGCAGGTGGTGAGAGTGGCGAAGAGCCTGCGCCTCGATCACGACTTCAAGGGATACATCCACCTGAAGACGATTCCCGACGCCAGTGACGAGCTTCTGGCGGAGGCGGGGCTTTATGCCGACCGGCTGTCCATCAACATTGAATTGCCAACGGAAGGCGGCCTGAAGCAGCTTGCCCCCGAAAAGGATGTGCGCGCCATCCGCCGCTCCATGGGCCGTCTGCGCGTCCGGATCGATGAGGCCGGCGAGGAAAAGAAGGCGCCGCGTTTCGCACCGGGCGGCCAGAGCACGCAGATGATCGTCGGCGCCGATGCGGCCGATGACCGGGCGATCCTGTCGACCAGTTCGAACCTCTACAGCTCCTACCGCTTGAAGAGGGTCTATTATTCCGCCTTCAGCCCCATTCCGGATGCCAGCCAGTCGCTGCCGCCCAAGGCGCCGCCGCTGATGCGCGAGCATCGGCTCTATCAGGCCGACTGGCTGATGCGCTTCTATGGCTTTGACGTGAATGAGATCGTCGAAGGCGAGGACGGTCACCTGGCGCTGGACATGGACCCCAAACTTGCCTGGGCCCTACGCCATCGCGAGCGCTTCCCGCTGGATGTCAATCGGGCCACGCGGGAAGAGCTGCTGCGGGTGCCGGGCTTCGGCAAGACGGCGGTGGAACGCATCCTGACCGCGCGGCGGGTGCGGGCGATCCGGGCAGAGGACCTGCTGCGGCTGCGGGTGCCGGTGGCGCGTGTGCTTCCCTTCCTGATCTTTCCCGATCACAGTCCGCACCGCCTGCTCGATCGAATGGACTTGAAGTCGCGGCTGGTGGCCCCGCCGCGGCAGCTTTCCCTCGGGATCTGAACATGCACCGCATTGCTCTGGCGCATCAGACGGATTTTGCGGGATGGCGGCGGCAAGCACGGGACCTTTTGTCCCGCCGGGTGCCGCCTCATGCCGTGACCTGGTCCGTCGGATCCAGCGATGATCTTTTTGCCGACATGGAGACATCGCTGCCGCCGGTGGTGGATGACGGGCCTGTGTCCGTGCCACGCGGCTTTGTTGCGCTCGCGGAAACACTCGTTCAGCATTGCGATCCCGAGCGCTTTTCCTGGCTTTATTCGATGCTGTGGCGCCTGCGCCAGGAGCCGCGGCTTCTGGAGGTGTCCGTCGATCCGGATGTGGCCCGGCTGGAAGCCATGGCGAAAGCGGTTCGGCGCGACATCCATAAGATGCGGGCCTTCGTGCGGTTCCGGCAGACCCTTCTGGATGGCGAGGAATGGTATGTCGCCTGGTTCGAGCCCGAACACCATATCGTCGAAGCAAACGCGCCCTTCTTCATGCGCCGGTTCACCTCCATGCGGTGGTCGATCCTGACGCCCGATGTCAGCGCGCACTGGGACGGTTCCGAACTTATCTTCGGGCCTGCCGCATCACGCCTGGACGCGCCTGGCGATGATGCTCTGGAAGAGTTATGGCGCGGCTATTATGCCAGCATCTTCAATCCGGCGCGGCTCAAGATTGGTGCCATGCGCGCCGAGATGCCGGTGAAATATTGGCGGAACCTGCCGGAGGCGACGCTCATTCGTCCTTTGATCGAGGAGGCGCAGCGCAGGGTGAATGAGATGGTGAGGAGCGGAACGACCGAACCCAATGCTCGGCCCCAGAGGCCGCATCAGCCTTCGGTGCCGGCGCGGCCGAAAGGTGGCACGTTGGATGCCGTCCGGCTGGACGCGGCCGATTGCCGGGCCTGCCCCTTATGGGCGCCGGCGACCCAGACGGTATTCGGTGAGGGTAATGCCAAGGCGCCGGTGATGTTCGTCGGCGAACAGCCTGGCGATCAGGAGGATTTGGAAGGGCATCCCTTTGTCGGCCCGGCGGGGCGGATGTTCGACAAGGCGCTGGAAGAGGCCGGCATCTCCCGTGACCGGGCCTATGTCACCAATGCCGTCAAGCACTTCAAGTTTGTTCCGCGCGGCAAAAGGCGCATCCACCAGAAGCCCGCGACGCCCGAGATCCGCGCATGCCGGCCGTGGCTGGAGCGGGAAATCGAACTCGTGAAGCCCCGTCTCGTGGTGGCCATGGGGGCCACCGCTGTGCAGTCGGTGTTCGGCAAAGCCATGCCGATCGGGAAAAACCGGGGTCAGATCCTTGAGCTCGACAGCGGTATGCAGGCACTGATCACGGTACACCCGTCATTCCTGCTGCGCCTTCCCGATGAAGAGGCCAAGCTTGCGGAATACGGGAACTTTGTTGGCGATCTGCGCTTAACCGCCGCGTTCTTCGGCGCGCGGGCCGCTTGAGGCGGAGTGATCCAGCAGACGCTCGCCCTTCGGCGGCAGATAGGATGCATCGAAGATATCCGTCGCCGCCGGCATCTCCTCAGGGTTCTGCGTCTCAGCGATAAGGGCGATGGAACGAGCAAGGCGCTCCACGTCAACATCGCCCAGGCCATTTTCCTTCGCCTCAGGCGTTATGATCGCGTCCAGAGCGGCCTTCAGCCGTTCACGTTCCACGTCCATCCTCGCGCCGGGGTTTCGATCGACGACGCTGCGCAGAGCGGCGTCGGGCTCGGCGATCACCGCCTTCAGGCCGCGGATCAGCGCGCGAAGGAATCCCTTGACCGCCTCCGGATTGTCCTTTGCGAAAGCCGGCGCCACCATCAGCGCGTTGCCATAGAGGTCAACGCCGTAATCCGCCATGCGAAGGACGACGATGTCATTGGCCGGGACGCCCTTGTCACGGAGGTTGATGGCAGCCGACCAGCTATAGCCGGTCACGGCATCGACCTCGCCGGCGGCCAGCATGGGCTCCCGCACGGCAAAGCCGAGATTGACGATGCGAATGTCGTCGGTCTCGATTCCGTTGGCTTTGACGAACAGCGGCCATTGCGCGAAGGCGCCATCGCTCTTGGGTGCTCCGAGAGTTTTGCCTTCCAGGCTCCTGGGATCGCTGATCCCCCGGCTTTTGCGACCCACGATCGCGAAGGGCGACCGATCGTAGAGCATGAAGACCGCGAGAGGGCGCACCTCATCATCCCGCGGACGAAAGCGGATCAGGCTGTTGATGTCCCCCAGGGCCATGTCATAGGCGCCAGTGGCGACACGGCCCACTGCGTCCACCGATCCTGCGCCGGGCTCGATTTCGACGTCGAGCCCTTCTTCCTTGAAGAACCCGCGATCGAGCGCCACGAGAAAGGGCGCTGCCGGGCCCTCAAAAGCCCAGTCGAGAGAGAAACGCAGCGGCGTTTGCGCTATGGCTGTTCCGGATGAGGCAATGGCTGCGCAAAACGTCAGCGCGATGACGAAGGCGAGGCGCGTCACTGGAAAATTCTTTCGGGTCGAGATGTTCTCAAGAAAAGGCACTATGGCCCTAAATAGTTTCCAACTGTGTCAACAGCTTGCCGAAATTCGCAACTTTGACGCATCTTTTTCCGTCTGGTAGAGCGCTTCTTATTCTTTTTCGACGATCGCCCCTCGGACGGCCCCAAAACTTCCATGACCGATACGGTTCTTGAGCGATATGCGGCGCTGGTCGCGGCCGGTGAGCTGACGCGTGACCCCGCCCAGGAGCATGCTGCCCGTGCGCTCGATGGCATTAACGCCGCGCTTGCGGGGTACCGGCTGGGCAGGAAAACCTCCGCGCTCGGCTGGCTCTTCGCACGAAAGGCTCCGGAGGCGCCAAAGGGGCTCTACATCTGGGGAGAGGTCGGACGCGGCAAGACCATGCTCATGGACCTCTTCTTCGAGCGTGCGCCGGTGCGCCGTAAGCGGCGGGTGCACTTCAACGCCTTCATGGCCGATGTGCATGCGCGGGTGCACGCCTGGCGCCAGCAGCTCGCGGCGGGAGATGTCAAGGGTTCCGATCCGATAGCGCCGGTTGCCGAAGCGCTGGCGGAGGAGGCGTGGCTCCTTTGTTTCGACGAATTCCAGGTCACCGATATCGCCGATGCGATGATCCTCGGCCGCCTGTTCGAACGTCTGTTCGAAAAGGGCGTGGTCGTGATCGCAACCTCCAACGTGGCGCCGTCCAATCTCTACCGGCATGGCCTCAATCGGGCTCTGTTCCTGCCCTTCATCGCCATCGTTGAAGAGCACATGCGGGTGCTGAGGCTTGATGCAGCCGAAGATTTCCGGCTCATCAAGCTGGAGGGTGTGCCGGTCTGGCACGTGCCGGCCGACGAGAAGGCGGCAGAGGCACTCGACGATGTCTTCATGCGCCTGGCGGTCGGTGCGCCTCCCGCGCCCGTCACGCTCAACGTCCTCGGCCGGACCGTTACGGCGCCCCGCGCGGCAATGGGCGTTGCCCGGTTCACCTTCGCCGAGCTGTGCGATCAGCCCTTGGCCGCCGCGGACTATCTTGCCATCGCCGAGCGGTTTCACACGCTGATCATCGACGCCATTCCGCAGCTGACGGAGGAGAAGCGCAATCCAACCAAGCGTTTCATCCTTCTGATCGACACGCTCTATGAGAGCCACGTAAAGCTCATTGCCTCCGCCGCGGCGGAGCCGGAGAGCCTTCTGGCGGACGGCAACCATCACGCCTTCGAGTTCCAGCGCACGCTGTCGCGCCTCACGGAAATGCGCTCGGCTGCCTGGCTCGCAGCCCCCCACGGCCGGGGCGAAGAGCCGAGAGATGCAGGCACTGGCGGCCTTGCCGAGACGTGAATTTTCCGCCGGTTGCGATGCCGCCGGAACAAAATCGTACTGCGATTAACGCTTAGCCTTGAACCTCACGTCAAATGGGGCTAGGGACTCCCCGGCCCGTCAAGGTCTCCACTCACCTCTCACGCGCGCAAAGATATCCATGGCCCGGAACAAGATTGCACTGATCGGCGCTGGCCAGATCGGCGGCACGCTCGCCCATCTGGCGGGGCTCAAAGAGCTCGGCGACATCATTCTCTTCGACATCGTCGAAGGAACCCCCCAAGGTAAGGCTCTCGACATCGCGGAATCCTCCCCCGTCGACGGCTTCGACGCCAAACTCTCGGGCGTCAATTCCTATGCCGGCATCGAAGGTGCCGACGTTGTGATCGTGACGGCCGGCGTGCCGCGTAAGCCCGGCATGAGCCGTGACGACCTTCTCGGCACCAACCTCAAGGTCATGGAACAGGTGGGCGCAGGCATCGCCAAATACGCGCCGAACGCCTTCGTGATCTGCATCACCAACCCGCTCGACGCCATGGTCTGGGCGCTGCAGAAGACCTCCGGTCTGCCGGCCAACAAGGTCGTCGGCATGGCGGGTGTTCTCGACAGCTCGCGCTTCAGCCACTTCCTCGCGGAAGAGTTCAACGTCTCCATCAAAGACGTCTCGACCTTCGTGCTGGGCGGCCACGGCGACACCATGGTGCCGCTCGTCCGCTACTCCACGGTTGCCGGCATCCCGCTGCCGGACCTCGTCAAGATGGGCTGGACCACCAAGGATCGCCTCGACCAGATCGTTCAGCGCACCCGCGACGGCGGTGCCGAGATCGTCGGTCTCCTGAAGACCGGTTCGGCCTTCTATGCACCGGCCGCCTCCGCGATCCAGATGGCGGAAGCCTACCTCAAGGACCAGAAGCGTGTTCTGCCCTGCGCGGCGCAGCTCAATGGCGAGTACAGCGTCGACAATCTTTATGTGGGCGTTCCTGTCGTCATCGGCGCGAACGGCGTGGAACGCATCGTCGAGATCGAACTGGACAGCGGCGAGCAAGCCATGCTCGACAAATCCATCGAAAGCGTGCGCGGTCTTGTCGAGGCTTGCCAAAAGCTCGCCCCAAATCTGGGCGCATAAGGACTTCTCATTCACGCAGCGGCCCTCGGGCCGCTGCGCTTGCATCGGGGGCCTGGGAAACCGGGCAAAAATGGACTTAAAACATGAACATTCATGAGTATCAGGCGAAAGCCGTACTGAAGGAATTCGGCGTGCCCGTCTCGCGCGGCGTCGCTGTTTTCTCGGCTGATGAGGCCGAGAAGGCCGCCAACGAACTGGGCGGACCGCTCTGGGTCGTCAAATCCCAGATCCACGCCGGCGGACGCGGCAAGGGCAAGTTCAAGGAAGCCGCAGCGGGCGAAAAGGGCGGTGTGCGCCTCGCCAAGTCGGTTGACGAGGTCAAGACCTTCGTCTCCCAGATGCTGGGCAACACACTGGTGACCATCCAGACCGGCCCCGCCGGCAAGCAGGTCAACCGCATCTACATCGAAGATGGCTCGGACATCGAGAAGGAATTCTATCTCTCGCTGCTGGTCGACCGCGCGACCTCGCGCGTCTCCTTCGTGGTCTCCACCGAAGGCGGCATGGACATCGAAGAGGTGGCTCATAACACGCCTGAGAAGATCGTGTCCTTCTCGGTCGATCCCGCGACTGGCATCATGCCGCACCACGGCCGCACCGTTGCCAAGGCGCTCGGCCTCACCGGCGATCTCGCCAAGCAGGCGAACACCGTCGTGGCGCAGCTCTACACGGCCTTCGTCGCGAAGGACATGGAGATGCTGGAGATCAACCCGCTGATCATCACCACCCAGGGTCAGCTCAAGGCGCTCGACGCCAAGGTGTCGTTCGATTCCAACTCGCTTTACCGTCACCCTGACGTGGTTGCCCTGCGCGACGAGAGCGAAGAGGACGCCAAGGAAATAGAAGCCTCCAAGTATGACCTTGCCTATATCGCACTCGACGGCACGATCGGCTGCATGGTCAACGGTGCCGGCCTCGCCATGGCAACGCTCGATATCATCAAGCTCTATGGCGAAGAGCCTGCCAACTTCCTGGACGTGGGCGGCGGCGCTTCGGAAGAGAAGGTGACGGCGGCGTTCAAGATCATCACCTCCGATCCGAACGTGAAGGGCATCCTCGTCAACATCTTCGGCGGCATCATGAAGTGCGACGTCATCGCGCGCGGCGTCATCGCCGCCGTGAAGGCCGTCGGGCTGCAGGTCCCGCTGGTGGTGCGCCTCGAGGGTACCAACGTCGAAGAAGGCAAGACCATCATTCGTGAGTCCGGCCTCAACGTCATTCCCGCCGACGATCTCGATGACGCGGCGCAGAAAATCGTCAATGCCGTGAAGGGTGCCCGCTGATGTCCATCATGATCGACAAGAATACGAAGGTCATCTGCCAGGGCTTCACCGGCAAGAACGGCACCTTCCACTCCGAGCAGGCCATCGCCTATGGCACCAAGATGGTCGGCGGCACCTCACCCGGCAAGGGCGGCTCCACGCACCTCGGCCTGCCCGTGTTCGATACGGTGGCCGAAGCCCGTGACAAGACCGGTGCCGATGCCTCGGTCGTCTATGTTCCGCCGGCAGGCGCCGCGGACGCGATCCTGGAAGCCATCCAGGCCGAGATCCCGCTCATCGTCTGCATCACCGAGGGCATCCCGGTTGCCGACATGATCAAGGTCCGCCGCGCTCTCGACGCTTCCAAATCGCGTCTCGTCGGCCCGAACTGCCCTGGCATCGTGACGGCTGGCGAATCCAAGATCGGCATCATGCCCGCCAACATCTTCAAGCGTGGCAACGTCGGCATCGTCTCGCGCTCTGGCACGCTGACCTATGAAGCGGTGTTCCAGACCAGCCAGGAAGGCCTCGGCCAGACCACCGCTGTCGGCATCGGCGGCGATCCGGTCAAGGGCACCGAGTTCATCGACGTGCTGGAAATGTTCCTGGCCGACGACGCCACCCAGTCGATCGTGATGATCGGCGAGATCGGCGGTTCGGCCGAGGAGGATGCAGCGCAGTTCCTTGCTGACGAGGCAAAGCGCGGCCGCAAGAAGCCAATGGTTGGCTTCATCGCCGGCCGCACGGCTCCTCCCGGACGCCGTATGGGTCACGCCGGCGCCATCATCTCCGGCGGCAAGGGCGGCGCCGAGGACAAGATCGCAGCCATGGAGGCCGCGGGCATCCGCGTGTCGCCATCGCCGGCGCGCCTCGGAAAAACCCTCGTTGACGTGTTGAAAGGCTGACGCCGCTTAATACTTAACGTGTACACTTCTTTCGCCCGCCGGTCTCCGGCGGGCGTCGCCACACCTCGAAACTCGAACCGATCCGGGCGCAACGCCCACGACAGAGACCAGCGATCATGTCACGCCAACAGGCGAACGAAGCCCTTCTCGCGACCTCCTTCCTCTACGGCGGCAACGCGAGCTACATCGAAGACCTCTACGCCCGCTACAAAGAAAATCCCGGCTCGGTGGATGCCGAGTGGCAGAGTTTTTTCGGAGGGCTGAAGGACACCGACGCTGATCCGGTCAAGAATGCGAAGGGCCCCTCCTGGGAGCGGCCGAACTGGCCGATCCACGCCAACGGCGAGCTGGTCTCGGCTCTCGACGGCAACTGGCCGGCCGCGGAAAAGGCGCTCGGCGACAAGATCAAGGGCAAGGCCGCCAAGTCCGGACAGGAGCTGTCTCCCGAGCAGGTGCAGCAGGCAACGCGCGACAGCGTGCGCGCGCTGATGATGATCCGCGCTTACCGCATGCGCGGCCACCTCGCCGCCAAGCTCGACCCGCTCGGCATCGAACAGGAAAAGCCGCATGAGGACCTCGATCCCGCGAGCTACGGCTTCAGCGATGGCGACCGCGACCGCAAGATCTTCATCGACCATGTGCTCGGCCTTGAGTTTGCGACCATCAATGAGATGCTCGCCATCCTGAGGCGCACCTATTGCTCGACGCTGGGCGTCGAGTTCATGCATATCTCCGAGCCCGCTGAAAAGGCGTGGATCCAGGAGCGCATCGAGGGTCCGGACAAAGAGATTTCCTTCACGCCTGAGGGCAAGAAGGCGATTTTCCAGAAGCTGATCGAGGCGGAAGGCTTCGAGAAGTACCTTGATGTCAAATACACCGGCACCAAGCGCTTCGGCCTTGATGGCGGCGAGTCGCTGATCCCCGCGCTCGAGCAGATCATCAAGCGCGGCGGCAACCTCGGCGTGAAGGAGATCGTTTTCGGCATGGCCCATCGTGGCCGCCTCAACGTCCTGACCCAGGTGATGGCCAAGCCACACCGCGCTCTCTTCAACGAATTCAAGGGCGGCTCCTGGAAGCCGGATGACGTCGAAGGTTCAGGCGACGTGAAGTACCATCTCGGTGCCTCCTCTGATCGCGAATTCGACGGCAACAATGTCCACCTCTCGCTCACGGCCAACCCGTCCCACCTGGAGATCGTCGATCCCGTGGTGCTGGGTAAGGTGCGTGCCAAGCAGGACCAGCTCAAGGACGCCGACCGGGTCCAGGTGCTGCCGTTGCTGATCCACGGCGATGCCGCCTTTGCCGGCCAGGGCGTGGTGGCCGAGTGCCTGGGTCTGTCCGGCCTCAAGGGCCATCGCACCGGCGGTTCGATCCACTTCATCATCAACAACCAGATCGGCTTCACCACCAATCCGCGCTTCTCGCGGTCCTCGCCCTATCCCTCCGATGTGGCGAAGATGATCGAGGCGCCGATCTTCCACGTGAACGGCGATGACCCGGAAGCGGTGACCTTCGCCGCCAAGATCGCGACCGAGTTCCGGCAGAAGTTCCACAAGCCTGTCGTCATCGACATGTTCTGCTACCGCCGGTATGGCCATAACGAGGGCGACGAGCCCGCGTTCACCCAGCCGCTGATGTACAAGCGGATCAAGTCGCATCCGACCACGCTTGAGATCTATGCCAAGAAGCTGAAGGACGAGGGCGTCCTGACCGACGAGCAGGCGGAAGAGATGCGCGCGGCCTGGCGCGCCAAGCTCGAAGGCGAGCATGAGGCAGGGCAGAGCTACAAGCCCAACAAGGCCGACTGGCTCGACGGCCGCTGGTCGGGCCTGAAGGCGGCGCAATCCGCCGATGATGACGCGCGCCGCGGCAAGACCGGCGTGGATGTCGCCGAGCTGAAGGCCATCGGTCAGGCGATCACCAAGGCGCCTGAAGGCTTCAACGTCCATCGCACCGTCAAGCGCTTCCTCGACAATCGCGCCAAGGCGATCGACACCGGCGTGGGCATCGACTGGGCAACGGCGGAGGCGCTGGCCTTCTGCACGCTGCTGAAGGAGGGCCACCCCGTGCGCCTGTCCGGCCAGGACGTGGAGCGCGGCACCTTCTCGCAGCGCCACTCCGTGCTGACGGACCAGGAGAACGAGGATCGCTACCTGCCGTTCAACGAGCTCTCCGAAGGCCAGGCGCGTTACGAGGTCATCAATTCGATGCTCTCGGAAGAGGCGGTGCTCGGCTTCGAATACGGCTATTCGCTGGCGGAGCCCAACGCGCTGACGCTGTGGGAAGCCCAGTTCGGCGACTTCGCCAACGGCGCCCAGGTGGTGTTCGACCAGTTCATCTCCTCGGGCGAGCGCAAGTGGCTGCGCATGTCCGGCCTAGTCTGCCTCTTGCCGCACGGCTATGAGGGCCAGGGACCGGAACACTCCTCGGCACGTCTGGAGCGCTACCTCCAGCTCTGCGCCGAGGACAACATGCAGGTCGCCAACTGCTCGACGCCGGCCAACTACTTCCACATCCTGCGCCGTCAGCTGAAGCGCGAGATCCGCAAGCCGCTGATCCTGATGACGCCGAAGTCGCTGCTGCGCCACAAGCGCGCCGTGTCGAAACTGGACGAGCTCGGTGCCGACTCCACCTTCCACCGGGTGCTGTGGGATGACGCCCAGCTCAATCCGGGGGCGGAAGGCGTCAAGCTCGTTTCCGACGACAAGATCCGCCGCGTCGTGCTCTGCTCGGGCAAGGTCTACTATGACCTTTTCGAGGAGCGCGAGAAGCGCGGCATCAATGACGTCTACATCATGCGCGTGGAGCAGCTCTATCCGTTCCCGCTCAAGACGCTTGCCGCGGAAATGGCGCGCTTCAAGAACGCGGACGTCATCTGGTGCCAGGAAGAGCCCAAGAACATGGGGTCCTGGTTCCATGTGGAGCCTTACCTTGAGTGGGTGCTCAATCAGGCGGGAAGCAAGTCCAAGCGGCCAGCCTATGCGGGCCGCGCCGCCGCCGCATCGCCTGCCGCCGGCACCATGTCAAAGCACCTTGCCGAACTCCAGAGCTTCCTCAACGAAGCGCTGGGCAGCTGAACTTAGTTATGTGAAAGGCCCGCGAGGGCATTTGGGGAAAAGAAATGGCGACCGAAATCCGCGTGCCCACTCTTGGCGAAAGCGTGACCGAGGCAACCATCGGTAAATGGTTCAAGAAGCCCGGCGACGCTGTGTCCGCCGACGAACCTCTGGTGGAGCTTGAAACGGACAAGGTAACGGTTGAGGTGCCGGCTCCGGCAGCCGGAACGCTCGGCGAAATCGCCGTGCAGGAAGGCGAAACCGTCGAAGTGGGCGCCTTGCTCGGCTCCATCGACGCGGGTGCTGGCGGCGGCAGCGCACCGGCCGCCAAACCTGCCGAGGCGAAAGCCGAAGCGCCGAAGGCCAGCGCTCCGGCCGAGAAGGTATCCGACAAGAGCGCACCGGCCGATGCCGGCCAGGCTCCGTCGGTCCGCAAGCTCGCCGCGGAATCCGGTGTTGATCCCGCCGGTGTCTCCGGCACGGGCAAGGACAACCGCGTGACCAAGGGCGACATGCTGGCCGCGATCGCCACCGGTGGCGCTGCTTCGGCAGCTCCGGCCACGTCTGCCGCGCCGCGTGCGGCCTCCGCTCCTGACGATGCCTCGCGCGAAGAGCGCGTGCGCATGACCAAGCTGCGCCAGACCATCGCGCGCCGCCTGAAGGACGCCCAGAACAGCGCGGCCATGCTGACGACCTTCAACGACGTCGACATGTCCGCCGTGATGGACCTGCGCAAGACCTACAAGGATGTGTTCGAGAAGAAGCATGGCGTGAAGCTCGGCTTCATGGGCTTCTTCGTGAAGGCCGTGATCTCGGCGCTGAAGGATGTTCCGGCCGTCAATGCGGAAATCGACGGTACCGACCTCATTTACAAGAACTACTACCACATCGGCGTTGCCGTCGGCACCGAGAAGGGCCTGGTCGTTCCGGTCGTCCGCGATGCCGATCTGCTGTCGGTGGCCGGCGTGGAAAAGGCCATCGGCGACTTCGGCCGCAAGGCACGCGACGGCAACCTCAAGCTTGAGGACATGCAGGGCGGCACCTTCACCATCTCCAACGGTGGTGTCTATGGCTCGCTCATGTCGACCCCGATCCTGAACGCGCCGCAGTCGGGCATCCTCGGCATGCATCGCATCGAAGAGCGTCCGGTGGTGAAGAACGGCCAGATCGTCATCCGTCCGATGATGTATCTGGCGCTGTCCTATGATCACCGTATCGTCGACGGCAAGGAAGCCGTGACCTTCCTGGTGCGCGTCAAGGAAGCCATCGAGGATCCCACCCGTCTCGTGATGGATCTCTGAGCCGCGCAGGACACTCGTCATGGCCTTCGGACCGACACCGCCAGCGATCCAGGTGCACCTTTGTGTTACTCGGGGAAACGAGGCGATCCGGTTTTATGAGAAGGCCTTCGACGGCGTCTGCACCATGAAACAGATGGCCGATGATGGCGTGCGTGTCATGCACGCCAACATCGACCTCTTCGGCAGCGAGATCATGCTGCACGACGAATTCCCCGAGCATGACTCCGAGGTCCTGTCGCCTCTCAACCGGCAGGGCGCCAGCGTTGCGATCAATATCAATCTGCCCGCGGCGGAAGATGTCGATGCGGCCATGGCTCGTGCGGAAAAGGCCGGCGCCGTCGTGATCATGGCTCCACAGGACACGTTCTGGTGCGCGCGTTATGGCCGCCTGCGTGACCCCTATGGTCACGTCTGGGCCTTCAATGCACCGCTGCCGCCGGCGCAGGCGAGTCAAAGCTGATGGAACCTGCCGTAACGCTCCCCATCGAGATCACGATTCTTGGCTGGAGCACGCTTCTGGTGCTGTTCCAGGTGGGCCTCCAGGGGATGCTGGCGACGCGGGAGCTCGGCGGTCAATATAACGCCAGCCCCCGCGACGAGGGGCTGAAGCCGAAGGGCCTTCATGCCGGGCGTGCCGAGCGTGCCCTTCGCAATCTTCTTGAAACCTATCCGATCTTCGTAGCGCTGGCCTTGGCGCTGACCATCACCGGTCAGGCGGGCGGCCTCGGTGCAGCGGGATCGATCATCTGGATCGTCGCGCGCATTGCCTATGTGCCGCTTTATGTGCTTGGCATCCCCTATGTCCGCAGCCTCGCCTGGGTCGGCTCCGTCGCCGGCCTTCTGATGATGCTCATTGAACTTCTCGCCTGATCAGGAACTTGCTCACATGGCTTATGATCTCACCGTCATTGGAACCGGCCCCGGCGGCTATGTCTGCGCGATCCGCGCGGCCCAGCTCGGCATGAAGGTGGCCGTCGTCGAGAAACGCGCCACCCATGGTGGCACCTGCCTCAACGTCGGCTGCATTCCGTCCAAGGCGCTGTTGCAGGCGTCCGAACGCTTCGAGGAAGCAGGGCACATGTTCGCCAAGATGGGCATCAAGGTGTCCGCTCCCGAACTCGACCTTCCGGCCATGATGGCGTTCAAGGAAGAGGGCATCAACGGCAACGTCAAGGGCATCGACTTCCTGTTCAAGAAGAACAAGATCGATGTCTTCAGCGGCGTTGGCGTCATCGAGGGCGCGGGCAAGGTGAAGGTCACGTCCGACAAGGGTGAGGCCCAGACCATCGAGACCAAGAACATCGTGATCGCCTCCGGCTCCGATGTGGCGCGCCTCAAGGGCATCGAGATTGACGAGAAGCGTGTCGTCTCCTCGACCGGTGCGTTGACGCTGGAGAAGGTGCCAGGCCACCTCATCGTGGTCGGCGGCGGCGTCATCGGCCTGGAGCTTGGATCGGTCTGGAAGCGTCTGGGCGCCAAGGTCACCGTCGTGGAATTCCTCGATCGCCTGATCCCGGGCATGGATGGCGAAGTGGCCAAGCAGTTCCAGAAGACGCTGGGCAAGCAGGGCTTCGAATTCAAGCTGTCGTCGAAAGTGACGGGCGTCGACACCTCCGGCAAGACGCTCAAGGTGCAGGTCGAGCCCGCCGCGGGCGGTGCTGCCGAGACGCTGGAAGCCGATGTGGTGCTGGTCGCGATCGGCCGCGTGCCCTACACCGAGGGCCTCGGCCTCGAGACGGCAGGCGTCGAGAAGGACGAGCGCGGCCGCGTCAAGGTCGACGGCCACTACAAGACCAATGTGGACGGGATCTACGCCATCGGTGACGTCATCGTGGGCCCGATGCTGGCGCATAAGGCCGAGGATGAGGCGATCGCCGTGGCCGAGATCCTGGCCGGTCAAGCCGGCCATGTGAATTACGACGTGATCCCCAGCGTCATCTACACCTTCCCTGAAGTTGCCTCCGTCGGGAAAACCGAAGAGGAGCTCAAGGAGGCCGGCGTCGCCTATAATTCGGGCAAGTTCCCCTTCATGGCCAATGCCCGTGCCAAGGTGAACAACACCACCGAAGGCTTCGTGAAGGTGCTGGCCGATGCCAAGACCGACCGCGTGCTGGGTGTTCACATCATTGGACCCGAGGCGGGCGAGATGATCCATGAAGCGGCGGTGCTGATGGAATTCGGCGGTTCGTCCGAAGATCTTGCCCGCACCTGCCATGCGCATCCGACCCGCTCGGAAGCCGTGAAGGAAGCGGCGCTCGCGGTGGAAAAGCGCGCCATCCATATGTGACGCGCTCCCTGGCTTCACGAAAGCAGAAAGGCCCGGATCGACGTCCGGGCCTTTCTTCTTTGAGGTCTCGACTTGGAGGATAGGCCCGAAGCAGCTTGGCCGGGTCAAGCCATGATCCGCTTCGACAATTCGTGGCAGCTTAACAGATTCCCTGCGGGACATCCGCCCGCATTTTTGCAGCAGCGCTTCACAATCTCGCGCGGGGATGGCTGGCGGCATGAATGGCCATGAGCCGGGCGGAATCCACTTCGGTGTAGATCTGGGTCGTCGACAGGCTGGCGTGGCCAAGAAGTTCCTGAATGCTGCGCAGGTCGCCACCGCGCGACAGGAGATGTGTCGCGAAGGAATGGCGCAGGGCATGGGGCGTTGCGGTCTCGGGAAGACCCAGTGCTCCACGCAGCCCCTCCATGGCACGCTGGACGATCCGCGGCGACAAGGGGCCGCCCTTGGCCCCCACGAACAGCGGGCCGTCCGGGGGCAGGTTCCAGGGGCAGAGGGACAAATAGGCCTCCACCGCCTGGGCGACAGGAGCTATCACCGGCAGGCTGCGCTGCTTGCCGCCCTTGCCGGTGATGGTCATGGCGCGCCCCGCCTGGGGCGCCTCCCGACGGGTGAGGGACAGAGCCTCGGAAATCCGCAACCCGCATCCGTAGAGCAAGGCCAGCACCGCCGCGTCCCGCGCAAGCACCCAGGGTTCGCGGGCCTCGCCGGCGCGGGTTTCAGGATCGGTCATGGCACGGGCGGGCAGAGGTGCCACGGGTTTCGGCAGGCTTCGCGCGACCTTGGGCGCACGGACAGCTGCGAGGGCGGCGGACAATCCGATGCCCTTGGGATCGACGTAGCGGGCAAAAGACCGGAAGGCGGCGAGAGCCCGCATCAGCGAGCGGCTGGTCAGGCCCTCGGTGCGGCGCGCGGCCAGATAGGCCCTGATGTCGCGCGGAGCAAGCCTGGCGATCTCTTGCAGCGATGGAGCAGAGCCCAGGTGCTGACACAGGAAGCCCAGCACGAAGCGCATGTCGCGCCCATAGGCTTCCACGGTCTTTGCCGCGACGCGGCGTTCGTCCGTGAGATAACCGAGCCAAGCCGCATAGGCCGCGCGCACATCCGGCGCGATGGGAAAGACAGGACCGAGATCGGGGACGGAAGCGTTCATGCCAACGAGAGTGCGGACGGCATGGTTAAGATTGCTTTGCGATGGTCTTATGGGATCGGCGACCAGCCGGGAGGCGCGAGCTCAAAGGCCTCGAAGGAGAAGCCGGGCGCCACCGTGCAGCCGACCAGCGTCCAGTCGCCCAGCGTTTCGGCCGCCTGCCAGCAGTCCGGTGGGACCACCGCCTGCGGTTCATGGCCGGCCAGAAGATCGGCGCTTAAGGTTAGCGTGCGAGGCGCCCGGTCACCGTCCTGGAACAGGGAAAGGATCAAGGGCGCGCCGGCGTAGTGATGCCATGTCTCGCTGGCGTCCCGGACGCGATGCCAATGCGAGCGCTCGCCCTTCTTCAGGAGAAAGTAGATTGCCGTGCTGTGGCCGCGCTCAGGGCCGTGTGCGTTGTCACGAAAGGTTTCGCGGAACCAGCCGCCCTCGGGGTGAGGGCGGAGGTCCAGACAGGAGATGATCTCCTCGGCGGTCATCAGCCCTTGGCCGCGACCGGCTCGGCGAAGTGCTCGACCTCGGGCGGGCTTGCGAAGAATGGCCCGATGACGCCGCGCCACTTGGCGAAGAGCTCGGATTCGCGGAAGCCGACGGTGTGATCGTCGAGGCTGCGCCAGCGCACGATCAGGTGGTAGGTCGAGGCGCGCTCCACGGATGGCCGCAGTTCCAGGCCGTGGAAGCCCTCGCTGGCCGAGATGTGCGTGATGGCCTCGGGGAAGGCGGCTTCAAAATTCTGCTCTTCGCCCGGTTTGATGCGGAGAATGGCGTGTTCGAGGATCATGGGGTCTCACCTTTCACAGGATGCTTTGGCCGGTCTTCTTCCAATCGGCGACGAAGGTCTCAAGGCCCTTGTCGGTGAGCTGGTGCTGTACCAGGCTCTTCAGGACCGAGGGCGGCACGGTGGCGACATCGGCGCCGATAAGCGCGGCAAGCTTCACGTGATTGGCCGAGCGGATAGAGGCGGCCAGGATCTCCGTTTTGAAGTCGTAGTTGTCGTAGATCACCCGGATCTCGCGGATCAGATCCATGCCGTCGACGCCAAGATCGTCGAGGCGGCCGATGAACGGGGAGATGAAGGTGGCGCCGGCCTTGGCGGCAAGGAGCGCCTGATTGGCGGAAAAGCAGAGCGTCACGTTGACCATGGTTCCCTCGCCGGTGAGTGTCCGGCAGGCCTTGAGGCCGTCCCAGGTGAGGGGAACCTTCACGGTGACATTGCTGGCGATCTTGGCGAGGTGGCGTCCTTCGGCGATCATGCCGTCGGCATCCACTGCGGCGACCTCCGCGGAAACAGGGCCGTCCACCACGTCACAGATCTCAGCGATGATCTCGCGCATCGGCCGATTGGCCTTGAGAATCAGCGAGGGATTGGTGGTCACGCCGTCGAGAAGGCCCAGTTCGGCCAAGGCCTTGATCTCGCCGATGTCGGCAGTATCAACGAAGAACTTCATTTGCCACGCTTCCTTCCATGGTGTTTCCCGCCGTCATGGGCCAGCATTATTTCAGGCGCAAGAAGGAACTTGCACATGATCATCGATCACATGGGCTTCGGCGTTGCGGACTATGAGCGCTCGAAGGCCTTCTACACCGCCGCGCTCGCTCCGCTCGGCATTCGTCTGATGACGGAAATCGCGGCCAAGGACAACATCAGCCTGCACGCGGCGGCGGGTTTTGGACGAGACGGCGAGCCGCTCTTCTGGATCGGAGCGGAGGGCCGGACGAGACCCTTCATGCACATTGCGTTCGCGGCACAGAACCGGGCACAGGTGGATGGCTTCCATGCGGCCGCCGTTGCCGCAGGTGCGACAGATAATGGTGCGCCAGGCCTTCGCCCGCAGTATCACCCGCATTATTATGCCGCCTTCGTCCTCGACCTTGATGGACACAACATCGAAGCCGTCTGCCACACGCCCGCATGATCCGCCACACCGCTCAAGTCCTCCTCCCCGTCGCGCTCGACCGGGCCTTCACCTATGGCGTGCCCGAGGGCATGGAGGTGGCCCCCGGCGATGTCGTGCACGTTCCGCTGGGGCGGCGGGAGGCGGTCGGCGTGGTCTGGAGCGGCGCGGGGGAGGACGTTCCTCCAGCGCGGCTGAAGAACATCATCGACAAGCTGGATCGCACCGCCTTGCCCGAACAGTTGATCCAGTTCGTGGACTGGGTGGCGGCCTACACGCTCAATCCGCGCGGTATCGTGCTGCGCATGGCGGCGCGCGGCGGCAATCCGGTCGAGGAGGCGCCGCGTGTCGTCCTGCAGCCCACCGGCCGCAGCCCCGGGCGGATGACGCCGGCCCGGGAAAAGGTGCTGTCCGTGCTGGCAGCATCGGCGCAGATGAGCAAAGCCTCGCTTGCGGCCGCGGCGGGTGTGTCCTCCGGCGTCGTCGATGGGCTTTTGAGGGAAGGCGCGCTGGAGCGGCTGGAACTTCCCCCGGAGCCGCTGCCATCTCTTGATCCAGATCACCACCCGCCGGTGCTCTCGGACCAGCAGCAGGCGGCTGCCACGGCCCTGATCGAGAAGGTGCGATCACGGACTTTTTCCGCCACGCTTGTGGAGGGTGTCACCGGCTCAGGTAAGACCGAGGTTTATCTTGAGGCCGTGGCCGAGGCGCTCCGGCTCGGGCGGCAAGCCCTGGTGATGCTACCGGAAATCGCGCTGACCGGCGCGGTCATCGAACGCTTCGCCGCCAGGTTCGGGGCGGAGCCTGCGGCCTGGCATTCCACCGTGCCGTCGAAGCAGCGTGCCAAGACCTGGGAAGCGGTGGCCAGGGGAGAGGCCAAGGTCGTGGTGGGCGCGCGGTCGGCGCTTTTTCTGCCGTTCCGGGACCTCGGCCTCATCGTCGTGGATGAGGAGCACGACCCGGCCTTCAAGCAGGAGGAGATGCCGATCTATCACGCACGGGACATGGCGGTTGTGCGCGCAACCCTTGCCGCCTGCCCGATCGCATTGGTGTCGGCGACACCCTCGCTCGAAACACGCGCCAACGCTGCCCGTGGCCGTTACGACCACCTCCTGCTGCCGGAGCGCTTCGGCTCCCGTGCGCTGCCCACCATCGCGGTCGCCGATATGGTCGCCCGCCCACCGCAGCGAGGCCGCTTCATCGGCCCCGATCTGGAGGGGGCGGTGCGTTCCACGCTGGACGCCGGCCACCAGGCCCTCTTGTTCCTGAACCGGCGCGGCTATGCGCCGCTGACGCTGTGTCGGGCCTGCGGGCATCGACTGCAATGCCCCAACTGCTCCGCCTGGCTGGTGGAGCATCGCTACCGCGGTCAGCTCGCATGCCACCACTGTGGCCACAACGAGCCCATTCCGAGGGAATGCCCCTCCTGCCACACGCCCGACAAGCTTGCGCCGGTGGGGCCGGGCGTCGAGCGACTGGCCGATGAGGTGCGGGCGGTGTTTCCGGAGGCGCGGCTTTCGGTCCTGTCGAGCGATCTCATGCATGGGGTCGATCAGCTTCGCGCCGAACTGAAAACGATCGCCGAGGGACAGGTCGATCTGGTGATCGGCACGCAGCTCGTCACGAAAGGCCACAATTTTCCGGGCCTGGCGCTGGTCGGCGTGGTCGACGCCGATCTCGGTCTCGGCACGGCCGATCCGCGTGCGGCGGAACGTACCTTTCAGGTGCTGGACCAGGTGACGGGGCGGGCCGGCCGCGGCGCCGTCGCCGGCCGCGCGGTGCTGCAGAGCTTCGACGCGCGGCACCCGGTGATGAAAGCCATCGTCTCCGGCGAGCGCGCGGGCTTCTATGAAACCGAAATGGAAACGCGCGAGGCGGCGGGCCTGCCGCCCTTCGGGCGCATCGCCAGTCTCGTGGTCTCGGCGGCGGAACGTCCGGCGGCCGAACATTTCGCGCGCCGCCTGGCGCAGGCTGCGCCACGGGCGGACGACCTGCGCATTCTTGGACCCGCGGAAGCGGCGATCGCGCTGCTGCGCGGGCGGCACCGGATGCGGCTGACGGTCAAGGCGCCGCGCGGCTTCGATCTGTCTGGCTACGTCAGGCAGTGGTTGGCCGAGGCGCCGCAGCCTTCAGGAAACACCACGGTGACTGTGGACATCGACCCGTTGAATTTCCTGTGACGCGCCTCATGCGCAAGGCCCGCAAAAATCAACCATTCCACATGCTTCAAGGTCTGTTGCACCCATTGTTAAGCTGTGTTAGTCAACGCCCGGCTCGTGAACGGGGGCGTTCGGCGGGCCGGCCGGATAACGGCGCATTCCACGTATTTCGCCAAGGGCTTGAACGCGGGAAATCCGCGACGTTCTTTCCTTGGCCTAACGGATCGCGAGAGACAGGCGAGTGGCGGACGACGATCTTACTGTAAGCGGCATGGCAGGGCGCTACGCGACAGCGCTGTTCAGCCTCGCCGAAGAAGCAAATGCCGTCGATGCGATCGGTGCCGATCTTACCCGTTTCGAGGCTATGATGGCCGATAGCGCCGATCTCCGGCGCCTCGTCGAAAGCCCGGTTTTCTCGTCAGACGATCAGTTGCGGGCCATCGGTGCCATCCTCGACAAGGCAGGCATCACCGGCCTGACCGGAAATTTCCTTCGCCTCATCGCTCAGAACCGCCGGCTGTTCGCTCTGCCGAGCGTGATCCGGGGCTATCGCCAGCTGGTCGCGCAGTCGCGCGGTGAGGTGACCGCCCAGGTGACGGTGGCCGGGCCCCTGGCGGACGACAAGCTTGCTGCCGTGCGTGCCGCGCTCGCCGAGAGTGTCGGCAAGGACGTCAACATGAACGTGACGGTCGATCCGTCGATCCTTGGCGGCATCATCGTGAAAGTCGGCAGCCGCATGGTCGATGCATCGCTGCGTACCAAGCTCAATTCAATCAAACTTGCCATGAAAGAGGTCGGCTGATGGACATTCGCGCCGCCGAGATCACTGCGATCCTGAAGGATCAGATCAAGAATTTCGGTCAGGAGGCTGAGGTCTCCGAAGTCGGACAGGTTCTGTCCATCGGTGACGGTATCGCCCGCGTTTATGGCCTGGATCAGGTCATGGCCGGCGAGATGGTCGAATTCCCCGGTGGCATCCGCGGCATGGCTCTCAACCTTGAGAGCGACAACGTGGGTGTCGTGGTGTTCGGTTCCGACCGCGACATCAAGGAAGGCGACACCGTCAAGCGCACCGGCGCCATCGTGGACGTGCCTGTCGGCAAGGGCCTGCTCGGCCGCGTCGTCGACGCCCTCGGCAACCCGATCGACGGCAAGGGCCCGATCGAGAGCGCCGAGCGTCGCCGCGTCGACGTCAAGGCCCCGGGCATCATCCCGCGCAAGTCGGTGCATGAACCCATGCAGACCGGCCTCAAGGCCATCGATGCCCTGATCCCGATCGGCCGCGGCCAGCGCGAGCTGATCATCGGCGACCGCCAGACCGGCAAGACCGCCGTGGCGCTGGATGCCATCCTGAACCAGAAGTCGATCAATGCTTCCGGTGACGAGAAGGCCAAGCTCTACTGCGTCTACGTGGCCATCGGTCAGAAGCGCTCCACGGTCGCGCAGTTCGTGAAGACCCTGGAAGAGAACGGCGCGCTGGAATATTCAATCGTGATCGCCGCCACGGCGTCCGATCCCGCTCCCATGCAGTATCTGGCACCCTTCGCCGGCTGCGCCATGGGCGAGTACTTCCGCGACAACGGCATGCATGCCCTGATCGTTTATGATGATCTGTCCAAGCAGGCCGTGGCTTACCGCCAGATGTCGCTGCTGTTGCGTCGTCCGCCCGGCCGTGAAGCTTATCCGGGCGACGTGTTCTATCTGCACTCCCGCCTGCTGGAGCGCGCCGCAAAGCTCAACGACGAGAACGGCTCCGGTTCGCTTACCGCGCTGCCCGTCATCGAGACCCAGGCCAACGACGTGTCGGCCTACATCCCGACCAATGTGATCTCGATCACCGACGGCCAGATCTTCCTTGAAACCGATCTGTTCTACCAGGGTGTCCGCCCGGCCGTGAACGTCGGCCTCTCCGTCAGCCGCGTGGGCTCCTCGGCCCAGATCAAGGCGATGAAGCAGGTTGCCGGCAAGATCAAGGGTGAGCTCGCCCAGTATCGCGAGATGGCCGCCTTCGCGCAGTTCGGTTCGGATCTCGATGCCTCCACGCAGAAGCTCCTGAACCGTGGCGCTCGCCTCACGGAACTCCTGAAGCAGCCGCAGTTCTCGCCGCTGAAGGTGGAAGAGCAGGTCGCGGTGATCTTCGCAGGCACCTCGGGCTATCTCGACAACCTGCCGGTCTCCAAGGTTCGCAGCTTTGAAGAAGGCCTTCTCGGTCATCTTCATGGCCAGCACCAGGAACTGCTGGACACTATCCGCACGTCGAAGGAGCTTTCCGACGACAGCCGCAAGAAGCTGACGGCTGCCATCGAGGCCTTCGTCAAGACCTTCGCTTGATGGTCTGACGGGCGCGCTCCATGGCCAGTCTCAAGGAACTTCGCAACCGGATCGCCTCGGTCAAGGCGACGCAGAAGATCACCAAGGCGATGCAGATGGTCGCCGCGGCGAAGCTGCGTCGCGCCCAGACCCGGGCGGAAGCCGCGCGTCCCTACGCCGAACGTGTCGAGCAGGTTCTTGCGAACCTGGCGACCGCCATCGCCGGGACGCCCGATGCGCCCCGGCTCCTCGGCGGCACCGGCAAGGATCAGGTCCATCTCCTGGTTGTCGCAACGGCCGAGCGCGGCCTCTGCGGTGCGTTCAACTCGTCCATCGCCCGCCTTGCCCGCGACCATGCCAACCGGCTGATCGCCGAAGGCAAAGAGGTCAAGATCCTCTGCGTCGGCCGCAAGGGATATGACATCCTGCGCCGGCAGTTCGGCAGCCGCATCATCGAGGTTGTCGACCTGAAGCACGTCAAGCAGGTCGGCTACAGCGAAGCAGAAACGATCACCGACAAGGTGCTCGAGCTGTTCGAGCAGGGAGAGTTCGACGTCGCGACGCTGTTCTTCGCCCGGTTCCGCTCCGTCATCCAGCAGATCCCGACAGCGCAGCAGATCATCCCCGCCAGCATTCCCGCTGAGGTGGAAGGTCCGTCCGCGCCGTATGAATACGAGCCTGAGGAAAGCGAGATCCTCGCCGAACTCCTGCCCCGCAATGTCGCGGTGCAAGTGTTCAAGGCGCTTCTTGAAAATGCGGCGTCCGAGCAGGGTGCGCGCATGAGCGCCATGGACAATGCGACCCGCAACGCCGGCGATATGATCCGGAAGCTTACGCTGAACTACAACCGGACGCGCCAGGCGCAGATCACCAAAGAACTCATCGAGATCATCTCGGGCGCGGAAGCGCTCTGAGCGGCCACGGAGAAAGACACCATGGCGAAGACCCCCGCCGCAACCACCTCTACCAAGACCGGCCGCGTGGCCCAGATCATCGGCGCTGTCGTCGACGTTCAGTTCGACGGTCACCTGCCCGAGATCCTCAACGCGCTTGAGGTCGACAACCAAGGCAACCGCCTTGTGCTTGAAGTGGCCCAGCATCTCGGTGAATCCACCGTGCGCACCATCGCCATGGACTCCACCGAAGGTCTCGTGCGCGGCCAGCCCGTGACCGACACTGGTGAGCCAATCCTGGTTCCGGTGGGTGACGGCACCCTCGGCCGCATCATGAACGTCATCGGTGAGCCGGTCGACGAAGCCGGTCCGGTGCAGTTCGAAACCCGCCGCGCGATCCATCAGCCGGCTCCCTCCTATGCCGAACAGGCAACGGAAGCCGAGATCCTCGTCACCGGCATCAAGGTGGTGGATCTGCTGGCCCCTTACGCAAAGGGCGGCAAGATCGGACTGTTCGGCGGTGCAGGCGTCGGCAAGACGGTTCTGATCATGGAGCTCATCAACAACGTCGCGAAGGCGCACGGCGGTTACTCCGTGTTCGCCGGCGTCGGTGAGCGCACCCGCGAGGGCAACGATCTCTACCACGAGATGATCGAATCCAACGTGAACAAGCTCGGCGGTGGCGAGGGCTCCAAGTGCGCCCTGGTCTACGGCCAGATGAACGAGCCTCCCGGAGCACGCGCCCGCGTCGCACTGACTGGCCTGACCGTGGCGGAGGACTTCCGCGACAAGGGCCAGGACGTGCTGTTCTTCGTGGACAACATCTTCCGCTTCACGCAGGCCGGTTCTGAAGTGTCCGCTCTGCTCGGCCGCATCCCCTCCGCGGTGGGCTATCAGCCGACGCTGGCGACGGACATGGGCGCCCTGCAGGAGCGCATCACCACCACCACCAAGGGATCGATCACCTCGGTGCAGGCCATCTACGTGCCGGCCGACGATCTGACCGATCCGGCTCCGGCCGCATCCTTCGCTCATCTCGACGCGACCACCGTTCTGTCGCGCTCGATCGCGGAGAAGGGCATCTACCCGGCCGTGGATCCGCTGGACTCCACCTCGCGCATGCTCGACCCCCGCGTCCTCGGTGAAGAGCACTACAACGTGGCGCGCCGCGTTCAGGAGATCCTGCAGCGCTACAAGGCCCTCCAGGACATCATCGCGATCCTGGGCATGGACGAGCTGTCGGAAGAGGACAAGCTGGCCGTCTCCCGTGCCCGCAAGATCGAGCGCTTCCTTAGCCAGCCGTTCCACGTGGCCGAAATCTTCACCGGCTCGCCCGGCAAGCTCGTCAGCCTTGAGGACACCATCAAGGGCTTCAAGGGTCTGACCGAAGGCAAGTACGATCACCTGCCGGAAGCTGCCTTCTACATGGTCGGCTCCATCGAGGAGGCTGTCGAGAAGGCCCAGCGTCTGGCTGCTGAAGCCGCCTGAGACCTGCTACGCTCAAAACGAGATCCATTATGAACATCAAGGTTATCTGCCTCATTCTGGGTCTCGTCGCCGGCGCGCTGGCGGGCTATGTCACGCGTCCCGAAAGCGCCGAGATCAAGCTGCCCGGCGTCAACATAGAGGTCACCGGCACCGGCACCGCCCAGGGCGGCGGTGAACTGACCAGTGATCAGATGACGCACATCGGCATCTTTGCCGTGATAGGCGCCATCGTCGGCCTCGGCGTCGGCTTCATTGCCGGCCGCGGCCGCGCCTGATTTTCCCGAGGATAGTCTCTCATGGTCGCCTTTCCCTTCGATCTCGTCTCTCCCGAACGACTCCTGATTTCCGACCAGGTCGAGGGCGTGATTGCGCCCGGCAGCGAAGGCGAGTTCATGATTCTTGCCGGACATGCGCCGTTCATCTCGACCCTGAAGCCGGGCATCGTGACGGTGGAGGGAGGCACGGCTCCGCAGCGGCGTTTCTTCGTGCGCGGCGGCTTTGCCGAGGTGACGCCAGAGAAGGGCCTGACCATCCTTGCCGAGGAAGCCATTCCCTTCGAGGAGCTGGACGCGGCCCGGATCGCCCAGGAGATCAAGAACGCCGAGGAAGATGTCGCCGATGCCTCGACCGAGGAAACCCGGCGCAAGGCGGAAGAGCGCCTCAACCGCATGCGTGAAATCCAGAGCGCGTTGGGCGGTACGGTTGCCGCCGCGCATTGAGCTTCGCAACTATTAAGTCTGGTGTCGAAAAAAGGCCGCCTCCGGGCGGTTTTTTTGCATCAACTTATCGTCAACCATACCGCTTGCGCGTATCATCGGCAGACAGGGGTTATGCGCATCACGCGGGGGCAATCATGCGTAGGTTCTTGCTCGAGCACTTCTCGCTCGTTGCCATTTCGATGGCTTTTTTCCTGACGGAGCCGGCTCTGGTTGCCGCGCAGGAGGTCAACTACAACCCCATAAATTTTTCCGCGCCGCTGACTTTATCACGCGGCGAAATCCGTCCAGCATCCGGCGGCGCTCTCTATCTTAACGCCGAAGAGCGCTGCACCTTTGTGACGACAGAGTGGGGTTTCGACCCTGCGGGCTGCGCTGCCCTCGACGCGCTGGTGTTTGTGCCGGCGGATGGAATCGATACGCTTATCATCGCCAAGCCGATGGGCGATGGATACATCGATACGAGCGACTGGGATGCCTCGTCCGCTGAGGCCATTGAGGAGATCTGGAACAGCCTCGCAGAGAGCCTCAGGAAGCAGGGTGAACGTCTGGGCCAGGAGATCGTCCCCATCGGCTGGCAGGTACGCCCGACGCTTCATAAGGATGCAGGCTACCTATTTTACTCGTTCATTATGGACTGGGACGGCGAGCGCGTGATCAATGCTCGGGCCGGGCTTCTGGACCGCCACGGCTACATTCAGTTCTCGATTGTCCCCGCCGACATGAACGCGTCCGCGCTGGACATGCGCAGCCTAGCCGATCAAGCGCTCAGACTTTACACCTCGAAACCAGGAACCTCTTACGCGGAGTTTACATCGGGCGATAAAATCGCCGCAGGCGGCGCGGTAGGCGTTCTAGCTGCACTGACAGGCGTAAAGTACGGCAAGGAAGCCGCCACGGGGCTGATAGCCGTTCTACTCGCTTTCGCCAAAAAGCTCTGGATACTGCTTCTCCTGCCGTTCGTCTTCGTGAAGCGGCTGTTCAAAGGCGGGTCCAAGGCCGCGCCAACGCCCTCGGCATCCGAGCTCCCGGCGCAGGACGATATCAACCCTGTACCAGATGACGAAAACGATCGATCACCTGGAGGTAAACCTCCCGCTTGAAGGGGATGATGAGCTCCGGCACGCGGTCCATGTCTTCCCAGCGCCAGACCGAGAACTCAGCCTTGTGAGCGCCGCCGCCGGGGGTCAGCACATCGATCTCGCTTTCGGGCCCGGTGAGGCGCACGGCATACCACTTCTGCTTCTGGCCGCGGAAAACGTTCTTCCAGCGCTGTCCAACGACGCCGGGCGGGAAGTCATAGGTCAGCCAGCCATCGGTCTCAGCGAGCTTCTCCACCGATCTGACGCTGGTTTCCTCGTGTAACTCGCGCAGCGCTGCCAGCCAGGTATCCTCGCCCTCGTCGATGCCGCCCTGCGGCATCTGCCACCATTGGCCGGGTCCCTCCGGATCGTCGGGAGCATCGGCGCGGCGGCCGATGAAGACCTTGTTCTCGGCATTCAGCAGCATGATGCCGACGCAGGGGCGGTAAGGGAGGCTCTCGGGATTGGTCATTGAACTTCCGTCAGCTCGGCTTGTCGTGATTGACGATGGCGCTGACCGGGACCAGAACAAAGCCACGGCTGTTGAGGCCCTTGGCCCATTCGGCGACACGGTCGATGGTGATGGGAAGCGTGGAGCCGATGCCGATCGCCATGCCGTCGGATCGGGCGATGTCCTCCAGCCGGGCGAGGGCGGCATCGATCTCTGACGGCGTCGTCTGGCTGTCGATCACCACCCGCGCTCGCCGTGCGGTGGCGCCCGTCTTTTCGGCAAGGGTCTCGGTGAGGCTGCGGGGCGAGCTGCCATCGTCGACGAACATCAGGCCGCGGCGACCGATCTCGGTCATGACGGGCGCCAGCGAACCCTCGCTTGAGGTAAAGCGCGCGCCCATGAAATTGGCGACGCCGACATAGCCGCGCATGCGGCCCAGGATCCACCGCAGCCGCTCCAGGTTGACGGGGTCGGGTTCGCTGGTCAGCAGCGTCTGGGGGCCCGGATCATTGTTGGGGTAATCAAACGGCTCCATGGGGAGCTGCAGCATATATTCGTGGCCGTCGCCGCGCGCCTTGCTGCTCCAGCGCTCCAGATCTTCGCCATAAGGGGCGAACGCCAGGGAGATATCGGCCGGCAGCTTGGCGATGGCTTCCGCCGTGACGTTTTCGCTCACACCGAGACCGCCGATCAGCAGGGCCACCTTGGGACGCGGATCGAGCATGGCCGCGCTTGGGCGGGCATAGGCGGTCATGGGCCGAGTACCGTCGGCGCCCACGCGGGGCAGGTCCAGGCCCGCCACCTGCTCGATGAGCTTGGGGTCCGGATCGCGCACGGTGGCGCCTCCGGCATCGCTGCCGGGGCTTCCGGGCACCCGGATCACCATCGGGCCACTGCCCGGGCCTGCGCCCGGGGCGTCGGCGTCGCCGGGCCCTACCGGCCGAATCACGACCTCACCACTGGCCGATCCCGCGCTGCTGCTGCCGGGGCCGACGACGGGACCGCCGCCTGGCGTCGAGACGATGGGAAGCGGGGGATCCTGGGGGTTGGGCGCCGCCGCGACCGGGGTCGTCCGGCGGATGATGGTGGCGACCGCCTGCGGCTCTCCGCCGAGCGGATCCTCGGTCAGGATGATCCACGCGCCGAGGCCGGCAACAGCGGCGATCCCGACAAAAATCAGCGGTTTCCTGATCGGAATCGACGGCAGGGCCCGCGCTTTGCGCGAGCCCGTCCCGAGAGGTCTCGATAGCTCGTTGGTCGTCATGCCTCGCCGCCCGCTGTCGCGGCGGCGAGGCTCAGCGGGCCTGGCTGGTGCCGCTCAGTTCTTCGCGCCGCCCGCGTTGTCCGCAGGAACCTTGGCCGACTGGCTCTTGATGCCGCAATCGGCCGGAATCGAATCCTTGTTCGGAGGGAAGTTCGCATCGGTCTTCTCTCCGCGCAAGAGCGCGAGCGCCTGTTGCAGCTGAACGTCCTCAGCCGCCTCCTGTGGGACGTAGGTGGAGGAGGCCGAACGCTCCTCGCCGCCCTCATTGGTCAGATGGCCCTCGAGGCCAGCCTCGCCCTTGCTGTCGACCTTGTCCTTCAACTCTTCCGGCACGTTGGGAAGCAGCAGGATGTCCGGCTCGATGCCTTTGGCCTGGATGGAGCGCCCGCAGGGCGTGTAGTAGCGGGCCGTGGTGAGGCTGAGAGCGCCCTGATTGCCCATGCGCGTCAGCGTCTGGACCGAGCCCTTGCCGAAGGAGCGGGTTCCGAGCACCGTGGCGCGGCGGTGATCCTGGAGGGCGCCGGCAACGATCTCGGAGGCGGAGGCCGAACCGCCGTTGGTCAACACGATGACCGGCTTGCCGTCGGTCAGGTCACCGGACCGGGCGCTGAAACGCTGCACGTCGTCGGCCTTGCGGCCACGCAGGGAGACCACTTCGCCGCGCTCGAGGAAGGCATCCGACACCTGCACCGACTGATCAAGCAGGCCGCCCGGATTGTTGCGCAGGTCGACGACATAGCCCTTCAGCTTGTCGGCCGGGACCTTGCTTTTGATCTCCTCGATGGCCGAACGCATGTTGTCAAAGGTCGGCTCGGAGAAGGAAGCAATGCGGACATAGCCGACGTTGTCGCCTTCGACGCGATGGCGCACAACACGTACCTTGACGATGTCGCGAACGATCTTGATGTCGATCGGCTCCGCGCTGTCGCGCTTGATGGTGAGGGTGATCGGCGTGTTCACCGGGCCGCGCATCTTCTTGACCGCGTCCTGAAGGGACATGCCCTCGACGTCCTCGCCATCGATCTTGACGATGAAGTCGCCGGCGCGGATGTCGGCGCGGGAGGCGGGCGTGCCATCGATCGGGCCGACGACCTTCACCAGCTTGTTCTCCATCATGACCTCGATGCCGAGGCCGCCGAACTCGCCGCGGATATCGACCTGCCGGTCCTCATATTTCGAGGCATCCATATAGGCCGAATGGGGATCGAGCGACTGCAGCATGCCATTGATGGCCGCATCGATCAGCTTCTGTTCCTCAGGGGCTTCCACATATTCGGAGCGCACCCGCTCGAACACATCGCCGAAGAGGTTCAGATACCGGTAGGTGTCGGCGCTCGCCGCCACGGCGGTTCCGAGCAGACCGTGCTGCTGGACCACGCCCATCGCAGTTGCGCCGAGAAGCGCTCCCGCCAGAACCAAAGACGCCTTGCGCATCAGCTTCTCACCTTTTCGTTGGAGGCCGCCGCCCACCAGGGGGCCGGATCGATCGACGATCCATCTTTTCGGAACTCAATGTAGAGCACGGGCTTGCCGGCCGCCAGCGGCTCGGTGGAGGCGACCTGCGTTCCGCCCTGGCCCATCTGGGCAACGGGCTCACCCGTCAAGACAAACTGCCCAAGTTCCACCGTGATGTTTTCCATGCCAGCTAGAAGCACATGGTATCCGCCACCCGCGTTCAGGATCAAGAGCTGTCCATAGGAACGGAAGGGTCCGGCGTAGACTACCCAGCCGTCGCAGGGGGCGGTGACCTGGGCGCCCGCGCGCGTGGCGCGCGTCTGCCCCTTGGTCGTGCCGCCGAAGCCGTCCGGCACGCCGAAGCCTTTCACCTGCGTGCCCGTCGCAGGCAAGGGCAGCAGGCCCTTCGCCGAGGCAAAAGCAACCGCCGGCGCCAGTCGGCCCGGATCGCCCAGCGCGGCAAGCTGGGTGCTCGGGGGCGGCGGTTCGGTCGGACTTTCCGCCGCCGCCGCCGCTTCCGCCGCCTGCTTCGCCGGAGCGACCTCGGCTTCCATGCGTGCTATCAAACTTTCGAGATCGCTTACCTCGCGGGCAAGTTCGGCCGTCCGCTTTTCTTCCACCGTGAGCTCCCGCTCGCGATCGCTCAGCATGGCCTGGCGCGTCGCCACCAGCGCCGACAGGCGGACGCGAGCGTCATCCAGCCGTTTTTTTTCGTCGGCGAGGCCGGTGCGCTCCGCCTCGATCTCCCGGCGCACACGGGTGAGTTCCGCAAGATCGCTGGACAGTGCCTCGGCCTCGATCCGCAGCTCCGGCAGCACCGAGCCAAGAAGCATGGACGAACGTACCGCGGTCAGGGCGTCGGCCGGCTCCACCAAAAGCGCCGGCGGCGGCTGCAGCCCCATCCGCTGCAGCGCGCCAAGAAGGGTTGCCAGCACATCGCGGCGGGATGCGAGATTCTCGCGCACGTCCTTCTCGCTGGCCGTCATGGAGCCGAGGCGGTCCTCGCTCTCGGTCAGGCGCCGTTCCGTCTCCCGGATGGTCTGGGCGGTATCGATGAGCTCGGCGCTCAACTTGCCCCGTTCGCCTCTGAGCGTCTCAATCTCGCGCTTCAGGGCTTCCTGGGTGATGCGGGCGCGTTCGAGCTGTTCCCGGGCGCTGTCGAGCTCCTGCGCGCGCGGTTTCGCATCCGGTTCCTGCGGGAAGGCAGGTCCGGCCGCAAGCACGGCAAGGAGGGCCAAGGCGTAGCGCAGCGACATTTCTCCCATTGAGACTGAGCCGGCTTAACGGAACGTCAACCCTGATGCAGCCGATGGCGATCAGACCCGATGATAGGGATGACCGGACAAGATCGTCGTAGCGCGATAAAGCTGTTCTGCGGCAAGAATGCGGACGATCTGATGCGGCCAAGTGAGCCGTCCAAAGGAAATGGTCAAGGCAGCGCCGTCGCGCAGCGAGACTGCGAGGCCGTCGGGGCCGCCGATCACAAGTCCGAGCGCTGCCTCCCCCCGGTCCCGGAAATTCCGCAGGGCCTCGGCGAAAGCGGGACTGTCGAGCATCTGGCCGCGCTCATCCAGCGCGATGTAGCAGGAGGGCAGGCGCGCGGAGAGCGCGTCGGCTTCCTCGCGCTTGCGCTGCTCACTCTGAGAGCCGCGGCTTTCCGGCAGTTCAACGGTGGTGATGGGGCCGAGCGCCAGCGCGCGTCCGGCCTGCGATGCGCGCTCCATGTAGCGGTCGGCGAGCGCGCGCTCAGGGCCGTCCTTCAACCGCCCGACGGCGGCAAGCACAATTTTCATAGGCTCTCGTGACGCCTAGACGACGAGACGTTCGACCGGACGATCCGCCGACCAGATCTTCTCGAGGTTGTAGAAGGCGCGCACTTCCGGCCGGAAGACATGGACGATGACATCGCCCGCATCGATCAGCACCCAGTCGCAGGCCGGCAGACCCTCGACGCGGGCACGACCGTGCCCGGAATCTTTCAGAGCCTGTACGAGACGGTCGGCGATGGCGTTCACATGCCGGTGCGAGCGGCCTTGCGTGACCACCATGGCATCGGCAAGCGACGACTTTCCGGCGAGATCGATGTGTATGGTCTCTTCGGCCTTGGCGTCTTCCAAGGCGGTCAGAATCAGCCTGACAAAATCCTCACCTTCCACATTGGGAAGAGTGGAGGGGGAAGCCGCGAGATTGGGCGACTCCGTCAAAGGTGTTGCAGACAGTGGCGCAGCCCTCGTTCAGCCTTTCGGAACACGCGCGGGATTGCCGTGTTTCGATGCAAGTAATGTAAGATTTCAGAGCGCTGTCTTCAACCTTTCTTCGACGCTGCCGCAGCCTTGGCACGCAGAGCGGTTGAAGAAAGAGGCGAACGCGGGCCATGGATCAGGGTCCAGGCGGGGGGCTGCAGCCCGGCGAGGAGGCGTGCATCCGCCTCCGGCAGCCTGTACTGTGCCATAGCGAGCGCTGCAGGGGCGGAGGTTGCCTTCAGCGTCCAGCCCGGGCGGTCGATCACCGCAATTGGCACTTGCTCCATGATGGCGCGCCAGCGCCGCCAGCGGTGGAAGCTCGCCAGGCTATCGGCCCCCATGATCCAGACAAAGCGTACGCTCGCCGCCTTCGCCTTGAGCCATGCCAGGGTATCGATGCTGTAGGTGAAGCCGAGGCGCGCCTCGATGTCAGTCACGACGATGCGCGGATCGGTGGCGAGCCGGGTGGCCGCGGCCATGCGCTCGGAGAGGGGAGAGAGTTCGCTCCTCGCCTTCAGGGGATTTCCGGGTGTGACCAGCCACCAGAGCCGATCAAGGCCCAACCGGGCGAGCGCCAGCCGGCTGACATGGAGATGGCCTGCATGCGGCGGGTTGAAGGAGCCGCCATAGAGACCGACCACCATGCCGGGCGCGTGGGGTGGCAGGCGCGGCAAGGCGTCAGCTGTCACGGTCGGGTCTGCCCCGTACCGCGCACACGGTAGTTGAAGGAGGTGAGCTGCTCGACGCCCACCGGCCCTCTTGCATGGAAGCGGCCGGTGGCAATCCCGATCTCGCCGCCGAAACCAAACTCGCCGCCGTCAGCAAACTGGGTGGAGGCATTGACCATGACGATGGCGCTGTCCACCTCGCGCAGGAAACGTTCGGCCGCCTCGGCATCATCGGTCAGGATGGCGTCGGTGTGGTGCGAGCCGTAGCGTTCGATGTGCCGGATGGCGTCATCGAGCCCTTCCACCACCTTCACCGCGATGATGGCGTCGAGGAATTCGGTGGCCCAGTCATCCTCCGTCGCCGCCGTCACGCGGGGATCGACCTGCTGCGTATCGCCATCGCCGCGCACGGCGCAGCCGGCGTCCAGCAGCGCTTTGACGAGCGGCGCGAGGTGGGTCGGCGCCAGTTTGCGGTCCACCAGCAGGGTTTCGGCAGCGCCACAGATGCCGGTGCGGCGCAGCTTCGCGTTCATCACCACGCCTCTGGCGGTCTCAAGCTCACAGGGGCCGTGGACATAGACGTGCACATTGCCGTCGAGATGGGCGAAGACGGGCACCCGGGCTTCGTTCTGTACCCGTGCCACAAGGCTCCTGCCGCCGCGCGGCACGATCACGTCGAGATTGCCCTCGAGGCCGGCGAGCATGGCGCCCACGGCGGCGCGGTCGCGGGTCGGCACATATTGGATCGCATCCTCCGGCAGCCTCGCGCTGCGCAGGCCCTTCATCAGGGCGGCGTGGATGGCAGTGGAGGAATTGAAGCTGTCGGATCCGCCCCTGAGCACCACGGCATTGCCGGCCTTCAGACAGAGCGCACCGGCGTCGGCTGTGACATTGGGGCGGCTTTCATAGATCACGCCGATGACGCCGAGCGGAACACGAACCCTCTCGATCTTGAGGCCGTTGGGGCGTTCCCAGGCGGCCATGACGGCGCCGATGGGGTCGGGCAGGGCGGCGATCTCCTCAAGGGCGGCTGCGATGCCGTCGATCCGGCCGGGCGTCAGGGTCAGCCGGTCGATCAAGGCAGGGCCGAGGCCCGCCTCGCGCGCGGCGGTGAGGTCCTGCGCATTGGCTGTCAGGATTGCCTCGCTGCTCTCGCGGACCGCGGCTGCCATGGCTCGAAGCGCATCGTCACGCGTCCCGCCGGCGCTGAGTGCCAGGATACGGCCGGCGGCGCGGGCGCGCCGGCCGATCTGCGTCATGAGAGAAGCAACGTCCGGATGCGACGCTTTCGCGGCAGCGGCGTTAACAGGAGCAGCAACAGACACAGCCATGGCACTTGCTTTTTCGTTCTCGCGAACGGCCCGGCTGCCCAGGGAGGAACAGCATGGCCCAGATCCGCATCGGATGTTCCGGATGGCATTACACCGGATGGCGCGGCCTCTTCTACCCGGAGAAGATGCCGACGAAGGATTTTCTGGCCTATTATGGCCAGTGCTTCAGCACAACGGAACTCAATAATCCGTTCTACCGCCTGCCGAAGGCCCAGACGGCCGCTGCCTGGCGCGAGGGAACACCGGAAGGCTTTCTGTTCGCCTGGAAGGCGTCACGCTATCTTACCCACCTGAAACGGTTGAAGGACCCGGAGGAGCCCCTGTCACGCATGATGGGCGTCGCCGGACATCTCAAGGAGAAGCTCGGACCCATTCTCGTTCAGCTGCCGCCCAGCATGAAGGTTGATCGCGAGCGGCTGGCGCGGTTTCTCGGCGCCCTGCCGAAGGGTCAGCGCTTCACCCTCGAGTTTCGCCATCCAAGCTGGTACGAAGCCGAGGTTTTCGATCTCCTGAGCGATCACGACGTGGCGCTTTGCCTGTCGGATCACGCCGATGCGCCGGCGCCATGGGAGGTCACCGCGAGCTTCGTCTATGTGCGCGGGCACGGGCCGGGCGGGCGCTATTATGGCCATTACAGCGACGAGACACTGAAGCAATGGGGCGACGACGTCGGGCGCTGGCGCAGCGGGCGCCGTGATGTCTTCGTCTATTTCGACAATGACCAGAAGACTGCGGCGCCCAAGGATGCGCGGAAGCTGATGGACATTGTCGGCGGGGCGGCCCTGTGGACGCCGGACACTCTTTCTCAGGATCCGGGGTGATCGAGCACGAGATCATCCCGGTGGATCATCTCGTCGCGTCCGCGATAGCCGAGGATGGCTTCGATGTCCTTGGTGCGATGGCCGCGGATGCGTTCCGCGTCGTCCCAGTCATAGGCGACGAGACCACGTCCAAGGACACGGCCATCAGGCGCCACCACCATGACGGCGTCGCCCCGGGAAAAGCTCCCTTCAACCTGCGTGACGCCCGCCGGCAGAAGTGAACGACCCGCGAGCAGCGCCTTCTCCGCGCCCGCATCGAGATGGAGACGCCCGCGCGGCTCCAGCGAACCGCCAATCCAGCGCTTGCGTGAGCCCAGGGGGGTCGCGGGGGTGAGGAACCAGGTGCAGCGCTCGCCGACTTCAATGGCCGACAGCGGGGTGGGCCTGCTGCCGGATGTGATCACCATATGTGTTCCCGCCGCGGTGGCGATCTTGGCCGCATCGATTTTGGTGCGCATGCCGCCGCGCGACAGGATGGACGCGGCGCCACCCGCCATGGCTTCGATCTCGGGGGTTACCTGCGGCACCAGCGGCAGATGCACCGCCTTGGGATCGAGGGCCGGCGGCGCGCTGTAAAGGCCATCGATATCCGACAGAAGCACCAGGCAGTCTGCGCTGGTCATGGTGGCGACGCGGGCCGCCAGCCGATCGTTGTCGCCATAGCGGATCTCGCTGGTGGCCACCGTATCGTTCTCGTTGATGATGGGGACGGCCTTCAGCTCCAGGAGCTTGCCGATGGTCTCACGCGCGTTGAGATAACGGCGGCGCTCTTCCGTGTCGCCCAGCGTCACGAGCACCTGCCCCGTGGTGAGGCCATGCCGGCCGAAGCTTTCCGCCCAGGCGCGCGAGAGCGCGATCTGGCCGACAGCGGCGGCGGCCTGGCTTTCCTCCAGCTTCAGAGCGCCCTGGCCAAGGCCGAGCACGCTGCGCCCAAGAGCGATAGCGCCGGAGGAGACCACGAGGATATCGGCCCCGCGCGCCGCATGTCGGGCCATGTCATCGACGAGGCCGTCGAGCCAGACACGGCGAACGGCGCTTGCCTCGGCATCGACGAGAAGCGCCGATCCGACCTTTACGACGATGCGGCGAAAGCGCGAAAGGACAGGCGTTGCCGCGGCGGCCTCGATCACGGTGTCCAAGGGGCGACCTCTTCCGTGGCGGGAGCCGCCTCATGCGCGCGGGAGGCATCGATCACCTTCATGATCTCCCGCAGCGCTTCAATCACCCCCTCGCCGGAATGAGCGGACAGTTCGAGCGGCGTCCGGCCACACGCCTTGGCCAGCTTCTTCACCTGCTTCTTGCGGGCATCCTTGTCGAGGCTGTCGATCTTGGAGAGCGCGACGATCTCGATCTTCTCGCCGAGGCCGTGATCATAGGCTTCGATCTCATCGCGCACGGTCTTATAGGCCTTGCCGGCATCGTCCTGGGTTCCATCCACCAGATGCAGCAGCACCCGGCAGCGCTCCACATGGCCGAGGAACCGGTCGCCGAGGCCGATACCCTCATGCGCGCCCTCGATCAGGCCCGGAATGTCAGCGAGCACGAACTCCCGCTGGTCCACCCTCACGACACCGAGCTGCGGGTGCAGCGTGGTGAAGGGATAGTCGGCGATCTTGGGCTTGGCGGCGGTGACCGCCGCCAGGAAGGTCGATTTGCCGGCATTGGGCAATCCGACAAGACCGGCGTCGGCGATCAGCTTCAGCCGCAGCCAGAGCCAGCGCTCCTCGCCTTCCTGCCCGGGATTGGCGCGGCGCGGCGCCTGATTGGTGGATGTCTTGAAATGGGCGTTGCCGAATCCGCCGTTTCCGCCCTTGGCCAGCAGCACCCGCTGGCCGATTTCGGTGAGATCGGCGATGACGGTTTCCTCGTCCTCATCGAGGATTTCGGTTCCCTGCGGCACCTTGAGGACGATGTCCTTGCCACCGGCTCCGGTGCGGTTGGCACCCATGCCGTGCTGGCCGCGGCTGGCCTTGTGGTGCTGCTGGTAGCGATAATCGATGAGCGTGTTGAGACCGGCCACGCATTCGGCCCAGACGTCTCCGCCGCGTCCGCCGTCCCCTCCATTGGGGCCGCCGAATTCGATGAACTTCTCGCGGCGGAAGGAGACGCAGCCTGCGCCTCCGTCACCAGAGCGGATGTAGACCTTGGCCTGATCCAGAAATTTCATGAGTTACAATCCTAGGGCCGCGACAGCGGTATGCCAGGGGCTTTCCTATCCTGAGGAAAGCCCCGCGACAATGCGATGCCGCAGCTACTTGGCGGCGACTAGCAGCGCCTCATCATATGCACCCGTGCGAGCCGCGCGCCATGCGCGAAGACTCGCCCAGACGCCGCGTTCCAGCCGGAAGCGGTCGACAGGGAAGGCACCGCGGAACCCGACGGATCCTTCCAGCCCCGTTCCGCACCACTGGAAGCCGCATTTTTCCAGTACGTTGCGCGAGGCGACATTGGTCACCCGGCAGCGCGCCACCAGACGCGTCAACGCCAGCTGCTCGAAGGCGAGATCGACCAGCGCATGGGCGGTTTCGGTTGCCGCGCCCTGGCCGCGATAGGGTTCGCCGATCCAGTAGCCGATCTCCGGTGCCTCATCCTGCGGCCGAAGGGCAATGGCACCCGCCCCGATCAATGCCTGGTCGTCGCGCCGGATCACCACGAAAGGCGCGGCGGTCGTGGTGACCTGCGCTTTTTGGATGTAATCCTCCGCATCTTTCAGCCCGTAGGGATGCGGAATGGTCGCGGTGTTCTCGGCGATGGTCCGATCATTCGCGAGGGCGGCCAATACCTGGGCGTCGTCCATGCGCGGACGGCGCAGCACGAAGCGGTCGGTGGCGAGTGCGAAGGCGGCGTCGAGACGGTCAAACATGACCCGGGCTCCAGATGCGACACAGGGGAGACGTTTCCCGTCTCCCCTGCCGATCTGATACCCGGCCCGCTGGTTCGACGAGAACCGGCGGGTGGTCGCTTAAACCTGCCGGTTATTCCGCTGCTTCGGCCATGGCCGGAATGACAGCTACATAGGTTCGGCCAGCTTTGGCCTGGAATTGAACGGTTCCGTCCACGAGGGCGAAAAGGGTGTGGTCCTTGCCGAGGCCCACATTGGCGCCGGGATGCCACTTGGTGCCGCGCTGACGAGCAATGATGTTGCCCGGCACGACCACTTCGCCACCAAACTTCTTCACGCCGAGACGGCGACCAGCTGAATCGCGACCATTGCGCGAGGAACCGCCAGCTTTTTTGTGTGCCATGATCTTACGTCCTTATTCTCGTGTTCTAACGGTTTACTCGGCGGTGGCGGTGTCGGTCGCCTGGGCTTCAGCCGGCGCCTCGTCCTTTGCCTTCGCCTTGGTTGCGCGCTTCTTGGGCGCGGAACCGGCCGCTAGGATATCCGTGATGCGGATCACCGTCTCTTCCTGACGATGGCCGCGCTTGCGCTTCGAATTCTGCCGCCGGCGCTTCTTGAAGGCGATGACCTTCTTGCCGCGGGAATGTTCGACGATCTCCGCAACGACCTTCGCGCCTTCAACGAAGGGCGCGCCGAAGCTGGAGTTGTCGCCGTCGTTCAGGAAGATGACCTCACCCAGCTCGACCGTGGAGCCGGCGTCGCCGGACAAACGGTTTACGGTGATGACGTCGTCCTGGGCGACACGGAACTGGTGTCCGCCAGTCTTGATGATTGCAAACATGTCAGTCGTCCTTCGAACCGGCCTCAAGGGGGCGGCTTTTTGTTGATTTTGATCTCACGTGGTGAAAGGGCACGCAGGGCAGCGTGTCCTTCGGGCGCACCTATAGTTCAGAGTGGGTGCTGGAGCAACCGCTAATCCGTGCTGCGGCTCTATTTTACGGCTTGTCGCCAGCCATCGCGGCGTGTAAAGCACGCGCCACGACTGGAGAGGTGCCGGAGTGGTCGATCGGGGCGGTCTCGAAAACCGTTGTGCGGGCAACCGTACCGTGGGTTCGAATCCCACCCTCTCCGCCACTTCAGTCCGCCTCTGGGCACGCCAATCGCCGCCGATTGCCGCACTTGGCCGCCCGCGAGCGTCCTCAGCAGT